>NZ_QTXS01000009.1:0-544 GCF_003461765.1 Roseburia sp. AF02-12 | reverse complement strand
TTTGAATTCGTAGGAGGTATCGAAAAATGAATAGGAAAACTTTATTCTGTTTTCTGACAGCTTTGATAATGATTTTTGTTCTTGCCGGCTGTAGTGGAAAGAATAGTGGTGGGAATATTGACAATGTTCAAATTCCTGATTGGAAACCATCGGAAATATATTCAGACAGTGATATTGAGGCGGCTTTCCAAACAGTAAAAGACTATTTCGGCAACGAATTTGACGGCTGCACACTGACAAAACTGTCCTATCCCGGAGATACATACGCCGATGAATTTGATGAATGGGCTGAACAATATGACGCGGATGAAGCAATCGTAATATTATCATCTTTCGATGTAGACTCATCAGGCGGGGATGGTTCGCTTAATCCGGATTCAACATATGATGATTGGAAATGGATTCTAATTAGGAATGACAGTGGGAATTGGGAACATGTTGACCACGGGTATTAAAGCGACAAATTCCAGTTTGATGGAGTAATAAATTCTAGTTTGCAGAACTAATAGAGAAGTAACATATAAAACAATAAATATGGTCAAAA
>NZ_QTXS01000008.1:0-763 GCF_003461765.1 Roseburia sp. AF02-12 | reverse complement strand
GAAGTTTACAGCGAGGTGAAAGAGGTTGAATTATGTAGAATATGGAAAAGAAAACAGCGATGTAATTATCCTCTTACACGGAGGCGGTTTATCATGGTGGAATTACAAAGAGGTTGCTGAAAGACTTCAAACAGATTATCATGTGGTTTTGCCTATATTAGATGGTCATGCAGGATGTGATAAGCAGTTTACAACGATAGAGAATAATGCTTTGGATATTATAGAATTTGTAAATAGCAAATTGGGCGGTTCTGTTTTAATGATGGGAGGACTATCGCTTGGAGGGCAGATTTTGCTTGAAATTTTATCTCAACGCAAAGATATATGTAAGTATGCAATAGTGGAAAGTGTACTTGTGATACCTTCAAAATTTACATATTCTATGATTAAACCGGCGTTTGGAAGTTGCTATGGCTTAATAAAGTATAAGTGGTTTTCAAAATTGCAATTCAAATCACTACGAATAAAGTCGAATTTGTTTGATGAATATTACAAAGATACTTGTGCTATTAGAAAGAGTGATATGATTGCCTTTTTACAGGAAAACTCAGTATATTCACTAAAAGATGGCATTGGAGAGTGTGAAGCAACCGTTCAAATTTATGTTGGAGAAAAAGAAAAGCAATCAATGAAAAAATCTGCTAAAATCATTCATGAAAAATTGCAGGATAGTTTTATACAAGTTCTTCCTAATATGTATCATGGAGAGTTTTCAATAAACCACGCAGATGATTATGTGAGAAAACTATTAGAAATAGTAAAG
>NZ_QTXS01000007.1:0-1449 GCF_003461765.1 Roseburia sp. AF02-12 | reverse complement strand
CTTAGGAGTTCAAGTCACTACAGAAAATCTATGTTTTTCTTGGTCAACATAAGTCAAGCAACAACTTGATTTTACTGACTTTCCTGTAAATCCATGTCAAAATAAGAAAACTGAAAATCATCCAAGTTAAGCACCTCTCGCTGACAAATGAGTGACACTGTCACCCTGAGGGTTCAACCATTCCGTTCCTGCGAATTCATATTTATGGCTACCATTCTCACTGAATATGCGGTAATGATAACACTGTTTTCTTATTAGATTATCTATATCATAACGTGTGTGAAGTCGGATGTCGATTGTTTTTTGACCATTATTTACTCCGCATTACACGTACTCTCTTCTATGTTATAAAATCAAGCATCTTCTGCATATACACCATCTCCATAATATAAAAAAGAGGAGTCCCCGCAGGTTCTCCCCCGGTCGCAGGCCTCACAGGTTTCTGCAACGCGATCACTGTATTTGCAGTTTATTCCGCAATGGGAATGGGTTTTCGGTCTCCATCCAGACCACTGGAACAGGTTTAAGGTCTCTGTTCCGACCTTATATACATCTTTTATATTTTAATTATGCAAGATAACTTTAGAATCTGCAACAAGTTGTTGCTAAATTAACTGCTTATTTATGAACTCAATTCCGTTACCAGTGAAGAATATCTTTTTGTCCGGTTGTTTATATCCTCCTCACTGACACCATAATAACAATATAAATCTCTGGCTATTTTCTTAAACCTTTTTATGACCGACTTATTTCCAGAGTAAGATATTCCAAATATATTCCAGGTATAATCTACCTCTATTTCCATTAAATCCTCACCAATTTTTATTTCATATAAATGAAAATCCATGGGAATTACATTATCAGGCATTTGGTCAATCAATTTATTTCTAATTTCCATTTCATTCAAAAAATTTTTAACAGATTCTTCATTATGAAAATCTGGTTTTGGAATATCCTTCCTTTGGCCCAAAAGTTCTGGTTTATGCTGCATAATCAAACTAGCTTTTAGATTTTTCTGTCGTTCTATCCAATTTGTTGCGGCAGGATTGATTTCCACTAAATCATAATGATCCTTTGCGTATTGCACCACTTCCGCAAGGGTATGCGGGTTGGCCGCTATTCTCTTTTCTATCCTTTTTCGTCTGGATTGATAGATAGCATTTCGGATTCTAATCTTTAGAGATTGCTTTTGAGCTTCTCCAAATATAAAAACACTTGTGGGACCATCTTCACCATTTATTATGGAAACTTGATTGATACTTTTATTTTTCATAAGTGCCCTCTACTCACAAATCCCGATTATATCGGTGATTCACAATCTTTTAGCCAAAATCGCAGTTCCATAACCGTCACAGCAATTTTATACTTTACTTCGATTTCAATCTTTTCTGGTGGATTGGCTAAAAGCCTGTCAATATCATTTTCCTCAACACCAGCCATTTTTGCTAT
>NZ_QTXS01000006.1:0-1852 GCF_003461765.1 Roseburia sp. AF02-12 | reverse complement strand
GTGATTTGTGATAAGTGATTTGTGATTAATATATAAAAGCCCTCTTTAAAGGGCTTTTATGTTTATTTTGAAAAAGAGATAAAATCAATATATCCCTTTTCCCCAATTTTTACAACGGCATTGTAGGGCTTTTTCTCTTTGTTTTTGATTCCTTTTACCAGGGTTTCTTTTCCCTCCAGTAATTCTTTTACATTCGTTTTGGTTAGTTTTTTCTTTCTAAAATGTTCAGCTAAAGTAAACTTACATTCAGGATAATTTGAACAACCATAAAACGATTTTTTTAATACAATATTGTTGCCACACTTAGGACATTTTCCTACAAGGGGTCCCGAGCGCTTAGTGGGAATTTGTACCCCTTATCGATACAAATTCCCCGTAGGCGCTAGGGACCTCTTTAGCTTCTTGGAAGCTGTCAGTAGTATATCTAATAATTTATCTCCATTCCCTTTAGTAACGTGTAACTTTCCAAATTTAAAAAAGCGACTCATAGAATTATTTCCTCCCGTTAAATAATAGATAACTATTAAAAATAGACAATACTTGCTCATAAGTAACGGTACTTAAATTGTTTACTTTGGCGTGTTTCATTGCTTGATGAAACTGATTTTTAGTAAACAGTTGACGATATTCTCGATTGACCCATTTTGAAACAAAGTACGTATATAGCTTCCAATATTTATCTGGAACATCTGTGGTATGGCGGGTAAGTTTTATTAAGACACTGTTTACTTTTGGTTTAGGATGAAAGCATTCCGCTGGCAGCTTAAGCAATTGCTGAATCGAGACTTGAGTGTGCAAGAGCAACCCTAGTGTTCGGTGAATATCCAAGGTACGCTTGTAGAATCCTTCTTCAACAATCAGATAGATGTCAGACGCATGGCTTTCAAAAACCACTTTTTTAATAATTTGTGTGCTTAAATGGTAAGGAATACTCCCAACAATTTTATACCTCTGTTTGTTAGGGAATTGAAACTGTAGAATATCTTGGTGAATTAAAGTGACACGAGTATTCAGTTTTAATTTTTCTGACGATAAGTTGAATAGATGACTGTCTAATTCAATAGACGTTACCTGTTTACTTATTTTAGCCAGTTTCGTCGTTAAATGCCCTTTACCTGTTCCAATTTCGTAAACGGTATCGGTTTCTTTTAAATTCAATTGTTTTATTATTTGGTTGAGTACTTTTTCACTCGTTAAAAAGTTTTGAGAATATTTTATATTTTTGTTCATGTAATCACTCCTGAAGTGATTACATCTGTAAATAAATACAGAAGTTAAACGATTTGTTTGTAATTTTAGTTATCTGTTTAAAAAGTCATAAGATTAGTCACTGGTAGGAATTAATCTAACGTATTTATTTATCTGCGTAATCACTGTTTTTAGTCTGTTTCAAAATAGTAGATGTTTTATCTACATTACGCATTTGGAATACCAACATGACGAATCCCTCCTTCTTAATTACAAATTTTTAGCATCTAATTTAACTTCAATTCCTATTATACACAAAATTTTAAGATACTGCAATATCAACACACTCTTAAGTTTGCTTCTAAGTCTTATTTCCATAACTTCTTTTACGTTTCCGCCATTCTTTGCTGTTTCGATTTTTATGATATGGTGCAAGTCAGCACGAACACGAACCGTCTTATCTCCCATTATATCTTTTTTTGCACTGATTGGTGTATCATTTCGTTTTTCTTTTTGTGCGCCTAAATTTCCCACAATCACTCACTTCTTTCTATTTCTTCTTATTCTTATTTTATCATCAACAATCACAAATCACTTGTGATTTGTGATAAGTGATTTGTGATAAGTGATTTGTGATTAATATATAAAAGCCCTCTTTAAAGGG
>NZ_QTXS01000005.1:6416-6756 GCF_003461765.1 Roseburia sp. AF02-12 | reverse complement strand
AGATTCATATGATAATCCCACATATAGCTTCTTACATGCTCTGCTGCCTCTCCGTGCATCTCCGACATGGCAGCAATCTCTACAATACTGCTTCTTACCGCATCTATCTGCTCTATCCACCGGTCAAGCTGTGCCAGAATCAGTTCCCGAATGCTGGTAATTTCTTCATACTTTACCTGAAATCCCATAACTTTCTCCACTCCCCCTATTTTGTCTTTATCATTTTCATCAAAGAAGCTTCTGCATCAACCAGTTCATCACGCAGTGTGAGAAGCTTCCCGGCATCCTGCGTCAGGAGGTTCTGATAATAACTCATCAGACCAATTAACTGTGAAAAGCC
>NZ_QTXS01000005.1:4578-4969 GCF_003461765.1 Roseburia sp. AF02-12 | reverse complement strand
TGGGATACATATCTGCATGGCTGTGTGCCTCTTCATATTCCCCTATCTGTGTGCGGACATTCTGCACTCCGGCAAGCGCATTGTCAAAACAGCTTTCCATACAGGTTGTAGAAAATCTGCCCACATCAAGATAAGCAGACAGTTCTCTCTCAATATCCGCTACTTCCTCTGCTACCGCATCAAAGTCTGATCTTGCTCCCTGAATGTTCTCCTCCAGTCCCTCCATGGAATCCTGAGACATCTCTGCCATCTGGTCAGAATCAATGTTATAATACCAGTCTGTATAGAGTATAAAGCTGCTCCGGTAGGTTTCTATCGTATCTTTTATCATATTTGCAAGATTCATATGATAATCCCACATATAGCTTCTTACATGCTCTGCTGCCTCTCC
>NZ_QTXS01000005.1:2983-3430 GCF_003461765.1 Roseburia sp. AF02-12 | reverse complement strand
TGTATCACGGATTGGATTAACCGATACCATTCTTGGGTCTCCTGTTACTCCTGCATAAACATCCTGACCACCTTCTACTGTATTTGAAAAGCCATATGCTGCTGTTCCTGCGCCAATTGCCATTACTCCTACGGTAGCCACTAAAGGAAGTGCCATACCACAGGTTGCTACGACAAGCATTCCTCCCAGAATCATGGTTCCGACTCCGACAAGTGTTTTCACAATGCCTTCTTCTGTTCTCAGTCGGATAGATTCCTGCCACTGCTGTTGCTGCAGTTCATAGAACTCCTCACAGGAGTTTACCCTGTCCTTCACCTGCTCGAGATATGTACTTAACATTCCATCCATCATCTGTGCCAGTTGGAAGGACTCTGTTGCATTCACAACCGATGCATCATATGCACTGATTGTAGCACTACTGCCACCTAACTGTCCACCAATAATACT
>NZ_QTXS01000005.1:0-1559 GCF_003461765.1 Roseburia sp. AF02-12 | reverse complement strand
CAACTGCTGCGGTCTTTTTACGTTATTTACTACTTCCAGCTCTGCCTCACTGAGCGTTCCATATGTTGCCATTCCAGTTAGTGAACCAACTACAAAGCCTGCCAGTGGACTGTTGGTTGCTTCTGTCATGCTCTTTTCCACATAGCTGCTGGCTGCCATCGTCAGTCCCTGCTTTGCATACTCTGTTACTACGGCCCTTCCTATGGATGTTCCTGCACTTACTGCTGCATTTGCTGCCATTCCTCCGGTCAGTATCAGGGAAGCAGCGATTGTCAATACATTTCCTATTAAATAATAGAGGTCCGGATTACTGGCAAATACTGTATCACGGATTGGATTAACCGATACCATTCTTGGGTCTCCTGTTACTCCTGCATAAACATCCTGACCACCTTCTACTGTATTTGAAAAGCCATATGCTGCTGTTCCTGCGCCAATTGCCATTACTCCTACTGTAGCCACTAAAGGAAGTGCCATACCACAGGTTGCTACGACAAGCATTCCTCCCAGAATCATGGTTCCGACAAACAGATTTTGAAAAGGCCTTATTTAATTTATTAATTTACACTGAAATTTTACTTTTTTATATAATTTCTCCAATGCCTCTTCCTCATTCTTAAACGTCCATTCTGCCCTCATTCCTCTTTCATTATTTTGATAAACCTTCCATAATTTTTCATTATTATCAAAACCATATCCTATAACAAAATCTGCCTCTGTAATTTGATTTAATACTATTTTCCACATGCCTATGCCATCTTTAAATGATAGTATACTAGAAATTAATTTGTTTTTATCCACACTTAATTCTCCTTTAATATTCCTATTTTTTCTAATACATCTCCACCAAAAGGGGTAACAATTTGTCCCGCTCCACCAGTCATATCTCCCCATTCTGCTGCTTGGCCTTTTATACCATAGGTTGCATCTACACTATCTCCCAATTCCTTATTGGCTTTTGATATAAACGAATCATAACTATCACATAGTTCTTCAAAATCATCCAAATCCCACCTAGATATCCCTTCATTATGAAGCAACGCATTAAATGTATCTATATCTCTATTTTTTATTGCATCAATTTTATCAAAATACGTTACATTATTAAAAGTTCCTGTATGATAAGCTGCTTCATTTTCTACATAAGGAATTGCTCTTTCACTATATGTGTATTTACCCGTTGATGGAACGTCTGCGAAATTAGAACCACCCATATATCCATATCTATCCCAAGAATCAGCCAAACCATCTGTTCTGGTAATAGGTTTGATTGTGCTTTCATCAAAGCCTAATTTAGGCGGCCAATCATATATTACATTTCCCTTCACATCAAAACCCTTTACATATTGAATATCACTTGGCACATTTATATCAGCTTTGTAATTTGAGTTTTTAAACAGTTTTTGTAATTCCTTTATCTTTTGTGCATCAGTCAAATCACTTCTCGTACCAATATCGCTTACTGCTTTACTAAAATCGGCATAAGAATTTATACCACTCTCTCCAACATTTCCCAACTGCTGCGGTCTTTTTACGTTATTTACTACTTCCAGCTCTGC
>NZ_QTXS01000004.1:16710-85468 GCF_003461765.1 Roseburia sp. AF02-12 | reverse complement strand
TATTAAATAGAGATGCTGTCCTGAATGATTTTGTAATCTTTTGATTACGTTTTTCTCAAAATCTTTCAAGGTTATTTCACTGTTCAGTTATCAAGGTTCTTTATTGTATCTCTCAGACACAACTCATTTAGTATAACATCTTATTTCTTATCTGTCAACAACTTTTTCCAAAAAAAATAAATTTCTTTATCTTTGGAAAAAGCGGAGAAAGAGGGATTTGAACCCTCGCGCCGGTTGCCCGACCTACACCCTTAGCAGGGGCGCCTCTTCAGCCTCTTGAGTATTTCTCCATATCTGAACTTTCCAAATAAATATGATGTTGTCTGCGTACATGACGCATAGATAATAATACTAAAACTATTTCACTTTGTCAATCACAAATTCAAATTATTTTTCACTTATTTTTTTAGAGCATTTTAAAGCTGGATTTTCTTATATTTTTCTATTGCTGTTTCATAGAGGTTGTTGCCATCTCTGTCTATCACAACAATTACCGGGAAGTCTTTTACTTCAAGCTTGCGGATGGCTTCCGCTCCCAAATCTTCATAACAGACGATTTCTGATTTGGTAATGCATTTTGAAAGAAGCGCGCCTGCCCCGCCGATTGCTGCAAAGTACACTGCTTTATTACGGATGATAGCATCTATAACTTCTTTGGAACGTTTTCCTTTTCCAATCATTGCCTTTTCACCCAAATCCAATAGGGTTGGTGCATACTTATCCATACGGGTTGCAGTGGTCGGACCTGCGGAACCGATTGGTCTTCCCTCTCTTGCCGGTGATGGTCCCATATAATAGATTGTGGAATCTAAAATGTCTATCGGAAGCTCTTCTCCTCTTTCTAAGACTTCCATCATTCTCTTGTGGGCTGCATCTCTTGCCACATAAATCGTTCCTGTTATGTATACATAATCTCCTGCATGAAGCTCTGCTGTCTTTTCTTCTGTTATCGGTGTTTTAATATATTTATCCATTCTATCACCTGTTCTTTCTATAATAAATAATGATATTTACCAGCTTTTATAATAAATCTATTATAATGCCTTTTCGTAGCACCACCAGTCTTCTCCATAAAGATCCGATTCACCACATTTTGTAAAATTCAATTTCTGATAGGAACGCATTGCCCGTTCATTTGTCTTACTTACCAGAAAATGCACACCTTTCATGCCACTTTTTTTTAATTCTTCCATGGTCTTTTGAATCATAATGCGTGCCAGTCCATGATTCTGTTCTGTCTCTCTTATGACAAGACGAGCCAGCTCAGCGGATGGCTCTAACTGCTTCGACCAGCAGGTTAATGCATTTACTTCCGTATCTTCATCAATTGAAATTGCTCCGGCTATTTTATGGGCATTATCTTCTATTATAAATAATGCCTGATTTGCAAAATCTTTTGCAATGGTCTCCCGGCTTGGATATGTTTCATCCCAGGTGCAGCCTTCTGTTCCCATGGCACTCTGATATAAAGACAGTATTTCTTCTGTATTTTCCGGATGTGCCATTTTAAAATGATATTCTTTTCCTTCTATTACAATTGCGTTCATTCTAAATCTCCCTTACCACATGTCTGTTTACATGACAGCAGATGTTCACTGCCACCGGAAGTCCTGCTATATGTGTCGGGTATGTATTGATGTTTACCTTTAAGGCTGTAGTTGTTCCGCCTAATCCGCCCGGTCCGATGCCTAACTTATTAATTTTATCTAACATTTCTATTTCCAGATTTTTTACATAAGGTATTTCAGAATAGGAATCTACGCTTCTGGTTAATGCTTTTTTTGCAAGAATCGCACATTTTTCAAAGGTGCCTCCGATTCCAACGCCTACTACCATTGGCGGGCAGGCATTTGGACCTGCATCAGCTACTGCAGTCATGATGGCATTTTTAACACCTTCGATTCCTTCTGCAGGCTTCAACATGAAGACGCGGCTCATATTTTCACTGCCGAATCCCTTTGGTGCAACAGTCATTTTCACTTTATCGCCTGGCACAATGGAATAATGTATAACTGCCGGAGTATTATCTTTGGTATTTTCACGAATCAGTGGGTCTTTTACGACGGATTTCCGAAGATATCCTTCCACATATCCCTGACGCACTCCTTCATTAATGGCATCTTCTATAGCATCACCTTCAAAATGAACATCCTGTCCAACTTCAATAAATACCACTGCCATTCCGGTATCCTGACAAATCGGAATCTGCTCTTTATCTGCAATTTCAAGATTATCCTGTAACTGATTTAATATTTTCTGTCCTAGTTCAGATTCTTCCGTTGCAGCCGCATTTTTCATTGCTGCATCCATATCCCTGGATAAATAATAATTTGCTTCAATGCACATTTCTTTGATATTTTCTGTTATTTCACTTGTTTTTACTGTTCTTATCATTTCTGTCTCCTTTAATGCATCTGTACTTCCGGTAAAATCTCATCGATATCCATATAGTATTTTTTAAAATTATCCGGTCTTGTATAAATTTTTACCATATTATTTTTCATCATTCCCGCCGGATAAAAGAAAATGTTGCGGCTGTGAAATGTATGGATGCAGCCATTCATATCCTGATATCTGGCATATATCACATAAGGGCATCTGCCATTTACGTTTACATTATAATTCATATCTATATTTGAAATTTCTGCCATAATGTAATAGCCGTTATCTACAATTTTCTTTAAGCTGCTTTTATTATTGTAATGCAATATCAAAAAAATGACACCAATCAGGAAAAAGAATAGTCCGGTTCCGCCAAAGATGAGTCCTAACATTTTAAAGGCTTCCTCTTTACCGGACTGTGTCAGAAAAAGGATTCCCATTATTAAAAAGACAGAACCCAGCCCTGCAAATATCCATCCTATTATCATGATTGCGCTTATCCCTGTTTTTATTTTCGGTTTCATATTTTCCTACTTTCTTATATTGATTTTCTTTAATTTCTGCAAAATCTCGTTATGATGTTTTGATTTCATATCCGGGAATGCTTTCATCAGACGGCTGGATACTGCATTCTTTTTGGATAAAAGTTCATCATATTTATGACGCAGATTTTCGAGTTTTTCTATCTTTTCTGCATGCCCTTCTTTAAATTCTGCAGATTTTTCCAGTGCTTCTTCTACATTTTCATAAATATTTTCACCAATCTGGTTGGACAATACTTTAATTTTTGCTGCAATATCATCCATTACCTTTAACCTGCGGTTGAACTTCACAATAGTAGATACCGTTACTACTACGTCAATGGCAAATCCGGTCATTATAATTATAAGTAATACCACCCCCACAATATGCGGTATCAGATGAATGAATCCGTAAATAATCGGATGAATAATCAACATAATAAAGGTACATGCCAATCCCCAGAAAATTGAAAATTTCAGACATACATATCCCATTATATTAAAGGGTTTATCCGAGTAATCCCACCATTTATTATGAAATACTTTTTCCATTACGAATCCTGTTATAAATTCCAGAACTGATGTCAATAGGAAGGAACCTAAATATAATATCAGCAAATTTTTCTTTAATGGTGTCAGTAACACAACCACGATTAATACTCCACATCCGTAAATTGGACAGTACGGTCCGTTCAAAAATCCCCTGTTTACAAAGATTCCCCTATCCAATGCTGCATATGATACTTCGCTGCACCATCCAATAAATGCATAAATAATAAAAATCCATAGTACTTCATAAAATGTCTGTGGCATCTTTAATCCCCCATTATTTTTTGAAAGGGCGAAATCATGATACAGTGATTCCGCCCTCTTTTTTATAAAGTTTTTTATTCTTCTTCGCTATCCTGCTCTGCGCGGTTTATTAATTCACCAAGCTCCTTGGATATCAGCTCTTCCTCCGATGCTGATGCATCTTCATCTTCTTCTACAATAACACCTTCTGGCTGTTTCGGCTCCGGAATATCATTTTCCATAATGGATTTATCTTCTTTTACCTTAGCCATGCTGGCTACAGTTACTCCGTCATTTACATTAATCAGTTTTACTCCGGATGTTACTCTGCCCAAAAGTGCTGTTCCATTTACCGGAATCCGAATGATGATTCCTTCTGTGGTAATCAGCATTATTTCGTTATCCTGATTTACGGCTTTGACACCGATGATATTACCGGTCTTCTCGGTAATCTTGTAGCACTTCACGCCCTTACCGCCACGGTTTTGTGGTGAGAATTCAGACATCAGGGTGCATTTTCCAAGACCTTTTTCAGATACAATCATCAGTGCATCACCCTGGGTATTTAACTGCATTCCTACGACTTCATCGCTGTCTGCTAAATTCATACCGATAACACCCATGGATACACGACCGGTGCTTCTTACATCTGTTTCATGGAAACGGATACACTGGCCATATTTGGTTACTAAGATGATATCTTTATTGTTATCTGTCTTCTTTACTTCAATCAGTTCATCATCATCACGAAGGTTAATTGCTGCAAGGCCTGTCTTACGGACATTTGCATATTCGCAGATTGGTGTCTTCTTCACAATACCATTCTTGGTTGCCATAAAGAGATATTCACCTTCTTTGTATTCCTTAATCGGAATAACTGCGGTAATTTTCTCACCCGGCTGAAGCTGAAGCAGATTGATAATTGCGGTTCCTCTGGCTGTTCTTCCTGCCTCCGGAATTTCGTATGCTTTCATACGATATACTTTTCCGCTGTTGGTAAAGAACATCAGATAATGATGGGAAGTTGTCATGAGAAGTTCTTCGATATAATCGTTCTCAATGGTCTCCATTCCCTTAATTCCTTTACCACCACGATGCTGGCTGCGGAAATTATCTACGCTCATGCGCTTGATATATCCTAATTTTGTCATGGTGATTACCGTATTGGTTACCGGAATCAGATCTTCCATGGAAATGTCATATTCGTCAAATCCGATAGATGTTCTTCTTTCGTCTCCATACTTATCTGCAATCAGAAGAATTTCTTCTCTGATAACACCAAGAAGCTTCTTCTCATCTGCAAGGATTGCTTTTAATTCTGCGATTCTTGCTACTAATTCCTTATATTCATTTTCAATTTTCTCGCGTTCCAGACCTGTCAGTGCACGCAGACGCATATCTACAATAGCCTGTGCCTGTGCATCGCTGAGTCCGAAGCGGTTCATTAATTTTTCTTTTGCTTCCGGTGTTGTCTTACTTCCACGGATAATGGAAATTACTTCATCAATATGGTCTAAGGCAATCAGTAAACCCTCTAACAGATGAGCTCTTTCTTCTGCCTTGTTTAAATCATATTTCGTTCTTCTTGTTACAACTTCCTTCTGATGCATCAGATAGTAGTTTAACATATCAAGAAGATTTAAGACTTTCGGCTGATTATTTACAAGTGCCAGCATAATAACACCAAAGGTGTCCTGTAACTGGGTATGTTTATATAACAGATTTAATACTACGTTTGGATTTACATCACGACGCAGCTCAATACAGATTCTCATACCCTGACGGTCTGATTCATCACGTAAATCTGTGATTCCGTCAATTTTCTTATCTCTTACCAGCTCTGCAATCTTTTCGATGAGTCTGGCTTTATTTACCATATATGGAAGCTCCGTCACAATAATACGGTTCTTTCCATTGTTCATCGGCTCAATATTGGTAACTGCACGGACACGAATCTTTCCACGGCCGGTACGGTATGCTTCGTTGATTCCGGTTGTACCAAGAATCATTCCACCGGTTGGAAAATCAGGTCCTTTTACAATATCTAATAACTCTTCAATATCGGTTCCACGATTCTGCTCTACTTCATTATCAATGATTTTTACTACTGCATTGATAACTTCTCTTAAGTTATGTGGCGGAATATTGGTTGCCATACCTACCGCAATACCAGTTGTACCATTTACTAAAAGATTTGGAAATCTTGATGGCAGTACAACAGGCTCTTTCTCGGTCTCATCAAAGTTTGGCATGAAATCAACGGTATCTTTATTAATATCAGCAAGCATTTCCATGGAAATCTTAGAAAGTCTTGCTTCGGTATATCGCATTGCCGCAGCTCCATCACCGTCTACAGAACCGAAGTTACCATGACCATCTACCAATGGATATCTGGTAGACCAGTCCTGTGCCATATTTACCAATGCTCCATAGATTGAACTGTCTCCGTGTGGGTGATATTTACCCATGGTATCTCCGACGATACGGGCACATTTTCTATGTGGCTTATCCGGACCGTTATTCAACTCTATCATGGAAAACAGTACACGTCTCTGTACCGGTTTCAGACCATCCCTTACATCCGGCAAAGCCCGGGCTGCAATTACACTCATGGCATAGTCTATATAAGATGTTTCCATCGTTTTCTTTAAGTCTACGTCATGTATCTGGTCAAATATCTTGTCATCCATCTATTTTTCCTCCTAGATATCCAGGTTCTGGACATACTTCGCATTTGCTTCAATAAAATCACGTCTTGGTTCTACTTTATCACCCATTAAGGTGTTGAATGTTACATCAATTTCAGATGCTTCTTCTTCATCCATTACAACACGACGTAAGATTCTCTTCTCAGGATCCATGGTTGTCTCCCAAAGCTGCTCGGCATCCATTTCTCCTAATCCTTTGTATCGCTGAATCTTATTATTACCGTCTCGTCCAATCTCTTTTAAGATATTGTTGAGCTGTTCATCGCTGTAGGCATACCAGACATTTTTATTTTTCTCAATCTTATAAAGTGGCGGCTGTGCCAGATATACATAGCCCTGTTTGATTAATTCCGGCATGAAGCGATAAATAAAAGTAAGCATCAGGGTACTGATATGGGCACCATCCACATCGGCATCGGTCATAATAATAATCTTATGATATCTTAATTTACTGATATCAAAATCTTCATGAATACCGGTACCAAATGCTGTAATCATGGCTTTAATCTCAGCATTTCCGTAAATTTTATCAAGTCTTGCTTTCTCTACATTCAAAATCTTTCCACGAAGTGGAAGAATTGCCTGGGTTGCACGGCTTCTTGCAGTCTTTGCGGAACCGCCAGCGGAATCTCCCTCGACGATGAAAATTTCGCAGTTTTTCGGATCTTTATCAGAACAGTCTGCTAATTTTCCAGGAAGTGAGGTTCCTTCTAATGCAGTCTTTCTTCTGGTTAAATCTCTTGCTTTTCTCGCTGCCTCTCTTGCACGCTGTGCCAGAAGTGATTTTTCACAAATGGTCTTTGCAACCTGAGGATTCTGCTCTAAAAAGTATGTAAGCTGCTCACTTACTACGCTGTCTACGGCTCCTCTTGCTTCACTGTTACCAAGCTTCTGCTTGGTCTGTCCCTCAAACTGAGGCTCTTCAATCTTAATACTTACAATAGCAGTTAAACCTTCACGGATATCATCACCGTAAAGTGCCGGCTCAGAATCCTTTAAAATCTTATTTGCCCGCGCATATTCATTAAAAGTTTTGGTAAGCGCATTACGGAAACCTGCCAGATGTGTTCCACCCTCCGGCGTGATGATGTTATTGACAAAGCTGTACGTAGCTTCGTTATATGCATCGTTATGCTGCATAGCAACTTCAACAAGAACCCCGTTTTTCTCACCTTCACAATAAATAACCTCCGGATACAATGCTTCCTTGCTCTTATTTAAGTAAGTTACAAATTCCTTAATACCGCCTTCATAATGGAATACCCGTTCTTTTACAGGCTCTTCCCTTTCATCACGAAGTGTAATCCTAAGATTCTTTGTCAGGAATGCAGTCTCTCTTAAACGCTGCTTTAATGTATCAAAATCATATACGGTTTCTTCGAAAATGCTTCCGTCTGGAGAAAAGGTTACAGTAGTACCGGTTTTATTTATATCACATTTTCCGACTTCTTTCAGTGGATACATGGTATGTCCACGTTCATAACGTTGTTTATAAATCTTTCCATCGTGGAAAATCTGCACTTCCAGCCAGTTAGAAAGTGCATTTACAACGGATGCTCCTACACCATGTAATCCACCGGATACCTTATATCCTCCACCGCCGAATTTTCCGCCGGCATGCAATACAGTAAATACTACTTCTACCGCAGGAATACCTGCTTTGTGGTTAATTCCTACCGGAATTCCACGTCCATCATCTTCTACTGTAATGGAATTGTCTTTATTAATCGTAACGATAATATGGGTACAATAACCTGCCAGTGCTTCGTCGACAGAGTTATCCACAATTTCATATACCAGATGGTGAAGTCCTCTCACAGAGGTACTTCCAATATACATTCCAGGTCTCTTTCTTACTGCTTCCAAACCTTCCAAAATCTGAATTTGGTCTGCTCCGTATTCCGTACTCATCTGTATTCCTCCTATTCACGGATTATTTTACATTTCATTTTTTTCACTTACTGTTCCGCTTATGACTTCAAATATTTTATCAATCTGGAAGCGGTTTTTTACAAATTCATCCAGACCGGTACAGGTAATGACCGTCTGAATATCATGTATACTATTAAGCAGATAATTCTGCCTGTTACTGTCCAGTTCGGAAAGCACATCATCTAAAAGAAGTACCGGTGTATCATGGATACATCTTTTCACCAGCTCTATCTCTGATAATTTCAGTGATAAAGCAGAAGTTCTCTGCTGTCCCTGGGAACCGAATTTACGGATATCGATATCTCCTATAAAAAAGGAAATATCATCTCTGTGGGGTCCCACGGAGGTACTGCAGTATTTTCTGTCCTTTTCCTTCGCCCGGTTTAATTCATCTTCAAAAAAAGCTTCTTCGATATCCGGCTCATACGTCAGCGTCAGCTGCTCCCTGCCACCGGAAATGCTTTCATGGATGCCCCGGACAATTTCATTTAATTCTTCTACAAATCTCCGGCGCCGGCTGATAATCCGCCTGCCGTAAGAAATGAGCTGCATATCCCACACGGATAACGTATTTTCCAAATCCGGATGAAATACCATATCTTTTAACAGCTTATTGCGCTGATTTAAAACTTTATTATACTTGGTTAAATCAGAAAGATAAATTTTATCCAGCTGGCAGATTTCCGAATCTAAAAATCTTCTGCGCTCGGAAGGACCATTTTTGATAATATTTAAATCCTCCGGTGAGAAAAATACCATATTCAGCACACCGAAAAGCTCACTTGCCTTGCGGATTGGCACACCATTAATGGCAATTCCCTTGGAACGGTTCTTCTTCAGATGCATATCAATCTGATAACTCATCTGATTTTTTTCTACCATAGTACGGATATGTGCCTCATTTTCACCAAAACGAATCATTTCTTTATCGCGGCTTCCCTTATGGGATTTCGTTGTTCCGCTGACATAAATGGATTCTAATATATTGGTCTTTCCCTGGGCATTGTCCCCATATAAAATATTGGTTCCACCGTCAAGATTCAGATTTAACTCTTCATAATTACGGAAATTCTTAAGTTCAATGGACTTTATTATCATTTTACAATCTTTATGGTTTCGCCCAAAGCTTCCACTACATCTCCATCATATAATTTCTTGCCACGCTGTACTTCAACTTCGCCATTTACCTTAACTTTTTCATCTAATATTACAAGCTTGGCAGTGACTCCGGAGTCTACGACTCCGGCAGCTTTTAACGCCTGTCCCAGCTTAATATATTCATCCCGCAGCTTAATTTCCTGCATGATTGCCTCTCTTCCTGCCTCTGCAAATCCTAGTTTGCAGCTGCATTAAAGTTTACCGGAAGAATCAGATAGATAAAGGTCTCATTTTCATCCCGGATAAAACATGGTGCCTTTGGATTTACCATATAAAGGGTTACTTCTTCTTCATCAATGACACGAAGGGCATCGATAAAGAATTTCGGATTGAATCCAATTAAAATATCTTTTCCATCTTTGGTAATATCAATTTCTTCATTCATGGAACCAATGAAAGAATTGATTTTTAATTCCATCTTATCATCTGTTATATTCATGATAATCGGCTTCTTATCTCCCTCTTTTACTAAAAGGGTAGCACGGTCGATACAGTCTAATAATTCACGTTTGTTAATCTTAACCTTTGTCTCATAATCAGAAGAAAGCATCTGTTCAATCTTAAAATACTCGCCTTCAATCAGACGGGAAACAACGGTGGTATTGCCAAATTCAAATACAATATGATTGTCTGATAAATACATGCTGACATCTTCGTCAGCATTTCCCGGGAGAATCTTGCTGATTTCCTGTAAAGTCTTTCCAGGAACAACCACTTTCTTATGCTCATAATTATTTTTCAGTTCTATATTACGGATTGAAATACGGTGGCCATCCAGTGATACAACCTTTAAGCTGTTCTCATTGATTTCAAATAATTCTCCTGTCATCAGCTTATTATTATCATTATCTGCAATAGAAAAGATTGTCTGGCGGATTACTTCTTTTAAAGTAAACTGTGAAATGCTGATTTCTTCATTTCTTTCAATATATGGAATATAAGAAAAATCTTCACCGGATTTTCCAATGATATTGAATTTTGCTTTTTCACAGGTAATGGTTGTCTTAAAGGAAGAGTCTGTTTCGATTACAACTTCATTGTCAGGAAGCTTTCTTACGATATCAGAAAAAACTTTTGCATCTAATGCGATAATTCCTCTTTCTTCAATCTCTCCTTCTATTTTTGTTTCGATTCCAAGTTCCATATCATTGGCAGTTAATTTAATCTCACCGGCAGAAGCATCTATTAAGATACATTCTAAGATAGCCATGGTCGTTCTGGTTGGTACGGCTTTGGAAACAATGTTTACACCATAAAGTAAATTTGATTTTGAACAGATGATTTTCATGTTGTTCATAACTCCTTTCGACATATATAAATATAATATTTAAAAAGAAATTAAACGTCTTATTCTTAGGGGATGTTAATAAGTGAATAACCTCTGCAACCCTTAATTCATAAGCATTTAAAAGAATTTTGTTACTGTATAACCTGTTTAAATGACTGAGGATTGTGTCTTAATAAAAAGTGAATAAATTTTTATGTAAAGTTAACATAATTAGTTATCCAAAGCCATTCCACAGCTAGTTCACAAATTATAAACAGAACCCTGTGCATAAATTAATTTGGGTTAATTTTTTTCTTAATGGTATTTAAGAGATTTACGGTTGCTTCATTAGTCTGTAATTCAGCTTCTACCTTATTAATACCATGAATTACGGTAGAATGATCTCTTCCTCCTAAGAGTTCTCCAATATTTTCTAAGGAAACCCCAGTCATATTTTTGCAAAGATACATGGCAATCTGTCTCGGCTTTGCAATATCGTTGCTGCGGCTTTTAGAAATCATCTGCTCTTTTGTAATATGGAAATGTTCGCATACCACATCAATAATAAGCTGTGGAGTAATCTCCCTCGGCTTGTCCGGAGAAATAATATTCTGAAGCTCTTTCATGGCTACTTCCATGGTAATCTCAGTCTGTTCAAGATTGGAGTAGGCAAGCAGTTTATTTAAAGCACCTTCCAGTTCCCTGATATTAGACTTAATATTAGTAGCAATGTATTTTAAAATTTCATCATCTAAATGGAAATTATCCATTTCTTCTTTTCTTCGCAGAATTGCCATTCTGGTTTCATAATCCGGAGAACCGATGTCAGCAGTCAGACCGCATTCAAAACGGGAGCGGATACGTTCTTCTAATGTTTCCATATCCTTTGGCGGCTTATCAGAAGAAATAACAATCTGTTTCTTAGCAAGATAAAGCTCATTAAAGGTATGGAAAAATTCTTCCTGTGTACTTTCTTTTCCTATAATAAACTGGATATCGTCGATTAAAAGTACATCGATATTACGATATTTCTCACGGAATTTTGTCATAGCTGTATTATTGCCATTTCGGATGGCTTCAATCAGTTCATTGGTAAAAGTTTCCGAAGAAACGTATAAAATCTTCACATCTGGGTTATTGGACTGGATAAAATGTGCGATGGAATGCATCAAATGTGTTTTACCAAGTCCTACGCCTCCATATAAAAAGAGTGGGTTATAGACTTCTCCCGGAGATTCTGCAACAGCCAGTGAAGCTGCATGAGCCAGTTTGTTATTATTTCCAACAACAAAAGTATCGAAGGTATAGTTTGGATTCAAACTGGATTTGTCAATACTTTCTGTATTTACGAAAGCCATTGGTTTTGGTGTACGCATGGATTTTGCCTGCTCCGGCAGTACAAATTCGATTTCGTAATCCTTTCCAATAATTTCAGCGACTGCTACTTTAAGAGGAAGAGTGTATTTCTTGGTAATGTAGTTAAGCCCCATCTGTTCGTCCGGTACCAGTATGTATAAAGTATTGTCTTTGACATCAAATACCTTAAGTGGTTCCAACCAGGTTTTAAAAGAAATGTCAGTAAGTTCATGCTCTTCCTTGACAGTTCTTAAAATTTCTTCCCATTTTTCAATGATCTGTTCCATAAAAATCTCCATGTTTCTATTATTTAAGCTTTTTTAAAGCTTCTCATATTTATAGCATTATATAGAATCCTACTCTTTTAATAATAAACTAAATGGGGCAAATTATCAATGAGAACTTTTAAAGGTGTAGGTGATAAGCCTAATGTGAATAAAGTGGATAAAAAAGCCTTTATTTTAGCGGAAAAAGCTATTCAAAATTAAGGCAAGGTCATTTTAACAACAAGTTATCCTTAAATTATCTACAGGTTATGCACAGGTTATGAACAATTGTGGATAACCTGTGCATAAAATTTTGATATATAAATTTTATGGTATGGAAGGAAGAAAATGGATACTAGATATAGATTGAAAATAGTTTCTTCCTTATATATATTGTAGTGTAAAAATTAATTACCGAAAAATGCAGGTTTTACTTGACTTGACAGGTTTTTTTGTTATAATTGTACTGATGTTTTCTAGCATAGAGGAGGTGGATTATTATGCATAAAGGTAAGATGACATTTCAGCCAAAAAACAGACAGAGAAATAAAGTTCATGGTTTTCGTAAAAGAATGAGTACAGCAGGCGGAAGAAAAGTATTGGCTGCAAGAAGATTAAAAGGAAGAAAGAAATTATCAGCATAGGCCACAACTTTTGTGGTCTTTTTCTTCTTATTACAAGACTTTTTTAAGGATTGAAAAATGGACTCATTGAAGAAAAACAAAGATTTCCAGAATGTATATCGCAATGGTAAGTCTTATGCGGACAAGTATCTGGTGATGTATGTTCTGGAAAATGGTTTGGAATCGAATCGAATTGGAATCTCCGTCAGTAAAAAAGTAGGAAATAGTGTAGTAAGACATCATCTGACGAGATTATTAAGAGAAAGTTACAGACTGCACGAAGAGATGTTTCATAGTGGTTGGGACATTGTAGTCATCGTAAGGGTGTCAGCAAAAAATGAAGGTTATCACAAGTTAAAGAGTTCATTGCTGCATCTTTCGAATCTTCATGGAATTATTTAAAGATAATATCGAAAAGAAGATGGAATGATTTTGAAAAAAATTTTAATTGCAATCATTAAATTTTATAGAAAATATCTTTCACCAATGAAAACAACAAAGTGCCCTTATTGCCCGACCTGTTCTACTTATGGTCTGATTGCCGTGGAAAAGTATGGTGCAGTAAAGGGGGGAGCACTGGCTCTCTGGAGGATATTAAGATGTAATCCTTTTTCAAAAGGCGGATATGACCCGGTTCCATGATTAGGAGGTACGTTAAGTGTCAGAAATCATTTTAACTCAGTACAATGGTAAGATTCTCGGACCGATTGCAAAGGTCTTAGGATGGATTATGAATGGAATCTATTATGTACTGAATAGTTTGTTTGGAATAGAAAATATCGGACTTTGCATTATTATCTTAACTTTGATTATTTATGCATGTCTTTTTCCATTAACCTATAAACAGCAGAAGTTCTCAAAGCTTTCACAGAAGATGAATCCGGAGCTTCAGGCTATCCAGAAGAAATATAATGGCAAAAGAGACCAGGTTTCCATGCAGAAGATGCAGGAAGAGACACAGATGGTTTACCAGAAATATGGTGTTTCACCGACCGGAAGCTGTATCCAGATGTTAATCCAGATGCCGATTCTGTTTGCTTTATATCGTGTATTTTTAAATGTACCGGCATATGTACCGGCTGTAAAAGAGAAGTTTTCTGCTCTTGTAACAGAGATTATGTCTGTTGATGGCTTTGCGGATAAGATGACAAGCTTTGTTGATAAAATTAAAATTGCAGGTTTATCTGTTGATTTTACTGCTACGGATACAAATGTTCTTCATAATTATATTGTTGATGTTTTATATAAGATGAATACTTCCGGATGGGGTGAGTTAACAAAAGTATTTGGTAATCTTACCAATCTGGATGCAACTGAGAAATCCTTAGAGAAGTTAAACTATTTCCTTGGACTTAACATTTCAAACAGCCCATGGAATATTATGACAACAGGCTTTAAGTCAGGAGCTTATTTACTTGCTATTGGTGCATTAATGATTCCGGTTATTTCTTTCCTGACACAGAGATTAAATATTAAATTAATGCCTACCGCTTCTACCGGTGAAAATGATGCAATGGCACAGCAGATGAAAACCATGAATCTTATGATGCCTTTATTCTCATTTGTAATGTGTTTCACTGTACCGGTTGGTCTTGGTATTTACTGGATTGCAAGTGCTTTGGTTCGTAGTATCCAGCAGTGGGGTATCAACAAACGTCTTGATAAGATGGACTGGGATGCTATTATGAAAGCTAATCAGGAAAAAGCAAAAGCAAAGCGTGAAAAGAAAATGGGTCTGATTGAAAATCAGATTGCTAATGCAGCAAAGATGAGTACAAAAGCAAATGTTATTGAATCAGGTACTATGACAAAAGAAGAAAAGGAAGAAGCTTTAGAGCATGCAGCAGAGGTAAGAAGTAATGCAAAAGCAGGAAGCCTTGCTTCTAAAGCTAACAGAGTACGTGAATTCAATGAAAGAAACAATAAATAGAGGGGGTAATATACAATGGAATTTATTGAAGTTTCAGCAAAAACAGTGGATGATGCAATTACAGAGGCTTCGATTAAGCTTGGAACTACCAGTGACAAGATTGAGGTAGAAGTTATTGAGAAGGGTTCTACCGGATTTCTTGGTATCAAGAGTAAACCTGCAATCATCAGGGCACGGAAGAAGAATGATACGGTAGATAATATCCGTGAGTTTTTGGAAAATGTATTTTCTGCTATGAATATGGAAGTTACCATTGATATTAAGAAAGCAGAAGATGATAAGGTTTATGAAGTAGAATTAAGCGGTAAAGAAATGGGACTGCTGATTGGCAAGAGAGGACAGACTTTAGATTCTCTTCAGTATCTTACAAATCTTGCTGTTAATAAACATTCGGATGGATATATCAAAGTTAAGCTTGATACCGAAGATTACCGCCAGAGAAGAAAAGATACTCTGGAAAATCTTGCAAAGAATATTGCATATAAGGTTAAGAGAACAAAACGTCCGGTATCTTTAGAGCCAATGAATCCATTTGAAAGAAGAGTGATTCATTCTGCATTGCAGGGTGACAGATATGTAGAAACCCACAGCGAGGGAGAAGAACCTTTCCGTCATGTAGTTGTTACATTAAAAAAATAATTTAAAAATTTTATAAGAAAATGATTTCATAAGAGTTATAAAATGATATAATTATACCGTTTTATAACTCTTATATATTACACAGATAATATAAGAATTCTTATATTAAGGAGATTTCTATGAAAACAGAGACTATTGCAGCAATTGCTTCCGCCATGACGAATTCAGGAATTGGAATTATCCGTATCAGTGGAGAAGATGCTTTTGATGTAATTGATAAGATATACCGGTCACAAAAAGGAAACAAGCTATTATCACAGTGCAAGAGTCATACGATTCATTATGGCCATATTTATGATGAAGATGAAATAATAGATGAAGTAATGGTTCTTCTGATGCGGGCACCGAACAGTTATACCAGAGAAGATACAGTAGAAATTGACTGCCATGGTGGAACACTTGTGATGCGGCGTATTTTAGAAGTAGTGCTGAAAAATGGAGCAAGACCGGCAGAACCGGGAGAGTTTACCAAGCGTGCATTTTTGAATGGTCGTATTGATTTAAGCCAGGCAGAATCTGTCATGGATGTCATTTCTTCAAAAAATGATTTTGCATTGAAAAGCTCCATGCAGCAGTTAAACGGAGCTCTTACAGGGAAAATCAAAGAAATTCGTGGTAAAATCATACATGAGATTGCATTTATTGAGTCTGCTTTAGATGATCCGGAGCATATCAGTATTGATGGATATGGAGAGAATCTTCTTATTATAATAGAGAAACTGATGCAGAAGATGAATCAGATGATTGCATCTTCGGAAAATGGCAGCCTTTTAAAGGAAGGTATTAATACAGTGATCGTCGGAAAGCCGAATGCCGGAAAATCTTCTTTATTAAATGCGCTGGTAGGAAGAGAGCGGGCAATTGTAACGGATATTGCTGGAACTACTCGTGATGTATTGGAAGAGCAGATTAATTTAAATGGCATTACGCTTAATATCATGGATACCGCTGGAATCAGAAGTACTGAGGATGTGGTAGAGAAGATTGGTGTGGATAAAGCACTATCCCTTGTGGATAAAGCTGATTTTATTATCTATGTAGTGGATACTTCTACTGCATTGGATGAAAATGACGAAAAGATTATAGATGCCATCCGGGAGAAGAAAGCCATCATTTTATTGAACAAATCTGATTTAATCCAGGTAACCGGAGAAGATGAGATCAAAGAAAAATTATCCGGTGCAGATCATAAGATGATAGCTATTTCTGCAAAAGAAAATCTTGGAATTGATGTATTAGAAGAAACCATTACGGAAATGTTTTTCCATGGAACGATTTCATTTAACGATGAAGTATATATTACTAACATTAGACATAAAAACGCATTGATTCAGGCAGTAGAGAGCTTAAAGTTAGTAAAACAGAGTGTAGAAAATGGAATGCCGGAAGATTTTTATTCCATTGACCTTATGAATGCTTATGAAGAACTGGGTACTATTATCGGAGAAGCAGTAGAAGATGATCTGGTTAATGAGATTTTCAGTAAATTCTGTATGGGTAAATAATTATATTTAGATAGAAAGAAGGATAATGAAATGTCGGTAATCGAAGAGACATATGATGTGTGTGTGGTTGGAGCAGGCCATGCAGGTTGTGAAGCAGCACTTGCCTGTGCCAGAATGGGACTCGAAACCATTATATTTACAGTAAGTGTAGACAGTATTGCGATGATGCCTTGTAATCCTAACATTGGTGGAAGCTCCAAGGGACATCTGGTTCGTGAAATTGATGCTTTGGGTGGACAAATGGGAATTAATATTGATAAAACATTTATTCAGTCGAAGATGTTAAATAAATCTAAGGGTCCTGCAGTGCATTCTCTTCGTGCCCAGGCAGATAAGGCATCTTATAGTATGGAAATGCGGAAAACGTTGCAGTCTACTGAACATCTTACCATAAGACAGGCGGAAGTATCTGAAATTATCACAGAAGATAATAAGATTGCCGGCATTAAAACATTTTCCGGAGCAATTTATCACAGTAAGGCTGTTGTATTGTGTACCGGAACTTATCTTCGGGCAAGATGTCTCTATGGAGATGTGATTAATTATACAGGACCGAATGGGTTACAGCCTGCTAATCATCTTACAGATTCTTTAAAAGCCCATGGAGTAGAAATGTTCCGCTTTAAGACAGGAACTCCGGCAAGAATGGATAAGAATAGTATTGATTTCAGTAAAATGACCGAGCAGACCGGTGATGAGAGAGTAGTACCATTTTCCTTTACTACAGACCCGGAAAGTGTTCAGATAGAGCAGGCATCCTGCTGGCTTACCTATACAAATCCGAAAACTCATGAGATTATCCGTGCAAATCTCGACCGTTCACCAATCTATGCTGGTGTTATTGAAGGAACGGGTCCTAGATATTGCCCCTCCATTGAGGATAAAGTGGTAAAATTCGCCGATAAGGAAAGACATCAGGTATTTTTGGAGCCGGAAGGCTTAAATACCAATGAAATGTATGTCGGTGGAATGAGCAGTTCCCTGCCAGAGGATGTTCAATATGAAATGTATCATACGGTTCCGGGACTGGAGCATGCGAAGATTGTAAGAAATGCATATGCTATTGAGTACGACTGTATCAATCCAAACCAGTTGTTACCTACTCTGGAGTTTAAGAATATCAAGGGATTGTTCAGCGGCGGCCAGTTTAACGGAAGTTCCGGCTATGAAGAAGCTGCAGCCCAGGGTATTGTTGCCGGAATCAATGCAGCTTTATATGTAAAAGAGAAGGAGCAGCTTGTATTGCATCGTTCCGAGTCCTATATCGGAGTGTTAATCGATGATCTGGTTACAAAGGAGAATCATGAACCATATCGGATGATGACATCCCGTGCCGAGTATCGTCTGTTACTGCGTCAGGATAATGCAGACCTTCGTCTTAGTAAATATGGTTATCAGGTCGGACTCATTTCTCAGGAAAGATATGACTGGGTAGTAAAAAAAGAAAAATTAATTCAGGATGAAATAAACCGGGTAGAGTCAGTAACAATCGGTGCTAAAGAGAATGTGCAGAAACTTTTAGAGGAATATGGAAGTACTCCTTTGAATACCGGAACCCGTCTTACCGAACTGATTCGCAGACCGGAACTGGATTATGAAAAACTTGCTCCAATTGATGAAGACAGACCAGAACTTCCGGAAGAAGTACAGGAACAGGTTAATATTAATATTAAGTATGATGGATATATCAAACGTCAGATTAAACAGGTGGAGCATTTTAAAAAATTAGAGAATAAGAAAATTCCGGATGATTTCGATTATGATGCAGTAGACAGCCTTCGTATCGAAGCAAGACAGAAGTTAAAGCTTTATCGTCCAGTTTCCATTGGACAGGCTTCAAGAATTTCCGGTGTATCACCTGCAGATATTACGATGTTGTTAGTCTATATGGAACAGATAAAAAAATAGGAAGAATAATGAGAAGAATGAGGATATTTTATGGCATATGATTTTACAAAAATGAGAAATATTCTATCGGAGTGGAATTTAGAACTTACTGCAGAGAAAGAGCAGCAGTTCCTGACTTTTTATGAAATGCTGGTAGAAAAGAATAAAGTAATGAATCTTACTGCAATCACAGAATTTGAGGATGTTGTGGAGAAACATTTTTTAGACAGTATTTCTCTTTGCCAGGTGATGGACTTAAAGAAGCCGCTTACTTTATTGGATTTGGGAACCGGAGCCGGTTTTCCTGGAATCCCACTTAAGATTATGTTTCCGGAGCTTAAGATTACTCTGGCGGATTCCTTGAATAAAAGGTTATTATTCTTAAATGAAGTTATGGAAGCACTTAATCTGAAGGATATTGAAACGGTTCATGGAAGAGCAGAGGAGCTTTCTAAAAGAAAAGATTATCGGGAATCCTTTGATTTATGTGTTTCCAGAGCAGTTGCTAATTTATCCACGTTAAGTGAATATTGCCTACCATTTATCCACATAAGCGGCAAATTTATCTCTTATAAGTCTGGAGAGGTGGAAGATGAGCTGAAGGATGCAAAGAAGGCAGTTTTCGTGCTGGGCGGCGAGATAGAGGATGTAATTCACTTTACACTGCCGGATAGTGACATTAAACGTTCTTTTGTTGTAATTCATAAGGTTCATGCAACACCAAAAATATATCCACGTAAGGCTGGAACTCCATTAAAAAGCCCTTTAAAGTAAAAAATTAAAATTAGATTAAACTACAGAAAACATGATTGGTTTCTTCTTTTCTACTATAATTTTTCTCGATAGTTGAGTAAACTACGAGAAACACGCTTTGCGAGTTTCTCGAGTTATCGCGGTGCTCGCCAAATCTGCATGCAAGCATGCGATTTTTCTCGCTACTCGCGTAAATAAAAAGGATAACAAATTTTCGTTTGTTATCCTTTAAATATTTATACGTTGTTTTCAATGACTGGTTTTATTATTGTAAGAACATTAAAACAATATCTTTAAATTTATCCGGCGTTTCAAGCTGGGGAAGATATCTGGAATTGGAAATGTAGGTTGCTTCAATATTCTTATTTAAGTGAAGATATTTTTCTGTAATAGCTACGGCATTATTTCTTTCTCTACTGGAAATGATGTAGAGATTGTCTGTTTTTTTCACAGCATTGGTGATATCAATATTGACATAATTTCCTTTGGTGCTGGCAAGCAGATATTTTCCGGCACTGTTTCCTTTGTGTGCAGATTCAAAGTAAGTATCTTCTAATTTGGATGAAAGGAATGTTTTCTTGAAGATATACTTACTTTCAATGTAATTGCGGATTCTCTTGTGATGCATAATCAGGTTATAGATAAAGGTACCAAGAATTGGAATCTCTAAAATAGTTTTGGCAGCCTTTGTTTCTTTTGTAGGCATCTCCCTGATAATATTGATGTCAGATGGATTAACCAGAATAATTTTTTTAAAGTTATCCGGCTCCATTGCCTGTGCCATAATGACGAAAGAAGAAGATATACCGGTTACGACTATATTTGCCGCTTCTTTTACAATGTCGTGGATAAAATTATTAATTAGCTGTACATATAGGAAGTTGGTATAGGTAATACCCGGTTTTTCAGAACGGCCGCAGCCAAGCAGGTCGATAGTGTAGACGGTATGTTTCTTTTCCAGGCGGTGTACAATCTTACTCCATTCTTTGGCAGAAGAAGCAGGATTCAGTTCATGAATTAGAACAACCGGAGTTCCTTTACCGGAAACAGTATAGAAGACGTCACCATTTTTCCAGTGATATATATTTCCTTCTTCGGTAGTTAAAAGATTTTTTTGTCCTGCAGTATAATCTACAATTCTATTTATAATATACATGCCGGCAACAGCAGTAGTAGTGATGCCGATTACTTTTTTCAGATTCCTGTTCATCGTAATTCCTCCCTAAAGTTTATGATACTTTTATTATAAACAAAAATATGCTGCTTTACAATTAAAATCATAGAATAAGACTTTTCAGATAGAAAAAAATAGTTTACAATTATTATGTATACCACATAAGAACATATGTTCTAGGAGGGGCTATGATTAGAGAATATCTGGAGAAAATTCAGAAGGAACTGATAGATCAAAAGAGAGAGACAGAAAAGAAAATTATTTCTTTAGAAAATACAGAAAAAGAAAATATAAAATTTATTGAACTTCTGGATGAAATAAATGATCCAAATTATGAAGCGTTTACTCCAAGAACAGTGAATGCCCGTAATAAGGAAAAAATTAATGAGCTAAAAGTACAGCAGAAAAATATTATTAGAGAAAAGTCTGAATTACAGAACAAGTTATATGATGTACAACGTCGTTTGGAAGAGTGTCAATCTATTATTCAATGTGAGAGGGAAAAGGAGACAATTGCCCAGCAATATCAGGAAGAAGATAATGCAGAATATAAGATTCAGTTATTAGAAGCACAGGAAATGGAGCGACAGCGCATTGCAAGAGATTTACATGATTCTACAGTACAAGATCTTACCAGTATGCTTCATAAGATAGAACTTTCTATGCGTGTAATGGATATGGATTCGCAGCGTTGTAAAATGGAATTATCAAATGTACTTGATAATATTCGCAATGTGATAAGCAATACAAGGAAAATGATATATAACCTCAGACCAATGTCAGTAGATGATATAGGAATAGATGTAACACTGAAACATGCTATTGCAAAAATTGAGCAGGAGTGGAACCGGAAGATAGAATATATTATAATAGGAAAACCGTTTCACGTGAAACCTGTTGTTGCATTGTCTTTATTAAGAATTATGCAGGAGGCATGCACGAATGCATTGAAATACGCTGATGCAAAAGAAATATGTGTTGTATTAGAATATACTGAAAATGATATTTCACTTGTAATTGAAGATGATGGTATTGGATTTAATACAAAAAAGAAAGTTGCAAAAACAAAAAATTCCGGTTTTGGTTTATCTATTATGAAAGAAAGAGTTCATCTTTTATCAGGTGAGATTCAGATAAAAAGTGAAGAAGGAAAGGGTACTACAATAAGTATTCGTGTACCAAACTTTGTTGAGGAGGAAGAAAATGAGTAAAGTGAAAGATAAAATAGAAATAATCATAGCAGATGATCATACGATGATTCGGGAAGGCTTGAAACAATTACTGGAACTGGATGGTACGATGAAAGTAATTGCAGAGGCAAATGATGGTGAAGAATGTCTGAATTTATTAAATAAGAAGATTCATCCAGATATACTTTTATTAGATAAAAATATGCCTAAGAAAAATGGCATTGAAGTATTAGAATATATAAAACAGAATAAAATTCCAGTAAAGGTATTGATATTAACAGTACATAATGAAGTCGAATATTTATTGAAAGCTGTTGATATCGGCATTGATGGATATTTATTAAAGGATTCCAGTTATGATGAATTAAAAGAAGCAATTGATGTGGTTATTTCTGGAAATACTTATATTCAGCCAAGTCTTCTTCCTGCACTAAATGAAAGTATGGAAGATTATGCTTTAGATAAAGAAAAAATAGAATGTCTGACTAAGAGAGAACTAGATGTACTTCGATTGATTTCAGAAGGATGTAGCAATAAGAAAATATCTGATGAGTTGACAATCAGTGAACGAACAGTAAAAAATCATATTTCCCATATATTTAGAAAAATAGATGTGGAAGATAGAACACAGGCTGCAGTATTCGCTATTCGAAATAAGATAAGTTAGAATAAATAGTAATTGATATACAACATAATAGAGGTATTTTGATAAAATGTTTCACGTGAAACATTAGTAAAAGAACGTCCGTGAAACATAAAATAGATACAATATTTAGTATGAATAAAAAAATTAGTCTACTATATTATGAAAGAAAATGTTTCATGTTTCACGTGAAACATTTTTTTGCTTTACAGGAAATTGCTTTTCTATAAAGCAAAAAAACGCTCCGCGAGGATGCACACTGCGGCATATAAGGTAGATATTGCAAGCGACCGCCTCAGGCACGAGAATGTGCCAAAAACAAATTCTTTGTTCAAATTTACATAAGAAACTTGAAAAGTGTGTTTCTCATAGTTTATATAAGCAGCAATAAAAAACACATATTTATATAAATATTAAGGAAACATTGTATGATATAAGAATGCAATAAATAGAAGTAAAAACAGAGAAAATAACAGAAAAAATTACTTTCATTTCTACATGGATTTACTGGAAATGAAAGTGTTATAGTGTTATAATAAAACAAGTTCGGTACAGAGAAATAATAGAAAACTGAAATTTATGTTTCAATGATGAAAGAGACAGAAAGGAAAATAATATGGGAAGAATAATAGCAATAGCAAATCAGAAAGGCGGAGTTGGTAAAACCACAACGTCTATTAATTTGTCATCATGTCTGGCAGAAGCCGGAAAAAAAATATTGGCAATAGATTTGGATCCGCAGGGAAATACTACCAGTGGATTGGGAGTTGATAAAGATGATTTAGAAAATACTGTTTACGAATTAATGCTGGATGAATGTACAATTCGTGAAAGTATTCATAAAACAGAGATTGAAAATCTGACTTTGATTCCATCTAATGTAAACTTGTCCGGAGCAGAGATTGAACTTTTGGGAATCAATGATAAAGAGTATATTTTAAAAAATGCAGTAGATTATATCCGGGACGATTATGATTTTATTATTATTGATTGTCCACCATCTTTGAATATGCTGACAGTAAATGCTATGACAACAGCAGATACCGTATTGGTTCCAATTCAGTGTGAGTATTATGCATTGGAAGGAATCAGCCAGTTGATTCATACCATTGACCTGGTACAGGAAAGACTGAATCCAGATTTGAAGATGGAAGGAGTTGTATTTACTATGTATGATTCCAGGACAAATCTTTCTAATGAAGTAGTAGATAATGTAAAAAATAATTTACATACAACAATTTATAAAACAATCATTCCAAGAAATGTAAGATTAGCAGAAGCACCAAGTCACGGTCTTCCAATTAATCTATACGACAGCAAGTCAGCGGGAGCAGAAAGCTACAGACTTCTTGCAAAAGAAGTAATTGACAGGGAGGATATCTAAATGGCAACAAGAAAAGGTGGATTGGGAAAAGGTTTGGATTCATTGATTGCAGATAAAGTTGGAACATCCAATGAGAAGACAGATGCAAAAAATGAAGTCATGGTAAATATCAATAAAGTAGAACCAAATAAAGAACAGCCGAGAAAGAATTTTGATGAAGATGCATTATTAGAATTATCAGAGTCTATCAAACAGTTTGGTGTCTTGCAGCCGCTTCTGGTAGTAGACCGGAAAGACTATTACGAAATCATTGCCGGTGAGCGAAGATGGAGAGCAGCAAAGATGGCAGGATTAAAGAAAGTTCCTGTAATCATCAAAGATTTAACGGAACAGGAAATCGTAGAGATTTCCCTGATTGAGAATATCCAGCGGGAAAACTTAAATCCAATTGAAGAGGCAATTGCATATAAACGCCTTTTAAATGAATTCAATCTGAAACAGGATGAAGTTGCGGAGAGAGTATCAAAGAGCAGAACTGCAGTTACTAATTCCATGCGGCTTTTAAAACTTTGTGATAAAGTGCAGCAGATGGTAATTGACGATATGATCTCTACCGGGCATGCGAGAGCTTTACTTGGAATCACTGATGAAGAAAAACAGTATACACTTGCACAGAAAATCTTCGATGAGAAAATCAGTGTAAGAGATACTGAAAAGCTGGTAAAGAAAATGCAGAAACAGAAGAATGCACCTGCAAAAGAGGTGAATCCGGAAAAGAAAAAACTGGATGCTGTTTACCAGGAAGCAGAAGAAAAAATGAAAACAATACTTGGAACAAAGGTTATCATTAATCAGAAGGATTCTATGAAGGGAAAAATTGAAATCGAATATTATTCCCCGGATGAATTAACAAGAATATATGAATTAATCGAAAGTATTAGAAAATAGAACATTTGTTTGTAATTAAGAGAAGAGGATAACAACATGATTTTTTCAGAATATTTAGGAATTGATTCCGATTATGTAATAGTAGGACTGGCAGCACTGGTATTGATACTTTTCATAGTTACCATTGTAAATATCGTCCAGATGAGTAAGTTAAAAAAGAAATATAAAAAGTTCATGTCCGGAAAAGATGCCAGGACGCTGGAAGATGTATTGAAAGAGCGTTTAGATGAAATAGATGATCTGGTTGCATCTAACAAGGCAAATAAGAAAAATATCGAAGATATATTTGCTACTTTACGTTTTACATTCCAGAAGCTTGGGCTTGTAAAATATGATGCCTTTAATGAGATGGGTGGAAAGCTGAGCTTTTCCCTTGCAATGTTGAATGAGCGCAATGACGGATATATCATCAATGCAATGCATAGCAGAGAAGGCTGCTATACGTATATTAAGGAAATTATTGATGGAAATTCTATTATTGCACTTTCCGAAGAAGAAAAAGAAGCTTTAGAAATGGCAATGAAATCAAAAGATGAATAAATTTAATGAATAAATTTGCAGAAAGCAGATTGTAAAAATGACAGGCATACTATATAATAGGGTATGCCTGTTTTAGGTTTTCAGATGGTATTTCAAGGAAGGAAGAACAGATTCGTGCATAGCTATTTAAGAGCAATTGGATTTCAGAACAATATGAAAAAATCTGATATAGAGAAACTCACGGATAAAATCGTTTCATCCCCGGATAGAATTGAAGTCTCAGAAGATTCCATGGGAAATGAATTTGTAGAAATGACGAAAGAGATTGCACCGGGAGCTGGAATCCGTGTTTGCGGAGAATATGCAGAAGATGGAACCTTTCATACTGAATACTATTACCCGTATGTAGAGGGTGACGGAATCACGACCCAGGAGCAGATAGAGATAGAGAAGCATTCCGAAAAAGAATCTTATGCCGGTGTCTGTGACGAAATGAAGCTGGGCGTTACATTGATTTTCTATTTACAGAATGTTGCAGAATATTTATCCGAGCATCACAGAAATCCGAAGATGCGTCCAATGTCCGCTACATTAAGTGCATTGTCATTAAATGGAAAAATCATTATGCCAATCAGCAAAAATGAAAAGCAGATCCAGAATACAAAGAAAAACAGTCAGGACCGTAATTACCTCATTGCAGCTGCAAGAGAGGGAGACGAGGATGCCATTGAAAATCTTACACTGGAAGATATTGATACTTATTCCATGTTGTCAAGACGGATAGCTAACGAGGATATCTTAAGTATTGTAGATTCTTATTTTATGCCATACGGAATCGAAAGTGACCAGTATTCCATTTTAGGTGAAATTGTAGATTACAGGATGGAGAATAATAAGATGACAGGTGATAAAATCTGTTTGCTTACACTGGACTGTAACGATTTGATATATGATGTCTGCATCAATGAAAAAGACCTTCTGGGTGAACCTGCAATTGGCAGAAGATTTAAGGGAGTCATCTGGATGCAGGGAAAAGTAAATTATTAGGTAATATTAGTTCTCATAGTTAAATGGATATAACAAGTGCCTCCTAAGGTTCAATCATGGTTGAGACTTATGGAAGCTGAGAAGTGATAAGTCAGAGTTCGATTCCAACAGGGATTGACCTGAATGTCAAAATAAGATACAATGGAAATTCATCACAAGAGTGATTGAATTCATAGATATGGCAGCCGGAGCCAAAAGAGCTGAGAAGCCCGAAAATACGGCATTTGTCTCCTTAGTTAAATGGATATAACGGGGTCCTCCTAAGACTCTATTGTAGGTTCGATTCCTATAGGAGACGCTCATTTTTAGCGGTAATGAAGATAGTTTCATTGCCGCTTTTTTCATGCAGAATTGCAATTTCAGTGACAAATTTGTCAGCGAAACAGGGTTAAATATACTGATTTTGTCAGCGGGGATGGATGCTTGTCACTGATTCACATTTTCTAGTCTGTCACCCGGACGGATTAACTACAGTGTAGGATGAGCTTTGGGGTGTAAAATTAGGAAAAGCAGTGAAACAAAACACGATATTCTTGTCTGTGATATCAGGCCTGTCGGAAGAGTCCGTTCAGATTAGAGAAATACAATCTATTCTGGACGGGCTTTTTTGCGTTCAGGGAAAGGAAATTGCCTATGAGTGGTATGTTCGGGACTCAAGCCGCAAAATCAAAAGCGTTCTCCGGGCAAAGGGAATGTCTGGCATACACACTAATTCCATTGGTATTTATGGGTACAAGAAAGACCCTAACGACAAAAACCATTGGATTGTTGATGATGAAGCCGCCGAGGTTGTTCGCCGGATTTACCGCATGGCGATAGAGGGAAAAGGCCCGTATGAAATCGCTCGTATTCTTGCTTCGGAAAAAGTTGAAAGACCGTCCTACTACCTTGCACAGCGCGGTTTAGGCAAACATAAAACCAGTTACAACCCCGACGAGCCATACACATGGCGCGGCGGCACAGTTGCAGATATTCTATCCAAGCCGGAATATATCGGGCATACGGTAAACTTTCGGACTTATAAGGAGAGCTACAAGGACAAACACTCCAAAATGACACCAAAAGAGGATTTAGTCATTTTTGAGAATACGCAGGAAGCAATTATTGACAAGGAAACATGGGAGCGCGTTCAGACCTTGCGAAAGACAATCCGTAGGACAGATACCATAGGCACAGCAAATCCCTTAACAGGCTTGATGTTCTGTGCTGATTGCGGGGCGAAGATGTATAACCACAGGGGCAAGGCTGGCAATGCGCGGGATTGGGCAGGGCGACCAACTGGAAAGAAACGTCCAGACCGCGACGAATACAACTGTTCCCGTTATGATTTAGGCAATCAACACTTTGATGATTATTGCACCACACACCTTATCCGTACTGCCGTTGTTAATGAATTACTGCTTGAAGCGATAAAGGAAGTTTGCGACTATGCACAGAACAACGAAGCCGAGTTTATGGCGCAAGTCTGTTCCGCTTCCGAGGACAGACAGGCAAAAGCGGCTAAAGCTATCCGACAGAGGAAACAGCGCAGCGAAAAGCGCACCGACGAATTGAGCCGCTTAATTCGCAAGCTCTACGAGGACAATGTAAATGGGCGGCTTTCAGACAAGCTCTTTGAACAAATGTTGCATGATTTTGAAGCCGAGTTAGAGGGCTTGACCGATAGTATCACACAAGACCAGCAGGAGCTTGACCGCATAAGCAGGGAAACCGTCAATGCCGAGAAGTTTCTTGCCCTTGTCAAAAAATATACGGATTTTTCCGAACTCACCCCCGCAATGATAAATGAGTTTGTTGAAAAAATCCTTGTTCATCAAGCCGAGGGCAAAGGCGCAAGCCGTACACAGGAAGTCGAGATTTTCTTTAACTTTATCGGCAAGGTAGAAATCCCGCGCAAAGAAATTGAACTAACAGAGGAAGAAAAGGCAGCATTAGCGGAACAGGAACGACGCAGGGCGAAGAAAGCCGAGTATAACCGCCGCTATATGGAGAAGAAGCGCAGACAATGGAAAGAGCAACAGGAACGGGAGAAAGAACAGCAGGAAGCTCTTGAATTACCTGCTGCTTCCACCGAGAAAGGAGAACTCATAGCATGAGAATACTCATTGACAATGGCAACACCCCCGCCGCCCCGCGCCCGTATATCGGGCATTACGGGCGGTTGCGGAAAGCCTACCTTGAACAGTACCGCCCCGACCTCTACACCGCCCTTGTCGCAAATGAGAAGCTGCATGAGCATTGCGCCGAGATTGACGAAGCCGCCCGGAGCCGGATTGACCTTATCATGCCGCAGCTTGCAAGGAGCGCGGGAGCTACCGAAGCACTCAAAGCTACCGACCCCATGAAATGGGTGGGACTGATGAACGCTTGCAGGGCGCAAGCGGAGGAAATTGCCAAGTTTGAGCTAGTCTATGTTTGACGGTCAAGAGCCGGAAAAAACGGAAATCACGCGATAGGAGCTGCCCGGACGAGGAATGGTTCATCGGGGCGGTTTCTATTTGAAAATCCTCATTTTCCCCAAGTCAAGAGCCGGGAAAAACACCCGAAAAATGCCCCTATTGCGTAACAGGGGCGCAGAAAGGAGAGTTTATGAGAACAGGGCTTACGAAGCAGGAAAAGACCACCGATATTTGGTTTGACGAGAAAAACCCGATTATCCATATCCGCACCCACAACACCGACTTAAAGAAGCGGCTTGCCGCCTACTCCGGACAGTACCCCGACCAGTGCCGCCAGACCGACGCAGACCCCGAAACGGGCTGCATGGAGTTTGAGATTGCAAAGGGGCGCTTCTCTTTCCGTCTGACCGCCCCATACAACGAGGAACGGCGGGAAGCTGCGCGGCGGTCTGCCAGAGAAAACAAGGCCACTGACAGGCTGAAATGAGGTGGATTTATTCATAACCATGTGCTATGATATTTATAGATAGTGAAACTTCCTTTCAATTTTTTCGTCTATACAAGTAACAGAGAAGAACAGGAGGCTTGTTCATGAGAAAAAAGAGATTGATGATTGCAATAGCTTGTATCATTTTAGTAGGTATCGCGGTAATCGTATTTTTTTCACAACAGGGGAAAAAACCGTATAAGGATTTGGACGCAGCGCAGATTGTTTCCGCTAAAGTGTTATTAACACCGCCAGACAAAACGATTGAGATTGAAAATATCCAAGAATTAGTTGAATATTTGAATGATGTTGTTGTCTATAATGAGGATAATTCTTACACAGAGTATGATGGACAAGGCGTTGTTTTTACCTTGACTATGGTAGACGGTACACAAACAGATATTATGGCGTATAACCCATTTATTGTCATTGACGGTATCGGTTATAAGACAAAATATGAGCCATGTGAAGCACTCAACAGCTATGCAAATGAATTACTAAACTCTGGGACTGCCAATATAATTTTGGAAGAACCGCCCACATTAAGCGTTGTGAGTGACGAAACCGCTATCGGTGCAGTATTAGGAACTTATTCGTGGCAAAAAACAAATATTGACGGAACTGCTGAAAGCACAATAGCTGATAGCCCACACCCGTTAGAGTGCAAGGATCTGTTGTCCCCGCCATTTGAAACAACAGAAACAACAGCTACATTAAGATTTACAGAAGACCCAGATACAATTTTAAGTGTGCAGTGCTGGAGTGACGAACATTGGGGAGAGCCTGCTACAAACAGCGAAGATGTAACTATTGTTGGAAACGTACTCACTCTTAAACTGGGCGGATATATTTATGAAGTAACAGCTGAATGGAATACTGAAAATGGCTATGGCGGAACAGCAAGCTATTTTATATATTTGAAAACAGCAGACTAAAATTGAATAGCCACCCACAAGGGCAGCCGAGAAAATCGACTGTCCTTTTTCTATGCCGACAGGCAGAAAGGAGCGACCACCCATGACAAAGCCAAGAGAGAAAACCCGCGAGGAATTGACTGCCGAGATTGAGGACGGGAAGAAGAAAATCCGGCAGTTTGAAAATCGGGAAAAGATGCTGCGTCAGAAGCTATCCAAAGAGGAACGCAGAACACGCAGCCACCGCCTTATTGTCCGGGGCGCGGTCTTTGAAAGCATTGTGCCGGAAGCAAAGAACATGACCGACGAGGAAGCCGCAGCACTTCTTAGGCTTGCCTTGACGAGTGAACCAGCGCGGGAATATCTGAAAAAACGAGCCGAAAGCAGGAACGCCGAATAAATCCCTTAGGAACTAAGGGCGCACTTATACACCCTTACGGGCGTGTGCGCTCTGCCGAGGGCTTATCTTCGCACAGGGAGATTTCCCCGCGCTCCGATATGGCGGCTTTGCCGCAACAAGGGGCTGCACCCCTTGCGCCGCTTCGCGGCTATCCCTGCACACCCACAAAAACAGTACACCCGCCGTTGGCGTCTGTACCATTTTTGCGGGTTTTATTATCCTATCCGGGAGGTGATACCCATAGCCATTTACCATTGGAACATCGGCATTGTGAGCCGAGGAAAAGGCAAATCAGCCGTTGCCGCAGCCGCCTACCGAAGCGGCGAAAAGCTGACAAACGAATGGGACGGAATGACTCATGACTACACTCGCAAAGGCGGCGTTGTCCATACAGAAATCATGTTGCCGCCCCACGCACCGCCCTCATTCGCTGACCGTTCAACCTTGTGGAACAGCGTGGAGCTTTACGAGAAAGCCGGGAACGCCCAGCTTGCGCGTGAGATTGACGCAGCACTCCCCATAGAATTATCCAGAGAGGAACAGATCCGGCTTGTCCGGGAATACTGTTCCTCTCAATTTGTTTCCAGAGGAATGTGTGTGGATTTTGTTATCCACGACACCAACAGCGGCAACCCCCATTGTCATATTATGCTTACCATGCGCCCCCTTGACGAGCGCGGAGCATGGGCGGCGAAATCCAAAAAGGAATATGACCTTGACGAAAACGGCGAGCGTATCCGCTTGCCAAGTGGCAGATACAAGACGCACAAAATTGACCTTACAGGCTGGAACGACAAGGACAACACCCTCTTGTGGCGCAAGGCATGGGCTGACTATACCAACGACTTTTTGGAGAGAAACGGAAGCCCGGAGCGTATCGACCACCGCAGCAACGCCGAGCGCGGCATTGACGAAATACCGACCGTCCATATGGGCGTAGCCGCCTGTCAAATGGAGAAGAAAGGTGTAGCCACCGAGAAAGGCGAACTGAACCGAAATATCCAAAAAGCAAACCGCCTTATACGGGAAATCCGGGCGCAGGTTAGCAAGCTCAAAGAATGGATTGCCGACCTGTTCAAAGTGTGGGAAACCGCCCCGAAGCCGCCGCCGCAATCTCCCAACCTTGCAAATCTGTTGATGAAGTATTTGAGCGTTCAGAGAGAAAAGAGCCGGAAGTATTCGCAGCGTTGGCAACAACAGCACACAGCCGATGAACTGAAAACCATAGCGGCAGCGGTCAACTATCTCTCCGAGCATGGTATCTCTAATCTTGATGAGCTTGACGCTTCCCTTTCCTCTGTCAGTGATAGAGCCTATTCAATCCGGGCAGGAATGAAAACCGCCGAGGAACGCATGAAGAAGCTACAAAAGCTAATTGAATACGGGAAGAACTACACAGAGTACAAGCCCATTCACGATGAACTGAAAAAGCTGCAAAACGGCTGGACAAACAAGCGCGACAAGTACGAGGAAGCCCACCGCGCCGAGCTGACCCTATGGAACGCAGCAAGTCGCTATCTCCATGCAAATCTGCAGAAAGGAACAAAGACCTTGCCTATTGCGGAATGGGAACAGGAATATGCTGACCTCAAAACACAGAGGGACAGCGATTATACCAAACTGAAAGATACCCGCACCAATGTTTCAGAGCTTCAAAAAATCCGCAAATGCGTGGATATTGCACTCCGCGCCGACCAAGCGGAGCAGACGCAGAGCCGCACCAAACGGCATGATATAGACCGCTGAAAGGAGTTGAACTTTTATGTATTACACCCAAGAACAGATAGACCGCGCCAACCAAGCCGACCTTGTTTCTTTCCTGCAATCACAGGGCAGCAGCTTACCCGCGCCGGACAGGAATACCGCTGGAAGCGGAACGACAGCCTGACCGTCCGGGGAAACAAATGGTACAGGCACAGCCAGAGCAAGGGCGGTGCACCCATTGATTTTGTCATGGAGTTTTTCGGCAAGAGCTTCACCGAAGCCGTTGAACTGCTGACAGGCGAAAAAGGAGCCGCCCCGCCGCTGGACAGATGTAGGACGGATTTTGCGGACATTCAAAATAAAAAAGAATGTGGAGGTAACAGACAATGGCAAAATCATTATTTGAGGAACTGGGCGGCAAATACGAAAGGCAAGGGGATTATTTGATACCGTGCTTAACTGTACCCGCCGAAGAAGAACAGGCAATAGGCATCTGGGGGCAACGGCATTTAGATTATCTAAAACAGTACCGTAAAGTTACATACACCAATCTTCTTACAAGCGGCAGGCTAAACGCCTACCTTGCCGACATCAACAGACAGGCACAGGAACGCTTTGAAAGGCTCATAGAGGGTATGAAACAGGCACAGGGCATAACGGAACAGCTAAAGGCAGAAAACGCCTTAGAATGGACAGGATGCCTCAATAACATAAGGGCTTGTGCGAGGGAGATTGTGGAAAAGGAAATTATTTTTGCATAAACAGATGATTAGTGGCAGGGGGAAATCCTGCCGCTTTTTCTGCTTTAGTTTGTCAGCTTGACAAATAAAAGCTTGACAAATAAAGGGTTAAGGAATATAATTAGATTCAGTATTATACAAGGAGTTAATAAATATGCGGCAAGGTATTCTTAAATAAACTGTCAATTTGATAGTGGGAACAAAAAGTAGCAGTCTCGTTTCACTTTTAATATGGGGCTTAGTTTTTTGTACCCAGTTTAAGAATACTTTTATCATGTAATTTTATATGCCCGAAAACATATAAGTGTTTTGGGGCTATTGGAGTTATTTACCCAGTGATAGGAGTATTTATCACTGGGTATTTTTATGCCCTTTTTTGGGTGTTGATAGGAGGAAAATCACATGAAAATAATTAACTTAGGCATTCTGGCTCACGTTGACGCAGGAAAGACAACATTAACGGAAAGTTTATTGTATACCAGTGGTGCAATTGCAGAACTAGGGAGCGTAGATGAAGGCACAACAAGGACAGATACAATGAATTTGGAGCGTCAAAGGGGAATCACTATCCAGACAGCAGTGACATCTTTTCAGTGGGAGGATGTAAAAGTCAACATTATAGATACGCCAGGCCATATGGATTTTTTGGCGGAAGTATACCGTTCTTTATCCGTATTAGACGGAGCAGTATTATTAGTTTCTGCAAAGGATGGCATACAGGCACAGACCCGTATACTGTTTCATGCACTACAGACAATGAAGATTCCGACAATTTTTTTCATCAATAAAATTGACCAAGAGGGGATTGATTTGCCAATGGTATATCGAGAAATGAAAGCAAAGCTTTCTTCGGAAATTATAGTGAAGCAAAAGGTTGGGCAGCATCCCCATATAAATGTAACGGACAATGACGATATGGAACAGTGGGATGCGGTAATTATGGGAAACGATGAACTATTAGAGAAATATATGTCAGGGAAACCGTTTAAAATGTCAGAACTGGAACAGGAAGAAAACAGGAGATTCCAAAACGGAACGTTATTTCCCGTTTATCACGGAAGCGCTAAAAACAATCTGGGGATTCGGCAGCTTATAGAAGTGATTGCCAGTAAATTTTATTCATCAACGCCTGAAGGTCAATCTGAACTATGCGGGCAGGTTTTTAAGATTGAATATTCAGAGAAAAGGCGGCGTTTTGTTTATGTGCGTATATATAGCGGAACATTGCATTTGAGGGATGTTATTAGAATATCTGAAAAAGAGAAAATAAAAATCACAGAGATGTGTGTTCCGACAAACGGTGAATTATATTCATCCGATACAGCCTGCTCTGGTGATATTGTAATTTTACCAAATGATGTTTTGCAGCTAAACAGTATTTTGGGGAACGGAATACTGTTGCCGCAGAGAAAATTTATTGAAAATCCTCTCCCTATGCTCCAAACAACGATTGCAGTAAAGAAATCTGAACAGCGGGAAATATTGCTTGGGGCACTTACAGAAATTTCAGATGGCGACCCTCTTTTAAAATATTATGTGGATACTACAACGCATGAGATTATACTTTCTTTTTTGGGGAAAGTGCAGATGGAAGTCATTTGTGCCATCCTTGAGGAAAAATATCATGTGGAGGCAGAAATAAAAGAGCCTACTGTTATATATATGGAAAGACCGCTTAGAAAAGCAGAATATACCATCCACATAGAAGTCCCGCCAAATCCTTTCTGGGCTTCTGTCGGGTTGTCCATAGAGCCGCTCCCTATTGGAAGCGGAGTGCAGTATGAAAGCAGAGTTTCACTTGGATATTTAAATCAATCGTTCCAAAATGCGGTTATGGAGGGGGTTCTTTATGGCTGCGAGCAGGGGCTGTATGGATGGAAAGTGACAGACTGTAAAATCTGTTTTGAATATGGATTGTATTATAGTCCTGTAAGTACCCCCGCAGACTTTCGGCTGCTTTCCCCTATCGTATTGGAGCAGGCTTTAAAAAAAGCAGGGACAGAACTATTAGAGCCATATCTCCACTTTGAAATTTATGCACCGCAGGAATATCTCTCACGGGCGTATCATGATGCTCCAAGGTATTGTGCAGATATTGTAAGTACTCAGATAAAGAATGACGAGGTCATTCTGAAAGGAGAAATCCCTGCTAGATGTATTCAAGAATACAGGAACGATTTAACTTATTTCACAAATGGGCAGGGAGTCTGCTTGACAGAGTTAAAAGGATACCAGCCAGCTATTGGTAAATTTATTTGCCAACCCCGCCGCCCGAATAGCCGTATAGATAAGGTTCGGCATATGTTCCACAAGTTAGCTTAACAGCTTGCAAAAGTCATATAAAATGAGATTTGAAAGGAGAATGTAACTTCATGTTTGCTAAAAATTCAAAGGCATATTCTGTCTACCTGCTGTTCCGATTTGTCTGTTCCCTGGCGGTTTCTATGTCCACAGTGCTTTCCATCGTGTACCACCTGGAGGTGGTGCAGCTGGATGCTTTCCAGCTTGTCCTGGTAGGGACGGTTCAGGAGACCTCCTGCTTTCTGTTCGAGATGCCCACCGGTGTGGTGGCGGATTTGTATAGCCGTCGGCGCTCGGTGCTGATTGGAATGTTCCTCTACGGCCTGGGCTTTCTGATGGAGGGTGCGCTACCGTGGTTCGCGCCGGTTCTGCTGGCCCAGGTTGTCTGGGGTTGCGGTGATACCTTCATCACCGGCGCTCTGGAGGCGTGGATTGCCTCGGAGGAAGAGGACAAACCCATAGACAAGGTGTTCCTGCGGGGCAGTCAAATGGGGCAAATCGGCGGCGTTCTGGGCGTGGTGCTGGGCACACTGCTGGGAAACATAAACCTGCAAATGCCTGTCATCTTGGGGGGCAGTTTGTGCTTGTTGTTGGGGCTGGTGATGGTTCGCATCATGCCAGAAACCAACTTCTCCCCTGCTATTGAGGAACGGCAGGGCTTGCTTAAAGACTTTGTCTGCCTGTTCAAGCTCAACCTGGGCTTTGTGAAAGGCGCACCTGTGTTGCTGGCGCTCTTAGCAATCACACTATGCGGGGGACTTGCCAGTGAAGGCTTTGACCGGCTCTCCACCGCTCATTTTCTGGATGACACGGTAATACCCGTTATCGGGCCGCTGAACAGCGTCACTTGGTTCGGTGTTATCAGTCTTATCGGCAACGGCTTAGGTATTCTGGCTTCTCAGTTGCTCATCGCCCGCATGGAGAAAAAAGGGACTGTCAGCCGAACCAGTGTGGTCATGTCCACCAGCGCCGGGTATATCCTGTGCCTGGTTCTCTTCGCGGTGGGGCGGAGCTTTTGGTTCATGTTGTTGGTGTTCCTGCTGGCGGGGCTTATGCGCACCATCAAGGAGCCTGTGCTGGCCGCCTGGATGAACGACCATGTGGATGAGAAAATGCGCGCCACAGTCTTTTCCACCAGCGGACAGCTGGACTCTTTCGGGCAGATCATCGGCGGGCCTATTGTGGGGCTGGTAGCCCAGCAGGTGTCCATACCCTGGGGGCTGGTCTGTACCGCTTTCCTGCTGTTGCCCGCGCTGTTCTTAGTGCCGGTGGCGGGAAAGAAGCGGGATTGATATGGCATAGTTAAGTTTACTGACGAGCGGGAGATTACTTCCGCTCGTCTTCATTTAGTAGCGCAAAATTTGAGGACTCTTTATTTCCTTATTCGGTATAGCGGAGGCGGCTGTCAATTCGACATAATTTTCTTGTGATACTTTACCGTACATGAGCATTTGTTTCGTATTTGAAAGAACAAACTCACCAAATAAAAAAAACGATATTCGGGTGGGTTATTTTGTTATACCCTAAATTACCCTCTGAATTTGTTTTTAAATTTGGAGGGATTTTTTTATGTCCTTTTTTCGGGCAGTTATCTATCTGCTCATACGAAGCAAAATTTATCAATACATAGCATATCAGAGAACGGCAGGAAACCAGTTAAAAAAATTTCTGCCTATGCAACGGCACTTCCTGCCTTGAATGTAGAAGTACAATCTCCATACAACAGAATTAATATTTCCCATAACCGTAAAGGTCATAGAGCCTTTGCGGTTTTTCTTTTGTCGATTTTTGTTGGAAAGTGCCATAGGGCTATTAGTGGTGTTAGGTGTCGTTCGCCACCTCTCCATCTGGATTTTGAACATTTCAAAAATTCAGATGGGAGGTACTTACAGTGAAATACGCACCGAGAAAGGTATATATCAAGGAAAGCGGCAGATATGTGGAACTGTCCTATACGGATTTCTGCCGCCGCAGGGAATCCGACCAGACCTATATGGACAAGCTGTTTATCCCCATTCAAGGCTGTCTGCTTGAAGTCGTGAGGGAGCAATACACGGACTTCTACCGAGATAAGGAACGGTGGCGTTATCTGAAAAAATTAGATACGAAGAACAGCCTGCTTTCTCTGGATGGATTTACGGACAGCGAGGGGAAGCCTTTAGACTTTATCGCTGATGAAGCGGCAGACATTGCGGAAACCGTTGTCAATGCGGTTATGGTGGACAGGCTGAAAGCCGCCCTGCCTTTGCTGTCGGATAGTGAACAGGAATTGATACAGGCAATCTTTTTTGACGGACTTTCTGAGCGTGAAGTCGGGGCGAGGTTCGGCATAACCCAGAGCGTTGTGAACAAACGCAAAGCCAGAATCCTAAGAAAACTAAGAAAGATAATAGAAAATTAAAATTTAAGGCGTTCAGCCCCCTTGTTTTTTCCTTTGGGAAAATGAGGGGGTTTTTCTCTGCCCTCTCAATCAATTCTGATTGGAGGAAAAGAAGCATGGCATATAACCACGGACGGGAGGACAGGAAATGGCGTATCTGGAAAGAAGCGGAGGAAAAGCTGCTGCGTGAGTGCGGCGTTGATGAAGCGACCATTGAGCAGATACGCATTGCGGACAGGGCAGACTTCAATTCCAACAGGCGGTTTTACCGATGGACGAATGACATTGCGGAATACCTTGAGGACATGGCAGACAGGGAGCGGCAGACGGAAGTGGGTACGGTTGCGGAGTTACTGGACGAGATTGAGAGCGAAAATCTCTATCAAGTATTAGTCGCGGTGGACGGGCGTACCTTGAAAATCGTCCTGCTGAAAATGCAGGGGTATTCCACAAAGGAGATTGCCCCGCTCGTGCATTTGACGACTGGTGCCATCTATGCGAGGTTAGACCATCTGCGGAAGAAGCTACGAAAATTTTATAGCGTCTAAAACAGCCTGCCGTCCTGCGGGCTACTGGGTGAGGGATGGAAATCCCCTCACTTATTTTTTGCGGGAGGCAAGCGGGATGGCATACAGAGTTAAGGCGTACACGCTTCGGGAGGAATCCACGGAAAGCGGCACAAGGTATTTTATCAGCTTTAAGGACGGGCAGGGCAAATCCCACGAGTTGGAAGTGTCGGAACAGTTCTTTATGGAGTTTCGGCAGATGGAACGCAGGAACAGGAATCTCCTCCAATGGGACGAGCGGCACAGGGAGTTTTCGGAAGTATGGGACGAAACGCTGAACAGGCGGGCGTTGAAGCTGCCTAAGAGCATAGAGGAACAAATGATTGAGGCAGAACGGGCAGAACTGCTCTGTAAGGCGGTTGACGGACTGCCAGAGATACAAAGGCGGCGTTTCCTGCTCTACTACGAGTATGAGTTCAATTTTTACCAAATCGCCGCTATGGAGCATTGCACCGCTTCGGCAATACAGAAATCTGTTGCGATTGCAAAGGAGAAAGTAAAGGCGGAAATGAGGAAGTATCTCCAACCGTGACCGACACCGCCCGAAAAAGAAATCTGTTTTTTATTTGTGTGGGATTGGCGGCATTACATACTCTCACTTTTTCTTCGTGGGAGTAAATCTATTTTTAAGGAGGTCAACGCCTATGTGCAACGAAAACAAAAACACCGCCCGAAAGGAGGAAAGCCATGCAGAAGTTACAGACAGTCAACGCCGAAACGCTCCTTTATGAACCGCTTGAGAAGCCGTCCTTTGTGGTGGACAGCCTTATCCCCACAGGCTTGTCGCTGTTCTGCGGCTCACAGAAGATAGGAAAGAGCTGGCTCATGCTGAAGCTATGTTTATGCGTGTCGCAGGGACTTCCCTTGTGGGATATGCCGACAATGGAGGGCGACGTGCTTTACCTCTGCCTTGAGGACACGTTCTGCCGTATACAGGACAGGCTGTTCCGATTGACGAACGAAGCGAGCAGGCGGCTTCACTTTGCCGTGGCAAGCTGCAAGCTGTCAGACGGTCTTATCGTGCAGCTTGAAGATTATCTGAAAGATTACCCAAACAGCAGGCTTATTGTCATTGACACTTTGCAGAAAGTCCGTACAGCTTCAAAAGACAATGCCTACGCAAGCGACTATGGGGACATCTCACTAATCAAAGACTTTGCCGACAGGCATTCATTGGCGGTCATTGTCGTACACCACATCCGAAAGCAGAATGACAGCGATGTGTTCAACAAGGTGTCTGGGACGACAGGCTTAACGGGGAGTGCGGACGCTACCTTTGTTCTGGAAAAGGAGAAACGGGCATCCGACACCGCCAAGCTGTATGTGACGGGCAGGGACACGCCCTATCAGGAATACACGCTGCGTTTCCGTGATTGCAGTTGGGAACTTGTGGAGAGAAAAACGCAGGAGCAGCTTGCGAAAGAAACGATACCAGACGTCCTTTTTCGGTTGGTGGATTTTATGAGGGATAAGGAAGAATGGGCAGGCACGGCAACGGAGCTGTTAGCCGCTATGAGGGAAACGGAAACCATACCCACGGTGATTACGAAATGGCTCAATGAATACCGCACCACATTTTTAAATGAGAACCATATCGTTTATCAGTACAGCCGCAAAAAACACGGCAGGCAGATTTCGCTTGCAAAGCGGGCGGGTGACAGCGGTGACGGTGGTGACAGCGATATTGGGATACCCCCTGTTACTGTCATTGACGCTTAAAGCCGTGTAAAGCTGGCGACTCTGCCCTGCGGGTGACAGCGGTGACGGCGGTGACAGTGATTTTAGGATACCCTGCCGCTGTCATCCCTGCGGGAGAACACCCCGTAAACGCAAAGTGCAGGCGTAGGATTTACCCGCCCTTTTCGGCGTGTAAAACCACCCCTGCGGTCAGAAAAATCCTTCCGATTTTTCCGACTGCGTTTACAGGGTGTAACACACTACACTTTGCCCTGCAAAGTCGTGTGCCAGACGTTCCCTCTGGACTCCCTTATGGCAGGTCTTACGCCCTGCTTATCCTACGCTCCACGCTTCGGATAAAAGAATGGCAGCATGACGGTGACGGCTCTTGCGAGGGGGTATTCCAAAAACACCGTCATCATCGACATGACCGTCATGCAGGGAATAAGGGTGACAGTTGAGGCAGTCGGTAGGGGGTATCCCAAAACTGCTGTCACCGCCGTCACCGCTGTCACCCAAAGGGCAGTTTACCCGCCGAAGAAAGGAAGATGATGAATTATGCCCTATGCAATCCTGCGTTTCCAGAAACGCAAAGCGGGCGGCGTTGCGGCTTGCGAACGCCACAACGAGCGTAAAAAAGAAGCCTATAAAAGCAATCCAGATATAGATATGGAACGCTCGAAAGATAACTACCATCTTGTGAATCCGCCGAGGTACACCTACAAGAAAGAGATTAACCGCATGGTAGCCGAAGCAGGGTGCAGGACGAGGAAAGATAGCGTGATGATGGTGGAAACGCTTATCACGGCTTCGCCAGAATTTATGAACAGCCTGCCGCCCAAAGAACAGAAAGCGTATTTTACGATGGCTCTGGATTTCATTTCAGAGCGTGTCGGGGAGAAAAATATCCTCTCCGCAGTCGTCCACATGGACGAGAGAACGCCGCATATGCACCTCTGTTTTGTGCCGATTACACCAGACAATAAGCTGTCTGCCAAAACAATTTTAGGCAATCAAAAGAGCCTGTCCGAATGGCAGACCGCCTACCATGAGCGGATGTCCTCACGGTGGAATCAGCTTGAAAGAGGTCAGTCCTCAATGGAAACGAAGCGGAAACATGTCCCCACATGGCTCTATAAGTTGGGCGGCAGGCTTGATAAACAGTATGAGGAAATTGTGTCTGCACTGTCCGACATCAACGCCTTTAATGCAGGGAAGAAGCGTGACAAGGCTCTGGAACTGATTGCGGCATGGCTCCCAGACGTGGAGAAATTCTCAAAGGAAATCAGTAAGCAGAGTGCCTATATCAATAGCCTAAAGGAGCAAATCGGGCAGGAATCAGACTATGCGGGGCGTATGCGTGATGAAAAGTATGAGCAGGAACTAAAGGTGCAGAAAGCGAACCAGAAGATATTTGAGTTGCAGAGAACCAACGAGCAGATGGGGCGGCTGCTCTCAAAGATACCGCCCGAAGTGTTGGAAGAATTGCAGAAAAACCATAAAAGCAGAGCGAAAGAAAGGTAGATATGTGAATGAAGAAACAGGATTTTAAGGTGTTAAAGACCAAAGACTTGTACCCGTTTCCCGACAATCCGTTTCATGTGGCAGAGGATGAAACGCTGTCAGAATTAGCGGAAAGCATCAAGGAATTTGGCATTGTCACGCCGATAATCACACGCCCGAAAGAGGACGGGAACGGCTATGAAGTGATTGCAGGGCAGCGGCGTGTCCGTGCGTCTGAACTTGCAGGGATAAATACCGTGCCTGCGTTTGTCCTGCCCTTAGACCGTGACCGAGCCATCATCACCCTTGTAGACAGTAATTTACAGCGTGAGAATATCCTGCCATCAGAGCGGGCGTTTGCCTACAAGATGAAATCCGAAGCCATGAAGCGGCAGGGTTTCCGCACAGACTTAACCTCGTCACAAGTTGTGACGAAGTTGCGGACGGACGACAAGGTGGCACAGGGCTTCGGCGTAGGCAGGATGACCGTACAAAGATTTATCCGTTTGACGGAACTGATACCGCCGATTTTGCGGATGGTGGACGAGGGGAAAATCGCCCTCACGCCTGCGGTGGAACTGTCCTTCTTGAAGAAAGACGAGCAGGAAAACCTCTTTGCCACGATGGAGAGCGAAGAAGCAACGCCCTCACTCTCACAGGCACAGCGGATGAAACAGTTAAGCCAGAGCGGGCGGCTTGACATGGATACGATATTTGCGATTATGACGGAGGAAAAGGGCAACCAGAAAGAAACCTTGAAAATCAACACAAGCAAGCTGAAAAAATACTTTCCGAAGAACACAACGCCGAAGCAGATGGAGGAAACCATCATCAAACTTTTGGAGCGTGAGTTGCAGAGGAAACGCAACCGTGACAGCCGCTAATCTTCTTTTTTCGGGAAGTAAATACAGAGAGTTGAGGTATGGAGAATGAGAGAAATCCAGTATGAAATCGTAAAGGAAATCGCAGTATTGTCTACGGGCGACAGTGGCTACACAAAGGAAATCAATCTCATTTCATGGAATGGGAAAGAGCCGAAGTATGACATCCGCAGCTTTTCCCCGAACCGTGAAAAGTGCGGCAAGGGAATCACGCTGAACGCTGATGAAGCGGCGGCACTCCTTAAAGCATTACAGAAAGAATTAAACAGCGAGGATTAATGGTATCTGATTGGCAGGGCGGGGACATTTCCAAACTCTTCCCTGCCCTGTCTGGAAAGGAAGATTTAAGTATGGGCGAGGATAAGAAAGCAGATAAAAAGAGAAAGCGTATCGTGCCAAAAGCACCAGTGCAGATGATAATCAGCCGTGAATATGTCGGCACACAGACCGTTACAGAAGCGTTTGTCCCGATTATCTCCGAGGATATTCGGAAGAAGATTGCCGAGGGCGACACCTTCGACAATGAGGGGCTGTCCGCTTAGAATGTACGCAATGGGACATGAAAACAGATAGGACAGATACGGAGGTTTTACAGTATGGCAGGAATCAAAGAAGAAAAGAAAATCTATTTAGTCGGCATTTATTGCCGCTTATCTAAAGACGATGGTACGGATAACGAGAGTGCGAGCATTGCGACACAGAAATCCATCCTCACGGATTATGTGAAAAAGCAGGGATGGCACATAGCAAAAACGTATGTGGACGATGGTTATTCTGGTACAAATTTCCAAAGACCAAGTTTCCAGAATATGATAAAAGACATTGAAAGCGGTCTGATAAACTGCGTGATTACGAAAGATTTATCCCGTCTGGGGAGAAACTATCTTGATTGTGGGTTATATCTGGAAGTTTTCTTCCCAGAGCATAACGTGAGGTATATAGCGGTCAATGACGGCGTAGATACCTTGAATAAATCTGCTATGGACATCACGCCTTTCCGCAACATTTTAAACGAAATGTATGCCGCTGACATATCTGTTAAGATAAAATCGGCATATCGGGCGAGGTTTCAACAGGGGAAATTCATGGGAACTACCGCCCCTTATGGCTATATCAAAGACCCTGCCGACCACAACCATCTGCTGATAGATGATAAAGTGGCACATGTTGTAAAAGAGATATTCGACCTTGCATTAAAAGGGAATGGAGTTGCCAAAATTTGCAGACATCTTAATAAACAGCATATCCTACGCCCTGCCGCTTATGCGGCGGAGCGTGGCGAAACAGGCTTTGAACGTCATTTTGAGGGGAACGAGGACAAACGCTATATTTGGAGTGGGAACAGCGTGAGGAGCATTTTAAGAAGCCCGATATATGCGGGAAATCTTGTAGGCTACAAACGGATTGCCGCCAATATGAAAAGCAAGAAACGCCCCTCTAAGCTGCCCGAAGAATGGGAAGTGATACCCAATACCCATGAGGGAATAGTCACGCAGGAGGAATTTGATATTGTCCAACAGCTTATTACAAGTCGTAGGCTTCCACAGAACAAGGGAGGATTTGTAAATATTTTTGCAGGCGTTATCAAGTGTGTGGACTGCGGATGTGCTCTGCGGGCAATGAACGTACACAGGAGGAAACGCCCAGAGATTATCGACTGTGTACAGTATTCATGTAATAATTATGCAAGAAACGGAAGAAGCGAGTGTAGTGCCCACAATATAGAAGCAAGGGATTTATTCAATGCCGTTCTTGCCGACATCAACTGTTTTGCGGATATGGCAGTGAATGATGAAAAGGCGGTCAGGGCCATAGAAAAGCGGCTCACGGAAACAGACCAGAGCAGGGCGAAAGCATTAGAGAAAGAACGTAAGAAGCTGAACAAACGCCTTGCGGAACTGGACAGGCTGTTTTCCTCTCTCTACGAGGATAAGGTCATGGAGCGTATTACCGAGCGGAATTTTGAGATGATGTCGGGGAAATACCAGAAAGAGCAGCTTGAAATTGAAGCAAGGCTGAAAGAGGTGACGGAAACTCTTAATGAAAGCTACGAGAAATCACGGGGAATCCGTGACTTCCTCGCCCTTATCCGAAATTATCAAGGCTTAAAAGAACTGGATGCAACAGTTATAAACGCACTCATAGACAAGATACTTGTTTCGGAGCGTGAGAAGATGGCAGACGGAACAGTGAAGCAGGAAATCAAGATTTACTATAAATTCATCGGCTTTGTCGATGAATTACATATCATACCTACAAAACGGTGGGCAGCAATGCCCGCTAAAAATTGTACGGTGTGCGGCGTTGAATATGTCCCGGGCTCTGGTGCATCAAGGTATTGTCCTGCTTGTGCCAAGAAGATACGGAGGGAGAAATCAAACGAGAGCAAACGCAGGAGCAGAGAACAGAAAAGGATAGCATGTATGAACTGTCCGCAAAAAATGACCGACTGACCAAGCCCCGCGCCCCTATCCGACTTCCGGCTACCACCCCGCAGCACCGACAACCGCATAGCGAGGAACTACCTCACAGCAGCCCGCCGCATTGATGAAGATGTGACGGGCTTTTTCTTTTCCACCGGGGATATTTACGAGGAAGCCGCCCACCATAACGCCGTATTCGTCGGCAGAGATGAAAGCGGCATACCGCGATACGCCCATCAGCGCGGCACAGCCGGGAGTTTTCGGCTTGATGTGAAAGGCAGCGACAAAGCCTTTAACTTCTGCTACCGTGGCGAGGGCGAAAGGTTGTTTGTCTTTGAAGCCCCGATAGACCTCTTATCTTTCCTCTGCCTGTTCAAAAAGGACTGGCAGAAGCAAAGCTATCTGGCGTTGGGCGGCGTGGGAGAAAAAGCCCTGTTGCGCTTTCTCTCTGACCGTCCGAACATCAAGACCGTTTTTCTCTGCCTTGACAGCGACCAAGCCGGAAGCGACGCTTGCAGCCGCCTTGCGGAGCTTGTGCCGGAGGGCTTGACCGTCCATCGGCTTATCCCTCTTTTCAAGGACTGGAACGAGGTATTGCAGCACCGGGCAGAAATCACAGACGGGAAGTATTTGCGGGAAGCAATCTACGGCTTGAAAGAGCCGCCGCAGGAAGAAACCGTTGAGATTATCCGCATGAGCGAGGTTGACACACAGACCGTTGAATGGCTATGGGAGCCGTATATTCCCTTTGGGAAAGTAACCATTGTGCAGGGCAATCCCGGCGAGGGCAAGACCACTTTTGCCCTACGCCTTGCCGCCGCCTGCACCACCGGGGGAACGCTGCCGGGAATGAAGCCCTTGCCGCCATTCCAAGTAATTTACCAGACCGCCGAGGACGGGCTGGGCGATACCGTCAAGCCACGCTTGATAGAAGCCGCCGCAGACCTTGACCGGGTGCTTGTGATTGATGAAGCCAAGCGGGAGCTTACCCTGTCCGATGAGCGCATAGAAAAGGCAATCACGCAGAACGGGGCGCGGCTGATTATCCTTGACCCCATACAGGCGTACATGGGCGAAAAAACCGACATGAACCGGGCAAACGAAGTGCGCCCCATGTTCCGCCGCCTTGCCGATGTTGCCGAGCGTACCGGGTGCGCCGTTATCCTTATCGGACATCTCAACAAAGCTGCCGGAGGGCAGAGCGCATACCGGGGCTTAGGTTCTATCGACTTCCGCGCCGCAGCAAGGAGCGTCCTGCTGATCGGGCGCGTGAAGCGAGAACCGAATGTGCGCGTTATCGTCCATGACAAATCTTCCCTTGCGCCGGAGGGCAAGCCCGTTGCCTTTTGCCTTGACCCGGAAACGGGCTTTTCATGGATAGGCGAATACGACATCACCGCCGACGAGCTGCTGTCCGGCGCGGGCGGCAACACCGCCACCAAAACCGAACAGGCGGAACGGCTGATACTGGATTTACTGGCAGACGGGAAAGAGCTTGCCAGCGAGGACATAGAGAAAGCCGCTACAGAAGCGGGCATATCCGCCCGTACCGTCCGGGCGGCAAAGAGAAACCTTGACGGGCGCATTACCTCAAAGCGCATTGGCGCGGCATGGTATCACGCTCTTAAAAAGTGAAACGGCAAAATCCAAGTGGCAAAACCCAGATACCTTGCCACTTTGCCACTTCGCCACTTCAACCTCAAAACCACCGCCCCATGTATGACCACATGGGGCTTTTCTCATGGAAAGGAGAGCCTATGAACAACGACACCAGCAACCGCAGCACCCCCGCAACCGCTTCCCCTCTGACCGTAAAGGAAGCCGCGCCACCTGTAATGATAAAGAAAATCGGAAAGACCACCTACCGCGTCAAAATCCATTTCAGTGAAACGAGCAAAGAAACCATGAGCGACAAAATCAAGCGTCTGATTTTGAATGACAGCGAAAAAAGTTCTTAAACACCCTTGACAAAACGTATCAGAGTATTCGGTTTTGGGAGGAACTACAGGATAAACGACCCTGTTGATTAATCCGTCATTTTCTAATTCTCTAAGTTGCTGGGTAAGCATTTTGGGAGTTGCAGATTTAATGAGCTTTCCTAATTCATTAAATCTAAGTGTTTTTCCAATGAGATGCCATAGGATAAGTGACTTATATTTACCACCTATAAGCTGAAGGGTTGCTTCTACTGGACATTGGAAAGATTGACATGGTTTCATTATATACGACCTCCTGAAATTTGAATCCATAGTATCATTTTTGGTAGTATGGCACTTAAAAGTGCGTACTTGTAAAAAAGAAATACTGTGATAGCATTATAGCGTACTTGTTGAGCAGGCACAACAAAAATGTATTAAAAATGAAAGTGAGGAATATTTTTATGGAGTTTTTATCTTTAGCAAAACAGAGATGTTCTGTAAGAAAGTATAAAACTGATGAGATTGAAAAGGAAAAATTGGACAAAATTCTGGAGGCTGCTAGAATTGCTCCAACAGCAGCAAATGCTCAGTCGCAGAGACTGTTAGTAATTAGTAGCCAAGAAGCAAAAGAAAAATTGTCTAAAGGAGTAAATTATCATGGCGCCCCGTTGGCTATCATTGTATGTGGGGATCATTCAGATGTTTTTGTGCGTCCGTTTGATAAAAAGGATATGGTAAGTGTTGATGCAACAATAGTTGCGGATCATATAGTATTAGAAGCAGAGGATTTAGGACTTAGTTCTTGTTGGCTTACATATTTTGATCCTGAGATTATCAGAAATGAGTTTAATATTCCAAGTAACCTTGAACCAATAGCAATTATTGCGGTGGGATATGCTGACACAGAAAAGGCATCACCAGACAGACATTCAAAGGATAGAAAAGCGCTTGAAAGCCTTGTTTGTTACGAAACTTTTTAAGCATATTAAGAAATAAAAGAGATTGTGTTTAAAGATGGAAAACTTGTCTGAGACACAGCGAAGTAAATAAAATGAATAATATAGGAAGTCAGTAGTGTGTGAATAAACTGCTGGCTTCTTTTTTGATAGATACAGTCACTCCCAAAGGTGTGCCGGATAGTAAAGTAATAATATCAACATGACGATATAGAAAATGCAGGGAAGAAAATATTGATATAAAGGAGGTTATAGCTATGCAGATTAGTGGATATTCCAGTGCCGCAATGTTGGCATATCGTTCTTCTGGTATGAAGCAAAAAGCAGGCACAGTGAAAATGCAGGATTTTTCTCAGATGGTACAGAACACAAGCGCACAGGCAACAATGTGATAAATGGGTAGATGCAATGGTAAATAGGAGGGACATGGTCTGCCGAAAGCATTGGATGACCTATTAAATAATTCGGGAGGGAATCTGACCTATCAGGATTACGCAAGCGATATCCGGGAAATTTTAGCATATAAACAGACTCAGCACAAAGATATTATGTCTGGGTTAAATGTACAGTTTGTCATGGCAGACGGTACAATTCAGATAAAATGATTGGAGGAACAGAAATATGAACATTTATTCTGGTCTGGATACCGTATCTTCATTGTACGGTCAACAAAAAAGTAATTATATGAAAGCCCCTGTATCTGCGGAAAAGACATTTTATACGGCTGAAACACCAAAGGTATACCAGATATTCACAACAGATAATATGTTGTGGACAGGAGGTAATGGTACAGGTCTTTCTTATTGCCTTAAATATGCGGATGATTCGACGGATGAAAATCCAGTGGTGTTAGCGAAAGGTGTGGATGAAAACGGAAAAGAGTTTGAACAAAGAATATATATCAATGACGTTGATCCATCAAGTGCTACAGTAGTCGAAATGCGTGCATTGGAGGCACATTACAAAGTGGAGAAGCAGGGAGGCTTTACGTCTCTGCCGCTTGAAGCTGGTAATATGGGGCTTAATGACAGAAGAGATTTTATTTCAATGTTTAAAGAATGCATAGAAGATTTAAACAAATTAGGAAGGTTTGATTTATCGTTGCTTTGGACGAAAAGTATGGATGCCTATCTTGATTTGACAAGTGCAAATAGTAAGTACAAATAAGGCTTAGCTATTTGGACATAGAAGGAAAGAGAATTTAGAAAAAACGAAGGAGATTGAGACAATGCAGTCAATATCAAGTTATATTAATCCTAATACAAGAGGACTTACATCTAATTACAAAAATACAGCTATTAAAGATAAGGAAACCTATAATGAGGCGATGTCGCAGCACTTACTAAATCCAGTAGAAGATTTGGTTCAAGTGTTAAAAACACCTATAAAATTGGCGAAGAGTTCGTCACTTAGCAGACAGAATAATTCTGTTAATATTGCGGAAGGGCAAAGAATCCGTGTTAATGGAGGTCATGTGCTTACGGCTACGGCGCATGGAGTAGAGGTTTCTGGTGGAGATAATCCGTATGATACACAATCATATGTAAAAGCACAGAGAATGGCAGATGCATTGGCATCCATGCTGCGAAATACAGGTGGGACAATGACTACTGTAGCACATTCAAAGGAGGAATATGCCCGGTATACAGAAGGAATTACGGATGTTATGTCTTATCTGGGTATAGACACTTCCAAAGATTTTACGGTCAATGGTATGAAATATAGCAAAAATAAAGATGGATGGTATGAGTCAGAAGCGAACCGTGATGCGCAGGCGGCATAGCAGACGGTACAATTCAGATAAAAGATCAAGTCTCAAAATAAATATTTTTTAGAGAAAATCAGAGATTTCGATAAAATGCAATATACCAATACATACACTTATGAAAATATATTTGAATAATTAAAATTATGGAGGACACAATGAAAGTTCAAGGAAATAGGTATATTAATAATCCAGAGATGATAAAAAATAAGGTTGAGAAGAAAACAACTGTTCCTCAGAATATTATTTCGGAGGATGATGTGAAAATCAGTGATTCAGCAAGAAAGTTAGTTGAGACTGCTCGTAATAAGGTATCGGATTTTCATACAATGCATTTTTCATCTATTAATGGAGAGATAAGAGAGATACCAGCAGAATATAAATGTGAAAATTTATTCAAATTAGATTTGAAAGCAACTTCCATTTCTGGAGAACAAAATGCGTTTGAAGGCTGTTCGGAAAATCAATCAGAGGTTTTTGAAAAATGGCTGGACGAAAATGCTTCTGAATATTTGACAGAAGATGAAATGAAAGATTTAAAAGAGAAGATTAATGCAATGACAGCAGATGTAGATTCTTTGAATGCTCAGGAGGGATATAGAGGAACTTCCTATGAATCTGTATTTTTGTTAAGTGCAAGTGAAGCGGGGCTAAGAAAAGTAAATGAAATGTATGTTCCAGAGCAATTACAAGCAGGTTTTTCAGACATGATTGACGAATATGTTCATTTTAATGATTCGGCACGTAATTCTATCATGGAGAAAATGACACCAGATTACATGGTTGTTGGAATTGGAAGCAAAACAGAATCTTATAAGTACAAGTCGGAAATAATCTCAGATGAGACAGCTTTTTATACCAATGAGAAGAAAGAGATAAGTGGTATCTGCAATCAGTTTTTAAATGGTAAAACAGATCAAAAATTATTTTGTAATGAGATGAAAGACCGTTTAAATGATTACTATGGAAGCAGGTATGAATTAAGGAATCAGCCAGAAGCTGTTGAAGGCAGAGTAAATAATATGCTGGACAAATTGCAGCATATGTTTGGCGTTTAATGTTGAAAAAGGGTTTGGAGAATAATTATGAAGACAGTGACAGATGTAAACACAGTAAACCAGCTATTGACATATTCAAAGCAGGCAGAGGCAGGAATACACCAAAAAGCAATACAGATGTTGCTTGGAGTAGGAAATAATAAAAAACAGGACAGTTTAAGTATTTCTGATGCTGCACGAGGCTTTTCAAAGCAATCAATAGCTGCACTGATAGATAAAAATGCGAATATTTCTAACAGTGAATTGGCTTATTATTTTGCAAACTATAATAATTCAAGTGCTATTTTGAATGCAATCAATTTTGGGGAGAATGTTTCCTGTGGATATAATTCTGATTTTAAGGAGTACGGGGTTATTTCCTTTGACCTTAATGGGAGCAGACAGGTAGTACCTAATTATGCAGTACCGAAAATGAATACAAGCACCATGTCAGGCATTTGTGCTGCGAATGATTCTCTGGTACTAAGTAATAAAAGTTATTATGCATGGACAACATCAAGTGGCGGTAAATATACATGGACGGTCAATAATGGAAGAATAGGCTGGGCAGCCTCGGAATCGTTGCTTGCAGAGAATACAAATCAAAAAGGAACAAATTATAAGTGGGAAATGTGTAAGGCAGGCAATATCCTGTCTGATCTGGCACAGGGAAAGAGTGTGTGGGGGTATCTCTACAGCAATGAGGAGGTATTGTCCGTCTGTGAGAAAGTCGGGATTTCTCCGGGATTCTTTTCTATAGATGCGGGAGCAGGAAAACACACTTATTTATTGCAGGAATCAGGAAAGACCATAAATGTTGACGCAAAGATAAAACAGTTAAATGATATAAACTGGATAGAAATCGGATATAAAGAAGGAGATACGTTTTTCGTTTATGGTAAAGAGTATGCTATTGACAGCAGTGGGCATATCAATGTTTCGGCAGAAGATGAATTTACATCAACGGAAATTAAATATCCAAGTCGTTCAATATAATAGAAATTATTTTAAGTTTCAATAACAGGGAGGTAGGATTATGGCAATTACAGGTATCAATAACAGCAGTTACACATCGTATTATGCATCAGGTTACAAGAACACGGTTAAAAAGGCAGCTTGTGATATTCAAAAAACAAAGGAAAATTCACAGGTGAGCAAAACAGAAGAGAGTCAGGAAGATTATGTAAAAAAATTGCAGGAAAAAAATCCTCAAATAGATATTGTGGTAGGAAGTTCGGATAAAAATGTAAAAACAGCTAATCGTACAGGAAAAACAGATGTGAGGATTGCTCCTGAGATTTTAAATAGGATGATGAGTAATCCAGAGGTTGCCACAAAATATGAAAATATGTTGTCAAAAATTCCAGCATTAGATAGATGGGCTGACTCAATGATTAAATCAATGACTGGTAGTGAAGTTAAGTATCGTCAGGTATGGATAGATAAGGATGGTAATATGGGCTCCATGGTTATTACAGGACCAAGCGAAGAACAAAAAAAGGCTGATGAAGATAGAAAAATCGAGAAAAGGAAAGAAAATGAACAAAAACTTGCAGAACGGAGAGCTGAAAGAAAAGAGAAGATGAAGAAAATTCAGGAAGATAGACGCACAATATTTGCAATTGGTACGGATATGAAAAGCATTACAGAGAATGTTGTAGCACAGGCAGTAGGTACAGCTCCATCTATCGGAGGAAGTTGTGATGTTAAGGCATAAAAGGATTCGGTAAAAGGGAAATATCAAATTGGTGCATTGGTTGGAACTGCTTGTTTCCTATTATGGCATATCCAAGCTAACGATAGCAAAAATGGCTGGTGTTGAGGAAAATGATATTGACAGGCTTTTAGTCAATCCACCAGAAAAAGTTGAAATCGAAGTAAAGTATAAAATTGATGTGACGGTTATGGAGGGAGTATCCCAAACAATATTAAAAAAGGTAATCTTAGTGCTGTTGAAAATAAGCCGGATGATCAAGAGTAAATGTACGTTCAGATTTTCTGGGGGTTCTTGACATACCGGCTTATTTTTGCTATTAAATAAACAACGGCTTAACAACAGAAAACTGCTATTAAGCCGCATCAATTATCATAGAAGATCTGAATTTACAGAAAAAATTTCACACCGTCGAAAAATCACCATAGTTCTAATGAATCTTCTGCATCTACCCACATCTGCATATTCCCGTCCAAATATAATCGTACATATTCAAGTGGTTCATCAATAGCAAGTGCGTTTAATGCACAGTCTGATCCGGGTGTAGTTTTTAAATTCTTTTCAGCTTCCCAGCAATCAATGCGGAGCATATAGCCAGCAGAGGTGTAAACATCAATACTATTGCGCTGTGGATTGTATTCTGCAAATATTGTTCTCATCGTATCTTATCTCTCCTTATCATTCAATCAATTATCAGTTACAAAAATCAGAAGCATTTCAATCAGTTCACCATGTCACTTTTATTTTGTGTTATACTGTTTTATAGATTTTTCTTGCCCTTGTATTTGCCCTTATCAGAGTTCGTAAACACTGATGGGACGATATAACACAAGGGAAACAATAAGGAAAAGCTCACCTGCGATAAATCCAGTGTTTTCAAGGGCTTGTGGAGAATTTAATAACAAAATATAACAGTTATTAAATCTCTTAAAACAGGTGAAATCTCAATTCAAGTTTGTAAAACTGATGGAATAAAAAAATGTAAAGCTGGGAGCATTAGCTTACGGCTTTTTAAGTTAAAGCAAATAGAAGTAAATAATGGTCAAAAAACAATCGACATCCGACCTCGTACACGTTATAATATAAGTAATCTAATAAGAAAACAGTGTTATCATTACGGCATTGCTAAATGAGAATGGTAGCCATAAATATGAATTCGTAGGAACGGAATGGTTGAACCCTCAGGGTGACAATGTCACTCATTTGTCAGCGAGAGGTGCTTAACTTAGATGATTTTCAGTTTTCTTATTTTGACATGGATTTACAGGAAGGGTAGAAAAATCAATGATGTCATTGACTTATCTTAACTCAAAATAATATAGGTTTCCAACGGGGACTTGAACTCCTAAGACTCTATTGTAGGTTCGATTCCTATAGGAGACGCTCATTTTTAGCGGTAATGAAGATAGTTTCATTGCCGCTTTTTTCATGCAGAATTGTAATTTCAGTGACAAATTTGTCAGCGAAGCAGGACTGAAAATACTGATTTTGTCAGCGGGAATGGATGCTTGTCACCGATTCACATTTTCTGATTTGTCACACAAAGGGATTAACTACAATGTAGGATGAGCTTTGGGCTGTAAAATTAGGAAAAGAAGTGAAAAAAAACTATATTCTTGAAAGCCTTGTTTGTTACGAAACTTTTTAAGCATATTAAGAAATAAAAGAGATTGTGTTTAAAGATGGAAAACTTGGCTGAGACGCAGCGAAGTAAATAAAATGAATAATATAGGAAGTCAGTAGTGCGTGAATAAACTGCTGGCTTCTTTTTTGATAGATACAGTCACTCCCAGAGAGTGTGCAGGATAGTAAAGTAATAATATCAACATGACGATATAGAAAATGCAGGGAAGCATTGTATTTCAAAGAGTTTGAGATACAGTGCTTCTGCGTTTCTATAGGAGATAGTCGTTCTATGCGCAAAATAGTCATTTGATGCAGAGAATGATCGAGTGAAAGATTTGTTTGATATAATAAAGAGTGCTAGGTGAGACTTGTATGGTTTACAGGTATGAGAGCAATCAAAGACAGGAATGAAAAATATGAACATTATTATTTGTGATGACAGGATAGATGACAGAAAAAATTTGTCAGATTTGCTGTCAGACTATGGTGAAAAAAAGAATTATGAGTTTGCTATTACAGAATATGAATCCGGAGAACAGTTATGCGAAGATCAATCGGCTTTGGAAGCGTGTCAGCTATTATTTCTGGACATCAATATGCAGGGGATGGATGGGCTGAAAACAGCTATGAGGATTAAAGAAAAATATCCAAAACTTCCGGTTGTGCTGGTGACGGCATACATGAATTACGCACTGGATGGATATAAGGTGAAAGCAAGCCGTTTTCTGCTGAAAGATAACCTTGCAGATACTATAGAAGAATGTATGGATGATTTGATAGCAGAAATTAATAAAAACCGTAGGATTCTCGAATTTCGTTTTGTGGAAGGAACGATAAAACTTTATGCAGATGACATCATTTATATAGAAACAGAGCTTCACAAAAATGTATTTTATACAGAAAAAGGGACATTTCAGATTTATAAAAAACTGGATGAACTGGAAAATGAATTCAAGGATATGGGATTCGTGCGGGCACATCTAAGTTTTCTTGTAAATATGAGGTACATCACAAAAATCAGCGGTTATGTGATGACACTTACCACGGGAAAAAAGATTCCGGTTCCCAAGGCACGATATGCACAGGTAAAGAGGGAATATATGCTGTATAAGGGAGAAGAATAACATGACATTCTGGGTATTGACATTTATTGCGGAAATGCTGGAAGTAAAAGGAACGCTATACTTTTTTGATACTTTTATGGAAAAAAGAGATGGCGGATATAGGAACAGATATAGATTTTTTGTTTATTGCGGAGTGCTTTATCTGGTAGCAGTCACAGGGGCATGGATCGGAATGTTAAAATGTATCCCGATTATACTGGTTATGTCTTTCCTGAATCTGGCTTATTATGAAGTTTCCTTCCGGCAGAGTTTTTTGTTTTCAATCATCAACTATACAATGCTTGTATTGATTGATTATGTGACTGTTTTGCTGGGAAGAAGAGGTTCAATCCAAGAAAAATGGTTTTTACAGGCACTGATATCAAAGACGGTTTTTATCATTCTGATGTTGTTTATCAGAAGATTTAGCAAGACAAGAAAAAGCTGCGGTCTGATTACAGGAAAAGAATGGTTACAGTTTTTCTGTGTTCCTGTATTTACGGTGGTCGGTTTCATTCTTATGTTTTATTCAGAAAACGATGATATGCAGAATGTATTTTTATTTCTTTCGGTGGGACTGGTTGCGATTAACCTTATCCTTATGGAGTTCATGCAGAATACCATTGAAAAAGAAGAGAGAATAAAAATTGCGGTACTTACGGAACAAAATCAGAAAAATCGTATTGCAGATTATCAGGACCGGGAAGAAATCTATGAGCGTCAGCGAAGAAAAATGCACGATTATAAAAATCAGCTTTCTACGATTCAGACATTGCTAAAAAATGGACACACGGATGAGGCTCTTTCCTTTACTCAGAAACTGACAGAGAGCATAGCAGTTGAGATGTCGGCAATCAACACGAATCATCCGGTAGTCAATGCTGTTTTAAACCAGAAGTACCGCAGTATGCAGGAAAAACACATAGCGGTTATCCTAAAAGTAGGGGACTTGCAGGAAATATGTCTGGAAGAGGAAGAAATCGTGATACTGCTCTCAAATTTACTGGATAATGCAATAAGAGAAAGTGAAAAGGTACTAAAAAGGAACGGAAAAGCCGTAATCCATCTGAAATTAGAGTGTGAGGATCATAAACTGATATTTGCGGTAAGAAATCCGGTGACAGAAAAGGTGGAAATTGAAAATGACACGATAAAGAGCAAAAGAGGGGAACATCACGGCATTGGGCTGTTAAATGTAAAAGCAGTTGTGGATAAATATGGCGGTGATATGGTACTTTCCTGCGATGAAAATGAATTTAAGGCGGTGGTTATCCTGTAAAGGTATGGTCTTTGTATGCGTAATATGGTCGTTTGATGATATGGGACTAGGAGAACAGGTTATTTTATCCGATAAAGAAAGCAAAGGAGGTTACTATGAGTAATACAATTAATGTGAACTATATGACACGGGCTTACAATCAGTACCAACAGAAAAATGCGGCTAAAGATCAGGAGAAGGAAGATACAAGGTTTGCGGATAGTGTAAGAGAAAAGAGCGAAGCTAGTGGAAGTATAGTGGGCAATTCAAAAATAGGTTCTGTGTCTGCTAAAGATATGACGATGGTGGAATACAAGCAGTACATTTACAATAAAATATCTCAAATTCCAATGCACCCCACAAGAGCAGGCGAATCAATATCTGTTACAATTTCAGAGGCGGGTTTTGAAGCAATGAAGAATGATCCAGAGTATGAAGCATGGGTATTAAATGATTTGCAAGTGGGTTGGTCACAACCAGATAAATGGTCCGGTATATGCGGAGGAGCGTTTTCTACAATATATTATGGAGCATCAAAAGAAGAATGTCATGCTGAGATGTGGAGTGCTGGTTATAACAATGGGAATGGTGGGAAGATTTTTAATGATAAGTCAAAAAATAGTTTTTGGGAGCGCAGAATAGAAAATAAAAAGAGAATAGAAAATCAGGTAAAGAAACAACAGGAAAAAAAGCGAATTCAGAAAAAACAAGCGGAAAGAACAGCTTATGAAGAATATGCGCAAAATAAAAGGTTATCCGCTCAGGATGCCAGAACTCGATTGGTGGCTGAGAGTAGTTCGTCTGCTAAGACTGTCACAATAAGTCAGGCAGTAGCTTCTTATGAGGCAAATTTTACAATGGCAGTAAGCGTATCGAACAAAACCCAATAGCCTGCAAATAAAAAATCAAGGCTAAATAGAAAGGAGAGATGCAGTATGGGAATTAATGGAGTATCATCGTATGCCAATACATACACATACGGAAATGTAAAAAATGAAAATGTAAAGCCATCAAAGAATAGTGAAAAGAATTATTATGCAGGATACACTATGAATTCAGCCAATAAGTTTAAAAATGTATCAGACTATTCAAAGTATTTGACTAACAAGTATAAATGTTTGACTCCATGCAAAAATGCTTCTGTATTGATTGACGGAAGTGTAATGCGAAAGGCATGTGGAGATGAAAAAACTGCGAAATGGCTTGAGGAAAATTTAGCAATTATGCCAGATGTTATACGAAATGCACAGAAGGCGGCAATAGGTCATGGTAGTAAACTGATATCAGTGGAGTTTAAGTTTACGAATAATGGAACCGAAATGACAACCTGTGGCATTTTTGGAGAGACTGGTACGGATTCAGAAATTGACAAATGGCTGGAGAGAATGAAAGAGGATAAAGAAAAAGAAGATAAAAAAACAGAAAATATGATTGCTATAGAAGCGACAACTAAAAATAAGGTAGGTTTTGATACATATGCATAGTATCAATTTCTATAATTTTGAAGAAACAGGAAAAGGAAGCAGTAAAAAGAGCACAGGCAAGACGAAAAGCTGTACAAAACGAATATCTAAATAGCCAGTTGGCGGCGGCAGCATATGAGAAAAGCAGTATTATTTTACCAGATAATCCTGTTATACAGTAGGCTCATCTTTTGACAGGAAAGCATAAGAATGCAGGTAAGATATTTTTCGGGAGGAAGGATAAGAAATGGAAATAAACAGTAATCATTCTACATATGGTGCGGCATTTCGCCAAAAACCAATTTTTTTCATGTCAGGGAAGGAAACAGTGGCATATTTTGAGGGAAAGCTTAAGAAAAATATGACACTTCAAGAGGATACCTGTACACTTGGCAGCAATGACACTTATCGCAGACAGCATACTACTTATGAGGTTTCTGACAAGAAGGGAAGTACATTTCTGGATCTGGATTTTCTGATCAAGGACGAAACCAGCAGTCTGAAAGGAAGTCTCAGAGATAAAAAGGATGTGGATTTCTACAACTTTTCCATCCCTTTTAACCGGACGATACAGAATTACTTCGGTGTCCAAATCTATATGGACATGCCGGAAGGCTGCGATTATGACCTCACCTTATATGATGAATATGGCAATCAGGTCGGAAAGGCAGAATGGGATGGGGAAGGACGGAAAACACTGACCATCCCGAACTGGGATACAAATACCAATAAATATTGTATCAAAATAGAAAACAAAAATGGGGAAGAAGTTTCTCCAGATGATTATTATAAAATCAGTTTCAAGGTTACGGAAAATAAAGAACAGGAAAAGACCGATGCCATAAGGGAGGCATTCGGGAACCTTCACGGTGCATACAGCCGGAAAGATGAAAATTGGAGGGAATGCCTCGACAAATATAATGAAGTCCTGATGGATACAGAGAAAAATTATACAAAAGAAATGGAGAAACTCCACCAGAAGCAGTTTGAAAGTCTGCCGGAAGAAAAACAATACAAAGGCGGGCGCACAGTGGATGAATTGTTGCAGGACATGGCAGAAGGAAAGACACTGGATGATGCGGAAATGGAGTATGTGAAGATTTTTGCAAACCTGAAAGATTTTGAGAAAGCACAGCAGAAGGCGGAACTGAAAAATGATTTTTCCGAGGATTTTGTAAAGGATCTGGAAAGCAAAGGTATCTCCCGTGATGAGCTGGAGGGAATGCAGATAAAGATTGAAAGCAATGGGAATGTAACAGTGAGCGGTATCGAAGATAAGGAAGTCCGGGAGCAGGTTCAGAAACTGGTAGAGGAAAAGTACAGTGACCGGATGTATCAGTATTACACAGGAATTGCTGACAGTGTGGGAAATCTGTCGTCCAATACCTACCAGTATGCCACGGATGTGCAGGAAGTCAGGCGTTACTTAAAAGGGGTTACGGGAGAAGATATTTCTCTGGAGAACCTTTACCTGACACCAGACGGAAAGATTGGTGGGCTGCCGGAAAAAGCTGCTAATCTGATTAACAAAACAAAGGACAATGCCAAGATAGAGCGGATAAAGGATGCATTGATAAATATTATAGGACATAACCGGACAAGCGGTGATCTGGGGATTCCAGACTTTACTTCGGAGTTTCAATTCAGTAATGGTGCTTTTTCTGTGGCAGACAGTGGTTTTACGGTGGATATGGCGGCATTGGATAGAAGGCTGACGCCACAACCGCATGATAACATGTATTCGGATATGTATGAGTACAGTTTCAGAAAAGTATTATGATACAGCATCAGGAGGTAAAGGTAAGATGAAGAAAGCAGAAAAGATTACAATCAAGGTATTGAAAGTAGTGGAGAGAATTGCCCGGAATGAAGTGGAAAAAACAGTTCTTGGCAGGACGGCAGAGTGTTCAGCGATTTATCACCAGCCGAAAAGACCGAAGAAAAGGGGAAACTAGGTCAGAATAATGAAATATTTTGTGGAGTGTTGCGGTTGTGATTATCGTAATGGCAAAACAAAAGGAGTAAGATAACTCCAAAAGGGTTATCTTACTCCAATAAATCAATTAAAGGTTACTGCTTGGGCTTCGGATGGAGAGAGCAGGTACGGTTCTGACTGACAGAAGAACCGTGGAAAGGAGTTAATATGGGATTAGGCGTTGAAAATTTAGTTAATGCTTATAATCAGAATTATAGGTATCAACAGAATAAGACGACAGGGCAAGCCAATCATTTAGATTTCAATAAGATTTTATCTGCTAAAGAGGGTGATAATACAGAGAAAGTACAGAAGCCAAATGAAAATAGTGTTTCAAAAGTAGATACCTACACTGAATATTTAAAGGCTAAATATGGGAATATAATGATCCAAAATGTTGGAAGTGATCAAAAGAGTATGGATTCATTGGGGACGGGGACATATGGGATGAATAATATTGTGATTGCACCCAATGTTTTGGAAACAATGGCAAATGATCCCAAAAAAGCAGCTTATTACGAAAAGATGATACAGGATTTTTTTGCTTCGCAGTCAACTGTGAAGGCGCAGATGGCAGTCGGGGGGTTTGAGATTCAATCTTATGGTATGGTTATTCACCCGGATGGAACTGCACACTATTATGTTTGTGGAGATGTTTCACCAGAAAAAAAAGCAAAGATAGAGGCGCAAATGAAAGCTGAAGATGAAGAGAAGGCTAAACGGCGTAGACAATATTTAGAGCGCAGTGAGGAGGCGGCAGAAAAGCGCAGACAGATAGAAGAGATTAATATGCAAAAGAGTAAAAAAGATGCGGCTTTTGATGATAATATATCGGCTGTTAATGTATTATCGGAAGTAGATAGGGCGGTTGCCATAGCTGCTTATGAAAATATTGCCAATACTTTTAATGAAAACATAATAAAAAGTACAATTGATAATTGAGGACTTTACTGACTATATCAACTTATAATAATCGATATATAATATTATACTAGGAGGTAATTAAATGCGTATTGGTTCGGGAGTGCAAAGTGCATCGGAAGTATTTGGAAAGCAGCAAAATAATAGCAAAACATATGTTGCCGAAAATGAGGCATTTTCTCAGACATCAGTGAAGGTGTATTTAAAGACGGATGATATGTTGTTTTCAGGTGGAAATGGAACAGGTCTTTCGTTTTATATTAAATACGCAGAAGAGTCAACAGAGGATAATCCTGTAGTGATAGCCAAAGGAGTTGACGAAAATGGAAAAGAATTTGAAGAAAAGATTAACATTAATGATATTAATTTGAGAAATGCTTCTTATGTTGAAATGAGTGCTTTGGAGGCATATTATAACGTCGACAAGGGGAATAGTCTCAGTTCTTTTCCGCAAGAAACTGGGTGTATGGGATTAAATGACAGATGCGACCTTATATCCAGCTTTGAAAAGGTTATACAGGATATGAATAAATTAGGAAGGTATGATTTGCAGATGTTTTATATGCGAAATATGAATACTTATCTAAATGCAAGCAGTAAGCATAAATAGGGCTTAGTTATTTGAATATAGTAGAAAAAGTAAGCTTGGACTCCATAGGAGAGAGCAGGTGCGGTTCCGACTGACAGAAGAACCGTGGAAAGTTAATATGGGATTAGGTGTTGAAAACACTTTTATCCAAAAAAGTTGAGGCAGAAACTGGACTGGCATATAGAGAAAATTTTGAGCTGATTGGAGGAACAGAAATATGAACATTGGTTCTGGTATGAATACCGTATCTTCACTGTACGGTCAACAAAAAGGTAATCATATGAAAACGCCTGCATCTGGGGAAAAGACATTTTATACGGCAGAAACACCGAAGGTATATCAGATATTTACAACAGATAATATGTTGTGGACAGGAGGTAATGGCACCGGTCTTTCTTATTGTCTTAAATATGCGGATGATTCGACGGATGAAAATCCGGTGGTGTTAGCGAAAGGTGTGGATGAAAATGGAAAAGAGTTTGAACAAAGAATATATATCAATGACGTTAATCCATCAAGTGCTACAGTAGTCGAAATGCGTGCATTGGAGGCACATTACAAAGTGGAAAAGCAGGGAGGTTTCACGTCTCTGCCGCTTGAAGCTGGTAATATGGGACTTAACGACAGAAGAGATTTTATCGCAATGTTCAAAAAAAGCATAGAAGATTTAAACAAATTGGGAAGGTTTGACTTATCGTTGCTTTGGACGAAAAGTATGGATACATATCTTAATTTGCCAAATGCAAATAGTAAGTATAAATAGTGCTTAGTCATTTGAACATAGGAAAAAAAGAGAACTTGGATTACATATCATATTGAGGCTGAGAGAAATCCAATAGGTGACATAGTCGGAAGAACTCCGAATAATGAAGAAAAAATGTGGAAAATAAAATGAAAAAAGTTTATCGATAGGGTTCCAGTATGATTTACATGATACAGATTATAAGACTTATATAAGGCAGGGGGATAATATGGTTACTGTAAATAATTCTGACTATTATAACAACATTCCAGCTGGCAGGGATTTAAACAAGCTGCCCAATAATTCCAGCGCCGGTACAACTGTAGGATATCAGTATGATGGACTTACAGAGGAAGATCGTTTCGTACAAAAAGTTTTGCGGGAGCATTATGATAAAATGTACAAAGAAAATATGTCGCATTCTGATCCAATGGCATATGTCATATCGAAATATTGTGATGTGACTTCACCTAACTTTTGCTCATATATGACAGAAGACCAGCGTTCCATAGCTTACCGCAATGAGAAAAGAATGTTACAATCCGGAGGAAAACCTGTGGGTGGATTTGCACGGTATGATTATGCATTAAGGAATTACAAGGATGTATATACAGGTGGTTCAAGAAGTGTTGGTTATGTACGCAATACTGACAGGGAAAAACAGCATGCCAGAAGTGTTGTAAATCAGCAAATTTCAAATCTACTTTCAAAGAATGGGATATCAATATCAAAACAGGCAGATTTGGTATTTTCTATTGACCCATATACATATCAACTAACGGTGTCGGGAAATGCAGATAGAGATACATTATCGCAGATAGAAAAATTGCTGAATGAAGGAGATAATGCAAAAAATATTTGGACGCATGCGTGGATTTGTATGCATGATGCAGATAATGAAATTGTTAATTCGCAGGCAAATATGACAAAGGCAAACCAATATTCTTTATGGCATGAAGTGTATGAGACAACTGGATATGATGCACGCAATGCGACATATAAAAATGGTACTTTTATTGCAGAGGATGGTACAGATTTACTGGCATTGTTTAAGGAAAAATCTAAAAATGGTGCAGGGTATGAACTTTATTCTAAGAGATGGCTGCAATATGCTAAAAATGGCTGGAAGAAAGAAAATGATTTGGTATTAAAAATAGGATTTGACAGCAGTGGATTGTATGATATAGGGCAGGAAAGAGGATATGGAGCAACGCAGAATATGTGGATGAAAGGTATTAGTCAAAGTATATTTGAAGCTAGCGTGTGATCAATATTATATTGATTCTGAGAGAAATCCAACAGGTGGCATAGTTGGAAGGACTCCGAATAATGAAAGGAGATATGTTAATATGGCAGTTACAGGAATAGGAACTTATGCGTCATATACGAATAGTTATGGCAATACACAAAATGCTGGAAACAAAACGGGCAGGACATATAAGAATGCTCATGAATATAAGAACTATTTAACACAAAAATACGATTGTTTACGAAGCAGGGATTATTCCGTAAATATAAACAGTTCTCTTTTGTCAAAGGCTATGGGAGATGAAAAGACAAAACAATGGTTGGAGTATAATCTATCTTTAATACCGGAAAGTATCGAAAAATTGAAAGCTGCTCAAAGTGCTCGTGGCTGTAAGGTACTGAGTGTAACGGATACAATAAATGGATATGATAGCATAACAGAAGAAGTACTGGTAACAGATGAGGTTGATCCGGGAACAGAAAAAGCAAGGAAAGAACTTGAAGAAAGACTCGAGAAAAGGAAAGCAGAAAAGAAAGAGACAGAGGAAAGACTGGAAAAACAGCGTGCCGAAAAACAGGAGCAGGAAGAACGGCAATATAATCTGAAAATTGATGGAAAAGATGTGGCAGACCTAACAGGAAAACTGGTGGAACTGCTAGGTACTTCAACTTCTACAGGAGTGACAGAAAATGGAGTTTCGACATTTGATGTGCTGGCATAGAAACTGATATGAGTATGCCGGGATGTATTGACATGCAGAATGTATTTTTATTTCTTTCAGTGGGACTGGTTGCGATTAACCTTATCCTTATGGAGTTCATGCAGAATACCATTGAAAAAGAAGAGAGAATAAAAATTGCGGTACTTACGGAACAAAATCAGAAAAATCGTATTGCAAATTATCAGGACCGGGAAGAAATCTATGAGCGTCAGCGAAGAAAAATGTACGATTATAAAAATCAGCTTTCCACAATCCAGACGTTGATTAAGAATGGACACACAGATGAGGCACTTTCATTTACGCAGAAACTGACAGAGAGCATAGCGGTTGAGATGTCGGCAATCAACACGAACCATCCGGTGGTCAATGCTGTTTTAAACCAGAAGTACCGCAGCATGCAGGAGAAACACATAGCGGTTATCCTGAAAGTAGGGGATTTGCAGGAGATTTGTCTGGAAGAGGAAGAGATTGTGATTCTGCTTTCCAATTTACTGGATAATGCAATCCGGGAGAGTGAAAAAGTACTGAAAAATACCGGAAAAGCGGTCATTCATCTGAAATTAGAGTGCGAAGATCATAAACTGATATTTGCGATAAGAAATCCGGTGACAGAAAAGGTGGAAATTGAAAATGATACGATAAAGAGCAAAAGAGGGGATCATCACGGTATTAGATTGTTAAATGTAAAAGCAGTTGTGGATAAATATGGCGGTGATATGGTGCTTTCCTGCGATGAAAATGAATTTAAGGCAGTGGTCATCTTGTAAAGAGATGGTCTTTGTGTGCGTAATATGGTCGTTTGATGATATGGGACTAGGAGAACAGGTTATTTTATCCGATAAAAAAATAGAGGAAATAAGTATGTTATGAGAATTTTAAAGAATGAATATGATAAATGGATAAGTATATATAGAGGTTAAAATATATGCAGAGAAGGTAGAAAATATGAGGTGAATTCATGGGAATATCGATTTCAAATGCAACGAGTTCTGCTATTACAAAATATAGTGTATCGCTGAGAAGTGGAGAACCTGATTGGTCTATGATTCCAAGTGCAGGGAAAAGCAATAAGTCACAGGCAGAGTTTGTCTCTGAGATTAAGGAACTGGCTCAGAGAGCTGCCAACACTACGAGTAAAACGGAATTAGAATCTATTCACAGGCAGAGAACAAGGTTATGTGCAGAATACATATCCGATGTATCCCCTGACAGAAAGGCATTATATCAGCAGGCTAAAAATGCGGTAAAAAGTCAAAATGGTAATCCGAAATGCAAAGGAATCGGAGAATTATCATTGCTCGATTTTCTGGAGAGGGCAGAGGGGAAAAATAACAACCTTGCGCAAAAGAAGTTTGCTCTGGCGGGAGGAGGCACACTGGAATGTCCGATTCTGACAGGCGAAGGATATGGTGCCGACATTTCTTATCAAGGAACAAAAGTGTTGACCTATCTGGGAGATAGTTATGGATGGGGATGCGAAAGAACTCCGGCTGAGCGGGAAAAGGAAAGAGAATTTTACGGAATTTACTTCAATGAATACCATACGCAAAAGAATGCCCAAAGCTCAGAATTGAAAGAACTGCCGAACTATTTGGAAGAGAAAACGTCTTTTGATAGGAAAGCGTAAGGATATAGGTAAGATAACAGGTTTAATATGGGAGGATGTTTTATGTCAAAAATAACGGATTATGCTTTTTTGTTTCAAAAATCATTTGGGACATCAGGAGTAAATGCAATAGGCAGTTTTCAGTTGTCCCAGTTGAACAGCAGTTCTGTTCAGTCCAAGTTAAAAGCTGCCGGGATTAACACAAACAGCAAACAATATAAAGCCGCAGTAAAACAAATGATGTCTGCTGGAAATGGTGCAATGTATGGCAATATTCAGGGAATAAAAAATCTGATGAGTCATTATGACAAGGATGGAGATTATATCAACCCTGTAAATGGACTGGCAGGACTTTTAGTGACAGATGAAAATGAAAGTTCGAGAAAAAGGATCATATCAATTCCGGATAGTAGCAAAGAAGAAATGTATGAACTGACAAAAAAAGAGTTCCTGCGTGAAAACGGTGTCCACAATGGAGATACAACAAAACGTTCCGAGGTATATAACAATTTGTACCGCAAAATGCAGAAAAAGGACAGATTGGCTGCCGGGTACACCCTTGAAAAATATGAGAGAATTTACAGACAGGCATTTTATGATGCCGCAAAAAAGGCTGATCCTAACTGGGAAATTGGTAAGCCAATTAAAGATGGTGCATTAGATAGTGTTACAAGAGAATTGGCAGAGTCGGGGAAATCTCCTGCACAGGCAACGCTTGATACTAAAATTTAACATATCAGGTATATTTGAATAATTAAAAAGAGAAAATTTTGAGCTGATTGGAGGAACAAAAATATGAACATTAGTTCTGGTCTGAATACCGTATCTTCATTGTACGGTCAACAAAAAAGTAATTATATGAAAGCACCTGCATCTGCGGAAAAGACATTTTATACGGCTGAAACACCAAAGGTATACCAGATATTCACAACAGATAATATGTTGTGGACAGGAGGTAATGGTACAGGTCTTTCTTATTGCCTTAAATATGCGGATGATTCGACGGATGAAAATCCAGTGGTGTTAGCGAAAGGTGTGGATGAAAACGGGAAAGAGTTTGAGCAAAGAATTTATATCAATGATGTTAATCCATCAAATGCTACAGTAGTCGAAATGCGTGCATTGGAGGCACATTACAAAGTGGAGAAGCAGGGAGGTTTCACGTCTCTGCCGCTTGAAGCTGGTAATATGGGACTTAACGACAGAAGAGATTTTATCGCAATGTTCAAAAAAAGCATAGAAGATTTAAACAAATTGGGAAGTCAAGAGCTTATGTGGCAGCAAGAGGAGCAAAGATACTGAGTTATAATGTTATAAGAGAATGTTGGCAGTTGTTATGAGACTTATATAAGGTAGGAGATAATATGGTTACTTATATATTTATAAATCACTTGGACCATATAAGGAAAGTGATTGCAAATTCCGAATGACAGAGGAATATCAACGAAAAAATGCAATGGAGGAAATGCAATGGGTATAACAGGCGTAGGAAGTTCTTATAATTTTGTTTATAACACAAAAACAGGTAAGCTATCTACAAAGGATGGCAGTAAAAATGAATTTGTTGATTTTTGCAATGGAGATGTAAAGGGAGAAGATACAGAGACACTGAATCATTTTGATGAGCATACAAGATATCAGTTTACAAGAATGCTGTTTGCATATGGAACCGGAATGACCGGACAGAATCCTTTTGCCAATGATGAGAAAGTCGAGATTACAGCGGATATAGACAGTGCAACCCATACTTCCTTTTATGTGAATGGGCAGAAAGCGTTTACGGCAATTACGGGTATGTCATATCTCCCATCCGAGATTCAAACCTTTGGAACCGTACAGCAGCCATTTAAAACCAGAGGGTACAAACCATATGATCCCAGTACAAACAGTATCACGATTGGGGTTGGAAGCAGATTTAATCTTGGAAATGGATACAGCATGACGGTACAGGAAGATTTTGTCTGGGGCGAGGGCTATGGAAACGGAAGCAAGGCAGATGATGAAAGATGCAATATGATGATAGGTGGTCTGAACTCCCTGATACATTTTGCGGATCAGCAGTATTTTTCAAGTATGACAGATACATACACCGATTATATTTTAGATTTTCTTGCGTCACAGGGAGTGGATACAAGCAGAGAATTTGTGATAAACGGGACACATTGCGAACTGGTAAATGGGAAAATAAGTGAAGTTGGTAACGATTATGTGGTGCCTAGTTCCATTCAGCAGAAAGCAGTGAAAAGATATGAAGAAAGTATGTCACAGCTTTTGAATAGCGGAACTTGGTATAGATGGTCATAAAAGTAATAGATCACTTGGACCGTTATGGAGAGTGAATAGATTCCGAATGACAGAGGAATGAAAATAATTGGAGGTTGAGATGATGCAATCAATATCAAGTTATATTAATCCCAATACAAGAGCACTTACATCTAATTATAAAAATACAGTTATTAAAGATAAGGAAGCATATAATGGGGCGATGTTGCAGCACTTACTAAATCCGGTAGAGGATCTGGCACAAGCGTTAAAAACACCAATAAAATTGGCGAAGGGTGCTTCAATTAGCAGACAGAATAATTCTGTTAATATTGCAGAAGGACAAAGTATTCGTGTTAATGGAGGTCATGTGCTTACGGTTACGGCGCATAGCAAAAATGGCTGGTGTTGAGGAAAATGATATTGACAGGCTTTTAGCCAATCCACCAGAAAAGATTGAAATCGAAGTAAAGTATAAAATTGCTGTGACGGTTATGGAACTGCGATTTTGGCTAAAAGATTGTGAATCACCGATATAATCGGGATTTGTGAGTAGAGGGCACTTATGAAAAATAAAAGTATCAATCAAGTTTCCATAATAAATGGTGAAGATGGTCCCACAAGTGTTTTTATATTTGGAGAAGCTCAAAAGCAATCTCTAAAGATTAGAATCCGAAATGCTATCTATCAATCCAGACGAAAAAGGATAGAAAAGAGAATAGCGGCCAACCCGCATACCCTTGCGGAAGTGGTGCAATACGCAAAGGATCATTATGATTTAGTGGAAATCAATCCTGCCGCAACAAATTGGATAGAACGACAGAAAAATCTAAAAGCTAGTTTGATTATGCAGCATAAACCAGAACTTTTGGGCCAAAGGAAGGATATTCCAAAACCAGATTTTCATAATGAAGAATCTGTTAAAAATTTTTTGAATGAAATGGAAATTAGA
>NZ_QTXS01000004.1:3248-16382 GCF_003461765.1 Roseburia sp. AF02-12 | reverse complement strand
GCAGAATTGTAATTTCAGTGACAAATTTGTCAGCGAAGCAGGACTGAAAATACTGATTTTGTCAGCGGGAATGGATGCTTGTCACCGATTCACATTTTCTGATTTGTCACACAAAAGGATTAACTACAATGTAGGATGAGCTTTGGGGTGTAAAATTAGGAAAAGAAGTGAAAAAACACTATATTCTTGAAAGCCTTGTTTGTTACGAAACTTTTTAAGCATATTAAGAAATAAAAGAGATTGTGTTTAAAGATGGAAAACTTGGCTGAGACGCAGCGAAGTAAATAAAATGAATAATATAGGAAGTCAGTAGTGCGTGAATAAACTGCTGGCTTCTTTTTTGATAGATACAGTCACTCCCAGAGAGTGTGCAGGATAGTAAAGTAATAATATCAACATGACGATATAGAAAATGCAGGGAAGCATTGTATTTCAAAGAGTTTGAGATACAGTGCTTTTGTGTATTAACAGGGGTAAATGGTTTAATGCTTTTTTTTAATCGTATTTCGTGTTAAAAAATTGTATTTGGTGAAGAAATACCGTAATATTTTGTTTCATGTGATATCTTTTATAGGTGAGATTTGAAACAGAATAAAGATTGAGCCGATATATAAATGAGAAAGAAGGTGAGTGCTATGCTGGAAATTGTTGTCTGTGATGACGATATAGCAGATCTTGAGTGTGCAGTGACTATGCTGCATAAGATTTTTACAAGTCAAAAGATTGCTTATCATATTGAGCAATTTGCGTCTGCAAATCAAATGCTTGAAAATATCAGCAACATTGATATCGGAATTTTAGATATTTCGATGGAAGAACTGAATGGTATTAAACTGGGGAGAAAATTAAAGGAAAAATTTCCGGATGTGAAATTAGTGTATATTACGAGTTATGAAGAATATTGTATGCAGGTCATTAACGAAGTTCATGCATTTTCATTTCTATGTAAACCACTGGAATATGATAAATTGGAAATGCAGATGTTGGAACTACTGGATCAACTGCCGGATACCGGAGCAGAAAAGGATTTTTATAAAGTGACGGACAGCAATGGGAAAGAGTATCTGTCAATCAAATTGAAACTCAGGGACATTTTATATTTTGAATACATAAAAAGATCAAGAAAAGTACTGATAGCGTTGTCTGATATCACATATGAGTATGACTGCATTTTTGAAAAACTGGTTGAAGAACTGCAGCCCTATGATTTTGTTGTGAATTGCAGGGGAAATCTGGTTAATTTAAGGCATATTGAAAAAATAAAAGGCTTTACCATTTATATGGATAATGGAAAAGAACTCCAGATTGCGCAAAAGAGAAGCAGCGATTTTAGAGAAGAAGTAAATAAATTTTTGCAGAAAAATTCATAGGAGAAACGATGAATACGATTTTACTGATATTATGTAATGCTCTTTCCTGTTTTATCATAAGTAACATACTGTTCCAGTTTATGAATGGAAAGTATAAAAGGAGCAGTCAAAATAGATATGCATATATTGTGATCGAGGCTGTCACAGTGATTTTTACAACCTGTATCAATATGCTCAATCATTCCATATTAAATTTGGTGGTCTGGGGCGTGTTGACGGGGATAATAGCATATGCTCTGTATTATGAGGATATGGATAAACCGTTAAGACGTATCATTGAATGTGAGGCATTGGTATTTTGCATGTCTGTTTGTGAATCATTAGGAGTGATTCTTTTACAATGTATTTTGCAGGCAGCAGATATAAAAAATGTGAATGAAACGATGCTTTACTGCCTTGAGGTAACATTTTCAAAAGTAATACTTATTTTTTTGTATTATACATTCATAAACAGGTTTGTGAAAAAGAGCGATATTCCTTATGCAAAGACAAGGTACATCATGTATGGAATTATACTCCTATACAATCTGATTAACATGGGTGTAATTGTAGAGAATTTTAAAAATGGAGAAGAAAATTACTTATGTGCAGTCAATATGGGGTGTATTGTTCTGGCAGATCTATACCTTTTATATTTTGTTAAAATGGCAGATGAAAAGAACTATTATGAAAAGCAGCTCATCGCTTTAGAGCAACAGGCAAAGGTACAATACGAATACTATTTGACGCAGACAAAAAAATATGATCAAACCGTCCACATATTACATGATGTAAATAAGCATATTAAAGCAATCGAAGGATTATATGGTGCAGAGCAGGGGAATACGGCAGGAGAATATGCAGCGGAAATCAGAGAACTGTTAAAGCCGCTCATTCCGGTTCAATACACAGAAAATCCGATCTTGAACATTCTTCTTACCGATAAAGAATCCGTTATGAGGGAAAAAGGTATTTCAGTAACCATAAAGGTGGATAATGTGAATCTGAATTCCCTTGCACCAATCGACATTACAACTATTTTTGGAAATTTATTAGATAATGCGATTGAGGCAGCAGAGAAACTGGAAGGAGAGAAATATATTTCGATTAAGATTGGCTCATACCATAAAATGATAGCTGCCAGCATCGAAAATAACTGCGGAGAGGTAAAGTGGAAAAATGGTTTTCCGGTATCAGCGAAAGGAAAAGGCGGTGGAATAGGACTGCTGAATGTTCAGAGCAGTGTAAAAAAATATGATGGAAATTTAATATTGAAAAGTGATGGAAATAAATTTATTGCTGAGTTATTCCTCAATTCATAAAAAGAGCATTCGTGCTCTTTTTTGGTAAAAAGTCTTACTTCGTGCAAAAAAATCGTACTTGGTGCAGAAAAGGTAAAATATTAGAAGTGGGTTGTCGATAGAAAAAGAAAAATAAAAATAAAGCGGATGATAGATATAAAAAATTTAATGATGGGAGGTTTCGATTATGTCAAGAATTACGGACTACGGTTTTTTATTTCAAACGACATTTGGAACATCAAAAACAAATTTAGTCAACAATATTCAGTTGTCTCAAATGAACAGCAGTTCTGTACAGAAACAATTAAAAGCAGCAGGGATCGACACAAACAGTAAAAAGTATAAAGCAGCACTGAGTGAGATGATGAAGAATGGAAACGGTGCAATGTTTACGAATGTTCAGGCAATTAAGAACCTGATGAGCCAGTATGACAAAAACGGAGACTGGATTGATCCGAATACTGGATTAACAGGACTTGCGGTAACGGATGAGAACAGAAACAGTTATAAACATATCATTTCTATTCCAGAGAGCAGCCGGGAAGAAATGTTTGAACTGGCAAAGAAAGAATTCTTAAATGAAAATGGTACTCTAAATGGTGATACTACCAAAAGGGAGAGTGTATATAACAATTTATACAGAAAAATGGATAAGGATGACCGCTTATCAGCAGGCTGGACAATGGAACAATATGAACATCAATACAGACAGGCATTTGCAGAAGCTGCAAAAGCCGCAGATTCTACATGGAGAGCTGGTAAACCAATACCGGCTGGTGCATTGGATGGCATTACCAGAGAGTCTGTTGAGAGTGGCAAGAAATCAGTAGATATAAAAATATAGTATGTTTTTTATGTGGAATATATTTCATTTTTGAAGGAGGTTGCTAATATGAGAATATCAGAAAAAGCTAAAAAGACGGTTTCAAGAAAAACGTTTATGGCAGTTGTTGTAAGTATGATGGTTTGTTTGCTTTTTGTAACACCAGTATTTGCAGCTTCAAGTTTTTATAGTAAGACAACTACTAAGCTGAATGCTATTAATGGAGGAAAATCAACAACCAGCAGGTTGGTGGAGTGACTTGGTTGACAATAATCCACCATCAGGATCAATTGATGGAAACTATGCAACATCTGTTACAGTACATTGGGTAAGTGGTATTTCTTATGTAAATGCTAGTTGCACTACAATGACACAGATGACATTGGATTATTTAGTTCCTTTCGGAATAATAGTGGGCTAAATATTTAGAAAGATAAATAAATTACGGATGGTATTTTTATACCATCCGTGGATTCCAAGAGGTGACGATAAGATGGGACACTATGTACATTATATAGGTGGCGGAATAGTAGATAGTAAAATATATGAGACAGGAAATGCAGCAAAAAGTTTTAAATCGCCGATGAAAGAATTAAATGAGCAAACGGTGTTAATAGAAAATGCCAAAACAAATAAGAATGATAGTTATCATCAGCATACGAAATACGATGATCAGGTAGATCGCTATTACAGTACATATGATATAGGAACATTGTTGCATAATAATGAAAGTTATTTAGAGGGAACAATCGATTCAAAATATGATGTAGATTACTATTCTTTTTCTTATCCGCAAAAAAGTTTTTACTCTAAAATGGGTATATCTTCAGAGATAACGATTTCATTGGAAAGCAAGAATAGTCAGGCATATAATTTAGTATTGTACGATTTATATGGCAATCAGATTGGAATAGCGACAGATGATGGACATGGTAATAAACAGCTTACGGTACCTAATTGGGACTGCGTTACATCAGATTATGTGATCAGAGTAGAAAATTCCAATATGACATCGGATTCCGGGGAAGGTTCCTATAGAATAAAAATTACGGAAACGAAAAACAGGGATACTTCAAGTAGTAATGTGCAGCACTCACAAGAAATAGCAAATGCAGATAATTCAGAAGAAAAAAATGCAATAAAGCAGAAATATGAAAAAACATATCAAAGCGAAATTGACAAATTACATCAGATGCAATTTGAAGCGTTGCCGGAAGATGAAAAATATTCGGGAACGGATAGTGTAGAAGAATTATTAAATAAGATGAAAAAGGGGGAGCAGTTAAGTGTGTCGGAAATGGCATATGTGAAAATATTTGCCAATTTATCTGATTATGAGAGAGCAGAGAAGTCGAATTATATAAAAAACGATTTTTATGCAGAAATAGAAAGAATAGCAAATGAAAAAGGAATTGAACTGCCAGATACATCATGGAAAATTGAAATAGATGTATCTGGAACTATTACGATTAACGGGGACATTACAGAAGAAAACAAAGAACAGATAAAAAATATGATATCGGAAAATTTTGCTGATGATATGTGGGAAAAATATATTCAGACAGCAGATATTTCTAACACACAATATAGATTAGTAAATGCTTACTATGAAGTGGAACAGTTCATTCAGAAAGCAACAAATGGACAGTATTCATTTGACGATATAAACGTAGATGACAATGGGAAGATTACCGGACTTCCAGAGAAAATGTGTAAAATAATGAACTCCCAGGAAGCCAATGCGAAATATGAGGAAATACGAGATAATATCTATATGCTGACGGATTATAAAAATCAATATGGATTGGAGGATATTCTTGCATTTAAGGCAGGGTATAATATTTCGGACTCTGAGGTAAGTACTGTGGGTACATCTGGCAATAATAGTGTTATGGATAATGCAGGATACTATAAAAATATGAAAACTATAATATAATGATAGAACCTAATAGAAATGGCGGGTTTAAAAGACATGAATCAGTTGATTACATATCAGTATGAAGCTGATAGTATGGACAGACAATGGTATTCTATACTGTAGCAATATAATTTGGGGGGAAAATATAGGAAATGTGCCGTCAAGATGATGGCACATTTTCTATATATATGATATTTATTTAGAGCCTATTTAGATAATATGCAGAGTACTTTATATTTATTTAATGGAAAAATAAAAATTACCGATATAGTAGGAAGATAGGAAGAAGGTGAGTAATATGCTGGAAATTGCTGTTTGTGATGACGATATAGCAGATCTTGAGTGTGCAGTGAATATGCTGCATAAGATTTTTACAAGTCAAAAGATTGCTTATCATATAGAGAAATTTATGTCTGCAAATCAAATGCTTGAAAATATCAGTCGTATTGATATCGGAATTTTAGATATTTCGATGGAAGAACTGAATGGTATTAAACTGGGGAGAAAATTGAAAGAAAAATTTCCGGATGTGAAATTAGTGTATATTACGAGTTATGAAGAATATTGTATGCAGGTCATTAACGAAGTTCATGCATTTTCATTTCTATGTAAGCCATTGGAATATGATAAATTGGAAATGCAGATGTTGGAACTACTGGATCAACTGCCGGATACCGGAGCAGAAAAGGATTTTTATAAAGTGACGGACAGCAATGGGAAAGAGTATCTGTCAATCAAATTGAAACTCAGGGACATTTTATATTTTGAATACATAAAAAGATCAAGAAAAGTACTGATAGCGTTGTCTGATATCACATATGAGTATGACTGCATTTTTGAAAAACTGGTTGAAGAACTGCAGCCCTATGATTTTGTTGTGAATTGCAGGGGAAATCTGGTTAATTTAAGGCATATTGAAAAAATAAAAGGCTTTACCATTTATATGGATAATGGAAAAGAACTCCAGATTGCGCAAAAGAGAAGCAGCGATTTTAGAGAAGAAGTAAATAAATTTTTGCAGAAAAATTCATAGGAGAAACGATGAATACGATTTTACTGATATTATGTAATGCTCTTTCCTGTTTTATCATAAGTAACATACTGTTCCAGTTTATGAATGGAAAGTATAAAAGGAGCAGTCAAAATAGATATGCATATATTGTGATCGAGGCTGTCACAGTGATTTTTACAACCTGTATCAATATGTTCAATCATTCCATATTAAATTTGGTGGTCTGGGGCGTGTTGACGGGGATAATAGCATATGCTCTGTATTATGAGGATATGGATAAACCGTTAAGACGTATCATTGAATGTGAGGCATTGGTATTTTGCATGTCTGTTTGTGAATCATTAGGAGTGATTCTTTTACAATGTATTTTGCAGGCAGCAGATATAAAAAATGTGAATGAAACGATGCTTTACTGCCTTGAGGTAACATTTTCAAAAGTAATACTTATTTTTTTGTATTATACATTCATAAACAGGTTTGTGAAAAAGAGCGATATTCCTTATGCAAAGACAAGGTACATCATGTATGGAATTATACTCCTATACAATCTGATTAACATGGGTGTAATTGTAGAGAATTTTAAAAATGGAGAAGAAAATTACTTATGTGCAGTCAATATGGGGTGTATTGTTCTGGCAGATCTATACCTTTTATATTTTGTTAAAATGGCAGATGAAAAGAACTATTATGAAAAGCAGCTCATCGCTTTAGAGCAACAGGCAAAGGTACAATACGAATACTATTTGACGCAGACAAAAAAATATGATCAAACCGTCCACATATTACATGATGTAAATAAGCATATTAAAGCAATCGAAGGATTATATGGTGCAGAGCAGGGGAATACGGCAGGAGAATATGCAGCGGAAATCAGAGAACTGTTAAAGCCGCTCATTCCGGTTCAATACACAGAAAATCCGATCTTGAACATTCTTCTTACCGATAAAGAATCCGTTATGAGGGAAAAAGGTATTTCAGTAACCATAAAGGTGGATAATGTGAATCTGAATTTCCTTGCACCAATCGACATTACAACTATTTTTGGAAATTTATTAGATAATGCGATTGAGGCAGCAGAGAAGCTGGAAGGAGAGAAATATATTTCGATTAAGATTGGCTCATACCATAAAATGATAGCTGCCAGCATCGAAAATAACTGCGGAGAGGTAAAGTGGAAAAATGGTTTTCCGGTATCAGCGAAAGGAAAAGGCGGTGGAATAGGACTGCTGAATGTTCAGAGCAGTGTAAAAAAATATGATGGAAATTTAATATTGAAAAGTGATGGAAATAAATTTATTGCTGAGTTATTCCTCAATTCATAAAAAGAGCATTCGTGCTCTTTTTTGGTAAAAAGTCTTACTTCGTGCAAAAAAATCGTACTTGGTGCAGAAAAGGTAAAATATTAGAAGTGGGTTGTCGATAGAAAAAGAAAAATAAAAATAAAGCGGATGATAGATATAAAAAATTTAATGATGGGAGGTTTCGATTATGTCAAGAATTACGGACTACGGTTTTTTATTTCAAACGACATTTGGAACATCAAAAACAAATTTAGTCAACAATATTCAGTTGTCTCAAATGAACAGCAGTTCTGTACAGAAACAATTAAAAGCAGCAGGGATCGACACAAACAGTAAAAAGTATAAAGCAGCACTGAGTGAGATGATGAAAAATGGAAACGGTGCAATGTTTACAAATGTTCAGGCAATTAAGAACCTGATGAGCCAGTATGACAAAAATGGAGACTGGATTGATCCGAATACCGGATTAACAGGACTTGCTGTAACGGATGAGAACAGAAACAGTTATAAACATATCATTTCTATTCCAGAGAGCAGCCGGGAAGAAATGTTTGAACTGGCAAAGAAAGAATTCTTAAATGAAAACGGTACTTTAAATGGTGATACTACCAAAAGAGAGAGCGTATATAACAATTTATATAGAAAAATGGATAAAGATGACCGTTTATCAGCAGGCTGGACAATGGAACAATATGAACATCAATACAGACAGGCATTTGCAGAAGCAGCAAAAGCCGCTGATCATACATGGAAAGCTGGTAAACCAATACCGGAGGGTGCATTGGATGGCATTACAAGAGAGTCTGTTGGGAGTGGCAGGAAGTCAGTAGATATAAAGTTATAGATAGATTTATTTGTGAGCCACGAGGTGAAACTAAGATAATGGGTTTTAAGGAGGAAAAATAGGATATGAAAATATCTAATTACATGAATAATACGAATTCAATAATGGAAAAAAATACTGATAAAGTACAGAAAGGAAATAGTCAGACAAACGAAAAACATACAGTGGGGCAATCAGTGAAGCTTTCGATTTCTAATGAGGGATTGGAGTATTATCGTAATCGTATACAGCAGAGTGGACAGGAAAAATATGATGATGTGGTTCAAAGAAAGGAACTGTTAGCGAGTAAAAAAATCAGTGATATTGATTATAGTTATGAAATTCAAAAGAAGGCAGCACAGCAGAATCAAAATGTTGATACAGGAAAAAGTGCCTTAAATATTACTGACAAGGCAAATAATTATGTTAAAGCATACGCAGAATTATATGATGAAATTGTGAAGGGCTATGAAAATGGAACCAGAGAAATATATGTAGCTGATGAAAATGGACCTCGTAAGCTTACAAAGGATGAAGAGTTAAGCAATTTAGATGCTGCATATAAAAAAAAAGTGGATGACTTTGTGACAATGGAGACAACCAATCAGCATGCCCGTGGAATTATTGGTGAAGAAATGAATAAAATTTCAAAAATTACCACAAGGTCAACTTTGGCATCGGCTTACATTGAGGAGCAAAAAACCAGGGGGAAGGATGAGATTACTGAAAACTTAGGAAAGAAGATGTATGGTGCAATTACCTCATTTAAGGAGAAATATACAATGATTCAGCCTAATAGAGAGCAGTTATTGATGAGCATTAAGATTTGATGATGTTAGTACTATGATTTACAAATAAAAATAGTAATTACATATCATATTGAGGCTGAGAGAAATTAAATATCCAAGTCGTTCAATATAATAGAAATTATTTTAAGTTTCAATAACAGGGAGGTAGGATTATGGCAATTACGGGTATCAATAACAGCAGTTACACATCGTATTATGCTTCAAATTATAAGAATACTGTAAAAAAAACAGATAGTGAAAAGGATAGTACAAATACAAAAGATGGCAACGTGACAACAAGTACAGTTGAATTAAAAACATCACGTCCCGGTGTGACAAAAACAGAGCAGATTAAGACAGGGTATAGTAATGTAAATGATTATTCAAAATACTTGCAAGGAAAATACCATTATATGAATATAGGGCTGACTTCAATGCAGGGCATTCCGACAACGGTATCTGTTTCAAGTGCATTTTTACAAAAGTGCATGAATGATCCGGAAAAAGCAAAGTATTTGGAGGAAAACTTAGCAGCCATTCCGGATTGTACAAAAGATACGATTAATGGATGTTTGGGCACTGTGACAAATCAGAGTTATATGATTGATGCAAACGGAAATATTATAGAGACAGCATCTTGTACAAATGATCCAGATGGGAAAATAGCGAAAGAGAATGCTGAACGAAAGGCAAAAGAGAACAGAGAAAAAGAGGAAAAGGTAAAAGAAAAAAGAGCTGCTAAAAAAGCAGAGGAAGAAAAAGCTGCAAAGCAACGTGCAGAAAAATCGGCAGAAAGAAAAGAAACGGGTGATTATACCTTATCCATAACTGGTAATGATGTAAAAAGTATGACACAGAGCCTTGTAGCAGAATCTGTGAGTATTTCTGCACCTGATAGATCAAGTTTTGATATTAAGGCATAAGAGGATTCGATAAAAGGAAAATATCAAATTGGTGCATTGGATGGCATCACCAGAGAGTAGAGTGGCAGAAAGTCAGTAGATATAAAGGGATAGATTTATTTATGAACCGTGAGGTGGATTTATGGGAATCTCTTTTTCAAATATAGGAACAGTTGGAAGGGAACAGCTAATTACTTCTGGTAGTAATGGAGAACCAAACTGGTCTTATATTCCATCGAAAGGAAAAAGTACAAAAACGCAGACTGAATTTGTAAGTGAGATTAGGAAACTGGCACAAAAGGCTGCCAATGCTACTGATAAAACAGAACAAGACTCTATTTCAAGGCAGGTATTGCAGTTAAGGGCAGAATATTTGTCAGAGGTTGCACCGGATAGAAAGCAGTTGTACCAACAGGCAAAAAGTGCAATGAAAAATCAAAATACCAATCCAAAATGTAAAGGGATCGGAGAATTAACCTTACTGGATTTTTTGGAACAGGCAGAGGGAAAAAATCAGAATCTTGCAGACAAGCAGATTGCACTGGCAGGAGGTGGAACATTAAATTTCACTATTTTAACATCAGGAGGTTATGGTGTTCAAATTCAGGGTCAGGGTGTCAATGTATTGTCAAATACCGGTGCTGGCTGGGGATACGAAATGACTCCGGCAGAACTTACAAGAAAAGATGAATTTTATTCCATTTACTGGAAGGAATATAATGCCGTAAAGAATGGTATGAATTCTGAATTAAAAGAATTACCGGATTATCTGGAGAAAAGACCAGTTTTTGAAGCGAAAGCCTAATGATAATAATGCAATTCAAATAAAAAGGAGTATTGATATATGCAGATTAGTTCCAACTATTCTATGAATGGTGTGTCATACGAAAACAGACGCAGACAGAATGATATTCCTCAATTTAGTACAGAACGTGCCAAACAGGAAAATGAGAGTATAAATCCATATATGGCAGATACGGATTTTAACGAAAAAGCATTTGATATGATTGGTCCGAATGCTCCGCAGGAGGTAAAAGATGCATGGATGGAAGCAGCAAAGGAAGTAAATGCGAATGGTATGGGAATAAAGAAAAACGGAATGTTGAGCCATATATCACAGATGATGGTACAAAGGCTGAATAAGCAGATGAAGGGTGAGGTCGATGTGGATAACATCGACATTTTGGGAAACACAACAGAATCTGCAATTCAGGCAACGAAACAGGCTTTATATAATTTAGACCATCCACTGGAATATGTCCCTAAAAGCATAGAAGTTCAGAGGGCTTGTATGAAAGAAAGAGAATTCTATGTTGCGTTTCTGGAAAGATTGGAAAAGTTATAATTGACTGGAACAGAAACGGAAAATGACAACGATGAGACATATATATAATTATTTAGGAGGGACATAAATGGCAGGTATAAATGTGAATGGTATAGGAAGAAATCCGTATGCTGACAGTTACTTAATTTCTGCAAAAAACAGAAGTAATACTACATCAAAAGATACTTTTGTAAATGCGGTGAAGAAAGTAGAGGAAAGTAAAAATTCAGCGGATACAAGTAATGTGATGTATCCGGGAGATGTGACGATTGATTATCCACCTCGGATAAACTATGCTGTAAACAATAGCGTGGTTTCTGAAAAATCAAAAGATGAGATGTCACTGGATGAGTATAAACAATGGGTTATGAATCAAATATCTCAATTTCCCGTAAGCGGATAGGTTCGTTCCACATTTTCTTCAGGGTCGATTGTGATTAAGGAAGAAGCTTTTGAAAGAATGAAAAATGATCCTGAATATGAGAACTATGTTTTGAACAGAGTTCGTTCAGCATATTCCGTTCAAGGCTTGCCGGTAGGATCAAATAATGTTGGCTTTGATGTTATTGGAGCGTCACCGGAAGAATGTTACGGTTATGCAGGCCCAGTAGGAAAGAGTGGATCAGAAACAGCGAATGACGGAGAATCTTGGTGGGAGAAGCGCCACGAAAGAATGGAAGAACTTATGAAAGAACAGGAAAAGGAAGCAGTAAAAAGAGCACAGGCAAGACGAAAAGCTGTACAAAACGAATATCTAAATAGCCAGTTGGCGGCGGCAGCATATGAGAAAAGCAGTATTATTTTACCGGATAATCCTGTTATACTGTAGGCTCATCTTTTGACAGGAAAGCATAAGAATACAGGTAAGATATTTTTCGGGAGGAAGGATAAGAAATGGAAATAAACAGTAATCATTCTACATATGGGGCGGCATTTCGTCAAAAACCGATTTTTTTCATGTCTGGAAAGGAAACAGTGGCATTTTTTGAAGGGAAACTGAAGAAAAATATGACACTTCAGGAAGATACCTGTACACTTGGTAGCAATGACACTTATCGCAGACAGCATACCACCTATGAGGTTTCGGACAAGAAGAAGGGAAGCACATTTCTGGATTTGGATTTTCTGATTAAGGACGAAACCAGCAGTCTGAAAGGAAATCTCAGTGATAAAAAGGATGTGGATTTCTATAACTTTTCCATTCCATTTAATCGAACCATACAGAATTATTTTGGGGTTCAAATCTATATGGACATGCCGGAAGGCTGTGATTATGACCTCACCTTATATGATGAATATGGCAATCAGGTCGGAAAGGCAGAATGGGACGGAGAAGGACGTAAAACACTGACCATCCCGAACTGGGATACAAATACCAATAAATATTGTATCAAAATAGAAAACAAAAATGGGGAAGAAGTTTCTCCAGATGATTATTATAAAATCAGTTTCAAGGTTACGGAAAATAAAGAACAGGAAAAGACCGATGCCATAAGGGAGGCATTCGGGAACCTTCACGGTGCATACAGCCGGAAAGATGAAAATTGGAGGGAATGCCTCGACAAATATAATGAAGTCCTGATGGATACAGAG
>NZ_QTXS01000004.1:0-2092 GCF_003461765.1 Roseburia sp. AF02-12 | reverse complement strand
GATGTGGAAATGGAGTATGTGAAAATTTTTGCCAACCTGAAAGATTTTGAGAAAGCACAGCAGAAGGCGGAACTGAAACATGATTTTTCCGAGGATTTTGTAAAGGATCTGGAAAGCAAAGGTATCTCACGTGATGAGCTGGAGGGAATGCAGATAAAGATTGAAAGCAATGGGAATGTAACAGTGAGCGGTATCGAAGATAAGGAAGTCCGGGAGCAGGTTCAGAAACTGGTAGAGGAAAAGTACAGTGACCGGATGTATCAGTATTACACAGGAATTGCTGACAGTGTGGGAAATCTGTCGTCCAATACCTACCAGTATGCCACGGATGTGCAGGAAGTCAGGCGTTACTTAAAAGGGGTTACGGGAGAAGATATTTCTCTGGAGAACTTTTATCTGACACCGGACGGAAAAATTGGCGGGTTGCCGGAAAAAGCCGCTAATCTGATCAACAAAACAAAAGACAATGCCAAGATAGAGCGGATAAAGGATGCATTGATAAATATTATAGGACATAACAGGACAAGCGGTGATCTGGGGATTCCCGATTTTACTTCGGAGTTTCAATTCAGCAATGGCGCTTTCTCTGTGGCAGACAGCGGTTTTACGGTGGATATGGCGGCATTGGACAGAAGGCTGACGCCCCAACCCCATGATAACATGTATTCGGATATGTATGAGTACAGTTTCAGGAAAGTATTATGATACAACATCAGAAGGAGGTAATTAAATGCGTATTGGTTCGGGAGTGCAAAGTGCATCGGAAGTATTTGGAAAGCAGCAAAATAATAGCAAAACATATGTTGCCGAAAATGAGGCATTTTCTCAGACATCAGTGAAGGTGTATTTAAAGACGGATGATATGTTGTTTTCAGGTGGAAATGGAACAGGTCTTTCGTTTTATATTAAATACGCAGAAGAGTCAACAGAGGATAATCCTGTAGTGATAGCCAAAGGAGTTGACGAAAATGGAAAAGAATTTGAAGAAAAGATTAACATTAATGATATTAATTTGAGAAATGCTTCTTATGTTGAAATGAGTGCTTTGGAGGCATATTATAACGTCGACAAGGGGAATAGTCTCAGTTCTTTTCCGCAAGAAACTGGGTGTATGGGATTAAATGACAGATGCGACCTTATATCCAGCTTTGAAAAGGTTATACAGGATATGAATAAATTAGGAAGGTATGATTTGCAGATGTTTTATATGCGAAATATGAATACTTATCTAAATGCAAGCAGTAAGCATAAATAGGGCTTAGTTATTTGAATATAGTAGAAAAAGTAAGCTTGGACTCCATAGGAGAGAGCAGGTGCGGTTCCGACTGACAGAAGAACCGTGGAAAGTTAATATGGGATTAGGTGTTGAAAACACTTTTATCCAAAAAAGTTGAGGCAGAAACTGGACTGGCATATAGAGAAAATTTTGAGCTGATTGGAGGAACAGAAATATGTATATTGGTTCTGGTCTGAATACCGTATCTTCATTGTACGGTCAACAAAAAAGTAATTATATGAAAGCACCTGCATCTGCGGAAAAGACATTTTATACGGCAGAAACACCAAAGGTATATCAGATATTCACAACAGATAATATGTTGTGGACGGGAGGTAATGGAACAGGTCTTTCTTATTGTCTTAAATATGCGGATGATTTGACGGATGAAAATCCTGTGGTGTTAGCGAAAGGTGTGGATGAAAACGGGAAAGAGTTTGAGCAAAGAATTTATATCAATGACGTTAATCCATCAAATGCTACAGTAGTCGAAATGCGTGCATTGGAGGCACATTACAAAGTGGAAAAGCAGGGAGGTTTCACGTCTCTGCCGCTTGAAGCTGGTAATATGGGACTTAACGACAGAAGAGATTTTATCGCAATGTTCAAAAAAAGCATAGAAGATTTAAACAAATTGGGAAAGTTTGACTTATCGTTGCTTTGGACGAAAAGTATGGATACATATCTTAATTTGCCAAATGCAAATAGTAAGTATAAATAAGGCTTAGTTATTTGGACATAGAAGGAAAAGAGAATTTAGAATAAACGAAGGAGATTGAGACAATGCAGTCAATATCAAGTTATATTAATCCTAAT
>NZ_QTXS01000003.1:166856-179205 GCF_003461765.1 Roseburia sp. AF02-12 | reverse complement strand
AGCGAACAGTGATGCGCAGGCGGCATATGAACAGTTAAAAGCGAATAACAGAATCTACCAGTTTGCAGATGAAAAGACCAAAAAGCAGATTGCATATATTAGTGATTATTACCTTCAGACAGTGCCGGAGAGTGTAAAGGCGGCGTGGCAGGAAACATTGGAAGAAACTGGTTTTAATCCATTTCAGACGGATGTAACCAGTACATTAACGCAGTTATCTGTAGAGCAGGATTTTCTGACAGGTGGTGATGACAATATTTTTGGTGAAACGAAAGAAAGTTGTTTAGCAGCTATCGACAAAGTATTGGAGAGAATAGAAAATCCGTTGGCAGCAGTTACAGAGGAAAGGGCAGCATATCTGCAGCAGGAAAAAGAATTTTATACCGTACTGGCATCTAAAATAAGAGAATAAAATGCCGGGAGGAATTTAAAGATACAGATTATAAGACTTATATAAGGCAGGGGGATAATATGGTTACTGTAAATAATTCTGACTATTATAATAACATTCCAGCGGGCAGGGATTTAAACAACCTGCCCAATACTTCCAGTGCTGGTACAACTGTAGGTTATCAATATGATGGACTTACAGAGGAGGATCGTTTCGTACAAAAAGTTTTGCAGGAGCATTATGATAAAGTGTACAAAGAAAATTTGTCTCATTCTGATCCAATGGCATATATCGAATCAAAATATTGTGATGTGACCTCACCTAATTTTTGCTCATATATGACAGAAGACCAGCGTTCCATAGCTTACCGTACAGAGAAAAGAATGTTACAATCCGGAGGAAAACCTGTGGGTGGATTTGCACGGTATGATTATGCATTAAGGAATTACAAGGATGTATATACAGGTGGTTCAAGAAGTGTTGGTTATGTACGCAATACTGACAGGGAAAAACAGCATGCCAGAAGTGTTGTAAATCAGCAAATTTCAAATCTACTTTCAAAGAATGGGATATCAATATCAAAACAGGCAGATTTGGTATTTTCTATTGACCCATATACATATCAACTAACGGTGTCGGGAAATGCAGATAGAGATACATTATCGCAGATAGAAAAATTGCTGAATGAAGGAGATAATGCAAAAAATATTTGGACGCATGCGTGGATTTGTATGCATGATGCAGATAATGAAATTGTTAATTCGCAGGCAAATATGACAAAGGCAAACCAATATTCTTTATGGCATGAAGTGTATGAGACAACTGGATATGATGCACGCAATGCGACATATAAAAATGGTACTTTTATTGCAGAGGATGGTACAGATTTACTGGCATTGTTTAAGGAAAAATCTAAAAATGGTGCAGGGTATGAACTTTATTCTAAGAGATGGCTGCAATATGCTAAAAATGGCTGGAAGAAAGAAAATGATTTGGTATTAAAAATAGGATTTGACAGCAGTGGATTGTATGATATAGGGCAGGAAAGAGGATATGGAGCAACGCAGAATATGTGGATGAAAGGTATTAGTCAAAGTATATTTGAAGCTAGCGTGTGATCAATATTATATTGATTCTGAGAGAAATCCAACAGGTGGCATAGTTGGAAGGACTCCGAATAATGAAAGGAGATATGTTAATATGGCAGTTACAGGAATAGGAACTTATGCGTCATATACGAATAGTTATGGCAATACACAAAATGCTGGAAACAAAACGGGCAGGACATATAAGAATGCCCATGAATATAAGAACTATTTAACACAAAAATACGATTGTTTACGAAGCAGGGATTATTCCGTAAATATAAACAGTTCTCTTTTGTCAGAGGCTATGGGAGATGAAAAGACAAAACAATGGTTGGAGTACAATTTATCGCTAATACCAAAAACAATAGAACAGTCAAGAGCTTATGTGGCAGCAAGAGGAGCAAAGATACTGAGTTATAGTATTACTATAAATGGATATGATAGCATGAGTTCTGTAATGTGTACTCAAGATGAAGTTGATCCGGGAACAGAAAAAGCAAGGAAAGAACTTGAAGAAAGACTCGAGAAAAGGAAAGCAGAAAAGAAAGAGACAGAGGAAAGACTGGAAAAACAGCGTGCCGAAAAACAGGAGCAGGAAGAACGGCAATATAATCTGAAAATTGATGGAAAAGATGTAGATGACCTGACAGGAAAAATGGTGGAATTGCTAGGTACTTCAACTTCTATAGGAGTGACAGAAAATGGAGTTTCGGCATTTGATGTGCTGGCATAGAAACTGATATGAGTATGCCGGGATGTATTGACATGCAGAATGTATTTTTATTTCTTTCAGTGGGACTGGTTGCGATTAACCTTATCCTTATGGAGTTCATGCAGAATACCATTGAAAAAGAAGAGAGAATAAAAATTGCGGTACTTACGGAACAAAATCAGAAAAATCGTATTGCAGATTATCAGGACCGGGAAGAAATCTATGAGCGTCAGCGAAGAAAAATGCACGATTATAAAAATCAGCTTTCCACAATCCAGACATTGATAAAGAATGGACACACAGATGAGGCACTTTCATTTACGCAGAAGCTGACAGAGAGCATAGCTGTCGAGATGTCGGCAATCAACACAAATCATCCGGTGGTCAATGCTGTTTTAAACCAGAAGTACCGCAGCATGCAGGAGAAACACATAGCAGTGATCCTAAAAGTAGGGGATCTGCAGGAGATCTGTCTGGAGGAGGAAGAGATCGTGATCCTGCTCTCCAATTTACTGGATAATGCAATCCGGGAGAGTGAAAAAGTACTGAAAAATACCGGAAAAGCGGTCATTCATCTGAAATTAGAGTGCGAAGATCATAAACTGATATTTGCGGTAGTATGAACAGACAATGATATTCTGTATTTTAGAAATATAATATTTTTCTGTAGGATCAAATAATGTTAGCTTTGATGTTATTGGAGCGTCACCGGAAGAATGATATGGTTATGCAGGTCCGGTAGGAAAGAGTGGACTAGAAACAGCTAATGATGGAGAAACTTGGTGGGAGAAACGTCATAAGCGGTTGGAGGAATTTATTGAAGAACAGATTGAAAAAAATCAAAAGGAACATTTGATAAAACGTAAACAAATGGAAGATGTATATAGAAGTCGGACATATGAAAGTAAACAAAGACTGTCCAATCTATTGAATAACTCAAATGCTAACAGTGATAATGTCAATATTCAGTCATTGGTGTCAACAGCAGCTTCTAGTTATGAAAAGAGCATTGAGATGGTATCTCATGATAAAATCTGAATTATTACATGATTATAATCAAATTATTGGATGAACAATAATTTTGTTTATAAAATATTAGAAGAAGGAGGTTGGTGATATTATGAATATATTTTTTAACAGCCGAATAAATGCTAATCAGTCATTGCTTAATGTTCTGTTTGGTCAACAGCAAAAAGCGGCAAGCAGTCAAAACACTGGTTGTAGAGGCACAAGAGATACCTTAACGATAAGTGCATCGGGAAAGGAAAAACTGACAAAAAGTACAAGTGGAAGAACACATAATACAAGTATTGACAGTAGCATTGACTTAAAGTCCTATATAGTTTCAGCAAAAAAAACGAATCAAGAGCTCATTGAGAATGCAGGAACACAGATTAATGCGAAAACAAGTGAATATATGAGTACAGGTAAAGCATTTAGGGCGGCATTAACGGAAAAGTATTCTAAGCTTGCCGCAGAAGCAAAAACACATTCTAACCCAGAAAATTATATTCATTCCAAGTATTTTGATAAGAGTTCAGAGTATTACGAGACTAATTTGACTGATACAGAACGTAGGATTGCATATAATTATGAGATGCAGATGTGCCGGACAGGAAAAATAAATGGTGTAAATTATCAGGATTCTTTGTTCAGGGGAATTGAAGTGGACGGCGACAGTGTAGATTCGGATAAAATCCAATTTGAAAGAGCATTGGTAAATTCGCAGATTTCAAATATTTTAAAGCAGGCTGGTGTCGATACATCTTCTATTACGAAAGATTGTACTTTTACTGTCGATCCATACAGTTACGAGATAACGGTAGATGGCGTGGATGAAGAAACAAAGGTGTTGATGCAGAATGCTTTAAATGTAGGTAATAATGGGAAAAATCTCTATAAGCATATCTATTATTGCTCAACACAAGATGGCTGTGAGAGTTCTCAAGTAACAGAGGAATCAAAGATGAAATACGAAGCATATCATCAGGTTTATAGTTATACAGGATATGAATTAGACAAACTTGAGGAAAAAAATGGGACATATTATACGGAGTCGGGAGAGAATATATTAGACTTAGTGGATAGTGCAGTTGAAAGTTCCGGAAAAGTTCCGAAAGAGTTTAAGCAGCAAATGAATAATTGGATACATGACCTGGTTTCAACTATTTCAACCAGAGGATGGAACAATGTGCCAGATATGACTTTAAGCATTTTATATGGAAAGAGCAGCTTAAAGGATATGAACCAGTTGATTACATACCAGTATGAAGCTGATCGTATGAACAGACAATGGTATTCTGTGCTTTAGAAATATAATATTTTTTTGCAAACTGGTTGAAAAATTACGAAAAAAGGAGAACCCTGTATGGGAATTGGAATCATCCAGAATCATAGTCAGTATAAGAATATTTGTGGTAATTATACATATCATATGCCGGCTCCGGTATGCCAATCAAAAATGAAGGACTTAGGTGATGAATTTGTTCTGACGGAAAAAATGATGGAGACAATAATCTTTATCGTAATGCTTTTACGGGGGCATCTACAAGTGCAACAGTAAAAGGATACGGTTCGGGAGTTGTGGATTTATCGTTATTGAACATTGGCACCAATAAGAACAATCGTTTTATTGGTTTATTGAGTAATGACAGGGATGAGGAATATCGTCTGGCTGGCTATGTAGAGGAATTAGATCGTTTTTTGAATAAGGTATCAAATGGGAACGTAACAGTAGATGATTTATGATGTTCTGGCTTATAAAAAGGAAAATGGGACGATTCCAAGATATCAGATTCAGATGGATGTGGGAGGCAATTAAAATAAGTAGTATAGGAAGTCAGTAGTGCATGAATAAACTGCTGACTTCTTTTTTTGATAGATACAGTCACTCCCAGGAGCGTGTGCCGGATAAAACAAATTAACAGGAGGCAGATAAAGCGATATATGTGATATTCTATTTCACAACAAAAAAAGGTCTGTTCACAACATGGTGGCTAGCTATTTAAAGAACTTTTCCGATATTATAAATATAATTGTATGTAAGTAAGGAAGTGACAAGATGCAAATAGCAATCTGTGATGATGAAAAATCTATAGGATTGATATTAGAAGAAAAAATAAAGAAATTATTGCCAGATGCAGTAATAGATAAATATTTATCTGGTGATGAATTGATTGCAAGTGGTTGTGAGCCGGATATTCTATTTTTGGATATTCAGATGCCAGGAATGGATGGAATGGAAACGGCAAGGATTCTGCGTCAGAAAAATGAAAGAATGGTATTGATATTTGTAACTGCTGTGGAGGAGTATGTTTTTCAGGCATTTGATGTTGCAGCATTTCATTATCTGGTGAAACCGTTTTCAGATGAAAAATTTGAAGAAGTTGTGAAACGTGCAGTCAGAAGCATTGAAAAATATTCTGAAAATCAATCGGATGAAAAATACATGATGGTGCAGTCCGGAGGAAGCCATATGAAAGTGTTTTTGAAGGATATTGTGTATGCTGAGGTATATAATCGAAAAGTCATTATCCATACACGGGATACGAATATTGAATATTATGGAAAATTGCAGGAACTGAGTGAAATTGCGGGAGCAGATTTTTTTCGTACACACAGAGCCTACCTCGTACATTTCAAATATGTTCAGAAATATGATGCAAATTGTGTGACGATGGAAAATGGAACTGCATTGATTGCAAAACAGAATTATTCTGAGTTTGTAAAACAATATTTGAAATATAATCAGAGGAAAGGAAAAGAAATCGGATGAGTTTGGTAGAAAAATGCTGGATGGTTACATCGAAAATTTCTGTTATCGCACTCCTTATGATTACAGGAATCTATTTTGGAAAATTTGTTTGTCCCTATATAAAAAAGAAAAAAGGGGCTGTGGCAGTCAGTATTGTTTATATTACGATTATGCTTGTTTTATATATGATTCCGCCACAGATTGATAATTTTTCCGCATATCTGATTGGAGTTATAGCAGCGTTTCTTGTGATGTATGCAGAGGACAGAAGAAATATATATCAGAAAATATTTCTTGCAATTACGTTCTTTTCTATCCGATGGTTAACGGTTGCAATGGCAGCCAGACTTGATGATCTTGTTACAAAAGCACTTGTATTTCGGAATATGAGTGCAGAAAAAGTGTGGTTGCAATACGGACTATATGTTGGAACCAGAGTTTTGGATATTGTACTTTGTATTGCTTTTATTGCGGTTGCAATAGGACTGATCAATAAAGCGTATATATACAAAAAAGATGAAATGAGCATCAAAGAGATGGTAATGCTTATTATACCTTCACTTGTAGGCGTCACTGGGTATGGCATTTTACAATATTATCTCATGATATACGAAAGAGATACTGGAAAGAACTTGATTGATACATATGGATTTTATGGAGCTTTAAGCTTTTTACACTATCTGATTTCCATAGTTGCTATTCTTGTTGTGATTGTAATGTTTCAAAACTGGAAAGAGATGCAGGAAGAACAGCGGGGACAAGAGCTGGTATTAAATCAGATCAGTGACATGAAAAAGCATATCGAGGAAGTCGAAAAGTTGTATCGGGATATCCGCTCCATGCGCCATGATATGGGAAATCATATACAGACACTGGAACATCTGGTGGCACATAATAATATGGATGATGCTACAGAATACTTGGAACATCTGAAAAATGAATGGGACGAGGTATCTCCGGAAATAAAGACAGGAAGTCCGGTAATTGATGTCATTTTGATGGAAAAGCTGAGAGAAGCAAAAGAAAGGCAGATTCGGTTTCTGTCGGATTTTCATTATCCGCAGAATACGAAGTTAAATGCATTTGATTTGAGTGTGATCATGAATAATGCCTTGAATAACTGCATGGAAAATGTAAGTGGAGATGATCCGTATATCAGCATTTCTTCTTTTCGGAAAAACAGTATCTTTATGATAACCATAAAAAACAGTTTTTGGGGTCAGCTTAATTTTGGTGACAGCGATTTGCCAGAAACAACCAAATCTGGGAGGGAACATGGAATGGGTCTGAATAACATTCGCCGGGTTGCCAGAATGTATATGGGAGATATATCTTTGGAGCAGGGAAATGAGGAAGTAATCCTTAGCATTATGATGCAGGTAGAATAAAGAAATAAATTGGCACTATGTATTTTGTAAATTACAGAAATATGTAGTGATTTCTTGATGCTTCACAACGAAAAAAGGGCGGTTCACAACATCACGGTTTATTGTGAAGAAAGATATGCCGAAAGAAAAAATAAAGAGAAATCATGTTATACAGATTTTCAGGAAACGGATTTCAGAGTATTAGCTCAAGGAGGACAACGAAATGATGAAAATTAATGGATTTAACGGAACGAATACGCAGACAGGAGCAATAGGAATGGCACAGGCGAATGATTCTGTGAGTAAAAATATTCAGAATCAGATTGCAAATGCACAGCAGAAATTGCAGGACTTATCATCAAATGAAGAACTGTCATTAGAGGATAAGATGAAGAAACGTCAGGAGATACAACAGGAAATTACAAATCTCAATCAACAGTTAAGACAGCACCAGATTGAACAGAGAAAGGAACAGCAGAGTAAAAAATCATCTATGGATGATATGGTGGCTGGTACAAAAAATACATCTGCAAAGAAAGGAACAGGCTTGTCACAGGCAGGTATGCGGGCAATGATTTCCGCAGATTCATCTATGAAGCAAGCAAAAGTGCAGGGTAGTATGGCAACACAGATGGAAGGAAGAGCCGGTGTGCTTGAGTCTGAAATCAAGCAGGATGCTGGAAAAGGCAATACCGAAAAGAAAGAAGAAGAACTGGCAGATTTGCAGGCAAAAGCGCAGTCTGCAACAGTAGCACAGATGTCTTCACTTTCAGATGCAAATAAATCTATGGAAGAAGCAGCAAAGACAGACAACAGTACAGATGCAGCAGAAACAAAGAAGGATCAACCTCAGAAAGCAGAGAATACACAGGAAAATGCAGATACGACAACAGATGCATCAGAGAATGCAGATATCAAAACAGAAACAGCAGAAACAATAACAAATCCAGCATCAGAAAGTGGACAGTCGGTAGTATATACACCGATAGATATACGTTTATAGTTCAGAAAGGAGGCTGGTGTTATGTCAGAAATCAAAAGTTTTAGTGATTATACAAGTAAATATAACAGCAATGTAGATTTTTCAGCGTTGTTTAGTGGAACGTCAGATAGTTCATCAGTAGGCAATACAAATATGCTTTCTGATTATGCTGCAATCAAAAATGGAAGCTATGGAAAACTTATGAAAGCATATTATGCAAAACAGGATGCTGAAAAATTATCGGGAAAAGGTGATACTTCACAAAAACTTACCTTGATGAAAACAAGTGCAGATTCTCTGAAAAAATCAGCAGATGCTTTGAATGACTCTTCTCTTTGGGAAAAAAAGAAAATAAAAAAGAAAGATGAAAAAACGGGGGAAGAGATTGAGGTAGAGGATTATGACTGGGATAAAATCACCAAGGCAGTAAAATCTTTTGTTGAAGATTATAATGATGTAGTTAAGGAAGCCGGAGAATCTAATACAAAGGATGTATTGCGAAATGCTTCATGGATGACTGGAATGACAGACAAAAACAGTAATATGCTTGCCAAAATAGGTATTACCATAGGAAAAGGAAACAAGTTGGAATTAGATGAGGATGCTTTAAAGCAGGCAGATATCAGTTCGCTGAAAACGGTCTTTACAGGATATAATTCTTTTGTAAGCAAAATATCGCAGAAAGCAACTGGTATATCGAATGCTGCAAACCGGGCGAGTGCAACCTATACAAATAATGGTACGTACTCTAAGACGGATGCTTCTTTGACATCGAGCAAGATAGATAAAGAAGTATAGAAAGTGTGGACTAACTTAGGGAGGTTGCTATGAAAGTTCAAGGAAATAGGTATATTAATAATCCAGAGATGATAAAAAATAAGGTTGAGAAGAAAACAACTGTTCCTCAGAATATTATTTCGGAGGATGATGTGAAAATCAGTGATTCAGCAAGAAAGTTAGTTGAGACTGCTCGTAATAAGGTATCGGATTTTCATACAATGCATTTTTCATCTATTAATGGAGAAATAAGAGAGATACCTGCAGAATATAAATGTGAAAATTTGTTTCAATTGGAATTAAAGGCGTCTTCTATTTCAGGAGATCGAAGTGTCTTTGAGGGACATTCTGAGAATCAGGCTGCGGTTTTTGAGAAGTGGATAGATGAAAATGCGGCAGAATATTTATCAGAAGATGAAAGAAATACATTAAAAGAGCAGATCGGCACAATGGTGGCAGCGGTAGATGACTTGAATGCCAGGGAAGGGTATCGTGGTACTTCATTTGAATCGGTATTTTTATTAAGTGCAAGTGAGGCTGGATTAAACAAAATAAATAAAATGTATGTCCCGGAGCAATTACAGGCAGGTTTTTCAGATATGATTGACGAATATGTTCATTTTAATGAGTCGGCACGCAATTCTATCATGGAGAGAATGACACCGGATTATATGGTTGTCGGAATAGGGAGCAAAACAGAAGCTTATAAGTACAAATCAGAAATCATCTCCGATGAGAGAGCTTTCTATACGAATGAGAAAATGGAAATGACCGGTTTGTGTGACAAATTTTTAAATGATGAAATAGATAAGGATTCATTTTATGATGGGCTGAAAGGTTACTTGAATCATTACTATGAAAACAGATATGAATTAAGAAATCAGCCGGGAAGTGTTAGAGAAAAATCAAACGATATGCTGGACAAATTGCAGCATATGTTTGGCGTTTAATGTTGAAAAAGGGTTTGGAGACTAGCTATGAAGACAGTAACAGATGTAAACACAGTAAACCAGCTATTGACATATTCAAAGCAAGCAGAGGCAGGAATACACCAAAAAGCAATACAGATGTTGCTTGGAGTAGGAAATAATAAAAAACAGGACAGTTTAAGTATTTCTGATGCTGCACGAGGCTTTTCAAAGCAATCAATAGCTGCACTGATAGATAAAAATGCGAATATTTCTAACAGTGAATTGGCTTATTATTTTGCAAACTATAATAATTCAAGTGCTATTTTGAATGCAATCAATTTTGGGGAGAATGTTTCCTGTGGATATAATTCTGATTTTAAGGAGTACGGGGTTATTTCCTTTGACCTTAATGGGAGCAGACAGGTAGTACCTAATTATGCAGTACCGAAAATGAATACAAGCACCATGTCAGGCATTTGTGCTGCAAATAATTCTTTGGTATTAAGTAATAAAAGTTATTATTCATGGACAACATCAAGTGGCGGTAAATATACATGGACGGTCAACAATGGAAGGATAGGCTGGGCAGCCTCGGAATCGTTGCTTGCAGAGAATACAAATCAAAAAGGGACAAATTATAAGTGGGAAATGCGCAAAGCAAGTAATATTTTATCTGATCTGGCACAGGGAAAGAGTGTGTGGGGTTATCTCTACAGTAATGAGGAAGTACTGTCAGTCTGTGAGAAAGTCGGGATTTCTCCGGGATTCTTTTCTATAGATACGGGAGCAGGAAAACACACTTATTTATTGCAGGAATCAGGAAAGACCATAAATGTTGACGCCAAGATAAAACAGTTAAATGATATAAACTGGATAGAAATCGGGTATAAAGAAGGAGATACGTTTTCCGTTTATGGTAAAGAGTATGCTATTGACAGCAGTGGGCATATCAATGTTTCGGCAGAAGATGAATTTACATCAACGGAAATTAAATATCCAAGTCGTTCAATATAATAGAAATTATTTTAAGTTTCAATAACAGGGAGGTAGGATTATGGCAATTACAGGTATCAATAACAGCAGTTGCACATCGTATTATGCTTCAAATTACAAGAATACTGTTAAAAAAACAGATAGTGAAAAGGATAGTACAAATACAAAAGACGGCAACGTGACAACAAGTACAGTTGAATTAAAAACATCACGTCCCGGTGTGACAAAAACAGAGCAGATTAAGACGGGGTATAGCAATGTAAATGATTATTCAAAATACTTGCAAGGAAAATACCATTATATGAATACGGGAATGACTTCAATGCAAGAGGTTCCGACAACAGTATCCGTTTCAAGTGCATTTTTACAGAAGTGTATGAATGATCCGGAAAAAGCAAAGTATCTGGAGGAAAACTTAGCAGCCATTCCAGATTGTGCAAAAAGTGCGGTGAATGGATGTTTGGGCACTTTGACAAATCTGAGTTATAAGGTTGATGAAAACGGAAATATTTCGGTGGCAATATCTGGTACAAATGATCCAGATGGGAAAATAGCGAAAGAGAATGCTGAACGAAAAGTAAAAGAGAACAGAGAAAAAGAGGAAAAGGTAAAAGAAAAAAGAGCTGCTAAAAAAGCAGAGGAAGAAAAAGCTGCAAAGCAACGTGCAGAAAAATCGGCAGAAAGAAAAGAAACGGGTGATTATACCTTATCCATAACTGGTAATGATGTAAAAAGTATGACACAGAGCCTTGTAGCAGAATCTGTGAGTATTTCTGCACCTGATAGATCAAGTTTTGATATTAAGGCATAAGAGGGTTCGGTAAAAGGAAAATATCAAATCAATGCATTAGTTGGAAGTGCTTGTTTCCTATCATGGCATATCCAAGCTAACGATAGCAAAAATGGCTGGTGTTGAGGAAAATGATATTGACAGGCTTTTAGCCAATCCACCAGAAAAGATTGAAATCGAAGTAAAGTATAAAATTGCTGTGACGGTTATGGAACTGCGATTTTGGCTAAAAGATTGTGAATCACCGATATAATCGGGATTTGTGAGTAGAGGGCACTTATGAAAAATAAAAGTATCAATCAAGTTTCCATAATAAATGGTGAAGATGGTCCCACAAGTGTTTTTATATTTGGAGAAGCTCAAAAGCAATCTCTAAAGATTAGAATCCGAAATGCTATCTATCAATCCAGACGAAAAAGGATAGAAAAGAGAATAGCGGCCAACCCGCATACCCTTGCGGAAGTGGTGCAATACGCAAAGGATCATTATGATTTAGTGGAAATCAATCCTGCCGCAACAAATTGGATAGAACGACAGAAAAATCTAAAAGCTAGTTTGATTATGCAGCATAAACCAGAACTTTT
>NZ_QTXS01000003.1:0-166778 GCF_003461765.1 Roseburia sp. AF02-12 | reverse complement strand
GCATATTCAGTGAGAATGGTAGCCATAAATATGAATTCGCAGGAACGGAATGGTTGAACCCTCAGGGTGACAGTGTCACTCATTTGTCAGCGAGAGGTGCTTAACTTGGATGATTTTCAGTTTTCTTATTTTGACATGGATTTACAGGAAAGTCAGTAAAATCAAGTTGTTGCTTGACTTATGTTGACCAAGAAAAACATAGATTTTCTGTAGTGACTTGAACTCCTAAGCGCTAGTTGTGGGTTCAATTCCCGCCGGGAACATCGATTTTTTGCAACAATGATCGTAAAAATTCATTGTTGCATTTTTATTTTATGGTGCTTGCGAGCACCGAAAAAAAATAAAAATGAGTAATTGGAGCACCGAAAAGACAAAACGGGCACCGAGAACTAAATCTATCCAAGCACCCAATGGAGATAACTAAAGTGTAGGATAAGATTTAGGTTGTCAATGAATGTAAAAATGGTTTTCTTGTTTGAAGAGAACAGGCCTGACGAAGCATCGCTCAGATTAGATTAAAAATTCTAGTCTGGGCGATTTTTTTCGTTCAGGGAAAAGGAGGAAGTGTCATTGACAGAACACTGATGATGAACATTGTGAATGATGAAAAACTGAATATAGAAAAGACAATCTTACACCATAAAGAAGGCGTAGACCTTATCCCAGCCAACATTGAATTATCAGCAATAGAGGTGTCTTTGGTAAATGCCATGAGCAGGGAACTGATTCTGAGATCTATGGTAGACAGGCTGAGAGAATTTTATGATTTCATCATTATTGATTGTATGCCTTCGCTTGGAATGATGACAATTAATGCATTGGCATGTGCAGATTCTGTATTGATACCGGTGCAGGCAGCATACCTTCCGGTCAAAGGTTTACAGCAGCTGATCAAGACAATAGGAAGAGTAGAGCTTCTGCATCATCCGGAACTTCGGGGAAGTATAAATATAGAAGAACGATATTGTGTGGAGTAAGAAATCTATGCAGTATCGTTTTTTTCGTTTCTTGTGAAAAAATTTGTAGTTATTTGTAAGAATTTGTCGAGAAGTGCCATGTATATAATGTAGGGAGGTTTTAACATGACTAAAGACGAAGAAATCAGAATGATAAATGAAAAACTGGATTTTTATGTAATGGGAGGTCGGAGTACATGAAAGAACTGTTACATGAACTGCAAAGTCAAGTTTCAGTCTTGCAAAATCTCTGGAAACCCATCTCGTACAGTTGAATAATGAAAGGGGATGTGCTACTATTGTATAAAGATGTCAATCACGGCAGCTTATTTAACGGATAAACTAGGGGGAGCTTTATATGGCCACACAAAAGCAACAAGGTATTAAAAAGCAACTGACGAAAGGATTTGTGAAAGTAGCAATAATCGGTGCGATTGCGGCAGTTATTGGAATCGTAGTACTACTGATCGCAGCGATACAGTATGAAAAGGCATTGAGCCGATACGGATTTACACAGGGAGATATCGGTAAAGCGGTCGCGGCATTTTCGGAGAGCCGGAGCGCATTACGTGCAGTAGTAGGCTATGATGACAAAGCAGTGATAGACAAGCAGATCGAACTGCATGACCAGAAAAAGGAAGCGTTTGAGGCTTACATAGATGAATTGAACCGCTCAATCAAATTCACCGAAGGCAGGGATGCCTATAATAAAATATTGCAGGAACTGGACGGGTACTGGGAATTGGATGCACAGGTATTGGAACTGGCTACTTCCGATGACGAGGACGGATATCTGAAGGCGCAGGATCTGGATATCGGAGAGCTGACCGCACAGTACGAACGGATATACGCGGAGTTTGTAGACTTGATGAATCTGTGCGTCGAAAAAGGAGATCAGGCGGAGGTAGATCTGCGTCATATGGAGCGTTTTATGCTGATCGCGATTCTGGTTATCGTAGTGACCTCTTTCTGGAGTTCTGTGGTATTAGGCAAGAAAATGGCAGGAAATATCGAAGAACCGATGATAGCGCTGGCAGATCGACTTCAGACTTTTGCACAGGGAGATCTGAATAGTGCATTCCCGGACAGAAACACGGAAGATGAGATATCCTATATGATACAGGTCGCAAAAGGCATGGCTGCTGACCTGAATCTGATCATTACGGATGCAGGAGAATTATTGGGACAGATGGCGGAGGGTAATTATGCCATCGGTACTAAGATCGAAGAGAAATATGTAGGACAGTTTGTGGCACTGAAAGATGCCATGCGTAAGATGAACCGACAGATGAACAGTACCTTACAGCAGGTAGAAGAGGCCGCTAAGCAGGTATCTGCCGGATCGGAGAATCTTGCACAATCTGCCCAGGCGTTGGCAGAAGGAGCAACAGAGCAGGCAGGATCTGTGGAAGAACTGACGGCAACCATTACGAATATCACAGATGCCGTGTCACGTACAGCCGGCGAACTGCAGAGGACGACGGAAAAGGCTGAGAATTATGCACAGCAGGCGGATGCAGGGCATACGCAGATGAGGTCATTGATGGAGGAAATGGAGCGAATCAATGAAACATCTAAAAAGATACAGAATATTATTGCTGACATTGAAGATATTGCGAGTCAGACGAACCTGTTGTCTCTGAATGCGGCAATTGAGGCGGCCAGAGCAGGAGAAGCCGGACGGGGATTTGCAGTGGTGGCAGAACAGATCCGTAAACTGGCCGAACAGAGTGCACAGTCGGCAGTAGATACCAGAAGCCTGATCGAGGGATCGCTGCAGGAGATCGAGAATGGCAACCAGGCAGTGGAGGTAGCAGCGGAATCTCTGGAGCAGATCGTTACGGGAGTCAAGGAGATTGCGACAGATGCAAAACGATTGAGTGAAGAGTCTGCTGCGCAGGCACAGGCGATGCAACAGGCAGAACTTGGTGTGAATCAGATATCGGAAGTAGTGCAGTCGAACTCTGCGGGAGCAGAGGAATCGTCTGCTACCAGTGAGGAATTATCCGCACAGGCATATACATTAAACGATCTGGTAGGAAAGTTTACACTACGTCGGGATTAATTGCTAATTAAAAAATGAAATAAATACCGGTCTTAATAATCCGTAAATAGTGGAGAATTAAGATCGGTATTTTTTATAACATAAAACTTTCATTATAACTGAAATTTTCATTTCCGTATTATCTATTAGAATTGTAATGGTAGATATAGGAGGTTATATAAAAAATGTAATGAAGAAGAATCTGATAAATAAGTTTGCACCATTTCATGCATATGAAGGAACAGAAGATATTGATTTTGCTAAAGAATTGCATATAGTATCTGATAATATATTCATAAAATATAAAGGTAATGCATTTACTAATTCTGGACTTGATATATTGCTGAAAAAACACAATATTGAATATGTTGAAGTTGTGGGTGTAGATGGTGGGGCTTGCGTTGCACTGACAGCATTAGGTGCTATAAAAAATGGATATAAAGTAATCGTGAATGAAGCTGCAATCGGAACTATTGACTCCTACGCAACGTAATAGTTTACGATATGTTTATCGAGAGGAGGAAATGACAATGATGACAGTGAATGAGGTAAGTAAATTAACAGGAGTGAGTATACGCACTCTGCAGTATTATGATACCATTGGTCTCTTAAAACCTATTGAATATACAGAGTCAGGTTATAGGTTGTATGACGATACATCCTTGGAAAGGCTGCAACAAATTTTACTGTTTAAAGAATTGGAATTTCCGCTTAAGGAGATTAAAAAGATAATTGATGCCCCTAACTTTGACAGGAATAAAGCATTAGAGCAGCAGATTGAATTGCTTACTATGAAAAAAGAGCATCTTGAAAATCTTATTAGTTTCGCTCGAGGAATAAAAGGAATAGGAGTGAAATATATGGATTTTAAAGTATTTGATACAACAAAGATTGATGAGTATTCTAAACGAGCAAAAGAACAATGGGGACAAACCTCTGAGTATAAGGAGTTTGAAGAGAAAACAAAGAACTGGACGAAAGACGATGAAGCTACTGTTGCAAATGAGTTTATGCAATTATTTGTTGAATTCGGACAAATGAAAGAAATGGACCCAGAAGATGAACAGGTGCAGTTGCAGGTAAGGAAACTTCAGGATTACATTACAGATCATTTTTATACATGTTCTGATAAGATTTTATGCGGTCTTGGAAGAATGTATGCCGGTGGAGGAGAACTTACGGAAAATATTGATGATGTTGGAGGAGTTGGCACAGCAGAGTTTGCAAGTAATGCTATTGATATATTTTATATGAGTAGAAGGTAACTTCCTGTTTTTAAAGCTGTACATGAAAATGTATGGCTTTATTTTATAAAAACACATTGATAATTATCTATGTATATGTTAATCTAGACATATAGATAAATATCAATGCGAGGTAAATGAAATGGAACTAACAAATGTTGCATTAATCTGCAAGGCACTTGGAGATTCAAACAGATTAGAAATAGTGCAAATGTTGTCAGATGGCGAAAAATGTGGATGCAGGCTCTTGGAAAAATTTGAAATTACACAGCCAACCCTGTCTCATCATATGAAGATACTGGTGGAATGTGGATTGGTGAATGATCGCAAAGAAGGTAAATGGCATCATTACTCTTTGAATTGTGATACTTTATTAGAATTCAAGAATTTTATTGGCAGTTTGACATGTGGGTTATTCTATGCATGATCATCGATGTATCCATAGGACATTTTTTCCCGATGATACCCAATATATTAAATGAGTTTGAATATGCAGGGATATCTATTCCTATGGCTGTATTAATCTGGATTATGATTTATCCAATGATGATTACTATTGACATTAGTGCTGATATTTATGTTTCAGTCGGAAGTTATTCTGAAAAATCCTATACACATAATACTGATTGCAATACCTTTGATAATTCAGACATTTTTGATCTTTGGAATCGCATACGTAGCGTGTTATCTGTTAAAACTGCCACACAATATTGCAACACCTGCAGGAATGATAGGAGCATCTGATTTCTTTGAACTTGCGGTGGCAGTGGCGATTGCATTGTTTGGAACAACAAGTGAGGCTGCACTTGCTACTACTGTGGGTGTCTTAACAGAAGTTCCGGTAATGCTTATGCTTGTAAGAATTGCAAATAAGACGAAAGGAAGGTTTCTATGACAGTAAGAGAAAAAGCAGAACTGATTGTAAAAGATATAAAGAAAGAACAGGGAACAAATCCGGTTGTTATTTTTAAGCAGATTGCAGAGAAGGAATATATCAGCATTCATGGACCGGAACACCATATATTAGATGGTGCAAGTTTGCTAGTAGCCTACAAAAACGCAGGTGGAGAGATAGACTTAGAACAGGCATTGGACAGGCTGATGTCAGAAGGACTTCGGATGCCGGGAGCAATGTGCGGTTTATGGGGAATATGCGGAGCAATTACATCCATTGGCGCTGCACTTGCAATCATCGACGGAACAGGTCCGCTTTCAACAGATGGAACATGGGGAAATCATATGCAGTTTACCTCGAAAGCAATCGGAGAATTAGGAGCCATAAACGGACCAAGGTGCTGCAAGAGAGATGCAATGATAGCATTTAAGAATGGTATTGATTATGTGAATGCTCATTATGGAGTAACATTGCAATACGAACAAATGCAATGTGGATTCACAGATTTTAATGAGCAGTGTATAAAGGAGAGGTGTCCATTTCATGAGTAATGTAAAAGTGGCATTTATTTGTGTCCATAATTCCTGCCGAAGTCAGATTGCTGAGGCTTTTGGAAGACATCTGGCATCAGATGTGTTTCAAAGTTATTCGGCGGGTACAGAAACAAAACCACAGATTAACCAAGATGCTGTCCGTATTATGAAGGAATTATATAATATAGATATGGAAGCAGATGGACAGTTCAGTAAGCTGGTTAGTGATATTCCAAATCCGGATATTGCAATATCAATGGGGTGTAATGTGGGATGTCCATTTATAGGAAGACCGTTTGATGATAACTGGGGACTTGAAGATCCAACAGGAAAAAGTGATGAGGAATTTAAGATAGTCATTGAAAAAATCAGAAAAGATATTTTGAAATTAAAAAATGGATTGGATAAGAGGTAGACAGCATCAGATTCAAGTTTGCAGAACTAATAGAGAAGTAACATATAAAACAATAAATATGGTCAAAAAATCATCGACATCCAACCTACAGCACGTTATAATATAGCTAATCTAATAAGAAAATTATAACATTACTCTATAATGGTATTGCAAGACTGGTCAATATGGGAGCAGATATGGAAAATCTGTTTATGGCAGTAATTTACTATAGAACTGGACTGCTGTTTATGGTTATTGGAAATTATTTGCCAAAAGTGAAACAGAATAATACCATAGGAATAAGAGTTGTATGGTCTTTAATGGATGAAGAAAACTGGAATGCAACACATAGATTCAGCGGCAAATTATGGATGGCATCAGGTATTTTATGTATGATTTGTGGACTTTTTGGGGAAAGCATGGCTGCACTGGTTGTGTATATTATAAGTATTATGGCAGCTGCAATCATTAGCATTCTCTACTCCTACCTTTTTTATAAGAAAAAGCTGGCAACCGGAGAAGGCTTAAAAATTCAGTATAATAAAAAAAAAAGTGTGATATATCTGATCATCGCAATTTCCGTTATTGTGTTTACTATATGGACTTTGTTTTGGGGAAGCATTCAGATTCGTTGTAATGATCGTGATTTTAACATTGAAGCAAAAGGATGGAATGATTATACAGGGGAGTATTCGCAAATTGACAGCATTTCTTATGAAGAAAATGTATTGCAGAACGATAAAGATTACAGAACTAATGGTTTTGGAAACCTGAAGTATGCTATGGGAAACTTCAAAAACGATATCTTCGGAGATTATATCCGCTACACTCATGCCTCCTGCCATTCATATGTTGTCGTGAACATAGATGGAAAAATATTAGTTGTAAATGGGGAAAATGACGCAGAGACAAGGGAAATCTATCAGAGAATAAGTGAGAAGGTGTCAAAGGAAAGAAAATAGTTGTCGGAAACGCTGAGAAGAAATTATTCTCATCGTATCTTATCTCCTTATCGTTCAATCAATTATTTGCTACAAAAATCAGAAGCATTTCAATCAGTTCACCATGTCACTTTTATTTTGTGTTATACTGTTTTATATAATTTTTTTGGTCTCCGCTGCCGCTTCGGTCGGCACAGAGCAGAGGTCCACCGGACCTCTTGTGCCCTTGTATTTTCCCTTATCAGAGTTCGTAAACACTGGTGGGACGATATAACACAAGGGAAACAATAAGGGAAAGCTCACCTGCGACAAATCCAGTGTTTTCAATGGTTTGCGGAGAATTTATTATAATACTTATGAAAACCATCAGATCAGTGCAGTAGATATGCATGTAGAAAATCTGGATAGTGATAAAATGATTTGTTATCCAGTAATTCAAGGAGAAAGAATCAACTATCAAAATAAATAATGTTTTGAAATCAGGGATGAGGTAGAAAGGAAAGTTCCATGACAAAAGATGAAGTAAAAAAACTTAGGATGGACAGTCCGGAATCACTACAGTTTTTAAATAATGCTACAAAATTTTATAATTTAATGATGATGTATCGTTGTGCTATTCGGGAGATACAAACTAAACTTGAGGTTTTGGATGATGAATTTTCAGTTGAGAACAATCGAAATCCTATTTCTTTTATAAAAACAAGAATTAAGAAGCCCAATAGTATTTACGATAAACTGCAGAAGATGGGATATGAATTTACAACAGAAAATATACAGACATATCTCAATGATGTAGCAGGCGTTCGAATAGTTTGTGCGTTTATTGACGATATTTATATGATATCAGATTTGATTACCCAACAGGATGATATTAAAGTTATTGAAATAAAAGATTATATAAAAAATCCAAAATCGAATGGTTATCGAAGCTATCATATGATTGTTGAAATACCAGTATTTTTTGCTAAGGGTAAAACACCTATGCGTGTAGAATTACAGATTCGAACCAATGGTATGGATTTCTGGGCAACATTGGAACATCAACTTCGCTATAAAAAAGGAATTGAAGAAATGCCTGGCTATGATGAGATAAGTGAAGAATTACTTCATTCTGCAAGAGCTATCATTGAAGCAGATAATGAAATGCAGAGAATAAAAGACAAAATTGGTATGTTTCACGAAATTTAGGGAGAAAACTGAGCAAGTAGGAAGGTGGAATATATATGAAACAAGATACTTTAGAAGGCAAAGCAAAAACAAAAAATGGGGTAAAACGGCTGTGTTTTTCCATAATCTGCATTCTTCTGGAAGTGATTTTTATTATTACTATCGTAACACGCTTGAATGAATATGCAGAAATCATAAATTTATTTACAAGGATTTTGAGTGGGATCTTGGTTTTGGGATTGTACGCATCAAATAAGACATCCTCTATGAAAATGCCTTGGGTCATCTTAATTCTAATTTTCCCAATTATGGGTGTAGGCCTGTATTTGTTGATTGGTTTGAATGGTGGCACACATAAAATGCGTGAGCGATATGCAGAAATTGATAGCAAATTGTTACCAATGCTTCCGGACAGTCAGGAGTGTTTGAGCAGAATAAAAGAAACAATTCCGAAAGCAGGAAATATAGCAAGTTACATACAAAGAAATTCGCAGTATCCAATCTATCAGAATACGGATATTGTGTATTTTGATGAAGCAGTGAAAGGATTAGAGGCACAGCTTAAGGATTTGGAGAAAGCACAGAAGTTTATCTTTATGGAATATCATGCGATAGAAGACGCTGAAGCATGGCATAAGATTCAAGATGTTCTGGAAGAGCGAGTAAAAGCAGGTGTGGAAGTTAGAGTATTCTACGATGATATGGGTTCTATAGGCTTTATTAACACAGATTTTGTGAAAAAGATGGAGGCAATAGGAATTCATTGCCGTGTATTCAATCCGTTTATGCCAGGTTTAAATCTGTTTTTGAACAATCGTGATCATAGAAAAATAACAGTTATTGATGGAAAAGTCGGATTTACAGGTGGATATAATCTAGCAAACGAATATTTTAATTACACACACCCGTATGGACAGTGGAAAGATACAGGTATTCGTTTAGAAGGAGATGCTGTTCAGTCGCTTACGGTGACATTTTTGGAAATGTGGAATGCAGTAAGTGATAAGGATGCTAATGATTCTGATTTTAGGAAATACCTTTTCCAATATGATTATGCGGCACAGCAAACTGGGTTTGTTCAACCTTATGCAGACAGCCCTATGGATAATGAGCAAGTAGGAGAAGAAGTTTATATCAGTATGATAAATAAAGCTGAAAAATATTGTTGGTTTATGACTCCATATCTAATCATAACAGATGAAATGACGCATGCGTTATGCTTGGCTGCTAAGCGAGGGGTAGACGTAAGAATTATCACACCTGGTATCCCTGATAAAAAATTCATTTATAATATAACTCGTTCTTTTTATCATGGATTAGTTAAACATGGTGTTCGTGTTTATGAGTGGACTCCTGGTTTCTGTCATGCAAAAATGAGTGTGGCAGATGACTGTATGGCAACTTGTGGAACAATTAATCTGGATTATCGAAGTTTATATCACCATTTTGAAAACGGCTGTTTTATGGTAGATTGTCAGGCAGTTGTGGAAATAAAAAATGATCTGATAAGAACGATGGGAGAATGTCGTGATGTGACAGACCAATATCAAACCGGACGAAGTGCATATTTGCGACTGGGACAATTATTTATGAGATTATTTGCTGGATTGCTATAAGAATCTGATGAAACGACCTTTCAAAAAACAGTTGATTTAGAAGTTAACTGTTTTTGAAAGGTCGTTTTTGTTATATCTAACAGTCTGTTGTACAAAGAAGATTTTGCATGGATGAAAAAAACAAACCTTGTTGAGGTTAAATTGAGATTGACTTTGTATTGTATAAGTATGAAAAAAAGGAATCAGGTGATGTACAATGAAAAAGCATAAAATATGTAAAATCCTTCTTGTTATACTGACAATTTTTTTATGTGTGGCTTTTTATGAATTGCTCGGAATCTGCGTTGCATATAAAAAGCAGCCGGAAGTGTCCAATACAACCAAAAAAGAAACAAAAAATGGGTCATGGAACGAATGCAGTGAAAATACAGAACGGGCAGTAATCATAGAAAAGAATCCAGAAGCGCTTTTACAAAGAGTGCGTTTGATCAAGAATGCAAAAAAGGAAATTATTCTTTCTACTTTTGCATTTCAATCCGATGAAAGTGGAAAATTGATTTTAGGAGCACTGCATGATGCGGCAGACAGAGGTGTACATATTCGTCTGTTAGTAGATGGAATGGAGAGCTGGATTGATATGGAAGGAAATCCGTATTTCTATGGATTATCTTCCCATGAGAATGTTGAAATTAAACTATATAATAAGGCCAATCCGTTGAAACCGTGGAAAATGATGGGTAGAATGCATGATAAATATTTGATTGCAGATGGAAAGAGATATATTCTTGGGGGAAGAAATACATACAATTATTTCCTGGGTGATTTTCCGGGACATAAGAACTATGACAGAGACGTGTTAGTGGTTTGCGATGAACCTGAGAAAGAAAATTCAGTTAACCAGTTGTCAGAGTATTTTGAAACCATATGGAATCAGGAAGACAGTGGTTATTTTCATAACAATAAAAAACTGGCAAATAGAAAATCTGTAAAGAACGCAGTTTTAGAGCTGCAGAACGGCTATCAGAAATATTTTGAAGAGAATAAGGAAAGAATCTGCGATACCGATTACACGGACGAAACTTTTGAGACAGAAAAGATTGCATTAGTGTCAAATCCTATCCACACAGGTCCCAAAGAACCAGTAGTGTGGTATCAGTTGGGAGAACTAATGAAAAATGCAAAAGAGCGCGTGAAAATTCATACACCATATATTATCTGCAATGATATGATGTATAATACATGGAAAGAGATTGCGGAGAGAGTTCCGGAATTTTCTATCATGACCAATTCGGTTGCCAACAATGGAAATCCGTTTGGTTCTGCTGATTATGCGAGAAACAGAAACAGAATTTTAAATACAGGAATTGATATCTGGGAGTATGAAGGCGGCTATTCATACCACGGAAAAAGTATTCTGATTGACGATGATCTGTCTGTAATCGGTTCCTTTAATATGGACATGAGAAGTACATATCTGGATACGGAACTGATGCTTGTAATACGCAGTAAAGATATTAATAAACAGTTGGAAGAGGGCATGATGGAATATGAAAAAGTGTCCCGTCAGATATTAGAAGGCGGAACTTATAATGATCCATATCATGTAGAGCCAATCGAATTAACAAAGAAACGTCAGAGAAAAATATTTTTAGTACAGCATCTGCTTGGATGGGCAAGGTATCTGTTTTAATAAGGAGGAAGGAAAACGTGTTTCAAATATTGATTGTAGAAGATGATAAAGAATTAAGCCAGCTATTCCAAAAAGTGCTTGAGAAGAATGGATATCAAGTCAAAAGTGCATCGGATGGAGCACAGGCATTAGAAATATTGGATAAGGAATATATTGATCTGATCATTTCTGATATTATGATGCCGGTTATGGATGGTTATGAACTGGTGTCAGAACTTCGTTCAGCAGGATATCAGATACCGGTACTTATGATCACTGCGAAAGGTTCCTTTGATGATATGCGCCAGGGATTTCTTTCGGGAAGTGACGATTATATGGTAAAACCGGTAAATGTGAATGAAATGGTTTTAAGAGTCGGAGCACTGCTTCGCCGTGCACAGATACTGAATGAACACAAAATTGTGATCGGTTCAACAGAGTTTGATTATGATGCAATGACGGTTACAACTGATAAGGAAAGTCTTGTTTTGCCTAAAAAAGAATTCCTGCTTTTATATAAGCTTGCAGCTTCGCCAGGCAGAACATTTACAAAACAACAGTTGATGGATGAAGTATGGGGATACGAGACGGAGGCAGACCCACATACGATAGAGGTACATATAGGAAGAATCAGAGAGCGTTTTAAAGATAACCCTGATTTTGAAATCGTAACAATGCGTGGAATTGGATACAAGGTGGTGAAAAAATAATGAAACAAAAGAAAGAAAAAGGATTGCGGATCCGATCCTGTCTGACTGGTGCAATCTGGCTGGCACTTGTATTTTCAACAGTCATATCTGCTTTATTATTTGCTTTTTTGAATCATTTTTTTAATCTGCCGGACAGCATACCTGTGCTTGGCTGGCTTTTGATTTTCAATACATTGATTGCAGGGCTGATCACTTCTTTTATCAATGCAAAGTTACTGGAACCAATTACCAGACTTAGTAAAGCAATGAAGGAAGTTTCTCGGGGAGATTTTGAACAGCATTTGGAAACGAACAGCCGTATAGCAGAAGTTGGAGAATCTTATCAAAGTTTTAACGTTATGACAAAAGAACTTCGTGCAACAGAGGTGCTGCAGATGGATTTTGTATCTAATGTTTCTCATGAGTTTAAGACCCCGATTAATGCCATTGAAGGATATACAATGCTGCTTCAGGGAGAAGAACTGTCTCCGGATCAAGAGGAATATGTAGAAAAAATCTTATTTAACACCCAAAGACTTTCCGGATTGGTTGGTAATATTTTGCTGTTATCCAAGTTAGAGAATCAGAATATACCAATGAAAAAAACAGAATATCGTCTGGATGAACAGATCCGCCAGGCATTTCTTTCATTGGAAACAAAATGGACAGAAAAAGAAATTGGTTTTCAGGTAGAATTGGAGGAAGTTAAATATACTGGGAATGAAGGACTTTTTATGCATATCTGGATAAATCTTTTGGATAATGCGATTAAGTTCAGCCCTTCAAAGGGGACAATTACGATGTTTCTGAAACAAGAACAGGATTCTGTTAAGTTCATTCTGGAAGATGAAGGACCGGGAATAGAGGATGATGTAAAATCCAGAATATTTGACAAGTTCTATCAGGTAGATGGATCTCATAAAGCAGAAGGAAATGGCCTAGGTCTTGCACTTGTAAAACGGATTGTAGATAGTGCCGGAGGAACAATCAAAGCAGAAAACCGTGAATATGGTGGATGCAGATTTGTTGTAGAGCTTCCAATACAGAAAGATGAGGCCATATAAGTTTAAGAAAAACAGATAGAGGAGGAATTACATGACATTTTATCAGGAATTGCAGTTAAATCAGGCAGGTTCTAAAAACCTGTTGAAAAAGAGTGAAACACGAAAAGAAAAATTATATCATATGTGGGTATATCTGGTGAAGATAGCTGTTACAATGGCATTTTGTTTTTTATTTGTTACTATTTTCAGTATCTTATTTGGAAATGAGAATAGCATTGTAGGTGTAGTAGTCTTATTATGCCTTATGGTATTTCGGAATGCGGATCTGGGGATCCACACCGGACAATCTACGATGCTTTTGGCTTTGTTCTTTGTAATTATGACTGTATGTCCGCATTTAGCAAATCAGTTTTCACCGGTATTGGGAATGCTGTTAAATATTGCGGCACTGGCTGTGTTGATTCTGTTCGGATGCCATAATCCATTCATGTTTAATCAATCTACATTGGTTCTTGGGTATCTGCTGCTATATGGTTATGATGTTACGGGAAAAAGCTATCAGATGCGATTAGTCGGAATGGCTTTAGGTGCAGCACTTACCTGCTTCGTATTTTATCGAAATCATAAAAACAGAACTTATAAAAGAAATCTGAAAGATCTGATACAAGAATTTGATATCACTTCTTCCAGAACAAAATGGCAGATATGTCAGATTTTATGCGTACCGATTGTCCTTTGTATTGCAGAACTTTGTAATATGCCACGTGCAATGTGGGCTGGTATTGCGGCTATGTCAGCAATTTTGCCGTTTGTGGAAGACATGCAATACAGAGTCCGTAAAAGGATTGTCGGAAATATTGTAGGTGTTATATGTTTTACAGTATTATATTTTCTGCTTCCTTCGTCAATCTATGCATATATAGGAATTCTTGGTGGAATCGGTGTAGGATTTTCAGCACAATATGGCTGGCAGGCAGTATTTAACACATTTGGTGCTTTAGCCATTGCTGCAGAGACTTATGGACTACAAGGAGCGGTTAGTCTTAGAGTGATTCAAAATGTTTTTGGTGTTGTGTTTGCTTTAGCATTTTGTGTTATATTTTATTGGTTTATGTCTAAAAAAAAGGAAAGTGCGCTATAATGATGGTCATATTGGTCGCTCTGTATATTATCCAGAATACCAGGACTCTTAAGGGAGAGACTGTATAAGCAATTTTATATTGCAATGACTAGAAAAATATTTAGGAGAAGATAGATATAAACAGTAAGTCAAACACACAAACTATGGAGTCTTTAGTCGGTTTAATAAAATTTTAGATAGAAAATAAATCATTCAATGTCATTTAGATAAGGTTTTTTATGACAAAAAGACAGATTGCTTATCTGCCTTATAATGCAGTATAATGGTAACGAGATTTATGCAACCCGATACATGAAATCCCTATTTCTCTTTGGACGGAGGTGGATAGGATATTTTCGATTGTACCTGACAGGCACAGCATTCAGCGAACAGCTGCCGACAGCACAGCTTCACTGGATCATTGCAGACAAAGACTCCTGTATCGTTGTTGAGTCTATGAAGGATGGGCTGCATGTATATGATAATCCGGTAGGAGTGCTTACCAATAATCCACCATTCCCCGGTCAGATGTTTGCACTGAATAATTATGCCGGTGTATCCAGAAAACAGCCGGAGAGTACTTTTGCAGAAGTATTACAGCTTGATGCATATAGCAGAGGAATGGGTGGAATGGGAATACCTGGAGATCTTTCCAGCCAGTCAAGATTTGTGAAAGTTGCCTTTACAAAATTAAATTCGCTCTCTGGTGAAGAAGAGGATGAGAGTGTAAGCCAGTTCTTCCATATCTTAGGATCCGTAGATCAGCAACGTGGATGCTGTGAGGTGACAGAAGGCAAATATGAGATCACGATATACACGTCCTGTTGTAATACAGCAAAAGGTATTTATTATTATACGACTTATGATAATCATCAGATCACAGCGGTTGACATGCATGCGGAAAATCTGGATTCAGATCAGCTGATCTGTTATCCGCTTCTGTCCAAGGGCGAAGTCAGATGGCAGAATAAATAATACGAAAATGCACGGAGAAAGCATAACGCAGAACAACAGGAGGAAAGACCATGAAAGAAGTTAAAACACCGAAAAAACCACTGGCATATTATTATGGGATTGTGTTAATAGTGCTGATCGTATTTAATCTGGTTGTCACACCAATCCTTATGGAGCATCAGGTAAAGGAAACGGATTATGGAACTTTTATGAGCATGATCGAGAAGAAGAATATTGGTGAAGTAGAAGTTAAGGACAATCAGATCATCTTTACAGATAAAGATCAAAAAAATATTTATAAAACAGGTCTGATGAACGATCCGAACCTGACGGACAGGCTATATGAATGTGGAGCAGTATTCGCAAAAGATATCGATAAGCAGATGTCACCAATCATCAGCTTCCTGCTGACCGGGGTTTTGCCATTGATCCTTTTTATCGCACTGGGAAATTATATGGCGAAGAAACTGATGGAGCATGCCGGAGGAAAAAATTCGATGGCTTTTGGAATGGGAAAAAGCAATGCGAAGATTTATGTGCAATCCAGTGAGGGAATTCGTTTTTCAGACGTTGCAGGAGAAGATGAGGCGAAAGAAAACCTTTCAGAGATCGTTGATTATCTTCACAATCCGAAGAAGTATACCGATGTAGGTGCGTCTATGCCAAAAGGTGTCCTTCTTGTAGGACCTCCGGGAACCGGAAAAACAATGCTTGCAAAAGCAGTGGCGGGTGAATCAAATGTACCATTTTTCTCAATGTCCGGATCAGAATTCGTTGAGATGTTTGTCGGTATGGGAGCTTCCAAAGTTCGAGATCTTTTCGGACAGGCAAAGGAAAAGGCACCATGTATCGTGTTTATTGATGAAATTGATGCCATTGGTAAAAAGCGTGACGGACAAATGGGCGGAAATGATGAGAGGGAGCAGACCTTAAACCAGCTTCTTACAGAGATGGACGGATTTGAAGGAAATAATGGTGTCATCATTCTTGCTGCAACGAACCGTCCGGAGTCGTTAGATCCGGCACTTACACGTCCGGGACGTTTTGACAGGCGTGTGCCGGTTGAACTGCCGGATCTTGCAGGCCGTGAAGCAATTTTAAAGGTTCATGCAAAGAAGATAAAAGCATCTGATGATGTTGACCTGCATACGATTGCACGTATGGCATCCGGTGCATCCGGTGCGGAGCTTGCCAATATTATAAATGAAGCAGCATTACGTGCTGTCCGTAGTGGAAGGACCGTTGTAAATGAATCTGATCTCGAAGAAAGTATAGAAGTGGTTATTGCAGGATATCAGAAGAAGAATGCGGTTCTTTCAGATCAGGAGAAGAAGGTTGTTGCATATCATGAGATAGGACACGCTCTGGTAGCTGCATTGCAGAGTCATTCAGCACCGGTCCAGAAGATTACGATCATCCCGCGTACCTCAGGTGCACTCGGCTACACTATGCAGGTTGAGCAGGGTGATAAATATCTGATGACGAAAAAAGAACTTGAGAATAAGATTGCTACATTTACAGGCGGACGTGCGGCAGAGGAGATCGTATTTGGTGAGATCACGACCGGAGCCTCCAATGATATCGAACAGGCAACAAAAATTGCAAGAACGATGATCACCCGCTACGGCATGACAGATGAATTCGACATGGTGGCAATGGAAAACGTGACCAACCAGTATCTTGGCGGAGATACGTCTCTTTCCTGTTCCGCAGATACCCAGAAGGAAATTGATGAAAAAGTCGTGCAGCTCGTAAAAGCAGAGCATGAAAAAGCAAGAAAAATCCTTGCTGAAAACAGGGAAAAACTGGACGAACTGGCTATGTACCTGTATGAGAAGGAAACAATTACAGGTGACGAATTTATGGATATTTTAGACAGAAAATAATGTAGTTAATTAGATAACCAATTCCACCCAAATATGATGAACAATTCTGGAATGAATTGTATTCATTTTTACAGAAACATTCTAACGAAGAGTATATTCTCATAGGAGATTTTAATACTATCAATAATAGAAACATGGAAGAGTTTAGAAATATATTATATAATGCATATGATATTTGGTATCAAAAAGGAAACAGAGAACCTTTATCATGTATGCAGAGCCTTTTATCTCATCTGCTTTAGCTTTAGCTACTTTCACAATAGCAAGTTCAGGATCATCCTTTTTAGGACGACCCTTGCCACATGGATTATCTTTTTTGACCTGCTTATATTCGCTGTAGGCATCATGCCAGATATCTTTTCTGACTTCATCGAGAGCTGTCATAGCCCACTCGACTACGTGAAAGGAATCAACACAGCGGCCTACAGTTTCCCAGTCCACTCTCATGAAGTATGATGTGGTACTTCTTGGAAGATAGGATGCAAACCATGCAACGGTAAGGTCGAAATCCTTGGTAAATCTACTACCTGGATATGCCCATGGAACTTCGGCAACATATACCCCATGTTCAAGGCAGATGATACGATGCGTCTGGTATTCAACTTCGACCGGAATACCACCCCAGACCAGCCCCCTCCAAGTGGTTGGTCTGCTGGAATGTTTGTCATAAACAGGACATGACTTGTGACAGAAAGGGCAGTCATTCTCATGCCATTTATTAGGTCTGGCTTTGATACGGATGTGTTTCACGCCATCCTCATCAGAGTAAAGATTAAAATTTTCTATCAAGAGAATAAAGCATTGACAAAATTTTGTGGGGTGGGGTAGAATGATGCTAGAAAATTCCAAAACATAACGCATTGGTGCCTTTCGCAGAAAGAAGAAAAATAAACATGAAAAAGAGAAAGAACTTGGGAAAAAAGTTAGTAACAATGTTAGTGTCTGTAGGCTTTTTTGCAGTTTTGATTACAGTCTTGAATTTAATGGCATTACAAGCTATTCGAGGAAAGAATAATGTGCTTATAGAACAGTTTGAACAATATGAAGAAGCAGTGGAAAATAATGATACCGCGGTTTTTGAAACAGCAAAAGGAGAAGTGGCAGAAGCCATCAGACATATCAACTACAGAATAAATGGAAGCATCATTTTTGATCTTGCACTTGTGGTAGCTGATATTATTGTAATCGTACTTCTTTCGATTGTTATTAATAAGTCCATTGTTCGTCCAGCAAAAAGAGCAAAGAATGATTTGGATGATATCATTTTAGGTATAGAATCAGGACAGGGTAATCTTACGTTAAGAGTATTTGATGAAACCAGTGATGAAATTGGTCAGCTTGCAAATGGTGTCAACCATTTTATTGAAACATTACAAAATCTTATGGTAAAGATTCAGAGTGTATCAAAAGATATGAAAGAATCTTCCTATCTTGTACAAAATGAGGCGGAATCTTCAAATATGAGTGCATCCAATGTGAGTGCAACATCGGAAGAACTTGCAGCATCCATGGAAGAGGTATCTGCTTCTCTATATGATTTAGCCCAAGGATGTAATAATCTGCTAAAGAAAATGGAAGGCATGAATGAGGATGCTAAGAACTCTGCAATGAAGATGCATGAAGTGAAGCTTACTGCAGAAAATAGCTATAAAGAAGCGATTGCATCAAAAGAAAAAACAGTAGAAACATTTGATGGCATTCAAAAGGATGTCGCGGAGGCAGTAGAAGCATCTAAGTCTGTAAATGAAATTGCAAAACTTACAGAAAATATCTTAAATATCGCAGCACAGACAAATCTTCTAGCACTTAATGCATCGATTGAAGCAGCAAGAGCAGGGGAAGCAGGCAGGGGCTTTGCCGTTGTTGCAGATGAAATCAGACAGCTTGCAGATAGTTCACGTGAGACAGCAAACAATATTCAGGAAATCAGTGGAAAAGTTATTGAGGCAGTAAACAATCTGTCTGGAAATGCAACGGAAATGATTCGTTTTGTAGATGAAAAGGTAGCACTTGATTATGACAACTTTGTAAAAATTATTGGAAATTATGATGCTGATTCTGATCAGGCAAGTAATACATTTAACGAGTTTGCAGTTAAGTCAAAAGATAGCTTAGGTACAATGAATGATATGAATGAAGGTATCAATAACATTTCTATAGCGATTGAAGAATCTGCAAAAGGTGTTACAAACGTAGCACAAGAGATATCACAACTTGTAACAGCAATTTCAGCAATTACAGTGCAGGCGGACGAAAATAAGAACCTTTCGGAAGATTTATCGGATGAAGTAGCAAAATTTGAAAAAGTTTAACTAACAGATTTTTATTATGAGAAGAACTGTATTAGGTAAATAACCCGCACTAACTAAAAATGAATGCTAGAATAAGCACAAAGGCATAGCCCCATTACGGGTTCTATGCCTTTGCGTTTTCCGGAAGATTGTCATTAACTGCATCAAATTCAAGATTCTGTTCCCGGCACCATTCGACAGCATTCGACAGAGCTTCACCGGCGCGGCAGGTCCAGAGAATGAGTTTGTTGCCATTGCGTTTCCATTCCTGGAGATATTCGATCAGTGCCTGGTTTGGCTGACCAAGCTCCGGCCATTTGCTGTAGCAGAGAGTGCCATCAAAATTAACAGCGATTGTCTGGAAATCTAACATTTTTTTATTATTCATTCAGATCATCTCCTTTAGAGGGAGTCTGCTGAACACCAAGATGATAGCAGAATAGGCTTGTTACCGGTTTGTGAAAAAAATCTGCAATTCTCATGGCGTATAGCAGAGAAGGAATATGCTGTTTTGACTCGATATTGGCAATAGTTTTCAGGCTGATGCCGGTTGCTGATGCAAGTTCTTTCTGGGTAATGCCAAGATCTGCCCTCGCTTCAACAAGTCTGCAGGTAATTGTGTCTGTCATGGTGTTTATGTCTATATCCATATCAGTATTCATATATATGCACCTCCAAATTCAGAATTGTTCAGGTCTGTTCCGCTATAATAATCCTACAGTTTTAAGTGTTCCAAAAAAAGGACTTATGAAAGAACACGGCCGAATATTTTGAAGGAACTGTTCTCTGTAACCGGAATCGGATCATATTTTTTATTCAGTGATATGAGGTAGGTTCCGAGTCTGTTATTCTGAAATTTATTCACATATGCGTTTCCATCAAGATAGAAGATACCTATTTCGCCATCATCAAGGCATGCTGTCTGTTCAATCCAGATGAGATCCTTATTATGGTATTTAGGTTCCATACTGTCACCATCTACATATACGCCAAATGTGGCAGCCTCCGGAATGTCAGGAGAGGAGAATATCTCATATTCGTCACTATCAAGAAAAGAGCCGGTACCAGCGGAAACGGTATTGTAAAATACTTTTCTTTCCCTGATCACATGGATAGGAATGATCTCTGCCGGTTTATAGTTGCCGGTGCTTTCCAGATCGCTGATATATTCAAGCACTTTGTTCATTCCATTTTCATTCAGGTTCCGGAATGGATTAAGAGGACTCTGGCCAACAAACTCTGTATAGATATCGTATATTTCAAGAATTTCACATAAGGCGAGAAACTGTCTGGCATGCATGGAATACCGGCAATCGGCATCAGGGTAGCTGATCCAAACAATCTGGATGACGGTGTGGAAATGGATGTGCTGATCGGAAAGAGAATTGATCTGGATATGCTTCATTATGTGCCGGAGCTTGCAGACAACTGGCAGGCACAGCAGATGATAAGATAGGTGACAAAGTCGGGCAGATTGTGATCATGCCGGTTCTGATACCAGATTTTACCTTTGAATCATGGGAAGAACGTGGAACCGGGGCATTTGGATCGACAGGAGGATAAGGATGATTAAATTGTTGATGTGCATAGAGATAGGTATGTGCTATACTGTGTAAAAAGATATGTACAAATTTGAAGTTTATGGAGGAATAAAGATGGATTGTTTAAGATGTAAAGAGGAAATGATTAAAGCAAAATTAAAAGGAGATGCAGTAGGTACGGTTGTTTATTTAACTAATAAGAAAAACGGTATCTTTGAGAATGAAAAGAATAGTACTGTTTCATGTTATGTATGTCCAAAATGTGGATATGTTGAATTGAATGCAGATAATGCGAAAAAATTGATTTGATAATTTCCACTTGAAACTTTCAGTAATACTGAGAAAATTAAAGAAAGTACAAAGCTCGCGAAGCTTTGAATTCGTAGGAGGTATCGAAAAATGAATAGGAAAACTTTATTCTGTTTTCTGACAGCTTTGATAATGATTTTTGTTCTTGCCGGCTGTAGTGGAAAGAATAGTGGTGGGAATATTGACAATGTTCAAATTCCTGATTGGAAACCATCGGAAATATATTCAGACAGTGATATTGAGGCGGCTTTCCAAACAGTAAAAGACTATTTCGGCAACGAATTTGACGGCTGCACACTGACAAAACTGTCCTATCCCGGAGATACATACGCCGATGAATTTGATGAATGGGCTGAACAATATGACGCGGATGAAGCAATCGTAATATTATCATCTTTCGATGTAGACTCATCAGGCGGGGATGGTTCGCTTAATCCGGATTCAACATATGATGATTGGAAATGGATTCTAATTAGGAATGACAGTGGGAATTGGGAACATGTTGACCACGGGTATTAAAGCGACAAATTCCAGTTTGATGGAGTAATAAATTCTAGTTTGCAGAACTAATAGAGAAGTAACATATAAAACAATAAATATGGTCAAAAAATCATCGACATCCGACCTACAGCACGTTATAATATAGTTAATCTAATAAGAAAACCAAGTGATCATTGTTACAAGCTGAATCGTAATGGTGGCCAACTGTGTGAACTCGATGGAACGGAATGGTTACATCCTCCGGGTGCTCCGAGCACCGGACGAGCACTGAAAGGTGCTTTACAGAGATGAAAACAGGCCTGACGAAGCATCACTCAGATTAGATTAAAAATTCTAGTCTGGGTGATTTTTTTCGTTCAGGGAAAAGGAGAAAATGTCATTGACATAAAAGACGGATAACAGAGATTCGGATATTTTTGTCAATCGGCAAGCTGCAGAGGAAGTTATCTATAGACAAGCCAGGATTATCACGTTAAGATATAGAAAAAGTAAGTAATACGAAAGAAGAAAACAGAATATGTAAAGGAGAAAATGAATGGAATACTCTGCAATTATCCATGATATGGACAAAAGATTCTGCTATGCAATAGATAAGGATTTATTTGTGATACGCATCCAGGTAAAACGAGATGATATAAAGGAAATAATTCTTCATTATGAGGATAAGTATATACCAATGGAATGGAAGGATACGCGAAAGACAATTCCAATGAAGAAGGTTGCCACCTCACAGTTTCAGGATTATTATGAAGCACAGATCCAGATGCATCTGATATGTCTCCGTTATTTTTTTGAATTTACGGACATGCAGGGGGAAAAAGTATATTACGGCAATTATGAGTTTAGTAAGGAATGTATTACAAACAGGGACAGAATGTTTGACTGCCCGCAGAATCTACGGGAGGAAGAAATGTTTGTGGTGCCAGAGTGGGCAGAAAATAAGGTCGTATATCAGATTTTTCCGTCCCGTTTTGCATCATCACAGCCGGTAGACAAGGAAGTATGGTATAAAGCACCAGTTACGTCTATGGATAATCTGCATGGTGATCTCAGAGGAATTATAGAACATCTGGATTATGTCCATAGTCTTGGAATTGATGTTTTATATATGACACCAATCTTTAAATCAAATTCAAGCCATAAATACGATACCATTGATTATTATCAGATTGATCCCTCATTTGGAACAGCAGAGGATCTTAAAGAGCTGGTACAAAAAGCACATGAATATGGAATGAAAGTGGTTATGGATGCGGTGTTTAACCATACAGGAAAGGAATTTTTTGCATTCGAAGATATTTTAGAAAAAGGAAATAAGTCTAAATATCTGGACTGGTATTTTATTGATGAATTTCCACTTAAAAGTGAAAGGGGAGAGATTCCAAACTTCAAATGCTTTGGTTATTATGGTGGAATGCCAAAATTAAATCTGAAAAATCCTGAAGTTGAAAAATTTATTACAGATGTTGCATGCTATTGGATCAGGGAATGCGATATAGACGGATGGAGAATGGATGTAGGAGATGAAATCAGTCATTTTTTCTGGAAGAATTTTAGAAAAGCAGTTAAGGCAGTAAAGAAAGATATGCTGATAATTGGAGAAATCTGGCATTATGCAGGAGATTTTCTTGAAGGAGATGAATGGGATACGGTCATGAATTATCCGTTTTATCTGAATATGATAGATCTGCTTGCAGATGAAAAGATTACGGTCAGCCAGTTTATACAGAATCTTGGATATTTGAAAGGACGCTTAAATAAGAAATGTTATCCTCTTATGTGGAATCTGATAGACAGCCATGATACAGCAAGATTCTTACATTTATGTAAGAATAATAAGAAAAAGCAGCATTTGGCAGCAGCTTTTCAATTGTTATTGCCGGGAATGCCAATGATTTATTATGGAGATGAGTATGCGATGCCGGGAGCAAACGATCCGGATTGCAGACGTGGCATGTACTGGGATGAAGAATACCAGGATAAAGAGATGTTTGAATGGTATAAACAGCTGTTGCAGGTTCGAAAAAAATATAAATGTATCGTAGAAGGTGAATTGATTGAGGCAATCACAAGGGATGAGGAAGAAACCATTGTTCTGATTAGAAAAAATGGTGAAGAAACTATGGCATTGATTTTTAACTGCAGCAGCAGTGAGAAGAGATTTAATGAGTATGAGGGAAAATATAATTTGCTTGGAGAAGAACTGTTTGACGGAAAAGTTGAGGGACTTGATGCCGTAGTAATAGTGCTTTAAAATAGTTACAGAGGAAGAAAATCATGTCAAAAGATGAATATTTAATTACAGATGCACCCCTTAAAGCACTGACTGTTTTTGCAATGCCAATGATTTTCGGAAGCTTTTTTCAACAAGTCTACAATATGGCTGATTCAATCATTGTGGGTCAGTTTGTTGGATCTTCTGCCCTTGCGGCTGTTGGTGCCTGTGCCGCCCTTACGAATGTATTCATTTGTATAGCACTTGGTGCAGGTGTAGGTGCAGGTGTACTTGTGAGCCGTTATTTTGGTGCCAGAGATTATAGTAAAATGAAAACAATCGTATCAACATCATTGATTAGTTTTCTGGTTCTTAGCATACTTCTGGGAGTTACTGGCTTTTGTTTTTCACGTTCCATGATGGACTTATTACAGACACCCGCTGATATACTGGAGGAAGCAGTACTATATCTTCGTGTTTATTTTGTGGGATTTCCGTTTCTGTTTATGTACAACATTCTTTCAACGATGTTTACTTCAATCGGTGAATCAAAGATTCCATTATGCCTTTTGATTTTTTCTTCTGTTCTGAATATTATAATGGATCTTTGGATGGTAGCAGGCCTTGGTCTGGGCGTATTCGGTGCAGCCCTAGCCACGCTTATTGCACAAGGTATTTCGGCAATATTTTCGTTTTTAATCTTTTTATACCGGATACGCCAGTATAAGAGTCCGGCTCGCTGGTTTGACGGGAGGGAATTACATTCCATGCTCCGCATTGCCATACCGTCGGTCCTCCAGCAGTCAACAGTGTCAATTGGTATGATGATTGTACAGGCGGTTGTAAATCCGTTTGGTACACAGGCTCTTGCAGGTTATGCGGCAACGATGAGGGTAGAGAATGTTTTTTCACTGATATTTGTGTCCATAGGCAATGCAGTCTCGCCGTATGTTTCCCAGAATCTTGGCGCAAAGAAAATCGGGCGTATAAAAAAAGGATACCACGCTGCACTGGTGTTAGATTTATGTTTTGCAGTCCTTGCTTTTATAGTCATTGAAACACTGCATACACAGATTTCTTCATTATTTCTGGGTAAAGATGGAACAGCGCTGGCATATCAGGTGTCTGGAGATTATATGAGATGGCTCGGCTTCTTTTTCATTTTCATGGGTATCAAGATGGCAACAGACGGAGTTCTTCGGGGACTTGGAATCATGCGTCCATTTCTCATTGCAAATATGGTAAATCTTGCAATTCGTCTGTCAGTTGCTTTGATACTCGCACCGCGTTTTGGCATTGCATTTGTCTGGCTTGCTGTACCGGCTGGCTGGCTTGCAAATTTTCTGATTTCTTATGTGGCACTCAGAAAATCATGGCCAGACGATAAGATGGCTTTTGCTGCTATAGAAGATGGTGCGGCCGTTTTTTTAGAACAATACTGTAAATAGCTGTCTATAAAAATGACGAAAAACCAAAGTAGGAAGTGTTAAATTTTATCAAAAAAATAGAATTTAAAATTAAAGCTGAAAAGTCATTGACTTTTGAAAAAATTCTGATATAACAAGGTCTGGAAAAAAAGAGAAATATAATAAAGAGAAAGGAAATAAGAATCAATGTTTTCACAAAAAGATAAAATGAAAGGGAAATTAGAAAACATGCATCTGCAGGAAAGGATAAACTATGGCTACAGAAAAGTCATTATTATGATGTTAATTTCAGGCTTGCTTTCTATAGTGGTCATAGGTGTTTTATTTGCTAATATGGTACATTATATAGAAAATGTTACTGTAGCAGATCAGGCAGTAAAAATATGTAGAATTAATGTGAATGCGGCAGCAAGAAATATCAGGGAAATGGCATTAGATGATGATACTTCTTCATATGTCAGTTATGAGAAAACAGTAGAAAAGCTGCTGAAAGAAGTTGATTCTGAACTGAAAAATTTAAAGGGAACCGGAATTATTCCTGACTCAGATTATGAGGAATATTCATCAGCCCTTTCGGATTGGGGAAATATTGGTTATTCCATTATAGAAGAAATTAAAAGTGGTGATAAGGAAGAAGCAGTTGATGAAATCATGAATGATTGCACACCTGCATTAAATAAAGCGGTGGAAATCGCAATAAAATTAGATGATATAACAGACCAGGAGAGCAGCAGGGCTGCCAGAACTACATTTATTTTTGCTGCAGCAGGAATTGTATGTATTATAGTGTGTTTAATTTTTGCATGGACACTGACAAAGAAAACAGGTAAAAAAGTCCTGGATACAATTCTTGAACCTTTACGGGCAGTTGAGGATGTCGCAAAGGAACTGACAGAAGGAAATTTACACAGTACGCTGGATTATCGTTCAGAAGACGAGATTGGAAGACTGGCACACAGTATGCGTAAATCAATCCGTATCCTGGGAAGCTATGTAGACGATATTGACCGTGCAATGAAATTGTTTGCAGCAGGAAATTTTGATGTTAAACCGGAAGTAGAGTGGCGGGGAGATTTTGTCGGAATTTTAAATTCTTTTATGCAATTTGAAAAAAGTATAGGAGAAACGATTAGAGGAATTCAAAATGTTTCCAATGAAGTTTCAAGTGCAGCAGACCAGGTAGCATCAAGTTCTAATGATCTTGCAGATGGAGCTACAAATCAGGCGGCAGTAGTAGAGGAACTGACAGCAACAGTTGCAGGTGTATCTGAACAGGTAGAAAATAATTCAAAATCTGCAAAAGAAATTAGTGGAAGGGTGGATGAGCTTGGAAATGCCATTTTAGAAAGTAATGGTAAGATGCATGAAATGGTTGATTCCATGAATGAAATTAGTGAAGCATCAAAAGAAATTGACAAAATTATTGCAACAATTAATGAAATTGCTTCCCAGACAAATCTACTTGCATTGAATGCTTCTATCGAAGCAGCAAGGGCAGGAGAAGCCGGAAAAGGATTTGCAGTTGTAGCAAATCAGGTAAATTCGTTAGCGGACCAGAGTGCCCAGGCAGCGAAAGAATCTGCAATGTTGATTGAAACCTCTGTGAAGGCAGTAGAAAAGGGTATGGTGATTGCAGGACAGACTGCGGCGCAATTGGAAGATGTTGCAGAGAACTCTAAAATAATTACAGAAGAAGTTACAAATATTGCGGAAACGTTAGAAACACAGACAACAGAAATCCAGCAGATTAATGAAGGAATTGAACAAATTAATGATGTTGTACAGACCAATTCTGCAACATCTGAGGAATGTGCAGCTGCCAGCCAGGAGATGAGCAGCGAATCAGAAAATCTGCGTGAAATGATTCGTAAATTTAAATTGGCAGAATCAGAAAAAACAGTATAATACGATAATGATTTCCAGCTATAATTTCTACCACAGAATAGAAAGTTTATCAGTATAAAAATTTTATAAGAAAGGCACTTATACTATGGATACAAACATACGCAGACTGCTCAAGGAAATAGGAGCAGAAGATTTAATAGAAGTATTTGCACCATGTATGGATGACTATCTTTATATTATAGATTTACAGAAAAATACCCTTATCATTTCACAGGCAGCGGTGAAGCGTTTTAAGATGCCGGGCAATTCATTTGATAATGCTGCCGACAGTGTCCGCTATTTTGTATATGAAGAAGACCGCCCGATGATTAGGGAACATTTACAGCGGATTGCGGATGGAAACGAAAAAAATCACAATCTGCATTACAGATGGCTTGATAAAGAAGGGATGCCGGTATGGATTAACTGCCGTGGAAAGGTAATCAATGATAACGATGGAAAACCTCATTATCTTATAGGCTGTGTAAACGAAATTGGAAATATACAGTGGGCAGATAATGTCAGCGGACTTTTGGGTGAAAGAGAAATGCATTCCTTTGTTTCTTCCCATATAAAAGACAGCTCGTCAGTATTTTTAATACATATAGGGATTGATGGATTTAATGCGATTAATGGTACATTAGGCGTAGATTATGGAAATTATGTGTTGAAAAGTGTTGCTGACGGTATCAAGGAATGTCTTTCTGATAACCAGCAGCTGTACCATCTTGTTGCAGATGAGTATATGATTGTTGATCTGGAAAGCCATACAAGAGATGATGTTATGCTATTGCAGAAGGAAATATGTAAAAAAATAGAAGATTTTATTATTTCTGAAAAATATAAGGTGGTTTTTACAGTATCTACCGGAATTATTCATGCAACGAAGCTTTTAAAATATTATGACGAGTATCGTAAAATAGCGGTTTTCTCTTTAAAACAGGCAAAATCCATGGGAGGAAACGGAGTATATTTTTTTGAAAAAGAAGATTATAAGTTATTTTTAAAAAAAGAGAAAATAAAAAGTGCACTTCGAGGTGCCGTGACAAATGAATTTGAAGGATTTGAAGTATACTATCAGCCGATTATAGATTGTTCCTCGGGAAATATAATTGGTGCGGAAGCGCTTATGAGGTTTTCCATGTATTCAGGTGGAAAAAAAGAAAGTATCTCGCCTGTGGAATTTATACCATTACTGGAAGAAACCGGGCTTATTATTCCGGCCGGAAGATTTGTATTAAATGAAGCTGCGGCAATGTGCCATGAAATGCGGCAGTATATACCGGGATTTAAGGTTAATGTAAATATATCTTATATTCAGATGATGAAAAGTGATATCTGGAAGGACATACTTTCGTCTATAGAACAATATAATCTTCCGCCGGAGAGCCTGTGTGCGGAACTGACAGAAAGCGGATATACGGATATGACACCGTATTTTTATACGCTTCGGAAGAAATTCGAAGAGAAAAAAATACAGTTTATTCTGGATGATTTTGGTACAGGTTTTTCGAATCTACATTGTATTGTAAACATGAATCCTAATTATGTGAAACTGGATAATCATTTTACAGCAAAAGCTATGAGTCAAACAAGGGATTTTGAGCTGTTAAAAAAAATAGTTGAACTGGTACATAGTGTAGATATCAAAATATGTATAGAAGGTATAGAAAAAGAAGAGTGGTATCAAAAGCTGAAAGAAATATATGCTGATTATCTGCAGGGCTATCTTTTTGGCAGACCATGTGATAAAAATCAGTTTTTAAATCAGTTCATATGTAAAGGTATCAACTAGCAAACTATCTTAATTTTCATTTCTATTTTGGAAAAGGCTTCTTGAAGGAAAATTCTACCTGTGATAAAATAAAATTAATTATACTTACAGGGAAAGTAAGTAGCCGGCTGCAGGACATATCCAGGGAACTGCCAGTATAGTGGCAGGTTTTTACGGTTTGCTCCTGCTATTTAGCGAAAAATAAAAAATCATGGAGGATTTTTACAATGGAAGAAGCAAAGCAGAACATCAAACAAAAGAAGGATTCTTACAATCTGAGAATTGTGACGGCTGTACTGGTATTAACAGTGCTGGTTTTAGGGGAATTATATGTGATGATTAACTATCCGTCCAATTATGTGGCATTGATTGTACTTACAGTTGTAGCACTGGCTGATATTTATATTCTGATTGCCAGTGCAATCCAGAAAAATTATAAGAAAGAGATTGACCAGTACGAACAGTATGATAATCTGTTTAAGTCAGAAAAAGCTTCTTATCTTGTAACCCGCAAATCTTTTGAAGATATTGCGGATCAGCTTGATCGTATCGAAGAGGCAGCCGGTTCACCGACAAAGGACATCATAGATGCACAGAAATCCATTGCCAAAGTTACCATAAGCCGTAACAAAGAAAATTCCGATGCATTGATGAATTCCAACGACAAATTATTAGAGCAGATATTTAATCTTTCCGACCGTCTGGATAATCTTGAGAAGAACGTGTTAGAGCAGCAGCGTATCATAGTTGAGAATGCCAATAAAGACCTTCTGCTAAAACAGCAGGAAATGGCAGCTTTCGTGAAAGAAATGGAATTATCCATCCACAATACCATATTAGCTGAAGTTGGAAAAATAAATGGTGCGCCAGCTGTTGCTTATACAGCAGCGCCGGTACAGCCATCATCAGCCGCACCAGTTGAGGAAGTAACACCGGAAGAACCGGAAGCACCAATCGACGAAGTGATGCCGGAAGAACCGAAAGCACCAATCGACGAAGTGATGCCGGAAGAACCGGAAGCCCCAATCAATGAAGTGATGCCGGAGGAACCGGCAACAGAACCGGAGACAGCTGCAGAGGATATGCCGGATTTAGCAGAAGATGATTTATTAAATATAGATGCTTTATTCGGAAATGACGAAGCAGCTGAGACTACAAAAGAAGTAGCAGAAGAAACCAGATCTGCAGAAGAAAACAATGAACCGGAACCAGAAGAACCAGTTGGTTTTGATGATACACTTGGATTTGCAGATGAAGAACCGGAAGAACCTGCATTTACAGAAGAAATGGTAAATACCATTGATGAACCGGTTATGGAAATGAATTCCAATCCGAATCATATGATGACACCGGAAGAGATTGCAGCTTTGATTGCAAATGCTGATGCAGCAGCTGAAGAAGCACCAGTTGTAACAGAAGATGCTATTTCAGAAGAATCTGAGCCGATAACGGAAGAGGAACCTGTGTCAGAACCGGTTGTGGAAGAACCGGCAGCAGAGCCTGTTATCGAGGCAAATTCTGACCCGAATCATATGATGACACCGGAAGAAATTGCGGCATTATTTGCTAATATGTAATTTACAAAATTTTTAAAAAAAATAAAAAATTACTTGCAATTCGATAAATTCTATTATATAATAGTCCTTGCGTTAAGCAATGCGCCACTAGCTCAGCTGGCAGAGCACCTGACTCTTAATCAGGGTGTCCAGGGTTCGAACCCCTGGTGGCGCATGTAAAGTACCGATTTTGTGGACGTGGAGCCATGGGGTTGGTGCTTTTTTTTGTTATAAAAAATCCGTAAGAAGCTGCCCGTGGCAGGTTCTGTAGATGTAAATAAGGAATGATGAAGATATCGTTTATTTGTTCAGTATATTTTTTACTTCTTTAAAAGACCTTTGAATTGTAGTAAATTTAGTGTGCAGGGCAGGCTTACGGTAGGAAAAAAGCAAAGCCTTTCTGGAAAAGCAGTTTGATTTGAATTTCATGAGGCATACCCTTTTTTAGATATTATATGCAAGAGGATATGGAAAAATATATAAATATATAAATATAGAGGAAATCATTTGGAAAAGAAAATTCTGATTGCCTGTGCAATGCAGCAGGATGAAATTGAAAAGTACAGAAAACAATTAAATATAACATATCCTGTTGTATATCTGCAACGTGGATTGCATAGAAACCCGTCTGTATTAAGAAATCTGCTGCAGCAGGAGATTGACAGGCACCAGGATGTGGATATAATCCTGCTCACCTATGGATTGTGCGGGCGGGGCACGGAAGGGATTGTGAGCTGGAATACCGAACTTGTAATGCCACGTTTCCACGACTGCATCCACCAGCTTTTGGAGAATCATGTGGATAAGAATTCTATTTATGCGACAAGAGCGTGGACAATTGACAAGGAGTCCATTGGAGGCCAGTGCAGTACCGTTCTTGCTGCTTATGGCAGAGAACGGGGGATGGAAGTTTTAGATACAATCTATGGCGGTTATGAGAAGATTACTTTAATAGATACGCAAAGCTATGATATAAAGAAAACCAAAGATGGACTGAAAAGACCTGCAGAACTTCTAAATAAGAAGCTGGCGGTGGAGCCATCCGACTGCAATATTATAAGAAAGCTTTTATCTGGAAAATGGGATTGTAATTTCGTTCATCTTGAAAAAGGAGAGCGTGTCACAGAAAGACACTTTATATAAGAAAACCGGCGTTCTAATTTAGAATAAAGTCTAATATCAGGAAGCCGGTTTTATGCTGTATGCTCTGCAGTTTATTATTTTTTCATTTCGTCCATATAGACAGCAATTTTTTTATCCATACCAATAATATGGTTGGATAACCAGCCCAGCAGAAACTGGATCAGTTCCAGAAGATAAGTCTGCTGGTTATTGTCCATATTGTCAAGTTCTGAGAAGTCAATTTCTACCAGGCGTTCAACGAAAGCAGTGTGGGCACGCTTCTGGGCAGCCAGTTCCGGATAGTGCATCTTCTCCATCAGCATTTCCTCATCAGCAAAATGAAATTGTGTATAATCCTTTAATTCCACTAAAAGCCGCATAATTTCATCATATTTGTCATGCAGCAGATCGTTTTGAATCAGGTCATTGGTCTCTTTTATAATCTCAAAGAGACGGCGGTGCTCTTTATCCACAAGGTCAATTCCGGTCTTGTATTTGTCCGTAAAGGCAAATGGGTCATCGGAAGTCCCTTCAACTGCGGACATTTTTCCAATCATCATATCACTGCTTAAGATATGGTGGTACAGCCAGCGTACCAGATAGGAAAGTAGTTCTTCGAAAGATGCTCTGGCAGCCTCTTTTGAGGACTTATCTAAAATAAAGGAATTGATTTTCTCAGCAAATTCAGCATGTTCCTTTTTCTGAAGAGGAAGCTCCGGGTCATGAATCTGTTCCATATAAGCCTCTTCATGGGCGAAATGTGTATTCGCATAATCCTTCAGATGAAGAAGCAGGCTCTGGGCAATTCCGGAAATATCTTCGGTTGTTTTAACAAGGGAAAGAGCATCATTTATCATCTGGAATAATTTGCGGTGTTCCTCATCTATTTGTGGAATATGAATCATACAATCTTCTGTGAATTCGTACATGGTATACATCTCCTTACATTGTATCAATGATTTGTGCTACGATGTATTATAAACCCTCAGAAGATAAGCCACAATAAAAAAAGAAAAATTTATAAAAATTTCACTGATAAACCAACTCCGGATGCTCAGGCAAATGGTTCATCTCATGGGTCATGCATCCGGCAGTGTCCGTGCACTGGCACTATCGGAAAGGTCATAAAGGAATATTTCTGGAAGTAATCAGCTTGCAGATAGGATTTCCCCTGGAAGAGAATTTCTCTTCGTATTCGGTCATAATATTGCCTTCGTTCATGGCAGTATCATGGTGTAAATCCCTTGTAAATGCGTCCAGATTCCAGCCTGCAGCATCGATTTCTTCTAAGGAGAAGTCAAAAAGTCCTACGTTATCGGTCTTAAACTCAATCTGTCCGTCATCTTTTAAGACTTTGTCATAGCGCTCTAAGAACTGGCGGGAGGTCAGTCTTCTTTTGGCATGGCGGTCCTTTGGCCATGGGTCGGAGAAATTGAGATAAATGCGGTCTAACTCGCCCTTTTCGAAGAAGTCCGGCAGAAGTGCCGCATCTTCACACAGAAGGCGTAAGTTTGGCAGTGGATTTTCTTCCAATTTCTGGAGTCCGCGATACAATACGCTTTCGTAACGTTCCATGCCAAGATAGTTGATATCCGGATTCCGGGCAGCTAAGTCCATGATAAAGCGTCCCTTGCCCATGCCGATTTCAATGCGGATCGGGTGGTCATTTCCAAATATTTCATTCCAGTGTCCTTTATGGGAAGCGGCATCCTTGATACAGAGGTCACTGGCTTCTACAGCCGGCGCAGCCGCCGGGATATTGCGAAGTCTCATAATATGAAATCCTTTCTACTTATATATATCTTTCGAAAACAATTTATCATATTTATGGTTTAAAAGAAAGAGAATTGTGAATATTAATGGAAAGGTATTGCACCATGGAAATGGATTGATATATACTTAAAGGTAAGAATGATTTAGGAGCAGCAGAAAATGAAAAAGAAAAAGAGAATATTAAGTTTCGGACTGGCAGTGTGCTGTTTTGTCGGCTTATTGGGTATAAACACACAAAAGGTAAAGGCGGCAGAGTACTGGCCCCAGGACCCGGAAACCGAATCACCCAATGCGATTGTGATGGAAGAGAGCACAGGAACGGTTCTTTATGATAAGAATTCCACGGAGCAGCATTGTCCGGCAAGTATCACGAAGATTATGACCACGCTTCTGGCACTGGAAAATTGTTCGCTGGATGAGACAGTAACATTTTCCAAAGAGGCGGTTTATAACACCCATGGTTCCGGAATCTCCAGGGATGTGGGAGAGCAGATGACCATGGAGGAATGCCTTTATGCAGTCATGCTGGAGTCTGCCAATGAATGTGCCTATGCGGTAGCGGAGCATGTAGGCGGAACCGTTGAGAATTTCGTTCAGATGATGAATGACAAAGCGGCAGAGTTAGGTTGTGTGAATACACATTTTAACAATCCACACGGACTATCTGAGGGAGAGGATGCAACCCTTCACTACACCTGCTGTTATGATATGGCACTGATTGCAAAGGCGGCTTACCAGAATGAGACTTTCCGTGCGATTACAGCAACAAAGACCTATCAGATTCCACCAACCAACAAGCATGATGAGATCACCTATCTGCAGAATCATAATGAAATGATTCATGCCTTTAAAACCAGAGGACAGTATCTATATGAATACTGTGTAGGTGGTAAGACCGGATACACCACAGCGGCAAACAGTACGCTGGTTACCTTTGCAGAAAAGGACGATATGACACTTATCTGTGTCATTATGAATGCCCAGTCGCCAGCGCAGTGGACAGACAGTATTGCATTGTATAATTATTATTTTGAGAACTTTTCGCTATATAATGTAGCTCAGAATGAGACAAGGCTTGAAAATGGAGAAATGGATACAGGAATGCTCAATACCAATTCCTCCTTTGTAAAGATAGATCCGGCGGGAAATATCGTTCTGCCAAAGAGTGCAGAATTCAGTGAAGCTGCGCCGGCAGTAAGCTATGATAATACTTCGGATGATGTGTTGGCAAATATCAGATATACATTTGCAGGACATGATGTAGGCGGTGCGGATATTGTTTCCACCGGAGTAAAAGCAGATACGTTCTCTTTTGATAATGTAAAATCAGAAGAGATTTCTACGGAAGCAGGAACCAGGACCACTACGAAGCATAAGTTCCAGATAAACATCTTGAAAGTGTTATTGGGAATTCTCGGTATCGCAGCCCTTGTGGTCATAGCATTTCTGATTCGGAGATTTGCGGATAATTTCTATATTATCAGACACAAATATTTCTCAAAGAGCAGACCGGATAAGCGTTACAAAACTATAAAGAGAAACTATCGCAGCAAGAGAAGACGGCACAGAAGAAGAAAATAGTCTCGAAAATTGCTATAGAACAACTGAAAAAGACAAGAATAAAAAGAAACGACAATATTTAAATTTAAATATTGTCGTTTTACGTTATCTTGGACATTAAAGTTAGGACGAGATATATTCTGATAATTTGTGGATAAATCCATTATTATTCTGTTATCGTAGCAGAGTTATCCACACTATTTGGATAATTATCATCAATTTGTGGATAACAGAGTCTGGAGGTAGGAAAGGATACGGCTGCGCTCCCTGGTGTAGATAATGATACCATTATAAGCCTTTACCATAGTATCATAATGTCCCTTTAAGCTGATGGAAGAACTTAAAGTATACATCAGATAATCGGCAAGCTCGGTTGGTACTTCAATCAGTACCGGTTCGGATTCCTCCAGACTTTTTAAAGAAGCTTCACTGGATTGCAGCAGGCGGCTGATTTCTTTGTCCTGCTCAAATTGCTCGGATGTTTTATTTACAATAAAGTAACCTCTCTCATCCCGGGGCATATCCATTGCCTTGATGGCACGCTGCACCTGTTTGGTCAGTGCATCGGAAGCGGGGTACAGGGACTGGAAATATCCCATAAAATCTGAAGCTTGCCGGAAATGTTCATTGCAGCCCTTTTCTAATACTTCTGTGACCAGAATACGTTTGATAATCTTCTGGCAGGTTTCCCGGGAAGGGTTTTTTCGGGTAGTATTTTCTGTTTGCATAAATACCTCATTTATCAAAAACAAGCGTATATTCGAATAGACATATGCGACATTAAATATTGTTCCAAATAAATTATACGACAAGAAAATAACTTTTACAACGACAAATTAAAAAAATGGGACAAATTGCAACAGAAATTGACAAGCGGCAAAAATTAACTTATACTAGAAGAAAAATGCGAAGGAGCGATATCTATGAATGCGAAGCAGAAAGAGCAGACCATTGAAGAGATAAAGAAGCTTTTAGAAGAAAATAATGGCATTGTGAAAGCCGAAAAATTATATCCTTTGGGATTGACCTATAAAAGTATTCAGGGACTGGTGAAAGCCGGCATACTTGACCATGTAAAGAGTGGATATTATTCCATGGGGTATGAAGAGAAGCCGCAGGAAGAAATTATTCTGGGACTGTTTCCGGATGGGATCTTATGTATGGACAGCGCCCTTTACTATTACGGTTATATTGAGAAGCGTCCTTATGAATGGAGTATTGCCATCAGCAAGAATACTTCGAAGTCAAGGTTCCGCATGGAATACCCGGTGGTGAAACCATATTATACAGAGCCGGAAGTCATGGAGCTTGGTGTAACGGCCATTCCTTTTGCCGGTGGCGAGATGAAGATTTATGAAAAAGAGCGTCTTATCTGTGACTGCCTCAAGTACGAGGAACGTCTGGAGCGGGAGGATTTAAAGAAGGCGCTGCTGGCATTTATCAATGAGCCAAAGAAAGATATTGCAAAATTAATGGAATATGCCAGAGCCCGCAAGGTTGTGGCAAAGATTCAGAGCAGAATTGGAGTGTGGCTGTAGTGGCAGAGTGCATACTGAGAGAATCATTGATCCGGCAGAGAAGTGAGGACTTGCAAATCCCTTTTGTGGACCTGCTTCCTTCTGCAGTAACCGAGTATTTTCTATATCAGATAAGTAAATCAACATTTGCAGAGAAGCTTTATCTTAGAAATGGCAGCAGCCTCGGTGTGGAGAATTACCGCCGGAAGAGAGTCTTTTCCCTTTCCTATTATTATCAGGTGGTAAAGGATGAGCATTTAACGGAAATGCAGTTAGGGCAGCTCATGAAAGAGGTGTTAAGCCGGAAGCCGGAGTATGTCTATCAGATAGAGAAAGAAAGGGCGGGAAGCTATCAAATAGAGGTGCTGGCAAAATCAAAGGAGCATGAAGTTCCCATTACCCTGCGTTTTCAGGAGCTTCGGGACGAGCAGATGCAGCCTGCCCATGGAGAATTGCCATTTTTCTTACAGGAGAATACGGTAATAAAGTTTCTGCAATATCCTTATGAGCAGGTTGTGGCAGAGAATTTTGTGGAAATTTTAGAGAAAATGGAATTAATCAACGACCTGTCCTGCTATGAAGAAATTTATGGAATCTTAAAGAAAGAGGCGTTAGATGGCAGAAAGGTTGAGCAGCAGATTATTGAAATTGGAACAAAGAGAGAGCTGGCCTTTGGAAAAGACCGGCTGGATACCGTCCTTCACTATAAGGATTATACTTATATGAAGCGGAAATGGGCGGCATACTTAAAGCGGGAGCGAAAAAAAGAGCCGGACTGGGCGGAAGTGATGACTCTTTTGGAAGCCTTCTTTCCACCAGTCTGGCGTGCAATTATCAAAGATGAAATTTTTATCGGAGACTGGATGCCGGAGCTTTGCCGTTTCCTGTAGATACTTAATGGCTATAGTCGCGGATCAGCGTCTTTAAGAAGCCAAGAAGTGACTTTGGCTTGCGGAAGTCAAAGCAAGGAACTTCTTCGCATTTGTAACCGAAATCACTGGCGATAGCAACAAGACCGGAAAGGGGATGCAGCGGAGTCTCATTTAACTCACTGCTCAAAAGCTCGATTTTAAAGCAGTCTTCATCTTCTAAATCGCAGGTGAGGATGAGGTCTACATTTGTAATATTGGAAAAATCTTTTTCTGAATCAAAGATGGCAGCCTTAATGCCATCTTTTTTTAATGCCTCCAATAGCTGGATGCAGAAGGTCTTTTTATCAATAATGGAATCCCCCACCAGCGATACCACGGGAATAAAAGTAGCAATATTGCCTGTTGCCGGAAGCTCCAGATTGCTGTCTTCATCAAAAAGCTCTCCCCGTTCGGAAAGCAGCTTTAAGGCATGATAATAATGGGTGCGGGTATTGATGTTAAAAAATTGTTCATTCAGTGGAACCGGACATATATTTGCCAGCTCGTTTTCCGGGATATAGCCGGCATTGCATTTCTCATGAAGCCGGTTAAAGGAATATTGGTGAAAGAGCATGGCTTTTCCCACCTGCGGAATGCAGCTTTTAGAATAGACTGCGGAAAGAGTCTCCAACTGGTCATTGGCACGCTCAATCGCCCAGATAGGATGTTCCTGTGGCTGTGACAGCAGGTAAAGCCCCAGTGCCGGTTCTACAAAAGGTGTATCTACGGAAATGAAGAAGGCACGTTCCTCAGAAATCATGGAAAGTGCACTGAAGATACCGGACAGCGGACCGGCATTTCCATAGATGTCTCCAATGGTTGTCACCGGAAGATTCAGATGCGCATAATCATTTTTCTGCTGGACAGAAAGGTAGATTTTCGGAAAATCCGGCTGAAATTTCCGGACCAGATATTCAATCAGGCAGCAGTCCCCAAAAGGGAGCAAAGCCTTGTCCGTTCCAATTCTTGTACTTTTTCCACCACATAGTATAACCAGTGCATGACTCATAACATTTACCTCATGTAACATTTTACCTTCTCAAAAGTTCTTCCATCATAACATAAATCAGTCTGACTGTAAAACAAACATATCATTTCGTATATGTACCCGTTCAATTTCATTACGGCGGTAGGTCTGAATCAGATAGTGATTTTTCCGGTCAAAGACCAGGGAAATTTTTTTCGTAAATGTGGAAGTTCCCGGCGCATATTCGATGATGTGCAGGGATGCACAGTACTGTTTCTTTATCTTCCAGATGTCCATAAGACCGATTCCGCTGCCGCCACTGTCCTTGTGGGTGGTGTGCCGGGTCTGACCAAAGTCCTCAAAGAGCTGCACATCAAAGGCATTTCCGCTATCGGAAATCTCTATGGTACAACTGTCCTCATTATGGCAAAGGTAAGCAGAAAGGCTGCGCACCTCGTTATCACCAATGGCAATCATAGCATTTTCCAGCAAATCCGCCAGAAGGTGGGAAAGGTCTTCCCCGGAAATGACATCTTCCGTCATTTTTACAATATTGCCTGTGATATGCAGGGAAAAGTTGATGTTCTGCGCCAGGGCGCGCTGCTGCATATAGGTAAAAAGCGCATCTAAAACACAGACCCCGGTCACCGGAAGAGCGTGTTCATCATGGCGGTAGGAGTTCAGCGTACCTTTCCGATCCTGTGCCATGGTCTTTAACCCGCTGGCAAGCTGTTCGCCCTTCTTTCTGGTATCACCGTCTGTGGTTCCAGCTTCTAAATATTCGCAGACAGCAAGTTCCATTGCCGGAATCAGCTTGTTATCTTTATGAATAATCTTAGCCAGGGCATCATTATTTTCCTCTAATTTCCGGATGCGGTTATCTTTCTCAATGAGTTCATTTTGTAAAGCCTTAAGCTCCGCCTGCCGCAGCTTCTCCCGGTAGTCACGGGTAATCCGGAACCGCCACCAGCAATAAAGCAGAAGTCCAATCAGGAAAAGGGCAATGAGGAGAAAGAGGAACTGCATGTCAGGAATTGAATCATAAAAGCTGATTATGGTAACAATGAGCAGAATAAAACAGCTTAAGATAAAACCTGTGGCAGAAGAGCCGATTTGATAGAGAAATGGCATGCCACGGCGGAGCCTTTTGATTTTGAAAAGAAGGAATATTAAGAGCAATTCAAGAAGTCCACCTGAAATTTGAATCAGAGCATATGGCAGGTTGTAATTTCCATAAAAGAAGGGTAATAGTGCGAATCCTATAAGAACACCTGAAATTGCAAGAAAAATGAAATTTACACTAAGAGAAATGGTAAAGGATAGCAGACTTAATGTAAGCTGTATCTTAGTTACCAAAGTAAGTATAAAAGCATTTAAAAGGACAAAGACAGGGATTGCAAATAGAGGCAGACATGCATTGATAAAATTAAATAGGAAAGCTTCACCAATGAATATAAAAGAAAGAAGAATAGCATATTTCTTTTGCGAAAGTTTAAAATTTAATAATTTAAAATATAAATAGTAGCAACATAAAAGGTCAAAGAACCAACGAATTATATTTTGAATCATACAATACCTCATATAAATGTATTAAAAATCATATAAAAACCAACCCGATTTTAAACCTAAGAAATGTTCCGAATTTTTCTATAATCTCCTTACATTTTTGAAAAGGAGGAATAGAAATGGATTGGTTATTAGATTTTATCAAGCAGTTTATCAAACATTAACGTCCATCCGTAATCTTTTCCGCGTAAAAGTAAATGAACTCCTTAATGGTAGGCATTCCGCGGTCAGGATTAATGTGGGCAGTGTAGCAGTTAAGAAGAGTTTCGGTGTCATTGGAATTCCATGCGCGGTTAATGGCATTCTGCATGGCACGTTCCACACTGGAATTACTCTTCTTATACTTGTTACCAAGAATCTGGGAAATGTTTGTGGTCGGTCCATCAATTGTTATCATAATGGCATCGGTCAGATATTTGTAACCAACAACCTTTGGACTGATACCAATGAGCTCCAGTTCCCGGTGGATTCTGCGGATAAGTCCCTGCTCTAAATCTTTTTGATTATCTTTCATATAAGAAGTATTGGATGTGGATTCTGTCATTTCAATCATAGGAAGAAGCTGTTCGAGAAAATCAACAGCAGATTCCGGAGAATACGAATCTTCATATTTGCCGATAATAAAATCAGCACCAAGTCTTCGGGCAGATTCCAGTGTGATTTTGCTGGAGTTGTAAGTGGTAACAAGAATATAAGGCTTTTTCTCTAAGCCCAGTTTATTTAAGTCAGAGAGGAAAAACAGTCCGTTTCCGCCGCCATGATGCAATTCCAGATCAAGAATAACAGCGTCAGGAAGCGTATTCTGTACATATTGAATGCCAACATAAGAATTATTGGTGACGCCGGCTAAATCCATATTATCTTTGGATGCAATATAGTTTGAAATACGATTGCAGGTGTCCATATCATCTTCGATCAATAAAATGTGGAGCGTTTTTTCCATGTATAAGTCCTCCTGATTTACTCATATATCGTTTCAATAAAATAACATTTCACAAGGCATCTTTAAAATTAAGCTTATTATATCTCAAAAACCCCTTTAAAACAACAAAAAACAATACAAACCAACGAAAACCAACAACAAAAGCGTAAAGTTTGTGTTGGAAAAAAGTGGTAAACTACCCAGTAAGGAGTATCGATAAAAAATTTGAGTTGTGTAAAGTTATCATATAGATTCGGGTGGCTGCTTTCAAAGCGGTCACCCGAAAGTCGTTTCTGGCGGGAAAAATCCCTTGTCTTTTCCCCTTTCAAGCCGTACTATAGAAATAGGTATATCAATTAGAAAATCAGCCATTATTCAAAGAGTATGAAACCATAATAACAGACCAGGTGAACCATGACATATATAAAAGACGAATTATGTAAATTGGCATCCTCTGATATGTATCCCCTTCATATGCCGGGACATAAGCGGAGACTGGATTGTGACATCAATCCTTATACATATGACATTACAGAAATAGATGGATTTGATAATCTACATGCCGCAGAAGGAATCATAAAGGAAGCCGAGGAGCGGGCAGCCGCATTATGGGGCGCAAAGAGTTCTTTCTTTCTGGTAAATGGAAGTACCTGCGGTATTTTAGCAGCACTCAGTGCCGCATTACCGAAAAAGGGACATCTTCTGATGGCACGAAACAGCCATAAGGCAGCATATCATGCAGCATATTTAAGAGAGTTACAGGTGACATATCTCTATCCGGTCTTTACAGAATTCGGGATACAGGGTGGAATACTGCCGGAGCAGGTAGAAGCTGCATTAGAAGCGGATGAAAGTATTGAGGCTGTGTTTCTTACATCACCAACCTATGATGGAATCGTATCAGATATAGAAAAAATAGCAGAAATTGCCCATCAGCATGGGATTCCGCTGATTGTGGACGAAGCTCATGGTGCGCATCTTGGCTTTCATCCGTATTTCCCAAAATCAGCTATTACGCTGGGAGCAGATGTGGTAATCCAGAGCCTGCATAAGACGCTTCCGGCACCTACACAGACTGCAATTCTGCATTGGAATTCTTCTTATATAAAGAAGGAACGGTTGGAGTGGTTCTTAAATATCTATGAAACCAGTTCTCCATCCTACTTATTCTTGGCCAGTATAGATGAATGTGTGCGTCTGCTGACGGAAGAGAAAGAGAAGTATTTTGATGCATATGAGAAGCATCTGAAAGACTTTTATGAAAAAGCATCCCATTTTTCTAATGTGGAAGTCATGGGAGAAGTGGATTTAAAAGAGACAGAAGGCTTTGCCAAAGACCCGTCGAAGCTGGTACTCCGTGCCACGAAAGCCGGACTTTCCGGGGAAGAGCTGTATCAGCTGCTCAGGGAGAAATACCATTTGCAGTTAGAGATGTGTCAGGGAGATTATGCGCTGGCAATGACCAGTATTTTTGACAGCGAGGAAGGTTTTGACCGGCTGTATGCGGCACTGGAAGAAATTGATAAAAAAGAAGCCGTAGCAAGAAGAACAATAACGCCGCAGTTTCTGACCGAAGCCTATGCAAAGCGGACGGTCCGCATATCCATTGCAGAAGCGCTGGATGCAAAGACAGCGGAAATGGGGATGAAGGAAAGTGTTGGCAAGACGGCAGGAGCATTTGTCTATCTTTATCCGCCGGGTATCCCGATGTTGGTGCCGGGAGAAGAGATTTCCAAAGAGGCGGTGGCAGTGATAAAAACCTGCCGGGAGAATGCATTTCGTATTCATGGCGTGACTGAGGACGGAAAGATAAAAGTTGTCATTTCCTGAAAATTATTTTATACTAGAAAACAGACGGCAAAACCGTAGAAACAGGAGATTTACACATGGGAAAGATTTTCTGCCTGATGGGCAAGAGCTCAACAGGAAAAGATACCATATATAAGATGCTGCGGGATGAGAAAGCGTTGCAGCTTCAGACGATTGTACCATATACTACCCGGCCGATCCGTGCCGGCGAGGCGGAGGGCGTAGAGTATCATTTTATTGATGAACAAAGGCTTTTGAAGCTCGAAAAAGAAGGAAAAGTCATAGAGCAGCGCGCATATGATACTATATACGGAATCTGGCGCTATGCCACAATTGCAGACGGGCAGGTCAATCTGTCGGAGCACAGTTATCTTCTAATTGGCACCCTTGCCGTGTATACACAGCTTTGTGCCTATTATGGAAAAGACGCAATCGTACCGATATATATAGAAGTAGAAGATGGTTTACGCCTGCAGCGGGCATTGGACCGGGAGCGGATGCAGGATAAGCCAAAGTATACAGAGCTTTGCAGGAGATTTCTTGCAGATGATGCGGATTTTGCAGAAGAAGCATTGGAAAAGGCAGGAATTACCAGACATTTTGAGAATGATAATCTGCAAAAGACAGTAGAGGAAATTGCAGCTTTTGTGCTATCATATAATGGATAGGTGATAAAATGGAGATTAGAGTAAACGACACTGCACCGGTGAATCAGACCACCGGAACCACGCCGGTAGACACCGGAGACGGCAGCTTTAAATTTACATTGACCAGTGCAATCGAAGAGCAGGAGCTTCAGCAGCGGTTGAACAGCCTCTTAGATGACATTACCAAGCAGGGTAATCTTATTGCACAGCATATGGACATCCGGGACATGAAGAAATACCGCGGACTGGTGAAGGATTTCTTAAATGAAGTCGTAACCCGTTCCCATAAATTTTCCAGAGAGAACTTTCTCGACCGGAAAGGCCGTCATCGTGTCTATGGAATCGTCAAGTTGGTGGATAAGAACTTAGACGAACTGGCAGAAGAGCTGGTGAAGGATGAGTCGGACCACATTACCATATTGGATAAAATCGGGGAAATTGCAGGATTATTGTTGGATATTTTCACGTAAAAACAGGACAGCCTAAGACAGCAGGAAGCTTCAGGAGAAAGGAGCGCACATGGCAGGATTTGCAGAAATCATTGGACATGAACAGATTATAGAGCATTTACAGAATGCAATAAAAATGGATAAAATATCCCATGCATATATATTGAACGGACCGGACAAATCCGGCAAGAAAATGCTGGCGGAGGCATTTGCCCAGACCCTGCAGTGTGAACAGCACGGCATTGAGCCCTGCATGGAGTGCCATTCCTGTAAGCAGGCAGTGAACCACAACCAGCCGGACATCATTTATGTCACACATGAGAAGCCGAATACGCTTTCCGTTGCAGATATCCGCAGCCAGCTTGTAAATGATGTAGATGTGAAGCCATACAGTAGCAGATATAAGATTTATATTGTAGATGAAGCAGAGAAAATGAACCAGCAGGCGCAGAATGCACTGTTAAAAACCATCGAAGAGCCGCCGGCATATGCGGTTATCATTCTGCTGACTACCAATGCGGATGCATTTTTACCGACGATTCTTTCCCGGTGTGTGGTATTGAACCTTAAGGTAGTTTCCGATGATAAAATCAAAAAATATCTGATGGAGCACTGTAAAGTGCCGGATTATCAGGCGGATGTGTGTGTGGCATTTGCCCAGGGAAATGTGGGAAAGGCAATGGCGTTGGCATCTTCGGATGATTTTCAGGAGCTGAAAGCTGCAGCCGTGCAGTTATTAAAGCGAATCCATGAGATTGAGCTTTATGAATTTAAGGAAGCCATCAAACAGATTAACGAATATAAAATGGAAATCAACGATTATCTTGATATCATGATGATCTGGTTTCGGGACATTTTATTATATAAAGCAACAACAGATGTAAATGGACTGATATTTAAGGATGAAGTCTATGACATAAAGAAGCAGGCAAGCAAGAGTTCCTACAGTGGAATTGAAGCAATATTAGAAGCGTTGGAAAAGGCAAAGGTGCGCCTTACGGCAAATGTCAACTTTGACCTGGTGATGGAATTGTTGCTGCTGACAATAAAGGAGAATTAGAATGACAAAAGTAGTTGGAGTCAGATTCCGCAGAGCCGGAAAGATATATTATTTTGACCCGGGTAAAGCAAAGATGGCGGCAGGCAGCCATGTTATCGTGGAGACTGCCCGTGGCATAGAGTACGGAACCGTGCTGATTGCCCCGAAAGAGGTAGACGATAAAGCAGTGGTTCAGCCATTGAAGCCGGTCATCCGCGTGGCAACACCGGAGGACGATAAGACCGAGCAGAGAAATAAAGAGAAAGAAAAAGAAGCATACAAAATCTGTTTTGAGAAAATCGCAAAGCATAAGCTTGAAATGAAGCTGGTAGAAGCAGAGTATACCTTTGATAACAATAAGCTTCTGTTTTACTTTACCGCAGACGGACGAATTGATTTCCGTGAACTGGTAAAAGATCTGGCAGCAGTATTCCGTACCAGAATTGAGCTGCGCCAGATTGGAGTGAGAGACGAGACCAAGATTTTAGGCGGAATTGGAATCTGCGGAAGAGAATTATGCTGTAAATCCTATCTGGCTGATTTTGCTCCGGTATCTATTAAGATGGCAAAGGAGCAGAACCTGTCCTTAAATCCGACTAAGATTTCCGGTGTATGTGGCAGACTGATGTGCTGTCTGAAAAATGAGGCTGAAACATACGAATATTTAAACAGCCGTCTTCCGAATGTGGGTGATACCGTTACCACAATTGATGGATGTAAAGGTGAAGTACAGAGCATTAACGTATTGCGTCAGCTGGTGAAGGTCTTAATCGAAGTAAATGATGAGAAAGAACTTCGGGAATATAAGGTAAAAGAGCTGAAGTTCAAGCCAAGAAGACGCAGAGACAATATCAAACTTTCTCCGGAAGAGATGAAAGAGCTGGAAGCCTTAGAGGATAAGGGAGGAAAGTCTAAGATTAATGACGTCAAGTAATGAGATTCAATTAAAACCGGATGAGCGTGTGGACGAGCTGAATCGCAAGGGTTATCGTATCATTCAGGATACGAAGCAGTTCTGCTTTGGAATGGATGCGGTACTCTTAAGTGCTTTTGTAAAGGTAAAGCCGAAACAGAGAGTGTTAGACCTTGGAACCGGAACGGGAGTGATTCCTATCCTATTAGAGGCGAAGACTCCCGGAGAGCATTTTACCGGGCTTGAGATTCAGCCGGACAGTGCCGACATGGCAGGAAGAAGCGTTGCGTTAAATGGATTGACGGATAAAATCGATATCGTAACAGGAGATATAAAAGATGCCTCGAAGATCTTTGGGGCATCTTCTTTTGATATTATAACCACAAATCCGCCTTATATGATAGGAAAGCACGGTCTTACGAATCCGGAGGAAGCAAAGGCAATTGCCCGCCATGAAATATTGTGCAATCTTACGGATATTATGAGGGAGAGTGCGAGAATACTAAAGCCGGGGGGACATTTTTTTATGGTACACCGTCCGTTTCGTCTGACAGAAATCATCTGTTGTATGCATGAGCATCGCATCGAGCCAAAGCGGATGCGGCTGGTATATCCATATGCAGACCGGGAGCCGAACATGGTACTTATCGAAGGCTGCAGAGGCGGGCGTTCCCGTATGACGGTGGAGAAGCCGCTGATTGTATACAAGGAACCGAATGTATACACCGATGAAATATATGAGATTTATGATTTGTAATGAAAGAAAGGAAAGACATATGTTTAATGAGATAACAATTGGACCGTTGACACTTCATACGTATGGACTGATGATTGGACTTGGATTTTTAGCCGCATATGCGATGTGTTATTACCGTGGAAAAAAGATGAAAATGGAAAAAAGCGGAGATATCCTTTATGGAATCTTCTGGTGTGCCATCATCGGCGGACTGGTGGGAACCAGATTGCTTTATTATATTGTAGAGATTCCGGAGATTATCAAAGACCCATCCATTCTCTGGGACTTTAAAAACGGTTATGTAGTATATGGAGGAATTATTGGAGGAATCTTAGTATCCTGGCTTTACTGCAGGATAAAGAAGGTATCTTTCATCGAATACTTTGACCTTGTTATGCCGGCAGTAGCACTGGCACAGGGCTTTGGAAGAATCGGATGCTTCTTTGCAGGCTGTTGTTACGGAAAAGCAACGGACAGCTGGTTTGGAATCACCTTTACCCATTCCGACTATGCTCCAAATGGAGTCAAGCTGATACCGACACAGCTTATTTCATCTGCAGGAGACTTCATGATTTGCCTGATGCTGCTTGCTTATGCAAAGCGTAAGCCGAAAAAAGGCAGAGTGGCATCCTTATACTTAATGTTCTATGGAATCGGAAGATTTGGTGTGGAATTTTTAAGAAGTGATTACCGCGGAAGCGTGGGATTCCTTTCTACTTCCCAGTTTATTTCCATTGGTATTGTGGCAGCAGGCATCATACTCTATCAGATGTTGCCGCGCATTTATGAAAATGCGAAGAAAGCGGAGTAAGAAGATATATAATACCACTTAAATAAAAGAGGATAGATTATGGCAGGAAAACTGTATCTGTGTGCAACACCCATTGGAAATTTAGAGGACATCACGTTCCGGGTATTGCGTACCTTAAAGGAAGTAGATTTAATAGCGGCAGAGGATACGAGAAATTCCATTAAGCTCTTAAATCATTTTGAGATTAAGACACCGATGACCAGCTATCATGAATATAACAAAATTGAAAAGGCATACAAGCTGGTAGAGAAATTACAGGAAGGCAAAAATATTGCCCTGATAACAGATGCCGGAACACCGGGTATTTCAGATCCGGGAGAAGAACTGGTTCGAATCTGTTATGAGAATGGCATCGAAGTAACTTCCCTTCCGGGACCGGCAGCCTGCATTACTGCATTGACCATGTCGGGACTTCCCACCAGACGATTTGCTTTCGAGGCATTTCTTCCGAGGGATAAAAAAGAACGTGCCAGAGTCTTAGAGGAGCTGGCGCAGGAGAGCCGAACCATGATTGTATATGAGGCACCACACCATCTTCTAAAGACCTTAAAGGAGCTTTATGAAGTTCTTGGAAACCGTGAATTAACGGTCTGCAAGGAGCTGACCAAACGATATGAGAACACGACAAAAACGACATTCGAAGATGTCATAAGATTCTATAAGGACAACGAACCAAAAGGAGAGTACGTTTTAGTTATTTCTGGAAAGACATTTGAGACAAAGGAGCAGGAAGCAAGAGAAGCCTGGGAGAGCCTTTCCATCGAGGAACATATGGCACATTATGAGGCTTCCGGCATGGAACGAAAGGAAGCCATGAAGCAGGTGGCAAAGGACCGCGGCATCAGTAAGCGGGATGTCTATCAGGCATTGTTAAAAGAATAGGAAGAATAACAGGAAACCAATATAAGGGACAATGGACAGAGAGCAGCCATTGTCCCATTTTTGTGTAATATGAAAATAATCCACTTTTTTAAAAAGCTTTCGACTATTTTTTATAAAAAGTCAATGATACGATAAATAATATCAACCAGATAATGGAGAAAGTGTCGGGAAAAGGGTGACTTTAAAAGGGAAGAAAAGGAGGATTATGTATGCACAAAAGAGATCAGAAAGAAAAAAAGGAACTGCCTTTTTACAAGACGATTGCGATGAAACTGATTTTGGGATTTCTGGTTCCGGTAGCCGGAATCGTTATACTGGGGCTGGTTTCCTATAACAAATCTTCATACGCAATTGTAAGCAAGTATAAAGAATCGGTCGAGCAGACCATAAATATGATGCAGCAGTGCATCGGGCTTGCAGTATCTAGTGAGGAAGATGAATTCAAGCGGTATCTTACGGATACAGAGATGCAGAAATACATTTCCGGAATGTATACAGATTCAGAGGAAAAGAGCCAGAAGAAAAAGGTTACAGATGAAGTAAATACAAAGACAGTGGTAGACGAGAAAGTCAGTGGAATTGTTTTTCTGGCAGAGGGTGGAAAAAGTATTTCCGATAATACAAATCCGGTAAACAGTGCCGGATATTCGGAATATGTAGAAACACAACAGGGACAGAAAATGGCAGCAGATTCCACTGACTGGCTGATATTCGGGCAGGATAAAGAAGCGGATGAAGTACTTGGATTAGATAGCAGTACCTATAGCATCCGTCTTGTAAAAAATTATAATGCACAAAAGGGTGCAATTCTTATTGATATGGACGCTTCCTATCTGCGGAAAGTCATGGAATCCTTAAATCCGGGAACCGGCGGTTATACGGTGCTGGTGACCAGTGACGGACAGGAATTTTATGGACAGGAAGACAATATTCCGGATAGTACCATGATATATGACACCGGATTTTATAAGGAGGCACTTTCTACAGAGGATGAGACATTTAGTACAATGACAGAGATAAATGGAAAGAAGTATCTTTTCCTAAGCAGCCGGATTCCGGAAAAAGATGCACTTTTATGTGCCTTGGTGCCGGAAGAGAATATTATGGCAGAAGCAGCACAGATCCGGACATTGACGGTAATTCTTTCCATCTGTTTTGCCGTTGTTGCACTTATACTTGGCGTAATGATTGCGCAGAATATGTCCGGAACGATACATTATATTCTCCGCAAACTGCGTAAAGTAGCAGACGGAGACCTGACGATACATCTGACTACGAGAAAACAGGATGAATTCGGGCTTTTGTGTGAAGGAATCAATCATACCGTAGAACATGTAAAGGAACTGATTGTCCATGTCAATGAAGTGAGTAACCAGTTAAATGAAGCAGCAGGTTATGTCAATGAAGCGTCCGGCACTTTCTTAAAGACCTCTCAGAACATACAGGAGGCAGTGGAATGTATAGAAACAGGAGTAAATAAACTTGACAATGGAGCAGAAAACTGTCTGACACAGATGGATGCATTATCTGGTAAAATAGCAGATGTAAGTCTGCATGCACAGGAAATAAGTAATCTTACATCTTCTGCAGGAACAACGATTGAATCTGGCATACAATCGGTACAGGGACTGACCAGCAGTGCGGAATCTACGGTAGAGATAACCCGCAGCGTAATTGATGCAATTGAGGAATTGGAAGAACGTTCCAGAGCAATTAATGAGATTGTCGCAGCAATTAACCAGATTGCAGAGCAGACCAACCTGTTATCCCTGAATGCATTTATTGAAGCAGCCCGTGCCCAGGAGGCAGGAAAAGGATTTGCAGTAGTTGCAGAAGAAATCCGTAAATTATCGGATCAGTGTCTGGTATCAGCAGGACAGATATCGGATATTGTAGCAGAAATCGTGGAAAAGACCGGAGAAGTGGCAGAAATTGCACGAAAAGCAGAAGAAATAGTTTCTACACAAAGTGGTGCAGTAGAAGAGACGACGCAGTCCTTCCGGCAGATAGATACGCAGGTAGCCTCTTTGTTAATTGCATTGGATACAATCAGCAATAATGTATCGGAAATGGATAGCTCCCGTTCTGAGACATTAGAAGCAATAGAAGGCATTTCCGAAGTGTCCGGGGAAACGGCAGAATGTTCCGTTAAAGTATATGAGAGTGCAGATTCCCAGCTGGGTGCAGTAAAAGAATTAAAAGAAGCATCTGTAAATTTGAGAGAAAGAGCCAGCCGTTTAATCGAGACTTTGGGTAAATTTATCGTATAAAGAACAAAATTATATTAAAAAATTGCACTTTTTTGAAAGTTTGATGACTGTTTTTCAAAAAAAGTGAATGCTAGAATAGAATCATCAAATGAAGAGAGACATTTGAAAAAAGGAGGTATTATGATGAGGAAAAAAATTGTATCAGTGTTATTAACAACAGCAATGGTAACAGCAATGCTTGCAGGATGCGGCGGAAAAGATACTACAGCAAGTAGTGATGGTTCCGAGAAGAGCCCATCCGCAGAAGCAGGAAGTTCAAGCGGGGATGAAATTACATTGAAGGTATTCTCCAACCTGCCAGACCGTAAAAATGGTCAGGGACTGGTAGAACAGAAAATTATTGATGAGTACATGGAAGAGAATCCAAATGTAAAAATCGAAGTAGAAGCTTTGGATGAAGAAGCTTATAAGACAAAATTCAAAGCATACTCCATGGAAGGACTTCCGGATGTTGTAAGTATCTGGGGACAGCCGGCATTCTTAGACGAAGTGTTGGATGCAGGAGTACTTGCAGAATTAAATGAGTCAGATTATGATGATTATGGATTCGTATCCGGTTCCTTAGAAGGATTCAAGAAAGATGGAAAACTTTATGGACTTCCAAGAAATACAGATGTTGCCGGATTCTATTACAATCAGAAAATGTTTGAAGACAATGGCTGGGAAGTTCCAAAGACATATGATGAACTGTTGGAATTAGCAGGAACAATCAAGGATGCAGGCTATATTCCACTGGCAATGGATGGTGGAGATGGATGGCCAATGGCAGTTTATTTATCTGATTTACTTTACAAAGTAGCAGGAAGTGATTATTCCAGTATTGTAAGCAATGCAGTAGCAACTGGTGATTTTACAGATTCAAGCATTGTAAAAGCAACAGAACTACTGAAAGAAACAGCAGATGCAGGATTATTCCAGAATGGATATGATTCACAGGATTATGCAACTGCACAGAATCTTTTTATCAATGGTCAGGCTGCCATGTATTATATGGGAAGCTGGGATGCATCCATGGCATTGAATGAAGATATTGACGAAGATATCAGAACCAACATCCGTGTATTTACCATGCCGGTAGTAGACGGTGGAAAAGGAACTGCAACAGATATCGCAGCATGGAATGGTGGTGGATATGGAGTATCCGCATCTTCTGAACACAAAGATGAAGCAATCAAATTCTTAAATTATATGTATCAGCCGGATAAACTTTCCAAATATGGCTGGGAAAATGGTGTAGGAATGTCTGCACAGGATCAGTCAGCATATATGACAGGTGATGAAACAGAATTACAGATGCAGTTTGTAGATGCAGTAAATAATGCAACAAGTGTATCCGGAACCCCAATCAATGACTGTGGACCATCTGCATTTAAGACAGGCATTGAAAGTGAGATCCAGAGTGTTTCCAATGGAAGCATGAGCGTAGACGATTTCCTTTCTTCTATCGGAAAAGCCTGCCAGTAAACAAAATTAATTTCATAGCATTCTCCAAATTCTTTTAATTACATACCCTATCAGGAGCCGCAGATCAATCTGCGGTTCCTCTTTTTTTATGCATGCAGGAGAAAAAAACATATATAGGTATGTGAAAATATTACACCTTTTCTAAAGACTGGTATCTGTAAACCACATGGCCCGGTTGCTATAATTTTTATAAAGAAAAAACATAGGGAGGGAAAATATAGTGAAGAAACTTTACAGTAACAAGTGGGTTATTCTGAGTCTGGTACTTCCGGGGTTATTCTTATTTGTATTTGCAATATTAGCTCCAATCTGCCTCAGTGTATATTATGGATTTACCAACTACTCAGGAATGGGCTCTTATCAGTTTGTTGGGTGGGAGAATTACAAAAATCTGTTCCATGATGCAGCCTTTGGAACATCACTTCGGAACTCACTGCTTTTAGCAATCGGATTTATTTTTATCCAGCATCCGCTGGCAATGATCGTAGCAGCAGTCCTCGATAAGCTCGGAGGAAAAGGAGAGAACTTCTTCCGCTGCGTATACTTTATTCCAAATGTAATTTCCGTAGCAGTTATCGCATATCTGTGGAAATTCATTTACAATCCGGATTTTGGATTGCTGAATAACATTATCAAAGCCTTTGGCGGAAAAGGTGATATTAACTGGTTCAATTATGACACAGCAATATGGGCAGTCTTAATCGTCTTAATCTGGCATGGATTTGGATGGGGAATGTTAATTTACTACACCGGAATTAAAAATATTGATCCGGTATTGTATGAAGCAGCAGCAATTGACGGAGCGACACAGATACAGACCTTCTTTAAGATTACATTACCACAGATGAAGCCGGTTATTCAGGTAAATGTAACCATGGCTGTTATTTCTGCATTAAAGCAGATGGAGACGGTATATCTGTTAACCAATGGCGGTCCGGGAAATAGTACACAATTTGCAGCAAACTATCTGTATCAGCAGGCATTTAAAGCATACAAATATGGATATGGAAATGCAATCGGTGTGGTATTCATTATTATCTGTCTGTTAGTAACTGTAATTTTAAATAAGATTTTTGAAGAAAGAGAAGCAAAAATTAAAGTAAAGGAGGTCGCATAATTATGGAAATGATCGGAAGTAAGAAGAAGAAAAAGAAGCTGTCGAAACCAATCCTGTATGTTATACTTATTATAGTTGCGGTAATACAGATATTTCCATTAATCTGGCTGTTAGATTTTTCACTGGCGAGCAGTTCAGAAATGTTTACCAACGGACTTCTGGTAATGCCGAAGAAAATCCAGTGGGGCAATTACGTAAAAGCTTTTGTAGATGGTAATTTCCTCTGGTATCTGAAGAATAGTATTTTAATCAATGGATTAGCAGTGCTTCTTGTAATTGTAGTATCTATTATGTCGGCATTTGCATGCCGTAGAATGAAATGGAAATTAAGTACATTCGTAAAAACACTTTTATTAATGGGACTGATGATTCCGATTCATGCGACACTGCTTCCGAATTATAAGATTTACAGCCGCCTGGGAATGACAGATACCATCTGGGCATTGTTGATACCATATGTTGCATTTTCACTTCCACAGGGATTGTTCTTAATGACAAGCTTTATGGAATCCATTCCGGTAGAGTTAGAGGAAGCAGCAGTAATGGATGGTTGTGGAATATATCGTATTTTATTCCAGATTATTACACCAATGTTAAAATCCTCCATTGCAACTGTAGCAATCATGACGTTCTTAAATAACTGGAATGAATTTATGATGGCAAGTACCTATTTAAGCTCTGATAAATGGAAGACACTTCCATTCTCGGTTCTTGAATTTACCGGTGAGTATTCGTCAAATTACGCAGTACAGTTTGCAGTTATGGCATTGACAGCAGCTCCGGCAGTTATTGTATATATTATATTGAATAAACATATCACCAAGGGTGTTGCCATGGGTGCAGTAAAAGGATAAGAGAGGGTACATGAGGGATGCAGAAGATTAGAAAATGGATAAACGGTCTGAGTGTAAAAGCAAAATTAATTATTTATGCATATGCAATCTTTACGCCTGTACTGATTCTCATCTGCGGCATCCTGATGGTACATAATTATAAACAGGCATCCAGTGACCGGTTGGAAGGTAACCGTGCCAACGTGGAATCCTTAGCAGAGAATATAAGTCTGCTACAATCGGATGTAAAAGATTATACAACCTATATCTGTATTAACCAGGAGATAAGGGGATTATTATCGGAACGTGATTCTGCTCCTTATAATGCAGATGCAAGATTGTGGCAGAATAATGGACCAATGGAAGTGGTTCAGGATATGATTTCCATGCGTGGAGAGATTAAGACAATAGCTATCTATCCGGAAAATGGAATAAGACCTTATTTAAGGGGTATGGATGGAAGTGTAAATCTCTCCACAATGGAAGATATACGGCAGACACAGATTTATCAGGAAACGGTGGATACAAAGCTTGGAATGATATGGAAAAGCGTGGATGCAGACGATAGTGGACCGTATCTTGCTAATTTCTCAGATAAAGTAGTGCTCTGCAGGGAAATTTATGATCTGTCACATAAGAAAAGACTTGGATTTATTGTAATAGGTGTTGGAAAAAGTAAATTTGAAGAACTGATGACCAATATGGTGAAAGAAGGCGGAGAAGCCGTAATGGTCGTAGATCCACATACGGGGGAACTGGTAACCGTTGGAGATGTGGATGATAAATTAAAAAAATATCTGACGGCAGAAGAATTCCGTCAGCAGGATTACAGAGAGAGGGAAAAGGATTTCATCTGGGGAGATTATGAAGTCATTTGTACCCAGCTGAATAAAGAAGGAGCAATTACCTGCAAGATTATACCAAGACAGCAGGTGCAGGCTCAGATAAGAAGTGTCGTTTATATGCCACTGGCATTACTGTTTGGACTGTTGATTGGCATGTTTCCGTTTTTTATGATTATTTCAAATCTTGTAACCAATCCGTTGCGAAAAGTAAGCGAAGCCATTTTAAAATTCTCTGCCGGTGATTTTGAGCAGCAGGTAAAAGTAGAAACCAATGACGAAGTCGGACAGGTGGCGGAATGCTTTAATGCAATGGTCGGAGAGATTAAGAAGCTGATTGATGAGAATTATGTGATTACCTTATCGGAAAAAGAAAGTGAGCTGGCCGCACTGCAGGCACAGATAAATCCGCATTTCCTGTATAATACGCTGGATTCTTTGTACTGGCAGGCAACAGAGGCAGGTAATGATGAAATTGCAGAGAGTATCTTATCACTGTCGTCATTGTTTCGGCTGACTTTAAACCAGGGACGCAGCATAATTACGGTAGAAAAAGAATTCGAACTGGTCCGGGAGTACTTAAAGATACAGAAAATGCGTTTCCCAAGAAAGCTGAATTACGAATTACATATTGCAGATGAAATTAAAGATGCAAAGATTCCCAAACTGATTATTCAGCCATTTGTGGAAAATGCAATTGTACATGGTTTTGAAAATGTCAGCAAACCGTGTAAACTTACCATAACAGGAACGCGTACCGGAGACCGTATTCATTTTGAAATAAAAGATACAGGAGTAGGAATGAAGCAGGAACAGATAGATGCTTTATGGGAAAATGAACCGGTCAATTATTCCAAACAGAGAATTGGAAGATATGCAATAAAAAATATCAGGGAAAGACTTCAGTTGAAGTATCATGAGCAATATATTCTGAAAATAGAAAGCACAGTTGGAGAAGGGACAACTGTAATACTTGAGATTCCATTTGAGGAGGGAGATTAATGGGGATTAAATTACTGATCGCAGATGATGAAGATGTTATATGTAAAGGTGTTGCGAAATATCTAAGACTTCATACAGACCGTTTCAGTAAAATTTATGAAGCAGAAAATGGAGAAGAAGCCTTAGATGTTATTTATCAAAAACAGCCAGACATGATGATACTGGATGTGCAGATGCCAATTAAGTCGGGATTGGATGTGATGCGGGAAGCAGCTAAAGCCGGGATAAGACCGATTACGGTCATTCTAAGTGGTTATGATGAATTTACTTATGCTCAGAAAGCAATCAAATTCGGAGCCAAAGAGTACCTTTTAAAGCCGGTCCGTGCAGCAGATATTCTTACATTGCTGAATAATCTGGCAGATGAATATATTGGAAAAGAAGAGACTGTGAAAGAACAGTCTGAGGCAGCCGCCGATAAAGAAAAAGAGAATCCACTAGTGAGTGAAGCCAAAGAATATATGAAAGAAAATTACGCAAGCAGTCTTACGTTGGCAGATGTGGCGGAATATCTGCAGATATCCACAGGCTATCTTTCTACGTTGATGAATCAGAATTTGAAATGTGGATTTACCGATTATCTGAATCAGATCCGTGTGGAAAGAGCGTGCTGTTATCTGGAGCAGAATTTCCTTAAAAATTATGAGATTGCTTATAAAGTGGGGTTTAATGACGAAAAATATTTCTCCAAAGTATTTAAGAAAATCAAAGGAATGTCACCGAAGGAATATCGGATAAAAGAGCGGTAAAGGAGGAAGTTTATGGAACTGACTTATTATACAACTACATATAAAGGCAATAAAAAAGAAACAAAAGAAGAGCATCATGTATTTGTAGATGATAGAGGAGAGGAGAATCAACTAATTAATCTGTATCCGCAGATTACCATGCAGAAAATAGAGGGATTTGGTGGAGCAGTTACGGATTCAGCTGGATATGTCTATTCCCTGTTAGATGACAGCCAGAAGAAAAAGCTGGTAGAGACTTATTTTGGAAAAAATGACATGAAATACAATCTAGTGCGGATTCCAATTGACAGCTGTGATTTTTCAATTGAGCATTATGAAGCAGATTCTGATGAAGAAGATAAAGATTTTGCAGAATTTTCTTTTGCACGGGTTGAAAAATATATTCTTCCATTATTAGATGCAGCAGAAGCATCCTATGGTGCAAAACTTGATATTATGTTATCTCCATGGAGCCCGCCAGCATATATGAAGACTAATGGAGAGAGAAATCACGGTGGAAAATTAAAAGAAGCTTATAAAAGACGGTGGGCAGAATATCTGTGTCGTTATATAGAAGAGTACAGATACCGTGGCTATCATGTGACGAAAATGACGATGCAGAATGAGCCAAAGGCAGTGCAGCCATGGGATTCCTGCATTTATACCGCACAGGAAGAACGGGATTTTATAAAAGATTATCTTCATCCTGCACTGGTAGAACATCATCTTGATGATATAGAACTTTATATCTGGGATCATAATAAAGAGCGTGCGCTGGAATGGGCAGAGACAATCTTTACCGGAGAGACAGCTGATATGGTGGCAGGTCTGGCATTCCACTGGTACAGTGGAGATCATTTCGAAGCATTGCAGATGATAAAAAAACGTTTTCCGGATAAAAAGCTGCTCTTATCCGAGGCATGTATTGAATACAGTAAATTTGCTGCGAACGATTATCTTAAGAATGCACAGAAATATGCACATGATATGATAGGTAATTTAAACAATGGAATGCAGACATTTTTAGACTGGAATCTGCTTCTGGATGAGCAGGGTGGTCCGAATCATGTGGGAAATTTCTGTGATGCACCGTTTCTCTTTGATACAAAGAAAAAAGTGGTGATGGAAAGTAATATTGCAGGATACATCTGGCATTTCAGTCATTTTATCGAGCCGGGAGCAATCCGGATTGGAATGACACGTTATACAGACGAACTGGAAGTAACAGCATTTCAGAAAGAGGATAAAATCAGTTTTGTAGTATTGAACCGTACAGAGAAGAAGATTCCTTTCTTTTTGAGACTGGATAATACCTGTGTCAGTCTTGAATCAGAGCCGGAATCCATTGCAACAGGTGTAATTGTACAATAGCTCACCAATAGTATTCTAAGTATTTTTGGATAATATCAAAAGGTGCAGGACCGATGGACAACACTGCCTGGTGGAACTGTTTATCGGAATAGGAATCCCCGAAGGTTTCTTTGGCGTAGTCCTTTAGCTGAAGGAATTCCAGGCAGCCAATATAATATTTGAGATAATGAGCCGGCTCTGCTACGATATAGTCGTAGATTTCGGAGACGGCTTCCTTATTGTCGATGCCATAATCACTTAAGAAGTCCTTAAGGTCACTGAGTGTCCAACCCTTTGCATGAATGGATAAATCTGCGGTGGCATAGAGGCTCAAAAGAGCGGACTGGTTGTGCATAAGGAGCGAAGCCTTTTCCTCCGTCAGACCGGCATAAGAGTAAGAGAGCATTTCCACATAAGTTGCCCAGCCCTCTACATAGCCGGGATAGTTGAGAATACTCCGGATGGGTGCACAGCCGGAGGCAGACGTAGTGGTAGTCTGATAGAGATGTCCCGGGAATCCTTCGTGCGCCAGTGTGGTGAAAAGCTCGAAGCCTTCGTAGTGGCTGCGGGGATTGATATAGATGACATTATGGGAAATGTCATCGATAGGGGCCGTCAGATAAAAGGCGGGAGCCATGGAATCCTGCATACAAGGATCCACGGAGCGGACAGAAAAATCCGTTGAGACCGGCGGCAGGAAATCCTTTGCAATAGCGGAAGAAAGACAGGTAAGCATCTCTTCCGGGGTGGCATCCTTCAGCGGAAAATCATCGGTAGTAAGAGAAATGCCGGGATGACTGGCAGCAATCCCGTTGATGGCAAGAAGGTCGGATTTCCGTTGCTTTTCCGTCATTTCTAAAAGTTCATCTATGGAATGGGAAGAGCCGGTGGCATCATAAACCAAAGCAGCATAATAGTCTGAGCCATCCGGAAAATAGCAAAGTCCGGCGGAGTTACTGCCACTACCTTTGTGCTCCACCAGAAAATCCCGCAAAGCTTCATAGGCTGGCAGAACATATTCTCTAAAAGCAGCTTCATTTTCGATACAGTAGGAAGCCTGTTCCTCTGCTGTTAAATCAGGAAGTTCCGCTACTTTATTACGAAAAGTAGTAATCAGATAATGCTCAGAACTGTTATCACAGAAGGTATTTAAGTCTGCAATCAGCGTATCCGCCTGGGTATCCGAAAGAAAAAGTCCCTCATTGATTTTATTCGTTTCATAATCTAAGACAGAATCAAAGCAGGATGGGATCAGTGAAAGCAGAGTCAGATAATCCTCCACATCTTTGCGGTCATAGAAATGGTATTCTGATAGCAGGATCGGAAGCTGGGCAGGAAATCCCGTGGAAGGACGCAGGATTTCCGGGTAATAGGTATAGTCCGACTGACTGCGGTTAGAAGAGACATAGTCATTTAAAATATCATAGGTCAGCTTCTGCTCGGTGGTCAGTACCTCATAGTCATAGGACTGTAACCCACAGGAGATATTTTCGATATTTAAGGCAGATTGCTTTCTGGCATCGGCAGAATAATCCGGCAGAGCAATTTTATAATCGGTAATACCATAGACTTCCGGCTGGCTTAAGGTATAGTGAAGGGTCAGGGTATCGGAGGTTACTTCGCTTTGAAATAAAAGACTGGTATATTCCTCAAAGGAAATGGAATCCGGCGCAATATAACCGGAATCAGAAGCCGACTGGTCTTTGCTGCACCCGCTTAGAAGAAATAAGGATAAAGCAAAGCAAATGGTTATCAGAAAAGGAGAAATATATTTGTGCAGCATAGACGGCCTCGGATGAAGAGTGTTCAACAAAGAATATGAAAAAAATCGTATCGATATGACAAAAGAACGTGATATGGCAGAAGAGGGTGTGCTATAATCACCAGAGAAAGTAGTTCCTTCCGGGAAAACTGCATATAGTAGAGTAACGGGAAAGCAAAAGAGGTTCGAAATGAATTATCTGTGGGGATTTATGATTCTTGCGGGAGTGCTCTACGGTGCAATCAACGGAACACTGCCGGAAGTGACCGAGGCAGCAGTAAACTCTGCCAAAGAAGCAGTGGCATTAGCCATTACGATGACAGGAGTCATGGCGTTCTGGATGGGAATGATGAAAATTGCGGAATGCAGCGGCATTGTAAAAGCGGCAGTAAAGAAAATGCGGCCGGTGCTGACATTTCTCTTCCCGGATATACCCGATGACCATCCTGTCAATCATTACATAGCAGTCAACATGATAGCCAATATGTTAGGGCTTGGCTGGGCGGCAACGCCGGCAGGATTAAAGGCAATGCAGCAATTACAGGAGTTACATATTGCCAGACTTAAGGCAGCCGGAAAAAACATACAGAAGTATTCCGGAAATGCCACAAAGGAAATGTGTACCTTTTTGATTATCAACATATCGTCTCTGCAACTGATTCCCATGAACATTGTGGCATACCGCAGTCAGTACGGCTCGGTGCATCCGGCTGCTGTGGTGGGGCCGGGACTTGCAGCGACCATTATCAGCACAGCAACGGCAGTCATTTTCTGCCGGATTGTAAGTCGAAGGAGAACGGATTAATGTATACCATAGGAATCATCGAACAGGATAAAGCATTGGGGGATGCCATGGAGCAGGTACTGGATGAAAAAGGCTATTTTACAGTGCGGGCGGATTCCCTCGCAGATGTCGGGGAGTTATTTCAGCAGGTTATTGTGGATATGGTGGTATTAGACCTTGAGCAGAAGGAATTTGCCGGAAAAGAGGATGCAGCAGCAAAATGGGAGAATACCTTCCTCGCCCTGGTGCAGGCAAAGCCACTGCTATTGATTCGGCCGGAGAAAACCGGCTCTGTTTTTGAACGGTGTAAAAAATGCATAGAACGGGCAGACGATTATATCAGAAAGCCCTTTGATATACAGGAATTCCGCATCCGGGTGGAAGTACGTCTGAGTAAGATTCCGGCAGAAAAAGAGAAAGTAAGATTTTTCTATTACGAAGAGATAAAGCTGGATATCGAGAAGCGGCTGGCGACCATTGGCGGGCAGACTACGAAGCTTACCAGAACAGAAGCTGCTATTTTAAAATGCCTGATACAGCGGAACGGACGGACAGTGACAAAGACCACGCTGTTAGACGAAATTGCAGAAGATACACCGGACTGTGTGGAAAGTTCCATCAAAGTCCATGCCAGCAACTTACGACGGAAACTGCGGGAATTAAGCGGCAGGGATTACATCGAAACCCGCAAGGGCGTGGGGCTGCGCCTGCGGAAGCAGTAAAAAGAGGCATGATAGTTCTCCTGCCTGCATAGAATGAAAAAGAAGCTCTTAGCAGGAGAATGAGGATGCGCTTTCTTATGTTCCTGTCAGATGCCCTGATTCCGATACTGGTCTTTTACATAGTAGGATTCGGCATTCTGATGAAGAAAAATGTATATGACGATTTCTTAAAGGGAGCAAAAGAGGGCATACAGACAGTGGTCGGAATTCTGCCAACGCTGGTGGGACTTATGGTAGCAGTCGGGATCCTAAGAGCCTCCGGGCTGTTGGACTTCATTTCTACTACCTGCATGGGCTGGACGAAACATATCGGAATCCCTTCCGAGCTTATCCCCATTGCCATTGTCAAAATGTTTTCCTCCTCGGCGGCAACCGGACTGCTGGTGGATTTATACAAGGAAGCCGGATGTGATTCCTTTGTAGGAATGGCAGCCTCTGTCATGTTAAGCTGCACCGAGACCATTTTTTATACCATGTCAATTTATTTTATGTCGGTAAAAGTACGAAAGACCGGCTTTACACTTCCGGGGGCATTGTTTGCTACGCTGGCAGGAATTGCGGCAAGTATCTTTTTGGCGGGACGGGTGTAGACTTTCCATAAATAGTGTGCTACACTTTTTCTGGGTTGACGAAGACTGTACAGGACTTCAGATGATGAAGATACAATTCTTCAAAAATCAGGAATAAAAGTGCTTGTAACTGTATATTATGTAAGGCAGGGACATAGAAATTTGACATTTGCAGAAGGAAGGACTATAATAGCTTTTGCAAATAAATAGCGCGGGATGGAGCAGTCTGGAAGCTCGTCGGGCTCATAACCCGAAGGTCACAGGTTCAAATCCTGTTCCCGCAACTCTTTAACCACTGCCTTATGGGCGGTGGTTTTCTTAGTTTACAGGAAATTGCTTTCCTGTAAAGTAAAAAACGCTCCGCGAGGATGCGCACTGCGGCGTATAAGGTAGATGTCGCAATCGACCGCCGCAGGCGCGAGAATGTGCCAAGGCACATTCTTTTTTACGCGAGTTGCTCGCAGTTACCAACGCATCCGTAAGAAGCTGCCAGTGGCAGATTCTGTAGGTCTATTGCAGCAAATAGAGAAAAATAAGGGGTGTGACAATGACAGGAAAGATTAAAAATGAGCGAAAGAAGAAAAAGCAGCAGAATATCCTGTTTCGGATTTTATTTCTGCTGGCACTGGCAGTATTTTTGTATGCGGCAGTAAGATTGATTCTGTATGGAATTACTTACTGGAAAGGAAGCCATGAATATAAGGGACTGCAGAAATATGTCAGGGAGCAGCCAAAGGATGAAAGCAGTACGGAAGAAAACGGAGAATTTACCGTAGATTTTTCCGGATTAAAGGAGCTGAACCCGGACTGCATCGGCTGGATCCGGTTTGAAAATATTGATATCAGCTATCCGATTATGCAGGGAGAGGATAATGAATATTATCTGAAGCATACCTTTGAGGGACAGGCTGTAACAGCGGCAAGTATTTTCATGGATGCCAACAATCATGCTGATTTTTCTGACCAGAATACTTTCATCTATGGTCATAATATGAAGGACAAGACCATGTTTGGTAAATTAAATGACTATAAGGATGAGGAATTTTATAAAGAAAATCCGTATTTTTATATTTATACACCGGATTATACCTACCGTTATGATATTTTTTCCTGTTATCTGGCAAGAGTGGATAATGAAGTGGATTTCTATACCCAGTTTGCATCCGATGAGCAGTTTCAGGAATTCTTAGATGGTGTAAAGGCGCAGTCAGCGTATGATACCGGCGTAGAGGTAACACCAGAGGATAAAGTAATTACATTGATGACCTGCAACAAGGCAGGCTATGATTACCGTTTCTTGGTACATGCGGTACAGACAGAGGCAGTTCCAAACGGTGACGTGGCACCGGCAGAGGAGAATGCAGGCACAGAAAGCGAAGCGGAATAAAAGAGAAAGACTACTTTTAATGGAACAGGAGGCAGCAGAATGGATGGTATCGAGACATTAAAGCAATGGGTCATGGACTCAGATAATATTGTATTCTTTGGAGGTGCAGGTGTATCTACGGAGAGCGGCATTCCGGATTTCAGGAGTGTGGACGGACTTTATAACCAGAAATACGATTATCCGCCGGAAACCATCTTAAGCCACAGCTTTTATATGCGTAAAAAAGAAGAATTTTACCGATTCTACCGGGATAAAATGCTGTGCCTGGATGCAAAGCCTAATGCAGCGCATAAGAAATTGGCAGAGCTTGAGGCAGCCGGTAAGTTAAAGGCGGTTGTGACGCAGAATATTGATGGACTGCATCAGGCGGCCGGCAGCAAAAAGGTATTAGAGCTTCATGGCAGTGTCCACCGGAACTACTGCCAGAGCTGCGGAAAGCTATTTGATGCCGAATATATTTTAAAGAGTAGTGGAATTCCAACCTGTGATGAATGCGGCGGCAGCATCAAGCCGGATGTGGTTTTATATGAGGAAGGCTTAGACCAGCAGACCTTAGAGGATGCGGTGTATTATATCAGCCATGCAGATATGCTCATCATCGGAGGTACTTCACTGGCAGTATACCCCGCAGCAGGACTTATCGATTATTACCGGGGCAATAAGCTGGTGCTGATTAATAAGTCCACCACGCCATTGGACAACCGGGCAGACTTACTGATACAGGGCAGCATCGGAGCCGTATTGTCAGAGGTCTGAAAGAGGCAGAAGAAATTACCTAATAATATAGAAGATAGTCATAGAAGAAAGGGACGACATGAATAATTATCAATACGAAGTAGGCGATATTGTAAAATTAAAAAAACAGCATCCCTGTGGAAGCCAGGAGTGGGAAATTCTTCGGGTAGGAGCGGATTTCCGGTTGAAATGCATGGGTTGTGACCATCAGATTATGATTGCCAGAAAACTGGTGGAGAAGAATACCAAAGGTCTTCGAAAAAAAAGTGAGCAAAAAAATGAAACAGAATCGTAAGAATAATAAGAAAAACACTTGCGAAACGGGTCGGATTATGCTATCATATAGGCTCGTGATATGTAAAAATTCCTTGCTTCCCGCATAGACAGGAGGCCAGAGACCAAAAGGAGGTAAATCTAGCATGAACAAATATGAATTAGCACTTGTTGTGAATGCCAAGATCGAAGACGATGTCAGAACTGCTACAGTTGAGAGAGCAAAAGAGTATATCACTCGTGCAGGTGGAACTGTAACAGAAGTAGAAGAGTGGGGTAAGAAGAAATTAGCTTACGACATTCAGAAAATGAGCGACGGCTTCTACTATTTCATCCAGTTCGAGGCAGAATCATCTGTTCCGGCAGAAGTAGAGCAGAATGTTCGTATTATGGACAACGTACTTCGTTTCTTATGCGTTAGAAAAGACGAGGCATAAATAGAAGAGAAGGAGAAAGTGGTATGAATAAAGTTATACTTATGGGACGTTTAACAAGAGACCCGGAGGTTCGTTACTCCAGCGGAGATAACCAGATGGCAATCGCAAGATATTCACTGGCTGTAGACCGCAGAGGCAGACGTGAAGGGAATGATGGGCAGACCGCTGATTTTATCAACTGCGTGGCATTTGGAAGAGCAGGAGAGTTTGCTGAGAAATATTTCCATAAAGGAATTAAGGTACTTGTAACAGGTCGTATCCAGACCGGAAGTTACACCAACAAAGACGGTCAGAAAGTATATACCACTGATGTCATAATAGAAGAGCAGGAATTTGCTGAGAGTAAATCAGCATCCGACAATGCAGGCGGTTTTGCACCGGCTGACAGACCTTCACCAAGCAGTGCAGGCGATGGATTTATGAATATCCCTGACGGAATTGATGAGGAATTACCATTTAACTAAATCAATAGGAGGTAATAGCCATGGCTTTCAATAAGACAGACAGAGATGGTGCGCCAATGAGAAGAAGAGGCGGAATGCACAGAAGAAAGAAAGTTTGTGTTTTCTGTGGAAAAGACAACACCATCGATTATAAAGATGTAAATAAGTTAAAAAGATATATCTCTGAGAGAGGAAAAATCCTTCCAAGAAGAATCACAGGAAACTGTGCAAAACATCAGAGAGCATTGACAGTTGCTATCAAGAGAGCACGTCATATCGCAATTATGCCTTACGTTCAGGATTAATCCTGAAACCGGCAGGTACACAGCGTATACAAAAGGATGATTCGAAAGAATCGTCCTTTTTGTACTTTACAGGAAATTGCTTTCCTGTAAAGTACAAACCGCTCCGCGAGGATGTACCTTGGCACATTCTTTGTTCCATGTAGCGAGAAAATCGCATGCTTGCATACAGATTTAAAACCAGAGAAGTAAAATCGGTTGCGAAATAGAATAAGGTATGGTATATTATTCCATGTAACTGTGTTAATGCGCTAAAGAACAATGAATGTAAGGGAGAAATTATCATGAAAACATTGAAGAAAGCATTAGTAACTGGTTTAGTTGCCGTAATGATGGTAGTAAACCTGGCTGGCTGTGGAAAATTTGATGCAGCAGCTTATGTAGAGTCATGCCTTGATCTTTTAACAAAAGGAGAGACAGAGCAGTACATGAAAATGACCGGCCGAAGCAAAGAGCAGGCAGAATCTGATTACGAATCTAACATCGATGCTATGATGACAGAGATGGATCAGTTCAACTTATCCGATGAGTTAAGCAACAGCTATCGTCAGCTTTTTAAAGATGTATATGCAAAAGCAAAATACACCGTAAAAGATGCTGAGAAGATGGACGACAAAGACGGATATTATGTAACTGTTGAAATTGAGCAGATGACAGGTCTTTTCAACGGAATCCAGGAAGAACTTATGACAGAGTTCACAGAGTGGGCAAATTCCTTTGATGCAGATGCTTATCCAACAGAGGATGAAATGTATGAACAGATGTATCAGATGATGTATGATCTTATGAGTGCAAGAGTAGACAGCATCACATATAATGATCCACAGGAAGTTGTTGTAGAAGTGATTGGAGAAGACAACGTATACAGCATTTCTGATGGAAGCATGACAGAGCTTGATGAAGCATTATTAGATGTAGCAACAGAGTAATTAAAATCAGAAATCATTATTAATAAGAAGAAGGCAGGTAATTGCAAAAGCAGTTACCTGCCTTCTTCTTATTAATAATTTTATAAATGTTTTACTTGTTTTCTTTAAGGGCATTTGTTACAATCAACACAAAGCATATATTCTAATTTTCGAATGGCAAAAGCCAATCTAAATTTCTGGTATCAATTCAATGAATTCTATGCTTTTAAATTCTAATTACAATTAATGAACGCATAGTGCATTGGATAGGCGGAATTTCAGAATCGAAAATGAGATATGCAGTCCTGCTTTTCCGTGCATTATGGGAAAAGGAGGAAACATGAAAACTTTAGAAGAACTAAATCTGGTGGATGACTTTCTGGTAAACAGCCTGACCAGCCACAAAATTTATGGGGAACAGTCGGCGAGATACATTTTGGAATGTATTCTGCATCGGCAGATAGGAAAGCTTACGGTAGTGCCACAACGTTTCTTCTGCGGAGAGAATACAGAGACTCACGGCATTCGGCTGGATGTATATCTGGATGAAGAAAACGGAGAAATCTTTGATATAGAACCAGACCAGAATGACGGGAAAGAAGAAATCGTATCACTGCCACGAAGAGTCCGGTTTTACCATGCGAAGATTGACGCAGGCAATCTGACGGCAGGGGATACCTATGGGAGTCTTCGGAATGTCATCGTAATCTTTATTACAACTTATGATCCCTTTGGATTGAATCGTATGGTGTATACAATCAAAAATGGATGTATCGAAGTACCGGAATTAGAATATGAGGATGGCGCACAGACGATATTCTTGTATACAAGGGGAAGGGAAGGAAACCCGCCGGAGGAATTAAAACAGCTACTGCATTACATGGAGCATTCATCCATAGAGAATGCTCCATCTGAAAACTTGAAAAAGTTACATCGGATGGTAACGGCAGTTAAGCGGGATGGAGAGGTAGGTCTTGCATATATGAAGAGTTTTGAGAGAGAAGAGCGGATTCGAAAACAAGGCGAAGCAGAAGGAAAAGCAGAGGAAATCATACGTCTTGGTCGCCGATTTGAAAAATCCAAAGATGAGATAGTGGAATTATTAAAGGAAGAATTAGGCGTAAAAGAAGAAAATGCACTGGAAATTTTAGAAATGTATGATAAATAAAGAAGAACTACATTAAAATATTGAAAGCAGGCATATCATAGTTTTGATATACCTGCTTTTTTACATACAATTTACAAAACCATAGCTTTGTATTTTACGTTCCCCCGTTATGATAACAATTGTCACGAAGACGAGAAAAAAAAGAACAAATCATTTTGGAGGAAAGAAAATGAAGAAGAAATTATTATCCGTAATGCTTGTAGGAGCATTAGCAATCAGCGCATTAACAGGATGTGGAAGCAAAGAAACCGCATCAGATGACAGCCAGAAGACAGGCACAACAACAGAGGCAGACAGCAGCAGTGATGCAGCAGATACATCAGATTTTGATACCAGTGAAATGATCAATGTACAGTCCAGAGAAGATGGTTCCGGTACAAGAGGAGCATTCATCGAGCTGTTTGGTATCGAAGAGAAAGATGCAGATGGAAATAAAATTGACAACACAACAGAGGAAGCAAACATCACAAACAGTACAGAAGTAATGCTTACATCTGTAGCAGGTGATGAATATGCAATCGGTTATGTATCACTTGGTTCTTTAAATGATACCGTAAAGGCATTAAAGATTGACGGAGCAGAAGCAACAGCAGAAAATATCAAAGCCGGTACATACAAAATCGCAAGACCATTTAATATCGCAACGAAAGGTGATGCAACAGGACTTGCAGCAGATTTCATCAACTACATCATGAGTGATGAAGGACAGAAAGTAATCGAAGACAATGGTTATATTTCACAGGGAAGCAACGGAGCATTTACATCGGATGGTTCTACCGGAAAAATCGTAGTAGCTGGTTCTTCTTCTGTAACACCTGTAATGGAGAAATTAATTGAAGCATACAAAGCAATCAACAAAGATGCAGAAATCGAACTTCAGGAATCTGATTCTACAACAGGTATGACAGCAGCAATGGAAGGAACCTGTGATATCGGAATGGCTTCCAGAGAATTAAAAGAAAGCGAAACAGAAGGTGGACTTACCGCACAGGTAATCGCAATGGATGGTATCGCAGTAGTAGTAAACAACAGCAACCCAATGGATGAGATGAGTTCAGATAATGTAAAGGATATCTTCACAGGTGCAGTAACAACCTGGGATGAAGTTGCAAAATAAATCTGCAAGTAGGATAAGGTAAGAACAGTATGAATAATTTCAAAGAAAAAGCAATGAAAATAGTATTCTTACTTACAGCCAGTTTCTCCATACTGGCTGTTGCCTTAATCTGTGTTTTCCTTTTTGCAAATGGAATACCGGCAATCAAAGAAATTGGATTGCCGGATTTTCTGCTAGGTACAAAATGGAAACCGGGAAATAACCTCTACGGGATCTTCCCGATGATTTTAGGCAGTATCTATGTAACCGCCGGAGCAATTGTGGTGGGAGTACCAATTGGAATCTTAATGGCAGTCTTTATGGCGAGATTTTGCCCGAAGAAGCTTCACAGCTTCTTAAAGCCGATGATAGATCTGTTAGCAGGAATCCCGTCCATCGTATATGGATTCTTTGGCCTGGTAGTCATAGTACCATTTGTAAGAGAACATTTTAAAGGAAACGGAAACAGTATATTTACCGCATCGATTCTTCTTGGAATCATGATACTTCCAACGATTATCAGTGTATCGGAAGCTGCAATCCGTGCAGTGCCGGAGCATTATTATGAAGGTGCACTGGCACTTGGCGCAACCCATGAGCGGAGTGTTTTTAAAACCGTGGTTCCGGCAGCCAAATCAGGAATTATGGCAGCAGTCATCTTGGGAATCGGCCGTGCCATTGGTGAGACCATGGCGGTTATGATGGTAGTAGGTAACCAGGCGCGTATTCCGAACAGTATATTTAAGGGTGTACGTACCCTGACAACAAATATCGTAATTGAAATGGGTTATGCTACAGACTTACACCGTGAGGCATTGATTGCAACCGGCGTTGTACTGTTTGTATTTATCCTTATTATCAATCTGGTATTTTCAATTGTAAAAGGAAAGGCGGATAAAGAATAATGACAAAATTCAAAGATAAAATGAATTCTTATAAAAAGCATCCGGGTTCTTTTCTTTTATTACTGCTGGTAGTAGCAGCGGCAATTATAACAGTAGCAGTATTACTTTATCTGGTGGCGTACATATTGATTCACGGTGTGCCATATTTAAAACCAGGTCTTTTCGCACTGGAATATAATTCGGATAACGTATCTATGCTTCCGGCAATGATAAATACACTGGAAATGACGCTGTTTTCCCTGCTTTTTGCAGTACCACTTGGAATCGGGGCCGCAGTTTATCTGGTGGAATATGCACCGAAGGGAAGTAAACTGGTTAAAGTAGTCAGAATTACGGCAGAGACTTTAACCGGCATCCCCTCTATTATATATGGTCTGTTTGGTATGTTATTTTTCGTAACATACCTGCACTGGGGTTATTCCATGTTAGCCGGTGCGGCAACCCTTGCCATTATGGTATTGCCGGTTATCATGCGAACCACAGAAGAAGCATTACTCTGTGTACCGGATACCTACCGGGAAGGAAGCTTTGGATTGGGAGCCGGAAGACTTCGTACCGTATTCCGTATCGTACTCCCATCTGCGATGCCTGGAATCTTGTCCGGAATCATTCTGGCAGTAGGACGAATTGTAGGAGAGACCGCAGCACTGATTTATACTGCAGGAACGGTCGCAGACCTTGCACCAAACCTGATGGCATCCGGACGAACCTTGGCCGTTCATATGTATTCCCTTTCCAGAGAGGGCTTACATACCAATGAAGCTTATGCAACCGGCGTAGTCCTTCTGGTCATTGTATTACTGATAAATGGTGTATCAACGTTGATAGCCGGGAAATTCACGAAAGGAGATGGAGAAGTAAAATGAGTGAGCAGGCAAAATTTTCTGTCAAAGGACTTGACTTATATTACGGAGACTTCCACGCATTAAAAGATGTGAATCTTGATATCAATGCAAAAGAGATAACTGCATTTATCGGACCATCCGGTTGTGGAAAGTCAACATTTTTAAAAACATTAAACAGAATGAATGATTTGGTAGAGGGCTGTAAGATTACCGGAGACGTAAGATTAGACGGTGAAAATATATACAGCGGCATGGATGTCAGCCAGCTTAGAAAGCGTGTGGGAATGGTATTCCAGAAGCCAAATCCATTTCCGATGAGTATCTATGACAACATTGCATACGGTCCGAGAACCCACGGTATCCACAACAAAGCCAAATTAAATGAAATCGTGGAGACATCCCTGCGTCAGGCAGCTATCTGGGATGAAGTAAAGGATCGTCTGAATAAGAGTGCATTGGGAATGTCCGGTGGACAGCAGCAGAGACTTTGTATTGCAAGAGCACTGGCAGTACAGCCGGAAGTAATCCTGATGGATGAGCCGACTTCTGCACTGGATCCGATTTCCACTTCCAAAATTGAGGATCTGGTAATCGAATTAAAAAAAGATTATACCATTATTATGGTAACCCACAATATGCAGCAGGCAACCCGAGTATCGGATAAAACCGTATTTTTCTTATTGGGAGAGATTATTGAGAGTGGAGATACCGAAAAATTATTCTCCGTTCCAACAGACAAACGGACAGAAGATTATATTACAGGGAGGTTCGGTTAAATGCGTAATCGTTTTGACAGACAGCTAGAACAGTTAAACAATGAATTAATCCAGATGGGAAGCATGATAGAGCATGCCATTGAAATGGCAGTTTCTGCCCTGGTAAACCAGGATACGGAAAAAGCCAAGGAAGCAATGGCATATGATGTGGAAATCGACCATCAGGAGCGTGATATTGAATCCTTATGCATGAAGCTTTTATTGCAGCAACAGCCGGTGGCAAGAGATTTGCGCCTGATTTCTGCAGCATTAAAAATGATTACCGATATGGAGCGAATCGGTGACCATGCCGGTGATATTTCCGAGATGACACTGCTGATGTCTGATGAACCGTATATCATCAGCCCGGAAGAGATTCAGGGTATGGCAAAGGAAACCACAGACATGGTTATCAAGAGCATTGATGCTTTTGTAAAACGCGATATGGAGCTGGCAAAGAAAGTAATCGCACAGGATGATATTGTGGATGACCTTTTCATGAAAGTAAAACAGGATTTAATCCAGATGATCAATAAAAGTGCAGAAAATGGCGAGCAGGCAGCAGATATTCTTATGGTAGCCAAGTATTTTGAGCGAATCGGAGATCATGCGACCAATATTGCGGAGTGGGTCATCTATTCTATTACGGGAAGTCATATTGACTAAAAATTCTTAGACAAAAGAGAAAAAATAAGTACATTTTTTACACTGCTTATACATAATTCTTACAAACTGATAAAATATCCTTGCAAAAAGTCTCTAAAGTGTATATGGTGTATATGTAAGACGAAAAATATGTAAAAAATTGAAAAGTCTATGCATATTACCATGCATAAGGAGGACAAAATGGATATTTTTGGAATACTGACACTGATTGGAGGATTGGCCCTGTTCCTGTATGGAATGGATGTTATGGGAGCTGGGCTGGAGAAAGTATCAGGAGGCAAGTTAGAACGGATACTGGAGAAATTAACTTCCAATCCGCTGAAAGGTGTATTATTAGGAGCCGGAGTAACTGCTGTTATTCAGTCATCTTCAGCAACTACCGTAATGGTAGTTGGTTTTGTAAATTCCGGAATTATGAAACTTTCCCAGGCAATTGGTATTATCATGGGTGCCAATATCGGTACAACGGTAACATCCTGGCTCTTAAGTCTGACCGGAATAGATAGTGGAAATGTATGGATTAATCTCTTAAAACCATCTTCTTTTACACCGGTTCTTGCGATGATAGGTATTGTTTTAATGATGACCGGAAAGAAAAGCAAGAAAGCTGATGTAGGGGAGATTTTATTAGGCTTTGCAGTATTGATGACCGGAATGGAAAGTATGAGCGGAGCAGTAAAACCGTTGGCTGATGTTCCTGAATTTACCAATATACTGACTATGTTCCATAATCCAATTTTAGGAATTCTGGTAGGAGCACTTCTGACAGCGGTGATTCAGAGCTCGTCCGCATCTGTAGGTATACTGCAGGCACTGTCTGTAACAGGAGCATTTACTTATGGCTCAGTTATTCCGATTATTTTAGGACAGAATATCGGAACCTGTGTTACAGCTATGATTTCTTCTGTTGGAGCAAACCGGAATGCAAAGCGAACTGCTTTTGTGCATCTGTATTTTAATATTATTGGTACCGTATTGTTTCTGACATTATATAGTATTTTGAATGCAGTTATTCATTTTCCGTTTGCAAATGATACAGTTGGTGTAGCAGGAATTGCACTGATTCACAGTATCTTTAATATGTTTGCAACTGTAGTTTTATTCCCGTTTACAAAAGGACTGGAGAAGCTGGCATATCTGACACTTCCGATTACAGAAGAGGAAAAGAGCAAGACGGGAGTACAGGAGTTTCCATTATTAGACGACCGTTTTCTTGCAACACCATCCTTTGCCATTGAGCAGTGCCACAGTATGTCCATTGAGATGGCGAACCTGTCCAAGGATTCCTTCTTAGAAGCAATCGGACTTTTGGAGAATTATACACAGGAAGTAGCAGATGACATTATCGCAAAGGAAAATCTCGTAGATAAATACGAAGACAAGCTGCGTGCTTATCTGACCAAGTTAAGCAGTCAGAATCTGACCTATGCAGACAGCCAGAATGTATCTACGCTGTTACATTGTATTACAGATTTTGAACGTATTTCGGATCATGCAGCGAATATCGTAGATTCCATTATCGAGATGAAAAAGAAGGAGCTGGTTTTCTCTAAGAAAGCAGAGGAAGAAATGCATGTATTTGGAAAAGCAGTAGAAGACATTCTCTGCCGTACCATGACTGCATACACTGCCGATGATGAAGAGCTGGCTAAGACCGTAGAACCATTAGAGCAGGTTATTGATGAATTAAATAAAGCAATTAAGAAACGGCATATCAAACGTCTCCGGAAAGGAAAATGTTCTATCGAGTTAGGACTGGTGCTGGCAGATATCGTTACCAACTATGAGCGTGTATCAGACCATTGTTCCAACATTGCAGTCTGCCTGATCCAGGAACAGGATAAAGAGGTAGAAGAGCATGACCTGACGGCACATATGGATGAAGAAGACAATAGAAAATTTGCAGAGCAGATAAAAGAATATACAGAAAAATACGCTTTGCCGGAAAAATAAAAAAGCCGGGAGGAAAATGCAATGGCACTTATTTATATCGTAGAAGATGATATAAACATACGGGAAATCGAACGTTATGCACTAAAAAACAGTGGTTTTGAAGTAGAGGAATTTGATAACGGAAAAGATTTCTTCCAGAGAGTGTCAGAGCAGGCACCATCCCTGATGCTGTTAGATATTATGCTGCCGGGAGAGGATGGACTGGAAATTTTAAGCCGTGTCCGGAAAAATCCGGCAACAGAAAAGACTCCTGTGATTATGGTAACGGCAAAGACCACAGAGATTGACAAAGTCCGTGGACTGGATACGGGTGCAGATGATTATATCAGTAAGCCTTTTGGCGTTATGGAGCTGATCTCCAGAGTGAAAGCATTACTCCGCCGCACCGAAAAGGAAGATGATGGTGATACATTAGCCTGTGGAAGCATAGAGATTGATAATAAGCGTCACAGCGTAACCGTTCAGGGAGAAACCTGTGAGCTTACTTTTAAAGAATTTGAACTATTAAAATACCTTATGATAAACCAGGGCATTGTATTATCCCGTGACAAGCTGATGAATCAGGTCTGGGGATTTGAATACGAAGGAGAAAGCCGTACTGTAGATATGCACATAAAGACGCTCCGGCACAAGCTTGGCGATGGCGGACAACAGATTAAAACCGTCCGCAATGTGGGCTATGTGATGGAGCCATAGGAGCATTCATGAAGAAAAAAATAAATATACGATTTATTATGATAGCAGCGCTTGCCATTGTGGTCACAGCGCTGTCTGCTATGTTAGTGTATTATAATATTTTAAAAGAGCAGGTATTTGGAGATTTGAAAGCCTATGCCCATGTGATAGAGCTTTTGAATATAGATGACCTTGCAGCGGGAATAGAAAAAGACCCGTATAATCCCATCGATGATGACCTTCGAATCACATTGATTGGAACAGATGGGGAAGTATTATATGAAAGTCTGTTAAATAAAGACGAGATGGACAATCATTATAAACGTCCGGAAATTATTGAAGCAAGGGAAAAGGGCGAAGGCGAAGCCGTCCGTTATTCGGCCACTTCCGGAACCCATACTTTTTACTATGCGGAGCGTTTACAGAATGGAAATGTGCTTCGAATCGGAAGGGATTCTGTCAGTGTAAACCGTATTATGGTAAATACTTTAGTGATTGTACTGGTAATTGCACTTTGTATCCTCTTTGTCTGTATGGGAATTTCCCATTATCTGACGAAGAAGCTGGTAGAGCCTATCGAGAAGCTGGCAACGAATATTATGCTGGTGGATGAAAATAATGTATATGAAGAAATCCGGCCTTTTGTGAATACTATTAAGGAGCAGCACGTCAATATTATCAATAATGCGCAGCTTCGCCAGGAATTTACCGCGAACGTATCCCATGAATTAAAGACACCGCTGACGGCAATTTCCGGTTATGCGGAGTTAATCGGAAACGGAATGACCGGTAAAGAGGATACCATCCGTTTCTCTAATGAGATACATTCCAATGCCAACCGGCTGTTAAGCCTGATTAATGATATTATAAAGCTTTCAGAACTGGATGAAGCAGACCACCAGATGGAAATGGAAAGAATCGACCTTTATAAACTGGCAGAGAACTGTGTGCAGATGATGCAGGTGACAGCAGAGAAGCAGGGAATCAGGCTGACGTTGCAGGGAGAAAGCACCATGGCCATGGCAAACAAGGGACTGATGGATGAAGTCTTTTATAATCTTTGCAGCAATGCCATCCGCTATAATAAGCCAGGCGGAAGTGTTACAGTAACGGTAGGAACAAAGGATGAGCGTCCGTTCTTAAGTGTAGCGGATACCGGAATCGGAATTCCAAAGGAATGCCAGGAACGTGTATTTGAGCGGTTTTACCGGGTAGATAAGAGCCGTTCGAAATCCACCGGCGGAACAGGACTTGGACTTGCCATTGTAAAGCATATTGTGGCACAGCATAATGCTGCCCTCCACTTGGACAGTGAGCTGGGTGAGGGAACCACCATAGAAATTGTATTTTAGGAAGAACAAGAATGGAAAGAATTGACATAAATTATCATTTAGCGTATATTTGAATAACAATCCGTGAGGGAGTAGTTCGCGTGAATACGTGATTTGTCAACAACCTCGGTCTGATGAAGGCCTGGCAAATCTTAATGAATGAGACTCATGTATGCAGCACAGGATAACTGCATACATGCAGTCTCATTTTAAATATACTATCGGAGGAAATTGTGTTTATGGTAATGTTCTTTACACTCTTACTGATGGGAGCAGGTCTTTCGATGGATGCTTTTGCAGTGTCTATTTGTAAGGGACTTTCCATGCGGAAGGTAAACAAAAAGCAATGTCTTGTAATTGGCTTATTCTTCGGAGGATTCCAGGCACTGATGCCATTTATTGGCTGGGTACTGGGAAGCCAGTTTGAACAGTATATTACAAGCATTGACCACTGGATTGCATTTATCCTGTTAGGATTTATCGGTGGAAAAATGGTAGTGGAAGCAATCCGGGAAAAGGATGAAGCAGTAGAAGTCGGGAAAATGGACCCGCCACTGGATTTCAAAGAGATGTTTATTCTGGCAATCGCAACCAGCATCGATGCCCTTGCCGTTGGAATCACATTTGCATTTCTGCAGGTGCCAATCGTTGAGGCAATTTCCATCATCGGAATTACGACCTTTGTGATTTCTGTCATTGGTGTGTATGTAGGAAACTTCTTTGGAAACAGATATAAGAAGAAGGCGGAATTGGCCGGCGGTATAATTCTTATCTTAATCGGACTTAAGATTTTGCTGGAGCATCTTGGAATTTTGGCATTTTAAAAGAAGGAGGAATATAATATGACAACAATCTGGACATATGTATTACTGGTAGTTGGTTTTGTACTGTTAATTAAAGGAGCAGATTTCTTTGTAGAAGGAAGCTCGGGAATTGCAAAGAAATTAAAGGTGCCATCGTTGATTATCGGACTTACGATAGTGGCAATGGGAACATCCCTGCCGGAATGTGCCGTCAGTGTGGCAGCAGCTATTTCCGGAAACAATGCCCTGGCAGTCAGTAATGTAGTTGGCTCAAATATCTTTAACCTGATGGTGGTTTGTGGCTTTTGTGCCGTAATTACACCACTTGCAGTAGGAAAAAAGACCTTAAAGCAGGAATTTCCGTTTTCTGTGCTTATGGCAGCCCTGCTTTTAGTGCTGGGTTACATTGGAATGAGCGTTGGCAGAATAGATGGTGTGATTTTATTGATTTTCTTTGCTCTCTTCATGTTCTGGATGGTGCGTTCTGCATTAAAGGCAAGAACAGCAGGAATTACAACAGATGCTTCTGAAGAAGCAGATGAGATTGAACGCGCAAAGCCAATCCCGGTATGGCTCTGTCTTGTATACATTGTAGGTGGAGCAGCAGCCATTGCATTTGGTGGCGACATGGTAGTAGACAGTGCGTCTGCTATTGCAGCAGCATTCGGTTTGAGCCAGAATTTAATCGGGCTTACGATAGTAGCAATGGGAACGTCATTACCGGAGCTGGTAACCTCTATTGTGGCAGCCCGTAAAAATGAAGTAGATATGGCTTTGGGAAATGTCATTGGTTCTAATATTTTCAATATCCTTTTTGTTCTTGGTATTGCCGCAGCCATAAGTCCGGTCGCCTTTATCATGGAAAATGTGATTGATATTGTAATCTTAATTGCAATGAGCATAATGGTACTGCTGTTTGCCTGGAGCAGGCAGAAAATAAACCGCATTGAAGGAGCAATTATGCTGCTTTCCTATGCGGGATATATGGTCTATATCTGTATGAGATAATATATTTGATAAGAAATAAGAAGCCCGTTATTGTGGGCTTCTTATTGTGTTATGCGCGCAGCAAAAATATCTGTAAGAAGCTGCCGGTGGCAGATTCTGCAGGATGCTGACTAATTTTCCGATTCTTCTAACTGGGAAAGTACATTGTTAAGCTGGAAGGTGGAGCTGTCTATCAGGTCCGGAATGGAACCTAAGTATTCCAGATGAAAGCCGGCATAGCGGAAGAAATAGGTTGTTCTTAATCCATCATCCGGGATGGCAAGCTCGATATATTCATCTGTTGTATCAAGGTCAATGAGATAATATTCATTTGTTATATCAGATGCAGCACTGCGGGACAGTGTAAAGTTGCCATTATAAAGCATTTCAGAATAATCTGTTCCATCTACCGTCAGGGTAGAAGAAAGCATTCCTGTTTCTTCGTTATAGGTCGTATTGTAATAAACAGCATCCATTTCTCCGTTTCCATCCATATCTGCAGATACGGCAGAGCCCATAAGAGCATTTAACTGGAAATTGCCCGTGTAATGATATTCCGGTCTAAGTGCATTGAGCTGCTGGTAAGGTACAGAAAATAACAGTGTCTCGGAATAGGATGGAGTAATAACACCGTCATTTGCAATAAAAGTAATTCCTGCTTTGGTAAAATACCAGTTGCCATCCATCAGTACATGTTCCAAAAGGTTCGCAGATACATCGGAGCCGTCATGTTTGGCAAGCTGACTGACTTTGCCGTAGTTCGGTAACAAAAGCTGCTGGTTAATAAAAGAAAGTGCACTGTTTATCAGGGCATTGGAATCTGTAGCAATATCAGAAAGAGAAAGTGTTTTGCCATTTTCCAGATCATAATTAAACCCACCATAAGCAGCACTGTGGGTCTCCTCACTGGTAAATTCTTTTCTGGTACTCTCAAAAGAGATAATCCGGCTGTCCTGTCTGGTACAGGAAAAATCCTCATCTAAGTGATAGGCGGAAAAGGAATCCGGTGACTCAGCAAAAGAAATTCTTGCGGAAAGCAGACTTTCTAATCGGGCATCCTGGAAAGCATCCAGTTCTTCGTTTAAAGATTGTGTAATGGTTTTGGAAATCTTTGGATGACCGTCTATGGTCACCATGGGTTTCTGATAGGAGGTATATAATAAAACAGTAGATAAATCATCGGCATGATAAGTCTCTGTTTTGGAATTAAATGTTATTGTTACCGAGTCATTCCGGGACTGTTCTGTTGACTCTTCTGTAGCGTCCGGCTGTTCACTGCCGGAATCCGTCTGTGCAGAAGACTGTTTCTTCCCACCACATCCGCAAAAGACCAGGGTGGCAATACAAATCAGGGCAATAAATCTTTGCTTCATAGAGATCTCCTTGTGGTTCGCATTCGTACCTAGAGTATAGCACATTTTATCTGGAAAAATCTTTAAAAAAGAATGAAGTTTTCCGGGGAAAGCGTTAGGGGGTGAAAGAAGCGTAATGTCCGTGCTGTTCAGTGAGTCCGAATGCGACATAAGGGCGGCAAGGGGCACTAAGAATTTCGAAGGGATATGAGATTGACTGGCAACCGGCGTAAATTCACATCCATGTTCATCTGCGCCTCACCGGCACGTCCCTGTGCCGGCGTTGCCTGGCACTATCCGAAATTCCAAGTGCCCCTAGCTGCTCTTATCATGCATCCGCACTTTGCTGAACAACACGGACATTTGGCATTCCAAGTGCCCCTTGCCGCCCTTTTATCGCGTCCGGACCCGGTAAACGGTGCAGACGTCCGTTTGACCAAAACTTTATTCTTTTTTAAGATTCCTTCGATTGAAAAGCAATATCAAGAGGTATATAATCAGGTAAAGTGCGGACGCACAGGGGAATATAGTAAGAACAGGAGGATACACAATGGATTTTTTTGACCGCATGGGAGAGAAACTGGTAACTGCAGGAAAGGATGTCACACAGAAGGCAAAGGATTTATCCGGAACTGCAAAGTTAAACTTTGACATCAAGGCAAAAGAGGATTTTATTGAAAAGCAGTATGTACAGATTGGAAAGCTTTATTATGAAGACCACAAGGAAGAAGCAGATGGTGCATATGGACAGCAGATGCAGGCAATTGCAGAGGCATTTGCAGCAATTGACCATATGAAAGAGGAAGTATTAAAGATTAAAGGAGCGCGTCAGTGCCCGCAGTGTGGCGCTACTGTGCCGGAGGACACAGAGTTCTGTGGAAAATGTGGAGCAAAACTGAATATCTTTGAAGATTAGTGGATAACCTACCCATTTGTTTTAGAAAAATAAGACAAATGGGTAGGTTGTTTTATGAAAAAACATAAGATATAATAAATGGTATACCAATAGGGAAGAGAAAGGTATAGGGAGGTGTAGCAATTTATGAAGAAACGAATGATAAAGCTGACCGGTGCTTTATTACTGGTAGCCAGCTTGGTTTTTTCCGGGTGCGGGAAAAGCACGCAGTTAGACGATTATGCTACCAATGAAGGCAGTGACAACGTAGAAGAAGGCACGGAAGCAGTGGCGGATAACACATCGGGTGATACCGGGGGGATACCGAAGGATGAGATTAAGGTAGGTGTCATTCATCTATCCGATCCGGCAGAGGGAAGTGGTTATACATATACCCATGATCTTGGTATTCAGGGAATGCAGCAGAACTTAAATCTTTCCGATGACCAGATTGTGCGTAAAATTAATATTTCGGATACTGATGCAGATGCAACCAAGGCAGCAATACAGGAATGCATTGACGAAGGCTGTAATATTATTTTCGCCACAAGCTGGGGGTATATGGAGACCACCGCAGAGATGGCAGAAGAATATCCGGATATTTATTTTTCCCATGGAACCGGATATATGAGCAACGGAAAGAACTTTAATAATTATTTTGGAAGAATTTATCAGGCACGTTACTTGAGCGGAATCGTAGCGGGCATGAATACAAAGTCCGATAAAATCGGTTATGTGGCAGCGATGGATTCAACTAATTCAGAGGTAACTGGTGGAATAGATGCATTTGCACTGGGAATATATTCTGTAAACCAGGACGCGAAAGTCTATGTAAAAGTTACAAACAGCTGGTTTGATCCGGACGGAGAGAAGGCGGCAGCAGAGACGCTTCTTAACATGGGCTGTGATGTCATTGCACAGCATTGTGATACAGAATATCCGCAGACATTGGCACAGGAAAAAGGTGTTTATAGTATCGGTTATAATTCTGATATGAGTAAAAATGCACCGGAGGCTTGTCTTTGCAGTGTTATCTGGAACTGGAGTGCCTATTATACATCAGCAGTGCAGAGTGTTATCGACGGAACATGGGATGGCAGCAATTATTATGGCGGAATGAATGAGAACCTGGTAGGACTTACGTCGCTTGCTGATTTCTGTGCAGATGGAACTGAGGAGAAAGTTGAGGAGGCAAAGGCAGCAATTCTTTCCGGGGAAAATGGCGTGTTTGATGGTGTAATTGAGACCAATACCGGAGAAACCGTAGGAAAAGAAGGAAAAACATTAGATGATGCGACAATTACCGGAGGAATAGACTGGTATTTTAAGACAGTTGAAGTGGTAGAGTAGGGGGAAGCAAATGAATCTAAAGAAAAAAATTCTGGCAATTACAATTGGACCGGTATTGATATTAGGAATTATCACCATACTATTTACCGTAACCATGGTAAAGAATTCCATGATGGATGAGATAAAGGATGCATTAAAGGGAACCGCTGCCGCAACGTTGGCAGCATATGACCAGAATACCGGAGATTATCTTGAGACCAGCAATGGGGACATTTGGAAGGGAAGTTACAATATTTCCAAATCAGAGAATCTGGTAGACCGGATTAAAGATAATACCGGAATGGATGTAACTTTTTTCTATGGAGATAAACGAATCATGACTTCAGCAACGGATGAGAATGGAAATCGTATCTTAAAATCCAAAGCAGGAGATGTTATTGTAGAAAAAGTATTAAATGGTGGAGAAGAATATTTCAGTGAAGCAGTATCTATAGAAGGAACTTTAAATTATGGTTATTTTATGCCGGTATACCAGAATGGCTCCGATACGGATATTGTGGGAATGGTATTCGTAGGAACCAATAAGCAGGATAAAGATGCTGTTGTAATGCGGCTTTTAGGATCGATTGTGGCAGCTGTGGCAGCAATTATGCTGGTCTGCCTGCTTGTCAGCACGAAGCTGGCAAGCACGATCAGTAAGAATATCAGAACCAGTATTAAAACAGTAGAGAAGATTGCAGCAGGCAATTTGAATGTGCAGGTGAATAAAAAGCTGCTTAAGAGTAAGGATGAAATCGGAGACCTTTCCAGAGTTACGATTACCCTGCGTGATGCGATGCAGCGGACAACACTTGAAATTAACCAGAATGTGCAGAAGTTGTTAGAGGCATCTTCTCTGCTTGGAACAGCGGCCGATAATACCAATGGAACCATGAATAAGGTGCGCACAGCCGTAAACCGTATTGTAGAAAATTCTACGGAGCAGGCAGAGAATTCAAAGAGTACCTCAGAACATATGCGGCTGATGGGAGATAATATAACAGAGACTTCTGCTGAGGTGGAGGCATTAAACAGCAATGCGGCATTTATGCATGAATCCAGTGAAAAAGCAGCGGAGACACTGGCAAATCTCCAGCGCATCAATGGCGAAGTAGAGCAGATTATCGGAGAAGTACAGGAGCAGACCAACCGTACCAACGATTCTGTCCAGCAGATTTACAAAGCAACCGCATTTATCGCATCGATTGCAGAAGAGACAGATTTACTTAGTCTGAATGCATCCATAGAGGCAGCCAGAGCAGGAGAGAACGGAAAAGGATTTGCCGTAGTTGCAGAACAGATTAAGAAATTATCTGAGCAGTCCAACCAGTCCAGCAACGAAATTGAAGAGACTGCCATGATGTTAAGTGAGGATTCCCAGAAGGCTGTAGAGATTATGCAGAAGATGCAGGAAATCATTATGAGCCAGAGCGAGAGCATGCAGGATACCCAGAAGGTAGTGGAAGAGGTTGTGGCACAGATAGCCAATTCCATGCAGAGCATCCAGCAGATTAAAGAGACCACAGAGCATCTTGCGAATGTGAGAAATGAAGTTCTGCAGGCAGTTGAGACTCTTTCTAATATTGCACAGGACAGCGTATCTGGAACGAAAAAGACTTACGAAGATACCGAAGAAGTTGTAGATACCTTTAAGCAGGTATACATGAGTGCGGAGCAGCTTCGTGAGATTGCAGATAAGCTGGCAGGAAGCGTCCAGTATTTCCATGTGGAATAAGTTTCCAAAGGTTGACTTTTCAAATAAATTGTGTTAGTTTTACACCTAGATGATAAACGCAAGGAAGAAGAGAGTACATCTATCGGAATTGTACAGAGAGTTCCAATAAACCGCAGGGTTTAGCTGAGATGGAATCAAGGGTGATAGATGGAAGATGGCTTTGGAGTGGCGGGGCTGAATCCTAAGAGACAAGGCTTCGACAGGACCGCCTGTTATAGCGGGAAGTATTGCAGGATACTTCATGAGGCACATATTGTAAGGTATGTGTAAAATAGAAGTGGTAACACGGATAACACCCGTCTTCTTTCATTAGAAGGCGGGATTTTTTTTTCGCGAGTAGCGATGAAAATGCCGTGCTTGCACGAGCATTTGAGGAGCACCGCGAAAACCTGTGAAACGAAGTTTCTCAGGTCGCGAGTAGCGAAGCAGCTCGCAGGAACGCTTGAGAAATACCGCGAAAACCTGTGAAACGAAGTTTCTCAGGTCGCGAGTAGCGAAGCGGCTCGCAGGAACGCTTGAGGAGCACCAAAAGTATAAAAAGGAGAATGAAGATGAGCAGCAAAGGAAAGTTTTACATGACCACCGCGATTGCCTACACATCAGGTAAACCGCACATTGGAAACACTTATGAGATTGTACTGGCAGACGCAATCGCAAGATACAAGAGACTGGAAGGCTATGATGTATATTTCCAGACCGGTACCGATGAACATGGACAGAAGATTGAATTAAAGGCAGAAGAAAAAGGAATTACACCGAAGCAGTTCGTAGACGAAGTTGCCGGAGAAGTAAAGAGAATCTGGGATCTGATGAATACTTCTTATGATAATTTCGTGCGTACTACCGATGAAGACCATGAGACACAGGTTAAGAAGATTTTTAAGAAACTTTATGATAAAGGTGATATTTATAAGGGTTCCTATGAGGGACTTTACTGTACTCCATGTGAGTCTTTCTGGACAGAATCCCAGCTGGTAGATGGAAAATGTCCGGACTGTGGACGTGAAGTACAGCCGGCAAAAGAAGAAGCATATTTCTTTAAAATGAGCAAATATGCGGACCGGTTAATCGAATATATCAATGAGCATCCGGAGTTTATCCAGCCGGTATCCCGTAAGAATGAGATGATGAATAACTTCCTGCTTCCGGGACTTCAGGATTTGTGCGTATCCAGAACCTCATTTTCCTGGGGAATTCCGGTAGATTTTGATCCAAAGCATGTAGTATATGTATGGCTGGATGCACTGACCAACTACATTACCAAGATTGGCTATGATGCAGATGGCAATTCTTCCGATTTATTCAAGAAGAACTGGCCGGCAGATTTACACTTAATCGGAAAAGATATCATCCGTTTCCATACCATTTACTGGCCGATTTTCTTAATGGCATTAGACCTGCCATTGCCAAAACAGGTATTTGGACATCCATGGCTGTTACAGGGTGGAGAGAAAATGAGCAAATCCAAGGGAAATGTTATTTATGCTGATGATATGGTAGACCTCTTTGGTGTAGATGCAACCCGTTATTTCGTATTACATGAGATGCCATTTGAAAATGATGGAATCATTACCTGGGAGCTGGTTGTAGAGCGTTTCAATTCCGACCTTGCCAACATCCTTGGAAACCTGGTAAGCCGTACCATTTCCATGAGTAATAAATATTTTGACGGTGTCGTAAAGAGTACCGGAGTCACAGAAGAAGTAGATAATGACTTGAAGGCAGTCGTAACCGGTGCAAGAGATAAGATTGCAGATAAGATGTCCGGACTTCGTGTGGCAGATGCCATTACAGAAGTATTTAACGTATTCCGCCGCTGCAACAAATATATTGATGAAACAGCCCCTTGGGTACTGGCAAAGGATGAAGCAAAGAAAGACCGCTTAAGCGAAGTGCTTTATAATCTGACCGAGTCCATCGCTATCGGTGCAAGCCTTTTAGCAAGCTTCCTACCGGAGACTGCAGAGAAAATCGCAGCGCAGCTTAATACAGGACTGCGTGGATTTGATGAGCTGAATCAGTTTGGGCTTTATCCAAATGATAATAAAGTAACGGGGAAACCGGAGATTCTCTTCGCAAGATTAGACCCGAAGGAAGTAATGCCGAAGGTAGAAGCAATCCGCGCTGCCCAGAAAGCAGAATTCGAAGCAGAGCAGAAAGCATTAGGCAAAGAAGTTGAGACAGAAGCAAAAGCAGATGCCGCTGTCATCGACATTGAGCCAAAGGAAGAAATCACTTATGATGATTTTATGAAAATGCAGTTCCAGGTTGGTGAAATCATCGAGTGTAAGGCAGTAGAGAAATCCAAGAAATTATTGTGTTCACAGGTAAGAATCGGAAGCCAGGTAAAACAGATTGTATCCGGTATCCGCAAACAGTACACACCGGAAGAAATGGTCGGCAAGAAAGTTATGGTATTAGTAAACTTAAAACCGGCAAAACTTGCTGGTGTATTATCTGAAGGAATGTTACTTTGCGCAGAGGATGAAAATGGAGAATTAGCACTTCTGACACCGGAAAAGGATATGCCGGCAGGAGCAGAAATCTGCTAATTATAAGATTTTCAGATTAGCTATATAAAGAACCCCCGGAAGAACCATTGCAAATTGGTTTTTCCGGGGGTTCTATTATGCGTTGCGGCTGCGTTTCTGGTATTTGCTGGAAACCAGATAAATACAGAATATTGCGACGAAGAAGCCAAACTGGATACCGATAAAGCGCCAGTATTTCGCAGTGGTAAGTATTTCATCCGATATACCGCCCAGCATGGAATTGAGGCGGATATACCAGTAGGTTGGAAGAAAATGCGCCACAGCAAGAACACCTTTTCCCAAAAGGTATTGCGGAACGAAGATTCCGGAGAGGAAACTCAATCCCAGGGAGGCAACATTTGCAATCATACTGAGGGACTGCTGTTTGAGTGCAAAAGTACTTACAAGGAGCGTAAGTGCTATGGAAAACAGCAGAACCATGGCACTGTTTAAAAGAGAGTGGAGTCCGTTTATCGAGAACAGAGTGTCTGGTCCGTAGATAAAAAGTGCAGTCAGGATAAAGAGCAGCCATACAAAGAGACTGAATACGATACATCCTAAAGTAATCTGCGCATTTCTGGACTTTAAGGAAAGAGAGGAGCAGGAAATCCTTGCACCTAAATCTTTCTGGTTAAAGGTCATCAGAATCGGAGTCATACCAAGTAACAGCATATTAATGAGCACATAAGGAAGATACTGGAAGAAATAGGTAAGTCCAATCTGTGCACCATCCGTTTCCTTTTCTTCAAGCTTAAGAACCGTAGTATCGTTTCCTTTGGAAAGTGATTCACTGGATTTTGTTACTGCTTCGGAAAGAGAGAAGCCACCAGCCATAAATAAGCGGACACTGGAAAGATACTCAGTTACCTGCTGGTCTACAAAATAGCCATTGGAGTTGTCCTTTCGCATGGAAACCGGAAGGAAATCTCTGGCATCAGAATCAGTAAGCTGTTCTTCAAAGCCTTCCGGGATGGTTAAAATATAGTCAACCTTTTGATAATAAAGGGCATCCTGTAAAGTCATAGTATCCGTATCCTTTAAAGTGACCGGATTGTGCATGGAGGAAAGATAATCACTTAAAGCGTGGCTTGCAGTGCTGTCATCCTCGTCAATAATATAAATGTCTGCCTTTGTGGCAGTAAAAGAAGTTTCATGGTCGGATGCTCCGATTTTACTCATGGCAATTACAACAACGGTAAAAATAATATAGTATAAAAGCACCGAAGGAAATTTCTTCTTTGCAATTTTCAGAAAAGTTTTAAATACTTGCATATCTTTTCCTCCTTGTCAGTAAGAATCCACCCAAACAGAAGAGAGCGGAAATGCCAACCAATGTCAGAATACATTGGTAATAATGGTTTAGGTTATCCTGAATGCCCAGTGTATAGAAGGCACGGGAAATCAGGGCAGCCGGTGAAATCCGGTTGATAACCGGGCAGGTATTCTCGACAATGATCCACATATTTCCAACCATAAGCCCGCTTAAGAAGCAAAGCAGCAGACTGCCGGAGACAAGAATTCCCTGTTTCGTTCCCTCGGAAAAGGCTCCGATGGCACCTACGAAAAAGCCCATGGTAGTTCCGGTCAGACAGCCGACAAATACCGTCAGGATTGCCAGTGGGAGATGGTAGGTTAAATCAATCTTAAGCACCAGTACAATAAATGCAAAGGAAACCAGATTACAGATAAACTGGAATATCACATTGGAAAAAAGCTCTGCTATAATGACCTTCATTTTATGAACCGGAGAGATATTGCGTCTTGCACCAATGGCGGAGAGATTTCCCTGGTTATTGAGGGAAATATACAGTCCGGAAAGGCTGGTAAAGAGGCATGCCATAGCCATCAGATTGTAAAAGTACTGTGTATAAGTATCGGTATTATGTTTGTTTAAAGAAACTTCTTTGGTATAAGTAACCTGCTCAGAGAGACTTTGAAGCAGTGCTTCTAAGTTCTCCGGGTGATTTTTTGCAGTATCCGCAATGGCAGAAACCGAGGAATTGTACTGCTTTACAAATGCCTGCAAAATACTCTGATTCATGCGGACGGTATCAGAGCTGGAAGAAGAAACCGTAAGGGAAAGTGTGACTGTATCAGATGCAGAATCATCTGTATACAAAATGCCATCCACTGTCTGGTCCTTTAACAGGGAAACGGCTTTTTCTTCTGTGCAGTAGGTTGGAACAAAGAGGGCAACGCCATCTTTTAATTCCGTTTTTTCTAAAAAGGTCTTGATATTTTTTAATGCATCCGAATTATTTTCTTCTACAACAGCAATGGAAACCGGCTTTTGTATTTCGGAACTGCTGATATTGGAAAATGCTACCTTGAACATAATGCCAAGCAGAATCGGAAAAAGCAGTATCCAGAACATCTGCTCCCTATTTCTAAGGAGAATCCGGAAATGATATTTCATGATTTGAAGCATATCTTTTTCCTCCTAGTCTCTTAATTCTTTGCCGGTAATCTCTAAGAATACGTCATTTAAGGTCGGAAGCTCGGAATACACTTTTCCGAAGGTAATCTCATGCTGCTGCAGATAATCCAGCACATGAATGAGATTGTGGCTTCCACCGCTGCATAAAACAGTCAGCATGTGATTTTCGTAAGTCACTTCATAAACATGTTTTAAAGCACGGATTTCATCGATTGCTGCATCCGGCAGGTCTAAGATATCAATGGAAATGCTTTCGCTCTTCTTAATCATCTGCTTTAATTCATCCTTCGTGCCGATGGCAAGATTTTTTCCTTTGTCCATAATGGCAATCCGGGAACAAATCTGCTCCACCTCTTCCATGTAATGGGAAGTGTAAATGATGGTGGCACCGTTCCGGTTCAGCTCCACGATTCCCTCAAGAATCTTATTCCGGCTCTGCGGGTCAACGGCAACGGTCGGCTCATCCATGATAATCAGCTTTGGTTTATGGGCAATGCCGCAGGCAATATTTAACCGCCTTAAAAGTCCGCCGGATAATTTCTTCGGAAAGAATTTACGGAAATCATCTAAGCCTACAAAAGCAATGGCTTCCTCTACATACTGTTTCCGGAGTGCTTTATCTTTTACATAAAGCCCACAGAAATAATCAATGTTTTCATATACCGTCAGTTCATCCACTACGGCAACGTTCTGCATAACAACGCCGATTTGCCGCTTTAGGTCATAACTATCCGGGTTCATCTTTTTCCCAAATACTTCAATGTTTCCTTTGTCATAGGAAAGCAGGGAAAGAAGGCAGTTGATGGTCGTAGTCTTGCCGGAACCGTTTGGACCGAGCAGACCGAAAATCTCACCTTCTTCAATCTCTAAGTTAAAGTGGTCTAATGCTACAAGCTCTTTGTAGCGTTTCACCAGGTTTTCTATTTTTACAACTGGGGTACTCATAGGTTTCCTCCTTTTTTAGGTTGATTGGTTGTGCAGGCGATTGCGAGAGGAGAAAAGAAATTTATAAAAACTGTTTTGCTGTGTTACATCAAAAGCACTGGAGTGTTCGTCGAAACCGGATACTGCATGATGCTTGAAAAGGGGCACTAAGAATTTCGAAACATGAGTAGTTTTTTCGGCAACCGGCGCAAATTCGCATCCATGTTCATATGCGCCTCGCCGGTACATCCCTGTACCGGCGTTGCCGGATATTGGGCGAAATTCCAAGTGCCCCTAACAAGCCTCATAAGGTATCCGTATTCCGATGAACGCTCCAGCGCTTTTGCCAGACATTGGCAAGCCAGCTTCTTTATGAAATTTTCTCTTCTCGCAATCGCCTATAACTTAAGTATAGGGAAAAGAGGTACAGAAGGTAAGTGCATTCTGTCAGGAAATAAAATGACATTTGTCATATCTTAACGTTCCTGTTGTCTTTTCCTTGAAAGAATAGCCGTTGCAAGACCAAGGAAGATAAGACCTGAGATAAACATATATAGTATTTTCATATGAGGGGAAAGAGTGGCATTTCCAAAAGAAATGGTAAGTCCCATATAATCCGCATATCCGGTCTTTATTTCGGAGGGGCAATGAAACCATTGCAATTCCTGATTCATCCAGATTTCACGAATGGCGGAAGCCCCCTGAAAGGCTGGAAGAAAGCGGATGATATATTTAAGAGTCTGGGGCATATTGCCGTATGGAACATAAATTGCAGCAAAAAATCCAATCAGAGTACCCAAAAGCGTGGTCAGACCATTGAATGCACTATTGGTATGAATAAAAGAAGCGCATAAAAAGACAAAGGAAGCAGAGGAAAAAATAATTGCAAGAAGTGCAAAGAGAATTTCTAAAGTATCATGGGCAGTTATAAAGGAGCCATTAGCAATACCAAGATAGATGACTCCGATTATCAATGTGAGCAGGCACATGATAAAGGAGACAATAATTGCAGCAATGACATAACCTGCAACATAGTATCCGCGTTTTACGGGTGCAACAAAAAATGCAGATATCTTACCGGATTCCTCATCTCTTACCATGGTTCCCACCAGAGTCATGGAAATGCTTACGGCATTGACAACCAGGATACCGGCAGTGGTCCAGATAATGATGAGCGAAGATGCATGAACAGCTTCGTATTTCAGACCGGTTCCGAGAACCTGAATTGTGGAATCAATATTTCCCTGTCCGAGAAATGCAATCATAAGGGTTAACACAATAAGAGTAGAAAGAAGAGAAAAGAATACACTGATTCGGTCTCGGAAATAAAGTAAGATATTACGTTTTATAAATGAAATTAGTATCATAGGTTAATCCTCCAGTTTTTTTCCTGTTATTTGAATAAAAGCATCATCCATACTGCCTTGAATAATTTCAATGCCATCATAGGGAGTGGTTATCTGGGGCATGATATGCAAAGCATCTTTGGTAGTAGATAGGGAAATTGCAATTCCGTTAGGGAGACGATAAGAAGCCAGTGAAAGAGCAGCCAATTCCCGGTTCAATGGTGTAATTTTGTCAGTATAGATTTTTAAAGTATCGGAAGCATATTTATTTTTTAACTGGGATGGAGAGCCGGAAGCAATGATTTTTCCGGCATCCATAATGCAAAGTTGTTGTGCCATAGAGGCTTCTTCCATATAGTGTGTGGTGAGAAAAATTGTCATATGGCGCTTTAACCGGAGACTTTCCAGACAGTCCCACATAAGTTTTCTGGTCTGCGGGTCAAGCCCGGTAGAAGGCTCATCTAGAAATAATATTTCAGGAGTATTCATGAGTGCCCGGGCAATTTCGCAGCGTCGTTTCTGACCACCGGATAATTTACGAAAAGGTCGTGATAATAAATTTTGAATGTTAAGAATTTCGGCAATCTCATAGAGATTTTTTTGAACCGTCTTTAAATCTTTTTCATATAGAAAGCCTCTCATCAAAAGATTTTCTTTTACTGTCAGATAATCATCTAAAGTATTATTCTGAAAAACAACTCCAATTTTATTGCGGATGGCATCGGCTTCTTTTAAAGCATCGTAATCACATATTTTGACAGTTCCTGTAGTTGCTTTCAGTAAGGTACAAAGAATATGAATTGTAGTGGATTTTCCGGCACCATTTACACCGAGCAGTCCAAATAAATCTCCTTTTTTAACAGAAAAAGAAATATCATCTACTGCTTTTATATCGGAATAATATTTTTTCAAGTGTGAAATTTGTATTGCATCCATGTTATGCCTCCTGTAGATAGAGATAAATAATAGCGGTTTTATAAATGTAGTATAGTAGAGTGAGCGGAGGACTGGTAAGTGCATTCTGTCAGGAAATAAAATGACATTTGTCATATCTTAGGAAAAATGATACAGTAAATGCAGTAGAACCCTAAGGAAGGGGAAGAAGAATGTTAAGAATACTGGATAAGTTACTTCTTTTTGCCATGTGCAGCTGCCTTATTTTCCATTTAGAGGGAGACTACCGCAGAGTTGTAATCTTCATCATTGGTCTGATTGTGGCAGCGTTGACTCTTTATATTGAAAACCGGAAAGTCATTGGCGCATTGCTGATAGCAATGGCAGTATTGTGCCTAATTGAGCCGGGATTTACCTTTTTGCTGCCGCTGGTGTTTTTTGACAGCTTCTGGTTTGGCCTGTGGTGGGGTATGGGATTTGCAGTTTTATTCTTTTATGCACTGCCGGTGTACCAGCCATGGATGACAGCCATCTGGCTCTTTTTGTCATTGGCAGCGGTGCTGTTGGCTTATTGCACCAGACAGGCAACGGAGCTAAAGCGGAATCTGATACGACTTCGGGATACCAGCACAGAGTTAAGCCTTGTGATGCGGGAGAAGAACCGCAAGCTTTTAGAGGAACAGGATACAGAAATCTATATGGCAACGCTAAAAGAGCGGAACCGGATTGCAAGAGAAATCCATGATAACGTGGGACATATGCTGTCCCGGGCAATTCTTCAGATGGGAGCACTGAGCACCGTATATGAGGAGGAGCCGCTGCATGGTCAGCTTTTAAAGGTAAATGATACCTTAAATCTTGCCATGAATAATATCCGGGAAAGTGTGCATGATCTGCATGATGATTCCGTGGATTTAAAGCAGGCATTATTAGAGGCAACCCGTGAAATGAAGCAGCATTATCATCTGGATTTAGAATACGATATGTCACAGAATGTTCCACGAAAAGTCAAATATTGTTTTATCGCAGCCGTAAAAGAAGCAATGTCAAATATTGTCAAATACAGCAACGGTGACCGGATTGAGATTGTTCTCAGGGAACATCCGGCACTGTATCAGATGACCATCGAGGACAATGGTACGGATGAGGAAAAGCAGAAAAAGGCAACGGAGCAGATGCGGGAAGAAAAGGATGACCTTAAGAGTGCAGCCGGAGGCATGGGACTTTCGAATATGCGGGAACGTGTGGAGTCGCTGGGCGGAAGCATTCATGTAAACTGCGAAAAAGGTTTTAAAATATTTATATCAATTCGAAAGAAAGAGGAGGCAGTATGAGAGTCCTGATAATAGATGATGACGAAGATGTGGTATTTTCCCTGCAGACCATTCTCTGCGCCAAGGGAGTGGAGGTAGTTGGAACAGGCACCGATGGAAGTGAAGCGGTAAAATTATATGAAGAGCTTCAGCCGGACATTTTATTAATGGATATCCAGATGAAGCCAATGAATGGTCTGGATGCGGCAGAGCAGATTCTTGCAGAAGACAAGACGGCAAGGGTGCTGTTTCTGACCACATTTTCCGATGATGAATATATTGTGGAGGCGTTACGAATCGGTGCGAAAGGCTATTGCCTGAAGCAGGATTTTGCAGCAATTGTTCCATCGTTAAATGCAGTCATGAGCGGACAGAGCGTTTTTGGTGGGGAAATTGTGAATAAGCTTCCGGTTCTGATGCAGAATAAGGAAAGCTTTGACTATGCCAGCTATGATATCAGTGAAAAAGAGCAGGAAATCATTCACCAGGTGGCACTTGGATGCAGCAACAAGGAAATCGCGGAAGCATTATTCTTAAGTGAAGGAACTGTCCGCAACTATATCAGCAGCATATTAGAAAAGCTGTCCCTAAGAGACCGGACGCAGCTGGCGGTATTTTATTACCAGCATTTGTAAAATAGAAAGAGGATTTTTATGATTTTTGAGACACATGCACATTATGATGATGAGAAATTCAAAGAGGACAGAGAACAGCTTGTTTCTTCTCTTCCGGAGCAGAACATAAAGCGGGTAATTAACGTAGGCGCAGACTTTGCCGGCTGCGTGGATAGCGTAGCACTGGCAGAGAAATACGATTATATTTATGCAGCAATCGGAATTCATCCAAGCAATATCGAAGATGCAACGGAAGAAAATTTAGCATGGATAAAGGGAAAGGCTTCCTGGGAGAAAACCGTTGCCATCGGAGAAATCGGGCTTGATTATTATTGGGATAAGGAGCCAACAGTGCAGCAGGCACAGCGGGAAATATTCTGCCGCCAGCTTGCACTGGCAAAAGAAATGAGTCTTCCGGTTATCATTCATTCCAGAGATGCCGCAGAGGATACCATGAAAATTATGCAGCAGGCCCATAAGGATGACATTCCGGGTGTCATTCATTGTTATTCTTATTCCAAGGAAATGGCGAAAGAATATGTGAAAATGGGATATTATATTGGTGTCGGCGGTGTAGTTACCTTCAAAAATGCAAAGAAGTTAAAGGAGACCGTGGCAGAAATCGGACTGCCTCACATTGTATTGGAAACTGACTGTCCCTATATGGCACCGGAACCGCATCGTGGCACCCGGAACGATTCAAGGAATCTTATTTATGTAGTAAAAACCATTGCCGAACTGACCGGAACAACACCGGAAGAAGTGGAAACAGTTACCTGGGAAAATGCCAGAAAATTATTTGGAAAAGTGAAGTAGCCTTCCTGTCAGAAGGGAATCGGATTTTATAAATATTTTACTGTCAATAAATATTTTACTTGTATTATAAATATGCATTTGTTACAATCAACACAAAGCATATATTCTGATTTTCGAGTGGAAAAAGCCAATCTAAATTTCTAGTATCAATTCAATGAATTCTATGCTTTTAAATTCTAATTACAATTTACGAACGCATAGTGCATTGAATAAGCGGAATTTCAGAATCGGAACAGGATATGTAATCCTGCTTTTCCTTGCATTATGGGAAAAGGAGGAAATATGAAAACTTTAGAAGAGCTGAATCTGGTGGATGACTTTCTGGTAAATAGCCTGACCAGTCACAAAATTTATGGGGAACAGTCGGCGAGGTATATTTTGGAGTGTATTCTACACCGGCAGATAGGAAAGCTTACGGTAGTGCCGCAGCGTTTCTTCTGCGGAGAAAATTTGGAAACCCACGGCATTCGGCTGGATGTATATCTGGATGAGGAGAACGGAGAAATCTTTGATATAGAACCAGACCAGAATGGTGGAAAAGAAGAAATCATATCATTACCACGGAGAGTCCGGTTTTACCATGCGAAGATTGATGCAAGCAATCTGAATGCAGGTGATACATATGGGAGTCTTCGGAATGTCATCGTAATTTTTATTACAACTTATGACCCCTTTGGACTGAATCGTATGGTGTATACAATCAAGAATGGTTGTATCGAAGTGCCGGAATTAGAGTATGAGGATGGCGCACAGACCATATTCCTGTATACAAGAGGAAGGGAAGGAAACCCGCCGGAGGAATTAAAACAGCTACTACATTACATGGAGCATTCATCCATAGAGAATGCTTCCACCGAGAGTCTGAAAAAGTTACACCGGATGGTAACAGCAGTCAAGCGGGATGGAGAGGTAGGTCTTGCATATATGAAGAGTTTTGAGAGAGAAGAGAGGATTCGAAGACAGGGCGAAGAAGAAGGAAGAAAAGCTGGACTGGAAGAAGGCATTATAAAACTCAGCCGTAAACTAGGAAAAGAAGATACGGAAATTCTGTCATTATTGCAGGAAGAACTGCAGATAGATGAAGAGCAGGCGAAACTTATATTGGAAAAATATCAGCAATAAGTAAATAAAAAGGGGCAGCACTCCTACTGGAGTAGCTGCCTGATTAATTCTAAGTGTAAGTGGATAGCCATTTTATAAGCATCCATATCCCGGTTCTTAAGGGATAATAAAATTTGTTCATGCTCTTGCTGTGCAGTAATTCTTCCATAAGAGGTATTCCCTTCACCATAATAAATCGATTTACTGATCAGGTTATTCAGTGTCATATAGAAGACACGAAGCGGAAGTGTTCAGGGCAGATTCAACCATATCTACAAGATCCGTTTCATTTGGAAGCGTAACATAATTGCCTTTGCCGATTACATTCGTAACCAGTTTTTTCTCGGTAAGAATCTTGATGGCTTCCCGGATGACATTACGGCTGACTCCATATTGTGTTGCAAGAACACGCTCGGAAGGCAGACAGTCCCTCATCGATTTCTTCTTTTTTGACATTTAATGGAGTGGCAAACCGCATACCATTTCCATTTACGCCACAGTTTAAGGTGAGCATATGGCGTTCTAAGCAGCCTTTCTTTACTTTTGCCCAGATGTCTGGTGCCGGGGAGCCATCCTTATGGGAAAATTCAATGGCAACCATAAGACCGATACCACGGACATCGGAGATGCAAGGATTTCCGCCAAAAGTGGTTCCATGGGTACCAACCGGCCATTTATCCATAATTTCCGGGGTGGAAATCACGGCACTCATTGGAAGACCGCCTGCAATGGCTTTACCAACTGTCATAATATCAGGTACAACGTCGAAGTTCTGGCTTGCCCACATTTTGCCGGTACGTCCGTAGCCACACTGGATTTCGTCGAAAATCAGGAGAATACCATGTTTATCACAAATTTCACGGACACTCTGTACGAATTTTTTGGAAGGAACGACATAGCCGCCTTCGCCCATAACCGGCTCCATATAAATACAGGCAACATCTTCCGGATAGACAACATATTTCAATAATTTATTCAGCTCAAACAGTGCATAATCGGTACGCTCTTCTTCTGTCATACCGGCAGGACACAGATCTTTTCCAGGATATGGCGCAAAGTAGACATTATCCAGTTTATGGTTTCATCTGCATGTACTCTTCTGCCGGGTAATGTCTGCCGGGTAGAGACTGCCAGGTAAAGTCTGCCAGAAAACAATAGAAACATTTATTTATCAGATGCCAGTTCCACCGTGTCTTTCCAGAAACGTTTTGGAATATTCTGACTTTGCAGCTTCGGATTCTTTCTTGCTTCAATGGCAATACTGTCAAAGAAACCGCACCAGAGCTTCTGGTAGTCCTTCTCGGCAGGGGAAAGCCGTGTGATAACTTCCTGATTCAAATTGGATGCATCCGTAAGGAAGTATCCACTGCCGGCTTTGTGAATGGCAGCAATCTGGTGTGTTGCGTCATAAATCATAAAATGTTCCTGTGGAAGGCGGTCAGCAAAATGTTCTGCCAGAACGGAAATCACCTGATTCTTAGGGTGAATGGTAGAAAATAGGACTCCGTTTTCCAGTTCCTGAAAACGTAAAAAACCAAGCAGATGGTGGGCTTCATTTCCAGTGGAACGGCTCAGCTCAAAGACTCTTGCAATATAAGGATTGCCAAGAGCCTGTAAAATCCGATGACCATCCGGTAAAGAAAATCCATATAAGAGTGTACGGTAAATGCAGTCGGCTTTGTCCGGCTGCTCATTCTTTTTCTTATCATCATGGGCAAGAACCGCCTGAAGAATATCCTGATAGACCTCCATGCCAAGACGGGCAATGATGGTGCGTCCGACCTTTTCGCTCTTTTCGGAATCCGGTGTTACCGTAATATATTCAGAAAAGAGTTCGTAAGTTATCGTATCATTGATACAAAGCTTTATATTTTTGTGCCCATATCTGCTGGCCCAGGCATCATAGATGCCGGTAAAGATGCCATCGATGGAATCTTCACAGAGAAATATATGCATAAGAAAAAGTCCTTTCCTGTTTACTGAAAAATCATGGTTATAGCAGTTTATCCGACGCATAAATCGTTGGTGGTCAGTTTAAAATCACTTAAGGCATCTTCATCGAAGAAGGAAATCTGCTTATAACTGGAATCCCGTATTTCCTTCGGAATCTGAGTTTTATCCTGCATCAGACAGCTGCAGATATAATCTTCATTTTGTGGAATGGAATACATCATACGACCGGAGCAGGTAATAAAGTAGGCAGCCCGTTTTAAGACAACTCCGATTTTCTTTAAATCAGAAAAGTCAAGGCGGCTGTGCCGGCGGGCTTTTACAATACGGTTGGCAGATTTCACACCAATGCCCGGAACACGTAGTAAGGTGCTGTAATCTGCCCGGTTAATCTCTACCGGAAAGGCTTCTAAGTGGCGGAGTGCCCAGTCGCATTTCGGGTCTAAGAAGATATTAAAATCCGGACGCTCTTCGCTTAATAGTTCTCCGGCAGAAAAACCATAGAAGCGAAGCAGCCAGTCTGCCTGATACAGGCGGTGTTCCCGCAGAAGGGGCGGACCACCGGGAAGGGTTGGCAGATTGGAATTGTGATTTACATTGACAAAGGCAGAGTAGAAGACTCGTTTCAACTGGAAATTCTGGTACAAGCCTTCTGCTACCTTCATAATCTGATAATCGTTTTCCGGGGTGGCACCGATAATCATCTGGGTGCTCTGGCCTGCCGGTACAAATTTCGGGGTCTTACGGTAAACCATCAGCTCATTCTGATTTTCCGTAATGCCATTCTGAATCAGACGCATGGGCTTTAAGATGGTTTTGCGGGACTTATTTGGTGCAAGAGCCTTCAGTCCGTCTGCGGTCGGAAGCTCCAGATTAACGCTCATGCGGTCGGCAAGAAAGCCTGCTTTTTCAATAAGAACCGGGTCGGCACCGGGAATGGCTTTTACATGAATATATCCGTTGAAATGATGGCGGACACGAAGCTGATAAAGGGTCTGATAAATCAGTTCCATGGTATAATCCGGGCTGATGAGAATACCGGAGCTTAGGAAAAGACCTTCGATATAATTTCTGCGGTAAAATTCCATGGTAAGGGTACAGACTTCGTCCGGTGAAAAGGAAGCCCTTGGCACATCATTGTTGCAGTTATTCTGGCAGTAGGCACAGCGGAAAATGCATTCATTGGTAAAAAGAATCTTAAGCAGGGAAATACAGCGGCCATCGGCAGAGAAGGTATGGCAGATTCCGGGAGCAATGGAATTACCCATGCCATGGCCGTTTCCCTTGCGGTCTACACCGCTGGAGGTACAGGCAACATCATATTTGGCGGCATCCGAAAGGATGGTCAGTTTTTCCAATAAAGACATGTTTTCTGTTATATTCAAAGCAATCACCTTTTCTATAAAATCCCTAATAATAGTTGCGTAGAACTATTTTCCTCTGTTATCATAAAAAGGACTGGACAAATCAGAACATTTGTTCTAAAATGATTGTAACACAGAAAAATGCAGCTGGCAAGAAAAAAACGAACATTTATTCGAAAAAGATAGAAAGAGCGGTTAAATAAAGGAGCAGGCATGGCGGAATTAGGAAATCCACAGAATACAATAGAGGTACTGCAGAAGTACCGGTTTAATTTTCAGAAGAAATTCGGGCAGAATTTTTTGATAGATACTCATGTGCTGGATAAGATTATCGATGCATCCGGAGTGACGGAGGATGATTTTGTATTGGAGATTGGTCCGGGAATCGGAACCATGACACAGTATCTTTGCGAGCGGGCAAGAGAAGTGGTTGCGGTGGAGATAGATAAGAATCTGATTCCGATTTTGTCGGACACACTGAAGAATTATTCCAATGTAACAGTAATCAATGAAGATATTTTAAAGCTTGATATCTGTAAGCTGGCAGAAGAGAAGAACCAGGGAAAGCCAATCAAGGTAGTGGCGAATCTGCCTTATTATATTACCACACCGATTATTATGGGACTGTTTGAGAGCCATGTGCCAATCGACAGCATTACGATTATGGTGCAGAAGGAAGTGGCAGAACGTATGCAGGAGGGACCGGGAAGCAAGGAATATGGAGCACTTTCCCTTGCAGTACAGTATTATGCCAGACCGGAAATCGTGGCAAACGTACCACCAAATTGTTTTATGCCAAGACCGAATGTGGGCAGTGCGGTTATCCGGTTGACCCGTCATGAGAAGCCGCCGGTAGAAGTGGAAGATGAGAAGCTGATGTTCCGCATTATCCGGGCATCCTTTAACCAGCGCAGAAAGACACTGGCAAACGGTCTGAACAATTCCCCGGAGATTCATTTACCAAAGGAAGTAATACAGGAGAGCATTGTAAGCCTTGGAGTTCCGGAGAACATTCGCGGAGAGGCACTGTCCTTAGAGCAGTTTGCGGAACTTTCCAATGAGATAGGACAGCGTATGAAACAGTAATATTTTACTGGTATACATCCATTTCTGTTACATATATATGTAGAACAGGAGTGGACAGGATATGAAAGAAAAAATAAAAATGATACTGTGTCTGTGTCTGATTATTGCAGGATTACCGATACTTATGACCCTGGTGTTCCAGGGGGATGAGATATTATTGGATACAGACAGCAATGAAATACAACATAAGAGCAGTCATCCCGGTGAAGAAGAGAAGATGGCTGCTCTTGTGTCTATTCTGGCACGGGATATCCCGGTTACCTATGAGGAAGAGGCAATTCGTGCGCAGGCAGTTATTGTGCGGACCAATTATGAATATGCCATGTCGCAGGGAAAAGCACCGGAGACGGGACTGAGTATTGCAGAGCAGACAAAACTATTTGGAAATGAAAATTATAATCGATATTATCAGAAATTAGAAAATTGCCTGATAGATACCGAGGGGGAAGTCTTAACATATCAGGGGCAGGAAGTCGAAGCTCCCTATTTTGCTGTTAGTGCAGAAAAAACGAGAGGGACAGAGCTTCCTTATCTCAAAAGCGTGGAATCCATATGGGACATTACATCAGAGGATTTCCTTAGGGTGGAATTCTATGATGCAGGAGAACTGGTGGATACCTGCAATCAGGAATTTCCGGAAGCAGGACTTACAGCGGAGGACTGGGTGAATACGCTGGTGGTGACAGAACGGGAAGAAAGCGGATATGTAAAAACCATACAGGTTGGGAACAGTAGTGTCAGCGGGGAGGAATTCCGCAAGGCATTTTCCCTGAATTCCGCCTGTTTTTATATCAGGGAAATCGATGGCAGGGTACGTATTGTGACCAAAGGGTTAGGACACGGTTATGGACTTAGCATATATGGAGCAAATGAGATGGCAAAAGAGGGAAAAACTTATCAGGAAATTTTAAGTTATTATTATTCCGGAATTGAAATTACAAAAAAATGAAATATAAAAAAGAATAATATATAAAAAAGAATAATATATGAAAAAACTGTTCATACTTATAAAAAATAAGATATGGATGGTGAGAAAATGAAAGGAAGAAGATCATGGATGATTGCCCTGGCTGTCATGGTACTGGCAGCAGGAGCAATGACAGCAGTATATAATTATTCCCAGAAGGAAGAAAAAAAGCAGCAGGAAAATGTTGCAGATAAGGATGCAGGAAAAGACAAAGGCAATAAGAAAGAAGATGGAGCTTCGGATGATTTTGTGGCAACGCTTCCAAAGGCAGAGGAAGAAACCTCGGAGAAACTGGCAGAAGCAGACAGCATCATAAAACCTTCTGATAACGCAGTTGCTTCAAAGGATTCGGATGGACAGGCACAGTCCGACAGCGGGCAGACGGAAGAAGAAAATGCGGCAAATGCAGCGGCTGAGGCAGAAAATGAGCCTGAGACAAAGGCGGCAGCAGCCCCCACAAAAACATTGCATTTTGCGGAAGAGGATGGGTTAAACTGGCCATTGCAGGGCAATGTAGTCTTAAATTACAGCATGGATCAGACCGTGTATTTTGCGACTCTGGATCAGTACAAATATAATCCGGCAGTGATTATTGCCGGAGAAGTAAATGACAGGGTATCCGCAGCCGCAGAAGGAAAGATAACGGATATTTCCAACAGTGCGGTCACAGGATGTACCGTGACTATGGATTTAGGAGATGGTTATAGTGCTATTTACGGGCAGCTTAAGGAAGTGCCGTATGAAGTGGGCGACATTGTCAGCAAAGGAAAACTGGTAGGTTATATTGCGGAACCGACGAAATATTATTCCGTGGAAGGAAGTAATCTTTATTTTGCCTTGCAGAAAGATGGCGAACCGGTAGACCCGGTAAGCTTCTTTGAGTAAAAGAGCCATACTTGAAAAAAAAGCCGCATACCTATATAATAAAAGACATTAAAAAATACGAAAAAGGGTGCGCAAAAAGATGGATTTTAATGCTTACAGCAGCGAAGTATTGGAATGGTTAGAGGGTGTCCGGAAGAATCGGGGAACAGATGCCGAGAAAACATTGATGCTATGTAAAAATATAAGAGATTATGCCAGAGAGCAGGATGATGAGAAACTGTTAGGCTATGCCTATTATTACAGTGGCGAGACATATTATCTTCTGAATGATGTGGATAAACTATTTCGCAATCTTTCCTGTTCCCTGCCATACCTGGAGCATTCCAGACAGCATGGTTTATTAGCAAGAGCCTATAATATTCTTGCCATTACGTCCATGAATCGTGGAAATGCTCCTTTTGCCATGGATTATTATCTGAACGCCAGAATGTATTGTGAAAAATATAAATTATATGATATTGGTATTATTATCAATATTAATATTGGTATGCTTTACAATAATTTTAGGGAATACCGGCAGGCAGAAAAATATTTAGGGCAGGCATATGATTTATTGCAGAAGAATAAGGAAATACCGGAATATTACAGTTATCTTCTGAATATCTATATAGGACTGGGAAACAGCTGCTTTTATCAGGAAGAGTATATGCAGGCACAGGAATATGCACTGCGGGCAAAAGAGGTGTGCAGTGGACATCTGGAAGAGTTAGAGCAGATAGCCTTTGCCTGCTTTGAAGCAAGACTCTGTAATGCCATGGGAAAGAAAGAAGAATGTGACCGGAATATAGCAATTGTGCAGAAGGTATCAGATACCAGAATACCGATTCTAGATATTTTTGATGATCTTTATGCTTATAGTGAGATGCTGTTAGATACCAGAAAGGAAGAGGAATTCTGGAAATTAGTAGAGCTTTTAGAGAAGATGGCAAGGGAAGCTAAGATTATTTATATGCAGAAGCGGATTCTGACTTTAAAAATCCGTTATTATAAGAGGCAGGAAAAGAATCGTGAATATCTGCAGGCATGTGGTTTGTTTTTTGAATTGTCCGAGATACTGGAAAAAGAAAATAAATATATCATGACCTGCATCTTAGATATGCGTTATACATTGGAAGAGACGAACCACAGCAGAAAGAAGATGGAAAAAGAAAACAGGATTCTCTTAGAGCAGTCCCAGACCGATGCACTGACCGGAATCCCGAACCGCTATCGGTTAGAACAGCATGCGCAGAAGGTATTCGAACATGCCATAGCAGAGAAAATTCCAGTGGCAGTGGAAATACTGGATATCGATTATTTTAAACAATATAATGATAACTATGGACATCAGAAGGGTGATTTATGTATCTGCCGTGTAGCAAAGGAAATTCAGAAGTTAGCGGAAAAGGATGATATTTTCTGTGCACGGTATGGCGGGGATGAATTCATTTTAATTTATGAGGGATATCCAAGGGAAGCTGTAGTCATTCTTACAGAAAAATTAAAGCGCAGCATCCGTGACCTAGATATGGAGCATGCTTTTTCAGCGGCACAGCACTATGTATCCATTTCCCAGGGAATCTGTTATGATATACCGGATGAGGACAGAACGATGAAGAACTTTTTACAGAAAGCCGATGATTTACTCTATCAGGTAAAAGAAGAAAACCGGGGAGGAATCTGTATTGGAAGCTGCCGGTAAGTGGAACATACATAAGAAAACTGCATAAGATAAAATGTAACGGCCAAAAATCCGCAATCGATACTTTTTTACCAGTTTATGGAATATGAGTAAGATACTTTTTTGGTCGATTGCTTTATATAGAGATAAGACTGGGCGGTGCCCGGTCTACATAGGAAGGATTACATGAAAGAGAAACATAATTACACTTATATGGTGCTCTGCCGGGATGGGAGCCTCTATACCGGCTGGACGACTGATATCGACAAGCGGATTGAAGCACATAACAGTGGAAAAGGAGCAAAGTATACCAGAAACCGGGGACCGGTGGAGCTGCGGTATTTAGAGGAATCCGGGACGAAGGAGGAGGCCATGCAGAAGGAAGCAGCCTATAAAAAGCTGACCAGAAAGCAGAAGGATGCGCTGATTTTGTCGAAGAAAAATCTGTTGCAGTAAATTGACAAGCAAAAAACAGTCTGTTATGATTAGCCGCGGTGGCTTTTTATAAAGTTACTGGAGAACAGGTTACTGACAGATGGGAAAAAGTTCCCGCAACAGGAAGGAAAAGAATGAATACAATCAGATTTGATGAATTAGATTTAAATCCGCAGATTTTAAGAGGAATTGCGGATATGGGATTTGAAGAGGCAACACCGATTCAGAGTCAGGCAATCCCGGTGGTTTTATCAGGTGTGGACGTTATCGGACAGGCTCAGACCGGAACCGGCAAGACAGCAGCTTTTGGAATTCCGATTTTACAGAAAGTAGACCCGTCTTTACGGAAAACCCAGGTTTTGATTTTATCTCCCACCAGAGAGCTTGCCATTCAGGTGGCAGACGAAATCCGTAAGCTGGCAAAATATATGCACGGTGTAAAAGTGCTGCCAGTGTATGGTGGACAGGACATTTCCCGCCAGATTAAAGCCCTAAAGGGTGGCGTACAGATTATTATCGGAACACCGGGACGCTTGATGGACCATCTTCGCAGAAAAACCATCCGCCCGGATTTTGTCCATACCATCGTCTTGGATGAAGCGGATGAAATGTTAAATATGGGATTCCGTGAGGACATAGAAACTGTATTAGAATATATTCCGGGAGAGCATCAGACCGTACTGTTTTCTGCAACCATGCCAAAGCCGATTCTTGACATTACAAGAAAATACCAGCATGATGCAGTCAATATCAAGGTTGTAAAAAAGGAACTCACCGTAGCCAATATTGACCAGTATTACTATGATGTAAAGCGCAAGGATAAAGTAGATGTCCTTACGAGACTTTTGGATTATTATAATCCGAAGCTTTCATTGGTATTCTGTAATACCAAGAAAATGGTCGATGAGCTGGCAACGGAATTATCCGGCAGAGGCTATAGTGCAGAGGGACTTCATGGAGATATGAAGCAGTCCCAGAGAGACCGGGTCATGAATAATTTCCGGAAAGGAAAGACGGATATTCTTATTGCAACGGATGTGGCAGCAAGAGGAATTGACGTAGATGATGTAGAAGCGGTATTTAATTATGACCTGCCGCAGGATGATGAATATTATGTACATCGAATCGGAAGAACCGGACGTGCAGGCCGTTGTGGTAAGGCATTTTCTTTTGTAAAAGGCAAGGAAGTCTATAAATTAAAGGATATCCAGCGCTACTGCAAGACAAAGATTTTAGCACAGCCGATTCCATCCACCGATGATGTGGCACAGATAAAAGCTGAAAATATCATGGAACAGATTGGAACTATCATTGAGGAAGAGAATCTTTCTGATATGATAGAGCTGATTGAGAAGCAGGTAAATGAAGCTGATTATACTGCCATGGATATTGCAGCAGCCTTCCTCTATCAGGCAATGGGTGCAGGGGAGAGTTCTTCTGAAAAAGAAGAATACGACTTCGCCAATACCGGTGCAGAAGAGGGAATGGTAAGACTGTTTATCAACATTGGAAAGAAAGATAAGATTAAGCCGGGAGATATTCTTGGCGCCATCGCCGGAGAGTCCGGTATGCCGGGCAGACTGGTGGGAGCCATTGATATGTTTGATAAATATACCTTTGTAGAAGTGCCAGGAGAATATGGAAAAGAAGTCTTAAATGCCATGAAGCATGCGAAGATAAAAGGAAAAGCTGTCAATATGGAACCGGCAAACCAGAAATAAACAAAAAATGAGGGACACGATTTACGTGTCCCTCGCAGTTTTTATACCCGTGAAAACATTTTCTTAAGAAGGGGGTTCAAAGGCTGTATATGGGAAGGGTTCAGACCATTAATATCAATGGTATAAGAGCCGTTAATCTGTCGTCCCAGACCAAATCCTAAGAGAACCGTCTTGTCAATCTGGTACATATCCCCGTAGTTATACTGATTATAAATATCGTCAAGGGAAAACAGTTCATAGGTCGCACCGTTATTCTCAGGCATAGAAAATACCACGGTTTTCACACCGGTCTGTGGATTTACATAAATATCAACAACCTTGAACAGCCGCAGGGATGCAGATACCGCATCGGCTTTCTGGCGTTTCTCCTTTGGAATAAAGAGGTAGCGGAACAGGATAATGCCACCGAAGATACCAAAGATAGCCAGGAAGGACATTTGAAATTTATGCATAATAGTACCCATTACGATACCATCAAGACCGAATAGCAGAAGTCCGCTTCCAATCATGACGCCCTGCACCTGGTCATTTTCCAGATTCATCGGAATCAGAAGCAGAACAAATCCCAGCAGAAGAAATGCTGTAAAAAGCCAGACATCGCCTTTGTCACTGAGAGGAATATAGGACTTCGTCAACCAGTCATATTTGACAAGCACATAATTATCAGGGTCACTGTTATTGTAGAAAATCGGAATCTTTTCGCCTTCCATCGGAACATCCTCTTCCGTAAAGACCTCATCGGTAACCGGAGTATAAACCGTTCCGTTTACGTTATAGCTTAAAAAAGCCGAGTAGTGGTAATAAACATTATCATCGCTGTCCTCATGTTTGTATTCCTTCAGAGAGAGAACCTGTGCAGACCAGGTGGTGTAGTTCTTATACTTTGCCCCATAAGTAAAACGATGAACCACTCCAAGATACAAGGCTCCTGCAGTTAAGACCGCCATAACGGCAGCAATAATGTAGATGGTACTTTTTTTCACATATCTTTTTACAATCATAAACCTTCTCCTTCGTATATTATTGATTTACAAAATTTTTAATTTTATCCCGTTTATCGATACCTAACTTTTCCAGAATTCCTGATATATAATGCTTAACTGTGTTTATTGAAAATCCTAAATATTCTGCAATTTCCTGATTGGTCCAGTTCCGGCATGCCAGCATTGCAATGGAAAACTCCAATGGAGACAGGAGATCCGTCACTGTTTTTTGCATCTTAGGATTGTGGATTTTCATCCAGCTACGACGAAATGAGATTATCCCGCCTGCCAACTGCTTATAAATCTCTGGTTCTTTTTTTCGGACACAGACCTCCAATAATCCCTGTAACAGCCCATGATACTCAATAAATGGCTCCCAAAATCTATCCGGTCTGGCCATTTCCCATGCAGAATTTACTGAGTGTATGGCTTCTTTTTGTTCTTTCAGATTAATCTGACACATTGCCTGCACACAGTTCAGATATATTATGGGTATGGGATATGTCGTATCTGCCATCAAAAAAGCTCCCTGGACAAGGCCCTTTGCCCGGGCATATTCCTGCCTTAAATAAGTTTCATGTGCCAGAAGGCTGATTGCAAACAATCTCTGGCCTGTTGTGCCGCTTTGGAATCTCCAATTGTCAGATTGGCAAAGGTATAGAGCATATCTGCAGATAAACGAAGCATGATATCTTCTTGTGACAAATATGGTTTCACAGTCTCTGCACACAGTTCTGCATTGGCAGAAAAGTAATAATATTCTGCTAATGCAATCTGTGCTGATTCTTTATCTTCCATTTCTTTAATTACTTTTTCAGCGTTTCCTGGCTCAAATGTGCTTCCGGTTAAAGGAAGTACGGCTCTGTCCGATAATATCATCGTATCCCCGTTCCTTTCAATGAAAAATTTTCCTATCCCAATTTTTGATTGCTTTAATGATTCCAGATATATTTAAGTATATCACAAGTGGGGCATATAGCACATCTTTTCTTCCTGACACCACAATCATGAACACTACAATCCCGGTACTCCTTTTTTGATAACATGACCATCATTTTCTGGTAATACAATGGTTCCATATCAGAGTATTTTTGACGGAATGAAAGATGCTCTCTACATAACGGTTCCTGCAAAATGATACAGTTTGTTATATAGAGAGCATTTTTAGGCATAATATTTATTTACAAATGTTTCTTTTTACGATAATAAACGGTACCAGCAATAATAATTTCTGAAACAATCAGCCATGCCGCCCATACCAAAGGATTATTATAATCCCCTGTCTTTGGAGATTTATCCGTAGTCTGCTTTGTATTATTTTGAGTTGCAGGCTGGGTATTTGAGGCTGTAGCCGTTTCCTGATTTTTATTGTCTGGATTCTGGTTTACGCTTGCCTGGATGGTAAACGTAGTACTTGCAGAACCATCTGTCCACAACATTTCCAGGTTGTGTGTTCCGGCAGTCAGTGTATTCAGGTAAGAGGATTTCAAAGTAACAATGGTTGAACCGGACTTCACATCATAATTATCTTTTCCAATCTGAACACCATCTACTTTGATTCCGGCAAATTTAGAGAACTCTGCATCCACCCGGATGGTAAGGCTGTTGCCACTCTGCAGGACATAGCTGCTTTCAGTTCCTTCTATAATTTTATAAGAAGTTTTGGTTTCTTCAGTTCCGGTTTTTACCGGCGGGATTTCGACTGCAGTTTTAGCATAATTACAAACTGTACACTGCTCATGCTTAGAACCTTTTTCCGTAGCTGTAGCTTCCTTGTCGATTACCCAGGTAAAGCTATGTCCGGATTGATTTATTTTTTCACCACATTCACAGGTATTCCAATGATTATCCGCATCGGAATGCCATCCGGTACGGTCTGCTGTATGCTCTGCTGATTTTGCGATTACAACATCCAAAGAAGTAATCATATTTGCTCCACTTGCATCACTGAAATAACCACCGCAATTTGCACAGACCCAATATTGTATATTTCCCTCTGTCAGATGAGTTGCTTCTTTTCTGTCAACCTTAGACAGTGTATGTCCGCCAAGATAACTGCCGCAGATATTTGAGAGCAGGGAGGTTGTGTCTGCTGCCTTAATCTGGTTGGAACCAGGTGTTCCACTATCCGCACCTACAGCATTGAGTGAAGGGTTCTTCTTTTTATCAAAAGCGCAGCCAGCAGTGGTGCCATTATTATCATATCCAATGAATCCACCCGGTGCAATTGTTGGATGAGAACCTGTTACAGTACCTGCAGCATTACAGTTCTGAATATTTCCTTCGGTATTTGTACCGGAAAAGCCACCGGTTTTCGGCTCCCAGCCTGCCACCGTACTCTTTACATTACCATAGGAAACACTGTTACGAATCTTTCCTTTTTCCAGATATCCGACAAAACCACCGGTATTCCAGTTATTTGCCTCAACATTGCCATAAGATGCACAATGCTCTATTTCCACACTGGCGTCGGACTCAAATACACATCCGGCAAACCCGCCGGTTGACCATCCTCCGGATACGCTGCCTTTGGCGGTACAGTTTTTGTAGGAGCCCTGGAAAACATTTCCGATGAATCCACCACTGATACACCTTCCTGTCACAGTAACATCCGCGGAACAATCCGAAACATGGGCACGGCTTGCATCACCAATCAGCCCTCCGGCATACATCTTGGAGTCTACCTGTCCGGTTCCCTGACAGTTTTCTACTCCAACAAAGGTAGCTCTGGAACCACCCATCGTTGTAAGCGAACCTACCAGCACTCCGGCACCGTAAATATCCGGACTGGCATTTGCATCCGTGGAATTTCCGGCATAGATGGTAGCATTTTTAATACAGAAATTTTTCAGTACTGTTTCATCAGATACAGCTACTACGACACCAAACAAGCCGGCACAGACGTTATTTCCCCGTTCATCCACATATAAGCCTGTAATGACCTGATTATTTCCATCGAAATATCCTGAAAAAGCTTTGGAACTTGCATTTCCATAACCGATAGGAATCCATCTCTTTCCGCTCAAATCAATTGGAGCGGTCAACTTGAAATATTCCCCCGAATGTGTTTGCTCAGGTACTCCAGAATTTACTTCTGATGCCAGCTTTGCAAGCTGTCCTGCCGTAGCAATCTGATATGGATCATCCTTTGTACCGCTGCCGCCAGCAAAGTCAGCTGCTGTAAAATCTGTCCATTTCTCTGTTGTAACATCTGCCCGGGAAGTTATCGGTGTCAGTGTAAACAACATACAGACTACCAAAACCAAACCTAGTAACTTTTTTCTTTTTCCCATAATTCGTCCTTTCCTTTTAATGATTTTTAGTAAGATTCAAACCGACAAAATCAAGGTTTACGATTTTATTTTACCAATTTCATTTTTCTTTGGACATGCCCGTTTTGACAGAAAAAAGTGCCTGTTTTATTGTATTTAATCTATAATTCCGGAATTGGAAATAATTCTTCCGGGGTACCAAAGTGGGCACCCAGAGGGTTCATATATTTTGTCCACTGAAGTTTCGTCTCGTCAATGTACATATTTTCCTCATCACCAATGCCATAGTTTGGAATGCCGTTATTAGTGCCCTCTAAGAAGTCTTTAAAAGCATCTACATCAAGGTCACCGTTCAGATAATCCATCCAGAAATTGTCATGGGCTGCAAATAAAAGTTTGTCCATTCGTGGAGAAGCCCAGCCTAAGAAATCACAGGCAGCCTCATACTGGGAATCGTCTTCAAATTCAATTTTCCATTCGTAAGTATCAGCCCCATTTTTGATGCAGCGGATACCTTTTTCATCCATGGCAACCATATAAAATACATCTTCCGCATCTTCATCAGATTCATTTGTGGCATCTGTCGGAAACGTAACCTTAAGGGTATCGGATAAAAGCATATCGATAAGAGGCTGGGCTGGTGTATCATTTACAATGCTTTTCTTTGCTGTCTCTGCCATTTCCTTATCCTTAACTTCTTCTTCCTCTTCAATAGCTTCCTGTAAAGCTTCTTCCGCTTTATCAAAGGAGTCTAACAGCTTGTCCCATTCCTTCATGCTGAAAGACTGACCACCGATTTGAAAGCTCTCTTCGGTTTCACCATTTTTCATTTTGTTATAAATATTTTCTTTCCATTTTGCAATTTCTTCAGCCGGATTTACCGTAGCTGTAGAATCCTCATCCTCATTCATTTCAGAAAGCTTTTCCTGCACAAGCTGTTGAAAATGAGTCAGCCATTCGTTATCCTCAGTATTGTTATCCGGGTCAGTGGACAGAAAACCGAGGTAGTCCATTGGGGAGTTGTTGTTCCATATTGAGTTAATTGCCATAAGAGCTCCTTTCAGAAGTTGTTGTCTGGTGATTGCAAAAGAATATTTGTAACTTGTAAAGATTTCAGGGATTCAAAGTGCATTCTGGGTTTATCTGGCGTAAAATGCCAGCAGTTCTTAGGTACATGTTTTTCTTGCTGTCAGGCTGTCTTTCCGTTGCTTTGACACAATCGCAGTACTGTCCGTCGGGTACGGATGCGGATAAAGCCTGCAAGGGGCACTAAGAATTTCGGCAGGATAATCTTTTGTCTGGCAATCGGCGCAAATTCACATCCGTGTTCATATGCGCCTCGCCGGCACTTCCCTGTGCCGGCGTTGCCTGTTGCCAGACGAAATTCCAAGTGCCCCTAACAGCCTTTAAGATGCATCCGCACTTCGACGAACAGTCCTGTGATTTGTCAAACATTGGAAAGACCGGCTTAATAAACAAAAGAAAAACATGTATCTTAGAGCTGCGGTATTTTATGTCAAAACCCAGATACACTTTGAATATCCTGATAAATTTACAATCCATACATTTTTGCAATCATCAGAAAAAAATAAAGACACTTTATCTCAATCAATCCCTTGAAATAAAATGCCATCCATGTAATAACTTTATCGACCAATCGATTTAAATACATTAGAAGAAAATGTTGATTTCTTCAAAAAATGCAGGTAGGATAGAAGAAAAGGAGTAGGAGGACGGGCAGTATGGGAAAAATCATTTTTCTGGATGTTGACGGAACCTTAGTGGATTATGAAAATCATTTGCCGGAATCAGCAGTTCTTGCGGTGCGGAAGGCAAGAGAAAACGGACACAGAGTGTATATCTGCACAGGAAGAAGTAAAGCAGAAGTCTATGAGAATATCTGGGAAATCGGACTGGATGGAATGATAGGCGGAAACGGAAGTTATGTGGAAGATCATGGACATGTGGTTATGCACCAGATGATTACGCCGGAGCAGTGCCGCCATATTGTGGACTGGTTAAAGGAGCGCGGACTGGAATTTTATCTGGAAAGTAATGCAGGACTGTTTGCAAGTGCCGGATTTGAAGAGGATGGAGAACCTGTGATTCAGGAATATTCCAGGCGGAAAGGCAAAGAGGGCGCAGATAAAATAAAGGTACGGGATGCATTTCCGGAAATGATTTTTGATGGAGAGCTGTACCGGGACGATGTAAATAAAGTAAGCTTTATCTTAAATCAGTATCAGGATTATAAAGATGCCGTGGTGGAATTCCCGGATTTGCAGGCTGGAACATGGGGCGGAGCCGGCGAAATTGCATTATTTGGAGATTTGGGCGTAAAAAATATCACCAAAGGAAATGCCATTGCGCATCTGTTAGAATATCTTCATGCAGATGTGGCAGACACCATAGCTTTTGGGGATGCCAAAGTGGATATTCCTATGTTGGAATACTGTGGCTATGGTGTTGCCATGGGAAGCGGTGGAGACGAGATAAAGGCTATGGCAGATTATGTCACCGGGGATGTGGATAAGAATGGATTGTATGATGCATTTGAAAAATTGGGGTTGCTATGAAGAAAAATATTGGTATATTCTTAGTGATGTGTATCATGTTGACTGCGTGTAAAAATGATAAGTTTCCTTATGATGATGAATTGGATGATTCTGAGAAGAATGAAATAAGTACAGAGTATAACTCGGTAATTGACAGAAAAATTGCCGATACAAAAGATGAAAAAATAAATATCGCCTATGATGAAGCACTTTCTGAGTATGAGGGGTATCTTGATAATGTAAAATTATTTGAGGAAAACTATAAAAATCAGGATTATGATGGAGATGGAAAAACAGATCGTGTTTTCCAGTATTTCAGAAATGATAATAAGAAAGTATACACGATTTGCTTTGGAAATGGTGACCGCCTTGAACTGGGAGCATTTGATGATACATTTCTCGGTCTTGAAGTATGGGGAGCGGATATTACCGGAGACGGGAAAAATGAGATTGTCTTTTGTGGAGAGCATACAGGAAATACATGGATACAGAGTGGAAGTGAAATTGCAATCTGGAGAAAAGATGGCAGTGAGTACACAAGAATGAATCTGCCGGGAAAGCAAACCAGAATGCGATATTCTGCAGGATATGATATTTATATTGAAAAGGCGGAGCAGGAAAATACAATTCTTGTTACCTGTCCTGAATTGGGATTGGAAGAGGAATATGTTCTACCTGAAAATCAAAGAGAAGAATTTGATAGTTGTTATAAAGACTTAAAAGTTGGAGAAAGGATATTGAGTTCTTCAAAAGCATGGAAAATAGCAGTGGATGGAGATGATATATTTTTATATGAAGCGTTTTTAGACAGACAGACTGCAGCAGTTAAGATAAAAATGCAATGGAAAGAAAATAAATTTGAAGTAATGAATACGGAAATTTTAGAAGAGTATTTATAATGCATAAACAATGGCTGAAATGCAATCGCACAGGGTTGTTTTCTCATTGGTGTTTGGAGCTGTTTGCATTAGGGAAGCAGCAAGCAGATAAAATAAGTAAAGAAAGTTTAGGAGGACAAAATGAGTAATAACGTAACAGAAAAAAAATGGTGGCAAAGTGCAGTAGTATATCAGATTTACCCAAAAAGTTTTCAGGACAGTAATGGAGACGGAGTCGGTGATTTAAGAGGAATTATGGAGCGGCTGGAGTACCTTGGAAAGCTTGGTATTGATGCAATCTGGTTATCACCGGTCTGCAAATCCCCGCAGGCGGACAATGGCTATGACATTTCCGATTATCAGGATATTGACCCGATGTTCGGCAGTGTGGAAGATATGGAAGCTTTAATTAAAGAAGCAAAGAAATACAACATCCGCATCATTATGGATCTGGTTTTAAATCATACCTCCAATAAACACAGATGGTTTGAGGAAGCAAAGAAGAGTAAGGACAACCCATATCATGATTACTATGTGTGGAGAGACGGGGAAGAAGGCGTAGAGCCAAACGATATGAAAGCCGTTTTCGGTGGAAGTGCATGGGAATGGGTACCGGAAATAAAGCAGTATTATTTCCATCAGTTTTTGCCGGAACAGCCGGATTTGAACTGGGAAAATCCGCAGGTGCGAAAAGAAATATATGACATGATTTTATGGTGGATGGAAAAAGGAGTTGGCGGCTTCCGACTGGACGTAATCGACCAGATTGCAAAAGAGCCGGATAAGAAAATTACCATCAACGGCCCAAGACTTCATGAATATTTCCGTGAAATGAGCAAAGAAACTTTCCAGAAGGGAGATTTGATTACTGTAGGAGAAGCCTGGGGCGCAGACCCGGAGCGGGCAAAGCTTTACAGTAATCCGGATGGAAGCGAATTTTCCATGGTATTCCAGTTTGAACATATCGGGCTGGATCAGCAGGAAGGCAAGGATAAATGGGATTTGGCACCGCTGCCATTCTTAAAGTTGAAACAGATTATGAACCGCTGGCAGACAGAGCTTTATAACTGCGGCTGGAACAGCCTTTTCTGGGATAATCACGATTTGCCGCGTATCGTTTCCCGCTGGGGGAATGATAAGGAGTACCGGGTAGAATCTGCAAAAATGCTTGCAATTTTATTACATGGAATGCAGGGAACTCCATACATTTTCGAGGGCGAAGAGCTTGGTATGACAAATGTCCGCTACAATATCGAGGATTACCGGGATGTTGAAATCCAGAATGTATACAAGGAGCGTATCGCAGCAGGCTATGATAAGGAAGATGTTATGAATTCCATTTATGCCAAGGGACGCGATAATGCCAGAACGCCAATGCAGTGGGATGATACGGAAAATGCCGGATTTACAACAGGCACACCTTGGATAAAAGTAAATGATAACTATAAAACCATCAATGCCAAGAGCCAGATAGATGACCCGGATTCCATTTTCAACTGCTACCGGAAGCTGGTAAGCTTTAGAAAAGAGTATCCTGTTTTGGTGGACGGCAGCTTCAAATTACTGTTAGCCGAGGATGAAAATATCTTTGCATATGAGCGTAAAAATGCGGATGAGACACTGCTTGTTGTCTGCAATTTCTACGGCAATACTGTGAAAATGCCTTTGACGGAAGAGACAGAGGATATGGAGCTTCTTATTTCCAACTATAAAGAGACAGAGGATTCTTCCGTGCTTCGTCCGTATGAAGCAAGAATGTACTATAAAAAATAAGAGATTTCCTATTGAAATAAATTCTTTGCATAAATGTTGGAAATCCAACAGTCAGTCACTCCGTTATTTGCTACAATATGGATAAACCCACCGAAAAGGTTTATACAAATCAGATAAAGAAAAGATAAGGAGCACAAAAATGGCAGATTTATTAAAAAATATTTCCAAGAAAGAAGTTTTAAATTTAAAAGAAGAAGTAGCATATCAGGATGGACAGATTGTAAGTAAGACACTGGCACAGAATGATGCAGTAAGCGTAACCTTATTTTCCTTTGCAAAGGGCGAGGAAATCAGCACACACGCTTCCGGCGGAGATGCCTTTGTAACCTGTCTGGATGGAGTTGGAGAAGTAACCATTGATGGTGAGAAATTTCAACTGACGGAAGGACAGTCCATCGTAATGCCGGCAGGACATCCACATGCCGTATATGGAAAAGAGCAGTTTAAAATGCTTTTAGTCGTAGTATTCTAAGAAGAAGTAAGTATTAAAATACCGCCACATACATAAGACAAAGCCATCATCAGATGTGCGTATTGCCTGTGTATGTGGCGGTTTTGTGTTGCCAGATATCCGCAAGAGCTGACGTTATATCGATAAGACATTGTTTAATAATACATCTTTGCAGCCTGTTTCCGTTCCCGGTATTCCTGTGCACTGACCGGTGTAATCATACCGCAGCTTTCGCACATAATGCCACGCTGTTTCTGGTGGCTGAAAATCGGAATATAGAAAAGGGTTGCCTGATTTAACTGTCTGCAAAGGGTATGCATGACATTATGCCGGCAGTTTGGGCAGACAGAAGTGCCAACCGGGCCTTCACGTTTAAAAACTGTTCTTGTACCGTAGATAATTACCATGTCATAACACCTCCCTGATGAATATTTGCTTTTAACTGATTAAGAACCTGATCAAAATCTTTGCTTTTTCCACTGTGAGCGGCAACCAGAGTACGTTTACCATCTGCAGTTTCCAGTGCAATATAGCTGGTTGTTGTCGGGTCACCATTTAACATGTTACATTTGAAAACGTTCGTAATATCGTCTAAAGGAGTGACATAGAAGCCTTCCTTTGTATTGTTGTAATCCAATATGAAATGATTGGAAACAGCAACGCCAAGCTTTGGTGAAAAAATGCGTGGGCTGTTGGCAAAATCAGAGTAAATCCGCTGCAGACCGCCATTCTGTTCTAAGAGAGCAATCTTTTTCTTAACGGCCTTTTTCTTGTTGCCGCCTGCTGAAAAAATAATAATACCAAGAACTGTAAATACGGCAGCAATCACATAGAGTACAATGCTGTTTTCAACGGCTGTGTGTGTGGTATCCAGATAATGGTCACCAAAGTACTCGTCATAGTTGTAAGTAGTAATGTCCAGTCCGGTATCAGAAAGATAATCCACCAGATAATGAGCTGCCTGAGGAGGCATGCTGGTGCTTTTTCCCCGGATCGTGTGAGCAGGTAAGCTGTCGAGAACAGTGTCATCTACGTCTACACCATAGACCGGAAGGGAAGTTTCTCCCTTGGTAGCAATGATACTCCAGTAACCTTCAGAATCCTCTGCAATATAGAATTCTGTGTGATCTTTTCCATCAGAAGTAAGCTCCGCAAATGGCCCCATTACATAAGTAACTTCCATTGTTGCGTAACCATCGGTCTGTGCGTCAAACGGATCATAAGCAGTAATCCACATCAGAAGACCGAAGGCAAGGAAAACGCCACCTAATACAAAGAAAATAATCAGTGCAGCGATGTTTTTCCCACAGACTTTCAATAAATCCTTTTTAAATTCTTCCATTTTCTTTTTTCTCCCGTGTATTTTTTTAAACCAATTCTATCATGACATAAGAGGAAGAATTGTGCAACAGATATAAGGAAGATTATTCTTTCATCACTAACCATCTGCATTTACTGAGGGCTTTTCCGAGACACAGGTAAATAATATAGAAAAGGATGCCGATGAGGAAAGTGGCAGCTGCCCAGCGCAGATGCTTAAACAGGTAAATATATGGATGCTCATAGAGCAGGGTAATCCAGTCCTGTGTATTCCAGAGACTGTAAGCAAAAGCATTATCATGTAAAAGATAAACCATAAAAGTGGAAGCTCCCACAAAATTAATCATGCGGCTGCATGGAATATGGATGCGCCGGAAGATTTCAAACAGAGAAAGTCCCACAAGAATCGGAATAATGCTATAGTCTGAAAAGGAAGGAATCTTCTGGATAAAAATGTCTTTGCTTTCATTTAAAAAGTAAGTCTGAATATTGGTCTGTGTTACATTATAAGCAGAAATGTAAATAAACAGGAAGGAAACTGCAATAATCAGATAGAGGCAATAAGTTCTGATTTTCCCAAATGGATTGTAAAGGTGGATAAAACCGCCCAAGGCATATAAGAAAATACCGGTCAGCAGTGTCCGGAGTCCGTTAGCCAGGGAATTTGCCATACTTCCGGTCCAGCGGAACTGGATAAATGCAAATAAGACAATCAGAAAGGTAAAATATTTCTGCTTGTCCAGTTTTGCCAGAAACTTGTTTAAAAAGAGGTAAGCGATTACCATAATGAAGAAATAGTAGCCCACAAACCAGGACATACTGTTAAATTTATTGATGTTGACCAGTTTTAAAAAGACACCGTCAGTCATGCGGTACCAGAAGGAAGATACCAGTGTCAGGGAAACTGCGGCAAAACCAAGCTGTAACAGCAATTTCTTGGAAATTTTGGCAAGATTAATTCCATTTCCCTTTGAAACCATAAAGTATCCGGAAATCGTAATGAAAATAACATTTCCGATTTTTCCCATTGGAGCAAAGGTGGAAAGAAGCAGGAGCTTCTTATAAAAAACAGGTTCACAGAACAGTCCGTTATTCATACGCAGCATGGAAGCAGTGTCTGTTAACTGTACCTTCACGCAGTGGTCAGAAATATGAAAAATAATAATCATAAACATAGCCAGAATACGCAATAATTCAATGTTGGAACTTCTGGTTTTAGCTGGTGTCATGTTGTCTAATCTCCTAATCCTAAAATGAAATACCATGCTATTATAATACAGATAGCTTTAAGATGCCACTATTTCCAGCAAAAGTGTGTTATAATGAGCAGTGCCAGTCAGGGAAAATCTTTGATTTTCGAGAGGGCACTGCTGGAAATGTGCTAAGCAGTAAAAAATAGCCCCGGCAGAAAGGAATACACATATGGCAAGGGAAAAGATAGATGAGGGACTGATAGGAAATGAAAAAATCGAACAGGCAATTGCCGGCTTGCAGCAGGAGGCAACACCGGAGCAGTTAGCCCATACACTGACGGTAATCCGCCGGCGGATGCAGGAAGGCGGTCAGGTGATTGTGGCAGTGGAACCACCGAAGGGTGGAAGCCAGATGCTGCTACAGGCGATTGAGACAGATGGTAAGACCTGGTGGGCAGCCTTCAGTAGCTTTGAAGAAGAATTAAAAGGCGGCGGAAGTGTGAAATCCACATTCTTAGCTGATATAGAAAAGCTTTTTCAAGGAGCATTGCAGGCAGAGGGAATCGAAGGAGTCATTTTAAATCCGTGGAACCGTACCATAATGCTGGATAAGAATCTGATACAGATTGTGCTTGGCAGCAGATAGATATGTGGATAAGGAAACGTCAGAGAAGAAAAAGAGTGGAAAGAAGGAAAGAAAAATGAATTATGCAGAATGTATCGAACAGGCAAGAGGGAGGATTGGAAATTATTGTAAGGCATGTGTAGAATGCAACGGACGCGCCTGCCGGAATCAGATGCCGGGACCCGGTGCAAAGGGAATTGGCGATACTGCCATGCGTAATTATGATAAATGGAAAGAGATTCGTGTGCAGATGGATACCATTGTGGAAAATGCTCCGGTGGATACTTCGCTGAAATTATTTGGAAAAGAGTTTAAATATCCGTTCTTTGCAGGCCCGGTAGGAGCGGTGAATCTGCATTACGGAGACTGTCTCAATGACATTTCCTATAATGATATTCTGGTATCGTCCTGTGTGGAATGCGGCATTGCAGCCTTTACCGGGGATGGTACAGACAGTAATGTCATGGTGGCAGCTACAAAGGCAATTGCCAAAGAACAGGGACTTGGAATCCCAACGGTAAAGCCGTGGAACCTTGAAATCATCAAAGAAAAAATGGCACTGGTGCACGAAGCGAAAGCCTTTGCGGTAGCCATGGATGTAGATGCAGCAGGCTTGCCGTTTCTTAAGAATTTAGAGCCGCCGGCAGGCAGTAAGACCGTGGAAGAACTGCGGGAAGTGGCAGAGTTTGCCGGAGTTCCGTTTATTGTAAAAGGAATTATGACTGTAAAAGGAGCTTTAAAGGCAAAAGAAGCCGGGGCTGCCGGAATCGTGGTATCGAACCACGGTGGCAGGGTATTAGACCAGTGCCCGGCAACAGCAGAAGTCTTAGGCGGGATTGCGGATGCAGTGAAAGGCTCCATGAAAATTCTTGTAGACGGTGGAATCCGCTGTGGAACGGATGTATTTAAGGCAATTGCCTTAGGTGCAGATGCGGTAATTATCGCAAGACCGTTTGTGACAGCGGTTTACGGCGGCGGCAGGGAAGGCGTAGCGTCTTATGTTGCCAGGATAGGAACCGAATTAGAAGATACCATGAAAATGTGTGGCGTACACAGTCTGGCAGAGATTACAAAGGATTGCATATGGACAAAAGCATAGAGTGGAGCATGAAAACAAGAGAAGAAATATTAGCATACGGACTGTCTTTCCCGGACACCTATCAGGAGGCACCATTTCATGACCGGAACTGGCAGCTGGTGCGCGTAGAGGCAAGCAAAAAGGCATTTCTCTGGACTTATATGCGGGATGGATTTCTCAATCTAAACGTAAAAGCAGACCCTCAGTGGAGAGATTTCTGGCGGAGTGCCTATCCTGCGGTCATTCCGGGGTATCATCAGAATAAGGAGCACTGGAATACCATAATCGTGGATGGCACAATCCCGGATAAAGATATCTGCCGCATGATAGCAGAAAGCTATGATTTAGTAACGGACAGCCCGACCAGGCGGATTTATGAAGCGGTAAAGAAAATTCCAAAAGGACAGGTGGCAACCTATGGACAGGTAGCGGAGCTTGCCGGAAACAGGCGGATGTCAAGAGCCGTGGGAAATGCCCTGCATAAGAATAAAGACCCGGAAAACATACCCTGTTACCGGGTGGTAAATGCAAAAGGAGAGCTTTCCGGAGCCTTTGCCTTTGGCGGCGAGAAGGAACAGGCACGCCGCCTGATGGCAGATGGCATAGAAGTAGTGGACGGGAAAGTAGATTTAAAACGTTTCGGAATAAAAATAGAGAAAACGGATTAAGTTACTGGAACATTAGAGAACCTTTTCTCCGGTTAGCGGGTCCGTGATTTCTAACAGAGCTAAAATCAGTGACATACGGACATATTTTCCGTTCTGTACCTGTTGGAAATAAGCGGCGCGCGGGTCGGAATCCACATCAACAGAGATTTCATCGACTCGTGGAAGCGGATGTAAAACCGGCATATCGGAAGGAGCCAGTTCTAATTTTTCTTTATTTAAAATGTAGGTATCTTTTAACCGGATATAGTCTTCCTCGTTGAAGAAACGCTCTTTTTGGACACGGGTCATATAGAGAACATCCAGCTTTGGAAGTGTTTCCTCTAAGTCAGAGACTTCCCGATAGGTGCTGTGGGAAGGCTTTAAGGTTCTTTCAATCATATAGTCCGGAATGCGGAGTTCTTCCGGAGAAATGAAATAGAATTTGTTACCCGGATAGCGTACCAGACTGTTTACCAGGGAATGAACGGTTCTTCCGAATTTTAAATCACCACAGAAGCCTACTGTCAGGTGGTCAAGCCGTCCCTTGCGCTGGCGTATGGTTAATAAGTCAATCAGGGTCTGGGTTGGGTGATAGTGTCCGCCGTCACCGGCATTAATGACCGGAATGGTTGCATACATAGAGGCGCAGAGCGGTGCTCCTTCTTTTGGATGACGCATGGCAATAATATCTGCGTAGCAGCTTACTACCCGGACGGTATCGGCAACGGTTTCTCCTTTGGTAGCACTGGACTGTTCCGCACCGGCAAATCCCAGTGTCTGACCACCAAGACTTAACATGGCGGATTCAAAGGACAGTCGGGTTCTGGTGCTTGGCTCATAAAAGAGTGTAGCAAGCTGTTTCCCTTCTGCAAGGTGGGCATAAGCCTCTTTGTGGGTACCAATCCGGTCTGCAAGATCCAGAATACGGGTTGTTTCTTCTTCTGTAAGGTCCAGTGGACTGATTAGGTGTCTCAAAGCCATTCCCCCTTTATCATGTATTCATTTCGTTCTGCACCAGTGGAAATAAACTGGATATCGCAGTCTAAAAGGCGTTCTAATGTTTCAATGTATAATCTGGCATTTTCCGGTAAATCTTCATATTTGCGGCAGGCAGAAATATCCTGTTTCCAGCCCGGAAGCATTGTTACAACCGGAGAGAAGCTATCGATATTTTCGGTAGGGTCGAAGACGGTTGTGGTCTTATGATTTCTTTCATAAGCAGTAATGACAGGGATTTCTGTCAGGGAGCTTAAAACATCAAGCTTCGTTAAGGCAATTTTATCTGCATGCTGGCATTTCAATCCATAGCGGCTGGCAACGGCATCAAAAGGTCCGACTCTACGTGGACGGCCGGTGGCAGCACCGTATTCATTTCCAAATTTACGAAGGATGTTGCACCAGTCTTCGGACATTGCTCTTTCTGCTACGAAAGGTCCGGCTCCCACACAGGTGGAATATGCTTTTAGGACACCCACAACATGGTCTAGGGATTCACCCGGGATACCGGCTCCAATCGGACCATAGGCGGAAATGGTGGAGGAACTTGAAGTGTAAGGGAAAATACCATAATCGATATCACGCATGGCTCCAAGCTGGGCTTCCAAAACCACCTTTTTATGGCTGGCAAGAGCATTTTCCAAGAAGCTTCCGGTATCGCAGATATAAGGTGAAAAAAGGGAAGCCTGTTTTTCGCACCAGGACAGCAATGCCGGATAAGACATCGGTTCCTGATGATAACTGCCTGCCAGTTCCAGATTTTTGGATTCCAACATGGTTTTTATCCGAACCTGGACATTTTCTTCTTTTAAATGAAGCAAATCACCAAGACGCAGTGTTTTCTTCCGGTATTTATCGCTGTATGCGTAAGCAATGCCGCGGCGGGTGGAGCCGAAGGCAGCACCGGATTTCTCAAGACGTGTTTCTTCCAGTTCATCCTGAATCCTGTGCCATGGCATGGAGATGGTGGCACGTTTGGAAAGTTTTAAATGTTCCGGGGTAATAGAAATACCGCGGCTTTCGATATCTTCAATTTCATGGGTGAGGTGCTCTAAATCAATGACCATTCCATCCCCCAGTACGCATACCACATTGGGATGCAGAATGCCGGACGGCAGAAGATTTAAGACAAATTTTTCCTGTTTGGTTACAACGGTATGACCGGCATTGTTGCCACCCTGATAACGGACGACGACATCTGCATGTTCTGCAAGCAGATCAATGACACGTCCTTTTCCTTCGTCTCCCCAGTTAATTCCTGTTACGGCTGTAAGCATATCGATTCTTCCTTTCTGTAATCATGTATAAAATAAAAATTTTAAGCGTATAAAATTTATCAGGTGCAGTACCGGAAGGTCCGGTCGGTAAGTATTCTTGCAAAAATAAGTCCCAGCGGCAGGGCGATAATAATCATTATGGCAATGGAGAACCAGGAAACCGCTTCCGTTAAGGACATAATGCCAAAGTTATAGAAGGAGCGGTAAAGATATAGTCCCGGAACCATAATTACAATGGAAGGTACGGTTAAAGAGATTCGCGGATATCCATTGTTTTTCTTAATAAAGGATGCCAGCAGACCGGCGGTCAGTGCACCGATAAAGGCAGCAGCAGCGGCTGGAATTCCGGTAAAGTCAACCAGTTCCAGACGTAAGGTATTGGCAACGGAGCCAATCAGTGCAGCAGTAGCTGCCATGGGAATGGAACTGTTAAACATAATAGAGAATCCAAATACGCCGCAGAAGCTTGCAATTAACCGCAGAACCAGTCGTGAAACATCACTGAGATTTACAGAGGTAAAGTCCTGAGGCTGAAGTCTAAGCAGCATTGCCATAATCCAGGCAAACATGGTAGCCACAAGAACAATGATGATGGAATAGGTCAGCCGCTCCAGTCCGGAACGAAGATCCAGTTTCGCAAGGTCAATGCCGCTTGTGATAAATGGAAAGCCCGGGATAATAAACAACATGGAGCAGATGTATCCGGCTTCATGGACTGCCGGAACATGGAAAAAAATTTCGGCAGCTTTTAAGCAGATGGCATACATAAGGCAGGCGGCGGAAATAGAGACCGCAATATTTAAAAACAGCGTAAAATGATGTTTGATTAATTTGGTCCGGATAATATTTCCGATACCGGCTGCAATAAATGCCAGAATCATTTCCACAGGGCCTCCGCCCAGAAGAAAAGTAAATGCGCAGCAGGCTAAGGCTGCCGCAAGTCCCAGTTTGGCGGGAGAATAAAGGGCGTGGATTTTTTCGATTTCATCCAGCCGCTTATGGATTTCCTCGCCGGTTAAATGGGCTTCTTCCTTTGGAAAGCTTTCTACGAATTGTTCCATGCGGTAAAGTTTGGAGGTGTTGACGCCGGTATTGGCGATGCTTAAGGACTGGGAGACACAGTCATTTCCATCAAAGCAGTTAAATTCGATGGACATAAGACCTACATCTACCGTACAGGTAACGCCCAGTTCCTTTGACAGCTTATTCATGGAAGTACGGACACGCCAGGCTCCGGTTCCACAGGATAACATGATTAATCCCACACGTCCGATGACCGAGGCTTTTTCAATCAGTCCCGCCTGGGCAATCAGTACGTTGCTGTCATCACTGGCATAATCATGCCAGGGTATTTCCATATGATTTTTTTCCATAATATCAATATATGAAGTAGTGGAAGATGCACTCTTATTCATAAATAATCGCCTCAGCTTTGGCAATATGCCGTTCCAGATTCTTTAAAAAAATGGAATTTGGAAGGAAAATGCCGATTTCATCATATTTTTCATCATGTTCCATAAGAGAATCCTGTCCGTAGAAGACAAATGCCATTGGAAGCTCTTTCTCTAATTTCAGTACAAGGTCGAAGATTGCAGAGTAGGCTTCCGCTTCAGTCTCCTTCTGCTTTATGGTATCCGGAAGCTCCCGGATGAGAAGCACCCCATGGCTGCGTTCTAAGACAAGCTGTCCAATGGTATCTTCACCGGTATAAGCGTGGCTGTATCGGTATGCCTGGGAAAAATACATATTCTTTGGTTCCCCTAAATCGCGGTAGCTCTCAAGAAAATGCTGATAATCCTTATTGTGAATATCACCACAATACTTTGGCAGAAGTCTGCCGGTATCATCGGTCATAATTATCGGATTTTCTTTTCCATCTGCGTTGAAACGGTAGGGAATCAGATAGGAATTCCTCAGTAAATCGAATAGGGTATTCTGGCAGATAGCCATAAGAAATGCCGATAAATCTTTATTTTGATAAGCATCAAAAAGAGCTTCTGAAAAATCCTGTGAAGAAAGAGAAGCATCAAATTCATCATTACAGAATAAGTAATTGCAAAAAGTTTCCTGAAGCTTTTCGCAGGCCCAAGGGTCATGCAAAATCTTTTCAAATAAAACGTCTGCTCTTTCTTCACGAGGGAAAAATGTTGAATTTTTCATAGAAAATATGCGCTTCCTTTCTGCTTTATAGCATTCGTAAAGAGCTGCCGGTGGCAGCTCCTTGTAGGGTTTGGGTGGAGAAATGTAAAGGGGTTGTTTCCCTTAATTTCGGCTTGATTATACTATTGCATTGGGAATAAGTAAAAGCTATAATTGATATAGTAGAAATAATAAATTGATATGGTGAAAATGTATGGATATAAATTTTGAATATTATAAGATTTTTTATTATGTGGCAAAATACAGTAATTTTACCAGGGCTGCCAATGCCCTTGGCAACAGTCAGCCTAATATCACAAGGGCAATGAACGGGCTGGAGCAGCAGCTTCACTGTACGCTTTTTGTCAGGACAAACCGCGGAGTACAGTTGACGCCGGAAGGGGAGAAGCTGTATACCCATGTGTCGGCAGCCATGTCGCATCTTTGGGCGGCAGAAGAGGAACTGGCAGACAGCAGCGGTCTTGCCCATGGAAGCATTTCCATTGGAGCCAGCGAGACTGCCCTTAACATATTTCTTTTGGATAAGCTGAAAGATTTCCATATGAAATATCCGGGAATCCGGTTGAAAATTTATAATCATTCAACACCTCAGGCAATTGAGGCAGTAAAGAGCGGACAGATAGATTTTGCAGTAGTGTCTGCACCGGCAGAAGTAGAGCAGCCACTAAAAAAAGTTAATCTGCGGACATTCCAGGAGGTACTGGTGGGTGGAACAACATTTACCGCACTGGGCAGTCAGGAGCTTTCCCTAAAGGATTTAAAGGATTATCCGTTAATCTGTCTGGGAAAAGAAACCATGACATTTCAGTTTTATAATAAGCTGTTTTTGTCTTATGGGCTGGCACTGGAGCCGGATACAGAGACAGCAACCACAGATCAGATACTGCCACTGGTAAAGAGTGAGCTTGGTCTGGCTTTCATCCCGGAACCGATGGCAAGAGAGGCCATTGAAAAACATGAAATCGTACAGATTTCTCTTTCGGAGACGATTCCAAAAAGAAATATCTGTATGGTATACGACAGTCAGCATCCTTTAAATGAGGCGGCGCGTCAGTTAAGAAAAGTCATTTTAGAAAGCAGGTGAGCATATGACACTTCAGCAGTTACGCTATATTACAACCGTGGCAGATACCGGAACCATCACGGAGGCGGCGAAGAAATTATACATTTCCCAGCCCAGCCTTACCAACGCCATCCATGAGCTGGAAAAGGAGATGGGCATTACCATTTTTAATCGGACGAATAAGGGAATCTTTATTTCCAGGGAAGGGGAAGAATTCTTAGGATATGCAAGGCAGGTATTGGAGCAGACCACCATCTTAGAGGATAAATATAAGAAAAACGGTGGCGGAAAAAAGCAGTTTTGCGTATCAACCCAGCATTACTCTTTTGCGGTAAATGCCTTTGTGGAGCTGGTAAAAAAATACGGGCAGGAGGAATATGATTTCAGCCTGCGGGAGACCCAGACCTATAAGTTAATCGAAGATGTAGCGCAAATGAGAAGTGAAATCGGAATCCTTTTCTTAAATGATTTCAATGAAAAAGTGATTATGAAAATATTGAAATCCTCCGATTTGGAATTTCATCTGTTATTTGTGGCAGAACCCCATGTTTTCATCAGCAGGCATCATCCGCTGGCAAAGAAGAAAATCATAACCAATGAAGAACTGGCAGAGTATCCGTATCTTTCCTATGAGCAGGGGGAACACAATTCCTTTTATTTCTCGGAAGAAATTTTCTCCTCTTTTGAGCGGAAGAAAAATATCCGCGTCAGTGACCGGGCAACCTTATTTAATCTTCTGATTGGTTTAAATGGTTATACGGTGTGCAGCGGAATCATTGACCAGAAATTAAATGGCGAAGATATTATCGCAGTGCCGCTGGCAGATGAAGGTGATATGAGAATCGGATATGTGACCCACCGGAAGGGAATGATAAGCCGGTTAGGGGAAACCTACCTTGAGGCATTAAAGAAATATATTACAGGAGAACAAAGCGTATGAAATGGATGATAGCATCGGATATTCACGGCTCGGCATATTATTGTAACGAGTTACTTATGGCATATAAGAGGGAAAAGGCAGACCGGCTGCTGTTGCTGGGAGATATTTTATATCATGGACCAAGAAATGACCTGCCAAAAGAATATGCGCCGAAGAAAGTAATTGCATTATTAAATGAGCATAAGCAGGATATTCTCTGTGTGCGTGGAAACTGCGATACGGAGGTAGACCAGATGGTATTGGAATTTCCGATACTTTCTGATTATTGCGTGGTGGCGGATGAGGAAAGGCTGATTTATGCAACCCACGGCCACCATTATAATGAAGAGAATCTGCCGCCGCTTCATAAGGGAGATATCCTGTTATGCGGACATACCCATGTCCCAAAATGCACGGAACATGAAGATTTTATCTATATGAATCCCGGTTCTGTTTCCATTCCAAAAGAAGAAAGCTGGCATGGCTATATGATTTATGACCGGGGCAGATTTGTCTGGAAAAACCTGCAGGGAGAAGAGAAAATGCAGTATCCGAAGAGAATCCTGGAATCAAGAGGACGCTATAATGAATGCGGCAGTGACGGACAGGATATTTATGGGATAAAAGAGAAAGTAAGAAAGCATGTACGGGGAATAGAAAAGTAATTTTCCAATCAAAAATAAGGGCTTACCATAGTTTAAAACTATGGACAACATTTATTTTTATGTATTTTTCAGAATGAGGAACTCCAATTATAATGAGGGAAATCAATTCACAGGAAATGGAGAAAATCAGAATGAAGAATTTAACAACACCGTTCCGATACGATTATGTAGGAAGTTTTTTACGTCCGGAAAAATTAAAGAAAGCCCGTGCTGACTTTGAAGCAGGGAAAATTACCAGAGAGCAGTTAAAAGAGGTAGAGGATGTCTGTATTTTAGAACTGGTCGCAAAGATAAAGGAGCTTGGATACCATGTGATTACCGATGGGGAGTTTCGCAGAGCCACCTGGCATCTGGACTTTATGTGGGGATTCGATGGAATCGAGCATAAGAAGACTGTAGATGGAAATACAACCTTTGACGGCGAAGCAGCAATGATAGATGACACTTTCATGGTGGGAAAGATTTCCATAAAGAATCATCCATTCGTTGATCATTTCAAATTTGTAAAAGCACTGGAAGATGAGAATACCATAGCAAAGCAGACCGTTCCATCTCCAGCCCAGTTCTATGCTTATTTCACCGGCGCAGAGCTTTTGGATACAACCCTTGAAATTTATGGAACAGAAGAAGCTTTTGCAGAGGATGTCATCAGGGCATATGGAGAATTTATTGAGGAAATCTATGCAGCAGGCTGCAGAAATCTTCAGTTCGATGACTGTGTATGGGGTGGACTGGTAAATCCGAAGCTTGCCGTTGCACTGACCGGAAGAAGAGGCGAAGCATTGGAAGAATATAAGAAGGTTATTCTTGCATTAAATAATAAGGTAGTAGAAGAGGCACCGGCTGACCTGATCATCAACACCCATGTATGCCGTGGAAATTATCATTCTACTTTCTTCAGCTCCGGCGCATATGACGGAGTAGCAGATTTGTTATTCGGAGAGGAGAATGTCAATGCTTATTATCTGGAATATGATGATGAGCGTTCCGGTGGTTTCGCACCGCTGGCAAAAATAACCGGCAATAAGAAGGTGGTATTAGGACTTGTTACCACCAAGACACCGAAGTTTGAAAACAAGCAGTCAGTCATTGCAAGAATAAAAGAAGCGTCCAAATATGTTCCGTTGGAAAATCTCTATTTAAGTCCACAGTGTGGATTTGCCTCCTGCGAAATCGGTAACAAGCTTACGGAAAAAGAACAGTGGGCGAAACTGAAGCTTGTCAAGGAAATCGCAGAAGAGGTCTGGTGATATATGCTCTAAGTGACTTCTTAATCATGATTTTGTCATGGTTAGTGAAGCAGTCACTTAGAGCATTTTCATTTCAGGAGGTACAGCCATGAGAAACGAAAAAATCACCCCACTGTACGAGCGTTTGAGCCGCGACGATGAGTTACAGGGCGAGAGCAATTCCATATCCAACCAAAAGCAGATGTTAGAGGATTTTGCCCGCCGGAACGGGCTGCCCAACCCTACGCACTTTACCGATGATGGTATCTCAGGCACCCGTTTTGACCGCCCCGGATTTTTGGCGATGATGGAGGAAGTGGAGGCAGGGCGTGTAGAGGCAATCGTCATCAAGGACATGAGCCGGTTGGGGCGCGACTATCTAAAGGTCGGTCAGGTCATGGAGGTTTTGCGGCAGCGCGGAGTTCGGCTGATTGCGATCAATGACGGTGTGGACAGTCTGAAAGGCGATGACGATTTTACCCCGTTCCGCAACATTATGAATGAATTTTACGCCCGTGATACCAGCCGGAAAATCCGCTCTATGTTTAAGTCAAAAGGCATGAGTGGCAAGCACCTGACCGGCACTGTGATTTACGGCTACTTATGGGACGAAAAACGGGAGCATTGGCTGGTAGATGAGGAAGCTGCCGAAGTGGTACGCCGTATATTCTCCCTCACGCTGGAGGGATATGGGCCTTACCAGATCGCCTGCAAATTATCCACAGACCGGATTGAAATTCCTGTCGTACAGCTTGCCCGCTTCAACGAGGGTGTGAACCGTTCAAAGCCGGTCAAAGACCCCTATGGATGGGGATCATCTACCATCGTGAACATTTTGAAAAAACGAGAGTATTTGGGGCATACCATCAATTTCAAGACCCGCAAGCACTTTAAGGACAAGAAAAGCCACTATGTTTCTGAGGACGAATGGACGATCTTTGAGAATACCCATGAAGCCATTATCGACCAGCAGACCTTTGATCTGGTGCAAAAAATCCGCAGCAATGTACGGCGTTATCCAAACGGCTGGGGCGAAGCGGCTCCCCTCACAGGTTTGCTCTATTGTGCCGATTGCGGCGGCAAGATGTATGTCCACCGCACCAACAATGGCAGGCGGATTTCTCAATATACCTGTTCCAATTATACCAAAGTTCCGTGTGGGACACTATGCCCTACACAACACCGTATCAATGAGAGTGCTGTCCTGACATTGGTTTCTGACACGCTCCGGGCTATCGCTGAATATTCCAGAAATGACCGGACGGAATTTATCCACACCGTTCAGGAAATGCAGGTTGCTCAACAGAGTGCCGATATATCGAAAAAGCGCAGGCGTCTGGCTGCTGCTCAAAAGAGAGCCGGAGAACTGGAAAAACTGATTTGCAAAATCTATGAGGACAACGCCCTCGGCAAGCTGCCGGATGCACGATATAAGGCGCTTGATACACAGTATGCCAAAGAGCAGGATGCACTTGAGATTGAAATTGCAGAGCTGGAAAAGGCTGTTACCGGCTACGAGCAAAGCCAGAAATCAGCGGAGAAATTTATAGCCCTGATTGATAAATACGAGAATTTTGACACGCTGACAAACACCATGCTCAACGAGTTTGTAGAGAAAATCCTTGTCCACGAACGCGCACGAAAAGGCAGTCAGGACACCACGCAGGAAATTGAAATCTACTTCAATTTTTTAGGACGCTATATCCCACCATCCTTACAGCCGGTTCCTTTAACCCCGGAGGAACAGGAAGAATTGCGAAAAAAAGAAGAACGCAAGGACAGGCTCCATCAGAACTATTTGAAACGAAAAGCCAGCGGCGCACAGAAACGGTATGAGGACAAAATCAAGGCGCAGAAAAAAGCGGAAATGGACGCTAAGAAAGCCCTGATCCGGGCTGAGGATATGAAAAAAGGTGTTTTTTCTACTATCGGTTAGCTGCCGAAAGAAAAACCGCGCAAAGGCAGCATAGCAGCCAGCGCAGCAGTCTAATCATCACGAAGCAAAGGAGAATGAAAATGAGTAAGTTGACTTACATTCGTTGTGGAGATTATGATATACCCAACCTAAAACTTTCTGAACAGCCGGAAACTTCTATCGGCAAGTACGGCAGGATGAGAAAATCCTACCTAAAGAAACATCGCCCCATTCTCTACAACCAACTGCTGATGAGCGAGAAGCTGTATCCACACCTGTTAGAGATTGACCGGACAGCGCAGGAGCGCGTGGACACCATGTTGCCTCACATGATGGAAGTTGCGGGTGTCACGGAGGAACTGAAAGCCTGTGACCCTATGCGCTGGGTGGGGCTGATGAACACATTAACGGCACAGATTGAGGAAATTTTAATCAGGGAACTGATTTGCAGATGAATGGGAGGTGCGGGAAATGCTGACCTTTGAAAAGATTTTGAAAGTGTTTCAGGCATATCTGGATGATGATCCACTGTATGAGGTGGTTCAGACCAGCCACGGTTATACATTGATGGCATGGGAACCCCACCGGAATGACTGGTACAGCGCTAAAATACAGAAAACCCCGGAGGATTTACGGAACGCTTTGTTGGGTACATACGCTAACTTTCTGGAAGATAAGATTACCGGAAATGACCGTGACCTGACTGCGACAGAAACCGCAGAAATCCAGCAGAGGTGCCGGGAACTTTGGGAAAAGTGCCGGGAAACTTGATATAGAAACGCCAGAAGGAGGCCGCGATTATGCGTCCTCCTTCTGCTTCGCAGTCTGTTCCATTTTGAGCGCCCCGTCTATGGCACCTTCGATAATCGGCAGGTATTCTTCAGGGCAAAGCTTCAGCTTGTGGCTGACCCGTTGCCGCTGTTCGCTTTCTTCTCGCATGATCTCCGGATTAAAATACCGTTCCACGGGAAGTCCGCAGACCTTAATCAACTGGATCATCACAGGCAGGCTCGGAATCGCACCTTGATTCTCAATGTTGGCAAGATACCGCCATTCAATCCCAACCATTTCTGCCAATGTTTTTCGTGCCAGATGCTTTGCCTCTCGTGCGGCTTTGACATCTGCGCCGAAGGTTTCAAAACCGGGACAATCTTCAACTTTCGCCATATAACATCACCCGGTTACATTGTATAATTCATACTTCGCCCGTGAAATGTTGCTATATGCAGGTTAGTTGAAGTTTATAATTCATATTCGCGCTTGCTTTGCAACACAGAGGTAACTTATAATTACAATAATCTTTCTAAATCTTGAGTTCTCCATAATAGATACATATTTCTTTGCTATAATTGAATGTTAGGAGGTAGACTTATGCAGAAAATTTTAGTTGTTGAAGATGATATTGACATTCAAGATATATTAAAAAACCATTTGACCGATGCAGGATATGAGGTTGTGATTGCTGACGATGGTGTAGACGGAATTGCAAAGTTTGATGATACCATTAGTCTTGTCCTGCTGGACATCATGCTACCCAAGATTGATGGCTATGGTGTATGTGAGGTCATTCGCCAAAAGTCGCAAGTTCCGATTATTATGCTTACTGCGCTCTCGGACGAAGAAAACCAACTAAAGGGGTTCAAACAGCAGATTGATGATTACATTCCCAAACCTTTTTCTCCCAAAATTCTGCTGTGCAAGATTGCAGCGATTCTTCGTCGTGGAACCGCTGAAAACAAAAAGCAATCCCTGCTTACCTATAAAGAGCTGAGTATGGATATTGAAGGATTCCATTTATATCACAGCGGCAGTGAAGTCATTTTAACCAGCAAAGAGTTTGCACTGCTCAGACTTATGTTGGAAAATCAAGGGAAAGTTTTTACCAGACAAATGTTGCTTGACCGGCTTTGGGACGATGACGCGTTTGTGGAAGATCGTATTGTAGATAGCCACATAAAAAATATACGAAAAAAGTTGGATGCCGATTATATAGAAACTATCAGAGGGGTGGGATATAGAATTGATAAGGAAAATTAGAACGAGCCTAACTGCTAAGCTCTTTTTATCTACAACTATTCTTTTGATTGCAGTGTGCTTGATCTCTGTTTTTAGCATGGCGAGATATATTCCTCAAACTTATAGCAATCGTCTTAGTGCAGATTTGCAAAAGCAAGCAAATGATTTAGTGCCAGCATTGGAAAATGCGAATTCCTTAGATGAATGCTACTCGCTTGTTAGACAATTTGTAATACAGACCAATGCAACTGCTTACATTGAAGATGAGAATGGAAATATTTTATATTCAAGTGATGAACTGACAATAACAACAGACCAGGATTCGGTTGCTACAATTCAAGAACACTCTGATAGTGGAATAGTTACAGATGACAATTTACTATCAGAAGCAGGCTATGTGTTTACCTTATTAGGTAGTGAATATACCCTTTATGTCCAGAGTGATTTGGTGTCCATCAATCAAGCAACGGAAGCAATTTGGCAAACCATCCCACTTGTGATATTGGGAATTTTTTTGATGTCTATATTGTTTTCTGTAATTTATTCACGCTACATAACCAAACCAATTATCGAATTAAGCAGTACATCTAAAAAATTGGCTCGCCTTGATTTTGAACCGCACGGAAATTCTAATCGTTTGGATGAGATAGGAATACTATCAGACAGCTTGAATGTTCTGTCGGATAACTTGCAACTTACATTGACAGAACTAAAAAAAAGCAACTCAGAGTTGGAAGTGGAAATATTGAAAGAGCGAGAACTTGAACAAAAGCAGCAGGAATTCTTCTCGGCGGCGTCACATGAACTAAAAACTCCTTTGACAATATTGAAAGGTCATTTGCTGGGTATGCTCAACAAGGTTAAGGGATATGAAAACCATGAGTTGTATATGGAGCGGTCTCTGGCTGTTGTTGAGAAGATGGAAACATTAGTAAAAGAATTGCTATATGTATCTAAAACAGGCGGAAAGCAAAAATCTGAATATAGGACGATTGACTTTGCAGAACTTCTTCGGATACAAATAGCCGATGTATCAGATTTACTATCTGAAAAAGGAATATCTCTTGATGTGGATATTCCTGACAAACTTTTGTGTGAAGTAGATCCAGCACAGATGGAACGAGCCATTCAAAATGTTTTAGTAAATGCAATTCGCTATTCGCCAAATGGTGAAACGATTTGTATATCCTTGTCAAACGAGAAAAATACCGTTTACTGTGAAATTGAAAATACAGGTGTTCATATTCCAGAGGATATGGTTTCTCACTTGTTCGAAGCGTTTTATAGGGCAGATACCTCTCGCAATCGTAATACAGGAGAAACTGGATTAGGTCTTTATATCGTTCGCAAAATCATGGAATTGCACCATGCAAAATATGGTATCAAAAATTCAAGTAGCGGCGTGAAGTTTTGGTTTGAAATTCCGCAAAAAAGAAATGTTATCAGCTCCATCTAAACTCCACATTCCTTGCAAACTATATCCAAATCATTTTGTTATATTATAGCTGTCCTTAAAAGGGCAGCTATAATTTTTGAAAGTGAGGTAAAACAAAATGGTAAGAGTAAAGATGATGGGGGCATTGGCCCTAACAGCACTGATGGGATTGGGCGCAATAGGTCCCGTGAATGCGTTTGCAGAAGCTCGTGCACTAAATGCACCAGCGACCAAATCTACACCGCAAGAAACGGTTGCATCCATGACGGATAATTCGGATGGCGTTATGAGTTATAAGGATAAAGCGAGTGGCAAAAACTTTGTCAGTGAGGACAACGGCGCAACCTGGGTGTCTGAAGAAGATTATGAAAGCAGCCATCCCACAATTAACTACGACTGGTGGACCTATGATGAGTACAAAGAATGGCTGGAACTGGAAAAGAAAAATCTTCAAGAAATGGCGGATGAGCACACAATGGTTGAAACCAGCGAAGGTCGTTTCGAGTGGACACAGGAAATGACAGATCAGTGTATTGCTGAATATGAGCAAACCTTAAATGACATCAAAAACGGACTTCTCGTATCTAAATCCGTGGATGGAGATACTGAGTGCATGACAACTTTCAGTCCTAATTGGGTTAGCACTACTGCCGATTAACAGCGTACAAAAGTTGATTTAGACGCTGCCGCACGACGGCAAAAGAAAAAAAGCCGTCGTACAGCAGACACATTTTCACGCGCCCATGAAGCGGCGGCTTTGATTTTCAGAGCCGCCGTTTCTTTGTATCTTATACAAATAAACCACCTGCTATGCAGGTGTGTCCACAGATGCTTTAGCTTACAGTAAAAAACCCCCAATGTTATACTAAGTACAGGTTCGCCAACCGTACTTAAGACAAAGGAGGTATCCTAAATGGATGTTAATAGTTTAGCACATACAAAGTGGAATTGTAAGTATCATATTGTATTTGCACCAAAATACAGAAGAAAGATTGCATATGGAAAGTTGAAACAAGATATAGCAAATATATTAAGTATGCTGTGTAAAAGAAAGAATGTAAAAATTGTTGAGGCTGAAATATGCCCAGACCATGTGCATATGTTGGTTGAATTGCCGCCGAATATAAGTGTATCGAGCTTTATGGGATATTTAAAAGGAAAAAGCACATTAATGATATTTGAAAGGCATGCAAATTTGAAATATAAATATGGAAATCGACATTTCTGGTGTAGAGGATATTATGTGGACACAGTAGGAAAAAATGCAAAGAAGATACAAGAGTATATTCAAAATCAATTAAAAGATGATTTAGAATATGATCAAATGACACTGAAAGAGTATATAGACCCGTTTACGGGTGAGCCGGTAAAAACAAGCAAATAAAAGGAGCCCTTTAGGGCTAAGCAAGTAAATGATGTTGCGGCTGGCGGATCTTTTCGATGGGTCTTTAGACCCCAGTGCCGGTAACAGCCCCTTCTAGGGGCAGAACAAACCACCGGCTAAGCCGGTGGTTGTGATTGTGAATTTGATTAAAAAGTCCTTGACAATTTGTCTCTGGGAAGCTTAAAAAATCATTACCACAATTCCAAGAATTACCAGGATGACACCGGTAACCCGGTTCAGTGTCTTTGGGGTGGCTTTATTGGCAAAGACAGCAGCAATTCTTGCCCAGATTAAGGTAAATACAATGCACAGAACCCAGACGGTGACGTTCGGCAGTCCGCCGATGGCAAAATGGGAAAGGGCACCGGTAAGTGCGGTAAAGGTCATAATAAATACACTGGTGCCAACAGCAGTTTTCAGTTCATATCCAAGTACAGAGGTCAGGATTAAAAGCATCATCATGCCGCCTCCGGCACCAACAAAGCCGCAGATAAAGCCAATCAGCACACCACAGATTATGGACTGGATGGCACGTTTCTTTGCAGAAACGGCAGACATGGATTCTTTCGTGGTCATAACCGGTTTTACGATAAATTTGATTCCTAACAGAAAGGTCATGAAAACGGAAAAGTTACCCATTGTGGCAGAAGGAACAAGGCTTGAAACATAGCTTCCTACTACGGTGAAAAGCAATACGCTGACCATCATAATCAGACCGTTTTTAATATCGAGGTTCTTATGCTTTCCATATGTATAGGCAGAAATGGCACTTGCCAAAACATCGGAAGAAAGCGCAATGCCGACTGCCATATATGGGTCAATGCCTAGAAAATGAATAAGCAGCGGACTGATGACAGCAGCGGCACTCATGCCGGCAAAACCGGTTCCAAGTCCGGCACCCATGCCCGCAAAAAATGTAACAAAAATCGTAGTTAATAAATCCATTTTAGGATACCTCCTCTAAAATCATATCCAGCGTTGTCTCCATCTGTGCCATTCCTTTAAAAAAGGCATCTTTCGTGGCATCATCCAGATCGGCAATCAGCCGGTCGGCAAAATCCTGCTGCAGAGCCTGTCCCTTTTTTATAACAGGGGCAGCTTTTTTCGTACATAGAAGCTGTGTCTTCCGGCGGTCGCCGGCAACCTCTTTGCGGCTGAGATAACCGTCTTTCACCAGCCGGTCTACATTGACGGAGACCAGATTTGCCTTAATCTGGCGCACTTCAACAATATCTCTGGCAGTTGAATATTCCGGATTATTTCCTAAAAACATCAAAATATCAAAAGCCGTCTGCGGCAGATGCAGTGACTGGCACAAAGGCTTACATACTGCAGTGTAGGCAGCAGACATTTTTCTTGCAAATGCAATACCTGTATTCATATAAGAGTCCTCCTGATGAAAATACTTCAAAATGAAATAGTTCAAAAATGAAATAAATATTTGAGGGTATACTAGCACCGGAAGGAAAAAAGGTAAAGTGAACTGGAAAAAATTTTATAAAAAGTTTATGATATAGTGAGCGCAAGCGAGCCATAGGGAGCCTGTTCACTTTTGGCGAACGGCGAATATTGATCATGGGCTGGTTTTGCACATGATATAATGAACGCAAGCGGGAAGAATGCGAGGAAATACAATGAATAAGCAGGAAATTTATGAATACCTGAGTCAACAGCATATCTGGTACGAAGTGACAGAGCATAAAGCTGTTTACAATATGGAAGATTTATCAGATGTGGAAATTCCTTATCCACAGGCAGATGCCAAGAATCTTTTTGTACGTGATAATAAGAAGCAGAATTATTATCTGATTACAGTGCGAGGGAACCAGAGGGTAGATTTAAAGGCATTTCGAAAGGCAAATGGAACGCGTCCGTTAAGTTTTGCCTCGGAAGAAGATTTAATTGAGAAAATGGGACTGCAGGCGGGTTCGGTAACGCCGCTTGGAGTACTCAACGATGAAACATGCAGCGTGAAGGTATTTGTGGATGCTTATTTTCTGGAAAATGATGCATTGATTGGAGTACATCCCAACGAGAATACTGCTACTATATGGATGAAGACAGAGGATTTACTCCGTATCATCCGGGCACATGGAAATGAAGTCCATTGTGTGTCGATGTAGAAAAAAATATCCGGAGAAATAGAGAGTTTTTAGATAATAATAGAGGAACGGAGAGAAGCAAGCCAAGTATTTTTATTCACGTGTTATGGAATGCAAAAAGGATAGACAGTTCATGAACCATCTATCCTTAGAATGCTTATTCTATGCGGTTTTAAGATTAACCAAAGTATCTCTTTAACAGACCTTCGAATGCCTTTCCGTGTCTAGCCTCATCTCTGGCCATCTCATGAACGGTATCATGGATTGCATCAAGGTTAGCAGCTTTAGCACGTTTTGCAAGGTCAAATTTACCAGCAGTAGCACCGTTTTCTGCATCTACACGCATTTCAAGGTTTTTCTTTGTACTGTCGGTTACAACTTCACCAAGCAGTTCTGCAAATTTAGCTGCATGTTCAGCCTCTTCAAAAGCTGCTTTCTCCCAGTAAAGTCCGATTTCCGGATATCCTTCTCTATGTGCAACTCTTGCCATTGCAAGGTACATTCCGACTTCAGAACATTCTCCTTCGAAGTTTGCTCTTAAATCAGCAATGATATCTTCTGGAGCACCCTGTGCTACACCAACTACATGCTCAGCAGCCCATGTCTTATCACCTGTCTGTTCTTTGAATTTTTCAGCCGGAGCTTTACATACCGGGCAGAACTCCGGAGCACTTTCACCTTCATAAACATAACCACATACTGTACAAACAAATTTTTTCATTTTAAAATCTCCTTTTCTTTTTATAATTGTATTTATATATCAATAATAGTAATTGTTACTGATATTAAATTAGCATAATTATTTTTAAATGTCAACTATTTTTTTTGAGACTTTCTGATTTTGTTTTTCTTTTTTATTTTCTGCAGAATTGGTTGATTTATCCAATAACTTTTTACATTCCGGACAAAGTCCGTAGAATCTGGTAATATGTCCCTCAATCAAACCGGCAAATTCTTCTGCAGCAATAACATTAATCAGATCAATGTTTTTCATTTTTAAATCGAGGACGGAATTACAGTTTGTACAGAAGAAGTGGTAATGAGGTTTCGGATTACCATCAAAGCGGTCCGGCCCATTTTCCGTTGAAATCTTTTGAATCTCGCCTAAATCTGCCAGGAGAGAGAGATTGCGGTATACCGTTCCCAGGCTGATGTTGGGATATTCCTGCCGGATATCGGAATAAACTGTTTCGGCAGTCGGATGGTCGGTACGTCCCATCAGGTTATTCTTAATACTTTCCCGTTGTCGGCTAAATTTAATCATATATTCTCCTCAACAAATAATAATAATCGTTATTGATTTTAATATAATTCTTAAAAGGAACTTTGTCAAGGAGAAGTGTAAAGTAAAAATCTGCATGTATGGGAAGTATAGGCTAAAAATCTGCATGTATGGGAAGTATAGGCTAAAAATCTGCATGGAATCTTAGAAGACGGAATATGATATAAGGAACAAAAAGATATAGGAAGGAAAGGTTATGCCGCAGTTTAAACGGTTCGTTGCATATCTTTATTATTATGAAAATGATACAAAGGAATATCTTGCCGGATTTGCCAGAGTAGAAATGCGCGGAGACATCTGCAGATTAGAGATACATTTAAAAGGAACAGAATATGCGGGGCAGGAAGGAAAGGTAAGCCTTTTTATCCGTAGGGAAGGAAAAATTCTGGCTTTTCCGGTGGGTAATATGCGGCTGATGTCCCAAAGCTCAGATTATAGTGGAAGGATTTCTGATGGTGAGCTGGGCGATGAAACCTGTCATATACAGGATGTATGTGGAATACTGATTCAGCCGGCAGATGGTAATTTTTATGGCAGCCAGTGGGACAATGGGGAGATACATAAGGAAGAAATAGAAATGCAAGCTGCAGAAGAGCCGTCTCTTCAGACTGAGGAAGTGCCGATGCACCATATTTTCCCGGAACAGATAAGCATGGAAGAAGGAATCCAGGAAAGAAGCACGCAGGAAAAAGGCACTGGGGAAAAAGAGGCCTCCATCTGGGAACACTGGGAGAATCTGAAGCAGAAAATGACGATTCTGCATCCTTTTGAAGGAGAGAATATCACCTGCGTCCATATGGAATTGCAGGATTTACGGGAACTGCCACAGAAATACTGGTGCCTTGGAAATAACAGCTTTCTTCTGCATGGCTTCTTTAATTACCGGTATCTTTTCTTTGGAGAACAGGTGACGCCGGAAGGACGGGAGCTGTTCTTAGCAGTGCCGGGGGTTTATCAGAAGCCGGAAAAAGTAATGGCTGCTATTTTTGGTTTTCCACAGTTCCGGACGGAAAAACCGTGCCAGCAGTTAGAGGGGACGTTTGGCTACTGGTATCGACGGATGGACGAATAAGGGCGAACCGGATATGGTCTTCCCATTTTCCCTGTATCAGGGCATATTCCCTGGCGACACCCTCCTGTTGGAAATCAAGGGATTCTAGCAGACGGATGGAAGCGGTATTTTCCGGCATGACGGCAGCTTCTATCCGGTGCAGATGAAGTTCTTCAAACATAAGCTGAATACCAAAAGCAAGGGCTTCGCAGGCGTATCCTCTGTGCCAGTATGCGGGGGAAAAGCGATAGCCGGTCTCACAGGAATAGTAAGTAGAACGGTTGATATTGCGGAAGCAGATGGTGCCTATGATTTCGTCGGGATTTTCCCTGCGGAATATATAGAAGCGGATGAGGCTGTGTTTTAAGGTGAGACTCAGCTCACAGTTCATCAGGGTCCGCTGGTAGGCCACCGTATAGAACTGCTCCGGGTGTATGGTTTCATATGGCTCAAAGACATTCCGGTTCTGCTTATAAAACTGAAGAACTGCAGGGGCATCATCTTCCCCTAACAATTTCAGGATTAAGCGGTCTGTTTCATAGATAAATTTCATGTTATTAACTCCTGCAGCTGGTATAAGAATACCTTTTTGTTACGCTCAAAATATGCTATTATTATAACAGAGAAAAGAGTAAAAGTCAGGAGTAAACATGGAACCGGAGATAAAATATATGAAAGCAGCCCTGCGGGAGGCAAGGAAAGCAGAAAAATTAGAGGAAGTTCCTATTGGCTGCGTGATTGTGCAGAATGATAAAATTATTGCCCGGGGCTATAACCGGCGCAATACCGATAAAAATACACTTTCCCATGCGGAACTGACTGCCATTAAAAAGGCATCAAAGAAGACCGGGGACTGGAGGCTTGAGGACTGCGTGATGTATGTGACCTTAGAACCATGCCAGATGTGCGCGGGAGCCATTGTGCAGTCCCGTATGAAAAAGGTGGTAATCGGAACTATGAATCCCAAGGCTGGATGCGCCGGTTCAGTGATGAATCTTTTGCAGGTGGCAGCATTTAATCATCAGGTAGAGATAGAGCGGGGTGTATTGGAGGAAGAATGTTCAGACATGCTGTCGGAATTTTTCAGACGGTTGCGTGAGAAGAAGAAACAGCAGAAAATGAAGGCAAAACCTTGACAATCCGGCATAAAATAGGCTATAATTTAGATTCCGAGCAGCCGGGGTGGCAGCGGTGCCCTGTACCAGCAATCCGCTATAGCTGGGGTGATATCCTGTCTCGGGTTTGAAATTGTAAAGCAGCCCTGAATAAGTGGCGTTGATGTCTGGGTCTTACGCAACAGGAATCTGTGAACCGGGTCAGGTCAGGAATGAAGCAGCCCTAAGCGGAAGCTCCTGTGTGCCGTAAGGTCGCCTGGACTGAGTTGGCTGTTCAGGTAACGTTTGCAACGAGAATTCAAAACAGGATGCTCGGTTTTTAATGCAAAAAATTAGAAATTATAATATAATAAAGATAAGGGTTCTTCATAAGAAAGCTGGAGAGAAGAAAATTTAATATAATAAAGGAGATAAAGATGAAGAAGTACGGTTTTGGCGTAGATATTGGTGGAACCACCTGTAAGATCGGATTATTTGAGACCAGCGGGAAAATGCTGGATAAGTGGGAAATCCCAACCAACAAGGCAGATAATGGCGGACATATTTTAGATGATGTGGCAGCATCCATTGACGAGAAAATGAAATCAGCATCCATTGCAAAAGAAGATGTGGAAGGAATCGGCGTAGGTGTTCCTGGTCCTGTATTAGAAGATGGCTCTGTTTCCGTATGTGTAAACCTCGGATGGGGACAGGTTCAGGTTGCCGATGAATTAAGCAGTAAGACAGGTCTTCCGGTTAAAGTAGGAAATGATGCGAATGTAGCAGCCCTTGGCGAGATGTGGCAGGGCGGTGGAAAAGGTTACACCGGAGTCGTTATGGTTACGCTTGGAACCGGTGTTGGCGGCGGAATCATTCACAATGGTAAAATTATTCCGGGCGCAAACGGAGCAGGCGGCGAAATTGGACATATTACCGTTAATACAGAGGAAACAGATACCTGCGGATGTGGCAGACATGGCTGCTTAGAGCAGTACGCATCAGCTACCGGAATTGTTCGCATGGCGAAGAAACTTCTGGCTGAGAAAGATGCTGAGTCTTCCTTGCGCGGATTTGATCCGTTGACAGCAAAGGATATCTTTGATGAGGCAAAAAAAGGAGATGCTCTGGCATTAGAGGCAGTAGAAATCTTAGGCGAGACACTTGGTATGGCGTTATCTAATATTGCCTGTGTCGTTAACCCACAGGTATTCGTAATCGGTGGTGGCGTATCCAGAGCCGGAGATATCTTAATTGATACGGTAGCAAAACATTTCAAAGAGCATGCATTTGCATCCTGCAAGGACACCAAGTTTGCATTGGCATCCCTTGGAAATGATGCCGGAATGTACGGCTGCGTACAGATGATATTAGACTAAGAATCTGATGAATTGGGAAACATGCTCAGTGAGATTCTCTCGTAAGTAAGTGAAAAGCCTCCGTCCTGGGACGGAGGCTTTTCTTGATTTATTGCGAGAACCAAAGGGCTCTCTTGGACTTTGAAAAGACACAAAGTCCAGTAAAAAGAAAGGGGAGACTAAATAATTAAAAGATGATTAAATAATCATAATACGCGTTCTAATTCGTATTTCTTATTCAACAGAAGTACATCAGCCCTTGCACCCGGGGTCAGACTGCCGATGGTTTTCTCCATTCCAATGCTCTTGGCAGGGTTGCAAAACGGCCTTTTTTGTATACAGTTTGTCCGCCAGGTTCATAAGTACCATCTGCCATTCCGGTTGCACGCATGGCATCGCTGATTAAGATGACGCGGTCATTTCCAAATATGCGGAAAACGCTGCGGATAACGGCTGGATGGATGTGGATGCCATCACAGATAATTTCCACCATTGCATGTGGGGCATCAGCAGCGGCACCCACAATACCCGGGTCACGGTGATGGAATGCCGGCATGGCGTTGAACAGATGAGTTGCATGGCTGGCACCTGCTGTGAAGGCCTTTGAGGCAATTTCATAAGAAGCAGTAGAGTGTCCAAGAGAAATAGCAACTTCATCATGGAATTTTTCGATAAATTTGTCTGCTCCCGGAAGTTCCGGAGCGATGGTAATTAATTTTATTTTGCCACTGCAAAATTCTAATAAGCGGCAAAATACGTCTATACTAGGGTTGCAGAGGTAACTTTCTTTCTGGACGCCTTTCTTTGCCGGGGAAAGGAAAGGACCTTCCATATGAATACCGGCTACATAGGCATGCTTTCCGTCATCCGGTACACCGGAAACAGTTTCGAAGATTTCCATAAGCTGGTTTTCCGGTAAAGTCATGGATGTTGCACAGAAGGATGTAACGCCGCAGGAATGCAGGTAAGCTGCAATCTCGGAAAGTCCGTCTGTATTTGCGTCACAGAAATCATGACCCTTTGCACCATGGATATGCACATCAACCAGTCCCGGAATCACATAATTGCCTTTTGCATCCAGAATTTCCTCGTTTTCGGAAACCGGTTTGTCTACGATTGTATGTGAAGCATCATCGATATATAAGTCTTTTTCGTGGAAAGCGAAGTCATTACCCCATACAAGACCGTTTCGGATAATCATTCGAATACCCCCTTAAATCAGTTTATTTTTAATAATCAGTGAAAGAGCTGCTTCATCAGCAACGATGGATACGTTGTTATGTAACTGTAGGATAGAAGCTGGAACAGTCGGAGTGATTGGTCCAAACAGGGCCTGATACTTCATTATAATCCTTTGCTTTATAAATACGCATGGTACCCCTCCTTAAAAGGCAATTTCTATATTGTTTAGTCTGATTATATAATCGGAAAAATGAAAATGCTATAAAATAGACAAAATAGCCGCTCAATAGAAATATGCAGTGGCAAATATATCTTAAATAGAAATCATAACAAGCTAACACATTACCATATCAAATATGATTAAATCATAATTTAACACAGATTTAAACAGGATTAAACCAGTTTATGAAAAAATTTAAGAAATCTTAAATTGACCCGCTGTGGGGGCTGCTTTACAATGAAAATAGATTGTAAGCAATTACGGAAAACATAAGAAACAACGGAGAAAAACATTGTCTACAAGAAGAGAAAGAGAACGAAGAAAGAAATTAAGGAGAATAAGAAATGCAATTTCAGCAGTTTTTTGTGTACTGGTATTGCTGTTAGTGCTGGGAATCGTAAACCTTCTGACCGGTGTTTTGGAAAAACATCTTCCTATTATAGATGGGAATGGAGACTATACCATCAGTATACTGGAAAAGCTGTCCGGAGATAAAGAGGAGAAGGAACCGGATAAGAAGGGACTGACGGTGTGCATTGATGCGGGACACGGCGGAAAGGACAATGGTTCTGACTATAAGAACCGCTATGAGAAAGATGATACTCTTGCCCTGGCACTTGCCGTACAGAGTTATTTGCAGGAAAAAGATGTGAATGTCATCATGACACGAAGTGATGATACCTTCTTAAAACTGTCAGAGAGATGTGATATAGCAAATGAAGCGGAAGCAGATTATTATGTATCCCTGCACCGGAATACCGGAGAGGGATATGGAGTAGAGACATGGGTATACAGTGGAGCCAATGAAGAGACCATGGGACTTGCCGGAAATATCCAGCAGGGGTTAGCCGGAGTCGGTGTACAGCGCGACCGTGATGTGAAAAAGGGAACCCAGAAGAGCAGTTCAAAGGATTATTATGTAAACAGCCATTCCCATATGCCGTCCTGTATCGTTGAAATGGGATTTATGAATAATGCCAAAGACAATCAGCTTTTTGATGATAATAAGGAAGCATATGCGGCGGCTATTGGAGATGCCATTATTGCTACTTATAAGACTTACCATGGTGACGGAACAGGTGGAAATACAGAAGCAGATACGTCCATCGGAGATACTACAACAGGTGATACAGACACAGATGGAACCTCCGGCAGCACAGAAGACAGTACCGCCACAGAAGATACGAAAAACGTTGGAGAAGTTATTACCAACCAGCAGATTGCCAATGTGGAAGCTTTGGATGGAACCTGTCAGAACTGGGGGCAGGGCGTGAATTTTGATGAAGAGAACCGGCCGATTGGAGCTGTTTCTTATCAGGAAAAATACGGAGACTATCAGGCGAATTTTATCGGAGCAGATGAAAAGAAGATTTATCTGACCTTTGACGAAGGCTACGAATATGGCTGTACGCCGCAAATCTTAGATACTTTAAAGGAAAAGGGCGTAAAGGCAACCTTTTTTGTGACAGAGCCATATGCCAAGGCACAGCCGGAGCTGGTACAGCGGATGATTGACGAGGGACATGAGATTGGTAATCACAGCGTGACCCATCCGTCCGAGGGCCTTCCATCCCAGAGCTTGGAGCAGCAGAAAAATGAAGTCATGGAGAACCATCAGTATATTAAGGATAATTTTGGCTATGATATGCACCTGTTCCGGTTCCCGGCGGGTAAATTCAGTGACCGGTCCTTAGCAGTGGTCAATAACTGCAACTACAAGAGCGTGTTCTGGAGCTTTGCATACAAGGACTATGATGTTAATAACCAGCCAGGCGAGTCAGAAGCGTTACAGAAATTAAAAGACCGGATGCATCCGGGAGCAATTTATCTTTTACATGCGGAGTCTGCCACCAATACAGCCATACTTGGAAGATTTATTGATGCAGCGCAGGCAGCAGGCTACGAAGTGGTGGCATTTCAGTAAGACGCAGATACAAGGAGAAGTCCGGTGGAAAAATATGCAATATTAATCTTACCAATTATATTAAGCAGCATAATACTAGTAGCTGGAAGTATTGCATTTTATATGCCCTTGAGGTGGGAGGAACGGCAGAGAGAAAGATATCCTACCTACCGGGGAAAGAAAGCAGAGCAATCAGAGGAGCACTGGTACAGGGCACAGAAACTATATGGAAAATGTCTTTTGGTGTCAGGAAGTATCGACCTTCTGCTGGCATATCCGCTGACCAGGTGTTTTTATTGGTTCGTGGAAGCTTTCTGGCATAGCGAAGATGCAACACTTCCGGCTGTTTTGATATTGTGCGTTCCGAGTTTTGGGTTTATACTCAGTGCATACCTGATAACAGGAGGCAGAATGAAAAGAGAAATAAGATTTTCGGGTAATTGTGAGGACAGAAAATGCGGATACAAAAGAGAAAAATAATATTGCCAGTCATGGTATTACTGCTTGGGATGACTGCTTTGGGAGCTGTATTATATGGAGTAGGAAATATACAGAGGAACCATAGCAGAAAAATGGCGAACCTGAATGCAATGGTATATTCTGAGCGGATAAAGTCTGATATTATGCAGGAAGTTGGAGCTACAAATGCTTTAAAGCAGCTTCTGGTCAGTGAAAATGGCAGGATTAATAAATTTTCAGAGGTGGCAGAGGATATGATGACGGATTCCATCCAGAGTATCCAGCTTGCACCGGATGGTGTAGTAACAGAGATATATCCGGAAGATGGCAATGAAGCCGGAAAAATCGACTTGCTCAATGATGCGGACAGGGGAGAAATTTCCCGTTATGCCAGAGATAACCATATTGAGATTATGCAGGGACCGTTTCAGTTAGAGCAGGGTGGATACGGAATGGCAGTACGAAATCCGGTATACCTGAAAAATGAAAACGGAGAAGAAGAATTCTGGGGATTTGCCATTGTAATTATCCGTGTACCGGCTATTTTTTCAGATTCATTAAAAGCACTTTCGGATTTTGACTATGATTATACGTTATCAAAGACCGTTTCTCCATGGGATACAACATATGAAGAAGTATATAGCTCAGGAGCAATTCTGACGAATCCGGTTGCTTATGAATTTGAAGCAGCTGGAAACCAGTGGAAACTGGAAATCATGCCGAAGACAGGCTGGTCGAATCATGAGCACCTTTATGGAATGCTGGCTGGCGGACTATTGATTGTTCTGCTGCTGACGGGACTTGTCTCTATGATTCTGGCTTTGGATGAGCATAAAAATAGATTTAAAAAGCTGGCTGTAACTGATGTATTGACCAGAATCAATAACAGGCATGGATTTGAGGAGCAGGTAAGACAGTATTTGAAAAAGTATCCGGAAGCTTCCTGCGTGGCAGCACAGTTTGACATTGATGATTTCAAGTTCATTAATGACATGTATGGACATGAATCCGGAGACAGGGCATTACAGATATTAGCAGAAAGCATGCGGAAATCGTTCCCGGAACATGCAGTGCTTGGACGGAAAGGAGGGGATGAATTCTGCATTTTCTTAGATAATTGCACCGGTGAAGAAGTAAGGGAGAAACTGGAACAGTTTACAAAAAAGAAGCGTTCTTTCTGGTATGAAGGTGAAAAAGTGACATATACTATTTCCCTGGGATATGCAGAGTATCCGTTACAGGGAAAAAACTATTCACGGTTGATGCGCTGTGCAGATGCAGCACTTTATGAAGTAAAGCTTGACGGGAAAAATGGCTGTATTCAGTACAGGGAAGGAATTGGACTTGAAATCAGAAAGCAGCTTGGATTTGCATTGAAGGATGTTTCGGAAAATCTTCCGGGAGCATTTATTATTTATAAAGCAGATAAAGAAAATGATGAAATTCTTTTTGCGAACCATGAGATGATCCGTCTCACCGGATGCAGGAACATGGCAGAACTGCAGGAGTATACAAAAGGAAGCTTCCGTAACCTGATTGAAGAAGAAGAAAGGGAGCAGGTTGAAGAAAGTATCTGGCAGCAGATAGGAGAAGGACATTCCAATGATTATGTACACTTCCATCTGAAAAAAGCAGATGGAACCTCAATGAGGGTGCTTGACCATGGCAGAATTGTGGAAAATGGACGATACGGCAGAGTGTTCTATGTACTGATGGTGGACTGGAATTCTACAAAGCGGCATTACAGAGATGCATTTTAGAGACTGTAAAACATGATAAAAAAGAAAGAGGTATAGGATGATGAAGAAAAAATTAATCGCAATTGTAATGGGAATGGTATTTTGGGCTGGATTATTTGGAGGATGTGGCCAAACAGAGGTGAAGCAGGATAATGCAATCACAAATAGCAGCGAAGAGGGAAAAGAAGAAGGAACAGCAGAAGAAAAAGAATTAACAGGAACCATTGATGAGATAAAGGATTTTATGTTTGTTGTGACAGATGAGAATGATACGCCATATAGTTTTACTTTTGAAGAAAAACCGGAGGGATTGGAAAATGTCAGCAATGGAGATACTGTAACGGTAAAATATACAGGAACAATTTCTGAGGTAGATCCGTTTGAGGGAGAGGTATTATCTGTTGAAAAGGCAAAATAAAATCAAAATAACAATGAGATTGTCAGTAGCAATGGTATTCCTGTCCATGTTGCTGTGTGCCTGTACAGAAGCATCACAGAATCAGGAGCTGCCGGCTGCAACATATATGGGAGGAAAAGACTCCATTGCCGGGATTTGTGAAGAACTGGAATCAGCAGGAGCTTCCCATGTAGATACATTTCGGGAATGGACGACTGATTTCGCGGATACTGCCGGAAAAAATGCCGGACTGGAGGATGGCTGGTCAGATCCTGGAAAAATGAAAGCAGATATTGGAAAATGTATGGATGGCTGGGAACAGAACCATGATTATTCGGATGCTGATTGCAGAATGACAGCGTTTCTTCTGCTGGATGGTGTGCTCCGCGCAGAATCGACAGAAGGCAGCTATGAGGGTACCTACTTAATGTTTGATACAGAAGCAATAGATAATGTGGACAGGTATGAAAGCATAAAAGAGAATAAAAATATGTTCACCACACTCTATGGAGAAAAAAATGTAACAGATGGCAGCCGTCCGGAAAATACATTTTCCGATAGCTGGAAACATTATGGATTTCAAGTGGATAGTGACAGGCTCTCTCTTCTTAGCATAGTAATATATGACCCATACTCGGATGTTGTTTTTGTGGGGCATACCGGTGTTCTGATAAAGTACAGTGACTATTATTTGTTTATAGAAAAGATCGCTTTTGAACAGCCGTATCAGGCAACAAAGGTGCATAATATGGATGAATTGCTCGATATTATGTCGCTAAGACCGGAATATTTTGGAGAAGAGGGTGAAGCAGGTCCCTTTGTTTATTGTAATGGAGAATATCTCGGAACATTAAAGAAAAATATTTAAAGAAGTAAATATTTTACAACTTATGTTGAACTGGAGTAAAAATCAGATAGATGTAATTGGCAAAAAACCGCCGCCTCATCGTTCGGAAAAGGACGATGGGGCGGCGGATATCATATAACCAGAATGACTGCAATGGAACTGCAGCCACAGGGGCGTTTTATTTATTGGCACCGTCAGCATCAATTACAGATTGAATCTGTTTCATCAGGGTATCATAGTTGTCCTGATTATCAATTCCACCGAGCATCGGATCGCCCACAATATTACCATTTCTATCGACTAAAATTGTGGTAGGGAATGCCATAATATCAGAAGCATATTTACCTGCATCTGAAGCAGAGTCAATGGAAAGATTGCGGTATGCTGCCCCCTGGCTTTCCAGAACAGCTGCAGCTTCTTTGATGGCATCCTCGTTTCCGTCAAAGGTTTCTGTATTGATTCCAATTACCTCTCCTCCCATGGATTTGATGGTATCATTTAATTCATTAAGTTTTGACAGCTCGGCAACACAAGGCTTACAGCCGGTAAACCAGAAATTAACGACAGTTACTGCATTTCCGGAAAACAGGCTTTCGTCAACAGAATTACCATCATAATCCTGACCGGAGAAATTCCTGAAAGGAGAGGTGTCGTCAGAATTATCCTTCTGGGAGGCATTGTCAGATGCTGTATTGTCCTTTTCGATTGCTGCTATCTGTTCCTCGATTTTTCGAATCGTTTCAATATCATCTGTAAGAGTTTTTAATTCATCTTCTGTAAATGAGTCTTTATTTGATTCGACGGTGGCAGCCAGATAGTCGGCGTAATTTCCGCTTGGATCAGCAGTACTTTTATTCATCATGCCAAATACTTTGTTCCATGCATCTTCATGATCAGCAAAGAGCTGATTCTCCTGCTGATATAAATCATCCAGCGTAGTGTTGGAACTGCCGGAAACTTCAGTGCCGGCTTCGGTCTGGGTATCGCGGGAAGCTTCTGTGTTTGAAGTTCCTTTTCCGCTACAAGCTGTAAACAATAATGCTGTACAGAGGGTAAAAATAGAAATAACGGTTCTTTTTGTTTTCATGAATAATTTCTCCTTTGAATAATTGATAATAAAATTAATGGTTACTTTTTTGAATATTGTTGTCTACGGATGCTCTTTTTTCGCATGGCATGCCCATAAACTGATAGTGGATGGCATCTTTAGGGCAGGCTTTTATACATGCTCCGCATCGTATGCATTCCGGATGATCCGGGGTCTTAAGCACATCAACATCCATTTTACAGGCATTGGAACATTGACCGCATCCGACACATTTACTGTTTTCAACCTTAATTTTAAGAAAGCTGACCTTGTTAAACAGTGAGTAGATTGCCCCGAGAGGACAAATCCATTTGCAGAAGGGTCTGTAAAACAAAATACTTAACACAACAACTGTAATTAAAATAAGGCATTTAAAAGAAAATAGCTTTCCCAGTGCAGATCGTATGGCAACATTTCCCAGTGAAAGAGGTATAGCCCCTTCCAGAACGCCTTGAGGACAAATGTATTTGCAGAAGAACGGATCCCCCATCCCAATGGAGTTCGTTACAAACATTGGCAGAAGTATAACGAAAACAATAAGGATAAGATATTTCAGGTATCTTAGTGGTTTCAGCCGGGCTGTAGAAAATTTTTTCCCGGGAATTTTATGGATTAAATCCTGAAACCATCCAAACGGACACAAAAAACCACATATAAATCGCCCAAGTGTCACACCGAGTAAAATAAAAAATCCTGTTATGTAGTATGAAAATTTAAATCGCGATGAACCGACAACTGCCTGAAAAGCTCCGATGGGACAGGCTCCGGATGCAGCGGGACAGGAATAACAGTTTAATCCGGGTACACATACCGTTTTAGCACTGCCCTGATATATTTTACCCTTGAATAAATTGGGAATATGAATATTAGTAAGCAGCGTGGCAGCTGCCTGTATCCATCCACGTATTCCAGCAGCTCTTTTTGATATTATTTTTTTATTCTTATCCAATTCCGACACACTCCAGACATAATTTTATTGCTTTGCCAAGTACGGCAGCTGCTTCACCTCTGATTGCACCATAGCTGACCATAGTGATACCGGTGATAAGCAAGGCAATTTGAGATATTTTTTGACACTTCAAGATATTGTTGCTCCTTTCATTTATTGAATTTATTGACCTGCTGACCTGGGTATTATACAATAGCAGTTGTAAAATTTTTGTTAAGAAACAGGTGAAAGCTTTTGAGATTATTAATAGTTGAAGATGAAAAACAAATATGTGACACAATTGCAAAAAGTCTGTATGATGCCGGTTACGAGGTGGATACCTGCTATGACGGGGAAGAGGCACTGGAATGCATTCTGGCGGAGGATTATGATTTGATTGTTCTGGATCTGAATCTGCCGGGTATGGATGGAATGGACATTTTAAGGGAACTTAGACAGAAAAATGAGGAGACGAAGGTCCTGATATTATCTGCAAGAGGACAGATTGCCGATAAGGTTGAGGGACTGGATGCAGGTGCAAACGATTATATGGAAAAACCGTTTCATTTACAGGAACTTGAGGCACGTATCAGAAGCCTGACAAGAAGAAAATTTGTGCAGAAGGATATATGCCTGGAAAGTGGTGAAATTAAGTTCAATACGATAAGACGCGAGGCATATGCAAAAGGGAAAATGGTTCCCCTGACAAGAAAAGAAAATGGTATTCTGGAATACCTTCTTCTTAATCTTGGCAGACCGGTCAGCCAGGAGGAACTGATAGAGCATGTCTGGGATGCATCCGTGGATAGCTTTAGCGGCTCCATCAGAGTGCATATGTCTTCGCTCAGAAGAAAACTGAAGTCCGTGCTTGGATATGATCCGGTTTTGAACAAGGTGGGAGAGGGGTATAAAATACGAGAGGAGTCCGATAAATGAGAAGAATGTCGCTGCAGTGGAGGCTTACCTGTATCATTACATTATATATTGCGGTAATATGTGGATGCCTGACTATGCTGGTCTATAAAAACGGTGTGTATTATATGGATTCCCTGCAGGAGACTGTTGATGCACAGGGAGATGGGAATGGAAATGAATCAGACGAAATATATATCAGTATTCCGGAAGACAAGTGGGACGAATTTGCAAATGATTTTTCGGTCCAGGTATATAACAATAAGACGGATTACAAAAAAAGCAGCCTGATAATTTCAGCTTTATTGGCACTTCTTGGTGGAGTGGCTACATATTTTATAAGTGGGCGTGCCCTCAGACCGATTAGAGAGTTTTCGGATAAAATCGAAGAAGTACAGGCACAGAATCTGGCAGATTCACGGATAGAAGAGAATCAGGTGAAAGAACTGAACCAGCTTAGTGCTTCATATAACAAAATGCTGGAACGCCTTTCGGATGCCTTTGAGATACAAAGACAATTTACCGCAAATGCAGCACATGAGCTTCGAACCCCGCTGTCTTTAATGCAGGTACAGCTTGATTTATATAATTCCGCCAGACATCCGGGCAATGATACAGATACTTTACAGACGATAAAGATGGTTACGGAACAGAATGACAGGCTCAGCAGGATGGTAAAGACACTTCTTGACATGAGCGAACTTCAGACGGTGGGGAGAGATGAGAAAATTGCAGTTGACGCTCTCATTGATGAAGTGCTGGCAGATTTGGAACCTCTTGCACAGGAAAAAAATATAAAGCTTGCTGGAAAATGCAAGAATACAACAATGGTCGGAAGTGATATTCTTATTTACAGGCTGGTATATAATCTTGTTGAAAATGCAATAAAATATAATCATTCAGGTGGACTGGTTACAGTTACTGCGTATCAGAAGGAAAAGCATGTTTATCTGTCAGTAGAGGATACAGGAAGCGGAATCCCGGAGGAACTACGGGAGCGCGTGTTTGAACCATTCTTCCGTGTGGATAAATCCAGAAGCAGGGAACTGGGGGGCGTAGGTCTGGGACTTGCTCTGGTTCATGAAATTGTGAGAGTGCATGATGGCAGTATAACAGTTAAGACCAGTCCGTCTGGAGGGACGATTTTTGATGTGATTTTTTAAAGAGAATATATCTGATGTGCTTTTGAACAGCCAGGAATGGGAGGAAAGAAAATGCCGGAACGAAAAATAGTCCGTACAGCCAATGAAGATTTACCGGTAATTAAGGAAATGAATGCAGCCAGTAAAATGAAACTGGAAAAAAGAATGATAAACCTGTCCTTTATTGGAAGTGTACTCTTTGTAGCAGCAGAAGGAGTTATGGCATATATCAGTCATTCCCATGCAATACTGATGGACTGCGTATTTGATGTGACAGATTTAATAATGATAGGACCGTTTCTGGTGCTGGTGCCACTGTTGTACCGGCCGGTAACGGAACGCAGACCATATGGATTTTCCCAGGTGGAATCTTTATTTCTGGTAATCAAGTACAGTGTACTTTTAGTAGTTACCATCCAGCTTTTAATCGACAGTGTGCAAAGCATCCTGCATGGCGGACATATGGTAAATGCCAGCCAGCTTGCAGGCTTTGAGTTTGGTGTGTTTGCCGGCTGTCTTATCATCTATTTTCTGCTTCATTATTTCAGTAAACGGTATGCATCCGTAGTGGTAAAAGCGGAAATGTATAACTGGAAACTGGATGTAGTCAGCAGTTTTGGCGTATCCGCCGCATTCTTCGGACAGTTCCTGCTGCAGAAGACACCGTACGAATGGCTGGCACCGTACATAGACCCGGTAGTAGCAATTGTGATGGCATTAATCTTAATTGTAGAACCGGTGAAAATGATATTGCATGGACTCAGGGAGCTGGTGCTCTTTGCACCGGAGCAGGAAGTGATGGACCAGATACGTTCCATAGCAGAACAATATATGCAGACCTGTTCCTATACGATAGAATTTTTGGATGTCATCCAGACCGGACGAAAAACCTGGGTGGAAATATACATAGACAGCCCCAACGATATTATTACAATGCAGTCCCTCACCAGAATCAGAAATGGAATTCGGGAAGAATTAAAGAAATACTTTGATCAGATTTATGTGGAACTGATACCGGATCTGCCGGAATAAAAATAATACCGGACACAGGTGCCGGAGCGTATAAAAAGTGCCGGTGGAAAATTCCACCGGCACTTTTTATGAAACGGAGATGGCGGGATTCGAACCCGCGTGCCCCGGAGGGCTAACGCATTTCGAGTGCGCCCCGTTATGACCACTTCGATACATCTCCAGATAAAAAAGAGTGCATACACTTTGTTGGATTCGTGTGGTAAAGTGTTTTGCACAATAACATATATATCATACAATATTTTCCTGCCGGATGCAAGCAGATTTCATTGACAGACCCGGCAAATGCCCGTATAATATTATTTATATTGGTTATAGTGACCATAAGTAGGAGGATTAGACAAATGAATAATGAAAAAGAGTTCAAGCCGTATATTCCAGCAGACAAAGTTTTGCCGGAGCTTACGCCAATCTCTATTATTCTGGGTATCCTGCTGGCCGTAGTTTTCGGTGGAGCAAATGCATACTTAGGACTTAGAGTAGGAATGACAGTGTCGGCATCCATACCGGCAGCGGTAATTTCCATGGGAATTATCCGCGTAATTTTAAGAAGGGACTCCATTCTGGAGAATAACATGGTACAGACCATCGGTTCTGCCGGAGAGTCTCTTGCAGCAGGAGCAATCTTTACACTCCCGGCTCTGTTCATGTGGGCAGAGGAAGGTGGTACAAGCATGCCATCTTTAGTGGAAATCGCATTGATTGCATTAATCGGTGGTGTCATCGGAGTTATGTTCATGATTCCACTTCGTAGTGCATTAATCGTACAGGAGCATGGAAAGCTTCCTTATCCGGAAGGAAAAGCCTGTGCAGAAGTACTGGTAGCCGGAGAAGAAGGCGGAGCAAAAGCAAGTACCGTATTTGCCGGTCTGGGAATTGCAGCAGCATACAAATTCATCACAGATGGTTTGAAAGTATTCCCGAGTGAAGTGACTTATGAAATCAAATCTTACAAGGGTTCCGGAGTCGGAATGGATGTACTTCCGGCACTTCTTGGAGTTGGTTATATCTGTGGAGCCAGAGTATCTTCCTACATTTTTGCGGGTGGAGTAATCGGCTGGTTCGTACTGATGCCGTTAATCGCACTCTTTGGTGCAGACCTTACCATTTTCCCGGCAAGCGTTCCGGTATCTGAACTTGGCGCATCAGGAATCTGGTCAAACTATATCCGTTACATTGGAGCAGGAGCAGTTGCAGCAGGCGGAATCATCAGCCTGGTAAAGAATCTGCCACTTATCGCAAAGACCTTCCGTCAGGCATTAAAGAGCTACGGAAGCAAAGGAAATGGCGACAACAGCCGTCTCAATAAAGATATTCCAATAAATATCGTAATTCTTACGATTGGAATCATGGCTATTATCATGTGGCTGGTTCCGGCAGTTCCGGTAAGCCTTCTTGGAGCAATTATTATCGTAATCTTTGGATTCTTCTTTGCAACCGTATCATCCAGAATGGTTGGTATCGTAGGAAGTTCTAATAACCCGGTATCCGGAATGGCAATTGCAACACTGCTTATCACAACTATGATTTTAAAAGCAACCGGAACCATCGGAATGCCTGGAATGGTAGCTTCTATTGCAATCGGTTCTGTCATCTGTATCATCGCAGCAATCGCCGGAGATACATCACAGGATTTAAAGACCGGTTATCTGGTAGGAGCAACACCTTGGAAACAGCAGGTTGGTGAAATCATCGGTGTAGCAGCATCTGCTATTGCAATCGGTGGAGTATTATATCTGTTAAATGCAGCATGGAGCTATGGTTCCTCAGCAATCCCTGCACCGCAGGCAACCTTGATGAAGATGGTAGTAGAAGGAGTTATGGGCGGAAACCTTCCTTGGGTACTGGTATTTGCAGGTGTTGGTATTGCAGTAGTAGTAGAAATCCTTGGAATTCCGGTATTGCCATTTGCAGTAGGTCTTTACCTTCCGATTTACTTAAGCACACCGATGATTGTTGGTGGATTAATCCGCTTATACTTCGATAAGAAGAAGGGTGAATCTGAAGAAGAGAAGAAACGAAAAGTGGAAAATGGAGTGCTTTATTCATCCGGTCTGATTGCTGGAGAGGGTCTGGTAGGAATACTCCTTGCAGTCTGCGCAGTCATTCCATTCAAGGGAGAGACCTTTGCAGATGCATTTAACTTATCTGCAATATTCGGTTTCAGCTTAGGAAACATTGGCGGACTGGTATTCTTTGCATTACTTGCCGTAACTTTAATCCTTTTCATCCGTGGAAAGAAGAAAAAAGAAAATTAAAAACAGAATAAAGTAGTTCTTACATCTGCCGTCTTGCGAAAAGGCGGCAGATGTTTTATACTGCTAGCGAAGATAATAGGAGGCAATATGGCAAAGAAAAAAGACAATTATTTAGATTATATCCCACGTCCGAATACATTATTTGAATGTAATAAGAACAAAGATGGCAAAATAGAAATAAAAATGCATAACAAAGGTGTGTTTAACAAAATCGCACAGGTGTTATTTAAGAAACCGAAATACAGCTATATCGAGCTGGATGAATTCGGCAGCTTCGTGTGGGAGCAGATGGATGGAAAGAAAACCATCTATGAGATTGGTACACTGGTAAAAGAAAGATTCGGTGACAAGGCAGAACCTCTTTACGAGAGACTGTCCCAGTATATCAAGATTTTGCATAACAACCATTTTATCGTATATGAGAATAAATTAAGAAAGAAGGAATCATAATGAGCGCATTAGCAGGCTTAGAACCAAAAGAGGTATTTCATTATTTTGAAGAAATCAGCAATATTCCCCGTCCATCCTATAAAGAGGAGAAAATCAGCAATTATCTGGTAAACTTCGCAAAGGAACGGAACTTAGAATATTATCAGGATGAAGTAAAAAATGTCATTATCATCAAAGAGGCAGCACCGGGCTATGAAGACGTTGCACCACTGATGATTCAGGGACATATGGACATGGTGTGCGAGAAAGAACCGGGCAGCACCATTGATTTTGAAAATGACGGACTGACACTGGAAGTAAACGGAGATTATATCAGTGCAAAAGGAACAACCCTTGGCGGCGACGATGGAATTGCAGTTGCATACGCACTGGCAATCTTAGACTCTGACAGTATTGCGCATCCGCGTATCGAATTTATCTGTACCGTGTCCGAAGAGGTTGGCATGGAAGGTGCCGTAGCACTGGATGTTTCCCACTTGAAAGCAAAGAAGCTTCTGAACCTGGATTCTGAAAATGAAGGAATCATGCTGGTAAGCTGTGCCGGTGGATGCAGCACCGTATGTGAGCTTCCGGCGGAATGGGAAAAGAGCGCAGGAAATCTTGTTTCTATTCATGTGGCAGGCTTAAAGGGCGGACATTCCGGCGTGGAAATTGACAAAGGAAGAGCCAACTCCAACATTTTACTGGGAAGAATTCTTTTGGAATTAAAAGATGAATATCATTATCAGATAGCAGCATTATCCGGCGGAAATAAGCAGAATGCCATTCCAAGAGAAAGTGCAGCAGAGCTTATGGTACAGGAAGATGCCACACAGCTTGTCCATAAAATAGAAGAAATTGCAGAGAAAATCACCCATGAATTTTCCACCAGTGATCCGGATATTCAGATATCCGTAGCAGTAGAAGAAAACTGTGAGAAGGAAGTATTAACAGAAGCTGCGGCAAGAAAAACAGTGCTTTTAATCAACCTGCTTCCAAATGGAATTCTTCGCATGAGTGATGACATCAAGGGACTGGTAGAGACTTCTTTAAACCTCGGCGTTCTGACTCTGGAAAAAGACAAGCTGACTCTGCAGTATGCCGTAAGAAGTGCAGTGGGAACCGCAAAAGAATATCTTTTGAAACGTATTGCTGCGCTGGTGGAAGAGTTTGGCGGAAGAGTCACCAATACCGGTAATTATCCTGCGTGGGAATACCGCAGGGATTCTGTACTCCGGGATGATATGGTCCGCATTTTCAAGGAAATGTATGGAAAAGAGCCGACCGTAGAAGCAATTCATGCCGGACTTGAGTGTGGCATTTTAGCAGGTAAGATTGACGGACTGGATGCTGTCTCCATCGGACCGGATATGATTGCCATTCATACCACAGAGGAGAAATTAAGCATTTCTTCCACAAAGAGAGTATGGGATTATATCTTAAAAGTAATTGCCTGTAAATAAATTGCTTAAGCGGGCATTATAGCTTGTACCCTAAAAAAAAATATATTATAATATATTTTGGATGTGTGGGCGTATGCACAACAATAAGCAAAGAAAGGGATGCAGCAAATGAAAAGAATAGGTATGTTGACCAGCGGCGGAGACTGTCAGGCATTAAATGCAGCAATGCGCAGCGTGGTAAAAGGATTAAGTCATAATGTGGATGAGTTGGAAATCTACGGTTTTTATAATGGTTACAAGGGATTGATTTATGGCGATTACCGTCTGCTTACATCAAAGGATTTTTCAGGAATCCTTACCAAGGGCGGAACTATCTTAGGTTCTTCCAGACAGCCATTTAAACTGATGCGTGTGCCGGATGAGAACGGGCTGGATAAGGTGGAAGCAATGAAGCAGACCTATCATAAACTGAAACTGGATTGTCTGGTAATCCTTGGCGGAAACGGAACACAGAAGACTGCCAATCTCCTTCGGGAAGAGGGCTTGAATGTCATCCATCTGCCGAAGACCATCGACAATGATATCTATGGAACAGACATTACCTTTGGTTTCTATAGTGCAATCAATGTAGCATGTGCAGCTATTGATTGTATACACACAACAGCAGCATCCCATAATCGTGTCTTTATCGTAGAAGTCATGGGACATAAAGTGGGCTGGCTGACCCTGTACGCAGGTGTTGCCAGTGGCGCAGATATCATATTACTGCCGGAAATTCCATATGATATTGATAAAGTCATCGAAGCAATAGATAAGAGAACCAGGGATGGAAAAGGCTTTACCATTCTTGCGGTAGCAGAGGGTGCTATTTCCAAGGAAGATGCAGCACTTTCCAAGAAAGAATACAAAGAGAAGTTAAAGAATTATAAATATCCGTCTGTATCCTATGAGATTGCAGACCAGATTGAGAAACGCAGTGGCACCGAAGTACGTGTAACCGTACCGGGCCATACCCAGCGCGGTGGCAGTCCATGCCCATATGACCGTGCACTCTGTACACGGCTTGGTGCAGCAGCAGCCCAGGCAATCATTGATGAAGATTACGGATACATGATTGCAATGATTAATGATAAGACAAAGCGTGTTCCACTGAAGGATGTGGCTGGCAAGTTAAAGACGGTTGACCCGGGCTGCCAGATGATTAAAGAGGCAAAGACCATTGGAATCAGCTTTGGAGATTAAGAGAAGCGAGGATGGAATAGATGTCATACATGGCACTTTACCGTAAGTTCCGCCCACAGGAATTCGCGGATGTCAAAGGACAGGAGCATATAGTAACAACCTTAAAGAACCAGATAAAGGCAGACCGTATCGGCCATGCATATCTGTTCTGTGGAACGAGAGGAACCGGTAAGACAACCATCGCAAAAATATTTGCCAAGGCAGTCAACTGCGAACATCCCGTAGATGGAAGCCCTTGTGGAGAATGTGCAAGCTGTAAAGCAATTGCGGCAGGAAGTTCCATGAATGTTATCGAAATTGATGCGGCATCCAATAACGGTGTAGATAATATCCGTGAAATCCGGGAAGAGGTAGCATACCGCCCGACAGAAGGAAAATACAAAGTTTATATCATAGACGAGGTGCACATGCTCTCCATCGGAGCCTTTAACGCTTTGTTGAAGACCCTGGAAGAGCCGCCTTCCTATGTCATTTTTATACTGGCAACTACGGAAGCCCATAAGATACCGATTACGATTCTTTCGAGATGTCAGCGGTATGATTTCCGGAGGATTTCCATTGAGACCATATCAGACCGCCTGATGGAACTGATGGAAAAGGAAAATGTGGAAGTGGAAGAACGGGCAATCCGCTATATTGCCAAAGCGGCAGACGGATCCATGCGGGATGCCTTAAGCCTTTTAGACCAGTGCATCGCCTTTTATCTGGGACAGAAGCTGACCTATGACCATGTGTTAGAGGTGCTGGGTGCAGTAGATACGGAAGTCTTTTCTAAATTACTGCGGAAAGTGCTGGCAGAAGATGTGGCAGGAGCCATTTCGCAGTTAGAAGAGCTGGTCATCGAGGGAAGAGATTTAGGACAGTTTGTCAATGACTTTACCTGGTATTTAAGAAACCTGCTTTTGTTAAAAGGCTCAGACGATATGGAAGAAGTCTTAGATATGTCTTCTGAGAACATGGCACTTTTAAAAGAAGAAGCCCGGTTGGTAGAAGCAGATGTACTGATGCGGTATATCCGGATTTTCTCCGAGCTGTCCAATCAGGTAAAATATTCTTCCCAGAAACGAATCTTAATTGAAATCGCAATAATTAAATTATGTAAACCTGCAATGGAGACCAACATGGATTCCATTACAGACCGGTTAGCAAAGTTAGAAAAGAAGATGGAGCAGGGAATTCCCATGGCAGCACCGGTGAATACCGCGACACAGCCGGCCGAGGCAGCAGCACCGGTCAGCCGTCCGCCAATGCCAAAAGCAATCCCGGAAGATGTGGAACAGATTGTAAAGAACTGGAATTCCATTCTACCGAAGATGAGCGGCGTGGTGCGCACCTATCTTAAGTCGGCACATTTAAGTCTTGGCGGAGATGACCGTCTGATGATTGTATTGGATGACCCGGTTGCAGCAGGCTACGTGGAAGAGGAAGACCACAGAAATGAAATCCGACAGGTGATTTCTGATTATATAGAAAAAGAAGTGGAGATTCAGATTCAGCAGAATCAGTCGAATCGTCCGTTTGAAGAATCCTATGTGGATTTGTCACAGATAATCAATATGGATATAACCATTGAAGATGAATAAAATACAGGAGGAAATGGAAACATGGCAAAAAGAGGCGGAGGATTTCCGGGCGGAATGCCGGGAAATATGGGAAACCTTATGAAACAGGCACAGAAGATGCAGCGCCAGATGGAAGAGGCATCCAAGGAGTTAGAGGAGAAAGAAGTAACAGCCGCAGCAGGTGGCGGTGCAGTTGAGGTTACAGTCTCCGGTAAGAAAGAAGTAACCAAAGTAAAGATTGATCCGGAAGCAGTTGACCCGGATGATGTAGAAATGTTAGAAGACATGATTATGGCAGCAACCAATGAGGCACTGCGCCAGATTGAAGAATATTCCCAGCAGTCCATGTCCAAGATTACCGGTGGCATGGGTGGACTTGGCGGCGGATTCCCATTCTAATCAGCTGAAGGAGAAGAGGAAGCAGAATGGACTATTACAGCAGTCAGATAAGCCGTCTGATAGAACAACTTTCCGGCTTGCCGGGAATTGGACCAAAGTCGGCGCAGAGACTGGCATTTCATATTTTGAATATGCCGGAAGAAAATGTGGAAAAATTAAGTCGTTCCATATTAGATGCAAGACAGAATATACACTACTGCAAAGAGTGCCTGACCCTGACCGATGATGAACTCTGCCCGATATGCAAAAATCCCCAGCGGGATCACAGCGTAATCATGGTAGTAGAGGACACCAGGGATCTGGCAGCTTATGAGAAAACTGGAAAATATGAAGGAGTATATCATGTACTTCATGGGGCAATATCTCCGATGCTTGGAATCGGACCGAATGACATTAAGCTCAAGGAGCTGATACATCGGCTGGAGGGTGATGTAAGAGAAGTCATCATCGCCACCAATTCAAGCTTAGAGGGAGAGACAACAGCAATGTATATCAGCAAGCTGGTGAAACCGACTGGAATCAAGGTCTCAAGAATTGCCAGCGGCGTCCCTGTGGGAGGGGATTTGGAATACATTGACGAGGTAACATTACTTCGCGCGTTAGAGGGACGTGTGGAGTTGTAATGGATACAAACAAGCTTATTCATGAGAAAGGTTAAGTAAAATGACGAATGCAGAGTTGGAAAAAAAGGCAAATGAAGTAAGACAAAGTATTGTTACGGCATTGCACAGTGCAAAATCCGGACATCCAGGCGGATCACTTTCCGCAGCAGATATTATGACATATCTGTATTTTGAAGAGATGAATGTGGATCCGAAGAATCCGAAGATGGCAGACCGCGACAGATTTGTGCTGTCGAAAGGACATGTAGCTCCGGCATTATATTCTGTACTGGCACACAAAGGATATTTTCCGGTAGAAGATCTTGTGACACTGCGTCATACAGGTTCTTATTTACAGGGACATCCGGATATGAAACATATTCCGGGTGTTGATATGTCTGCAGGTTCCTTAGGACAGGGACTGTCCTGCGCAGTAGGAATGGCACAGGCTGGTAAGATGGATGATAAGGATTACCGGGTGTATGCAATGTGTGGTGATGGTGAGATTCAGGAAGGACAAATCTGGGAAGCTGCCATGTGGGCAGGCGCACATCACTTAGACAACCTGACTGTAATCGTAGATAACAATAACCTTCAGATAGATGGAACGGTAGAAGAAGTATGTTCTCCATACCCGATTGATAAGAAATTTGAAGCATTCAATTTCCATGTAATCAATATCAATGGAAATGATATGGAAGAAATCCGTAATGCCTTTGCAGAAGCAAAGAAAGTAAAAGGCATGCCGGTTGCAATCATTGCAAAGACCACCAAAGGAAAAGGAGTTTCCTTTATGGAAAATCAGGTGGGCTGGCATGGAAAAGCTCCAAATGACGAGCAGTACGAACAGGCAATGGAAGAATTGAAGAAAGCAGGTGAAGCATTATGTCAGAAGTAAAGAAGATTGCAACAAGAGAAAGCTACGGTAATGCTTTAGTAGAACTGGGCAGGGAACACACAGACCTTGTAGTATTAGATGCCGATTTGGCAGGTGCAACCAAGACGGAAATCTTCAAGAAAGCATTTCCGGAACGTTTCTTGGACTGTGGAATTGCAGAAGCAAATATGGCTGGAATCGCAGCAGGACTTTCTACCTGCGGTAAAGTTCCATTCATGAGCTCCTTTGCAATGTTTGCAGCAGGACGTGCTTATGAGCAGGTGCGTAACGCAATCGGATATCCACACCTGAATGTAAAAATCGGTGCAACCCATGCAGGAATCTCTGTAGGAGAAGACGGTGCAACCCACCAGTGCTTAGAAGACCTTGCACTGATGCGTGAAATTCCTGGAATGGTAGTGATCAATCCGAGTGATGATATTGAAGCAAAAGCTGCAGTAAAAGCGGCATATGAACATGTAGGACCGGTTTACCTCCGATTTGGCAGACTTGCAATTCCTGTATTTAACGATAACGAAGATTACAAATTCGAAATCGGAAAAGGAATCGTCTTAAAAGAAGGAAAAGATGTTACCATTTTTGCAACCGGACTGGAAGTAAGCGAGACATTAGCAGCAGAGAAAATGTTGGCAGCAGATGGCATTGATGCAGAGATTATCAACATCCATACCATTAAGCCAATCGATGCAGAATTAGTTGCTGCATCAGCCGCTAAGACAGGCAAAGTCGTAACCGTAGAAGAGCATTCCATCATCGGTGGACTTGGAAGTGCTGTATGTGAAGTCCTTTGCGAGAAAGCACCGACCAAAGTGCTCCGCATTGGCGTAAATGATACCTTTGGCGAGTCAGGCCCGGCACCGGAACTGATTGCAAAATACGGACTGGATGCAGAAAGTATCTACAAAAAGGTAAAAGCCTTTGTAAAAGAAAACTAAAAAAGACAAAAAGGAAAGCTGTCACTGAAAAAGTGGCAGCTTTTTTCGTAAAAACCTGTCAGAAACTTCATTTTTCGCCATCCATGATATGGCAAAAAATCCGCCGCCTCTGTGTTATGGTTGTCCCAGGACAAGAGGAAAGGGGCGGCAGAAGTGATAGAGATTATACAACGGAAGGAAATAGAAAATTCAGCAACAGGAAATGCACCGGCAGGAAATACCGCAACAGGAAATATAGTGACAGAAAATAGAAGAACGAACGAGAAGGCGGAGGATACGGCAACGTTTCCACGAAATTTCCGCCAGATAGGGACGCCAGAGGGTGAAAAACACATTTTCATAGAAGATTATGTATACACCTATCTGCATCCGGCATTTCTCGGAATGAATGAACGGAGGGTATGCATTCTGGTGGGCAGAACCGAAACCCATGGCAAAAACACGAATATCTATGTAAACGGTGCATTTGAATTGCCGGAAATTGCATATTGTGGGACTGCTCCGGTCTTTCAGGAGAAAATCCGGACAGAAATATGCACCTTAATTAAACGCTATTTTGATGGAAGCACCCTGCTGGGCTGGTTTTATGATGAGAAGGGGACAGCACCCTGCCTGACACCGGAACTGGAACGGATACTGAAAAATTTCTTTGGTGGAAACAATAGACTTCTGCTGCTGTCGGATTCCCTGGAAAAAGAAGAAACGTTATACATATATGAAGATGGAGCTGTTCATAAAAAAGAAGGCTATTATATCTATTATGAACGCAACCAGGCGATGCAGGAGTATATGATAGTATCGCGGAAAGACACACCGCAGGAAGTGAAACCGGAGGAGGTCCGGGATGAGGCATTAAAAAACTACCGGGAGCTGGTCTTAAACCGCCCCAAAAAGAATTTTCAACTGCCGGCATTTCATTCGCTGGTTTATGGAAGTGGTCTTCTTGTGGTCATTGCAATCATAGTTGTAGGCATCAGCATGTTCAATAATTATGAGAAAATGAAGAAACTAGAAACTGCAGTCAGCGTCATGGAACAGAAAAATGATTCATCAGGAACAGACCCTGCACCGGATACGGAAACCCAGACAAAGCTGGTCATCGAGGACCTTGCGGGACAGGTAGAACCAACGGAAAAAGAGAATGCAGAAAACTTACAGGTTGCGGACAACACGGCAGCACCGGACAGCACGGCAGCACCGGATAACACGGCAGCACCGGATAATACATCTGACCAGGCAGCATCCGCAAGTACGCAGCCCCAGTCTGAGGCGGAAATTATATTGCAGCAGGGCTATTATATCGTGCAGCCGGGAGACAGCATGATTTCCATCAGTAAAAAGATATATCAGGATGCTTCCCATGTGGCAGATTTGTGTGCGGCAAATGGGATTGAAAATGTCGATAATATAAAGGTTGGCGAAAAATTAATACTTCCATAAGAAAAAAATAATGCCGAAACATGGAATATAGGCTATAATCAATAGAAGAGTGAAGAGAACAGCAGGAGTTAAGAAACAGAAATGGCAGATAAAACACAGTTTCGTACCATCGAAACAGACGAAGAAGAACTGAGTACCAAAATACGGAAACATCGTTTGAAAATAATAAAAATCATATTGTTGTTGCTGGCACTGGCAGCTGTTGCAGCATTGGGGATTTTCTTTTTTCAGAAATTGCGGAAATATAATAGTTACACGGTAGAAAAAAGCGTGGAACGTCAGGACACTGCTGGAAGCCAGTTTCTTGCATATGGAAATGGTTTTATCAAATATAGTAACGATGGGGCAATTTATACCGACGCCAATGATGAAGTGTACTGGAACCAGACCTATGAGATGAAAGAACCAATGGCAGATGTCTGTGAGGATTATGTGGCATTGGCAGATAGGGGCGGAACTGAAATCTATATCATGAATCAGGCGGGAATGCAGGGAAAAATTGAGACACCGATGAACATCTCCAGAATAAGCGTAGCCAACCAGGGCGTTGTGGCAGTATGGATGGAGAGTGACGGAGAGAATTACATCCGTATGTATGACCAAAATGGCAAAAATCTGGTGTCCGGCGCATTCTATACAGAAAAAAGCGGTTATCCGCTGGATATTTCCCTTTGCAATGATGGAAAGAAATTAGCAGTGTCCATGCTCACGGTCAATAATGGAGAAGTATGCAGCACAATCAAATTCTACAATTTTGGCTCAGTAGGACAAAATGAGATTGATTATATGGTAGGAAGCTTCGACTATCCGGATGTGATAATACCACAGATAGAATTTACCGATAACAACCGTCTGGTGGCATTTGGCGATTCCAAAATTATTTTGTTCAGAGGTACCCAGAAACCGGAGCCGGATGATGAAATTGCGCTGAACCAGGAAATAAAGAGTGTATTTACCAGTGAAAATTATATTGGCATCATTTACAATAATGATGTGCAGGCAGAATCCGATACCGAAAGCACAGAAGAAAGCCGCCATATGGAAATTTATAATACCGGTGGCAAACATGTATTAAGCAAGGATTTTACCATGGATTATGAAAATGTGGACTTCCTTGGAAATGGAGAAATCTGTATCCGGAACGCCACAGAGTGTCAGATTTACAATACATATGGTGTAAAGAAATTTTCCTATACATTTGATACACCGCTGTATGATGTAATTTCAGACGGCAGCCAGAATGGTTATATATTTATAATGGAAGGAACAACAGAGAAGGTAAGACTGAAGTGAATTGGTTATTGATATGTGTGATTGGAATCCTGGTAGTATGTGCCCTGGAGGGATACTTCCGTGGATTTATAAAAATAGTATTCTCCCTGCTTGCAATGATTATCACCCTTGCAGTGGTGTCGGTTGCAGCTCCAAAGATTACAACCTATATAGAAGAGAACACAGAGCTGGATGAGAGAATCACGGAGAAATGCTTAGAGCATGTGGAAAAAAATGCGCAGGACCGGCTGGACCGGGAAGCACAGGAGAAGTCCGAAGAGACCAGACAGCAGTTAGAAGAAAATGGTATCAGTGGCGGAGAACTGGATGCCCTTATGGACAAAGCGGCAGAAGCGGGAAGTGATGCGGTCCATCAGGCACTGGCAGATAGCGGAGTTTATCAGGCAATGGCACAAAAAATCACGCATTTTATCATCAGTCTGATTGCCTGCATAGTGACATATGTGGTGGTATATCTGGTTCTTCATATTATTTTGAATGTGCTGGATCTGGTGGTGAAGCTTCCGGTTTTGAAAGGAATCAACCGGTTCATGGGAATGTTGGCAGGCGGTGTGAAAGGATTTCTTATAGTCTGGGTGGCATTTTATCTGATACATATTATGGCAGCCACAGAATGGGGCACGCGGCTGGTGACATATATCGGAGAAAATGAGTTCCTCGCATTCCTCTATCAGCATAATCTTCTGGTACAGATATTTGCCGGAGTTTTCTAAAATGTATAAAAAATTTAAAATGACATAAAAATATCAGCAAATAGATATTGTAGGATGAAAAAACAGAATCCACAATATCTATTGCTTTTTGTTAGAAACCACAAACCGCCTGAAAAAAGTGTGTAAAAAAACCGAAAAAAGGGTGTTGACATCCCGAAAATGACGTGCTATTATAAAACTCCACCGCACAGAAAACACCTGCTGCGGCGGGAGATAAGAATTTAAAAAATGAAAAAAGTTGTTGACAAAAGCTGACAGACATGATATTCTGTAAAAGTTGCAGGTCAGCAACGAAACACAAAGAACCTTGATAACTGAACAGTGAAATAACCTTGAAAGATTTTGAGAAAACGTAATCAAAAGATTACAAAATCATTCAGGACAGCATCTCTATTTAATA
>NZ_QTXS01000002.1:352294-787294 GCF_003461765.1 Roseburia sp. AF02-12 | reverse complement strand
GGTCTTCTCATCAATCGGAACATCTTTATAGCTGGATACAATCGCAAGCACAATACCTAAATCAATTGCGGGTTCATTCATACGGATACCCCCGGCAATATTTACATATGCATCGCAGGAACTTAAAGACAGTCCCAGTCTCTTTTCTAATACAGCCATCAGAAGATTGACCCTGTTATAATCCGTTCCTGCAGCTGTTCTTCTTGGCATTCCAAAATTGCTGTGGCACACCAGTGCCTGTATTTCCAAAAGAATCGGACGGGTTCCCTCCATAGAGCATGCCACTACAGAACCGGATGCTCCTTCCGGCTTTCCACTTAACATATATTCTGAAGGATTTTCCACTTCCCTTAACCCTTCATTACACATTTCAAATACACCTATCTCATTCGTGGAACCAAAACGGTTCTTCACGCCACGCAATATACGATATGCCGCATGACGGTCACCTTCAAAATACAATACCGTATCTACCATATGTTCTAACACACGGGGACCTGCCACAACACCCTCTTTGGTCACATGGCCGACAATAAAAATAGAAATACCAAGCCCCTTTGCAATCTGCATCAGAACTCCGGTTGCTTCCCGGACCTGGGAAACACTGCCGGGCGCCGATGTAATATTTTCATTATACATGGTCTGAATTGAGTCAATGACCACGATTTCCGATTTTGTTCTGCTAATCACTTCTTTGATAGTATCCAGATTGGTCTCACAAAGCAGTGATAAAGTATCGCCAAATTCTCCGATACGCTCTGCACGAATTTTTATCTGCTGCAGGGATTCCTCTCCGGAAATATATAATACATCGGTCTTCTGCAGGGAAAGATTCCGGCACACCTGTAAAAGCAGCGTGGATTTTCCAATTCCAGGATCTCCACCGACTAAAACAAGGGAACCTTTTACGATTCCACCTCCCAAAACCCGGTCTAACTCTTTTAGTCCTGTAGTCAGCCGCTCTTCCCGTCCTGTTTTAATATCTGCAATTTTTACAACTTCTGCTTTCGCTGCTTCCTTCCGCACTTTTGCAGGTGCTGATTTATCTATCACTTCTTCTACAAAAGTATTCCACCCGCCGCATCCCGGGCACTGTCCCATCCATTTGGATGATTCATAGCCACAGTCCTGGCAGAAAAATACGGTTGCTTTTCCCTTTGCCATCTGTTTTCCCCCTTATTCTTGCAATAACTGTCTTTCTTGCTACTCGCGTAAATTAGTAAAAAGAGAACCCAATCCGCTGGAATTGGATTCTCTTTCTTATCATCTTATTGATATATCCATTTATACTCTGGATACTTTTACTGCAACCGGAGTTTCCGGGTCTAATTCAACGCTAAGTGTTAATTTACCACCTAAATTGGTCTTCATCTGACCAATTGATTTTCCTGCTACAAATACATCATACTCTGTCTCTTCCATTAAGCCAAGTGTAATCTCTGCATCTTCCGGTCCTTCTACTTCAAATTCCACACCATTTTCGGATGCTGCCATATTTGTAACTGCAGTTCCTGGAACAGATTCATATACAAACATTCCATTTCTCTCTAATTTGGTAATCTCACGAAATGTCTTAACTTTGTACAAATCTCCCGCATGTTCAAAATTGTCCAGTTTGGATTTTGCTCCCAGTGTATAATCTCCAAAACTGATTGTTCCGTTTGCTTCTGAACGAATTAATTCTGCAACTACAGCCATTTTTTATCCTCCTATAAGCCACTATCCCACGATGGCTTTTTCGTAAATTTTATGAAAATATTATAGCTTATCTCGACACATTTTTCCAGTTATTTTGATGAATTCACAACGGTTTTTATTTCCTTTTTTACCATGCGGATTTCCACATCATCTCCCGGCTTGATTTTACCGGATAAAATCTCTTCTGCCAGCATATCTTCTATCTGTGTCTGTATCATACGCCGCAATGGTCTTGCTCCATATTTCGGATTGTATGCCTTCTCGGCAATGTATCCTTTTACGCTGCCGGTTATGGTCAGATGAATGTCCATCTGTTTTTCACACCGGTCAATTAAAGATTTGCTTAAAATGGTGACAATCTTCTTCATGTCCTCTTTATTGAGAGCCCGGAATACAATGGTCTCGTCAATTCGGTTTAAGAACTCCGGCTTAAAGATTCTCTGGACTTCTTCCATTACACCATTTTTCATGTATTCATAATTCTTCTTTTCATCTTCACCTGTAGCAAATCCAAGCTTCTTCGGTGCAATGATAGACTGCGCCCCTGCATTGGAAGTCATAATGATAATCGTATTCTTAAAATCTACCCGTCTGCCCTGGGCATCTGTAATCTGTCCATCATCCAGTACCTGAAGCAATACATTAAATACATCCGGGTGTGCCTTTTCAATTTCATCAAAAAGAATAACAGAATATGGTTTTCTTCTGACCTTTTCGCTGAGCTGGCCGCCTTCTTCATAACCTACATATCCTGGCGGTGAACCAATCATTTTGGAAACACTGTGTTTTTCCATGTACTCTGACATATCAACGCGAATCATTGCCTGCTCATCGCCAAAGACAGCCTCTGCCAATGCCTTTGTTATCTCTGTTTTACCAACTCCGGTCGGTCCTAAGAAAAGGAATGAGCCTATTGGACGATGTGGATCTTTTAATCCTACCCGTCCTCTTCTGACCGCTCTTGCCACTGCACTGACTGCTTCTTCCTGCCCTACCACACGCTTATGCAGTGTTTTTTCCAGACGATTGAGACGTGCAGCCTCACCCTCTGCCAGTCTCTTTACCGGTATCTTTGTCCAGTCAGATACGATTTCTGCGATTTCATTTTCCCCGACAACAAGTTTCTTCTTATCTGCATCACGATGATATTTTTCAACCTGCTTTTCATATTTCTTGCGGGCAGCTTCCTTCTCCCTGCGGATTGCCCCGGCATCTTCAAACCGCTGTTCCATCAACGCCGTCTCCATATCCTCCTCTAACCGGGCAATCTTACACTCCAGTTCACTGATTTTCTCCGGCATTTTAAATCCGCCAAGGCGAACCTTAGAGGAAGCTTCATCCATCAAATCAATTGCTTTATCCGGCAGATAACGGTCTGCAATATAACGGGCAGACAGCTTCACTGCCGCTTCTATTCCGGCATCTGTAATCTGTACATGATGATGCTTCTCGTAGCGTTCTCTTAATCCCTTTAATATTTCTATTGCCTGCTCTTCCGTCGGTTCTTCCACCGTTACCGGCTGGAAACGACGTTCCAGGGCTGCATCTTTTTCAATATATTTACGGTATTCTTCTAATGTGGTTGCTCCGATTAATTGTATTTCTCCACGGGCAAGGGATGGCTTTAAAATATTGGATGCATCAATAGCGCCTTCCGCTCCACCTGCTCCGATAATGGTATGAAGTTCATCTATGAAAAGAAGTACATTTCCTGCTTCTGTCACTTCACGAATGACTTTCTTAATCCGCTCTTCAAATTCTCCACGGTATTTAGAGCCTGCTACCATTCCGGATAAATCCAGTGTTACCACTCGTTTTCCCCGGACTGTATCCGGAACCAGTCCGGATGCAATACGCTGGGCAAGTCCTTCTGCAATAGCTGTCTTTCCAACTCCCGGCTCTCCAATCAGGCATGGATTATTTTTCGTCCTGCGGCTTAAAATCTGAATCACGCGGGCAATCTCTGCCTCTCTGCCAATCACCGGGTCTATCTCACCATAGGCTGCCATAGCAGTTAAATCCCTGGAATACTGATCTAAGGTTGGCGTTACTTCTACTGCTTTCTTTTTTCCGGATTTGCTTGCCGCAATCTCCTCTTTATAGTGGTTTACGTCTTCTCCCATGGCTACCAGAGTCTCGATATAAATCTTCTGGATATTCACACCCAGTGTATTCAACAGACGTACACCGGCACAGTCTGCCTCTTTCAATAATGCAATTAAAAGGTGTTCTGTTCCGATATTCTCATTGTCAAAACGCTCTGCCTCCTGGTCAGCGGTCTCAATGATATGCTGAATCCTTGGAGAATAACCTTTCCGGTCTAATACTGCCACATCCGAAGATGGAGCGATTAAATCTTCTATCAGTTCTACCAGACGGGCTTCTTCTACTCCCGCATCCATCAGAACGCAGGCAGCTACTCCACTGCCCTCTTTTAACAATCCCAGTAAAAGGTGCTCTGTTCCAATATAATTATGATGCATGCTTCTGGCTGCCTTTGTCGTCAGTTCTATTACTTTTTGCGCTTGTTTTGTATATGGTTTATGCATAAAATCCTCCTGTCACTACGCGCCAATTCTCTTATAAATCATTTAAATCCATTACTTCAATATCATCATCTGATGATTCTTTCTCAATAAAGTCATCATGGCTTGCAAAGATTCCATTATCTTCATCATCGTCATCAAAAATATCTTTACTCCGCCGTCTCTTCTCTTTTTTTTCTCTCTTTTCCTTTTCACGTTTCTTTCTGCCGGACATAAATTCCGGTTCTTCTTCAAATTCTTCCATAAAGTCAGTTTCACCTAACCGTTCTGTCACTTCTTCCGGTAACTGAGCAGCGGAATCCGCTTCTTCTTTTTCTTCTGACTCTGCTTTCTCCGGTAAATCCTTCACTGCACTGGTCTCTTTTTCTTTGACCGGCTCTTCTTCGACTTTACCGGTATCTTCTACGAATTTCTGTTTCTTCTTTGTCTTTCTGCGTTTTTCCTCTTCAAAGATATCTACTGCTTCTTCGATTTCATCATCTTCCTCTTCTTCATAACCTCTTCTTCCACGAAGCAAAAGATTGATAATGATAAAAATAAGAATTACATTTATTACAATTAATCCGGCAATTATTTTTAAATCCCGGTCTTTTCTAGCGGTATATTTGTCATTTAGGTCATTTAATGCATTCTGAAGATAGGTGGTATCGGTATCCTCCTCCGTGCTGTCACTGTACTGGTATTCGCTGAAGGTTCCATCACTGGTATTGTAATTATACCAGCCTTCCTGTCCATCATTTGTCATTCCATATACGGTATAAATATTTTCTGCATCTGTTGCGTATGCATCTTCAAATGTGCTGTCCCCAACCTGAATAGGCGTGGTTGCTTCGCCCGGTAAAAAGGAAGTCACTGCCGAAGGTGTCATTAAAATCAGATAATTATCCCCATTATCGATACGAATATATGGGCACACACTGCCATCGGTGCCATTTACCACATAAAAGCCTGCATTTCCTGCTGCATCTGTCATATATAAAAGAGATAAATTACCATTGTTAAAAGCAGCACCACGGTATTCAGCTCCCTGATAAGTTACCTGCGCTTCTGTAAAATCTGCCGGAATCTGTTCTGCTGCGAAATCTTCTGACACGGTATAGGCAGATACAGTATCGTCCGGTGTGGCTGTATCTGTGCCATTATCTGCTCCGGTATTATTGTCCGCCGGAGTATTGCCTGTGTCTGTGCTTGTTGTAGTATCTGTATTTGTTGTAGCACCTGTTGCAGACTTGGTTATGGTCAGATGATAAGTTGCAAGATTTCCATTCTCTGCCTGCACTACTACGTCAATCTTTGTATCTCCATCTGTTTTTAAGGTAGTGGTTCCCACCCCGGACTGAATCGTTGCTGCCGGATTTACCGTTTTTGCACTTACCGTCACGCTGCTTACATCCTGTCCTACCTGTACCGTATAGTACATACGGCTTCCTTCAAATGCAGGTGATAATGAACCCTCGGCTACTGTCAGTGTCTCCAGCGAATTATCCGCAGGACCTGCATATACCTGCATCAGCATTCCTGACATGGCAAAAATGCAAATCAATGTCATGAAAAGTATCTCTATCTTACGAATTGTTTTCTTCATTTTCCGTCTCCTTCAATTCCCTTTTTCTCCAAAACAACAGAAAATCTTCTTTTGATTTTCCTGTACAATATAATCAGTTTCATTATAGAAAACTATCGGGAATGCGTCAACCTCAATTCGAAAAACCATGTCGTACTTATCCCACGGATATGTCTAACGGTTTGCCCTGATTAACCATCCCCACACAACTCCGGCAAGAGAAAGACCTGCTGTAATTGCTGCTCTGTGGTTCCAGTCTGTAATATCCTGTCCCAGCAAAGCTGCCAGCAGTAATAATGTTCCGCCGCTTACCATAAGGGCTGCAAGAGCTGCAAGCACTATCATTTCCATTCTTGACGGATGTTTCTTTCCTCTTCTTACATGTACTGTATTATCACGCATAATTGTGACCTCCCTGTGTCTTTTTTCTTATCTTTTCCTTCGCTTTTCTGCCACTTTTCTGGTATTTTTCAGTGGCTTTGCTCTCTGATAAGATCATGTTACAACAGGATGTGTCCCATATTTCGTACCTATATTATGTAAACTTATTTCCCAATTTTTTCTAAATACTTTGTTCCGAATCCAACCTTTTACAATAAATATAACGCTTGATAAACACCATAACCTGTCCGTCAGCTTCTTTGGATGCATAACAATGCAAAAGAGTTCTGCCGGCACAACACCCACAAAACTCTTTTCTCATATCCGTTATATTACTTTATTATTCGCTCTTTGTCTAATTTGCCGTACTGCCTCATAGAGCAATACGCTTACAGCTACCAGCAGACATCCCCACTGGTTCGCACTGAAAATCTTTCTGTCTTCATAATACCTCAGATAATCCAGTACGAATTTTAATATCGCATACAGCAACAGACTCTTTGGAATTATACCATTCCTTCTTCGTTCTGCCATCCTGTGAAGCAACAAAAACGCCAGCAGAAATAAGATCGTCTCTGCCAGCTGGACCGGAAAAAGGTATTCCCCCGCTGCTCCATTATCAAGATAGCGGATACTGCCAGGTCCCTGATATCTCATGCCAACACAACAGCCTGCAAAAAAGCAGCCTAGCTTTGAAACCGCATACATCAGTCCCAATGCCAGCACATATGCAGTCCATAGCTCTATCTTATGTTCCTTACTGATTTTTGTAAAAATCCACACACCGAGCAGGATGCCCGCCATACCGCCAAGACTGGAAAAACCAAATGTTTCTACTTTACCCTGTTCTGCCAGCTGCACAATAAAGGTATAAAATGCTCCAAAATATAATGCCAGGACTGTATTCAAAAGCTCTGAATAAAAGATATGACTGCCCCTTACTCCTGCTTTTTTCAAATACCATGTGACATAAAGATATGCCAGTACAAAGCTTAAGAGAAAACAGATAAAATACGGCGAAATTCTCCAGTGCAAAATCGTAATATCTATCATTTATTTTCCTGCCTCATCAGCCCGGACAGTTTCGGACACAGCTTATGAATGCCAGCCCACAGGCAATAATTGTTACTGCTATAAATACTACTACAAGAATGGCAAGTGCAATATAAAGCCACATCAGCACTTTACCAAATACACTCTGCGGATATTTTACACGGACCAAAATCATAAGTACCAGTGCTGCAATTCCACAGCCAGCCATAAGAAAAGTCAGAATTGAACCTAATACATAGCTGCTTGCGATATTATAATAAATTTCTTCTTTTCCTGCATCAAACAACAGTCCCAGAATAATATTCTTAATAAAAATTACTGCCATCGGTGCAAACATCAAAATCATGGAAATAATACATAATTTGTCTGCCTGCTTCTTATCTTCCGGAGAGAGCTCCGGTCGTGGCATTTTTCCCTGTCGTGGCGGCATATTCGTTGGCATCGGCGGTCTCTGCTGCATCTGCATGTTTGGTGGCATCGGTCTGCCCTGTTGCATCTGCATATTCGGCGGCATTGGTCCACCTTGCTGCGGCGGCATATTCGGTGGCATCGGCGGTCTCTGCTGTGACGGCATGTTTGGTGGCATCTGGTTCCACTGATTATTCATAATTTATCCCTTTACCCTTTCTCAATACATATTACATTTCCTGCAACTTTTATTAGAGTGCTTTCTTCTCTTTAATCGGCTGTTTTTCATCACAACTATAGGTCAGTTTCTCTCCATAGGTCTGCTCGTAAACAGCTTTCCACGCTTCATAATTCTTATCCCGCATCTCACAGGAATTCTGTGCACGCTTTTTATTCGGATCCGGATAAATCGGTTCACAGAAATGCACCGTATATTCCTGCACATAGAATCCGTCATCATCTAAAACATCACTGTCTTCCATGGTAATAAATACCGGAAGTACCGGCTTATTATTTCTGGCAGCGAAGGTAAATGCGCCCTTCTGCAACGGTCTTGGTTTCCGGTAATTCCACCACATTCCCTGCTCCGGATAGACAAGTACAAACTGATTTTTCTCTAATACCCTGTCTACGGCAGCAATAAATTTCTCCATGGTCTTAAAATTAGAGCTTAACGGCAGTGTGTTGCAATGGCGCATTAACACTCCGTAAAATCCCGGAAATCCGGTATAATTGCCTTCCCGGATTACACGGTACATTTTTTTCTTTTTCAATTTACCCTGCTCGAAGGCAAGCTGGATGGCAAAGCTGTCAAATGCATTGAAATGGTTACAGGTAATGACTGCTCCGTCTGCTACTTTTTCAAGATTTTCAATGCCTTTGTATTCTTTGATTATCAACTGCTTTTTCTTTATCAGCATATTGACAAACCATCTTGCTACTTTAAATGCATATTTGGTCTGTGTCTTGCTCTTTAAACTTCTTGGAAGATAATTAATATCTTCCGGCATCAGAACCGGTGCCGGTGGATTTTCTTCTGCATCTTCTGAAAATCTTCCTTCCCGCTCCAGTTCCTCTATGTGAGCAAGCAGCGCAAGCTTACTTTCTGATTTTCCGGCTTTTTCCATCTTGCGAAGATAATTATCTTCTCTGTTAATCTCAGATACCGCAAGCTGGATTAATTTCTCACCAGACACGCTGTCATTGCGGCGCTGCTCATCGGTATAATTGGCAAGTCCTTCTTTTATGGCATCATAATCCGCTGTCATCTTCGCATATTTCCAGAAATACTCTGCCAGACGGCAGTCTTCATAATGCCATGGTTTGGCTGCCATATTAAAATGGAATAATCCCACCTCTTCTTCCGGGCAGGCAAGTTCTCCAAATACCTGTGCATTCCACTTCGGTTCCATATAAAGCACCTGATTCCTGCAAATCAGATTCAGGTAATCCTGATCCTGCGCTACCACAAAAAGATAGATGTGAAGCATCTCTAAGAATTCATCTAAAAGATGATTTTCACGGAACTGACTGCAGTTCATCAGCATTACTCCGGCGTTGAAATATCTGGCACGCTTTACGCCTAATACCTTTTCTACATAATCACCTAAGATATCTGTCTGCGCTACCACACGGTCCGGACAGACTCCGGCATATAATTTACCAAGCTTATGGTCATATAATTCTGCAATATTTCCCACTACGATGGTATCGCTGTCAATATAAAGTGCCTTGCGGTACTGTGGAAACATATCCGGAATAAAAAGCCGGAAATATGTTGTGTTGGAATAATAGTCACGAATCGGAAGCTTATCTGCAATGCTCCTCATCTTGTCTGTAACATCCACAAAATCAATTGCAAATTCTTCATCTGCCATGGCAAGCACTTTTGCCTGGATTGCTTTCGTAATTCCCATATGTAAAATGTAAATATGATATTTCCGGCTGCGGTCTGCATTTTCCATGATGGACTTCATGGAAACCATCGTATATTTTACAAATCCTTCATCGCAGGCAAAGAAAATCGGTATCTCCGCTTTCTTCCCATACTGTGATAAACTCTTCATTTCCATAAATTAACTCCTTACCTCTTAGTGTCCTGTTCAAATTTCTTTTTCAGATAAATATATTCGAACAGAATATCATCAAACGCTTCATACTTAAAAATTCTGTGAATTGCACTGACATTCCACTGCTTAATATTTGCCGTATGCGGATATGGCAGGTAAAAAAGCCGTTTGGAAAAATGTCTGATTATTGTACTCTTATGTAAGAACTTCTGGTCATTATATTTCTGCGGCAGCATTTTCTTTGCCGTGGTACTTCTGTATACTGCATCCTGATCCGCAAACAGTAATTTTTTTGTCTTAATGAGATGTCTTGCTTTTTCAAAAAGACCTGTTTTCTTAATCTCTGCCATATTAAAAAGCAATACTCCCGCATTGATATAGTTTGGATTGATTAAATATTTTCCATAGTGGTCTCTTGCTGCAGCATACTCATACCCTTTTACATCAATGTCATATAAAAGCTCCGGCTCCCGGTTAAATAAAATATCTGCATCCAGATAAAGAAGCTTATCCGGGATTTCCGGAATCTTATCTGCAAACAGACGAAGCAGGGTATATGGTGAACAATACGCACCTTCGTTCGGACAGCCTGCAAATTCTTCTTTATAAATATCTGTCACATCAATCTTGATTACAATATTTTCTTTGTTATAGGACTTTGCTACCTCATTTAAAAATGCAATCTGCTCATCACTCACCGGCAGAAAATCGTCTCTTAAATGTGATACATCCATTGTAAAAATGTAGATGCGGTATGGCTCTGTCGATTTCGTCCGCATAAAAATGGACAGCATCCCGGTCAGTATTCCATCAAATACTTTGACATTCCCCGAAAATAGAATATTTCTCATACATCACCTTTTTTGATATAAGTAGCAAGTACAAGGGTGTTCCTGCTGCTTCTTTCTTTCATCTGTTCATAAACCCTGTTTCTAAGGTCTGCTTTCTGCTCTTTTCCTCGCAATTTCGCATCCGGATAAAACGGACCATCCACATAGGTTACTATCTGCGGCTTTTTACTATGCTTCCGTTTCTGATATGTATTGGTAAAACAGATTACCGGGCATTGATACTGCACCGGATAACGGAAGGAAGAATCCTTAAAAGGACGTATCTTCGTATAATAAGGCCAGATATGTGCCTCCGGATATATCATCACGCATTTTTTCGCAGTGATTTTCTTTCCGATTTCTTCTAAGAAATGTTTCATGGCATCCTTATCATCCGGCAGCGGCAACGCCCCAAGATATGGCGTTACTTTTCCGAAAAAGGGCATAGAAACATTATTCGGATGCACAATCACATATACGTCCGTCGGATGTGCCAGCATTGTGGGAATCAATGCATCTGCTCCTGCATTGGTATGATTTCCGTAGAGGAAAAATCCCTGTCCCTTTAACGCTTTTATTTTTTCCCATCCCACTATCTTATGACGGTATTTTATCTTTAAAAAGCACCATGCCACCGGTTTTGCAATGAGATTATAACAGATAAAATGTAATAATTTCCTTCCCAAGCTGTCCTGGCTGTACTGATATGTTCCATCAATTTTCTTCGCAGTTATCTTTGCTTCCGAAAATTCATCCTCTAATTCATTTTCATAGTAGTATACTCGCATATCCCACAGTTTACTATTTCTTGCTATTTTTTGCAACTTTTCTGAACAAAGAATGTGCCTTGGCACATTCTCGCGCCTGCGGCGGTCGCTTACGACATCTACCTTATACGCCGCAGTGCGCATCCTCGCAGAGCGTTTTTACTTTACAGGAAAGCAATTTCCTGTAAAGTAAAAAGGCTCCTGACAAAATATGCCAGAAGCTGCTTTTTGCATTTTAATATTTTACATGGAAGCCCCGTTCCGTCTCATCCAGTGGAAGTTCTTTTCTGTCCATGCTGCGGATTTCGATGTAACGGTCCTGGCAGAGTCTTTGAATTATCATATCAATTTCTTCCGGCAGTCCCTGCAATTCTGCCTGTACCGAGCCGTCATATTCATTGCGCACCCAGCCAGTCACACCAAAATGCCCCGCCAGATGCGACATGCGATAGCGGAATCCCACACCCTGGACATATCCGTTAAACTGATAAAAAACACGAATTTTTCTATTTTCTGACATACGACCACCTCTCTTTATCTTTCCAATGGTATCAATCTCTTCCATCCAGACTAACGTGCCCGTTGCCTTTTTAAGTTTCTGATTAACTGCGGCGTATGTAATGCCAGTATCCGGTTGACCTGATTGACAACATGTGAATTATTTAACACATATACGATTCCGGCACTTAATCCCAGCAGGATAAAAAATGCTATCCAGCCCCAGTCTCCCAGATAATCATAGATTCCGGCAAACATCAGAATATCCCGTAAAATCCGGTGCAGCATATACACCGGCATGGTATTCTGTCCGATTACTGAAAGTCTTGTCTTTCCTCTTGGAATAAAAAACATGATTGCCCAGGAAATAAGAAATGCTGCAATCATCAGGGAGAGGCGGACCATCGGTCCTTTCCACACTTCTTCCAGTTCATAGTAGGATATATTTTCATATACCATTCCCAGGGAATCTTTCAACCTTGCTCCATATGCCAGAATAAAGATACAGATTGCCTCCGCGCATGGAACCACCAGTCTCTGAAACTTTGGCTGCAATGCTTTTTCCAGTGTCTTCTGCTCCAGAAAATAGCCCAGATAGAAAAACGGTCCAAATACCAGAATTCGTGACAGACATAAAAAGTCCCCCACATTTTTAAAATAACCAGCTGTTAATGCCAGCACTACCGTAAGCAAAAGAACCGGCACCGCTTTACATTTACGGACAAGTGGTATCGTCAGATACCATACAATCATTGCAAATAAATACCACGGTGCACCACTCTGGGAAAGGAAATCTATCTCCGTAAATTTTTCAAATCCCGCAATGGCATATACTATCTGAATTGCCACAACGAACACAACATATGCTTTCAGCAGATACAATATTTTCTTAAAATTATACTGTCCATTTTTATAAATTTTCTTGGCAAAATAGCCGGAGATAAATACAAAAAGCGGCATATGAAATACATAGATGAGCCGTTTCACCACCACCAATGGATTGTCTCCACGGATAGGGAGCAGGAAATGTCCCAGCACAACCAAGAATATCAATACCGCTTTTAAATTATCAAAAAAATAGTCTCTTTCTTTATTCATCCTTTTACATCCTCGCATTACCGAAAATGTATTATAGAACTTTTGCGGGAGATGTCAAGATTTTTTATCATTTAGGGCGAATCTGCCCGAGAATAAAGAATGTGCCTTGGCACATTCTCGCGCCTGCGGCGGTCGCTTGCGGCATCTACCTTATACGCCGCAGTGCGCATCCTCGCGGAGCGTTTTTTACTTTACAGGAAAGCAATTTCCTGTAAAGTAAAAAAGGGTACTTGAAAAGCCAAGTACCCTAGTGTATAATTTACTTAGAAAGGTAATCGGATATGCTCCGATTTGCCCTCAGTGAAAACTATTTTTGAAATAGCATCTACTTTTGGACGAGTGGGATGCTATTTCTTTTTATTATTATGATTATCTATGTAAGATAGCGCCGCGAATATTACTAGCAACAAAGTAAGAACTTCTATTGTGTTCATAGGGCATCACCCTCCTTTACCAACTAGAGGGCATCTAATAATCGGAAAACACATCCTGCTTTCTTTTTCAATTATACATTAATATTATACCATGTGAAGAACATATGTTCAATAAGTTTGTTTTTAATTATCTATCTTCATCTTTCCGTACAATCCCTTCTCCATCAAACTCCGGGATAAAACTCTCCTCTGCTACACCCCCTTCCTGGATGAAGCCATTTTCAATGCCAAGTTCAATCGCATAATCCACCACCGCATCATATTCCGCTTCCGTTACCCGGCGGCTTAATTCCGGATACTCCCTGCACTGTGGCAGCGGCGTATACTGATTCATAATGCTGATAAAAATCTGACCGCCATAGGTCTTAAGAAGATAAGATATCACACGCTTGGAATCTTCCACACAGTCCGGCATAACAAGATGGCGCACAATGACGCCTTTTCTCATCAGAAGAGACTCCCCGGCTTCGCTGCGCTCCTGATATTCTGCTGCGTCAAATATCATATTATTCTGCTGTTCCGAAATTTTCTTTTTCTCATCTGCCGGAAATTCTGCACTGCTGCCTTCTTTGCCTGCTGCCCGTTCGAAAACAAATTCCGGCTCGCCTACCTGCCGCACCATTTCTGCAATTGCTGCACTGGCATAGGCAAAATAGTCCGCTGCATGGGAATACCTGCTGCTGATTGTGCTGTCAACATATTTTAAATCAGGAAGATAAATATCCACATAGCCCTCTAACAGGCGAAGTGTTTCCACCTTTTCATAGGAGCTGGTATTATAAACAATCGGAAGATAAAGTCCCTGCTGCTTTGCCAGCTTCAGTGCTTCAACCACCTGTGGTACAAAATGTCCTGCCGTTACCAGATTGATATTATTTGCACCCTTTTCCTGCAATTCCAGGAAAATTTCTGCCAGCCGCTCTATACTTATTTCAATTCCAGCTTTTCCTGTGGCAATATTGTGATTCTGGCAGAAGATACAGCCTAAATTACAGCCGCTGAAAAAGACCGTTCCGGAGCCATTCTGCCCGGAAATACACGGTTCTTCCCACATATGAAGTGCCGCTCTTGCAGCCTTTATAGCTGCTGTCTGACCGCAGACTCCCATTTCACCTTTTTTACGATTTACGCCACATTCTCTTGGGCAGAGCATACAATTTTCCATCTCTTTTACCTTTCCTTTATTTTTTCTTGCGGTTCTTCCCACTCCCCCCGGATTAGTCTTGCCTTTTCCGATTCTATCATATATAGTTATTCTTGTAGGATATTTTCTTATCGTAACTATAACTTTCTTATATATCCTAACACAAATCTTTGAAATCACAAAGGAGTCTGACTATGAATACATCGATTCAAAACTGCATGGTTGCCCAGTCCGGCGGACCAACCGTTGCAATAAATGCAAGCCTTGCCGGTGTCATTAAAGGTGCTGCCGGCTGCTATGGCACTGTTTACGGTTCCGTAAATGGAATCTTAGGTATTTTAAATGAACATTATCTTAACCTTTCCGAAATTATGGAAGCGGACGAAAATGCATTAGAGCGTCTGATTCACACACCGGCAATGTACCTTGGTTCCTGCCGTTTTAAGCTGCCGGATTTTATGGATGATGATTCTTCTTATAACTATATTTTCAAGCAGTTTGAAAAGCTGAATATCGGTGCATTCTTCTATATCGGCGGAAATGATTCCATGGATACCGTATTAAAGCTTTCCGAATATGCCGAGCGAATCGGAAGCAATGTCCGCATTATTGGTATTCCAAAGACCATCGATAATGACCTGATGGTAACAGACCACACTCCGGGATTTGGTTCCGCCGCCAAATATATTGCATCTTCTTTACTTGAAATTGCACATGATACATTTATCTATGCCGTAAAGAGTGTAACAATCGTAGAAATTATGGGACGCGATGCCGGCTGGCTGACCGCCGCTTCCGCCCTTGCCAGAAATGAATACAGCGATGCACCGCATCTTATTTATCTTCCGGAATGCAATTTTGACAAGGAGGAGTTCTTAACAGATGTGCGTGCGCTCTTAGAGGAACACAACAATATTATCATTGCGGTATCTGAAGGAATTCATGATGCAGAAGGCAATTACATCTGTGCTGGAGAAAGCATGGAAGATACCTTCGGTCACAGCCAGTTAAGCGGTGCCGGTAAAGCATTGGAATATCTGATCAAAGACAATATCAACGTAAAAGTCCGTTCTGTAGAAGTAAATGTATTACAACGTTGCGCTGCCCACCTTTCTTCTGCCACCGATTTAAATGAAGCAGTTGCTTCCGGTGAACATGCTGTTGCGTTTGCAAAACAGGGCATTACCGCTTCCATGGTAACCATGAACCGTACTTCCAATGCACCATATACCATCGAATATGGTTATGCAGAAATCAAGAACATTGCGAATGAAGCAAAATCCGTTCCGAGAGCATGGATTAACGAGCGCGGAAATGATGTTACTGAAGAAATGGTTGAATATCTTCTCCCACTGATTCAGGGCGAGACTTCCATTTCCTACGAAAATGGACTGCCAAATTATATGAACGTGTCACACCTGACTAACAAACGTTAGTTACCCGCATATTCAAAATCCGCTGTCCCGGTTAAGACATTTTAATCAGTCTTTTCCGATACAGCGGATTTTTATTCCGAAATCATCTCAATGAATTTGCCGACTTCAGCCCATGCCCGCTTGGATTCCGGCATCATAAGCATTGCCATCTGGAACACATGAAACATTCCTTCGTAAATGCTTAAGCGGACTTTTACGCCCTGCTTCTTTGCCTTCTCTGCTACGGATGTGGAATCACTTAAAAGCATCTCATAAGAACCAACCTGAATCAGCATTGGTGGAAATCCTATGAAGTCACCAAACAACGGTGAAATATAAGGATTCGTTTCGTCTGCGTCTCCCACATAATCCTTATTATAAATGAGACTGTCCCTTGTATTTCCAAATAACGGGTCCCGCTCATAATTCGTATCATAGGATTCACCGCTGGCAGTCAGATCTGTCCAGGGAGACATGGCAATCAGTCCGCAGGGAAGTGCTTTCCCATGATCCTTTAAGTACATGCAAAGTGCCAATGCCAGTCCACCTCCGGCAGAATCACCTGCCACAATAATCTGTTCCGGCTTAAATCCACAGCTTAGCAGCCATTCATAGGCTTCCACCGTATCTTCCAATGCTGCCGGGAAAGGATGCTCTGGTGCCACGCGGTAATCGATGGTCAGCACACTGATTCCTTTTCCCACCTCACTGTAAAGTCCGGCAAAGGTACGGTAGGCATTTCGCATTTTTCCAATATACCCGCCACCATGCAGCTGCAGAACTACTTTATCTTCCCTTGGATTCTGCATGGAGGTTAAAAGCTCCATTTCAAACTGTGGCATCTTAATTTTCTGCATCAGAAAACAGTCCGGGCATTTCCACGCCGGTTCCACCATTTTCTTACGAAGCTCTCCGGTCTTTAATTTTCTTCCTATCAAGTTATCACTTGCAAAACGGGCAATTAGGTCACGGATGACTCTGCCCTGTACACTCGTCTTACTTTCTTCCATAATCACCTTACATGAAATCTTCTCTTTAACTCTAGTCTGGCTCTGCGGTCACCGATAATCAGCGTTCCGAGGAATAAAAATACCGATATTCCAAATGCCAGTTCACTTAAGCCCGGATGGGTCACGATGTGAAGTGCTATCAAAAGCAGCGGTATCAGGCTGCATACAATTCCAAATAACTGGAACATCAGATAACTCTGCCAGTTTCTGGAATTGATAATCATGAGCAGAACAATACCTGCATCTAACAGCATAATGCCTGCTGGAAGCACATAATTAACCGACCAGCCATGGAATCCCACTATCCAGTCAATCAGAATCACATATAAAATTCCGGATAATGTAGTTGCTATGATTTTCGTCCGGTATCCACTATTGCTTAAAATATCCAGCCGGAAAATCAGGAACAGATACCAAAGACCTGCGATTGCAATCAGGCTCCAGAGTTTTCCCTGATACCAGATATAATTAAGATAGCCTGCTGCCACACTGCCTAATAACACCAGAAAGAATATAATATTTGTCACACATTTTAATCTTCTGGTGGGAATCCATGCATCCGGATAGGAATTGCAGCCCTCTTTTCCCTCTTCTAATACACTGTGGCACAGCGGACAAATCTGGCTGTCGTCTAAGATTTCCACATTACAGTTCTTACATTTACTCATAATACACACCATTACTTTCTATTTCCACATTCAGACCATCCTCTGACAGTTTTCGGAAAAATCCACGCTGCAGGGATGTATCTTTTAAAACAGAACTAAAGGTAAATGCCAGCGTATCCTGATAGGAACAAATCGTTCCTTTGATATTCTGTCCCTTTGACATGGCAAGGAATGCATAAAACATCTTGATATATGGCTGGTAATCCTCTTCCACTTTCACATTTCCAATGTTGGTTACAGTGGATGTATTTGCCAGTGCTGCCGATGTATACACATAACGCATGGCAATATTTTTCAAAAACAGCGGTACTGCTCTTGCAATCAATAATTTCTCATTGGACACATTGTAAGAAAACAGTTCCTCTAAATGCTCTTTATTAATCTGTTGATGAAGACTCTCTGTAGTAAGCTTCAATACTTCTTCAAACGTATAGGAATTCTCCACCGGTTCAAACTCTGCAGATACTACTGTAAAAAAGTTCTTGGTGGTAATGGAATTAAAATACGGTCTTAAATTCACCGGAACCGCCACACGAATCGGGCGTGTGTCCGGCATGCCATGCAGATATTCCCGATATACGCTGTAAGCAAATGCCGCAACCAGATACTCATTGATGCTGACACCATATTTATGACATACCTCTTTCAATGCCGGAATCTTTACAAATCCATGAATTACTCCAAATTCATCGGTTCGTAATTTTTCCCCTTTGATAAGATATGCTTTCTTTGTCTTATATCCCTTGGCATGGCTGTGCTTGTAATTTTTAAGGAAGCTGTCCTCACGGTTCATGGATGTGTCGCTGCTTAACTTATCTCCCAGCTTCTCCTTCAGTTCCGGATGCACCAGTCTTAAATACTGATAGGTCAGCTCCTTTAAGAAATTGATTCCGCCCATGCCATCTGTCAGTACATGAAAGACCTCAAGGTTAATCCGGCATTTATAATAAGTTACCCGGAAAAGATAGCTGTGGTTCTTATTCTGTCTGATAAAACGGCATGGAAAATGTCTTTCTTCCTGTACTCTTGGAGCACTCTTGCCATTCTCTTCAAAATAATACCAGAAAATTCCCTGACGCAGTCTCAAGTTAAAGCCCGGAAATTTCGGAAGTACGATATCCAGTGCCTGCTGCAGATACTCCGGCTGTACCTCTTCCTTTAAGGTAACTGCAATCCGGTACACATTGCTCATTGCTTCTCCTGCAATTACCGGAAAAAGATGTGCCGTATTATCCAGCCGGTCCCATTTGATATCGGTATGACGGCGCTTATTATCTTCTGCTTTCCGCTGCTGCTTCTCCTGCTTTTCCAATTCCTTTGAAGCGGCTTTCTGCTGCCGGCTCTGCTCTTTGACAGCCTGCTTTTCCTGTTTACTTTCTGCTTTGGCGGCGGCTTTTTCCTGTTTGCTTTCTGCTTTAGCGAAAGCTTTCTCCTGCTTTATCTTCTCTTTATGTTGTTGTCTTAGCTTTTTTTCTTCTTTACTCATAACGAATATTATAAAATAATACGCATAAAAATACAACCGGCGTTTCTAAGCTGTCGGCATTTTTCGTCTCGGCAGGCAGACCTTAAATGTTGTCCGGCCATTTTCACTCATTACACGGATGGTTCCTCCATGCAGATCCACCAGTTCCTTTGCGATGGCAAGTCCCAGACCCGCTCCTCCGCTGTTGGTCTGTCTCGCTTCATCCCGCCGATAGAATTTATCAAAAATACGCTGCTGTTCTTCCGGTGATATGGTCTGCCCCTGATTACTGAACAGGATAACCGTTCCCGGTGGCTCCTCCCATGCGGAAATGACAATGGTACTGTCCGGGTTGCTGTAGGCAATGGCATTTTTCAATATGTTATTAAAAATACGTGCCAGCTTATCTGCATCCCCATATACTTTGCAGTTTTCATCAGCCTGTATTTCCACTTTCTTATGTTCCGGTGCAAGAAGCGGGTACACTTCATCCGACAGCTGCATCAGCATATAATAAAGATCTATCTCTGTCGTTGCCAGTTCAATATCCTGCCGGTTAAAACGGGTAATGTCAAAAAATTCATTCACCAGAACTTCCAGTCTCAGTGCTTTGTCCAGGGTGACATGGATAAATTTATCCTGCTGCTCTTTTGAAATATCCGGCATCTCCTCTAATAATTTCAGATACCCAATCACAGAGGTAAGCGGCGTCCGGATATCGTGGGCAAGATACAATACCAACTCATCCTTCTTCTTCTCTGCCATCTGAATATCATAAAGCTGCCGGTTTAAAGTTGCATTCACGCTGTTTAACTTTTCTTCCATGGCAGCCATTTCCTTCGACATGCGGATCTGTCTGCCATCATGATGCACCAATGCATTGATTCCATTATCAATTTCCTGAAAATATTTTGTAAATGAATTTAAAAAGAAATAAAACATCAGACAGAATACCAGTGCAATTGCCCCAAAGAAAATCAGTTCGAAGTGATTTCCGATATTATGCCAATAGAAATCTCTCGCATCTTCATAAGTCATGCTGGTAAAATCATAAAGAAACCTTACAATTCCATCCGCAAATCTGCCCTGCAGCACATACTGGTAGAGAAACCAGATGCCAAAGAAAGCTCCTGCCATCAGTAATACAATCCGGGAAAATATTTTTCGTCTTACCGGTGCAAAATCCAGTTTTTTCTTATTATTGTCATCTTTCAATCTTATATCCCACTCCCCATATTGTCTTAATGTATTTTGGACGTTCACCGGTATCCTTAAGTTTCTCCCGCAGATGCCGGATGTGAACGGTTATGGTATTGTTGCTTTTGCTATAATATTCGTCTTTCCAGATAATATGAAACAGCTCTTCCGCACTGAGTACCCTGCCTTTTGCTTCACACAACGCCTGCAAAATCGTAAATTCTGTCGGTGTAAGTGAAATCTCATCTCCATCCAGATAGCATTCATGTGCACATTTCTTTAACAAAATTCCACGGCATATAATAGTATCATCCGATTCCGTTCCTGCATGATTTGATGCATACGTTCCATCTGCCGCATCATATGAACCATTTGCAGATGTATTTTCTATTATATTACCGTCAAAAGACATATTCTCTGCCGGCTGGTCCGTCCTTGCTCCATAGCGCTCATAACGGCGTAACTGTGCCTTCACTCTTGCAACCAGTTCCAGCGGAAGAAACGGTTTTGTCACATAATCATCTGCTCCTATGGTAAGTCCGGTTACTTTATCCACTTCGGAATCTTTTGCAGTTAACATAATAACCGGATAATTCTCTTTTTTTCGAATCCGGCGGCACAGCTCCAGTCCACTAATCCCCGGCAGCATAATATCCAAAATTGCAAGGTCAATTTTCTCATGCTCTATTGCATCTATTGCTGTATCTCCATCGTAACACTTGATTACGTCAAACTTCTCACTTACCAGATATATCTCTACTAAGTCTGCAATCTCCTTCTCATCATCCACCACAAGAATACGGTTTTTCATAAAAATCCCTCCTGCCTGTCTGCTATTCCAAACACATTATAGCATACAGGCAAAGGAGGGATTCCTTATTATTTATTAAGATTTACTGAACTTTGCCAACATGGCGGTGAGGATGAATCCGCCATAAACCCGGTGCAAAAATCACTAACATCGGGTATAATTCCAATCGACCAACCAGCATGTCAAACATCAATACCAGCTTGGATAAAACACTGAACCCACCAAAGTTACCGGTCGGTCCTACCCTGTTAAGTCCCGGTCCGACATTATTAAAGGTTGCCATAACTGCTGTAAAGTTCGTTGTCATATCAAAATTATCAAGACTGATTAACAACACTGATACGATAAGAATAACAACATAGCCTGCCAGATAGCATAACACAGTCTTTACCACATTATCCGGTATTCGTCTTCCGTCCATATGTACCTTCTGCACACTTCTCGGATGGGTCACAGACATAATTTCATTACGGACAGATTTTACCATAATAATGAGACGGGAAACCTTAAATCCACCGCCGGTACTTTCTGCACAGGCTCCTACAAACATTAAAAGCACCAGAATCATTCTTGAAAATTCCGGCCAGAGATTAAAATCTGCCGTGGCAAATCCTGTAGTACTGATAACAGATGCCACCTGAAAGATTGCCTGCTGGAATGCTTTTCCAAAAGAAGCAAAGCTGGCTCTGATATTAAATGCAATAAGCAGTGCCGAACCGAATACTATCAAAAGATAGTAACGCATTTCCTCACACATCAGTGCTTCCTTCGGCCGCTTAATCAAAAACATATAATATACAGTAAAATTAATGGAACAGATAATCATAAATACCGTAATGATAATCTGCACCGCTGTACTATAAGATGCTATACTACTGTTCAATAGTCCAAATCCACCGGTTCCCACGGTACCAAAGGTCAATGTCATGGAATCAAAGAGTGGCATTCCTGCTATTAACAGCGCAATAATCTCAATCACCGTAAAGATTACATAGATTCCATAGAGAATCATTGCAGTAGTCTTTACCTTTGGAACCAGTTTTCCAACAGATGGTCCCGGGCTTTCTGCACGCATCAGATGCATGCTGGAGCTGTCGGAAAGGGGCATGACTGCCATAATAAATACCAGCACACCCATACCACCGATCCAGTGGGTAAAGCAACGCCAGAAAGCTGTTCCACGGGAAAGTGCCGCTACATCACTTAAGATACTTGAGCCTGTTGTCGTAAAGCCGGAAATTGTCTCAAATAACGCATCAATATAAGATGGAAATTCTCCGGTTAAATACATTGGCAATGCACCAATCAGACTGAGGATTATCCAGCTTAATGCAACTGCTGCAAATCCTTCTTTTGAATAAAATACACTGCTCTTCGGTTTTCTTCTTCTGCCCCAAAACCCAATCAGCATACAGGCAAGTCCGGTAATCAGATATAAAAAGCCTTCCTTTTCCTGATAAATACCTGCTGTTGCTGCCGGAAGCAGAAGAAAGATTCCCTCGAAGCATATAACACTGCTTAATATGTATCGAATCATGGAATAATTCATGACAAGCCTCCTACCTTAATGCATCCCGGATATCATGTAACCCTGTCGTCGTGGTAACAAGAATTACCGTATCTCCCACTTCAATTACACTCTGTCCTTTTGGAATGGTCACTTTTCCTTTATGGGTGATACATCCAATCAGCATCTTAGGTTTCAAGCGAAGATCCTGCAGTGGAATTCCAACCACCGGAGAACCCTCTTTAATTAAAAATTCCAGTGCTTCTACCCGGTTATCATTCAGCTTGTACAATGTCTCAATATTACTTCCCATGGAGTTTTTCATGGCACGTACATACTTGATAATACTCTCGGAAGTAATGAATTTCGGATAAATAATACTTCCTACATCTAACTGGTCAATAATATCATCATAAGAAATACGATGAACTTTAGTAATCAGTTTTGCAGAAGATAAACTCTTTGCAAACAATGCCAGCATGATATTCTCTTCATCAAAATTAGTGGTCGCTACAAAGGCTTCTGTCTCTAACAATCCCTCTTCGATTAAAAGGTCTTTATCTGTTGCATCGCCACAGATAATCATCGCCTTTGGAACCATTTCATTTAATTCTTCGCAGCGTTCTTCGTCACGTTCTACAATTTTGACACGGATACCCATTTCCAAAAGCTGCTTTGCAAGATAAACAGAAGTTCTTCCTCCACCGACAATCAGTGCATCTCTCGCAGAAGAAGTAGGTACTCCTAACTTTTTAAAGAATTCAATCGTCTTAGCCTGTGTTCCTACAATGGAAATCTCATCCCTGGCTTTCAACTCAAAATTACCATCCGGAATATATACTTCATCTCCACGCTCAACCACTGCTATCAGTACGTCACAATGCAGTCTGCTTCCCATATCCTTAAGCTGCATATTACAAAGAGGGTTGTCCTCCTCAATCCGGTAGTTGACTAATTCCACCCGGCTCTTGGCAAATGAATCCACTTTGAGCGCGGAAGGGAATTTCAGCAGTCTCGCCATTTCACGTGCTGCTGCAAGCTGTGGATTGATAATCATGGACAACCCTAATTCCTCTTTAATAAAACCTATTTCTCTACTGTATACAGGATTACTGACTCTTGCAATCGTATGGCAGCCTCCTGCTTTTTTTGCGATCAGACAGCATAAAAGATTCAGTTCATCTGAACCTGTCACTGCAATCATAAGGTCTGCATCTGCAATCCCTGCATCTGTCTGTGCATTAAAACTTGCACCATTTCCAATAATTCCCATTACATCACATACATTGGTCACTGCCTCTACAGCCTGCTGTCTGCAATCAATTACTGTAATATCATGTTTTTCTTTACTAAGCTGTTCTGCAAGTGTTGCACCTACATTACCACAGCCCACTATAATTATCTTCATAGCTTCTCCTATGCTTGTTCTCATACATATTTATTGGTCGTTGAAGCAAATACCTATGACGAATTATAGCAGACTTTATAAATAATGCAATCCCGGTTTTACCCAATCCTAATTCTGGGCAAATCTTGCCAGGAACTGCTTTGTTCTCTCTTCTTTCGGATGCTCGATTACTTCCTTCGGGTCACCCTGTTCAATAATATAACCGCCATCCATAAAAATGACACGGTCAGCCACATCTCTGGCAAATGCCATCTCATGGGTTACAATTACCATGGTCATATGCTCACTTGCCAGCTGACGGATTACTTTTAAGATTTCTCCGGTAAGCTCCGGATCTAATGCGGAGGTTGGCTCATCGAAGAATAAAATCTGTGGATGAAGTGCTAACGCTCTTGCAATGGCAACTCTCTGCTGCTGTCCACCAGAAAGCTGGCATGGATAGCAGTCTGCCTTATCGGATAACCCCATTTTTTCAAGAAGCTCCATTGCTTCTTTCTTTACTTCTTCTTTATTCCGCTTCTGCACATGTACCGGTGCATCCATCAGATTCTTTAACACGGAATAATGTGGAAACAGATTAAAGTTCTGAAATACCAGTCCGAAATATCCCTGAATCTTTTTTAATTCTGCGTTTCCCACATACTGGGATTTTCCATCCGCACCGGTTGACACCGCATGCTCACCGAGATAAACCAGTTCTCCTTCATCCATAGTCTCAAGAAGTGTGGCACAACGCAGCAGTGTTGATTTACCGGAACCGGACGGACCGATAATTGCTACAACCTCCCCCTGTTCCACGGAGAGTGAAATATCATGAAGTACATCTACAGCCCCAAAGCTTTTCTTTACATTCTTTATCTCTAACAGCTTCATTCTTTTCCTCTCCTTACTTATAATAACTCAGTTTCTTTTCAATTCGTTCCATGATAAATGCCACTACAAAGTTAAAGATGTAGTAGAAAAGTCCTGCTACAAACAATGGCATGATGCTGCTGACACGGGCTGCAATCTGTTTTGCAATGGTAAACATTTCTGCATAAGCCAGTACAAATGCCATGGAAGTATCTTTTACCAGTGTAATAACTTCATTGGTTACCGGCGGCACCACGCGTTTTACCATCTGCGGGAAAATGATTTTACAGAAGGTCTGTGCCTTAGAGTATCCTAATACTTTGGCTGCTTCATACTGTCCTACCGGGATTCCTTCGATTCCTGCACGATAAATCTCTGCGAAATATGCCGCATAATTAATGGAGAAACCAATGATTGTTGCATAAAAGCTATACTCTTTGGAGATTCGGATTCCAAATAGGTAATATGGTCCGAAATACACCACCAAAAGCTGAAGCATCAGCGGAGTTCCACGCATAATGGATATGTATAATTTTACAAGCCACTGCACCGGCTTAATCCGTGACTTTCTTCCAAATGCCACCAAAAGTCCTAACGGCAGTGAAAATACCAATGTTAATACAAATATAGAAAGTGATGCCAGCATACCGGAACCCAGCTGCTGTGCTACAGCAATAAATGACATATCTATTCTCCTAAGCAAACCATTTCTGGTAAATTATAATCTGTGTAGTTATTTACGATAGTAGTAAATGTTCCATCTTTTACCATCTCATCCAAGGTCTTCTGAACCTGGTCTTTTAACTCTGTATTACCTTTTTTAAATCCGATTGCATACTGCTCGCTGGATACCTGTTCATCCAACATACGGAAAGCATCTCCTCTGGATGACATCTGGTATTTTGCTACTCCGATATCCAATACTACTGCATCTACAGCACCGGACTCCAAGTTCATAAATGCAGTATTGTAATCAGCTACCTGCTGAAGTTCAGCAAAAGATGCAGTCAGCTCTTTATTTTCATCGGTTGCATCATCTCCCTGTAATGCTGCAAGTCCTGAAGAATCAGCCTGGACGTCTACTACTTTTCCTGCCAGATCTGATAATTTATTAATATCCGAATCTTTTGCAACAACTACAACGATACTGTTGTCTACATATGGATCAGAGAATGTATAATCATCTTCTCTTCCGTTCATGGTAAATCCGTTCCAGATACAGTCAATGGAACCTGACTCTAATTCCATATCTTTTGAATCCCAGTTAATTGGTTTCTTTACCAGTTCCCATCCGTTACGGTCGCATACTTCCTGTGCCAGTTCAAGGTCAAATCCGGTATAATCTCCATCCTCATCCATATAACCATATGGTGGAAATTCTGCATCAAATCCTACAACAAACTGGGTACGGTCTGAACCATTGTCGCTCTTTGCATTTTCAGTATTCTGGACAGATACATTGTCTTTCTTATCTGCATCCTTACTTCCACAGCCAGCCAGTGACACGGTCATTGCGGCTGCCAGTAAAACAGTCAACATTTTCTTCTTCATAATAGAGTTCCTCCTCTTTTTGTAACTTCTTTTTATTAAGTTCTTTTTCTATCACTTTAGTATACTACCATGATAAATCAGTAATGTAAATCATTTTCTATATTAATTTCAGGTTGTCAGCCGATAAATTTTAGACTAAAATTGGGCATATACCTGAATAATCCATAGGTGCTTGCGAATGGGGAGAGTTTTTGCGAAAAATATTATGCGATTCACAGGGAAATTTCTCTTTCGATACAAAATACCACAATTCTAAAATGCATCTTTTGCTTGTTATTATTAAAACCGTCTTTCCAATGTTTGTCAGAATAGCAGCGCGGTTCGTCGAAGTACAGATGCCTGATAAAGGCTGTTAGGGGCACTTGGAATTTCGTCTGGCAACAGGCAACGCTGGTACAGGGATGTACCAGCGAGGCACATTTGAACATGGATGTGAATTTGTGCCGGTTGCCAGATGAAAACAGCATTATACCGAAATTCCTAGTGCCCCTTGCAGGCATTATGTGGCATCTGCCCTCGACGGACAGTACTGCTATTCAGCCAAAGCAACCGGAAAGACAGTTTACAAACAAGCAAAAGACGCATTCTAAGAACTGTTGGCATTTTGTATCGGATAAAGAGAAATTTCCCTGTGAACCGGCGTAATATTATTGCAGGAAATCCTCTCCCCCTTTCGCAAGCACCTATGCAATCAATGATAAAAGGAGATATTACACCATGAATATACCAAATGACCCAGTCATGTTATTAAGTTACATCAATACACAGCTTCGGGATTTCTACCCTACCTTAAATGAACTCTGTTCTGCATTAAATCTTTCGAAAGATGAGCTCTGCAGCAAGCTTTCTGCCATCGACTACGAATATGATGAGGAAGCAAACCAGTTTGTATAAATGTGGTCTGTTGTGGTGGTAGGAAAGGCATTTGCAGAGTGGCTGCGTGCAGATACTTGGAAAATGTTCTTTCCCTCTCAGCATCAAAAATAACCACATTTATACCAACCGTTCTGATACACATAACGAAAGGAGTATCCCATGTCACTTTACGAAGACCTTTTGCAAAAACAATTTCTGCCCCACGCCTATGAAGACTGGGCAGAGTATCGCAATGCCATCAGCAACTATCTGATTGCCTCTACTGCTGCTGACAGCTCCCTCGCTATCTTTGGTGCCGGCTGTTGTAACGACTGGGATTTATCGCTACTTGCCGGACACTTTTCATCGATTACTTTAATTGATAATAATCTTCCTGCCATGAAACAGGCTCTTAAACGCTATCAGCTGGAATCTTATCCTACCATTCACCTTGACGAATGCAATCTTACCGGTTTATACAGCAGTGACTACGAGAATTTCTGTAATACACTCTTTGAGCAGAAAAAGCTCTTTGGTGCTTCCATCGATACGGAGCTTCCGGTCAGTACGGCACTGGCATTTCTGCATCAGACTTATGAGAAAGCCAAAAAGCATGTCATACGCTATGGCAGCCATGCTTTTGATTATTCTGTAGCTTTTGGTCTTCACAGCCAGCTTAATAATATGGCTGCGTGGATCTGGGATACCATTGCAGAAGCCTGTCACTGGCAGGACGAACGGGTAACGGAATATATTGCCTCCCAGACCGATGAGATTGTAAAACGGGTTAATGATACCATTTTGCTTTCTACCGGGAAAGACGCTTTCTTTGGAAATGAACGGACTTCTTCCCTTAATGATTCTCCCATAAGCGGCGCCATGGAATGCATTTTAGACATCAAAAAACGTTACCCCGGCTGCCAGGCAGCTCTCGTTCCATGGAATTTTAATCCGGAACTTGGGGTAACGTACGAAATGCTGTTACAACATGTAACACTATAAATCAATTCTATGACTGTACGAACTGGCTGTTATAAAGGGCTGCATAGAAGCCGTTCTTCCGAAGCAGTTCTTCATGATTGCCCTGTTCGATAATATGTCCGTCTTTCATAACCAGAATAATGTCTGCCTCTTCAATGGTAGACAGACGATGGGCAACGATAAAACTGGTTCTTCCCTTCATCATCCGGCCAAAAGCTTCCTGAATCTTCATCTCAGTTCGTGTGTCAATCGATGAAGTTGCTTCATCCAAAATCAGCATTGGCGGCAGGCAAAGCATAACTCTGGCAATGCAAAGAAGCTGTTTCTGTCCCTGGGAAAGATTGCCACCGTCCTCTGCAATTACCGTATCATAGCCCTTGGGCAGACGTTTGATAAAATTATGGGCATGGGAAGCTTTTGCTGCCTCCATGATTTCTTCATCGGTAGCATCCGGTTTTCCCATACAGATGTTCTCACGAATGGTTCCCTCCTTTAACCAGGTTTCCTGCAATACCATACCATAGCTGCTGCGCAGGCTGCTTCTTGTCATATCTTTAACCGGCACGCCGCTGACACGGATGATTCCGCTGTTGACATCATAGAACCGCATCAGAAGATTAATCAATGTTGTCTTACCGCATCCGGTCGGTCCGACAATTGCCACACGCTCACCCGGATTGACATGGAGATTAAAATCCTCAATCAGCTTCTGCCCCGGCTCATAAGAGAAGTAAACATGCTCTAAATCCACATCTCCCTTTACTTCCTCTAATACCACTGCATCTTCTGCATCCGGTACCTGTGCCTCTTCATCAATCAGCTCAAATACTCTTGCTGCACAAGCCAGTGCATTCTGTAACTCAGTTACGACACCGGAAATCTCATTAAAAGGCTTCGTATACTGATTTGCATAACTTAAGAAACAGGATAACTGCCCAACACTGATTCCACCATGGATAGCTGAAACTGCGCCAAACACGCCAACACCTGCATAAACTAACGCATTGATAAAACGGGTACTCGGATTGGTAATGCTGGAAAAGAATAAGGCACGAAGGGAATATTTTTCCAGTCTTCCATTAATTTCATCGAAACTTTCCAACGCCTCATCTTCATGGGAAAATGCCTGGACAATTTTCTGGTTTCCAATCATTTCATCGATTAAAGCAGTCTGCTCTCCTCTTGTTTCCGACTGCAGCTTAAACATGGAGAATGTTTTCTTTGCAATGAATCCTGCTACCACAAAAGACAACGGTGTTAAAAATACTACCACTGCCGTAATCTTTACATTGACGCTCAACATAAAGCCTAATGTTCCGACAATTGTTACCACACCGGTAAACAACTGGGTAAAACCCATTAGAAGTCCGTCTGCGAACTGGTCTACATCCGCAATTACGCGGCTGACTATTTCACCGTAGGAATGAGCGTCTAAATATTTCAGTGGAAGAATCTCTATTTTGCGGATAGCATCCTTACGGATATCCCGGACAATATTATAAGTCATCTTATTGTTGCAGACATTCATAATCCACTGGGCAGCTGCCGTAATCAGAATGACTACCACCATTTTCTTAAGGATCGGTGTAATATAAGTAAAATCCACTTTTCCTTTGTCTACGACATAATCAATGGCATCTCCGGTAAGAATCGGAATGTATAAGGTTAAAATTACACTGAGCACCGCTAATGCAATGGACAAACCTAAGAATAACCAGTACTTTTTCATATACTTAAGGATTCTTCCAAGGGTTTCCTTCTGTCTTGATTCCTTTTTCATATCAGTGTCCTCCTTCCGTCCTCTTAAACTGCGAATAATAGATTTCCTGATATACGCTGCAATCCTTTAACAATTCTTCATGGGTGCCGGTTCCTGCAACAGTTCCATCATCTAATACGATAATCTTATCGGCATACATAATGGATGCGGCACGCTGTGATACGATAAATACGGTCGGACGGTTTGGCATATTATGAATTGCCTGACGCAGTTTAGCATCGGTAGCATAATCCAGTGCAGATGAGCTGTCGTCCATGATAAGGATTTCCGGCTGTTTTACCAGTGCTCTGGCAATTGTAAGACGCTGCTTTTGTCCACCGGAGAAATTCTTTCCACCCTGTTCTACTTCCGCATCCAGCTTACCGTCTTTCTTATCTACAACTTCTGCTGCCTGTGCAACGGAAAGTGCCTGCTGCATCTCTTCTTCCGTCGCATCCTCTTTGCCCCAGGCAAGATTGCTTCGGACGGTTCCCGCAAACAGCACTGCTTTCTGCGGCACAATACCAATCTTATCTCTTAAATCCGTAATCTTATATTCCCGGACATCCATGCCATCTACCATAACCTGTCCCTCCGTGACATCATAGAAACGAGGAATCAGATTGACCACAGAGGACTTCCCGGAACCGGTTCCACCGATAATACCAATGGTATCTCCTGGCTTTGCTTTAAAATCAATGCCGGTTAAGGTATCTGCTCCGGCACCTTTATAACGCATGGAAACATTGCGGAATTCTACGGTATATCCGGTATCTTCCTTTTTGCTTCCATTTCCATCCACCATGGAAGTTTCCATCTCAAAAATACTCTGCACGCGGTTTCCACAGGCAATTGCCTTGGTTACCGTAATAATCAGGTTTGCAAGCTTTACTAATTCCACCAGAATCTGGGACATATAGTTTACCAGTGCTACTACTTCACCCTGTGAAATCTTTCCGATATTTACCTGAATTGCACCTGTCCAGATAAGAATAACCAGTGCCGCGTTGATGATAATATAGGTAAGCGGATTCATCAATGCTGAAATTTTTCCTACGAAGAGCTGTACATCCGTCAGCCTCTCATTACTCTCATCAAAATCTGCAATTTCTTCCTGCTCTTTATTAAAGGCACGGATAACACGGCTTCCGGTCAGATTCTCCCTTGTTACTCCAAGGACTTTATCTAAAGATGCCTGCACCCGGCGGAACAACGGAATTGTAATTATCATAATTCCAAATACCACAACGGATAAAACAGGAATCGTTACCACAAAGATAAGCGCTGCCTTTACATCAATGGTAAATGCCATAATCATGGCACCAAATACAATAAAAGGAGAACGCAAAAACAGACGGAGTACCATATTGACACCGGACTGTGCCTGATTGATATCACTGGTCATTCTGGTAATCATGGTATCCGTTCCTGCGGTATCCATCTCTGTATAGGACAATTTCTGAATATGGTCAAATAATGCATGACGTACCTTAGTTGCAAAACCTACTGCCGCTTTTGCTGCAAAATACTGTGCAGTAATGGAACAGGTCAGTCCCACTAATGCCAGCAAAATCAAGATTCCACACATTTTCAAGATAAATCCGCCATCTTTATTGCCAATACCGGTATCAATGATTGCTGCCATAACCAAAGGCACAAACAATTCAAAGGATGCCTCTAATAATTTAAATAATGGACTTAAAATGCTCTCTTTTTTGTAATCCTTTAAAAAACGCAATAACTTTCTCACTGTACCTGCTCCTAATTAGTGATCATCTAATATTCCCTTTTTCCTATCTTTCTATGGCTGAATCTTATCTTTTTTTAATCCATCCATATAAACTTTGGTTTCAGCCACAACCACACCGCTCAATGCAGTAACTGCAATCAGGTTCGGCAGAGCCATCAGTCCGTTGAAAATATCTGCAATGGTCCATACAGCAGATACTGTCATAAACGGTCCGATAAATACCGCTAAGATGTATAACCAGCGGTATGCTTTTACAACAGCCTTCTTATGTCCGGTCAGATACTCCAGACAGCGCTCACTGTAATAATCCCATCCTAAGATTGTGGTAAATGCAAAGAATACCAGACATACCATCAGGATAAAGGATGCTACCTGATTTGGGAACGGAAGTCCGAGCTGGAATGCCTTGGTTGTAACAGCAACACCTTCCAAGCCCATGTCCCATGCACCGGTAAGTACGATTGCAAGACCTGTCATGGTACAGATAATCAGTGTATCAATTACAGTTCCAAGCATGGAAACCAGTCCCTGTTTTACCGGATAATCGGTCTGGGCTGCTGCAGCCGCGATTGGTGCACTACCAAGTCCTGCTTCATTTGAGAAAATACCACGGGCAATACCTTTCTGCATTGCTACAATAATACTTCCCATTGCACCACCGGCTACCGCCCTAAATCCAAAGGCACTCTTTATAATGGTTGCAAATGCTGCTGGAACCTCTGTAATATGCATCACAATAATAATTAATACAACAACCACATAAGTCAGTGCCATAAATGGTACAATGACCTGTGATACTGTAGAAATTCTCTTAATTCCACCGATGATAACAAGTGCCACACAGATGGTAAGAATAATACCTGCAATAATTACAGTCCAGGAATAAGTTCTTCCAAAGAGGTCAACTGTCCATGTGGTATCCGGGTCAAAGAAACCCTTTACTGCACTGGTAATACCATTAATCTGTGTAAAGGTTCCGATTCCAAATAAGCCTACACCTACACCAAAGAAGGCAAATAATTTTCCAAGCCATTTCCACTTTGATCCCATTCCATTTTCAATATAATAGAATGGTCCGCCGATGATATGACCATCTTCTGCCACCACACGGTACTTGATTGCCAGTAGACACTCACTATATTTTGTAGCAGTTCCTACCAGTGCTGCTATCCACATCCAGAACAACGCACCCGGACCACCTTCTACCAATGCAGTTGCTACTCCGACAATATTTCCGGTTCCTATGGTTGCTGATAATGCAGTGCAAAGTGCTGCAAAACTGGATACTTCGCCGGATTCGCCACTCTTTTCATTTTCAAACAAATATTTTACTGCTAATGGTAATTTTCTAATCTGAAGTCCCTTCAGGCGGATGGTAAGAAAAATTCCCACCAGAAGGATCAATACAATAAGTGGTACACCCCAGACAAAATTATCAATTTTACCAAGAATGCTGTTAATCTGGTCTAACATTTTTGTTCGCTCCTATTCTCTTTTGATTCCAATTTAAATGGTTAAATACACTTTAGCATAGCATAGTTATCAAGTGCAATCAATAATTCTATCTTTTTTTTCGCATAATTTGTATAAAAATACTCCTTTCGGGTTATATTACGGATGAGGTGATGACAAAATGATTTTAACCGAACAAGAGACTATGCTGTTAAATGATTTAAAGCAGCAGGAAGAGCTTTGCCGCGACAAATATGCCTTTTACAGCAGTGAAGCAAAAGACCCTGAATTAAAACAGTTATTCGAGGTCATTCAGAAAGAAGAAGAGGAACACTATGACACCATCAGCAGTCTGCTTTCCGGTGATACGCCTGATGTTGGTATAGCTGCCCCAAAGAACTATCAGCCAAAAGCTGCTTACCATGCATCCAGTGAAAATGCCGACAAGAAGCATGATGCATTATTGTGCAGTGATTCCATTTCCAGTGAAAAGTATGTATCTTCCGCATACAACAACGATTTATTCAGCTTTGCTTCTCCAAAAGTCCGTCAGATTTTAAACCATATCCAGACGGAAGAACAGCAGCATGCAGAAATGATTTACCGTTATAAAACTGCAAATCAGATGGCTTAACCTGCAGATGCATTGCAACTGTCAAAAAGGCATCGGAACAGGAAATTTTTCTGCTCCAATGCCTTTCATGCTTTTTATACTTATTATTTATTTTCGCTGCTCACGGTTCTTACATTTCATCTCATACATTCGCTCATCTGCCCAGTTAATATACTGTTCCATGGAAGCCTCGGTATCCGGCTCCTTCTGGTAATAACCGATACTCATAGACAGACGGTACGGCAGCTTCTCATCCCTCTGCCACTGCTTTAACAAGGCTGTTATCTGAGCTTTCTTTTCTTCAGCCTGTTCCCAGCTTAAAGCATCAGAAACCACTAAGAATTCGTCCCCTCCATAACGGATAATCAGTTCCTTTTCACAGAACGCCTCCTGCAATGCCTCTGCTGCAAGGCAGATCGCCTGGTCACCCGCTTCATGACCAAACTCATCATTGATTTTCTTTAACCCATCCATATCAGCAAAGATAAATAACAATCGACGTCTGCTGGTATTTGCCTGTTTTACCATATCTACCACAAAACGGTTGATTCCCATCCGGTTATAAACTCCTGTCAGGCTGTCGCGGACTGCCATATTATCAATGTTACGGGCAGCATTCCGAAGTTCTGATACATTCTTTAACTTTTCCAATGCATTACTGATATTACGAATCCAGACATAATAATTTGGAATATGTTTTGTATCCAATGTACCGGTCAGTATCATATATCCCAGGCAATTATCCCTGAAATGAACCGGCATATAGAGATATTCCCCTGAACCTCTGCCATTCCACATTGCCGGGAACATCTGCTCACTGGTAAAAGAATAAAATTCCGGCATGCCGTCCTCATTATTTAATTTGGTTATGTATATCTTGTTTTCATAATCCCGGGTAATTGTGCGGTTGCGTAAAATGCTGTTACCACGGCCGGTCATCTCATAATAAATACTCTTATTCAGGCACAGATATACATCCTCTGTCGTAAACTTTCCAATATTCTGACGGATACAGAAGATTAATTCTTCCAATGATTCGCACTCCATCATCTCATCTTCCATATTGTGTATCTGATAAGTATATTTTTCATTTTCTTTTTTTTCAAGGTATAACATCTCTATCGCAGATGCCACACGCTTTTTATCCTCTAAAACACAGCCACAGCTTTCATCCGCTGCAACACGGGATGTCAAAATCAGTTCCTGTTTCTTCCCTGTCTCAATTTCCTGCAAAAGCAACTGCATAGCGGTATATCCCAGTGTCTCCTTTGGTCTGTCTACCGTAGTAATTCCCGGAATATAGCGCCGGGTATCATAAGAGCCATCAAATCCTGTTACTGCTATGTCCTGTGGCACCTGATATCCCAACTGTTTCAAACGGTTGCAGGCACCTAATGCCATCTCATCATTGGCACAGCAAAGTGCCCGTGGCATCCTTCCAGCCTCTTCCATGGCATCCACTACCTGTACGCCACTGTCAAAGGAAAAATCCCCATGCCATACCGTATAATCTTCTGTTGAATAGTTCTTTTCTTCCACAAAATCTTCAAATGCCTTCTGGCGGATATTACTCTCTTCATTTGTTGCATTTGCAGCTACAAAATGAATCGGATGATAGCCATGACTGTCAACATGCTCTATCATCTCCCGCATTGCCTTATAATTATCTATTCCAATCAGGCTTAAGCCTTCTACCTTTTCCTCAAAGCTTACTGCAGGAATGCCAGCGTGACGTATTCTTCGAATAATTTCCTCTTTTGTTGGTTCCTCCCAAATTGTATTTGTCGCAAAAATTATGCCATCAAAACGCGAAAGATTAGCCAGCGAATATATTTTATTTTCTCCAAGCACATGCTTGTCCGAAATCTCACTCCCTGCCTGACAGGTAAAAATAGAGATTGCATAGTTTGCTTCCTTTGCCTTACGAATAATACCATTGATTAATCTGGTCTGATATTCACTATTCCATCCAGCTAAAAAGACTGCAATATTACCCAGTTCTTCCATTATGTTCCCTCCAGCATATTTCTTTTATTTTACCACAAATATTCCGACTTTCCACCTGCTTTTTATGAAACTCTTTAAATTTATTTACCAGACATTTATCCCACATTCTCGTGCCTGCGACGGTCGCTTGCGGCATCTACCTTATACGCCGCAGTGTGCATCCTCGCGGAGCGTTTTTTACTTTACAGGAAAGCAATTTCCTGTAAAGTAAAAAAAGACCTGCAAAATAACAGGTCTCTTTTTCTACATCTTCTTTATATATTTTCTTCAGTTTTCTTATAACTGCGTTGTTACGAAAATATCGTAAATTGCCTTGATGGCATTTTCAAAATCAGAATTACTTACTCCAATGATAATATTTAACTCAGATGACCCCTGGTCAATCATCTTAACATTGACATTTGCATGTGCCAGTGCTGAGAAGATTCTTCCGGATGTTCCTCTGGTGGAACGCATACCGCGTCCTACAACTGCAATCAGGGCGATGTTAGACTCTAATTCTACGCTGTCCGGCTTTGCAAGGCGGTGAATTGCAGATACAACTGCCTGTTCCTTGCCTTCAAATTCCGGCTGATGTACAAATACGGTCATGGTATCAATACCAGATGGCATATGTTCAAAGTTAATACCGTTTTCTTCAAATGCAGAAAGCACTTTACGTCCAAAACCAACTTCTGAATTCATCATATCTTTATCAATATTTACAGATACGAAGCCTTTCTTTCCGGCAATACCGGTAATGGTATATTTGGACTGGTGACAGGTTGTTTCCACAATCCATGTTCCCTCATCTTCCGGTGCATTGGTATTACGGATGTTGATTGGAATACCGGCTTTACGGACCGGGAATACTGCATCTTCATGTAATACGCTTGCTCCCATGTAGGAAAGCTCTCTTAACTCACGGTATGTAATTACTTTAATTGGTTCCGGATTGTCAATAATTCTTGGGTCTGCAATCAGGAAACCGGAAACATCCGTCCAGTTCTCATATGCTGTTGCATGTACTGCTTTTGCAACAATAGAACCGGTAATATCAGAGCCTCCTCTGGAGAAGGTCTTAACACTTCCGTCCGGCATGGAACCGTAAAATCCAGGAACTACAGCACGTTCAACCTTGGAAAGACGTTTGCTCAACACTTTATCTGTCTTGTCTGCATCAAAGTTACCATCTTTATCAAAGAAGATTACTTCTGCCGCATCCACAAATTCATAGCCTAAATAGTTCGCCATTACAATACCATTTAAATATTCGCCTCTGGAAGCTGCATAATCAGGACCTGTCTTGGCTGCAAAGTTCTTCGCAATTACTTCAAACTCATCTTTCAGAGAAAGCTTTAAGTTCAGTCCGTTAATAATGGAATCATAACGTTCTGCAATCTTTTTTAATTCCTTATCGAAATCCTCATCATTTTCTGCCAGAGCATAACATGCATATAACATATCCGTTACCTTGGTATCTTTGGAATTTCGTTTTCCCGGTGCACTTGGTACAACATAGCGGCGTTCCGGGTCTGATGTGATAATCCTGCCTACTTTTGCAAACTGTGTTGCACTTGCAAGTGAACTTCCACCAAATTTAACTACCTTAATCATCGTCATTTGCTCCTTTACTATCTCATAACTCAAGATTGTATCTTATTTTTCCCCATTTGAAAAGAAGTAAATGTAATTTCCATTTAAAAATTTCAATTTAATTTCTATTCAATTTATGCTTCTTCCTGTTTTTTGGTCTTTAATAGTTTGGTAAAGCAGCTTGCTGCTACCATAACACCTAATACCATCAGAAGAACTGCAACAATGAGCTGCAAACCATCTACTAAGAATACTGCAGTTCCATTCATTACATTGCTTACCAGTGCAATGAATTTCTGAACCAGTGCAGTAAAGGTTACTGCCAGCATGCTTACCATTGGTACATACAGCGTCCAGCCGGTACGTCCGGTAGTCTTTAAGAATACAGCCAGTGCAATCAGAACAAGTGCTGCAAGCAACTGGTTTGCGGAACCAAACAGCGGCCATACATTGTTGTATCCGCCCAGTGTTAATAAGTATCCAAAGAATAAGGTTACGATTGTTGCAAAATATTTATTGGTTAATACTTTGCGGACACCACCCATTTTTGCAGGGTCTGTTGTATCCTCATAGAATAATTCCTGGAAGGACATTCTTCCGATACGTGCTACAGAATCCAGTGAAGTAAGTGCTAATGCAGATACACACATGGTCATAAATACAGTTGCCACATCATTTGGTACACCTAACATTTCAAGGAAACCGGCAACACCGGATGAGAAGATTGCAAATGGTGTTCCATCTGGTTTTGTACCATTTACAGCTACTGCACCAACAACGACCAATACGATAATTCCAAGTAATGACTCTACTACCATTGCACCATAACCAACCATAGGCATATCTTTTTCATTGCGGATGGTCTTAGATGATGTCTCAGAAGATACCAGACTGTGGAATCCGGAAACAGCACCGCAGGCAATGGTTACAAATAAGGTCGGGAACAGATAAGATTTGCTTCCGTCTGCTCCGGTTAAAACGAATCCGTTAAATGCATTTAACTGCATTGCAGGATGTGCAACTACTACACCAACAACTGCGCCGATAATCATACCAAGAAGCATAAAGGTTGTCATATAATCTCTTGGCTGCATCAAAAGCCACATTGGAAGTACCGATGCCAAGAATAAGTAAATCATGATAATGTAGATCCACATGGTCTTATTGGTATAGATTGGAAGTTTCATGCCTACTGCAAACATTACTACGATTAATGCAATTGCAACGATACCTTTTACGATTTCGTTCATCTTTGGTGCTTTCTTTAAGATAATACCAAGGATAACTGCAACACCAATAAATAACATGGAAACGGTTGCTGCTGCACCGTTAGCATATACAGCCTTACCATCACCTGCCGGATATGCATTGAAGGTTCCGGCAACCATATCTGTAAATGCTGCGATTACCAAAAGGGTAAATAACCAGCAGAATAACATGAAAAGTTTTCTTCCCATCTTACCAATGTACTTTTCAATAATCATACCCATGGATTTTCCCTCATTCTTAACTGATGCGTACAGAGCACCGAAGTCCTGTACTGCTCCGAAGAACAATCCACCAACTACTATCCATAAGAATACAGGTACCCATCCGAACACACTGGCAAGGATTGGTCCCGTTACAGGGCCTGCACCAGCGATAGATGAGAACTGATGTGAGAATACGGTAAATCTGGATGAAGGAACAAAGTCCTCTCCGTCTTCATATTTTACTGCAGGGGTTTCAGCTTTCGGGTCGATTCCCCATTTCTTAGCCAGCCAGCGTCCATAAAGTAAATAACCGGCAGCCAACAATACGATGGCTATTAATACAATAACTAAACCATTCATTTTCAAATTCCTCCTCATATGAATTATTTAATTATTGTTTTTACTCCCTTTTAAATTTAATGTCAAGGTCTAAATTTAATCAATTTTGTATTACTTTTTTAATCTATCCTTCCTTTAATCGTTGCTCTGTAATGCGTCATAGCCAGTCTCTCCGGTACGGATTTTCTGGGCGGAGCGAATCTCATAGCTGAAGATTTTGCCATCGCCGACTTCTCCGGTAAAGGCTGCCTTCTGAATGGCTTCGATGGTCTTTTGTTCCCATTCTTCGGAAGATACCACGATTTCAAATTTGATTTTCGGAAGCATCTGCACTGCCACTTCCATGCCCCGGACGATTTCCTTATATCCTCTCTGCACACCACAGCCCATAACCTGCGATACCGTAATACCGTTGACTCCGATGGCATTTAATGCTGCTTTTACATCTTCGAATTTTTCTTCCCGCACAATTGCATCTATTTTAATCATCATATCTGATTATCTCCTTTTCTATCCTACTGGTCTAATCCGTTGAAGCTTGGGTAAGCATTTTCTCCATGCTGTGTTACATCCAGTCCAAGCTGTTCTTCTTTTAAGCTCACACGAAGCGGAGTAAAGATTCTTACCACTGCTACACAAAGCAGGGTACCAACCACTGCAATTACAATGGTAATTAAAATTCCTTCCAGCTGTGCCAGGAAAAGGCGGTAATCTCCAAACACCAGACCATCCCATTTTGCAGTACTGTTAATGGATTTCTGTGCAAAAATTCCGGTGGCAATTCCACCCCAGATACCGCCGATTCCATGGCATCCAAATGCATCCAGCGCATCATCAATTTTCAGTTTTTTCTTAATAAGTGCAACTCCGAAGTAACAAATCGGGCTGACCAAAGCTCCGATAATAAATGCTGACCAGATTGGAACAAATCCTGCACCCGGTGTAATTGCCACAAGTCCTACTACAAGTCCGGTGGATGCGCCTACCAGGGTTGGCTTTCCTTCTTTTACAACATCAATAAACATCCAGGATAATAAGGCTGCTGCTGCAGAAATTGCAGATGTCATAAATGCATGGGCTGCCAGTCCATCGGCTGCCAGTGCACTTCCTGCATTAAATCCAAACCAGCCAAACCATAAAAGGGATGCTCCCAATACAACAAACGGGATATTATGAATACGATAAGTTACCTGCTCATAGCCACGTCTTCTTCCAAGTATGATTGCCAGAACCAGTGCGCTGATTCCGGAACTGATATGTACCACATCTCCTCCTGCGAAGTCAACAGAGCCAATCGCTGCTAAAAGTCCGCCTTCTCCCCAGACCATATGTGCCAGTGGATAATATACAACAAAGGACCATAGTGTTACAAAGAGAAACAGTGCCTTAAACTTCATTCTTCCTACTAAGGAACCGGTAATCAGTGCCGGTGTAATCATGGCAAACATCATCTGAAATGCACAGAATACAAGATGTGGAATGGTATCTGCATAAGGTCCTGCCTCCCAGCCTACACCATTCAAGGCTATCCAACGGAAATCTCCGATGATACCTCCGTGGTTGCCACCAAATGCAAGGGAATAACCAAACAGTGCCCAAAGCACTACCGACAATCCCATGATTGCCACACATGCCATCATCGTGTTACATACATTCTTTCTTCGTACAAGACCTCCATAGAAAAATGCAAGTCCCGGTGTCATAAAAAACACAAGTGCTGTTGCAATCAGCATAAAGGCTGTATCTCCAGTATTCATATCTAATCCTCCTTCTTTTCACTTGAGAAACTCTTTATGCGAGTAGCGCACGTAACAAAGAATGTGCCTTGGCACATTCTCGCGCCTGCGGCGGTCGCTTGCGATATCTACCTTATACGCCGCAGTGTGCATCCTCGCGGAGCGTTTTTTACTTTACAGGAAAGCAATTTCCTGTAAAGTAAAAAAAAGATGCCAAAAACACGTTTCCGTGTTTTTGACATCTTCGTCTACAGCTAGGACTATAGCACTTTTTTATCCATATTGCAAGGGCATTTTTAAATCAATTAATTATTTTTTGTTCTTTTGCTAGTTTTTTTGTGATGTTTCCGGCTGTTTTCTCACCCAAAAGGATGCTTTATTTCATCCATTTATCTGCTTCTTCTTTCAGCCAGGAGTACCATGCTTCCATTCCCTCTCCGGTCTTTGCGGAGATTGGGAATATCTTAAGATTCGGATTCCGTTTCCATGCATACTCCTTTACCTTATCCATATCAAAGTCAAAATATGGCAGCACATCAATTTTATTGATAATAAGTGCATCGCATACAGTAAAGATTAATGGATATTTCAATGGCTTGTCGTGTCCTTCCGGTACGGACAAAATCATTGCATTCTTCACTGCTCCGGTATCAAACTCTGCCGGGCAGACAAGGTTTCCTACATTTTCAAGGATAGCAATATCTACATCCTCCGTGCCAAGCTCCTTCAAGCCCTGTCTGGTCATGTCTGCATCCAGATGGCACATACCGCCGGTATGAAGCTGCACAACCTTTGCCTTTGTCTTATCAACAATCGTCCATGCATCTACATCGGAATCAATATCCGCTTCCATGACTCCTACCCGGTAGTCCTTTAACAGCTCATTGACCGTTGGCACCAGGGTAGAAGTCTTGCCACTTCCCGGTGAAGACATCAGATTTAAGAGAAATGTTTTCTCTCCCTTTAACTGTTCTCTTAGGCTGGCAGCATCCTTATCATTATTTTCAAATATACTTCTTTTTACTTCAATTACTTTCATTTCCAGTTCCTCAATTATATCTTATTTTACATCTGCTCTTGCCAGTGCATCTTTATAATACTTGAAGTCTGTAAATACTTCGTTGGTATACGGATTCTTCTTGTTCTTTACCGATTTGTAAATGATGTATCCTAATGCAATGGCATTTACAATCAGTGCCAGTGCGCTGACGATGGTCATTGCGGTCGGATCTGCGTTGTTCGAAGTTCCTGCTACAATGCCATTTACCGTTCCGTCTGCATACTGTCTGGAAACGGTTGCCCATGGATAATAGGTTGTTCCATCGGCAGTAGTCTCCTGAAACAGTGGAAAAATCTGGGCAAACATACACCAGATTGCCAGTGTATTTGCACGGTTCATAATCCAGCCACCCTTGTTCCAGATTAATGCTGCAATAGTAGGTGCTAAAAGCAGTGCTACACCACAGAACCAGGAGTGGGTTGGCAGACAATTGTAGGTATAAGCGAAGTTCCAGATATCATATACTACAATGTAAACCCAGATCATATCCGGCCAGATCATATCCTTCTTGTCTTTGGAGGAATATACTTTCCACCAGCCTGTCATGCAAAGGATATTTAAGATTCCTGCGATTCCGTTCATTACGTTGTGCCAGCCACCATAGAGCCATACATCTTCGGAAGATAACCACCAGGAATACCAGCCGTTGATTGCGGATTCGAAATCGCTGGCTACTGCAATCAAAATATTAATTGCTACGATTACAAATGGGAATGCGCGGAACCACTGTTTCTTTCCAATACCCCATTCATACTTAATCATCATAAAGCCGATACATCCGGCAAGTGCTGCATACAGTTTTGCATAATGGAACCATCCATTCATATAAAGATGTGTCTGGTTATTTACTGCCCATTCTACGCCCTGTCCTGCGCATACTGCAATTACAACAAAGTAAACGGTAAGTGCCAGCGGAATAATTCCAAACATCATAAGTCCACCAAACTTGGTTCTTCTTGCAAACTCATTTAATAAAATAAGTCCGGCTAAGACTGCCAGCATGGCAATCCACTGATAAATTCCATTTCCTCCATAAACATGAAACAACATTTTAACCCCTTCTTTCTTTGGTAAATTATTTATTGGAAAGCCTGCCTCAGCAGGCCTCCATTTCTTTGATACTGCATTCATTTCCCGTCAGCAGATAGGTGTCATCACTCTTACAGTACGGACATTGTCTGCCGAATTTTACAGTCGGATAAGTTTTTTTGCAATTCTCGCACATGGTTACCGCCGGAAGCGTCTCGATACGCAATTCCGATTCCGATAACAGGTCCGATTTCTTCCGGTAATAGTCCCAGCAGTCTAAAAGGTATTCCGGGACAATTCCGCTGACTTCTCCAATTTCCAAAGTAACAGAACCTATCTTCGTCACTTCATTTTCTTCTGCTACTTCCTTTAATGTTTTGGAAATATGAATGATAATTCCCAGTTCATGCATACACTCACATCCTGCTTTTTATTTCTTCCTGCCTTTGAATTTAATCTTAATCTCACGCTTTAACATATATGGGAAGATTGCCTTTAACTTGTCTTCTGATTTTACCATGCGGCTTGCATCCGGCAGGTCACGGCTTAAGTGGATGGCATCAAATTCGCACTTCGTTGTACAGATTCCGCAGCCGATACACTTATTCGGGTCTACTACGGTAGCACCACAGCCTAAGCAGCGGTTTGCTTCCTTCTGTACCTGCTCCTCGGTAAAGGTGCTTCGTAAATCACGGAAGGTATGCTTTGCATCTCCAGCCTTATGTCCCGGCACCTGACGTTTTGCATTGTCAAAGGTCTCAACTTTAATATTGTCTTTATCCAGCTCAATGAACTGTCTTCTGTTACGTCCCAAAGTAAGGCTCTGTCCTTCATGGACAAAACGGTGAATAGATACACAGCCTTCTTTTCCTGCTGCAATAGCATCAATAGCAAATCTTGGTCCGGTATAGTTATCTCCACCGGTAAAGATATCCGGCTCTGCAGTCTGGTATGTTACCGGGTCTGCCTTTAAGGTTCCGTTCGGATTAAATTCCACTCTGGTTCCTTCTAATAAAGCCCCCCACTTAATGGACTGTCCAATGGATAATAATACCTGGTCACAAGGAACGGTTAATAATTCTTCTTCGTCATATTTTGGTGAAAACCGTTTATTCTCATCCAGTACAGAGATACATTTTTTGAATACTACTGCGGTTACTTTGCCATTCTCGGTAAGGATTTCCTTTGGTCCCCAGGAATTATTTACCACAATGCCCTCTTCTTCTGCCTCTGCCACCTCATCATCGGCTGCCGGCATAATATCTCTTGATTCCAGACAGAACATGGATACATCGGAAGATCCGGTACGAAGTGCGGTTCTTGCAACGTCTACTGCTACATTTCCTCCACCGATTACTACGGTCTTGCCAGATAATTTCACGCCTTCTTCATTTAAATTGACACGACGCAAGAAGTCTACTCCTGTTTCTACGCCTACGGCATCTTCTCCCGGTACTCCGGTCATACGTCCGCCCTGTGCACCAATTGCTATGTAAAATGCTTTATACCCCTGTTCACGCAGCTGTGCTATGGTGATGTCCTCGCCAACTTCTACGCCGCACTTGAATTCTACCCCCATCTCGCGCAGCACATCGATTTCTGCATTGATCACATCTTTTTCCAGACGGAAAGATGGAATACCGTTCATCAGCATACCACCCGGTCTTTTTTCTTTTTCAAATACAGTAACCGGATAACCCATTTTCTTTAAATAGAATGCGGCTGACATCCCTGCCGGTCCTGCTCCGATTACTGCTACCTTCTCCTCAAAAGGCTTTCCGGAATAATTCAACATTGGTGGAATATAACGCTTCTCTGCATGGAGCTCCTGTTCCGCAATGAATTTCTTGATTTCATCAATGGCTACTGCCTGGTCAATGGTTCCCCTGGTACATGCATCTTCGCAGCGGCGGTTACAGATTGCTCCACATACTGCCGGGAACGGATTCTCCGTCTTAATCAGCTTCAATGCATCCAGATATCTTCCCTGAGATGCCATTTTAATATATCCCTGTACCGGAAGATGTGCCGGGCATGCTGTCTTACATGGTGCGGTACCGGTGTCATAACAGTTAATCTGGTTATCATCCCTGTAATTTGGATTCCATTTTTCCGGTCCCCACTTGGTGGTATCCGGAAGCTCCTGCTGCGGATAGGTAATATGTCCGCCATCTTTGGTGCATAATTTCTGTCCGAGCTTTGCTGCACCAGCCGGACAGTACTCTACACATCTTCCGCAGGCTACACATTTCTCCGGCTCTACGCTGGCACGGTATGCGGAGCGTGACATATTCGGTGTGTTGAAAAGCTGGGATGTACGCAATGCATTACATACACCGACTGCACAGTTACAGATTGCAAAGATTTTATCTTCTCCATCAATGTTGGTAATCTGATGGACATAGCCATTATCCTCTGCTCGCTGCAGAATCTCCATTACTTCATCATAATCAATGTAACGGCCCTTTCCGGTCTCTACACAGTAATCTGCCATATCACCGACACCAATACATAAATCATCCTCTAAGTCTCCGGTTCCCTCCCCACGGATTCGCTGTTGCCGTCTGCAGGAACATGCGCCCACGGAATATTTATCATATTTATTGAGCCAGTGGGAAATATGCTCCACGCTTGCCGACTGCTGGTTTGCCGGGATTGCTTTCTCTACCGGAATAACATGCATTCCGATTCCTGCTCCCCCCAGCGGAACCATCGGTGTTACTTTCTCCAGTGGTAGTCTTGCCATCTGCTCAAAGAAATCTGCGATTTCGGTATGCTCTTCCACCTGCTCTTTGTTCATTACCATGAATTCTGCGCATCCCGGTACGAACATTGGAAGTACATACTGTTTGTGATGGTCTTCGTTCTCCCAGTTGTACTCAATGACTCCGATGACACTCATTTCTTCTAAGAGTTCTTCGGTCCGCTCTACACTCTTCTTACATTTCTTTGCTACTTCTGCTACGGTAGCCGGTACTCTGACTTTCATTGCCAGTGCAACTTCTGCCATCTCATCCGTCACTACACTTGCCAAGCCCCAGTATTCCGGGTCATTTTCCGTAACTTTTACTCCGATTCGGTCTGTAATCTTCTGACCAAGTTTCAGAATCAATTCTCTTGGTTCTGCCATGTGCCCCTCCTTTGTATGATACCTGTATTGCTCCCCTCACAGGTTGTTTTTTGCCGTGATCCATTACAATATTTGTATATATTATACAATATCCGGTTATTTTTATCAATAATTATCACACTTTTCACAATAGTTCTTCATAAAAAAGAAACTGTGTCTTGTGAATTTTATACACAAAACACAGTTTCCTGTTTCTTTTGATTTTCTCACTATTTGAAACTTATTTTTTCAAAATCAGTTTCCAAAATTCTTATTTTCAATTAATCCAGTGGAATCAGTTTTTCTTTTCCACCCATATATGGCTGCAATGCCTTTGGAATATTTACGCTTCCGTCCGCATTGAGGTTGTTCTCTAAGAACGCAATCAGCATACGAGGTGGTGCAACTACAGTATTATTTAAGGTATGTGCGAAATATTTATTTCCATCCTTGCCTTTGACACGAATTTTCAGTCTTCTTGCCTGTGCATCGCCTAAGTTAGAGCAGCTTCCTACTTCGAAGTATTTCTTCTGACGTGGAGACCATGCTTCTACGTCACAGGATTTCACTTTCAAGTCTGCTAAGTCTCCGGAACAGCACTCAAGGGTACGTACCGGAATATCTAAGCTGCGGAACAAATCTACGGTATTCTTCCAGAGCTTGTCATACCACTCTTTGGACTCTTCCGGCTTACATACAACAATCATTTCCTGCTTCTCAAACTGGTGGATACGATATACACCACGTTCTTCAATACCATGTGCTCCTTTTTCTTTACGGAAACATGGAGAGTAGCTGGTCAGGGTATATGGAAGTTTTTCTTCATCATTGATGGTATCAATGAATTTACCAATCATGGAATGCTCAGAAGTACCAATCAGATACAAATCCTCACCTTCGATTTTATACATCATGGCATCCATTTCATCAAAACTCATAACACCGGTTACAACATTGCTCCGAATCATAAATGGTGGTACACAGTATGTGAATCCACGGTCAATCATAAAATCTCTTGCATAAGAAATAACTGCAGAATGTACTCTTGCAATGTCTCCCATCAGATAGTAGAAGCCATTTCCCGCAACTTTTCCTGCTGCGTCCAAATCAATACCATGGAAACGATCCATGATATCGGTATGATATGGGATTTCAAAATCCGGAACAACCGGCTCACCAAATTTTTCAATTTCTACGTTACAGGAATCATCTTTTCCAATCGGAACGGATGGGTCTATGATGTTTGGAATTGTCATCATAATCCTGGTAATCTTTTCCTGTAAATCTTTTTCCTGCTCTTCTAACTCTGCAAGGCGGGCTGCATCTTTGCTTACCTGCTCTTTTAATGCCATAGCTTCGTCTTTCTTGCCCTGTCCCATCAATGCACCAATCTGCTTGGAAATACTGTTACGGTTTGCACGTAATGCATCTGCCTCCTGCTGTGCACTTCTTGCCTGCTCATCTAACTCAATTACCTCGTCTACCAGTGGCAATTTGTGATCCTGGAATTTCTTCTTAATGTTTTCTTTTACGATGTCCGGATTTTCCCGTAAGAATTTTAAATCAATCATCTTTGTTCTCCTTCTTTGATATCATGTGCTTTTTTTGAAAATTTTATAGGATTGATTCGTAAGCATGCGGTTTTTCTCGCTACTCGCGTAAAAAATGCCTTCCATCCCATGCATTTTCATACATGGGACGAAAGGCTTATCTACCGTTCCGCGTTGCCACCCATTTTGCCGCATCTCTTTTTACGTCTTCTCCTCTTTGCCTGCGACCACTTCATTGCGTATCATAAGGGGTACGAACCCGTGGCTTTCACCACCAGCCTCCGAAAGTGGACAAATTGCTTCCTAATACCGACTCACACCAGCCGCCGGCTCTCTGAATTATTCCGTCAATCTTAGCTTTCGTCAAACGCTGTTTTTACTCTGTTCCCTATTATAGCGCGGGGAGTGGATTTACGCAAGGGGATTCTACAATCCTCTGATTATATTTAAGTAATCCTGGCGTTGGTCAACAACAGCATAGATTATAACTCTTTTATTTTCTTCATTTATCTTATAGAAAACCAGATTTTTTTCCAATATCAACACCCGATACCCTTGTCTTTTCAATACCAGATAATGCGTTTCTCCCCCCTTTAATGGATGAACTGCCAAATCAAGAATATTCTGTTCCAGTTCTTCTAATTTTTCCAGTGCAACCTTATTACCAAAATTTTCGGCTATATACAATACGATTTTTCTAATCTGCGCATCTGCCGTTTCTGTACGAACAACTTCATATTTCAATAATTCTATTCCTCCCCAAGCATTTGTCTTAAATCATCAAATGTTTCACGAACCGGTGCTACTCTACCATTCTTTACATCATCTTCCGCTTCTGTAAGAATTTCCAAAAGTTCTATTCTTGACTTCATTCTTTTATATTCCTCATACGAAAGAGAGACTGTATCACCACGACCGTTTACTGTGATTATAACCGCTTCATTTTCTTCTCTGCATTGTTTTGAAATTTCACTATAATGATTTCTTAAATCTGCAGATGGTCGTATTGTTTCCTGTAATGCATGCATAAAAAACACCTCCGCCTATATTATAGTCACATCATATCATAATTTGACTATATTATCAAGTTTTCCATTCGTAAAACCCATCGTAAACCATCGTAAAACCATAAAACCCATAACAAAATTCGGAAGGGATTTTTGTTACTTTTTACTATATCCATGTTCATTTCTGGAATAAGAATGTGCCTTGGCACATTCACGGTCTAAGCGATTTTTCTTTTAAGAAAATTTTTGCAGTTCTTTATATCCAAAATACTGTGTTACTGAAAATCATGATGAATTAAAATGCTAGTCAATAACTGTAACATCTCCATCCCATATATATTTATTTTCACCAGATTCATTCTTAACTCTATAATAAATGGAATCTTCTTCCGAATTTTCATAAACTTCGTAAACATTAAATTCTGTTCCATAATCATATAGCATAATTTCACCATACGCAAAATCTGTAGGTTTTTCCGAAATATATGCTCCATTTTCACTTGTAACCTTCACCCGAAACAGCACCGGCTCCTCTGTTTCTGTCTCCGTCATAGCCTCGGTCTCTGTCACGTCCTCATTTTCTGCCTTTGCCTCCGTTGCTGTCTCGCTCTCTGTCTCAGTTGTGACAACTGCTTCGGTCACTTCTATAGCAGCTGGATTTGCCTGCTTCTTCGTGCTGCCGCAGGCTGTAACTGATATTGCCATAAGTATCGTTAATACTCCTGTCATAACTTTTTCCGCTATTGCTGTTGAAATCTTTCTGTTTTTCATAAATGTCCGCCTTTCCTGTTTATCTTCCTTTTATCATTTGAACTGCTCTCTATTTTAGTACATATATTTACTAAAATCAATAGTAAACATCTTTATTATGATAAATTAAAAAAGTCCTCTGCAAGACATATTATTTTTAGAATATATTCTGGATTTTTTGAGAATTATATAAATTTATTTTTGAAAAATTCCGGATTTATTTTCAGATTTGGAGATTATATGGATTATATACAGCGAATGCGTAATTTACGCGAAGACCATGACAAAACCCAGCAGGAAATTGCCGACGTTCTCGGAACTTCCCAGACCATGTACGCCCGCTATGAGCGTGGTGCTAATGAGCTTCCTATCCGCCATCTTCTGAAGCTCTGCCATTACTATAGTGTTTCTTCCGATTATTTTCTTGGTCTTTCTGATATAAAAACAGCTCATTTACGCCATAAAAATGCAACATAAAAGAGAGGAAATTTCATCTTCTGAATTTTCCTCTCTTTTTTACATCTTGTCCCATAGGTCTACATTTTTCTATTTTTTACTCGTGACGCAATGCCTCGATTGGGTCTAAGTTTGCCGCCTTATAGGATGGCAGAAGACCGAAAATAATTCCGATAATCATGGAGAATACCACGCCGCCTACGGCTGCCGGTGCACTGATGGCAACCGGTGTGGTACTAAGTTTCGAGATAATCTCAGCTAATATGATTCCCACCAGAACTCCAATCAATCCGCCTAAACTGGTAAGTACTGCTGCCTCGGTTAAGAACTGTCCTAAGATAACAGACTTTCTTGCTCCGATTGCTTTCTTCAGACCAATCTCACTGGTACGCTCCGTTACGGATACCAGCATGATATTCATTACACCGATACCGCCAACCAGAAGGGAAATTCCGGCAATCCAGATTAACATGGTATTGGTGGACTGGCTCAACTGCTGAATTTGTTTTGCCTGCTCCAGTAAGTCTTCGGATTTGTACTTAATGGTATCATCCGATGTTGCAAGATAGCCATTTAAAATATCGGCACTCTTCTTTCCTGCATTGGTCATATCGCTGGTGCTCTTTGCTTTAATGAGAACCTGCTGTGGTTCGTCATAACGATAGATAATCGGCCAGGTTACAGATGGTACATAAATCTTACCACTGCTGTCCTGGGAATAAGTATAATAATCATCAATGGAATTGATAACCGGCTCGAACTGCTCGCTCTTGGTTGCAATTCCTACAGCAATATATGGCTGCTGCTTAATCTCAATGGTCTTTCCAATTGGATTCTCACCCTGAAATAATGCTTCTGCAGAATCTTCATCTAAGATTGCGACCTTTGCAAAATCACTGTAGTCCTCTTCGGTAAAGCAGCGTCCGCTCTTCATAATCATTCCCGCAGTATTAAAGTAGCCATTGTCTACTCCCATAATATAACCGCCGGAAAGAGAAGTATTTTTATAGTATGCTCCATCATAATCCTGTCTGGAAAGGAATAAAGATGCATCCTCTACTTCATCCAGATCTTTAATCTGCTCCAGTGCTTCATTTGTAATTACCGGAATTCCACCCGGTACACTTCCATAGGAAAAATCCATGGAATAATCTCCCTGATACAACTGCACTGTAACATTGTTATCACCTGCGCCAATCAGGTTCTGCTCAATCTGTTCATTCGTTCCTTTAATCGTAGATACAATTGCAATAATCGCTGCAATACCAATAATGATACCCAGCATAGTTAAGAAGGAACGCATCTTGTGTGACCAGATACCCTGAAAAGATAATCTTAAATTTTCTAACATGTTCGTCCCTCCTACTAATACATTACAGTTCCGGAATCTTCATCCTTATTGGTTTTGACTCCTTCTTTTGCTGTCTTACCATATGGAAAAGCAAGATAATCATCCATTGTAACTCCGGATTTAATTTCTACTGCATATCCGTATATGGTCTTTCCTGTCTTCACATACTGTTTTACAAGATGACCAGTTCCATCATCCTTCATGACATAGCTCTTACCATCTTCCTTACGCACATATGCTTTATCCAGATAAATCTTATCGGAAGAATCTTCATCTCCACCAAGATTAATGGAAAGACTTAAGTTGTCTCCATTGCTAAGTCCAGTGCTGTCTTCAATATATGCGGTATAGCCATAATAGGATGCATTCGGATTGCCATTGCCATAATAATAGCCATTGGAATCCTCCGGGTAATCATTAATCTCTGTTATTGTTGCATCAAATACCATTCCGGTGCTCCAGGAGGTTGCTGTAACACTCTGTCCGACTTTCACCTGTTCCAATGCAAGCTCATTTAGAGTTCCCTTTACATATAGACCATCTGAACCGGAAAGTGTCAAAAATGCACTTCCATCATTTGGAAGATTATCCGGATCTCCTGCTTTCTTTACGGTACCATTAAACTCAGCATAAACCATTCCATCTTCTGACTGGCTTTCCATCTGTTTCAACGCAAGCTCCGCTTTTCTTTTATCCAGATCAAGCTTAGTCAGTTCTTTTTCTTTATCCGCAATCTCTTTTGCCAGTTCATCTGCTGTATATCCGCTCTGCTGGTTATCATCCGGTACAGATGGTGTATCCGGTACAACCGGTTCGACCGGGGTATCCGGGACATCCGGCTCATTAATTACTTTACTTCCATCAATAACATACCATTTTGCATCCGGGTCTGCTTCCTCTAAAGCTGCACCGACTTTTGTCCATGCACTGATTAAGGTTCCGGCTACGGTATTTCCGTCATGAATTTCAAATACCGCAACCTTCCCCTCACTTTTCAATGTATTCAGATAGCTTCCATAGACATATGCTTCCTTTGTACATAAGAAGCGGTATGGATTCTCCTGGCTTCCATCTCCGGTATATGGCTGCGCCGTTGTTGAAATATAATTATAGGCATCTCCGTTCTTCTCTTCTACCGTATCCGGTGTGGTTACAGAAGTATCCGTAGATGGTGTTTCCGGTGCTGATGGCGTCACACTGTCTACAGACGGTGTACTTGTTGTGGCATTGCTGATTGGCTTGGTATTTTTAAGCTTTTCCAATTCCTTCTGTGCTACAGCACTATTATTTTCGATTGTCTGGATGTCTAATTTCTTCATCTCAATTGCCAGGTCAATATTGGTCATATCATATTGTAACAGCGGGTCACCTTCGGATACTTCCTGTCCTTCTGTTACAAACACTTTCTGAATGGTCTGCTCTGTGCTGACATAAACATCCTGCTGCTGTCCATTGGTCACGGTTCCGTCACTTTCCATGCTGTCATCCCAGGAACCAGTATTTAACATGGATACTGACTGTACCTCTGCTACCAGCTTACTATTCTGGTATGCCCGGTATCCTACTATTCCTCCGGTGATTCCACCTCCGGCTAAAACTACGATTAGAATTGCAATTACAACTTTCTTTTTCATGCCTTGCCCTCCTCATCGTCTGTAAATATTTCTCCGTCTACTATATGGAGGATTCTCTTCGCCTGTTTTGCAATGTTAATATCGTGGGTAATCATGACAATGGTAACGCCCTCATCATTCAGGCTCTGGAACAATTCCATAATCTGTTTACCGGATTTCTGGTCCAATGCTCCGGTCGGCTCGTCTGCCAGTAAAATCTTCGGATTATTTACCATGGCACGGGCAATTGCTACTCTCTGCTTCTGTCCACCGGAAAGCTGTGTCGGACGGAACCCGGAACGGTCTCCTAATCCTACACGCTCCAATGCCTTCTGTGCTCTTTCTTTCCGTTCTTTCTTCTTTACACCGGCATAGCTCAGTGGAAGTGATACGTTATCCAGTGCACTTTCCCTTGGCATCAGCTGAAAACTCTGAAATACAAATCCAATACTGTTCAGTCGGACAGCAGACATCTCGCGGTCTTTTAAGTTTAAGACATCCTTTCCCGCCAGTTCATAGGTTCCGGAAGTCGGTCTGTCCAGACACCCGATAATATTCATCAATGTTGTCTTCCCGGAACCGGACGGTCCCATGATAGCAACATATTCTCCTTCTTCTACCTGTAAAGATACATCCTTCAATACCGGAACTACCAGTTTATCCTGATTGTAATCTTTATAGATATGCTGCAGATTCAGAATCATTCAACCACCTCCGAATCTGTCGCACCTGACTCGCCGCTATCTGTAAATTCAGTTCCGGCTTCATCATACATTCCTTCGTCCATGTATTCGGTTCCGTCAGTATTATTATACATGCCTTCATCCATAGATTCAGTTCCGTATTCATCATACATTCCTTCGTCCATACCAGAATCATCTGTAGATTCCTGATTATATAACGGAGAAGAATAATCTACTTCTTCCATATTGGTAACTGCTGTTACACCCTCATACAGTCCCTGCATCGGGAATGCAATCAGGTCATCTTCAGAAAGTCCGGATTTAATCTCATATTCATCGAGATTCTCATCATACTCGCCTAATTCTACCTTGCGTTTTTCCAGTCTGTTCTTCTTGTCTGCTGCCCATACATATGGGTCTCCATCATCCTGCACAATATAATAGCCGTACAGCCAGACTCCTTCCTTTTCTTCAACCTCGCCCTGTCCGTAATCCGGCTCTATATATAAATGCTGTCCTAACATCAGTCCGTCTGTACTGTCCAAAGTAACATAGAATGAATACTTAGACGCAGAATCTCCAGAACTGCCTCCATCATACATATCAGAAGAATTACTGTCCGTCTGGCTGCTTTCAGTATCAATCTTGGAAATACTTCCTGTCCAGGTCTGCGTCTCATCTAATCTGGAACGTAAAATAACCGGTGTTCCCTCTGAAATTGTTCCTACAGAAGTCTCATCAATCGTTCCTTTTACACGGTACTCGCCTGTCGCTAATATTTTCATATATGCTGCAGTATTTCCATTGGGATCCACCCCGTTTTCATTGATTTCTTTTACAACACCAGCCATCTTACTGGTTACTTCTGAGTTGTCGATGGATTTCTGGTATTTGTCAATCTCTGCCTGTTTGCTTTTCTTGTTGTATTCTGACTGCTTAATGGAAGTCTGCAGTGTCTGAATCTGTGTGGTATATTCAAACTGCTGGTCTTCCGGTGCGCTTGCTTTTTCTTTCTGCAATTCTGCAATCTGTGCATTTGAATTGGAAATGTCATTTGCAATGCCTTCCATCTCAAGCTTTGCCTGGTCTATCTGCATCTGCAGTTCTTCTGTATCATAAGAAAATAATACGGTTCCCTCTTCTACTTCATCACCAACAGAAACGTATACTTCCTTTACTTTACGTTCGGAATCCTTATTTATCTCTAAGGTCTCCTGTGGTTCTACCACACCACTGTAACGATTATTGATTCCTGCTGACTGGTTCATAATTGCAGATACTTTTTCTACATATACCTTGTCTGCAGAATTTCCACCGCTGCTTCTTCCCTTTAGGAAATAGAATCCTACTCCGGCTGCAACTACTGCCGCTGCAATAACTCCAATAATAATGCCTACCTTCTTTTTGCTCATCTGTCTCCTCCTGAATAATTCCTTTTTCCTGCCTTTTACCTGTAGAAACTGCCGTTGGCAGCTTTTTATGGATGCCTGACTTCGAAAAAAATAGCCGTAAAGCTTTCATACTTTACGACTATTTTATCATTTTCTTATTCGAAATACAGCGTGGATAATTCCTAAGATTTCTTAAGAAATCATTAATTTCCCGACAAAAATTTTTACGATTTATTTCAGAGGATATTTTGCAGTTAATTCTGCTACAATTGCTCTTGCTTTCTCAGAAGCTGCCTCGCCCTCTTTAATCATCATGGCAATTGCCTCTGCAATCTTGTCCATATCTTCTGTATTCATGCCTCTTGATGTAACAGCTGCAGTACCAAGACGAACACCACTGGTTACGAATGGAGACTTCGGATCATTCGGAATGGTATTCTTATTACATGTGATGTTTACAGCATCTAATAATTTTTCTACTGCCTTACCTGTCAAATCATAATTAGTAAGGTCTACTAACATCAGATGGTTGTCAGTTCCGCCGGATACAATCTTGATATCACGGCTTAATAATCCCTTGCAAAGTGCCTGGGCATTATCAATAATACCCTGCTGATATACCTTGAATTCCGGCTGTAACGCTTCTTTTAAGCAGACTGCCTTTGCTGCAATGACATGCATTAAAGGTCCACCCTGGATTCCCGGAAATACTGCCTTATTAAAGTTATATTTATCTGCTGCTTCCTGATTGCAGAGAATCATTCCGCCTCTTGGTCCTCTTAAGGTCTTATGGGTTGTTGTTGTTACAACATCTGCATATGGGATTGGGCTTGGATGAAGTCCTGCTGCAACAAGTCCTGCGATATGTGCCATATCAACCATAAGAACTGCACCACAGGCATCTGCAATTTCACGGAATTTCTTGAAATCAATGGTTCTTGCGTATGCGGATGCACCTGCAATAATCATCTTTGGCTTACATTCCATTGCAATCTGCATAACATTGTCATAGTCAATGAAGCCTTCATCATTTACACCATAAGGCACAATATGGAAATATGTTCCGGAGAAGTTTACCGGACTTCCGTGTGTTAAATGTCCACCATGGTCTAAGTTCATTCCCATTACGGTATCACCCGGTTTTAAAATAGCAAACTGTACAGCCATGTTTGCCTGTGCACCGGAATGTGGCTGTACATTTACATAGTCACAGCCAAACAGCTCTTTTGCTCTCTCAATTGCCAGGTTCTCTACAATATCAACGCAGTCACATCCGCCGTAATATCTCTTTCCCGGATAGCCTTCTGCATATTTATTAGTCATTACACTGCCCATTGCTGACATTACTGCCGGACTTACCCAGTTCTCAGATGCGATCAGCTCAATGTGGCTGTTCTGACGGTCAAATTCTTTGGTAATGGCATCTGCAACTTCCATGTCCACTGCCTGAATATCTTCTAATGTATACATGTTTCTTCTCCTTCTCTATGTGATTTTCTTTAGGCGATTGCGAAAGGGGACAGCTTTTCTTTCAAAATTTTGCTATGAAAGGGGATTTGGAGTTATTTGTACTGGAATGCCAGCAGTTCTTAAGTGTATGTTTTGCTTGATTGTAAACTGTCTTTCCGTTGCTTTGACGGGGTCGCTGTACTGTCCGCCAACTGCAGATGCGGCATAAAGCCTGCAAGGAGCACTAAGAATTTCGGCATGGACATCGTACATTCCGGCAACCGGCGCAAATTCACATCCATGTTCAATTGCGCCTCGCTGGCACGTCCCTGTGCCAGCGTTGCCAAAGAACAGACGAAATTCTAAGTGCCCCTAACAGCCCTTATCATGCATCTGAAGTTGACGAACAATGCAGCGACGATGTCAAACATTGGAAAGACTGTTTTTATCGCATCAAGCAAAATATACCTTTTAGAACTACGGGATTTCAGTGCAGACTCCAATGCCCTTTCTATAGAAAAATTTGAAAGACTGGTTATCCAATTTCGCAATCGCCCAATAAATTTACTTTGAGTATCATTATAAGTGATAGCCTGATTCAACGCAACAGTATTTTTACGCATTACCGTAAAAAAGCGTATTTTCAGATATCTTTTCCAGTTCCCTTTTCTAGGTGTCGTATTTCATATTATACTGCCACTTAAATATGGCAGTTCCAATGATTACAATATAGCCTGCAATACTGAGGACATCCGGTATCTGATTCAGGAACAGAATGCCAAGAAGTGCCGCAAAGACAATCTGGGTGTAATCAAAAACAGATATCGCTTTTGCCGGTGCTTTCGTATATGCTGTGGTAATGCAGATTTGTCCGCCTGCTGCACATACGCCAGCCAGCATAAGGCAGACAAACTGTGTCATGCTCATAGGCTTATATCCGATGATAAAAAACGGCAATGTGACAACACAGGAAAAGAGTGAAAAACAAAGGACGATAACCGGTCCCTTCACTCCCATTTTCCCCAATTTACGCACATAGGTATAAGCAATTCCTGCACCCAGTCCGCCCAGTGCTCCAATCAGTCCGTAAACAAACTGTATATCAAAGGATGGCTTAATGACAAGCAGTGCTCCGGTAAATGCCAGCACGACTGCTCCCCATTCTACTTTATTTGCCTTTTCCTTTAAGATAAAGGTTGACATAATAATTGCAAAGAAAGGCGATAACTTATTTAACATATTGGCATCTGCAATATTCAGCCGGTCAATGGCATAGAAATTACAGATTAATCCTACCGTTCCGCAGAAGCTTCGCATGAAGAGTCCGCCCCAGCTTTTTTTTGGTGCATAGAATGGCTCTTTTGCCCGGATGAGCAGAAAAGCTGCCACAACGGCAGCTACTGCATTTCGGAAAAAAGCCTTTTCCATCGTAGGCAGGTCTCCTGAAAGCCGGACAAAAAATGTCATCAGCGCAAAGAAGAAGCCTGCTCCTATAATAAATAAAATTCCCTGTCTTTTTTCCTGTTTCATATGATTCTTTCTATTCTGCAAGCAGTTTTTCTACGCTTGCAAGTTTGACGCAAAGTACAAAAATTTTAGTTGCTGTCTCAAGTTCTTCCATAGTCGGGAAGCTTGGTGCAATACGGATAACAGAATCCTCCGGGTCTTTTCCATAAGGGAAAGGTGCTCCTGCCGGTGTCAAAACAACGCCTGCTTCTTTTGCTTTGGCAACAACACTCTTTGCACATCCCGGTAAAGTATTAAAGCAGATGAAGTATCCACCCTTCGGGCTAATCCAGGAACCGATTCCAAGCTCGCCTAATTCATCCTGCAATGTTCTTTCTACCATTTCAAACTTCGGACGCATAATTGCTGCCTGTTTCATCATATGTGCATTGATTCCGTCAATATTTTTGAAATAACGTACATGACGAAGCTGATTAATCTTATCATGTCCGATGGTCTGCATCGTAAACTGTTTTTCAATGAAGTCAAGGTTTGCCTTGGAAGTTACGATTGCTGCAATACCGCTTCCCGGGAAGCTTACCTTTGATGTAGAGCAGAATTCATATACCATATCCGGGTTGCCGGCTTTCTCACACTCGCTGATGATATCTAAAAGGTCATCCTGCTCATCTTCATAGAGATGATGTACTACATAGGCATTGTCCCAGTAAATACGGAAGTCTTCTGCTGCCGGCTTTAATGCTGCCATACGGCGGACAGTTTCATCGGAATAAGTAATTCCCTGAGGATTGGAATATTTTGGTACACACCAGATTCCTTTAATGGAATCATCGCTGCTTACCAGACGCTCTACCATATCCATATCCGGTCCTTCGGAAGTCATCGGTACATTTACCATTTCTACACCGAAAAATTCTGTTACTCCGAAATGACGGTCATAACCCGGTACCGGACATAAGAACTTTACTTTATCCAGTTTGCACCATGGTGTACTTCCCATGACACCATGGGTAAAGGAACGGGATACGGTATCGTACATAACATTTAAACTGGAATTACCGTATACAAAAACATGGTCCGGTGTGCTTCCTACCATATCTGCAATTAATTTTCTTGCTTCCGGAATTCCTTTTAATTCTCCATAATTTCTACAATCTGTACCATCTTCTGCAATTAATTCACTGCTGCTGTTTAATACATCCAGCATCGGCATGACAAGGTCGAGCTGGGTTGCTGCCGGCTTTCCTCTTGCCATATTTAAAGAAAGACCCATTCCCTTGTATTTTGCATACTCTTTTTCAAGACCTTCCTTTACCTTATACAATTCTTCTTTTGACATTTCCTGATAAGACTGCATCTTATTCCTTCCTCCTGTATCATTCATCATTTTCTTTTAACCAGTGAAGCCACTGGGCGATTTCTTTTTCTTTTCCATTGTCGGTCGGCTCATAAAATACCGAATCCGTCAGCCCGTCCGGAAGATACTGCTGTCTGACATAGTGATGCGGGTAATCATGGGAATAAAGATAACCCAGACCATGTCCTAATTTTCCGGCGGATTTGTAATGTGCATCCTTTAAGTGATTTGGTATCGGTGCCGTTTTGGTATGTTCTACCACATCCATCGCGCGATTCAGTCCCATATAGGATGCATTACTCTTTGGGGCACTTGCCACATAGGCAACTGCTTCTGCAAGAATAATCTGTGCCTCCGGCATACCGATGCGTTCTACTGCCTGTGCTGCAGAAACCGCTACATTCAATGCCATCGGGTCTGCTGTACCAACATCCTCTGCCGCGCTGATCATGATTCTTCTTGCGATGAAACGGATATCTTCTCCTGCATATAACATTCTTGCGAGGTAATAAAGGGCTGCATCCGGGTCTGTTCCACGGATACTTTTGATAAATGCAGAAATCGTATCGTAATGATTATCTCCTGCCTTATCATATTTCACTACACGCTTCTGGATACATTCCTGTGCCACATCGATTGTAATATGGATAAGTCCGTCTTCGCTTCGTGGTGTGGTTAAGATTCCAAGTTCAATGGCGGTAAGGGCTGCCCTTGCATCTCCATTGGCTACATCTGCCATGAATTCCAGTGCATCCTCATCGATGACTGCCTGATATGCACCCATTCCTTTTTCCTTATCAGTAACTGCCCGCACCAAAAGCTTCTTAATATCTTCTTTTTCCAGTGCATGCAGTTCGAAAATAATGGAACGGGATAGTAAAGCCCCATTGACTTCAAAATATGGATTTTCCGTTGTGGCACCAATCAGGATAATCGTTCCGTCTTCTACAAAAGGCAGAAGGTAGTCCTGCTGTCCTTTATTAAAACGATGAATCTCGTCGATGAAAAGAATCGTTTTCTTTCCATACATTCCCTGATTGTTCTTTGCCTGCTGCACCACTTCCTCCATGTCCTTCTTTCCTGCAGATGTAGCATTCATCTGAAGGAATTCAGCACTGGTGGTATTGGCAATCACTTTTGCCAGCGTGGTCTTTCCGGTTCCCGGCGGTCCATAGAAAAGAATAGAACTTAACTTATCTGCTTTAATGGCACGATATAACAGCTTGTCCTTTCCGATAATATGTTCCTGCCCGACTACTTCGTCTAAGGTCGTGGGACGAAGTCTTGCCGCAAGGGGAGACTCTTTTTCCATATTCTGTTCCCGCATGTAATCAAATAAATCCATTTTTGCTCCTTGCATAATTTCAAAACGAATCTTGCATTTTTACTCTTATTTTTCTTCATTTTTATACTTTTTGGGTTTCAAAATGACATTTGAGCTTTAAAATAATTCATTTCATCCTAAGATACCATACCTTAATTTTTGCCTTTTGACAAGTCTATTCTGGTATTTTTTCTTGATTTTCCAGTGAAAACACACAAAAAATCCATTGAAACATTCTTTTTTCTCAAGGTAACTCAAATATCAGCTTATCTACCGTTACAAATTCATAACCCTGTGCCTGCAGCCGGTCAATAATCTCAAAGGCTGCCAGCATACTGCTGTCATAACCGTCATGTAATAAAATAATATCACCATCTTTGACATCCGTCATTACTTTATTGACGACTTTTTCCTTATTCTGTACCTCCCAGTCCCTTGGGTCTACATCCCAGAGCACCTCTATCATATTCATCTGACAGTCCAGATTCTTCTGGGTGCTTCCGAAAGGAGAACGCAAAAACTGCGGATATTCCCCGGTAATCTGATAAATGGCATCATTGGTCTTTCGAATCTGCTCACAGGCATCTTTCTTCGATAAGATGCCAAGGTTCACATGGGTATAGGAATGATTTCCTATGATATGCCCATCATCCTGAATTTTCTTTATCAAATCCGGATATGCCTCTGCTTTCTCTCCGATCACAAAAAAGGTTGCTTTGACATTGCGCTCCTTCAGCCCTTCCAGTAAATCTTTCGTACAATCCGGGCTTGGTCCATCGTCAAATGTCAATGCAACCTCTTTTATTCCACTTGTTTTCTTTATATTCATGCTCTCTGCATTTACCAGATGATTGACACGGATCCGACAGGCTCCGGCGGCAATTACCAATACCGCCAGTGCCAGATTCATCCATATCAATGCTTTTCGGATTCGACTCATTTTACACCGTTACTTTTCTGCTCTCCTGACAATATATGCAGCAACTGCATTTCTTATTATGTCAAGCTTGAACCATTTCAGGCGGTCGCCGGTTTTGCGCTGGCAGTCAATTCTCCATCGGTAAGGTCGATAAGAATGGTATCTCCCTCTCTGACTTTATCTGCAAGAATCAATTTTGCTGCCAATGTCTCCACATATTTCTGCAGGAAACGTTTCAGTGGTCTTGCACCATATACCGGGTCATAACCTTTCTCGGTAATATAATCCTCGGCAGCCTTGGTCAGTTCCACTTTCAGTTCACGGTCTGCAAGACGTTTATTCAGATCTTCCATCAGTAACTTGATAATGTTGCCGATGTTGTCTTTGGTCAGCGGCTTGAACATAATGATTTCATCCAGACGGTTTAAAAATTCCGGCCGGAAGTTACCCTTCAGTTCTTCCATGACAGCTTCTTCTGCTTCCGGACGAATCTCACCATTTTCGTCAATGCCCTCCAACAGATGCATGGAGCCTAAGTTAGAAGTCATGATAATAATGGTATTCTTAAAGTCTACGGTACGTCCCTGAGAATCGGTAATTCGTCCGTCATCCAGTACCTGAAGCAGTACATTAAAGACATCCGGATGTGCTTTTTCCACCTCATCAAAGAGGACTACGGAATACGGTTTCCGGCGGACTGCCTCCGTCAGCTGACCACCTTCATCATAGCCTACATATCCAGGAGGTGCTCCAATCAGACGGGAAACGGAATATTTCTCCATATACTCGCTCATATCGAGACGGACCATATTGGATTCATCATCGAAAAGGCAGCTTGCTAATGCTTTGGCAAGCTCTGTCTTACCTACACCGGTTGGTCCTAAGAACAGGAAAGAACCGATTGGCTTGCTCGGGTCTTTGATTCCGGCTTTGGAACGGATGATTGCTTCGGTTACCTTGGTAACGCCCTCGTCCTGTCCAATGACACGTTTATGCAGTTCTTCATCAAGGTGCAGTGTCTTATTTCGTTCGCTCTCAGTCAGTTTTGCTACCGGGATTCCGGTCCAGCGGGAGATAATCTTTGCGATTTCTTCTTCGCTGACACTTTCATGTACCAGTGATAAATCTTCACCTTTGACTTTTTCTTCTTCAATTTCCAACTGCTGCTGTAACTGCGGCAGCTTACCATATTTTAATTCTGCCGCTTTATTTAAATCATAGCTCTGCTCTGCCTGCTGGATTTCATTTTTCAGGCTTTCCAAATCCTCACGCAGCTTCTGGACTTTCTCTACGGATTTCTTTTCATTGTCCCACTGTGCCTTCTTATTCTGGAACTCACTCCGAAGCTCTGCTAACTCTTTCTGTAAGTCTGCCAGACGCTCCTGGCTCAGACGGTCATCCTCTTTTTTCAATGCAGTCTCTTCAATCTCTAACTGCATGACACGACGGTTCAGTTCGTCTAACTCGGTCGGCATGGAATCAAGCTCTGTCTTAATCAGTGCACAGGCTTCATCCACCAGGTCAATTGCCTTATCCGGTAAGAACCGGTCTGAGATATATCGGTTCGAAAGCACAGCTGCGGAAACCAGTGCGCTGTCGGTAATCTTTACTCCATGGAATACTTCATACCTCTCCTTTAATCCACGCAGGATAGAAATAGTATCTTCTACCGTCGGTTCGTCTACCATAACCGGCTGGAATCTTCGTTCCAATGCGGCATCCTTTTCAATGTATTCACGGTACTCATCCAATGTGGTAGCACCGATACAATGCAGTTCTCCACGGGCAAGCATTGGTTTTAAAAGCTGTCCGGCATCCATGGCTCCATCGGTTTTTCCTGCACCGACAATGGTATGCAGCTCATCGATAAAGAGGATAATCTGTCCTTCGGATTTCTTTACTTCATCCAATACTGCTTTCAGACGTTCCTCAAATTCACCACGGTATTTTGCTCCGGCTACCAATGCACCCATATCCAGTGCAAAGAGCTTCTTATCCTTTAATCCTTCCGGAACATCACCACGTACAATCCGTTGTGCCAGTCCCTCTACAACTGCGGTTTTACCTACACCGGGTTCGCCAATCAGTACCGGATTGTTTTTCGTCTTACGGGACAAAATACGCACTACATTCCGGATTTCTGCATCTCGTCCGATGACCGGATCCAGCTTCTGGTCTCTCGCCCTCTCTACCATATCATAACCATATTTATTTAAGGTATCATAAGTAGCTTCCGGATTATCGGAGGTCACACGCTGGTTGCCACGCACCGTAGACAGTGCCTGCAGGAAACGGTCTCTTGTAATACCATATTCCTTAAAAATTTCCTTTAATGCAGGGTTCGGATATTTTAACAAGGATAAAAACAGATGCTCTACGGAGACATAATCATCTCCCATCTGCTTTGCCTCATCCTCTGCACTAATCAATACCTTATTCAATGCCTGGCCGACATAAACCTGGCCGCCGGACACCTTGGTTCTTGCTTCCAGATGGCGGATTGCATTGTCTACAAAATGCTCCTTCTGGATTTCCATTTTCTCAATCAGTTTTAAAATCAGTCCATCTTCCTGCTGCAGTAATGCCACTAAAAGATGTTCCTGCTCGATTTCCTGATTGCCATATTCATATGCTAATTTTTCGCAATCCTGGATTGCTTCCATTGACTTCTGTGTAAATTTCTGAATGTTCATATCTTTCACCTCATTTCCCACTGTGCTATGAACGAATTCCTGTTATTTCTGTTTCCAAGCATAAATATAGCACGCATTATTAGCACTGTCAAGAGGTGAGTGCTAAAATTTTCAGACAATTTTTGTTAATTACTATTTTTCTTATATTTAAAAGGAATTCAGCAGTCCTTTCAGCCCTTCCTCTTTATAAACTCCCTTATAATATGCAACTTCATCTTTTATCATCTCATCAATCACCTGCATTCCAAGAAGTTCCACCGGTGCCTTATCATCTGTAAGAATATAATCGCCCTTTTCATAGAAAACGGTATCTGCCAATACCTCTGTCATCATTCCCTTTAACTCCTGATTTTCAAGCTTGGAAATGTTGTTAGAAAGATTCTTTAAAATTTCTCCATTGTCGGATGCAAACAGTTCCCGGTTTGTAGAGCCTGCCACATCCACAGTATATTCTGTTCCAAATACACTTCCTATGGTGTCGGAAAGATACTGGTTAATATTTCCTTCTTTCTGCCCACGCATGTTCATATTCACCACCATTACGCCATTTTCATTTAAATGCTCTTTTACCAGCGTAAAAAATTCAACGGAAGACATCTGAAACGGAATCGTAATATCCTGATAAGCATCTACCATAATGACATCGTATTTCTTATCGGATGCATTTAAAAATGCTCTTCCATCATAAGTCGTTACCGGCACATCCTCCGAAAGTGAAAAATACTGTCTGGAAAGCTTTGTAATCTTCTCATCAATTTCAACACCTTCCACATTCATATCTCCAAAATATTTCCGGCACTGGGTTGCATAAGTACCGGTTCCCATTCCAAGAATCAGCACATCCATGTCTGATATTTCTTTGTCTTTTAACATAAGCGGTGCCGCCATGGCATAATCATAATACATGCCGGTCAGTTCATCCTGCTTCATATACACAGACTGCACACCGAATAACACATTGGTGGATAAGGACACCTTGTCCTGATTTTCGTATACCTGAAGATAGTTATATACGGATTCCCCCTCATAGGTCAGATTATTTTCCCAGAATGCAAATGAGTCGGAATATCCAAACCCGCAGCACAGTGCAAATATCAGAATAGATGCAACTATTTTCTTCTTTCCGGTATGCGCATTGATAAAATATACGATGGATAATGCCAGTAAAATTCCCGCAAAGATAAGAAATGTAACGGATGTTCCTACTGCCGGAATTGTCACAAAGGTTGGGATAAAGGTTCCAATGATGCTTCCGATGGTGTTAAATGCCCCTAAGGTACCTACTGTCTTTCCGTTGTCATCTAAATTATCAACAGAATATTTTACCAGGGATGGTGTTACCGTTCCCAACAGAAACAGCGGAAATACGAAAATTACCATGCAGGCTGCAAAAGCTGCAATAATCAGGAAATTATTATTTACCGCAAAGATTAAAAGGGCTGATATTCCTATGATAATATATTTTCCCACTACCGGAATTAATGCAATCCAGATTGCGGCAATGATAATTCTTCCATACAGTTTATCCGGGTTCGGTGATTTGTCTGCCGTCCTTCCGCCATAAATATTTCCCAATGCCATGGCAATCATAATGGTTCCGATAATGATTGTCCAGACTATCTGGGAAGAACTAAAATATGGTGCAAGTAATCTGCTTGCGCCTAACTCTACTGCCATCACTGACATTCCTGCAAAAAATTCCGTCAAATACAAAAATAACTTTTTCATATACACCTCTTTTATTTTCCTTCAATATCAATCATAAGATACTCCGACTTACATCCCGTTTTAAACTTAATCGCCCAGTCGGAAATTCCTGATGTTACAATAAAATTCGTATTTTCTCTCTGCTCATATCCATAGACACGGTCATCCGGTGTCATTTTCGTAAGATTCTCAATGGTCATCAGCGGGAATAGCTGTCCACCGTAGGTATGTCCGGAAAGAACCAGATCCACATTGACATTCTGCTGCGCTGCATAATCCTGTGGCTGATGGTCTAATACAATGGAGAATTTATCCGGATCAAGGTTTGCCGTCAGTTCTTCCATTGTGGCTCTTTTTTTCTGCATATTCTTCGGATTTATCCTGTCTTCCTATTATATAGAATTTATCCGCAATCAGTTCTACCTCATCCTGCAGAACATGTACCTGATTTTTTTCTAATTCCACTATCAAATCATTTCCATCATAGCCCCGGTATTCCGGCGGATAATATCCTTTATCATGATTTCCAAAGACATAATATACACCATAAGTCGTATCAAGCTCTCCTAATGCTTTACAGCAGGCTATCATATCTTCTTTTGTCGTATCATCATCCACAAAGTCTCCCACAATCAGAACCACATCCGGGTGCTGCTCCTCTATGGTTTTCATATGCTCGGCAAAGCCTTCCCCATGAAAAGTTGTCCCTACATGGGAATCTGCAAATACTGCCACCCGAAGGCTTCCTACTTCCTTATCCGTCTGAATCTGATAGTCCGTCTCCCATACATGATGTGCCAGATACCAGCCGCTTCCAAGATATCCTATGGTAAATACAAGTGCCACAGCTCCGGCATAATATCTTTTCAAAGATTTCTTCCGGCGTTTTTTTATCAGTGCAAAAATTCCGTCACTAATAAGCCAGAATATAATCAGATGCAGAATGCATACTATAGCATTCATCGAACCCCACGCTACCCAGAGTATTACGGTGATTCCACATACCAAAACCGCACTAATTAGGATGCGCAGCCACTTTTTTCCTTTTGTTATTTTATTCAGGAAACCAAATTTTCCAATCCGGTTTATCAGATAGATGATTCCTGCAAACGCACTGAAAAACAGTACTATCATTAGTATTGCCCACATCTTTTAAATCCTCATTCCATCCTTTTTATTCATTATCTGTTTATCCGTCTATCATTCATCTACTCATTTATCTGTTTAATCAATTTTATCAGCTCATCCACGTCTTCCATTGTCGTTGCCCAACTGGTTGCAAAACGAATTACCGTATGCGTCTCATCCTTTTTCTCCCAGAAGCTGAATTCAACTTTTTGCGCAAGCTTTTCCATAAATGCATTGTCTACCACACAAAATACCTGATTAGTGGGAGCATCCAGATAAAGCTCAATTCCATTTTCCTTTAAGCCTTCCCGAATCTTATCTGCCGCTGCAATTGCCGGCTCTCCGATATGCTCATACAAATCATTTTCAAATAAGACATCAAACTGGATGCCAAGTATCCGTCCCTTAGCAAGCAGTGCTCCATGCTGTTTTATAATGGTAAAGAAATGCGGAATAAGTCCTGGCTTCGGAAATACCACTGCCTCTCCAAACAATGCACCGCATTTTGTTCCTCCGATATAGAAGGCATCGCAGCATGCTGCAATATCTTCTAATGTCACATCATTCACCGAACATGCCAGTGCATAAGCCAGTCTTGCTCCATCCAAATAAAGTGGAATACCATTGCTGCGGCATACTTTACTTAATGCTTCTAATTCCTGCCGGTTATATAAGGTTCCATATTCTGTCGGCTGGGAAATGTATACCATTCCCGGCATCACCATATGATCACGGTTGCCATCCTCTTTAAATTTATTTAAGACTTCTTCTACCTTTTCTGCACTGATTTTTCCGTCTGTCTGCGGAATCGTCAACACTTTATGTCCACCCGCTTCAATAGCTCCTGCCTCATGGGAACTGACATGTCCGGTCTCTGCCGCAATCACTCCCTGATAAGATGCTAACAGGGCATCAATTACCGTGGCATTGGTCTGTGTTCCTCCCACCAGAAAATGCACCTCTGCCTCCGGTGCATTGCAGGCCTTCCGAATCTTTTCCCTTGCAGTTTCCGAATATTCATCCAGTCCGTATCCGGCACTTTTTACCAGATTTGTCTCCGCTAACTTTTTTAGAATCGCCGGATAGGCTCCTTCCATATAATCACTTGCAAACGCTAATTGTGCTGCCATTTTTCTACTTCCTCTTTCTATTCTATACTGACATAGATTCTTCTTCTATGATTTTTCCTACTTCCTCCGGTTTAATTTCCACAATCTCTGCTATCTGTTCTAAGGTATAGCCCTTCCTGTGCATATTGGTAATTACTTTTTTATTTGTTTCTCTTAATGTCTTTTCTGCAGCCTTTTCTGCTGCTCTTTCTTCTATTCCTTCACTCAGATTACACATCAGGTTCACTTCCTCTCTCAATTCTTCACTTACCGGAATCTGATATTCCAGTTCTATCATATTTAATTTTTCTTCTGCTTCTATTTCATTTGACAAAAGTGTGCTTATCAGCCGATGCAGCTCATAGCGTTCCTCTCTTTTGGGATGAAATAAGCCTGCTTACATAGAATATCGCCCGGTTCAATATTTTATATGTAACAGGTTTGTTCTTCTGAGCTTCAATATTTACTATAATTTGAGAAATTCCATCTCTCATGCGCACATAAAAAACAATATCAAACCTGACCGTTCCTTCATTTATTTCTGCATTTTCTGAATTAAATCCGCCAATATGTCCTGCCATATCGCCTGCATTTGTAAGTCCCGGTTCTATGGGCACAACACCAACCTGTGGTTCTCCTTCAATATACGGTATCACATCCTTGGGATTCATACCTTTAAATTCATCCACAGTATTCACCAAAATATGCGCCAGAATACTTTTTTGTCCTAAGAGTCTTTTGGCACATTCATCATATTGAGCCCGATTTCTTGCAGCTTTTACTGCATTTGTAATTTCGCTGTTCAGGTTAATAGCCTCCTTTGTTTCCGATTCCTCTCTCAAACCCTTCACAAAGTATGCTCTATTGAATATCAATCCAATTTCATTATACGGTTCCATCCTATCAGACGCAAATAAATTTTTCATAAAGAACTCCCGGAACATCGTTTTTCCGATGCTCCGGGAGTCTGCTATCTTTTCTTCTATCATATATTGTCTAAGTTTCTGATTACATCAGTTTACGGAATAAAGCTTTCAAATCCTCTACATTTGTATCCTTTGGATTGCCCGGTGCACAGGCATCAGCAAAAGCGGATTCTGCAAGGAATTCTAAGTCTTCTTCCTTTAACGCCTCTAATTTTGTTGGAATTCCAACATCTACAGATAACTGCTGTACCGCATCAATGGCTGCCTTTCTGTATTCTTCTACAGACATATCATCAACGCCTTTTACACCCATTGCTCTTGCAATCTCACGATATTTCTCACCAGTGCATTCTGCGTTGTATTCCATTACGATTGGAAGCATCATTGCACAGGCAACTCCATGTGGAGTATCATATACAGCACCTAATGTATGTGCCATGGAATGTGCAATTCCAAGTCCTACATTAGAAAATCCCATTCCTGCAATATACTGTCCTAATGCCATTCCTTCACGGCCTTCTTTTTCATTTGCAACTGCACTTCTTAAAGATCTGCTGATAATTTCAATCGCTTTCAAATGAAACATATCTGTCATTTCCCATGCAGCCTTTGTAGTATATCCTTCAATGGCATGTGTCAGTGCATCCATTCCGGTGGAAGCAGTCAGTCCCTTTGGCATAGATGACATCATCTCCGGGTCAATTACTGCGATAACCGGCATATCATGCGGGTCTACACATACAAATTTTCTCTTACGCTCTACATCTGTAATTACATAGTTAATGGTAACTTCTGCTGCAGTTCCGGCTGTTGTCGGTACAGCAATAATCGGAACACAAGGCTTCTTTGTTGGAGCTACACCCTCTAAGCTTCTGACATCCTCAAATTCCGGATTTGCAATGATGATACCAATTGCTTTTGATGTATCCATAGATGAACCACCACCAATTGCAATGATATAATCTGCTTTTGATGCTTTAAATGCTTCCACACCATGCTGTACGTTCTGAATGGTAGGATTTGCCTTAATATCTGAATAGATTTCATAAGCAAGTCCTGCTTCATCCAATACATCGGTTACTTTGGATGTTACACCAAACTTAATCAAATCCGGGTCAGAACAGACAAATGCTTTCTTAAATGCTCTTGCCTTTGCCTCGTTTGCGATTTCTTTAATTGCTCCTGCGCCATGGTAGGAAGTCTCGTTTAACATAATTCTGTTTGCCATTTTATCTTCTCCTTTGTCCTTTATTGATACCTCTATTTTACCAATGAAAAAGACAAATAAAAAGTTACAAAAAGGCAACTCTGTCACTTGATTTTTCAATATCTGTCATGGGCAAATTCCACTCTCAATCATCATCCGTCACCACTATATCATCTGCAATTTTTCAAATACTGCTTTCAGTTCCGCCGGCACCGCTTCCGTCAGTGCCTTTGCCAGTTCCCGCGGTGTAGTCTTCTTTCTTCCAAGCACCCACTGAATTGTCATATAAACTGAACCCTGGCAATACATTTCCAGAAGGAAATGAAGATGCTCCGATAATTTCTGTCCTGATTTCTTTTCTATCTTATCCGTATAAAACCGGGTAATCAGTTCAAAATCATGGTCTCTTAAGCAGTTCTGGCTGTCTGATTTAAATGCAGCCCGAAAAAATAATTTTTCCTGCTCAATATATTCAAATTTCTTTACCAGCCCCTCATATACCGTCTTTCCCTCTCCCATATGTTCAAAGGATTCTGCTAAAATTTTGTCAAAATACCAGTTTATCAGATCATATTTATCCTGAAAATGACGGTAAAATGTCTGTCTTGTCGTTCCGCTCAGTTCCACAAGCTGCCGCACTGTAATCCGTTCTATCGGCATCTTCGCCATACACTGCTTCATGGCATCTGCCAGCCGGTATTTCATCTGTTCTGCTTTCTGAACATTCTGCTCCATGCCTTCTCCTCCACTTACTCTGCCAATCTACTATCGTCAGCATAGCACCAACCTGTGAAAAAGGCAACCTGACCGTTTTCTCCTATAAAGTTTTCCTGCGTTTCCACCGCCAGATTACAATAGAAAGGAGAACTGCCACATAATCCGTCAGTGCCTGTCCGTAGATAACACCGTGCAGACCGAGCAATGCATTCAAGCCATAAAGCACCGGAATCAAAAGTACGCCCTGTCTCAATATAGAAAGAATCGTTGCCGGAAGTGCATTTCCGGTAGACTGCATACAGTTCATATTCATAAATAAAATGCCAATGACCGGACCGGAAATCATATAAGCAATCAGCATTTCCACACCATAATTTATGACCTCTGTATCAGAAATAAACAGGCGGATAATCGGCTCCCGGAAAAAGAAAAACAGTGCTGTCGCCAATACACCTACAATCAGACAGCATTTCTTCGTATAACGTTCCACTGCAATAAAACGCTCCCTGTTCCCTGCACCGTAACTATAGCCTAATAACGGTTGTACTCCATTTGCCAGTCCCATCTGTAAAAATGTGATAAACATATTTGCCTTAAATACAATTCCAATAGCCGCTACCGGTGCATTTCCATATGCCACCAGAATCTGGTTTAAAATAATCGTAGAAATGCTCATCAATGCAGAAAAAATAGCTGTTGGAAGTCCTGCCGAGCATACCTGGGACAGAATTCTGTCCCCACATTTAAAATACCGGAATGCCATAGACATGTTCCTGCTCTTTCTACAGAAATACCAAAGATAATATACACTCGCCATTATATTTCCAATAGTCGTTGCAATGGCTGCGCCTGCTGCACCCATACCAAATCCACTGATAAATATCGGGTCTAAAATAATATTGGCCACTGTTCCTATCATACTTCCTGTCATAGCTTCCCGGCTGGCTCCGTCCGCACGCACAACAAAGCTTGCTGCCGCAGACCAGATAATAAACGGTGCACCATAAGAAATGTATGTTGTGTATCCTTTCGCCAGTTCATAAGTATCTGCATCTGCTCCAAACAATTGTAAAACCGGCTGCATTCCAACCAGTAAAATTGCAGCAAAAACAATTCCCACGATAAGTGATGCATAGGTAATAAAAGAAGAAACCTGCTTTACTCTTTTTTCCTTCTTTTCACCCAATGCCATAGATGCCGCTGCGCTTCCGCCCATACCAAACATATTGGCAAATGCCATGAATAATATAAAAATCGGATTCGTCAGACTGACTGCTGCCACCTGCAACGGATCCCCTGTCTGCCCTACGAAAAACGTATCCGCCATATTATAAACGACAGTAACCAGACTGCTGATGACACTTGGAATTGCCATCTTTGCTACTGCCTTCGACACCTTCATGCTGCCCATTAATTCATTTTCGTCCATTGTAACCCTTCCTTTCTGCCGGTAAAATCTGCTTCCCAAAGACACTCATCGGCCTCTTGTAACTTTAAATTTCTCATTCCAGATTCCGAAGCATCTTCTCGGCAATTCTTAAAAATTCTTTTCTTTCTTCTTCCGTAATTCCCTGTAATAAAAGTTCTTCCGATTCCGTAATTTCCTTTCGCAGAATATGTTCAATCTTCCGCGCCTGTTCTGTAAAAACAATCTTCTTATATCTTCCATCCTCTGATTCCGGCACCCGGCAGATTAGTTCTGCCTGCTCAAGATGCTTTAAAGTCTCTGTTGCAGTAGATGGACGCAAGCCAAATTCTTCCTCAATCTCTTTCTGGTATACCGGATGGTTTTCTGATTCCACCAGAATATAATTTAAAATGTTACCCTTTGCTCCGCTGATTCCGATAGATTCCTGTATTTTCTTAGAACGTCTGCGGAGCCGGTTGGATATTTTATTAATTACCTTTCCTGTTTCCATGGCAAATCTGTTCCTTTCTTTAAACTTATTACTATTTCTAATTAGTTCGGTTCCTAAGTATTTTAGTCAGATTTTATTCCATTGTCAACTTTCTATTTTATCTACTCTATTTCTTCATGCATAATATTCCTTTTCCCGGCTCATGCTAATGCCGATATCTAAACTTTTCTTAGACGATTGTGAAAAAGAACGTAAGAATTTATTTCCAAATTTTAAATATAGAAGGGCATTGGAAGTAATTTGTGCTGAAATGCCCTTCTATAGTAAAAATTTTGAAAGAAAAATATATCTTTTCGCAATCGTCCAAAAAATTTTCTATAAAAGGAGATTATCGTATGGGAAATAACATGGATTTAAATTATGAAATGTTCTGCTATCAGTGTGAACAGACAGCCGGTGGCAAAGGCTGTACAAAGCTTGGCGTATGCGGAAAGACACCGGAAATTGCCAACCTGCAGGATTTACTTATTTTTCAGATAAAGGGAATCAGCTGCTACGGAAAAGTGCTGGTGGAGCAGGGACAACATATGGACAAATCGATTGTAAGCTTTATTGAAAATGTACTTTTTACGACACTTACCAATGTAAATTTTGATGCAGATGTACATGTGGCACTGCTCCGGCAATCACAGCAAATCAAAGAAGAGCTTCACAATTTGGTAGGTGAAATTTCGAATTCCACACTCCATGCCACCTATCATCTGCCGGATTCAAAAACGGATATGTTAAAGGATGCTCCTATGGCGGGCATTATGTATGACAAATCCTTAGACCCAGACATCCGCTCCCTCCGTCAGACTATTCTCTACGGTTTAAAAGGTATCAGTGCCTATGGTCATCAGGCAAGAGAATTAGGTTACTTCAGTGATGAAGTGGATGACTTTTATATACTGGCATTAGAAGCCATTACCGATGACCGGCTGACTGTCGAAGACCTGATCCGTCTGACCATGCGTACCGGTGAAATGGCTATTGAAGTCATGAAAAAACTGGACGATGCCAATACCACTATTTATGGCAATCCTTCCCCGCATAAGGTAAATGTTACTATTAAAAAAGGGCCATTTATCATTGTCTCCGGCCACGACTTAAATGATTTGGAAATGCTGTTGAAGCAGACGGAAGGCACCGGCATCAACATCTATACCCATGGTGAAATGCTGCCCTGCCACGGTTATGATGGACTGAAAAAATATTCTCATCTTGTAGGTAACTTCGGTGGAGCCTGGCAGGATCAGCAGAAACAGTTTGACAACATTCCCGGCTGTATCCTGATGACCACAAACTGCCTGATGCGCCCGAGAGATTCCTACAAAGACAGGATTTACAGCACGAATGTAGTAGGCTGGGATGGTGTGAAACATGTCGGTCGGAAAGAAAATGGAGACAAAGATTTCAGTGAAATCATAAAACAGGCAATTGAACTTGGCGGTTTCCAGGAAGACCAGCCGGCAAAAGAGATTCTGGTAGGTTTCGGACACCACGCTGCCTTAAGCTATGCCCCACAGCTTGTGGAAGCTGTTAAAAGCGGACAAATCCGCCATTTCTTCCTTATCGGCGGCTGTGACGGTGCCCGTCCGGGTCGAAATTACTACACTGACTTTGCCCAGATGGTTCCAACTGACTGTATGATTCTGACGCTTGCCTGCGGCAAATACCGTTTCAACAAACTAGATTTTGGTGAAGTAGCAGGGCTTCCACGCCTTTTAGATGTGGGACAGTGTAATGATGTCTACTCTGCCATCCGCATTGCTACTGCACTTGCAGATGCTTTTGAAACGGACGTAAACGGACTTCCACTGTCACTGATTATATCCTGGTATGAACAGAAAGCGGTTGCTGACCTGCTTGCCCTTTTAAGCCTTGGCATTCATGATATTTATTTAGGTCCAACGCTTCCTGCCTTCATCAGTCCAAATGTGCTGCAGTATCTTACCGATACCTTCCACCTGAAACCAATCAGCAATGCTTCCGATGATATCAAAACCTGTCTGAAACAGAGCCTGTAAACAAAAACCTCCTTACCAGTTTTCTGGTAAAGAGGTTTTTATTTATGCAAAATCTATTTTCCTGTCTGATTTGCAATGCAGACGCAATACCATTTATCATCTGTCTGACTGACATCATGATTACAGTTGATAATCGGATGATTCAGGTCATTTGGTGGAATGTAACGCACCACACCGATTCTTCCATCGGACATCTGTACCTTTACATCCCGGTAATTTTCCACCATATTTTTCACAAATAAGTCTACCAGGCGTTCATCCAGTCCCGGAAATTCACCCTTTTTAAATTTCTCCAACACATCAAAAGGAATCATGGATTCCTTATAACTTCTCTGGGAAATCATGGCATCATACACATCGGAAATGGCGGTAATCCTTGCCAGCAGAGAAATCTCATCTCCTGCAATCTGATCCGGATAACCCTTTCCATCCAGCCGCTCATGATGATGTCTTGCCGCTAACCGGATATCTTCATCTACATTATCCCAAAGCAGCTCATATGAATAAACGGGATGAGCTTTTATGATTTCAAATTCTTCTTCCGTAAGTCTTCTTGGTGCATTTAAGATTTCTTCCGGTATCTTCGTCTTTCCGATATCGTGCACTAATCCGGCGCATACCAGCTTTTTAATCACCGGTTCCGGAAGCTTCAGCCACTGCCCGATAACACCATTGGTAAATGCTACGTTCAGGGAATGGCGCTGCAAATTCTCATCCATCTCTCTCGGTGCATCAATACACTGAAATATTTTAGGAAAATCCAATACCTTAATCTTAGTAAAAATATCCTTTGTAACAGTCTCCGTTGCTTCCATATTAATTTCGGAAGCATTTCTGGTTACAGAAAAAATACTGTCTACATCGTTTTTTAATGCTGTATAGCCGATTGCTTCTTCGTATACTCTCTGCAATGCAGCTCTTGGTGCTTTTCCACTGTTGAGAATTTCCTGATAAGTTTCCTCACTGGTTGTAATATATCCACCACGTTCAAACTTGGAAAGTTTATCTAACCGGTCCTGTGTCAGGACTTCGCCCCGTTTCAAAAGCAGCACCGAACCTCTGTCATTATAAATATCTCCGGAAAGTTCCAGGCCTTCCCATAAAAAATCAATTGGAATTTTTCTAAGTCTCATTCTGTCACTCCGCCCTTATATATTCCTGTCACGAATCATCATGCAGCCATACTCTTCTGTCTTAAGATTTGCATTCTGTATCCGGACAATCCGATATGTCTTCTGTAACATTGTATCTCCAAGTTTCACGCAAATCCGCAGTTCCGTTCCAACTGTCCCGCTTCCTGCCATTGTCTGAATCAGAATTCCATTTCCACTGATATTACAGGTTTCCATTTCAATTGGCTTCTGCAATTCAATTAATGTTCCATCCACAATAACAGATTCTATATATCCCTTTTCTTTTAAGGGATAACGGGCATGCTTCCGCTTCTCACCATTCTTACTCCTGCCCAGCTCGATTTCTACTTCATTGGCAATTATAACCTTCCGAAGATTACCGGTAGCTTCTACCAGGCTCCCATTCGGTCCAAATATGATAACCGTCACTGCATGCTCCATCCGGTTGTCCAGGCTTCCTGCACTAACCTTTACTACTTTACGGATCGGATCATAAGATTTAATTCTTGTATCTAATACCCTCTTCCCGCCGGCAATTTCCTTTACAATAATCCGGCAGCCATTTAACTCCATCATTCCTGCCATAATTTGCATTTCTCCCTGATACTGTTGTTCACCTATTATCCATATCTCATTTCTGTTTGATATATTTTATCACGCCTATCCCGGTTTGAAAATATTTTTACCAAAAATAATAGTATAAAACCAGTTGCACAATCAGTATAAATGGCATTCCTATTACAAAGTACCAATGTTTTGTCTTATGACGGAACAGATACATACCTGCCCATGTCCCAATGCTTCCTCCCAGTATGCTTACCAGAAATAATGTTTTTTCCGGAATACGCCATTTATGACAGATGGCTCTGCGTTTATCTATTCCCATGACGGATAGCCCGACAATATTTGCAATTATTGCATATGTAATTGCTATTTTCTGAATTGTAGTCATTCTTTTCTCCTTTTTCAAATATTAATTTTTGGCAATTGCAAACGGAAATAATCTTTGCTGGAAAATATTACGGAGATTTACAGCGGATTATCTTTATCCGTTATGAAATGCCAGCAGTTCTTAGAATGCGTGTTTTTCTTGCATATAAACTGTCTTTCCGGTTGCTTTGACTGAATAGCTGCACTGTCCGTCGAGAACAGATGCCGCATAACGCCTGCAAGGGGCACAGGGAATTTCGGCATAATTATACTTTCATCTGGCAACCGGCACAAATTCACGTCCATGTTCAAATGTGCCTCGCTGGTACATCCCTGTACCAGCGTTGCCTGTTGCCAGATGAAATTCCCAGTGCCCCTAACAGCCCTTATCAGGCATCTGTACTTCGACGAACCGTGTAGCTATTCTGGCAAACATTGGAAAGACTGTTTTCATAACCAAAAGAAAAACACGCATTTTAGAACTGTGGTATTTCATAACGAAAGATAATCTGCTGCGAATCAACGTAATATTATTGTAACAAATCTCTTCTATCCTTTTGCAATCCCCGGATATTAATTTTTAAACAACGCCCAAATGTAAAAATCCCCTCTTCCAAATCAGAAGAGGGGAAATCATTTCTGTTACTTATGCATTCTTCTTTGCAAAGCGTGTTTTGAATACAAACCACAACTCCGTTGCAATACAGATAGAAGAATAAGTTCCGCTCACGATACCAACCATAAGAGGAAGTGAGAAGTCCTTAATGGATGCTACTCCAAGGATATAAAGCAGGAATACCATTACAAAAGTTGTAATTGAAGTATTTAAGCTTCGGGAAATTGTCTGGGAAATGGAGCGGTCAGCTATTTCGGTTAAGCTTTCCTTATCCACATTTCTTACCAGATGCATATTCTCACGGATTCGGTCAAAGATAACGATGGTATCATTGATGGAATATCCGATGATTGTCAGCATTACTGCAATAAATGTGCTTCCTACAGACAGCCGCAGCAGAGAGTAACAGGTTAAAATAACCAGTACATCATGAATCAGTGCTAAAATAGCAGAGGTTGCAAAACGAATGTCTTTAAACCGGAACCAGATATAAACCAGCATACAGATTGTTGCAATTACTACTGCCCAGACTGCATCTTTTGTCATTTCACCACTGATAGTGGAACTGATATTGGTAGAGGAAACAGTTGAAGTATCTACACCAAGATTTTCTTCTAATGTAGTATTTAACTGCTCTCTTTCGTCCAAATCAAGGCTTCTGGTCTTAAATACAACCTGTGTACTTCCTTCTACCTTCTGAGCCTGTACACTGGAATCTCCAGTCACATCCTCAATCAGAGGAATTACTTCAGAATCTAATTCTGCAAGAGTATAATCTTTACCCATATCTACGGTTGTAGATGTACCACCGACAAATTCAAGGCTTAAGTTCAATGCGCCCTTGCCATTGGCTTTGTTTACGCCCATTCCCACAAATCCGGCAATGATAATTACTGCTGAAACAATAAAGAATACATGGCGTTTTGCAATAAAATGCATTGGACGGCGGTCTTTCTGTCTTCCATAGAATTTTGCATCACGGAAACCAATTACATACAGTCCATGTAATACCAGTCTTGTTACAACTAATGCGGTAAACATAGATAAAACGATACCGATTGCCAGTGTATAAGCAAATCCTTTTACGAAACCGCTTCCCTTAAATGCCAGCACTGCTGCAGCAATCAGGGTGGTGATATTTCCGTCTAAAATTGCAGATAACGCTTTCTGGAATCCGGTCTTAATCGCTGTCGAAACAGTCTTGCCGGATGCAATTTCTTCCCTGATACGGGCGAAGATAATAACATTTGCATCTACCGCCATACCAATGGAAAGGATGATACCTGCGATACCCGGAAGGGTAAGTGTAATTTCAAAAAGATAAATAACTGCAACTACCATTGTAGTATAAATTCCAAGTGCTATGGTTGCTGCCACACCGGAAATCCAGTAGTAAGCAATCATGAATACCGCAATCAGGGCAAGACCGATTGCTGCTGCCTTTAATGCCGTTGAAATTGCTTCTGTACCAAGCTGTGCTGCTACTATCTGGGACTGTAACTCAGATAACTCTAAGGAAAGAGAACCGATACGGATGTTAGAAGCTAAAGTCTCTGCTTCTTCATAGGAACTCATTCCATCGATTACTGCGCTTCCGCCGGTAATTGCTTCTTTTACACGAGGAGTACTGATTGCCTCATCATCATATACAATTGGGCAGACCTTTCCAACATTGGCAGTGGTTGCATCGGCAAATTTCTGTGCGCCTTCATCGGTAAGTGTAAGCTGGACCACATACTGCTTGTTGCCAAGGTTGTCCTGCTGTGTTGCAGCCTGTGCATCCTTTACATCATTACCGGTCATGTAAACATTTCCGTCCGGATCCCGGAACTCTAAGGAACCCGGTTTTCCAAGTTCGTCCAGAATCTTGTTGGCATCCTTTACTCCTGGAATTTCAACGGTGATACGGTCATCACCTTCCTGATATACAGATGCTTCTGTACTGTAGCCTTCCACACGCTTCTGAAGCTTGTAAATAGTATCCTTCATCTGCTCGGAAGTCGGATTCTCAGATTCTACCTGATATGTGATGCTGACACCACCTGCCAGGTCCAATCCAAGCTTAATGTTCTTATCTTCACCTTTTCCGGTTGAAGATAAGATGATAGACGCATAATACGACAGTCCTGCTAAAACCAAGAGAACTGCAAGTAATATGGCTACGCCCTTACTTTTCTTCATTTTCTTCTTCCTTTCTCCTGACTTAAATTTCCGCCTCTGCGGCTTTTATCATAATTGCGCATTCCACACGTTTCTTCTGTAATGCACAACCAATGTCATAGGTATTATGAATATCACCATGGAAATTATAAGAGTTCGCTGCACATCCACCGCTACAGTAGAATCTTGCAAAACACTCTCTGCATTTTTCCTTGGAATAAACATTACAACTCTTAAAGGAATCCCGGATATCGGTACGTTTTAAGCCTTCAAAAACATTTCCCATCAGGAAATCTTCATTTCCAACAAACTGATGACATGGATACAAGTCTCCCCAAGGTGTTACTGCCAGATACTCGGTTCCGGAACCACATCCGGAAAGTCTCTTGGCAACACAAGGGCCGCCCTCCAAATCAATCATAAAATGGAAGAAGTTGAATGCTTTTCCTTCTTTTTTCCGTTTTACCATCTCTTTTGCCAGTGCATCATATTCTGCAAAAAGCTGTGGCAGGTCTTCCTCACGAATGGCATAATCATCTGTCTCCTGTGCCACAACCGGCTCTACGGAAATCTGCTTAAACCCAAGGTCTGCCAGATGCAGTACATCCTTGGAAAAATCTAAATTATGATGGGTATAGGTTCCACGCACGTAGTAGCGTTCCTGATTTCTGCTGTCTGCAAATTTCTGGAATTTCGGAACAATCACATCATAGCTTCCCTGACCACCACGGAACGGACGCATATAATCATTGACTTCTTTTCTTCCGTCAATACTTAATACAACATTGTCCATCTCTTTATTGGCAAACTCCATAATATCGTCATTTAAAAGAACGCCATTTGTGGTCAGTGTAAACCGGAAATTCTTATTATGTATTTTTTCCTGCTCTCTTCCATATGCTACTAAATCTTTTACCACCTGGAAGTTTAAGGTAGGTTCTCCACCGAAGAAGTCCACCTCTAAGTTCCGGCGGTTGCCGGAATTGGCAATCAGGAAATCCAATGCAGCTTTTCCTACTTCATAGGACATTAACGCACGTCTGCCGTGATATTCTCCCTCTTCTGCAAAACAATATCTGCAGGCAAGGTTACAATCATGGGCAATATGCAGACACAGTGCTTTTACTACAGTAGGACGCTTTGTTACATCACCGATGTATTCTTCATAATCATCCGGTGTGAACAAATCTCCGTTCTTCTGCAATTCCTCTATCTCTTCAATTGCTTCTTTTATCTCCGCCTCATCATAGGTCTTATTCAGTCTCTGTATGATTTCTTCACGGCTTGTCTCTTCCCACAATGCAATGACATCATAGGTTAAGTCATCCACAATATGGATGGCGCCGCTGTTTACATCCAGGACAATATTATAGCCGTTGTTTTTATACTGGTGAACCACTACAATATTTCCTCACTTTCTTACAACATTATAACGACCGTCCGCGCAGGCGTACGGTCGTTTCGTTCGTTCTCAATCTGAACTTCTGGTAATTATTTGCAATGCTCGCAAGTCTGGTTTCCTACAGTACAGGAAGTCTTGCATGCTGACTGACAAGATGTCTGGCACTCGCCGCATCCGCCCTTCTTTACTGTATTCTGTAACTTTCTTGTATTCAGGGTCTTAATATGTTTCATCTCGTTATCTCCTTTCGAAAAAATACCTCTAGTTAGTATAACACATAGTCTTTCATAAGAAAAGCACTTTTTTTAACTGAGCATTCCTCCCACAGTTCCCGAAGCAGTGCATAAAATCAGTGTTGTAAGAATGTGCTGCATTCCGGAATCCAGTCCCTTTTTCAATATCAGGGACACAATGAGCAACACTGCAAAATATAATAGCCCCATCACGGCTCCCCACAGATATTTCCGGCTCTTCTTAATCTTTCCAATGATGAAGCCGCCGACAAATCCCACTACAATATAGCTTATGATAATGCTGATATTTACCGCAGCTTCGCTTAATTCCATTTTATATAAGACTGCCGCCAGAATAAAAAGCAGCATTCCCGTCAGAATATACATGACCAGCAACACTTTGCCCATTGTCGTAAAAAGATTTCCTTTTCCTGCCACCTTCTCTTTTCTCATATATCCTCCATCCATCTTCGTACCTTGCGCCTGCATCCGTAACTTATTTTTTATATCATGTTCCGGATACAGTTTCGCTTTGTACTATATATGAAAAAAAGATTTATATTATGTATAAAAATGTCTCCTGCCGCTTAACTTTCCAATCACGGATAAAAATACCAGAAATGCCGGAATATTTTTCCATCCTGTTTTATCTTCTCTGTTTCCTGAAAGCCAAGTTTGTGAAGCAGTCCCAACGATGCTTCATTCCCCGGCTCCACCAGACAGTCAATTCTTCGAAAATCAAGATTATTTTTTACCCATGCCATGATTGCCTGACAGACCTCATATGCATAACCCTGCCTCTGGTATTCCGGTGCAATGACATAACCCATCTCGATAATTTCTTCTCCTAGCATGCGATAGTCGATTCCGGCTCTTCCAATCAGCCGGTGGGTATCTTTTTCCTTTACCAGCCACATGCCATATCCATAGTAGCCATACATATTTTCAATATATGCTCTCTGGTACTCCTCCTCTTCCTGCCTTTCGTAAAGGGGCTCGACATAATCGGTGATTCCCTTCTTATTATATAAATCAAATAAATCGTCCATGTCATCTAACGTAATCTCTCTCAGATAGCACCGCTTTGTCTCTAATATCCGCCACGGCAGGTGATGCTTCCGCTGAAATGTCCGAAGTAAAAATTCTGTATCCACTTCTTCCAGTCCAAGAAGCAGCATATCCACATTGCTTAAAGGCATCTGTTTTGAAAAATCCGGTACTTCATAGCCAATGATGGTAAGCTGGTCTGAGTCTGAATCTGCATCCTTTTTCGCCCATGCCACTTCTTCCGGTTCTGTTGCAAGCAGCATACATTCCTCCGGCTTTACATGATGTCCGCTCAGGAAAAATGTGATATCTTTTTCCATATCAGCATCTGTAAAAAGAAGTTCCACTTTTTTCTGCTCTGACAGTTCTTTTTGCAGGCGGCTTAATGCATGTTTCTCTTCTTCAGAAAGTTTTTCTTCTAATGTTTCTTTTCGTATGATACAGTTCCAGTTTACAGTATTCCAGTAACACATATTTCCTTCTCTCTTTCTTTACAAAAAAGCCTTTTTCCGCTATAGTAGAACTACATTCTGTTATGCAGGATGAATTCAATGAACAGAAATGAGGTATCTTACAATGGCTCAGAATCCTATTATTACATTTGAAATGGAAAACGGAGATATTATGAAAGCGGAATTATATCCGCAGGTTGCTCCTAACACAGTAAATAACTTTATCAGCCTTGTCAACAAGGGATTTTATGATGGACTTATTTTCCATCGTGTCATCAACGGTTTTATGATTCAGGGTGGTGACCCGGAAGGAACCGGAATGGGTGGTCCTGGATATGGTATCAAGGGTGAATTTGCACAGAATGGCTTTGCCAATGACTTAAAGCATACTGCAGGCGTTCTTTCCATGGCTCGTTCCATGATGCCAAACTCTGCCGGCTCCCAGTTCTTTATCATGCATAAGGATGCTCCACACTTAGATGGTGCTTACGCTGCTTTCGGTAAAATCATCGAAGGCATGGATGTGGTAAATAAAATTGCAGAAGTTGCAACCGACTACAGCGACCGTCCAATGGAAGACCAACGAATGAAAACCGTTACCGTAGAAACCTTTGGTGCTGATTACGACGAACCAGAAACCGTATAATTCCAAGCTCAACAGCCGTATCCGTGTATACACTGGTGCGGCTGTTGTTTTTATTCTTTTAACTTCCGGTAAAGCTTCTGTACAAACTGCATATCCTCTCTGGTAAGTTTCTTATGGCTATACGCTGCCACTTCAAGAATCTGAAGATAACGCTCCTTTTCTTCCATGCTCCAGCCCCCATAATTTAAAAGCTGTTCCCTGAATGTCCGGTCGGATTGTACTTTTGCATTTACAATGCCCTTCCGCCGTAAAATGCGATAAATCTGGTTCGAATTCCAACGGATGATACGCTTGTAACTATGTGTTCCCTTCTTCCGTTTTCCTTCTATCGCTCTTAAGTAATACCAGATACCTGCTACAAGAAGCAGAATGATGATTACCACAGCAATCAAAATGACCTTTAAACGGCTTCCCTTTTTATTCTGTTTTCCTGCCTTATTGCCATCCTGCATGGAATTTTCTGTATTCCGGTTTTCCGTGCCCTGATTTTCCGTATCCGGGTTTTCTGTATCCTGACTTTCTGTGTTTTGATTTTTTGTATTCTGATTTTCCGTATTTGGCATTCCGCTGCCGGATAAATCCGACTGACTGTCATCTTTGGAACTGTCCTGATAATCACTTCGCTCCAGCGTAATTAGGTCAGCTGTTCTGCCATCATTCATCCGGATGGTAATGCTGTCACTTTCCTGCTGAATCTCCAGACGGTCAATGCCGGTTTTATTTCCCGGTGTCATTTCCACCGGCACCCAGCCAACACTGTCTATATAGATTTCCGTCCAGGCATGTGCCTGATTATCAAGAACCTCTGCCGTGTAATTACCATCACTGTCCTTCTTAAACTTCGATGTACTTACAGCATAGCCGCTGACATACCGTGCCTTAATTCCCATCTGCCGCAGAAGCAGTGTTCCAGCACTGGCAAAATGCTGACAAAAGCCTTCCTTCGTATCAAACAGAAAATGTTCTGTTACATCCTGTCCCCATGGCACATTGTCCAAATCCAGATTATAGTTACACTTCGCCAGTTCCCGTTTCACCAGATAGACTGCATAGATTTCCTTAAAGTTATAAATATTATCATAATAAGTACCATTCTCAGTAAATCGGTTATCTACAAAATCCGAATAATCTCTTTCATACTCCGCTTCCAACTGATTTCCCAGTTCCCGGATTCTTGTGAGATTTTCCGGCACATACGCATATTTTTCCGTATACTCATTATATTTCTTTATAAATGCCCATTCGTCTTCCGGTAATTTGCTGTTAAACCCAGCCAAATCATACCGCCAGCTATTCATATTCTCTATAATTTCATTTACTTCCGATTCGCTCAGTGTCTCATTCCGGTCCACATAAGCACCATCTGCCAAATCTGCTGTAAACAAAGCATTCATATAAAGATGTGACATGCTGTTTCTTATGGTTCCGTCTACTTCCAGAACGTCATTGCCATTTCGGAGCACAGTACGGTCTCCATCCATAAGAACCCCGGCGGGCTGCCGTTCATCCTGATAATAGCTTGCCAACGTATAGTATGGCAGGTATGCATAGGGGTCTTTCTTATCAAAATACTGCACCCGGTAAATGGTATCCCAGTAATAGGTATAATAGCTCTGGGTATATGCCAGAATATTCTGTACCTGTTGTCCCGCGGTCTGTTCCTTAAGACTGCTGTCCGCTTCCTGCATGGCAGATACAAAATCACTGGAATCATAAGTCTTCCAGCTTCCATTTTTGTAATAATCGCCTACATAACCTCTTAAATATACCGTATCATCCGGTATCTGATAAGCAGTCACTTCCATAACCGGCTTGTCCTCAAATTCCGGTGCCATATTGCTGACCCGTCCCGGCTGATGGAAGGAGAAAATATCTTTACCAAAGGGAATTTCTGCCAAAAGATTGGCAGCTGTCATTGCCATTTCTATTACCATATCCTGCGCAGTTTTTTCAATTTCACTTCTTCTTGCCACCATTTCTTTGGCTTTCGGTTCTGCCACTCTAAATACCAGCGAAGAAACAACTACCGCCACCACCAGAAAAAGGCATACTGCTTTCTGCCTTAGATATTCCAACTGCTTTAATTCCACCCGGCCGGCAGCCCGGTAACCAAAGCTTCCTGCCGCAGCCAGTGAAAAACAAATCAATGCCCGCTTTGATGGTGCATAGCCCACCGCAAAATCCAGCATTATAAGAAGTATCGGTGGAATCAACACTCCAGCCAGCCGTTTTCTTACCACCAGAAAATAAATCTGCAGAATAGACAAGATAACTAACAGCCATGCTGTTACTGCTACCACCGGATTTAAATCAAGATACCGTTCAAATCCGGATACAATCTGCACATTATAGTACATATTGATTTTCTGCACTACCAGCCGGATCAGTCCTGCCATCCCGGGATAAAGCTCTTTCCGGCCAAGCACCAGTCCCACCAGCAGTTCTCCCACAGGCAGCAGCCACTTGTCCGCCTTCTTAAAATAGGAAAAAGAAAACGTCAATGCTGCCGCAGAAACAGAAACCCATATCAATACAGGCTTTCCAAACCGGTTAGTCAGAAAGATGTCTCCAAATATAAAGAACATGGAAAGCTCCCAAAGTACAGCCAGCAGGCTCTGCATTCCCACACGCATGACCTGCGGCGGCAATGCAATTTTTCCTGCCCGCCGTCCTTTCTGCGAATACCGTATGTTTCCAGTCTTTTTCATAACCGATGCATATGTTTTCTTCTTTTTTCTCATACTCTAATCTCCGCTTTTGCGAAATCTTCTATTTCCGTTCCTGCCACAATAAGTTTTCCTGCAAGGTTCATTTCTATCTTTGTAACTGCTGTCTCACCCCGGTATTTCTCCTGATATAAAAGTGCAATATCCATCTTTTCCCGGCTCTGAACCGCTCCATACAAAAGCAGAATAAAATAATATACCTTCTCTTCCTTATCTACCCTTACCCGGATGAGGTCATGTTCCTTTTCATCATACCATGCGATATAATGAGGGCACTGTTTTTCCACCAGTCCAAAAGAAATCGAAATTACCATTTCAAAAAAGTGGTTTCTCTGCTTCTCCGTCTCTTTCTGCCCTCCGCTGATGTCAAGAAGAATCACCACCGGACAGCCCATCGGCTGGCTGTTTTCCCGCACCATTAATTCCTCTTCTTTTGCAGATAACTTCCAGTGGATATTCTGGATTTTATCTCCCGGCTGAAAGGAACGGACCTGAAATACCTCAGATACGTCATCTCCCCCGGTTTTATCATCATATACTTCCGATTCCCCCTGAAAATACCGGGATGCTAATCCCACCTCTATCATTACCGGCATTATCTTTGGCATAATGGAAAGTCGTTCCTCATAGCGCACATACCTGGTCAGATAGCCGATTCCAAGCAGACCATAAAATCTTACCCGAACCAGCCGGAATGTATAATTTCCACTGCTTTTTGCTGCTACCTCCACGCTCATCCGGCTGCTGCTCTTTGCATCCGCTGCCGCCTGTATGGATAATATTCTTTTTTTCCTGCCAAAAGAATTCCGGTAATCCATCCGGTATACTACCTTCGGCAATGGCAGCCTGCTCCGGTTTTCCGTCACCGCACAGATCATAACGCCTTCTTCCTGCTCTGCCATAACAATCGGAATCTGAATCCGGCATTTTACCCGAAGCATCATATATAAAATATAGCCATAGCCTAAAAACAGCATTACTCCGCAGCAAATCGACAAAAGTATCAATGCCGGGCTGGTATAAATGGTTCCAAGATATCCTAATGCACCAATAATAAGTACAAGTATCAATCCTGTTACCATAGGCTACTCTTTTCCCTTAAATGAAGTTGGTTTTGTGGTATCTTCCATAATTTTTTCAAGAACTGCTTCCCCGGACACCCCGGTGACCCGTGCTTTGGTATTTAATACGATTCTATGCTTTGTGACATCATAAAAAACATCCTCCACATCAGCCGGAATCACATAATCTCTCTCATTTAAAAATGCATTGGCACGCACCATTTTCGTCAGTGCCACCATTCCACGCGGACTGACGCCCAGCTCAATATAAGGATTTTTTCTGGTGGCATGAATCAGTGCCATCATATATTCATAAATTCTGTCATGTATAAAAATATTTTCTACAGTTTCTTTCATTGCCTGCAGCTGCGCCCCTGTCATCACACCTTCTATGCTCTCATAGCTCTGTCCGATGCTCTTTCCTTTGGCAATCTCAATCTCACTTTTCAAATCCGGGTATCCCATGCTCATACAAATCATGAAACGGTCTAACTGGGATTCCGGCAGCATCTGTGTCCCGGCACTTCCCTTCGGATTCTGGGTTGCCATTACAAGAAATGGTTTCGGAACCGGATGACTGATGCCATCTACCGTCACTTTTCCCTCTTCCATAACCTCTAACAGGGCTGACTGGGTCTTTGGAGAAGTACGGTTGATTTCATCTGCCAAAAACAGATTGCACATGACTGCACCCGGATGATAATAAAAGCCGCCCTGCTCCTTATCATACATAGAAAAGCCTAAAATATCTGCCGGCAGTACATCCGGTGTAAACTGTACTCTGTGATTTTCAAGGCACAATGCCCTCGAAAAAGCCAGCGCCAGCGTTGTCTTTCCCACTCCCGGTACATCTTCAATTAAAATATGTCCTCCTGCTAAAATTGCACAGAATGCCTTCCGGATACAATCATCTTTTCCTTTTACGCTTTTTTTGATTTCATTTTGAACCCGCTTTGATAATTCCACCGCCTGCTGTAATTCCATCCTTCTCCTCCTGCCTTGAGTCTGTTTTCTGACTCTACTTTTTTCTTATCCGGTTTAGAAACATTTTTTATTTCACAAGTTTCTTCTGTCCCTGAATCTTTTTTACCAGCCATACCGAAACTAACGCCAGTACGGTTCCAATCACCACTCCTGCCAACACATCTGACGGATAATGTACTCCTACATATAACCGTGAATATGCAATCAGAACAGCTACAATTAATGCCATTACTCCATATTTTTTAGGAAGCTCTTTCCATAATACAATTGCTGATGCGAAAGAACTTCCGGTATGTCCCGATGGGAAAGAATAATCTGACTGCTTTTCAATTAAAAGTTTCAATCCATCAACCACTTCATAGGGTCTGGTTCTTGCCACCAGATTTTTAAGTATAATATTGTCTACAATTAACGAACCAATTAATGCCAGTGCCGACATATAGCCTACGTTTCTCGTCTTCTTGTCCAACAAAAGCACAATGGTTATCAGAATCCATAAGATTCCAGCATTTCCAAGATTCGTAATATCCTTCATCACGGAAGTCAATGCCGGGAATCGCAGATACTCCTGTATCCATAATAAAATCTGCCCATCTATATGTAATAACTGTTCTAACATGATATGTTCCTCTTCTTTCCGTACGTTTTCATCACTTTTACTGCTGCTTATAGTATACCGTGTTTCCTTTGATTTCGAAACAACTTAATGAAATATTAAAAAACTAAACTCCAGCCATTCCCAAGCAACGCAAAACAGGTCATCCCAGCCCTCACAAGCTGAACATGACCTGTTTCTTTCTACATAAATTGCTTTTTATTACTTACTGAATATCTTCTTCCTGAATCGGATTCATGTCAAGTCCACGGTTGGCATCTGCCTTTGGATCATCTCCGAAATGATAATCTTTACCAGGTAAGATTGCATTTAAGATAATTCCAGCTAAAGCTGCGATTGCAAGTCCGGTTAAGGTAATGCTGGTTCCTGCAATGGTAAAGGTAAGTCCATTGGAAAATCCAAGTCCGCTGACTAAGATTACTGCTGCAATGATTAAGTTACGGGATTTGGTAAAATCAACGTGATTTTCTACTACGTTTCTGACACCGATTGCAGAGATCATACCATAAAGCATGAAGCTGACACCACCGATGATTGCAGATGGCATGGAGCCAATGATTTCAGCCATTTTCGGAATAAAGCTTAATATAACTGCAAATACAGCTGCAATACGGATCACTCTAGGGTCATGCACACGGCTTAATTCCAATACACCGGTATTCTCACCATATGTAGTATTTGCAGGACCACCAACCATACCTGCAAATGCGGTTGCAAGTCCGTCACCGATTAAGGTTCTGTGAAGTCCCGGATCTTCGATGAAGTTCTCACCAACAGTTGCAGAAATTGCAGACATATCTCCGATATGCTCCATCATAGTTGCCAGTGCGATTGGTGCCATAACCAAGATTGCAGTCAGGTTAAATTTGCATAACTGGAATGGAGGAAGTCCTACCCAGCTTGCAGATGCTACTTCGGTAAAGTTTAAGATAGCACTTCCATCCGGATTAGTCAGTCCTGCTGCCTGCATAATCAGTGCTGCTGCATAGGAAATGACAACACCTAAAAGAATCGGGATAATGCGGAACATTCCTTTTCCCCAGATGTTAAAGATAATGATAACTGCCAGTGCAATCAGTGCAAGAATCCAGTTGGTGGATGCATTGTTTACTGCAGATGGTGCAAGGGAAAGGCCGATACAGATGATGATTGGTCCTGTTACAACAGGTGGCAGGAAACGCATTACTTTCTTTACTCCTACGACCTTGATAACAAGTGCAAGAATCAGATATAAAGCTCCTGCAACAACAATACCACCACAGGCATATGGAAGCTTCTCTCCCATGGTCATGTCTGCAAAGACTCCGGTATCCAACTGTGCAATCGTAGAAAATCCTCCTAAGAATGCAAAGGATGAACCTAAGAATGCAGGTACTTTTAATTTGGTACAAAGGTGGAAGAATAAAGTTCCAAGTCCGGCACAGATTAAAGTAACCTGTACGGAAAGGCCTTCTCCCTCAAAATAGCTGTTCACCAGAATCGGCACAAGAATGGTTGCGCCAAACATTGCGAACATGTGCTGAAGTCCTAACAACAGCATCTTCGGAACACCAAGTGTCCGTGCGTCGCGAATTGCGTCTTTTCGTTCGTTCATAACGAAAGCTCCTCCTTAAAATATAATGTGTGATATCCGTGGAATTTTATTTTCCACTTCTGCGGTGCTTTTCATACATTTTTCTGTTGCTATGCTGCATCCGCTTTAACTACGGGAAACATATTTTCCCGCATAAAACAGGTAACCCACCGAAATGGCAGATTACCTGTTATTATCTAAATTTGTTCCAACGCCTCAATTGCTTTGGCAATATATGGGTTGTCCATAGTATAAAATTGTCCTGCATCGGCAGCTTTTGCATATGCCGGATCCAATGGAAGTTTTCCAAGAACGGACAAATCAAGGTCTGCTGCGATTTCATCAATATGGCTTTCTCCAAATAAGGAAATCTCTTTTCCACAATCCGGACATTTTAAATAGCTGTAATTTTCAACGATTCCAAGGACAGGAACATTCATCATCCCTGCCATGTTATATGCTTTCTTTACAATCATCTGAACCAGTTCCTGCGGAGAAGTTACGATAATGATTCCTTCTACCGGAAGAGACTGGAATACAGTCAGTGGAACATCTCCGGTTCCCGGTGGCATATCTACGAAAAGGTAATCAATGTCACCCCATACCACGTCACTCCAGAACTGCTTTACCACGCCGGCAACGACTGGTCCACGCCATACAACCGGTGTTTCTTCTGTATCAACCAATAAATTTACAGACATAATCCTGGTTCCATCTTCTGCCACTGCCGGAAGAATCTCTTTTCCATCTCCGACTGCTTTTCCGTGAATTCCATACATCTTTGGAATGGATGGTCCGGTAATGTCGGCATCCATAATACCCACTTCATAACCTTTCTTACGCATAGCGGCTGCCATGGATGCTGTGACAAAGGATTTTCCAACACCACCTTTACCGCTGACTACGCCGATTACATGCTTTATGGATGAATGTGCATTCATTGGCTCTTTCTGAAACTTTATTGCCATTTCTATTCCCTCTTTTCGCTAAACAGGCGGTGTACGTAATCGACACCGCCCATATTTTTATTAAAACCTCATTATTACTATCATACCTTACTGATAGATACTTTTCAAGATATCAGTTTGCACAAAAATTGATACCTTATGCATTTCTCTTCGAAAGGATTTCCTTTAAACTCTCCATATATGGCTCTCTTGCGATTCCATACTCTGTTACAATTCCGCTTATTAAATCGTGGTCTGTCACATCAAATGCCGGATTGTATACTTTGACACCTTCCGGTGCCATCCGCTCCTGATACCACATTTCCGTCACTTCCTCTGCCGGACGCTCTTCGATGCAGATGTCATCTCCGGTTGCTGTATTTAAGTCAATGGTAGAAGTCGGTGCACAGACATAAAAAGGTACATGATACCGCTTTGCTACCGTTGCCACAACGGAGGTTCCGATTTTATTTGCGGTGTCTCCATTGGCTGCCACCCGGTCACAGCCTACAAATACAGCCTGTACCAGCCCCTGCTTCATAACGGCGCCTGACATATTATCACAAATCAGGGTCACATCCACCCCTGCTGCATGCAGTTCAAAAGAAGTAAGTCTCGCCCCCTGCAAAAGAGGTCTTGTCTCATCTGCAAATACATGAAAATGATAACCTCTTTCTTCCCCCAGATAAATCGGTGCTGTAGCAGTTCCATATTTACTGGTGGCAAGCTGTCCGGCATTGCAATGGGTCAAAATGCCATCACCCGGCTTCACCAGTGCCAGTCCGTGTTCTCCGATGCTTTTGCAGACCCGGATATCTTCTTCCTGAATCTCAATGGCTTCTTTATGAAGCAATTCTTTTATCTCTGCAACCGGCTTATTTTTATTTGCAATGCAGACCCTCTCCATCCGGTTTAATGCCCAGGAAAGATTGACTGCGGTCGGGCGGGAAGAATTCAAATATTCCTTCTGTTTCTGAAAAGTTTCATAAAAGACTTCATAATCCTCTGTTTCAATTTCTTTTGCCAGAAGATAAATGCCAAAGCCTGCTGCTACACCAATTGCCGGTGCGCCACGGACTTTTAATAAATAAATGGCATCCCAGATTTCCTGTGCACTCTTTAACCGGATCAGTTCTATCGTTCCCGGCAGCTTTGTCTGGTCGATGATTTCAATGGCATTCTCTGCATCTAAGAGTGTAACCGTTGCATAATCCATAATATTCTTACTGTTTTTTTCCTTCTCCATAGCCTTATCTCCTACTTGTCCTGAGCCTTTATTCTGGCATTCAGTTCTTCTAAATACTCCCAGCGTTCCATCTTATGCTCTAATTCATCTTCCACTTTTATCTTCTCCTGGGTCAGCTCATTTAACTTTACAAAATCACTGGCAAAGCTTCCCATCTTCTCATCCAGTTCTTCTAACTTTGCTTCCAAAGCTGCAATATCGTCCTCAATGGTCTCATAATCCTTCTGCTCCTGCCAGGTAAATTTCAACTTCCTGCCGCTCTTCCAGGTCGCCCTGGAATCCTTCTTTTCGTCATTCTCTGTGGCATCTGCGTTTTCCGTCTGGTCTGCTTTCTTCCCGGAAGTCTCTGTGCCTGCATTTCCCACTGCTGTCTCATCCTCCGGCCGCTTGGCAAGATAATCCGTATAACCGCCCTCATACTGTCTTATGTTTCCCTGTTCAAATGCAAAAATCCGCTTTGCGATACGGTCAAGGAAATACCGGTCATGGGATACCGTAATGACGATTCCATCATAATTATCAAGATAATCCTCTAAAATTGCCAGTGTCGTAATATCAAGATCATTGGTTGGCTCGTCCAAAATCAGTACATTCGGTGCTTCCATCAATACACGAAGCAGATTCAGTCTCCGCTTTTCTCCACCGGAAAGTTTTCCGATAACACCATACTGTTCTTCCGGTGGGAATAAGAAACGCTCCAACATGGCTGATGCGGACACCAGTCCATCCTCTGTCCGGACATATTCTGCAGTATTGCGGATATATTCAATAACCTTTAAAGACGGATCCATATAGGCAACTCCCGCCGATGCATCCTTTTCAATCTCCTGGGAATAATAGCCTATCTTTATGGTCTGTCCGATAACCAGTTCTCCGGCATCCGGCTTTACCCTGCCATCGATAATCTTCATCAAAGTGGTCTTACCGCATCCATTATGTCCCACAAATCCGACTCTGTCATTCTTAAGAAAGATATAGGAAAAATCCTCAATCAGCTTTTTTTCTCCATAGGATTTACTGATATGATGAAGCTCTACCGTCGTCTTTCCCATACGGCTGGAAACCGAGCTTAATTCCACCTGCTTATCAAACTGTGGTCCCGACTGGTCTCTAAGATTCTCATAACGTTTGATATGGGCTTTCTGCTTGGTAGACCTTGCTCTTGCGCCCCGCTGCATCCAGGCGATCTCCTTGCGAAGGATGGACTGCCGCTTCCGTTCCCCGGCAACTGCCATATCCATACGCTCCTGCTTCAGATTCAGATAACCGGAATAATTTTCCTGATAACTGTAAATGGAGCCTTTATCAATTTCTGCAATACGGTTACATACGCTGTCCAGAAAATACCGGTCATGGGTTACCATAATCAGTGTTCCCTTAAAGCCCTTTAAATACCCTTCCAGCCACTCTGCCATATCTGCATCCAGGTGGTTGGTAGGCTCGTCTAACAGCAGAATATCGCAGGGTGTTAAAAGCACTGCCACAAGAGCCAGACGTTTTCTTTCTCCACCGGATAAATTTTTCGTCTTTTCTTCAAAATTATATACGCCAAGTCTTGTGAGCATGGATTTTGCCTTGCTCTCTAAATTCCACATCTGATAATCTTCCCCGGAAGCATCTGCCTGATTTTTCCGGTGTGCCGTTACCAGTACACTTTCTAAAACAGTCTCTTCTTCTCCAAATTCCGGCATCTGCGGAAGATAGCGGATTACCGCATGATTTGCCTTGGTGATTTCTCCAGCATCCGGTTCCTCTAAGCCTGCCAGCATTTTCAGTAAAGTGGATTTTCCGGTTCCGTTAATTCCCACAATTCCGACTTTCTCTCCTTCCTGCAAATAAAAGGAGGCATTGGAAAATAACTTTCTTCCGGTAAATGTCTTGGTTATATTCTCTGCTGATAATAAATTCATAAAGGTCTCCTGTATTTCTTTTTCATTCTTATTGACAATAATTTTCTATCACAATACATATTTACATTTGACTGCTCACTGACTATACTGTAATGCATAGCACAACTATTCAGGAGGTAATATATGTATCATAGAGCATCTGAATTAAAACATATTTTTAACGAAAATATGAAAGGCGGAACCGGCACTGTTGAGATTATCCGTTCCGTCAATCCTATAGACTATGAAAGCCCAGCCAAGATGATTGCAAAACTCATCTTAAGACCGGGCTGTTCTCTCGGAAAGCATATGCATGAAGGGGAAGAAGAAATCATCACCATTCTCTCCGGTCATGCAGCCTATGACGATAACGGAACCATCGTTGCTTTAGAAGCCGGTGATACCTGCGTCTGCAAAAGCGGAGAGTCCCACAGCATTGCAAATGCTTCTCCAAAAGAAGATCTCATTCTCTTTGCTGTCATTAATTATCTTGCCTAATTACCGGCAAAATAAGCATCAATCCCATTGGCGATTCCCTGTGCAATCTGAGTCTGATAAGAGTCCGTTGCCATATTGGAATCTTCGGTGGGATTTGTCATATATCCCATTTCAACAATTGTTACCGGTACGGTACTCCAGTTAATTCCACTCATGGTATCCGTCTCCCACACATATTCCTTCTTTGCACCGGTCTGTGCACACAGACTATCCAGTATATTCTGGGAAAGAGAACGGCTCTGGCTGTAAAAGCTTCCTACATACGGATTGGACGCCGTCTGGCAGATTGTCATAGCCCCATTGGCTCCGCTGTTGGTAGATCCGTTGGCATGTATACGGACAAATGCTTCTGCTCCCGCATTGGTTGCAATGGCTGCCCGCTCGCTGTTACTGAGATTCACATCATTGGTTTCTCTTGTCATGACTACGGTATAACCTCTTGCAACCAGTTCATCCCGCAATTTTAAGCTGACGGATAAATTAAGCTGATACTCTGTCTGTCCGGTTGCAACGCCGGATGTTCCTCCGGTTACTCTTGCCTTGGTCTCAGAAGATCCCGGTGCTACCGGCTCCGGTGTACTGTCTCCTCTGCTCTGATGTCCCGGGTCAATGCAGATGACATGTCCACCGCTTCCGGATGTAATTCCGGTTCCCGCACTTCCAGTCAATGCTACCGGCTCCTGCGGCTTCTCTGTGGTCAGATAATCGGATGCTATATAATAAGTTCCTTCATCCAATGAAACCTGGCTCCAGCTTCCATCATTTGCAGTGCGGGTAAGTTCTTTTCCCGCAGATAATTTCTTATAAACCTCTGCATCGGTAGAAGGTTCTACCCTCACATTGACTCTTGTTGTCGTATAAACAGTCTCTTCTGCATAAACTACCGTATCCGGATTCAATACTGCCGGAACATGCTCTGTTTCCGTCTCTGTTTCTGTTTCCGTATCTACAACTTCTTCGGTGTCAATTACATTTTCTGTTGTTGGTACCTCTGTATTTGTTAATGTTTCTTCGGTATTCACATTCGCAACTGTATCGTCTTTTTTATCCTTCCCGCAAGCGGTCAGAAATACCAGACACATAACAAGCAACAGGCATACGGTAACTGCCGAGTGCCTGCTGCCCTTATGGAATGTGCTTCTTTCTGATGTTCTCATAGATTCCCTCACATTTCCCTATATCATCTTACTTATGAATCAAAGTTCCCTTTAATCCGCTGACACCATCTAATGCTTCCTCTAAGTTTGCAATCAGTACGGAACGGACTGCAGAATTGCCGATGTAATCGATTGCTGCCTGAATCTTCGGAAGCATGGTTCCTTCTTCAAACTGTCCCTCGTCCATATACTGTTTTGCTTCTTCTACGGTCATCTCATCCAATGGCTGTTCATTGGCTGTACCATAATTTAAGCATACCCGCTCTACACTAGTTAAGATAATGAGCTGGTCAGCATCTAAAAGCTCTGCAAGTCTGCCTGCTGCAAGGTCTTTTTCAATGACTGCGCTGGCACCTTTTAGATTATTATCCTGCTCTAATACAGGAATACCGCCACCACCACAGGCAATTACTACCTGGTCTGCATCGGAAAGTGCACGGATGGCATCAATTTCTACGATGTCCATTGGCTTTGGAGCTGCTACGATACGGCGGTATCCATCGCCCTGTTTTACCGTATGGTTCCCTTTCTTCTCTTCTGCTTCTGCCTCTTCCTCTGTCATGACACGGCCGATAATTTTGGTTGGATGATAAAATGCTTCATCGTATGGGTCTACGGTTACCTGTGTTAAAACAGTAGATACCGGTTTGTAAATTCCACGGTTTAATAATTCGGTACGAATGGCATTCTGCAAATCGTATCCGATATAGCCCTGACTCATAGCAGAGCAGACAGACATCGGAGTAGCAGTATATTCCGGATAAATTCTTGCGAATTCAGCCATTGCAGTATGTATCATTCCCACCTGTGGTCCATTGCTGTGGGAAAGAACTACCTGACAGTCATCCTTAATATAATCTCCGATTGCTTTTGCGGTAAGCTTGGTTGCTTTCTTCTGTTCCGGAAGTGTTGTTCCCAATGCTTCATGTCCTAATGCAATCACAATTCTCTTCTTTTTCATGTTACAATCCTCCAATTCTATGCCCAAAGATTTTCCGGATAGACACCGTCTTTAATCAGTCCGCGGATGGAATCCACAACAAATGGTTTGTCCTCTAAATAAGTAACTCCAAACCAGCGGTCTGCTGTCTCATAAACTTTTACGGTTGCCTTATCCTGATTCAAAAGCAATTCCACAATATTTGGCAGCAGATACTCTTTCTTCATCGGATTGTCTTCAATATGTGCCAAGAACTCACGGAAGCCCTCTTCCAGATAATCAATAAAATCCGGATAGCCAGCCCACATGTTCATAGATACATTTACATCCGGGTGAATCCATTCTGCCACATCAGCTTCTTCACAATGTACTTTTCCTTTTTCATCGGCATAGATGCTGTGTGTCTCTAAAATTTTTTCAAGATAGCCACTCTTTTCATCTACCACACAGACACCACGGGTAACGGTTCCGTTATCACTCAGTGTGTTCTTCAGGATATATCCAGCCATTCCAAGGCGGAATCTTTCCTTATCCTCTTCATGATTTACCAGAAAATCATGCATCTTTACAAATGCTTCTTTTCCGTAATAATCATCTGCATTGATGACTAAAAATGGTTCCTTCACTACGCCTTTGCAGCATAATACTGCCTGACCGGTTCCCCATGGTTTTGTTCTGCCTTCCGGCACTGTAAAGCCTTCCGGTATATCATTGATATCCTGGAATACATAATCTACTTCTACCTGTTTTCCGATTCTGTTTCCAATGATTTCTTTAAAATCCGCCTCAATATCCTTGCGAATGATAAATACAACCTTATCAAAACCTGCTTCCACCGCGTCATAAATGGAATAGTCCATAATAATCTCGCCGTTCGGTCCCATTTTCTCAAGCTGCTTAATTCCGCCGCCAAAACGGGAGCCAATGCCTGCCGCCATAATAATCAGTGTAGTTTTCATTCGTATTCTCCTCAACCTTATTTCTAAAACTTTTTCTCTCTACCCTTTTCTTTTTTCCTCTAGTTCATTATTCTTATCTAATGATTTCTCCTCTCGTCAACGATAAAGGCATGCTGACTCACTTACGCCTGCTATTTCATGTATTCTTTATAGCCGACTTCCTGAAGCTTCTTATCCTTTGCTTCTACCTGCTCTTTTAAATTCTTAGAATATTCTTTTAATCGTGCCAATAATGCATCATCTGATGTTGCAAGAATCTTTGCTGCAAGAATTCCTGCATTTGCGCCACCATTGATTGCAACGGTTGCTACCGGAATACCGGTCGGCATCTGTACGATAGAATAAAGAGAATCTCTTCCGCCTAAGGATGTGGTATGCATCGGAATTCCGATTACCGGCATAGGGAAGATTGCTGCACACATTCCCGGAAGATGTGCTGCCATTCCTGCTCCTGCGATAATTACTTTAAATCCTTTGCTCTCTGCGCTCTTTGCATATTCAAAAAATACATCCGGCTCACGATGTGCGGAAATAATTGTCATCTCATACTCGATTCCAAGCTGTTCCAAAATATCTGCTGCTTTTGCCATTACAGGCATATCTGAATCACTGCCCATTACAATTCCTACTTTTGCCATTTTCTTTCTCCTTTTCTCATAGATACTTGTCCTTTTAGTATACACTGTTTTACGCCGGAAATGAAGTCTTATTTTCCAACGGCTCATTCAGTTTTTCTGTGCCCGGTACTACAAACCTGCCATCTCTTATAATATCCCCGGTACTGCCATCTGCCCGTTCAATATAAATGCAGTCTAATTCATCATACGGTATCGTAATATCCGTATGACAGTTAAAGTATGCCTTACTCTCGTCTTCTTTCCGAAGAATTGAGATTTCATTATCCCTTGCCACAATTTCTTTGCCATCCGGATTATAAACCGGTGTATCCTCTGCCTGGGAATAACAGGTATCTCCCACTGCAAAATGTGGACCTGTCTTCTCTGCAATCAGAATCGGCAATTTATCTGCAATATCAAAGTCCTTTGCCATCCGGTATGCCGTGGTGTTGGTTCCAATAGCAAACTCCCCTAACGGCAGCGTATCATGGTGCATCAGCACATTATCATAAATATATTTATGGTTCTCTTCTTCACTGTCAAAATTACTGCAGCTGTAATCCACAACTTTTCCATCTTCAAACGTCATTTTCAGGTTCTCATACCGGAGTCCGTTAAGATAGACATAAGATACATGCAGTACTCCGTGGGTTCCGGTCAGCACCGGTGAAGTAAATACTTCCCCTACCGGAATATTGACATCTGCCACGCAGTTTTCAAAGATAGTCTCTTCCTGTGGATTCTTAAGGCGGTATAATTCCACTGTCATATCTGTTTCGTTATCGCCTTTTCCCTTGATATGTGCCCGGACTCCCTGGTCTAATACTTCAATAATTTTCGCCTGCATATCCCGGTACAGGGTATAATCCAGTGTATTTAATTCTACCGTCTTATCAAAGATTTCTTCAAAGTTGCTGCCAATCTGCGGGAGCGGATAAGCAATAATCGTAAAGCTTCTTTCCTCTCCCTTAATATACTGATTGGTAATCTGCCCAGCCTGTGACGCATAATAGACATTTAATTCATTCTGCTTATCACTGTAATGGCAGGCAGTTTTTCTATTTTCCGGCTCAAATAACGGTTCTCCAAACACTTCGATTACTGCCGGGCCTGCGTAGCCTGCTGCAAGATTTTTCTTATCTTCATATACGGTCCGGAGTGTCTCTAATCGGCGTTCCACAAAGGCTTTATCTAAATATACTGCTTTATCTGCTTTATGGTCATAATCAAACTGGCGGTTCACAGAAGTCGCATAGCAGCCCCGCTTGGAATTGCCGCGGTTACGGAAGGAAGAAAACGCATCCCGGTAAATCGTCGGTTTTAATCCCATCTTCTCAAAATTTGCAATTGCTGCCCGCACCATACGTTCCATTCCGATGGCATATTCCACATTTACGGTAGATTTTATGGATAAGTCTTTTCCGGTGGTAATAAAGCCAATCCGGTAGCCTTCCGTATAAGTATCCGCCATTGCCTGAATCTTCTCCTGCGGAAGCTGGTTCATATACTCTGCCATACGGATTTCATTTTCTCCGACTGGTTCTCCATAATAATAAAGGTATTTTAAATCCTGTAAATCAGAATCCATTACTATCCGGGTAAAGAAATCCCGGCTGGCATCTACCATTTCACAGACGCTGCGCTCGGTAAACAATTCACTGTAATCGTGGAAGAACCAGTAAATTGCCTGCTGCACTTCTTTCGGTGTCGTTCCCTCTTCATCATTGAAGCAGGTATGAACCTGGATAAACAATTCACAGAAGCAGGTATAGGCTTCCATATCTCCCTCATGAGCATAAGGAATCAGGCTTCGAAGTTCTGCGTATAGCATACTAAGCAGTGTCCCGTATTCCTCTCCCAATGTTTCACAGGCATAATCCGGGTTGGCATAGCTTTCTTTATAATGTTCCGGCAAAATATCCTCATACAATGCTTCATTTATCTTCTGTAATGTTACCCTGCTCTGGCTGCAGAAGCTGTCATTTAATACCTGCCGCAATACTTCTTCCGTTTTTACAATAAATGCTGCTGTTCCTTTAAAATAAGCACGGAACGGCTCACAAACCTCCGGTTCTGCCGCAAGTTCATGTATCCGCTCCGTTACCAAATCCAATCGTTCTGTAATTGCTTCTCTTTCTTCTGCGTTTAAATTCTGATATTCCATACTTTCTATCCTTTATATTTCTAATTTTGTCTACAACAGAATACCGCCTGCATAGACAGCAATCCAGATAAGCAGTGAAAAAATCGAGAAAAATGTAGCAGCATACGGAATGCTGCGAAATGAATTTTCCTCCTTCAGGCTTATAATTGCAAGAATCACTGCGGCTAATGCTGCAAAAAAAGCGAGGATTCCATAGCAGGCTATGTATATGCTTAAATTACCGGCACTTCTGAATGCAAGAACTACCATCACCACAAAACTGACCAGTGACAGTAATGCCAGAACAAGTGCTGTAATTCCTCTTTTCGAAAGTGTTTTTTCTGTAAATTTATATTTTCTGTATCCTCTTCGTCTTTTTCTCATGTTCTTTCTCCCGATACCATATTGTACCGAAGTCTATTCTTTCTGCTCAAATTTGTGACACCGGATATGATTTGCCAGCAAAAATCCAACATATCCAATTGCCCCGCCGATGGTATTTAAAATCAGATCATCTACATCAAAGCTTCCTACCTTGGATACAAGCTGTACCAGTTCCACCAGCAGGCTGAAGTCAAAACTCAAAAGCACTATCCGGTAGAACTTTCTCTGATTATGTGCCAGTAATGGTAGCAGCATTCCATAAGGAATAAAAGCGACAATATTTCCCAGAAGGTTAAAGCAGACTGCTTTCGTCCCCAGTACCTTCCGGTAAATAATAAACCGCTTGATTTCTTTTAAGGGCATAAGATTATAATGGTAGCTTCTTTCGGAATAGGTTCTTCCCATCATTTCTGAGAAGAACAGGAAATAGCAAAGCAGACCCAGATATATTACGAATAAAATCCATGCTCCGATACGAAGCAGTTTTCTCGTCTTCTGACTCAATTCCTTTTCCCCATTTCATTTTTGCTGTTTATTTTGCCCCATACTGCTCATAATATTTATCAATTGCTTCTTTCATCTTATCATCAATGATAAGCCTGCCCTGACAAGGACGGTTGTATAAACACTCTACCACATCTGCCATGCTGACAATTGCATTTGCAGGAAAACCATATTTCTCCTGAATCTCATCCAATGCGCATTTGTCTGTCTCAAGTCCTTTTTCCATACGGTTTAAGGATACCATCAGTCCAAGAATGGTTACATCTCCCTGTGCCTGAATGATTGGGAATGTCTCCTGAATAGATTTTCCGGATGTCGTTACATCCTCAATAATAACAACACGGTCACCATCTTTGATTTTGCTTCCAAGCAAAATTCCGGTATCGCCATGGTCTTTTACTTCTTTACGGTTAGAACAGTAACGAATCTCTTTGCCATAAAGACGGCTGAATGCGATTGTTGTTGCAACAGAAAGCGGAATTCCCTTATATGCCGGTCCAAACAGCACATCAAAATCGGTACCATAGTGGTCGTGAATTGCTTTTGCATAATATTCTCCAAGGCGGGATAACTGTGAACCGGTTACATATGCACCTGCATTCATAAAGAATGGAGACTTTCTTCCACTCTTTAATGTGAAGTCACCAAATTTCAAAACCTCACTCTCCACCATAAATTCAATAAACTCTTTCTTATATGCTTCCATGTATGAAACCTCCTGAATATGTCAACAGTGAAATATCACTTTTTTCTTTTACCTAATTTCTTATGCTACCATACTTCCCTGAAAACCTCAATGCATTTTTCTTAATGGCGCCGGTCTATACCGGCATTATTATAATAAGCTGCTTTTTCCTGATACATTCTGCGTTCAGCTTCCATCAGCAAGAGGTCAAATCCACGCTCCCAGCTTTCCTGCCATACTGTTCCGACTGCCATTACTACATCTTTTTTCTTCATGCCAGCCTTCATACGTTCTATCCGCTGCTTCAGTTCCTCTTCTCCGATACCTGCACACAGTGCCAGAAGTTCATCCCCTCCAATACGGAACAGTCCATAGTCTGAAAATTCCTCACGGAGTAATTCGCCGGCACGCAGAATGAGCTGGTCACCTGCCTGATGACCTAAAGTATCATTTACCCTTTTCAGTCCTGTAATATCGCAATACACCACACCAAAGCATGAAGTCCCTGATGCATCTGTAACATACTGTTCCATGGCGAACCGGTTTCCAAGTTTCGTAAGCTGGTCACTATAGCTCATCCGTTCCAATTCCCGCACCAGATTACGCCTTCTGATGCTGGAGACAATAAAATATCCCATAATCTGAAGCATATTAGAAGTATAATCCAACATTTTTTCGGGAGGATTATCAACTCCATAAAAACCGATGATTTTCTGACCTTCATACAGTGGAACTACTACCAGCGTTGAAATATTCTGTTGTTTCAGATTCTCATACTGCAGTGGATCACTCTCACGTATATTTTCCAGATTACCAATGATAATATTTTTGCCTTCCCTAAAATTGCGGTACCAGTTCTCGCATACTTCAGCCGGAACATTCTGCAAATTATCTTTCTCAGGCCTGATACCATTCGCTACCCATTCATAGGTGTTATCGTCATTTCCCAATAAGTTTTTTTCAAAAATATAGGTACGTTCTCCATTCAATGCCTTTCCAAGATATTCCAGGATAATTTCCAGTGACTGTTCTGATGTAGGGGCATTTAACGCAATTCTTATGCCCTCATTTATAATAGCCTCCATATTTTCATAGTTTTGAATCAGACTTCCCTGTTTTTCTTCGTTGCTGACATCCAGTGCAATTTCTACCCGGTAACGTCGACCATCCTGTTCCAGCATAGTATCCTTCAACAACAGATGTTTGCCAAGAACCGGATTATAATACTTCCATTCTTTAAACTCACCTTCTACCAGTTCCTGATTATTGCACATACTACAAGGGGCGGCATTATGCTGCATCACCTCATAACATTTCTTTCCTTTTATTTCCTCCTGGGTCTGAAATCCAAAGTTTTCCCGTGTTTTCCGGTTCATATACACAAGCTCATATGTATCAACATCTGAGACATATACAAATTCATCAAGATTTTCAAAGAAATTCCAAATCTTTTCCACTGTTTCTATCCTTTCCGGCAATTACATTCCTTTAGGCGGTTGCGAAAGGGGACAAAAAGATGATTGCCCCAATAATATCACGGGATTACAGGAGATTTATCTTTATCCGGTATGAAATGCCAACAGTTCTTATAATGCGTGTTTTTCTTGATTATAAACTGTCTTTCCGGTTGCTTTGGCTGAATATCGACGCTGTCCGCCGGGTACAGATGCCACATAATGCCTGCAAGGGGCACAGGGGATTTCGGTATGCGTTGCTTTTTGTCTGGCAACCGGCACAAATTCACATCCATGTTCAATTGTGCCTCGCTGGTACATCCCTGTACCAGCGTTGCCTGTTGCCAGACGAAATTCCCAGTGCCCCTAACAGCCCTTATCAGGCATCTGTGTTTCGGCGAACTGTGTCGATATTCTGACAAACATTGGAAAGACTGTTTTCATAACAAAAAGAAAAACACGCATTTTAGAACTGCGGTATTTCGTAGCAAAAGATAATCCCCTGTGAATCCCGTGATATTCTTCCGGCAGCATCAAAAACAGTCCCATTAATCAGTGACTGCACCAATCAGTTCATTGATATCTTCAACTCCATTATTTTCCATATAATCCTGTATACCATTGATAATATCAATCGTTGCGGTAGGATTGGTAAAGTTTGCAGTTCCCACAGATACTGCGGTTGCTCCTGCCAGTATCAGTTCCAATGCATCTTCCGTGCTCTGTACACCTCCCATTCCGATAATCGGAATATTCACTGCCTGGGCTGCCTGATATACCATACGCACTGCAATTGGATGCACTGCCGGTCCGGACATCCCACCAGTTCTGTTTGCCAAAGCAAATTTTCTGCGGTTTACATCAATCTTCATTCCAGTCAGTGTATTAATCAGGGAAATCACATCTGCTCCGCCTGCTTCTGCCGCTTTTGCCATCTCTGTAATATCCGTTACATTCGGGCTCAATTTCATAATAACCGGCTGTCTTGCATATTTTTTCACTTCTTTTGTAATTTCTTCTACAGAAGCTGCATTCTGTCCAAAGGCAATACCTCCTTCTTTGACATTTGGGCAGGAAATATTGATTTCCAGCATATCTACCGGCTGATCGGAGAGTCTTTCCACAACTTCTATATAATCGGATGTTGTTTTACCACAAACATTTACAATAATGCGTGTGTCATAGTGGGTAAGAAACGGAATATCACGCTGTACAAATACATCAATACCAGGATTCTGTAAACCGATAGCATTTAACATTCCACCGTACACTTCTGCCACACGAGGGGTCGGATTTCCCGGCCATGGTACATTGGCAACACCTTTCGTCACTACTGCACCCAGTTTATTCAAATCTACAAATTCACTGTATTCCTGACCGGAGCCAAAGGTTCCGGATGCTGTCATAATCGGGTTCTTCAATAATACTCCTGCCAGATTCACTCTTGTATTCATTAAAGTTCCACCTCCTCAGCCCGAAAAACCGGTCCTTCTTTACATACACGTTTATTATTGACATTGGAATGTTCGTCCTTGTCCTTAGACTGGCACACGCAGGCTAAGCAGGCTCCGATTCCACAAGCCATACGTTCTTCCATGGAAATCCAGCACTCAATCTGTTTCTCTTTTGCATATTCCTTAATAGCTGCCAGCATCGGCTTTGGTCCGCAGGCATAGATAATATCTGCTGTCAGCCCATTTTCACGAATGGCATCCAATACATTTCCTTCTGTCCCGGCACTTCCGTCCTCAGTTGCCACATAGACTTCCCCTTCTTCACGAAATTCATCCATCAGGAAAAGTTCATCCCGGAAGCCAAGTACCATCTGCTTTTCACAGTCCAATTCTTTTGCCAGCTCTAACATTGGTGGAATACCAATTCCACCGCCAATTAAGAACGCTTTCTTTTCTTTCTTCGGAAATCCATTTCCCAGCGGTCCTGTTATATTAAGGATTCCGCCGGTATGCATACCGGAAAACTCTTCTGTTCCCTTTCCAACTTTACGGTATACCAGACGGATGGCATTATCCTTTTTATCAATTTCACAGATACTGATTGGTCTTGGAAGCAGTCTGCTTCCTTCATTACAATATACAGATACAAACTGACCTGCTTTTGCATGTGCTGCAATCTCTTCCGTACGCAGCCACATACTGTAAATGTCATCCGCAATTTCTTCCTGGCGGATAATAATCGCCTGTTCTTTAAACTTCTCTGCCATCTTCTTCTCCTATCTTGCCTGTAAAGCTCCATCGATATCTTTTATCATTGCCTCTACTGCTGCTCTGGATGCATCTGCAAAATGCTCTGCTCCAAAAGATGCATAAGCTTCCTGCTTATATGCGGCAATGATTCCACGGGATGAATTAACAATTGCACCCAGTCCGTTTTCGTCGAAGTAATGTACTAAGTCCGCTCCTTTTCCACCCTGGGCACCGTATCCCGGAACCAGGATAAAGCTCTTTGGCATTACTTTACGAAGGACTTTTCCGATCTCCGGATAGGTTGCTCCTACTACTGCTCCCACATAGCTGTAGTTATCTCCCATGACTTCTTCGCCCCACTGCGCTACCTTTTCACCGACATATTCATACAGTGGTCTGCCATCAATTAATCTGTCCTGGAATTCTCCACTGGATGGATTGCTGGTCTTAACTAAAATGAAGATACCTTTTTTCTCTTCTTTACATACTTCCAGGAAAGGCTTGATTCCGTCTGAACCCAGATATGGATTGACTGTTGCAAAGTCTTCATCAAAAGCAGAAAGCTTTTTACCTCCCACCTGAACTTTACCAAGATGTCCCACTGCATAAGCTGCGGATGTAGAACCGATATCGCCACGTTTTACATCTCCGATTACCACAAGGTCTTTGGAGTGGCAGTAATCTACTGTCTTCTGATATGCTTTCACACCCTCTGTTCCAAACTGCTCATACATGGCAATCTGTGGTTTTACAGCAGGAATCAGATCATAAGTGGCATCTACAATTGCTTTGTTAAACTGCCAGATTGCTTCTGCTGCACCCTCTAAAGTCTCACCATGCTCCTTAAATGCTGCTGCCTTAATATGTTCCGGAACATAATCTAACATCGGGTCTAAGCCGACAACGATTGGTGCATGGGTTTTCTCGATTTTTTTAATTAATTTGTTAATCATATCTTTAAGCCTTTCTTTTTCTTATTCTTCTGCTGCATCATATACAATTCTGCCTTCACAGATAGTCATCATTACTTTACCGGTTACTTTTCTGCCGTGGAATGGTGTATTCTTTGCTTTCGACCAGAACTTGTTCTTATCAATGGCATAAGTGCATTCTGGATCAAAAAGCATGACATCTGCCATACTTCCCTCTTCCAAAGTTCCCTTCTTCAAATGAAGAATCTGTGCCGGGTTATAGCTCATCTTCTCTACCATCTGCATCGGTGTTAAGTATCCCCCCAGCACAAGTTCTGTATAAGTCAGTGCTGCTGCAGTTTCCATTCCAACGATTCCAAATGGAGCCTTTACCATGCTGTTATTTTTTTCATCTGCTGTATGCGGTGCATGGTCTGTGGAAATGACTTCCATGGTTCCATCGGAAAGTCCCTTTTTCAATGCCTCCACATCCTCTTTACGGCGGAGTGGTGGATTCATCTTATAATTGGTATCTCCCTCTGCCATATCATCTGATGTCAGTGTAAAATGATGCGGACATACCTCTGCTGATACCGGAATATGCTCTAACTTGGCATATTTTACCATGTTTACACTGTTCTTTGTGGAGCAGTGGCAAAGATGCAGATGTGCACCGGTATCTTTGGATAACAGGATATTTCTTGCAATCATGATATCTTCTACGGAATTGGTAATTCCAGCCAGTCCCCAGCGTTTTGCATTCTCATCTTCGTTGACCACACCGGAGCCAACCAGATTCTTATCTTCGCAATGTGACAGTACCGGAATGTTACAGTCTCTTGCTACCAGCATGGCATCTCTTGCAAGAAGTGAATTCATGACTGATTTGCCATCTTCACTGATTGCAGGGCTTCCTGCCTCCGCCATCTCTTTGATGTCAGCTAATTCCTCTCCCTGCTGTCCTTTTGTTATAGCGCCAACCTGTAATACATGCACCAGTCCGACACTTTCTGCCTTATGATGTACATAACGTACCACATCAGCATTATCTACCACCGGCTTGGTATTTGGCATTGCAAGTACCGTGGTATATCCGCCTCTTGCTGCGGAACGGGTTTCTGTTTCAACATCGCCCTTATGGGTAAATCCTGGATCCCGCAAATGCACGTGCATATCAACGAGTCCCGGCATTACATACAGTCCTTTGGCATCAATAGTCTTCTCTGCCTTTTTTTTGATATTTTTCCCTCTTTTGGTAATGACTCCATCTTCTATGAAAAGGTCCATTACATCATCTGTTTTCGTAGCCGGATCTAAAATGCGGCCACCTTTTATTAAGATTGTCATGTGGAATACCTCCTGTTGCTCCTATTTTAGCATACAAGCAGTTTTGGGGCAATCTGCTCATGCATGTATTTTCTCAAATAGCGCCGGAGGTACATATGCTTCTATACGAATTCCCTCCGGCAGATATTCTTCTGCTATTAATTCTCCTGTTTCTCTTATCTGCTGCAGCAATCCACCCTTGTCATATGGCAGCACTGTCTCAAGATAGCGCTTGTTCTCCCGCAGTATCCGGGCAAGACAGTCTTTCAGTTCTTCTAAGCCATCACCTCTTGCTGCAGATACCCGTAAAGTAATATCTGCCCTGCCATCCCGCAATGGTTCCCGGTCTGTAATAGCATCCTGCTTATTAAACAATGTCAGTATCTTTTTATCTGTAACCTCTAACTGGTGCAATGTCTCATATACAATATGCATCTGCTTGGCAGCCTGTGGATTGGATGCATCCACCACATGAATGATAAAATCTGCATACTTAGCTTCCTCTAAAGTACTACGGAAGGCATCAATCAGATGATGCGGCAGTTTCCGGATAAACCCTACCGTATCCGTAAGCAAAAGCTTCTGGCTTCCCGGAAGTTCTAACATTCTGGTAGTCGGGTCTAAGGTTGCAAAAAGTTTATCCTCTGCAAGAATTCCAGCTCCGGTCAGAGCATTTAAAAGGGTTGATTTACCGGCATTGGTATACCCTACAATCGCTGCCACTGGAACATGATTCCGCTGTCTTGCCACACGATTCACTTCCCGGTGTCGTTTCACTTCCTCTAACTCCCGTTTGAGCTGGCTGATTCTTGATGCAATCAGACGACGGTCTACCTCTAACTTTTTCTCTCCCGGACCTCTCGTTCCAATTCCTCCTCCCAGCCTTGACATACTCTTTCCTATGCCGGAAAGGCGACTCATGCGGTAACGAAGCTGTGCCAGTTCCACCTGTATCTTTCCTTCACTGGTAGATGCTCTGGCAGCAAAAATATCAAGGATAATTAAGGTTCTGTCCATCACTTTTACGTTCAGGGCATCCGAAAGATTCCGAAGCTGTGCCGGGCTTAGTTCGTCATCGCAGACAATTCCTGTTGCATTGGTCCATGCAATTTCATCCAGCAGATCTTCTACTTTTCCGCTACCAATATAAAGCCCCGGATGTATTGTCTGACGGTTCTGGATTACCCTGCCCACCGTTACTGCTCCGGCAGTCTTCACCAGCTCCTCCAATTCATCCAGGGAGTCTTCTGTATCATCGCCATCCTGGCTGCTTACGCCAACCAGGATGACTCTTTCTTCCATTTCATTGTTTTCAAAAAATTCAGGCATAAAATATCCTTTTCTTACTTTCTGTTTACGCAAACACACTCTGTCCGTTCTGGGATAATCCTGCAGAAATATTTAAAATTGAAGCAAAATCATTCTGTAATTCATTTGAGCATTTCTCTGCTTCCTGATAAATTTCTTCTGCTCTTTCCGCATTTTCATCGAACAGTGCCTGCTGCACTTCTTTTCCATAGCCATGGAATCTTCTGTGTTTCTCTGCCAGCGCATTCCAGACCGGTGCAATTGCCGGATTTCCCGGATGCATGGAATGGTAAAAATGACCAAAGCCGCATTTTGTATCATCAAATTGTAACGGAAGGACATTCTTCTCAGTTACCATGGTATGTAAAGTCTCAAGCCATGCCCTATGTGCTTCCATTGCTTTTTGTACATAAGTATCAAAAACTGCATTATCCATACGGTAAAATGCATCACGGCTCATTTCTCCTATAACCTTCGCCACATTATCCATACCCGTTTCAACCTGGGTTAATGGTTCTAACGAACCTTTTAAATTTACATTTATAACGGTCAGCAATTCTGCATCATTGCTGAGATTACTGCACTGGTCCTCAATACAGGACACCTGGGTTTCCAGCACATTCATGGAGCTGCTGATTTCTTCACTGATACCAGCAAGGGAACCAATCGATTCGCTGATGGTTCCAACATTTTTCTTGTTCTCGTCATTAATATTCCATACAGCATTAATCTTCTGATCAATATTGTCAAGAGATGTAATTGCAACATCCACACTCTTAGAACTCTTCTCAGAAGCATCGCGGATTCCTTCTACGAATTCACCCATATTTCCGGTTAACTGCTTGGTTCCCTCTGCCAGCTGACGTATTTCTTCCGCTACAACGGCAAATCCCTTTCCTGCTTCTCCTGCTCTTGCTGCCTCGATTGATGCGTTCAATGCCAGCAGGTTGGTCTGTTCGGAAATTGCATTGATGCCTTCAATGACTTCATTCATATGATTGATAACATCCATCAATGCATCCATATTTTTCTTCATTTCTGTGGATTCTGAGATTGCATCTTTGGACAAATCCCGGATAGCTGTCAGTTCTTCCTGGCCATTCTCTATCTTCTTATAAATATCAGTAGTTTTCTCTGATACATCAATAATTGTATTGGTCAGACCCTCATGGGAATTTCTTACTTCCTCTGCAATACTGGATGTTTCTGCTGTTGCATCATGGATTGTCTTTGTTGCTGCATTGACATCTTCTGCTGCCGTTGTCATCTTTACGGTATCATGTCCAACTTTCAGACCCAAAGCACTCATTGTCATAACTGCCTTCATATCTTCCCCATATACCTGTGCAAGCTGACGTCTGCCAGCGTTCATTCGCTCATACATATTCTGCAGTTCCGGTAAACCTGCAGCATAATTCTCTTCTTTCATCTCACTGATTGACTGAACCAGATTTACAATTTTTTTGTTCTTTCCCAATGCCATATATTTCCTCCAATCAATGCACTTTCTGTGCATTACGTTATACTACTAATTTTGTACTGAATCTTACCGATTGTCAACGACATTTTGTGATATTTTTCCAAAAAGTCCAACCTTTTTTGCAATTTCTTTATGCAGAAAATATTTTCAAAAACATTACCAATGCCTGATAATCTCCCATATCTGCCAGTTCTCTTGCGGAATGCATGGCAAGCATTGGAATTCCAATATCCGCCCCCTGCATTGGCAGGTAGGAAACCGCAATTGGTCCAAGGGTCTGTCCACCCGGCATGCCCGAACGGTTTACCTGCACCTGATATGGAATATCTGTCTTTTTACAAAGCTGCATCACCACCGCTGTTGCCTCACTGTCAGAAAGATACCGCTGGCTGGCAGAAGTCTTTACGGTAATTCCTTTTCCCAATATCACATCATTCGTAATATCTGATTTATTTGTGTAATTCGGGTGTACAGCATGAGCTCCGTCTATAGACAAGAGAAAGCCTCCCCGGAGCATATCATTTACCTCTGTTTCTGCCATTCCAAAGGCTGCACCAATCTTCATTATGATATCCTTAAGAAGACTGCTGTCTGCTCCCTGCTTGGAGCGGCTGCCGATTTCCTCATTATCAAATAATCCTGCCACAACCAGTGAATCTCCGGTCGTTTTTTCACACATTGTCTCCACAATTGCTGCTACCGATGCCAGATTATCGATTCTCGGAGAAGAAAGAAGCTCCTTATCACTTCCTATTAATTCCGGTTCATCCATATTGGTAAGGAATAAATCATAGCTTAAAACCTCATTTGCCTCTGCCCCAAGATGCTCTTTTAAGTAATCCGTAAAGAAATTCTCTGTAACGTCTCCGTCCCGCTCTATTCCAAACAGTGGAAGCAGTTCTCTTTGCATATCATATTCCTGTTTTCCGCCTGCCTCACGGTTCAGGTGTGGTGCTAATGACGGAATCACTGCTGCCGGTTCCTCACTTCCGAAAAGCTTTACTTCCGGTGCAAATGGATGTTCCGATTCTAATACCACTTTCCCATAAATTCCAAGTGGACGGTCAAACCATGTATTTTTGAGCATACCGCCATATGGCTCCACATTTAACTGCCTGTAATCCTTCGTCTTCACTTCAGGATTCGGTTTTATTTTAAAACATGGAAAATCTGTATGAGCCAGCATCAGGCGGAGTGCCGTCTTTCTGTCCAGCTGTTCCGGAACAGCGAATGCTGCTACCATACCGGAATACGGTCTTACATAGTATTTACCGCCTGCATGAAGCTGCCAGGATTCCTGTAGCTTTAATTCTTCATACCCTGCCTCCTGTAACTGCTTTCCTGTCCATTCTGTTACATGATATGGTGATTTTCCCTTTGACAATAGTTCTGTTATTTTCTGCATGCCATACGCCTTCCTTACATGAATCTGTCTATTACAAGTGCCACTCCGTCTTCATCATTGGAGGTGGTAATATAATCTGCGACCTCTTTTACCTCCGGCTGTGCGTTTGCCATTGCCACACCAAGCCCGGCAAATGCAATCATAGACTTGTCATTAAAGCCATCTCCACAGCAGATCATCTGCTCCTTCTTTTCTCCCAGATATTCTAACAGTTTTCCAAGAGAATATGCCTTATCAATGGATGGTGGAACAATTTCTAAGAAAAACGGTTCTGAGCGAAAAATGTTTAATTGTTCTCCAAAGGTCTGCCGCATCACATCCTGTGCTTTTGCAATCTTTTCCGGTTCTCCTGTCATCAGGAATTTATTTACCGGATAATCTACATATTCTGCGAAATTATCTACCTCTTCCATCGGCATTCCGTTAATTTTTGCCTCGATACTGCTGTATTCATTCACTCCGTTTCCATGGATGATGGTATTTCCTTTATAAGTAAGCACGCCCACACCCAGTCTGCATGCCTGCTCATACACTGCCGGCACCAGTTCTACCGGTATTGTCTTATTGTATACAATCTCTCCGGTCTCATAATTAATAATCTTTCCACCATTAAATGCCAGTACAAATCCGCCATAGCTCTTCAAATCCAGTTCGTCTGCCAGCTTTACGATGCCCCCGGTAGGACGGCCGGATGCCAGCACTACTTTTTTCCCTTCCTTTTGAATCCGCATCAGTGCGTCTTTCGTCTTTGGTGTAATGACTTTCTTTGAATTGGTTAAGGTGCCATCTAAATCCAGCACGATAATCTCATAGGTTTCGCTCATTTTCGTATTGTTCCTCTCTGCCTTTTTCCCTCGTTTTCCTGTCCCATACATTTTGCCCTTTTTGCTTAACGTGTCATCAAAAACAAGTATTCCCGGGCAGCTTCTTCGTCATTCGGATAATTCTTTGTATAATCCTCCATCTCGCTTTTTGCAGATGCGAAATCTCCGCTCTGTTCATATGCCAGTATCAGATTACGCTGCGCCTCCTGCTTCTGTGAGCCTGCATCTAAATCCAGTGCCATCTTAAGATAGTTTATTGCACTATCATAATTACCTTTTTCTAATTCCATTCCTCCCAGACAAATCAATGCTGTCGGATTATCCTGGTTTTCATCAATATATTCTTTATATAATCCGGCTGCCTTCTCATCTTCGCCTTTCACTTCATAGAGCTGTGCCATATACAAAGAAGCTTCCGTGCTCTTTTTATTAATAGCTGTCGTAAGCTCTGTTTCCGCATTATCATAATCTCCCAGTAATAGATAAATTCTGCCTCTCTGGGCATAGTCCTCCGCTGATTTACCACCTGCTTCAATACCTTTTTTCAGATACTCCTGACCTTCGGTCTGCATTCCTGCGGCATAACACTCCTGGTACAAAGCAATATACATTTCATAGTCACTGCCGGCATACTGTGCTGCCAGATTAAAATTTTCTTTTGCTTTATCCATGTCATTTTCTTTCCGGTACAGTTCTCCTAACAGGAAATATGCCTGGGCATTTTTCTTGTCATAATTGATTAATGCCTGATATGTCTCAATGGCATCCTCTTTCTTTCCTGCGGCATACTGTGCTGCTGCTTTATAATAACAGGTATCTATTTCTTCTTCTCCCACAACTGCCAGCGACTGGTCCAGTGCATTCTGAAATGCATCAATGGCGCCTTCATAGTCACCCTCCTGCATACAGTTGATGCCTATCTGCCGATATGCATCTTTATTATTCTGTGTCTCATCCTCCTCACAGCCGGCCAACAGTAGTCCTGTGGCAAGTACAACTGCCATATATTTTATTTTCTTCATAATTGCCTCGCTTTCATCCGCTTTAGTATAGCAAATTAAGGTTCTTCTTTCAACCTCGCCCCGGCTTGTTTTTCTTCGTTTCCTGTGATACACTGCAAGAAAAATCATGAGTTATTCTCATGCATATGGTTAGGCGATTGCGAAGCGGGACAGAAAGATGATTGCCCCAATAATATCACGGATTCACAGGGGATTATCTTTCGCTACGAAATACCACAGTTCTAAAATGCGTGTCTTTCTTTTTGCTATTAAAACAGTCTTTCCAATGTTTGTCAGAATATCGGCACGGTTCGCCGAAGCACAGATGCCTGATAAGGGCTGTTAGGGGCACTGGGAATTTTGTCTGGCAACAGGCAACGCTGGTACAGGGATGTACCAGCGAGGCACAATTGAACATGGATGTGAATTTGTGCCGGTTGCCAGGCAAAAGAAAAAGTATGCCGAAATTCCCAGTGCCCCTTGCAGGCATTATGTGGCATCTGTGCCCGGCGGACAGCGTCGATATTCAGCCAAAGCAACCGGAAAGACAGTTTACAATTAAGAAAAACACGCATTATAAGAACTGTTGGCATTTCATACCGGATAAAGATAAATCTCCTGTGAATCCCGTAATATTCTTCCGGCAGCTCCTGTCCCCTTTCGCAATCGCCTAACCAGAATCAGATAAGAAAAGAGGTTTTACTATGTCAGAAAACGAAGCAAAAGAAACCATGCAGGACTTTGAAGCAGAGCTTGAGGCTTCCTTCCGGAAAATCAACGAAGGAGACATCTTAACCGGAACCGTTATCTCTGTGGATGAAGACGCCATCACATTGGACTTAAAGTATTATGCCCCGGGAATCATCAAAGCAGATGAAGTCAGCAACGACCCATCCTTTGTCATTGACGAGCACATTCATCCGGGAGATGTCTTAGAAGCAACGGTCATCCGCCGGGATGATGGAGAAGGCAACATTTTACTTTCCATGAAAGAAGCCAACGAAGTGCTTGCCTGGGATAAGTTAAAAGAGCTGTTGGAAAACGAAACCGTTGTTACCGTAAAGGTCAGTGAAGCGGTAAAAGCCGGTGTGGTTGCATACCTTTATGGCATTCGCGGATTTATTCCGGCTTCACAGATTACCACAGCCTATGTAGAAGATACCGAAAGCTATGTTGGCAAAGAATTAGAAGTCCGTGTCATTACTGTAGACGAGGAAGATGACCGTCTGGTGCTCTCCGGTAAATCCGTTGCTCTTGAAAAAGAAGCAGAAGAGAGGAATCACAAGATTGCCATGTTAGTTCCGGGCAGTATTGTAGAAGGAACCGTGGAAAGCCTGATGCCATATGGTGCATTTATCAACCTTGGGGACGGACTTACGGGACTTGTCCACATTTCCCAGATTTGTGAACGCCGTATCAACAAGCCTTCCGAAGTATTAAAGGAAGGACAGCATGTAAAAGCCAAGCTTTTAAATACCAACGACGGCAAAATCAGCTTAAGCATGCGTGCATTGGAAGAAGAAATGGTAGATACTTCTGTAGAAGAAAAAGAAGACTTATCCACCTACACCTCTGATGAAAGTGCTTCTACCAGCCTTGGCGCACTGTTAAAGGGATTGAAGCTCTAAGTCGTATTTCATAAAACGCAACAAGGGACAGATATTTCTATCTGTCCCTCATTGTTTTTAAAGGTTGGAGAATACTTTTATCAAAATTTAGTCTAATTTCCAAATATCTTTGTTGTACTGCTCAATTGTACGGTCAGATGAGAAGAAGCCGGCTTTGCTGATGTTTGTCAGCATCATTTTTGCCCATGCTTTTCTATCTTCATAATCTGCAAGCATTTCATCTTTCTTTGCACGATAAGATTCGAAATCCGGAAGAGTCATGAACCAGTCTTTGTTGATTAACTCATTGAAAAGTCTCTCTAAGTTCTCTGCATTTCCGATTGCTTTCATTTCATCACTTACGATGAAGTCGATTGCACGTTTGATATCTGCATCATTATCATAATACTTGCGTGATACATAATCAGCTTTTGCGTAATGCTCAATTACTTCGTCAGAAGACTCTCCGAAGATGTAGATGTTATCATCTCCTACTAACTGATGCATTTCTACGTTTGCTCCGTCCATGGTTCCGATTGCTACTGCACCATTTAACATGAACTTCATGTTAGATGTTCCGGATGCCTCTTTAGAAGCTAAGGAAATCTGCTCATGGATATCTGCTGCCGGGATTAATTTCTCAGCTAAAGTAACATTGTAGTTCTCTACCATAACAACCTGTAAGTATGGGCTTACTTCCGGGTCATTTGCAATTAACTGCTGTAAGCAGAGAATTAAATGGATAATGTCTTTTGCAATAATGTAAGCCGGAGCTGCCTTTGCGCCAAAGATTGCAGTAATCTTTCTTGCCGGTTTCTTTCCTGCTTTGATTTCAAAATATTTGTTAATTACATAGAGTGCATTCATCTGCTGTCTCTTGTACTCATGTAATCTCTTAATCTGAATATCAAATACTGAGTTCTCATCTAAGTCGATGTTCTGTGTTGCCTTTAAGTAGTTCTTAAGAACAACTTTGTTCTCAGTCTTGATTGCAAGTAATTTATCTAATACTGCATCATCATTTACGAACTGTCCTAATTTTTCCAGTTCCATTGCATCTTTCTTGAATCCTGGTCCAATCAGTTCTTCGATTAAGGATGTCAATCCCTTATCACAGTGTAATAACCAACGACGGAATGTGATACCGTTTGTCTTGTTATTGAACTTCTCAGGATAAATCTTGTAGAAGTTATTTAACTCAGAATCTTTTAAGATTTCTGTATGAAGGTATGCAACACCATTTACGCTGAATCCGTAGTGGATATCCATATGAGCCATGTGTACACGTTTTTCATCATCAATGATGTATACAGACTTGTCATCATATTTAGCAACTACACGGTTGTTTAATTCGTAGATGATTGGCATTAACTGTGGAACAACTTTCTCTAAGAAAGAGATTGGCCATTTCTCTAATGCTTCTGCTAAGATGGTGTGATTGGTATATGCACAACACTTGGAAACGATTGCAATAGCCTCGTCCATGCCGATTCCTCTTTCCATTAACAGACGAATCATCTCCGGGATTACCATAGATGGATGGGTATCATTAATCTGGATTACTGCATAATCAGCAAGATCATGCAAGTTACATCCTCTTTCTACTGCCTCATCTAAGATTAACTGTGCAGCGTTGCTTACCATGAAGTACTGCTGGTAAACACGAAGGAGACGTCCCTTGTCATCGCTGTCATCCGGATATAAGAATAATGTCAGGTTTTTCTTGATATCCTCTTTGTCAAAGTCAATTCCATCCCCAACGATGCTCTCATCTACTGTTTCGATATCGAATAAATGAAGCTTGTTGGTTGTGTTTTCATATCCGGTAACATCAATATCATATAATTTTGAAGTTACATTAAATCCACCAAACTGTACCTGATAGCTCTTATCTGTCTTTGTCAGCCAGCTTTCATCCTGAATCCAAGGATTCTTGGTTTCTTTCTGAAGGTTGTTTTCAAATACCTGTTTGAATAATCCGTAATGATAGTTAAGTCCAACTCCATCACCGTTTAATCCTAATGTTGCAATAGAATCAAGGAAGCATGCTGCAAGTCTTCCAAGACCACCGTTACCAAGTGATGGTTCCGGCTCAACCTCTTCAATTGCACAGATGTCTTTGCCATTTGCTGCAAGTACATCTCTCACTTCATCATATACGCCTAAATTAATCAGGTTGTTGGAGAGAAGTTTTCCAATTAAGAACTCTGCGGAAATATAATATAATTTTTTCTTTCCGTTGTGGTTTTCTTTCTTCTCAGCCATTGCTTTTGTCATCTCTAATAATGCGAAGTATAATTCTTCATTAGAGCAATCAGCAATTCCCTTGTTATATTTCTTTGTTACGATTTCCTGTAAATTCATTTTTGACCCTCCGTAAAATTTGAATTCAGTTCGTTCTCTTATGTATGCATTATCTAACATTTCTTTTACATTTTCTTGTAATATACCGATCAAAAGTGGTACAATACTATCATATTTCGGTGATTTTAGAAAAAATCACTTTTTTGTACATTTTGACGAAAGGCGTTTTCCATGAATATTCTCGAATATGAAAATTACCAGGAAAAGAAATCACATGGTTCAGAAAGTTTCCCATATATCACCTATCCCTGTTCAATTCCCTTAGATTTTGAGCGGGTGCCTGCCCACTGGCATGATGAAACGGAAATTATCTACATCAAAAAAGGCTGCGGACTGATTACCGTAGATTTGGAAGAATACCCGGTTCAGGAAGGAAGTATTCTTCTGATTCTTCCGGGACAGGTTCATTCCATTGAACAGTATCTCGATTACAAAATGGAATATATTAATATTATTTTTAAACTGGAAATGCTCCTTGCCAAACAGACAGACATCTGTAACAGCCGCTACTTTACACCGCTTTTAGACGGCACACTGCGGCTTACCACACATTTTACACCGGGTATGCCATTCTATAACGAGGTTGCCGGCTGTATCAATGCTGCGGATGAAGTCTGCAGGACCAATCCCCCGGCCTTCCAGCTTGTGATTAAAGGACAGCTTTTCCTGCTCTTTTCCATTCTGATTTCTAACTGCTGCGAAACAAGTGTCGCCCGCAAGAACCAGAAATCCCTGGAAAAAATGAAACGCATCATTAAATATATTGAGACAAATTATGCCAGTAAAATTTCCATTGAAGAAATGGCAGATGCGCTGGACTTAAGCCAGTCTCATTTTATGAAGTTTTTCAAAAATACCATGGGAACTACTTTTACAGAATATTTAAATGATTACCGGCTGACCATGGCCAGCCGGCTGCTTATTTCGTCTGAAGCTTCTATATTAGACATTGCCGCTGAAGTAGGCTTTGACAACCTCTCTTACTTCAACCGGCTGTTTAAGAAACGCTTTTATGTTACACCCCGTGAGTACCGGAAGCGTTTTGCAGGATAAGTTCTTTTACTTTTTTCATATCCATTGCAGGCAGGTAATAGGTACTGTCCGGCTTTTTGTCATCTTTTGGAGAAATATTCGAATGAATGTAAAAAGTGTCAAGGCCTGCCTCTTTGGCCCCGTTGATGTCACAACGTACATCATTTCCTATCATCAGTGTTTTCTTCACATCCAGATGATACTTTTCTATCAGTTGTTCAAAAAAACGGATGTCCGGTTTCTTGGTTCCATAATCGGATGAAATTAAAATATCGTCAAAATATTTTGTAATATCCAAATAATTCATCTCATATTCCGTAAAGATTCTCTGGGCATTGGATAAAAGATATACCTTTTTACCACATTTTTTCAATGCTTTTAATAATTCTCTTACGCCATCATAAATCCGCACATACTCCATGGTCAGTACCCGGAAGAACTGTCCGGTATGAACTGCCAGCGCATCATCAGCCTTTATCCCCTTCTTCGCATAAAGCTCTTTGAATACTTCTTCAATACGAATCTCCGGAAATGCCTCATGGGCATAGTGTGGCTCCTTTTCCAACTCTCCCTTTAAATCTGTCTCTTTGCTTTGAATCAATGCCAGATAAGATTCCTGTAATTCCTGCGGGTCATATAAAGCTCCATGAAATCCGTAAAACAGACTCAGTTTTTCCCATACCTTAGCATCGTTTTCCTCTGTATGGATATCTACCAGTGTTCCATACAGGTCAAACACATAATTGTCGTACATATTACCTTCCATCCCCTACTTTTATTTAAACATCTTTGTCTTAGCAAAGATTAATGCAACAATGAGACTGCATACCACTGCGATTAATACGATAATAAGAAATCCATAAGGACTCTCTGCGAACGGCATTCCCTTTGCAGCCACATTCATGCCATATGCTGAGAATATCATAGTCGGAACAGAAAGTACAGCTGTAATTATGGCAAGCACCTTCATTACCACATTCAGATTATTGGAAATAACGGATGCAAAAGCATCCATCATTCCGCTCAAAATACCGCTGTAAATATTTGCCATCTCAATTGCCTGCTTGTTTTCAACAATAACATCCTCAAGAAGTTCTTCATCTTCCTGATATTTTTTAATATTGTCATTTTTAAATAATTTTTCCAATACCACCTCATTGGAGCGGAGTGCTGTCGTAAAGTAAACCAGACTCTTTTCCAGTTTCAAAAGTTCGATTAACTCCCGGTTCTGTGTGGACTTGTGCAGCTTGTTTTCCACAATTTCGCTCTGGCGGTCAATACTTCTTAAGTACTGTAAGAAAAGAGAGGATGTCCGGTACAAAATCTGAAGCACAAAGCGGGAACGCATGGCAGGATTAAAATCCCGCACCGTGCCATTGGCAAATGCTTCTAATATCGGAGTCTTCTCAAGACTTACTGTAATGACTGCTTTTTTTACCACAAAAATAGAAAGTGGAATGGTATCATAAAGTTCCTTATCATTATGGGTTTCAATATTCGGGATATTAACCAATACCATAGTATAATTCTCATCTGTTTCAATACGCGAGCGCTCGTCCGTATCCAGTGCGGAACGCATGGCATCTGCATCAATTCCATACTGATTTACCATTGCTGCGACTTCTGCCTCTGTTGGATTTACAAGGGAAATCCAGCAATCCTCCCCTGGTGATTCAATTTCGGTGATACGGTTCTGTTCACTGCAATAGTACTTAATCATCTTTCCACTTCCTTTCTCTTCTTTTCCTGTAAAAAAAAGTCCCCATCAAAGCCGGAACACTTTGACAAGGGAATCTTGCTTAATCCTTTTTTAGTATATTTCCACCCCCTTTGTTTGTCAACCCTGGCTCATATATTTTCTCATCTGTAGTAATATTTTCTTCTCCATGCGGCTGACCTGCACCTGACTGGTGCCAAGCTTTGCTGCAATCTGGCTTTGCGTGGCATTTTCAAAATAACGCATCTTAATCAGCTGCTGCTCCCTTCCGGATAACTGTTGCAGCAATTCTTCTATCAGAAGCTTATTTTCCAGTTCTTCCTGCGCATTTTTCTTATCCTTTAACCGGTCCAATAGATAGATTTCACTGCCATCTGACTGATAGACGCTCTGGTAAATGGATTCTACTTCTCCATTGGCTTCCACTGCAAGGACAATCTCTTCCTCCGAAAGCCCGGCTTTTTCTGCCAGTTCCTTTAACTCCGGCTCCCTTCCAAGCATGTCTGTCAGTTCCTTTCTTGCATTGCTGATAAGATAGCCTTTTTCTTTCATGCTCCTGCTGACCTTCACCATGCCATCATCCCTCAGGAAGCGGCGGATTTCTCCCATAATCACCGGTACTGCATAAGTGGAAAAGCATACCTCATAACTTACATCAAATTTATCCACTGCCTTCATCAGTCCGATGCATCCAATCTGAAACAGTTCTTCTTTATCATGTCCTCTTCCTAAAAATCTTTGTACCACACTCCAGACCAGTCCCTGATTTCCAAGCACCAGCGTATCTCTTGCCTGCTTATCCCCTTTGTGTGCCCGTTTGATATAAGCAATTGTCTGTTCCATTCTCCACTTAACTTTCCCGCACCAGATTTTTTTTCATTTTTATAACAGTTCCTTCTCCGACCTTTGACCGTACTTCTACTTCATCCATGAAAGCCTCCATAAAAGAAAAGCCCATACCGGACCGTTCCAGCTCCGGCCTTGTCGTAAAAAACGGCTCCTTTGCCCGTTCAATATCCGCAATTCCCTTCCCGCTGTCTTTTACGGTAATATGTACGGTACTTCCGGAAAGACAGCACTGCATCACTACCGTTCCCTCCTTTTCTTCATAGCCATGGATAATGGCATTGGTTACCGCCTCCGATACCGCAGTTTTAATATCCTCTAACTCATCCAGTGTGGGATTCATCTGGGCGCAAAATGCTGCTACCGCTACTCTGGCAAATCCTTCATTTACGGATAATGCCTCAAATTCCAGTTTCATCTCATTTCTTCTTTCCATATTTACAGCCTCCATTTTCATGCCTCCTTCTTCTCCCCTTCTTTCATCTGAACCAGTTTATGCAGACCTGATACCACAAAAATTTTCCGGATCCGCTCATTCATATTCTCTGCCACCACTTTTCCACCACTGTAATTCATATTCCGGCACCTTCCGATTACCACGCCAATTCCTGAACTGTCCATAAATTCTGTACCGGCAAAATCAAAAACCAGTTTGTTAACCCGGTAAGAATCAATCAGTAAATCTGCCTCTGCCCGCAGCTGTGTGGCGCAATGATGATCCAACTCCTTTGGTACCCGGATGGTAAGACATCCATTTTCTAATTCATACTTAAATTCCATTCTTCTATCCTCCATATACATTACGAAAAAAGAATCTGCCCTGGCACATTCCCGCGCCTGCGGCGGTCGCTTGCGACATCTACCTTATACGCCGCAGTGTGCATCCTCGCGGTGCGTTTTGTAGTTTACAGGAAAGCAATTTCCTGTAAACTACAAAAGACGCCCGGCAATCTGCCTGACGTCTTTTGTAAACTGTTTTTCTTTATTCTGTTACTGTTCTGCATTCTGTAATTCTTCCAGATAGCGGGAAGAATTGGCTGCACGTTCCGTATTCGGATAACCATCAATCACTTTCTGATAGTATTCGATGGCTTTTTCATTCTCGCCCAAATTCCGGTAGGTCTGTGCCAGATAATAAATCGCATTGCCATCCTGGTATGCCTCATCCATCTCTACTACCTTTTCAAATCCGTTCTTCGCTTCTTCATAGTTATAATTACTGTATGCCTGATAACTGTCTGCATAAGTCACCTGAAGATACTGGTCATTTACAGTTGCGTTGATATTCTGATAAATTTCCTTTGCGGTATCGGAAAGGTTTTCTTCCTTCACACCGGAAAGTGCATCTCCTGCTGCTGTAATATCTCCCTCCTGGAAGGATTTATATGCTGAAAGCAGCTGGTCATAGCTGTTAATCTTATTGGAAGTCTCCTCGGAATCGCTTTTTGCAGAAGACACCTGCTGGTTCAGGTCATCAATCTGATTTTCCAGATTGGTAATCTGCTGATTCTTCGTGGTTATGGTATCATTTGCCTGAACCACTGATGTATTGGCATCACTCTTTGCCTTCTGTCTTACACTTGGCACTACAAGGAAACAGGTGACTGCAACACCAATTGCCACCCCAAGCAAAATGGTCAGTATCGTGGCAAAACCTGAAGTATCTTTGAATTTTGTCGGCTGGATAATGAGGTCATTTCCACTCTTATAGGAAATAAGGTCATCTTCTTTCTTTTTCTTCTTACCGCTGTTGGCACTGCGCAGCATCTGATTGGTCTCTTTCATGTAACGCAGTGTAATCGTATTGCTGGAATCAATTTTCATAGCTGCCCGCAATGACTTCTTTGCCTGCTCGAATTTATTCTCTTTCATGTACAAAAGAGCCAGCAGCTGATGTCCCTTTACCAGTCTCGGGTTTAAGGACAATACCTTCTTCAACTGGATAATTGCAAGATCTGTACTATTCTGTCTGCAATATAACAATGCCTGATTGTATTTCTTAATGGTCTGATTTACCGTTTCTAACTGTGCCGGATTCTTCTGCACAGCGTCCAGATAACGTCCTGCATCATTATCCTTTGGCTGAAGGCTCTTACTAATTACCCATTCACCCATGGCAGATACCGCCTCACCGGTCTCAAAAAGTACCAGTCCCAGGAGATTTCTTGCCTGAATGTTCGTCTTATCAAACCGAAGACTCTTCTTAAGACTTTCAATCGCTCCGGATAAATCACGGACATTGCTTCGCTCTAATCCCTGATTATAATAATAATTAGAGGTCATCACAATTTTCTTATATACTTTTACATCAATTCCACAGTTCGGACAACGGTTGTCCCCTGTCAGATCTGCTCCGCAATTATAACATTTCATACTTTACCTCACTTAACGAATTCTACTGTCGTCTTGCTTCTTTCATCATTTCTCTTAAAATGTCTGTCATATCCGTTAAGTCCTGATTGTAAATAGCTTCCTCTGCCTCTTCTACTTCCAGGCTTGGTTTGAATTTCTTTAATTCTTCTTCAAAATCTATCATGCTTCATTTCCTCCTGCTATCTTTTCCAATTCTCCAATCAAATACAGGGAACCCGCACAGAATACCATCTGGTTGTCCTTCCTGTATTCCTTTACATATCTGTATGCCTGTGCACAGTCTTCTATTACTACTGTTTCCCGGCCGTTTGCCATAAATTCATCCTGCAATTTCAATGGGTCAATTCCACGGCTGTCCGGGATGCGAGTCAGTACAATACTATCCCACGAAACTTCCTTGCACAGTACTTTTACTGCTTCTTTATGATTCTTCTCTTCCATCATGGAAAAAAGAAGAACCGGCTTTTCTTCCGCAATCTTCTGCACATTTTTCACAAAGTGGGCAATACCATCTGCATTATGTGCTCCATCAAAATAGATAAATGGCTCTGCCTGCTGCATTCTGCCCATCCATCTGGTATGTTCCATTGCAGAGATAATCTCTGCTTTTCCAATTCCGGTTTCCACCTGAAGGACAGATAACGCCCGATATGCCAGTGACGCATTCATCATCTGATATTCTGCCGGAAACGGGATTTTCAAATCAACAACATCATACCCATTGGTATAACAAAAATCAATAGTTTTCCCGGTTATTTTATGAATTTTAAGACTTTCTAAAGAAATACAGTAATAAGGTGCTCTTTTTGCCCTTGCAGTCTGCCTTATCACTTCTGCCGCTGTTTCATTACTTCCATCAAAGATAACAGGAACGCCTTCTTTGATAATCCCTGCCTTTTCTCCTGCAATTGCTTCAATGGAATCTCCTAAAATCTGTGTATGCTCGAGACTGATAGATGTAATAATCGTAAGCAACGGTTCCTCAAATATATTCGTTGCATCTAACCTTCCTCCAAGTCCGGTCTCTAAAATAAGATAATGTACTTTCCGCTTCTGAAAAAGATACATGCCCATGGCAAAAAGATATTCAAAAAATGCTGGATGCGGCAGTCCTTCTGCTTCCATCTGCTCTACCACCTTCTGCACTGCCTCAAAGCTTTCTACAAATTCTTCCTGACTGCACTTTTCGCCATTGATTACGAAACGCTCTTCCATGCATACAAGGTGCGGAGAAGTAAAGAGTCCCACTTCACATCCATGTTCCACCAGCACCTGATTGATAAATGCACAGACACTTCCTTTGCCATTGCTTCCTGCCACATGGATGATTTCAAACTGATGCTCTCTGATAGAAAGCCTCCGCAGAATCTCTTTCGTATGCTCTAAACTGTTTTTCTTTGTGAACTTTGGTATTTCATATATATAATTGCAAATCTCTTCATAAGTCATTTTTGTCACCACTTTTATAAGTATAATATAGTGGAAAATTTTTTCAAGAGGTTATCCTGTTTCCATAAAAAGTTTTCGCCGCAGAAACTGCGGCGAATCGACAATACCTGTCTTTTAACTTTTGTAACTATTTCATCTGAGCCAGACGCTCCTGTACGGTAGCCATCATCTGCTCATATTTTGCAAGCTTATCTTTCTCTTCCTGAATCTTTGCAGCAGGTGCCTTGCTTACAAACCTCTCATTATTTAACATGCCGTGGGAGCGGGCAAGTTCTTTCTTAAGACGCTCTTCTTCTTTCAAAAGACGCTCTTTTTCTTTTTCCATATCTACCAGGTCTTCCAACGGCATGTATACAACAGCTCCCGGAATAACTACGGATACTGCATCTTCTCCGATTCCTGCCTTATCGGACTGGACATCAATCTCGCTGGCACTGATAAGATTCTGGTATGTTTTCTTCATGCTCTCGAAGGTCTCACAAAGTGCTTTGTCTTCAGATACGATAAATACCTTTGCCTTTCTGGATGGTGGAACATCCATCTCTGTTCTTAAGTTACGGATGCCTTTTACCAGCTCTTTTACATGAGCAAGCATCTCTTCTTCTGCCGAGAAATTCCACTCTTCTTTGTAAACCGGCCAGTCAGCCAGCATAATGGTCTCTTCCTGCGGATTTAAGGTACAGTAGATTTCTTCTGTGATAAATGGCATATATGGATGTAATAATTTTAATGCCTGTCCTAATACAGTACGAAGTGTCCAGAGTGCACTGTTGGCAGCCCTGGCATCCTCGTCTTTCTTATAAGTACGAACTTTGGCAATCTCGATATACCAGTCACAGAATTCATCCCAGATAAAGTCATATACTTTCTGTACTGCAATACCAAGTTCGAATTTATCCATATTTTCTGTTACATCTTTGGTCAATGTATTAACTGCTGAAAGAATCCATTTATCTTCCGGTGCCAGGTCAGAAATTGCAGGCTCTGTTACCTCCATGCCCTCTAAGTTCATCATAATGAAACGGGATGCATTCCACACTTTATTGGCAAAGTTACGGGATGCTTCTACACGCTCCCAGTAGAAACGCATATCATTTCCCGGTGCATTTCCGGTAATCAGTGTCAGTCTCAAGGCATCTGCACCATATTTATCAATAACCTCTAACGGGTCAATTCCATTTCCAAGAGATTTACTCATCTTACGGCCCTGGGAATCACGAACCAGTCCGTGGAATAATACAGTATGGAATGGTGCTTTGCCCATCTGCTCATATCCTGAGAAAATCATACGGATTACCCAGAAGAAAATAATATCGTATCCTGTTACTAATACATCATTCGGATAGAAATAATCTAAGTCTTCTGTTTTCTCCGGCCAGCCTAAGGTTGAGAATGGCCATAATGCAGAAGAGAACCAGGTATCCAGAGTATCCGGATCCTGTGTCATATGGGTGCAGCCGCACTTCGGACATTTCTCCGGTGCGTTCTTAGATACTACCATTTCTCCGCATTCATCACAGTAATATGCAGGAATACGATGTCCCCACCAGAGCTGTCTGGAAATACACCAGTCACGGATATTATCCGTCCAGTTAAAGTAGGTTTTCTCCATACGTTTTGGAAGGAGCTTGATATCTCCATTCTTTACACCTTCTACTGCCGGTTTGATTAAATCATCCATTTTTACAAACCACTGCTGTTTAATCATTGGCTCTACGGTTGTGCCACAGCGGTCATGGGTTCCTACGTTATGGGAATGCGGAACAACTTTTACCAAAAGTCCTTCCTTCTCTAAATCCTCTACCAGTGCTTTCCGGCATTCGTATCTGTCCATGCCCGCATATTTGCCGGCTTTGCTGTTCATGGTTGCATCATCATTGATAACAACGATTTCTTCCAGATTATGACGTTTTCCCACTTCAAAGTCGTTCGGGTCATGAGCCGGTGTAATCTTTACACATCCGGTTCCAAATTCTTTATCTACATAGGAGTCTGCAATAACCGGAATCTCACGGTCTGTCATCGGAAGCTTTAACATTTTTCCGATAATATCCTGATAACGTTCATCATCCGGATTTACTGCTACTGCAGTATCACCAAATAAAGTCTCCGGACGGGTGGTTGCGATTTCTACGAATCTTCCCGCTTCTCCTACTACCGGATAATTGATATGCCAGAAGAAGCCATCCTGTTCTTCATGTTCTACCTCGGCATCGGAAATAGATGTCTTGCAGACAGGACACCAGTTTACAATACGGGAGCCTTTATAAATAAGACCTTTTTCATATAATTTTATAAATACTTCAAGAACTGCATCAGAGCATCCTTTATCCATGGTAAAACGTTCTCTGCTCCAGTCTGCGGAAGAACCCATTTTCTTTAACTGGTTGATGATGCGGCTGCCATACTCATCCTTCCACTCCCAGCATTTTTCTAAGAAGCCTTCTCTTCCGAGGTCATTCTTGTCAATTCCCTGCTTCTTTAAGGAATCAATAACCTTTACCTCTGTTGCAATGGCTGCATGGTCTGTTCCCGGCTGCCATAATGCATTATATCCCTGCATTCTCTTGTAACGGATTAATATATCCTGCATGGTATTATCCAATGCATGTCCCATATGAAGCTGTCCGGTAATATTTGGCGGCGGCATTACAATGGTAAACGGTTTCTTGCTGCGGTCAGCCTGTGCATGGAAATATCCATTGTCTTCCCATTTCTTATAAAGTCGGTCTTCAATCCCTTTTGGGTCGTAGGTTTTTGCAAGTTCTTTGCTCATAATTGTTCTCCTTTTTCTAAATTGGACGTTTCGTAATTTGTAAAAGTGCTATCTTTATTCATAGACATTTCAGTTATCTGAAAGGTATGGGACTTTTGATAGGAAATACTGCTGTTCTAAAGGCACATGTTTTTCTTTACAGAAAAGCAATTTTCTGTAAAGTTAAAAAAGCCCTCCCTATCCAACTGGATAAGAAGGGCGAATCAGCGCGGTACCACCTTCGTTATACATAGTATCTATGCATATCTCTTCTCCGTAACGTGGAGTGCCGGGAAAACTTATGCCATTCTGGGATTCTTTATGAGATTCCGTTTGCAGGCTTTCTGGGTCTTCCGGTTCGAAAGCTACCTTCCATCTGTCGTATTCAGACAACCTTTCAGCCGATGAGCCGTCCTCTCTTAGAACCGTACCGATGTACTCCTCTTTCTCATTACCTTTATCTCTAGGCATTATATTAAATTTGCCAGGCACTTTTGTCAAGGGTGAGTTTTTTATTCTTCAAAATTCTTTATAATTCCTTTCGAAATGCCATAAAAATCCATTCTCATTGCCTGTATCCTATGTTATAATAAACGAAAACGAGAAAAATTTATACTGTAATGACAAAGGGAGAGTTTTTATGTCTATGCTAAATTTAAAAGAACTGGATTCTATGCATTTAAGCGTTCTAGCTGAAATTGGCAACATCGGTTCCGGTAATGCTGCTACTGCACTGGCAGGCCTCTTAAATACACCGGTAGATATTGAAGTGCCAAATATCTGCCTGATGGATTATACCAAAGCTGCAGATTATCTTGGTGGGGCAGATAAAACTGCTATTGGTATGACTGTAAATGTAAAAGGTGATATGAATGGTGTTATGCTTCAGATTGTGGAGAAAGAATTTGCCAGCCGGCTTATCAACACCTTTTATAAAAAAAATGTCGCTTCCATTGATTCACTGGATGATATGGATTTATCCGTATTGCGCGAAATGGCAAACATCACAACTGCTGCTTATGTAAATTCTATTGCAAAAATGACAAATACCTTTATTGATATTGAACCACCGCAGAACCATCTTGGTACCATTGGTGAAATTCTGGCTGTCCCGGAAAAAGAATTTACAAAACTGGATTATCAGGTTCTCTTTATTGATGAACGGTTAAGTTTTGCCCATACCCAGATTAAAAGTGCCATGATTCTGATTCTTGAAATAGACTCTATGAAAGTGCTTTTTGAAGGACTTGGTATCGATTTATAACATTGTAAAAGACAAAAAAGGACGTTCCCGTCTGGAATAATTTCCATTCAGGAACGTTCTTTTTCTCTACTCTTCTTCTTTGTCCTCATCTGCAATTGCCGCTGCGGCCCCGGATACTGCGGCTACTACCGCTATTACAGCTACAATTATTACAAATAAGATTAAAATTCCAAGGAAAATCAGAAGTCCACCCTCTGTCATCTTATTACCTCCTCCTTGTGCCAGATATCTATAGTATACTACGATTCTGTATTATCGTCTATAAATTCTATCATATGACGAATATCCTGCATCTCGCAGTCCATTTCTGTAATTACATCTGCAACATGCTTTAATTTATCTGCTATTTCTTCTGAATTATTAATATGTTTCTTATAGCGAAGCTTGTGCTCAAGACTCGCCCAGAAATCCATGGCAATGGTCCGGAGCTGCACCTCCACTTTCATATGGCGCTTCTCGTTCGATAAAAATATCGGCACATCTACAATCAGATGCAGACTACGGTATCCGTTATCCTTCGGATGTGCAATATAATCTTTCTTCTCTACCAGAATGATATCATCCTGCTGCAGCAGCAAATCTGCCATCGTATAAATATCTTCCTGAAAAGAACAGATGACACGCACTCCCGCAATATCAAACATATTCTCCTCAATTGCTTTCATGGAAAATCCAATATTCTTCCGTTTGATTTTTTCAATAATACTTGCCGGTTTCTTCAGTCTTGTTTTTATGGACTCAATCGGATTCCTGTTATATTGTGTGGAAAACTGCTCATTTAATACCTTAAACTTTGTTTCCACTTCCATCATGGCACACCGGTAATACATCATCAAATCCCCAAAGGGTTTCATCTCACTTAAAAAATCCTCCGGATGTGCCTCGTCTTTTATTCTGCTAAAATCTAATGGATTCATCTTTTACTTTCCTCATAAGTTTATTTTTCTTACTTTTCTATCATATCAGAAAATACCCGAAACAACTATTAATTTTTTCTAAAGTTATCGCAGCGCTTACCAAAGTCTGGCAGAAAAGAAGTTCGCTCAAACAAACCTGGCTCCTTCTTTTCTGCTAGATTTTTTCTCGCTACTTGCGTAACAAAGAATGTGCCTTGGCACATTCTCGCGCCTGCGGCGGTCGCTTGCGACATCTACCTTATACGCCGCAGTGTGCATCCTCGCGGAGCGTTTTTTACTTTACAGGAAAGCAATTTCCTGTAAAGTAAAAAAACAGCAGTGTCCATGTTTTCTTCAACATATTTAAGACACTGCTGTTTTATCTGCCTTATCGGTAGCTTTGCTTTATAGATGACTAAGGGTTACATTTTGTTATCCGTTTTTAGTTTTTCTGCCCTAAAGTTACGGTTACCGTCTGTTCCTGATACTGTCCATCTGTCTGACGTTCAAATACAACTTCTACAGAATCACCTGCTGCACAATACTTAATCGCATCATTTAATTCTGTTGTAGATGAAACCTTGCTTCCATCAAAGGATGTGATAATATCTCCTGCCTGTAAGCCTGCCTGCTCTGCCGGTGAACCTTCCTTTACCTGATAGAGATATATTCCTTCCGGCATATTATAGGTCTGTGCAACGGCGGAGGATACATCTACACCTGAGATTCCAAGATATGCGGAACGGGATTCATCCACCTGTTCCCGGTTGATTAATTTTTCAATAATCGGAGACGCTGTATTAATCGGGATAGCATAGCCCATACCTTCTACACTGGTATCAGAATATTTTACAGAACTGATACCGATTACTTCACCCTTGGCATTCAGTAATGCGCCACCACTATTACCAGGGTTAATAGCCGCATCAGTCTGTATCAGTTCATTGGTGGTGGTAGAACCGTCATCATTTTCTACGGACACCTCTCGGTTCAATGCACTGATAACACCGGTTGTAACAGACTGCCCATAACCTAACGCATTTCCGATTGCGACTGCTGCCTGACCTACACTTAAGTCATCAGAATTGCCAAGGGTTGCAACCTTAATGGTACTTAAGGTGTCTGCGCTGATATCGGAAATCGGAACTGCAACGACTGCTAAGTCACTTCCTGCATCTGTTCCTTTTACTTCTGCGGCTACTGTGCTGTCATCTGAGAACTGCACGGTAATACTTTGGGCACCGGATACCACATGATTATTCGTTGCTACATAGATGTACTGGTCATCCTGGCTTACTATGATTCCGGAACCACAGCTTTCCTGTGGCTGTGATGCAGTATATCCATACCAGGTGCTTACCTGTTTTTCACTCATATTCGTAATTGCAACAATAGATGGCATTACATTATCTGCAATATCTGAGACATCCGTCAAATCGGTTACTGCTTTGGATGAAGTATTTGCTGCCTTAACGGTATCTCCGCTGCTGCTCTTATTCAGGGAAGCCTCTGTCTTAGCAGATTCAGAGTTGCTCCACTTCGTTCCAAGCAGCTGATTTGTTCCCGCAAATACGCTTCCTGAAATCAATCCAAAGACTAATGCAATAGCTGCACATTTTGCAAGTTTTACACCAAATCCGCCTTTGTCATGCTCCTTCTTTACTTTTTCCTTACGCTTTTTCTTCGGCTGGGTCTGACCATACGGCTGTGTTCCCTGATTATAATAGGCATTTCCCTGTCCATACTGGGTTCCCTGACTATAATAGGCATTTTCCTGTCCATACTGGGTTCCCTGACTGTAGCCCTGTGAAGTATTTCCGTTCACCTGACTGCTCCATGAAGTATTTGTTCCGTCTCCTGTCTGCTGGTTCGTCTGATTATATGAATAAGGAGAGCTGGAGTTAAAATTGTTGTTATAATTGTTTTCCATAAAGATTACTCCTTTCATCTCTTTGTTACTTTCTGATTATGATAATATCCATAAATTGTGTCAGTTCTGTGTTTATTTATTGAGAAAAATATGTTTCTTTTATGTTTAATTTGTAAAAAGCTCTGCAAAAGAGGATATATTTTACATTAGAATTTTTTCTATAAAAAAGGACATTTTATTTTCACACCGAAATACCACCGTTCTTAATATTTCGTTTTGCTTTTTGCTATAAAAACAGTCTTTCCAATGTTTGACATAGATAGCTCCACCGTTCGTCGAAGTACGGATGCCTGATAAGGACTGTTAGGGGCACTTAGGATTTCGTCTGGCACCCGGCAACGCTGGCACAGGACGTGCCAGCGAGGCGCATCTGAACATGGATGTGAATATGCGCCGGTTGCCAGATGAATTAAACTTTATCCGAAATCCTTAGTGCCCCTTGCAGGCATTATGTGGCATCCGTATTCAACGGACGGTGGAGCTATCTTAAGTCAAAGCAACGGAAAGACAGTTTACAAGCAAGCAAAACGAAATTTTAGAACGGCTGGCATTTTAGTGTGCACAAAATAAAATGTCCTTTCATAGAAATAGAATTCTAAGTAAAACCACATCTTCTTTTCCAATTGCTCTATAAATTACTCAACCGTAACAGATTTTGCAAGATTCCTTGGTTTATCCACATCACAGCCCTTTCCAACTGCTACATAATAACTGAACAGCTGTAACGGAATAATTGCCAGTGAATTGGCAAAATATGCATTGGTCTGTGGAATATAGATGACATAGTCTGCAGTCTTCTCAATCTCAGTATTACCTTCATTGGTGACTGCCATGACAAATGCACCTCTGGTTCTCACTTCTACAATGTTGCTGATGGTCTTTTTCAGCAGTGCATCCTGTGTTGCCACTGCAACGACCGGTGTACCATCTTCAATCAGGGAAATGGTTCCGTGCTTTAACTCACCTGCTGCATATGCCTCAGAATGAATATAGGAAATCTCCTTTAATTTTAAAGAGCCTTCCATGGAAATCGCATAATCAATTCCTCTTCCGATAAAGAAAATATCCTTTGCTACAATAAAGCGGTTGGCAAATTTCTGGATCTTCTCTTTATGGCTCAGTAACATTTCTACCTGATCCGGCAGCTTCTTAAGGTCACGAAGCATTTCTCCTACTTCTGCTTCTGAAACTTTACCACGAACCTGTGCAAATTTAATTGCCAGAAGATATTGTGCTACAAGCTGTGCACTGTATGCCTTTGTAGTTGCAACTGCAATTTCCGGTCCAGCCCAGGTATACATTACTTTATCTGCCTCTCTTGCAATGGAGCTTCCAACTACGTTTACAATACCAAGAGTCTTAATGCCACGCTCTTTTGCCATACGGAGTGCAGCCAGGGAATCTGCGGTCTCTCCAGACTGACTGATAATAATGACAAGGGCTCCATCCTCTAAAATCGGATTCCGGTAGCGGAACTCGGATGCCACATCTACATCTACCGGAATTCTTGCCATTCCTTCGAAAATATACTTACTGGTAAATCCGGTATGATAAGCAGAACCGCAGGCAACAATGTGAATTCTGCTGATATTTCTGATTTCTTCGTCACTCATGCCAAGCTCGTCGATGACAATTCTGCCATCCTTGATACGTGGACTGATGGTATCTCTTATGGTCTTTGGCTGTTCATTCATTTCTTTTAACATGAAATGCTCATAGCCGCCTTTTTCAGCTGCATGAATATCCCACTCGATATGTCTGCATTCTTTTTCGATAGATTCCCCGTCAACATTAAAGAATTCTATTTTTTCTTCGGACAGGCGGGCAATTTCTTCATTTTCAATAAAATATACATCTCTGGTATATTTTAAAATTGCCGGGACATCTGACGCAATCAGATTCTCCCCCTCACCTCTTCCTACAATCAGAGGACTGTCCTTACGGACTGCATAGATAACATCCGGATTCTCTGCAAAGATAATTCCCAGTGCATAAGAACCTTCCACACGATGCATGACCTTGGTAATAGTCTCCAACGGATCCCCGGTATAGTAATAATCCAGCAGCTGGGCCACAACCTCAGTGTCCGTGTCTGACTGGAACTTATAGCCTTTTTCTGATAACTTTTTCTTTAATTTCATATAGTTTTCAATGATACCATTGTGTACCACAGCAATCGTACCGGCTTCATTGAAATGTGGATGCGCATTGATATCACTCGGTGCACCATGGGTTGCCCAGCGTGTGTGACCGATTCCAACCGTTCCCGGCAAGGTAGCACCCTCATGGGTCAGCTCAGATAATACCTTTAATCTTCCGGTCGCCTTAGCCATGTTAATCTTCTTCCCATCAAAGATTGCCATACCTGCCGAATCATAACCACGGTACTCCAGTTTTGAAAGTCCATCCAACAAAATTGGAGCAGCCTGTTTCTTCCCTATATACCCAACAATTCCGCACATAATTCTTCCTCCTGCTTTTCTTTTACATTTTATTCTAATTGCTGTTATTTCATCCTGTCTTTTATAGAACTGTCTTTATAGTCCTTTTGACATTATATAAGATAAACCAAGGATTATCCAGTCCTTTTTTGAAATCTATATCAGCGCATGAACATAATAAAAACTTGCTGCAGATATCAATATGAAAAACATATAAATTCCACCGTATAACATACGATTTACTTTTTGTGGTATCTTTTCAAGTACCAAAGTCAGTCCTGTCGTGACAAAATAAAGAAACGGAATCAGCATCGGCATCAGATACCGCCCCTGTGGCTGATAGTCACTATAAAAAGAATAATAAGTACTCAATCCGCATGGAATTACCATGCATATCAGAAATGTGATATGCAGCAGTCTGTCTGACGAAAATATTTTTCTTTTCCACCCACCTGCCAGATAGCCAATGATTCCAGCAAGAAAAAGTATTCCAATCCCCAGATAGCCCCTGCCCATCAGACTCCAGTCGCAGGTCCTTAATATTCCAATAAAGCTGATCAGTGATGTTCTCAGCCAGCCGGAAGTAAATAACATCTGGTACCATGACCAGCCCTGATGATATGGCGTCGGCCGTTCTGACGGACGGAATCCCGGCTGTGCATACATTTCCCCATATTTATCCGTTGTTCGAAGTCCAAGGAAATCACCATCATATAATATTGCACTCCGGATAAACCACCAGCCAGCTAAAAGTATTGCTACAATAGCAATTACTGCTGCCATCCTGAACATCCGATGCATGTCAGTTCTTTTTCCTTCACCTTCTATTTGCCTTTCCTTCCAGTAGGAAATAAAGAAAAACGGTATACTCATCAAAAGATAACCGTAGGCATTATAATAAGATAATGCACATAACCCTATTCCAGTTCCTAATAGGATACAGCTTTTCCAGTCCCAGTGTCTGTCCCTGCCCCTAAGCCAGGCATAAATAATCCATGCAATTGTAAATAATGCAAAGGAATCATTATTCAGATAACTTCCAAGATACATTACCTGGGGCAGCAGGGTTCCAGACATTACGAACAAAAATCTGCTTCTATTGGTTTGAAATAAGTACTCTCCTATCTGAAACATCAAATATGCCATTCCGGTTATGGAAAGTACACTGGTGAATCTGACTGCCACATACAGCCAATACGCATTTGTGGTAAATAAAAAAGCTATTTTCAAAAAAACTCCGCTTATCATATATGACAGAATCGGAGTAAATCCATATGATATTCCCCAGATTGGATTTCTTAGCGCCGGGTCCGTTCCATCAGGAAGCTTTCCATGGGACGCTATATAATTACAGATATCATATTTCATTGCTTCATCCGGCCCGCTTCCGGAAGTAGTTGCCATACTCCAAATTGTCAACGCCAGAAATAAACATATTAAATACCCTCTTTTCAGAGTCTGATTTGTCTTTTCCATTCTCATTTCCTTTTCATTATTAATTTCTTCTTCATGATGAATCGTTGGTATTATACTCCTGAAAACTTATCCAGACAACTAAGAGTTCTCTTACTATTTTCTTAAGACTTTCTTTACCCTATTGATTTTACAAAAACATACGTTATCATAATAAAGAATCAAGAAGTAATAGTTTATGAAAGGAGCCAATGTTATGAAACTATCCATTGTAATACCAGTGTATTTTAACCATGATAACCTTCTTCCACTTTACAATGATCTGCGGGAAAAGGTTTTATGTAAACTAGATTGTGACTATGAAATTCTCATGGTTGATGATGGTTCCAAAGATAAATCCTATGATGTCATCTGCGAGCTTGCCCGCCTGGATACACATATTATCCCATTAAAATTATCCCGTAATTTTGGTGAACATGCTGCCATTCTTGCAGGACTCTCCCGCTGCAGTGGCGATTGTGCTGTCCGCAAAGCTGCAGACTTACAGGAACCATCCGAATTAATCTTAAGTATGTTAGAAAAATACAGGGATGGTAATAAGGTAGTACTTGCTACCCGTGCTGACCGTGAAGAACCTCTTACACAGAAAGCTGTTTCTTCCCTTTATGCCTATATTATGAAGGAGGTTGCACTTCCCACCATGCCCAAAGGTGGATTTGACAGTTTTCTGATTGACCGCCAAATCATTGACCTGCTGGTCGCAATGAAGGAAAAAAATACCTCTCTTATGGGACAGGTCCTGTGGAGTGGCTTTCAGACTGCAACTGTTCCTTATATCCGGAAAAAAAGAACCATCGGACATTCCCGATGGACTCTTCACAAAAAAATAAAACTTGCCACGGATTCCCTGATAGGATTCTCCAGCTTTCCGATTACCATGGTCACTGCAGCCGGTGCCGGAGTATTTCTCTTTGCACTCATTCTGTTCTTTATTACAATTTACCGGAAAATGACCGGAATTATAACTGCAGAAGGCTATACCTCATTATTAATCGTACTTTTAATGGGTATGGGAATTATTATGCTTTCCATCGGTATTATTGGTTCCTACATCTGGCGTATTTATGATGCCACCAGAAACCGTCCACCATTCATTATTGATGAACCGATGACACCAAAGACCTCCATGGCAGACACACAAACTGCCTTACCTAAAACTGAAAATAAATAAACGGACTGCCCTTCACATAAGCCAGACCAAGGATAAGGCCTATCTCAACAAAGAAAATCACAAGAGACCAGAAATGATTTAAATCCATAACCGGATAAAAACCATTGACGGTCTTTTCTTTTTTCTTTGCTGCCCTGAGATATGCAGCCACTGTTGCAATGCAAAGAATAATAATTGCTGCAATAGCAAAGCTGTACGGATGTGTAATGCCCGCCCGGAAGCCAAATAACTGTTCTAATACCAGCCATGCCTTCGGCACATTTTCTGCCCGGAAGAATATCCAGCAGATGCAGACAAAAATGTCCGTTCCGAGGATGGATAAGGTATCCACCAGAACATTTTTCTTTCTCTCCTGCCCTTTCTGATATCCAGCCAGTTTCCGGAAGCCCTTATGGATACAAAGAGCCAGTCCATGAAGACCCCCCCACAATACAAAGCTCCATTCTGCACCGTGCCAGAGTCCCCCTAAAAGCATCGTTATCATCAGGTTTACATAAGTACGAATACGTCCCTTGCGGTTACCACCCAGCGGAATATAAAGATACTGCATCAGCCAGCTTGAAAGGCTGATATGCCACCGTTTCCAGAACTCACTGACATTATGGGATATATATGGAAGGTTAAAGTTCACCGGTAATTCATAGCCCATACATTTTGCACAGCCGATTGCCATATCCGAATAACCGGAAAAATCCATATAAATCTGAATGGCATAGGCTGCTACTGCCAGTGCAACCGTTCCGGAACCAAATATCTGCGGACTACGATATACTTCATCCACAAATACAGAAATATTGTCCGCCAGTACCACTTTTTTAAACATACCAAATTCAAATATCTGTATTCCACTTTCCAGTCCCGCAAGTGTAACCTTCCGGTTCTCCTTAAGCTGTGGCAGAAACTCCGATGCTTTTACAATCGGTCCCGCTACAAGCTGTGGAAAAAAACTTAAGTACAACGCAAACTGCAAAAAGCTTTTTTCTTTTTCTATCTTCCCGGTATAGACATCAATGGTATAGCTCAATGCCTGAAAGGTATAAAAGGAAATTCCTACCGGAAGAATCAGATTCAGCACTCCCGGTGTCAGATGAAACACATCACAAAAGGAAGTCACAAAGAAATCATAATATTTAAAAATTCCAAGGACCGCCAAAGGCGTGCCTACTCCAATCAGAAGAGAAATCTGGCTCTGCCGCAGATGCTTTTCATCTTTTTTTACCGCAGTAAAAAAGGAAATCCATGTAATTCCCATTAAAAGCAGGCAAAGCCGCATATTCCACCAGCCATAAAAAACATAACTGGCTATCAGAAGGATTCCCTGGCATATGATGCGGCGCTTTATTTCCGCAAAAGGCAGCACCCTCTGTACAAGAAGTAAAAGAAGAAGCACTACAAGAAAAAACAGTAAAAAGCTTACACTTGCAAAACTCATCTCTGCTCCTCCTCTCCGATTGCATCATAAATGCACTGTGCCAGAAGCTCATGTCCATATGCATTAAGATGCCCATAGCCAACTGTTGTATTATCAAATCCACTGGCTACGATATGCTCTTTCACATAGGCTTCCTCTACGGAATCTGTCATGTCCGCAAAAATAATATTATATTTTCCACATAATTCTGCAAAAGTATCTCTGGTGTCCACACTTGCAGAGCATTCATAACTACCATCCTCTGTCAATGTCATATCCGGAATATAATAAATCACCGCCTGAACATCTGCTTCTTCCGCTGTCCTGCTGATATAGGCAAGCAGTTCCTCCGTGGCCGCATAGGTGTCATCACCAAATACATCATATCCTGCATTTTCCGTAATCGTTACATCTGCTTCGCCATTGTTCTGGCTCTGCAGATTCTTATACTGCTGATACAATAGCTTGATATAAGGATTCTTTTCTAATACTTCCAGTGCCGGTATTCCGCTTCCCGCTGTCAGCTCAGGCATTTCATGGTTCAATGCCTGCGCAGCTTCTACCGGATTCATTGCCAGTGTTCCGGTCTCTAACGCAACATATTCAGCAGGCCGATAAACCTTAAGGGCATTTTCCAAATTACTGATATTACGGTAAATGGTATGGGCTGACATTCCCACGTTGTATACATACCGGTTGCTTCCATCTTCGGCGTATTTCTCATTTAGCAAATAAGATACACAATCATCCTCGTTGACATACAGTCCTTCCGTCTGGGAAGAACCCATCATTAAAATAGCAGTCTTTCTTCCATCCGCCGGATAACTGTTGTTATAACCACTGTCATCTGTAGTTCCCATGGCAAAACCTTCCGTTCCTCTCGCCCAGAACGTATCTTCCTGTCTTACATAGCTGGTCACTCCATTTCCACATGGTTCATGTACCGGAGGGTTGTAATAAAATACGCAAAAAAGCGCCAGAATTGCAAATGCTGTAATTCCAGCTCCTATTACCTTTCCGATAAAGCAGAATATTGTTTTTCCTGTAGTATTCCCTTTTTCCGATGTTCTTCCCGCCATGGAGAACCTCCTGTCATGATATAAGAAACAACTTTTCCGAATTCGTTTTCCGTCTCTTTTTCGTCTCTTCCTTATTTCCTGCGAAAGAAAAGCTGTCCTATTCCAGACAGCTTTTCCTATGAATATTTTTATTTATCTTTCTTTACTGTGTCTGGGTATCCGCCTCTGTGTCCTCTGCCGTAAACGGATTTGTATCCCTTACTGTATCCGAAGCAGTCTTTCCAGTCTCATTGATTACGGATTTACTGATATTCTTTACGGTCTGTGTTGTCTCATAATCTTCTACATCAAATAAATACTGATGCAGTAAATTTACATTAGTTTCCAGATCTGTAGGAACTACTACATCGCCAAGCTTTCCTCCCATACGCTCTGTCGTAAGCTGGAATGGCCAGCCCTGTGTATCTGCCAGTTCGTAGTCTTTGATGCCTGCTGCCAGTCCCAATATTTCAGAACTGCTAAGACTTGTGGAAATATCCGGGAATAATTTATCAATCACCTTATTTAATGTAGGAAGACTGGCTGCTTTTGCCTTCTCGACTATTTTACTGATAACGGTTCTCTGACGCTCAGTACGGCCGTAGTCATCACCACCGCTGTAACGGTCACGGCAATAAGCCAATGCCTGGATTCCGTTCACTGTCTGAAGTCCAGGTCCGGAAACTGCTGTTCCATTGGTTCCCATTACCTCATTCATCTCATTGATATATATTTTCATGGTTTCTGCTTCTTTGGAACTAATATCAAGTTCAATTCCACCCAGTGCATCTACCACTTCCATAACTGCATTAAAGTCCACAGCTACATACTCTTTAATATCCAGATCAAGATTCTTATTCAATGCTGCAACTGCACCGGTCGGACCGCCTTTTGCATATGCTGCATTGAGTTTTCTTAAATCGTCATCATCATCTACTGCCAGGAAAGAATCACGGTAAACCGATATCAGTCTTACTTCCTTCGTATCATTATTAATACTTGCGATCATGATACAGTCACTGTTTCCGGACTCATATTTACCGGTACTGCGGTTATCAATACCAAATAATGCAATGTTCGTATAACCATCTAACAATTCCTGGGTTTTGGCATCAATATTAATATTCAGCTTATCTTCATCCAAATCACCGGTATTATTGAGTTTATTTAATTTAATAATTACAAATAATGCTGCCAGAAGAATTAAGATAACCAGTACTTCTACTATAAAAAGCATCAATTTTCTCTTTCTTCTCTGACGTCTGGTCATTTTCTTTCTTTTACGGTTTCTATTATTACTACTTGTACTCATAAGTCATCTCCATTATCTTATTTTCCTGATGTTAAACAGTTTTTATTCATTTTTCAAAACAATTGAAATTAATATATAACAAAACACTTTTTGTGTCAATATTATCCATGATAGCTTAAGATCCGTTTCAGAAAAATTAAGCGATTCTTAATCATTACACCCACGCTGTTATGGGAAAAATCGGATACATTCTTTTCATGCCTCCGGTAAAGAATCAATGGTTCCTTTAAAAATACCGTGCGGTGATATTTCAAATCACATTTCACACCAATCCACTGATCATGCATGGTAACATCCTTCGGAATCGGAAGTACTGCATCCAATACCTCTTTCCGAAATGCCATGCAGCAGCCCATATAGGTATTCTTAATCATATTTTTAATCGCACCTCTTCCACTGTGGCGGTAAACAAAAAAGGACGGCATCAGTGTCTCTTTGCATGCAGCATCTGTCACTCTGGCATCATGAACCACAACCATGGCTTTCTTCCTCCGGAATACTTCCATGACTTTCTCTACTTTATCCGGCATCCAGACATCATCCTGGTCTGCAAGAAAAATATAATCGCCCCGGCACGCCCTAAGTCCTGCTTCCACATTGGCAATAACGCCTTCACCCGGTCCTTCCATAACACGGATTCTGGCATCCTGTTCCTGATAGGACTTAAGGATTTCCCTCGTAGTATCCAGTGAACCATCATCCGATACCACCAGTTCATCACCCAGTCCGATATTTTTAAGTATGCTGTCTATCTGTTCTCTGATATAGGTTTCTCCGTTATAGGTTACTACTAAGACCGATATCATTCTCTCTCTTCCTCTCCTGTAAGAAACAGTGTTTCATACTGCTGTACAATTGCTTCCCAGCTATACCATTTCTTCATTCTGTCCTTCGCTTTCCGGCCAAGCTCCTCCCGCTCTGCTTCATCCATAGTATCCGCCTTCTGAATCAGTGTGGCAAGATTTCCGTTTTCCTTATTCCAGTACAGTGCGGCATCTTCTCCCACTTCTTTATTAAAGCCCACATCTAAAAGCAGGTTCAGTTTTGTGGTGCTGAGTGCCTCAAGGAGGGATGGATTGGTTCCTCCCACCTCATGTCCATGGAAGTATCCATACGCAAAGCTGCGGATTTCTGCTAATAAGGCTGCATCATAAACCGTTCCCACAAATTTAATCCTCTTATCCTTTAAAAATCCGGTTTTTTCTTTTAAACTTTCATAAAAAGCATTTTCTTCCACATTTGTAATAATTACAAGATCTTTTGTGGAATCAGATGCCATAAATTCCCGAATCATTGTCTCGTAATTATTTTCCGGAACAAATCTCCCGACGATAAGATAATAATTTTCTTTTCTGATATCAAACTTCTGATACCATACAAGTAAATTCTCTGTTGGTTCACCTGCTTTATAAGATAGTGTTCCATATGCGATAAATGTGGTCTTCGGCTGATATTTATGATATTCATCCCTGATATACTGTTCAATATTCTTTGAATCACAGACTAATAAATCTGCGTGCTTTACCATTCCCTTTTCCGAATATTTCCAGTATTTACGAATCCATTTATTCCATTTTGCCCGCATAAATTCATGTCCATCCGGGTTTACATAAAGTGTACCAGACAACCGGTGCAGCTGCCTTTTAAAGTGCCCCACAAATGGTCCGATTCTGCATGCCAGCACATAGACAACAGCATCCTCTATCTTTTCTTTTTTAATTTTCTGAATGCAGTAACGAAATGCTGCCAAATCATAATACACGGCTCTCGCTGGTCCGATATCCGGCACCTTCACCCGGAAGCATTTCGCATTATGATAAGTAAATTCTTCATTATGGTCAGACATGCACGCCACATGGTACTGAATGTCTTCACTGACTGCCTGTCCGGTCAGATTCTCTACAAATGTCTCGAACCCGCCGTAAGCCGCCGGAATTCCTTTACTGCCTATAATAAATACATGTTTCATTTTCTATCCCTTATAAACTGCTGTAAGTTTTGCATCCAGCATAATCTGATATCCCGCTTTTTTCAGACGTCCGGCAAAATCTATTGCTCTCTCTAACGGTTCTTTATCCAGAGCAATTCCGCCAGCCTTAAGATATGCTTCTTTCTTTATGATACACTGTTCCAACGGAACGGCGCTGACATTCTGCGGAAGCACTGCCCGGTTGAAATATCCCTTGAAGCAGACCGGAAGTTTTTCAAAAAGGTATCCCATCTTTCCATCCGGTAATACGCCAATGCCTGCCGAAACTAACTTCCGGTGCTTTTTAAACCGGACACCTGTCAGTCCCACTTTATTTAAGCAGGCATATTGTGCCAGTTCTTTTCGTTCTCTCTCCCCAAGCAATCTGGTGCGACGGCTGTCATAAATGAAAAGATATTCCCTTGTGCTGTTTTCTACCAATTCATTTAAAGCATCTTTTTCCTTTATTTCTGCAAGATTAATAAGCTCCGGCTCCGGAACTTCCTGTTCATAAATCACTTCATAAGAATTATGCCCCTGGGCTTCTTTAATCTCTGCCGGGATTTTCCGCCTCTGCACGTAAGCTTCCAATGCCCGTTTTCCCGCATCATAGGCATAATCCTTGGACAGGGAACTGCCTGCCGTGGAACCACTGTGTATTCTCCAATGATAAAGAATCTTTCGAATATGATAAATGGCATCCGTCTGCTCCGTCAGGCGGAGCACCAGTTCATAGTCCTGGGCACCATCATAGCAGGGATTGAAATCCCCCACCTTCTCTAACATGGTCTTCTTTACTACCAGAAAATGGCAGATATAATTATAATGCATCAGCAATTCCGGATTATAATCCGTCTTAAAATGTGGCCGGCTGTGTATCCCGGATTCTGCATCAATTTTATCTTCATCGGAATAAATCACCTGTGCATCCGGATGGGCATTTAACATCCGCACCACTTCATAAAGGGCATTGGCAGCCAGCACATCATCATGGTCCAATAATCCGATATATTCACCGATTGCCATCGCAACTGCCTCATTGGTATTCTCTGAAATCCCACCATTTTCCAACAGTCTGCGGTAACGTATTCTTGCATCCTCTTTATAATTTTCTGCAAGAAAACGTTCGATTTTATCGGTAGGGCTTCCATCTGCAAGACACAGTTCCCAGTTTTCATAGGACTGTCCCAGCATGCCCTCTATCAGTTCCCGTAAGAAGCACTCCGGTGTCTCATATAATGGTACTACAACAGAAACCAGCGGCATATGTTCAAACAACGTATTCCGCTGCACCTTCCATTCTTCTTTTGTCACCATATAATTCTGCCAGTTTTTCGTATATTCATGGTCTATGGGCTCATATTTTGTTTCCATTACTTTAATCGCCAGTCCCCGGAGTCCATGCTTGCGTATCATTCCAACTGCATATGCAGCCTTTTTCGTTAATCCCATTGCTTACTTCGATCCTTTTCCTGTTACAACAACCTGAATGGTCTTAAACAAGATTTTAATATCCAATGCCAGTGACCAGTTTGTAATATAGTAGGTATCCAGCTGTACCACTTCTTCAAAATCCGTAATGTCACTTCTTCCACTGACCTGCCACATTCCGGTAAGCCCCGGCTTAATTCCGAGTCTTGCCCGGTGCCTTGCCTCATATCCGGCAAATTCTTCCTCCGTCGGCGGTCTTGTGCCTACCAGACTCATATCCCCTTTTAAAATATTCCAGAACTGTGGCAGTTCATCAATGGAAAACTTCCGCATGAACCTGCCAACCGGAAATACTCTCGGATCATCTTCCATCTTAAACATCAGCCCTGACATCTCATTCTGCCCCATCAGCTCTTTTTTCTGTTCTTCTGCATTTACATTCATGGAACGGAATTTATAAAAGCGGAATTTCCTGCCATTTTTTCCCACACGAATCTGAGAAAAGAAAATCGGTCCCGGTGACTGCTTCTTAATAATCGGTGCAAAAATAATGGTAGCAATACCGGCAATCACCAATCCCACAAAACCGCCTACAATGTCCATCAGACGTTTAAAAAACAACTGACGTGGTGTTGCAATACACATACTGGAAGTTAAAACCATATAATTTCCACACTGCTCGATTACTTTATTCGGCATCAGCTTGGAAGCATGTACCAGATTAAAATGCACTGTAACGCCCATCTCCAGCAGATCATCTGCCAGTGCCTGGCTGCTGGCTATCGTATTGCCATTGATAAACACTTCATCTACCACATTATTTTTTACATATTCAAAGAAATCATCTGCATTTGCTACCACCGGAATGCCCCGGATAATTTCTCCCTTGCGCATTGCATCCACTACAACAACTCCGTGCACGGCAAATTCCCGATATGGCAGATTTTCAAATTCCTTAAGACAGCTCTCCACCAGTTCATCTGTCGTTACCACTATCATGGCAGACAGATTTCTGTCATTCATCATCTTTTTCTTAATAAAATTCTTAAGCCCGGAACGACCGACAAATTCAAAAATCATAGACAGTCCCCAAAACATCAGGAAAATCTGTCTGGAAAAGTCAGACTGTCTGGTCCAGTATCCATATACCATCATTCCAGCAACAATGATTGTTGTATGAATAACAACATGCTTAAATTCCTGCGTATTCTTTCTCCGCAGAATGCTCTTATAGGATTCGCCGAAAAATACCACGCAGATATCAATCAAAATAAGGACTACCGCTAATCGCTGATATTCCTCATTTAAAAACTCATTTTTTCTTCCAAAACGCATAAAATAGGATAAGGCATATGCAAGTTCCAGACAGATAATATCCAGAATCGTAAAGTCAAGATGCTTCATCCAGCTTTTTCGTTCTTTTTTATACATAATCTATTCCCTCTTATGCAATACAAGCCATCTTTTTAGGAATATTATACCAGTCCTACCCTGTCAGGTACAACCGAATTCTTTCTTAATTTTCTGTGAAAAAAGTATGTTCTTCTGTCAAATGCTGTTTCTGTGAATATACAGCCAGCTTTCCGAATAGTCTTTCCGTTCTTTCTCACTCATCTTCCCATATTTCTCATAAGGAATCTTTGCCAGAACCATCTTTTCATTTCCACATTTAAAACATTCCACTTCATTTCTTCTTGAAACCGTCCGTATCCAGCCACATTTCGGACAAATATAAACTTTCATCATGTGTAACTCTACCTCCCTGTTACTTGTTTTTCTCTATACTCAGTTACAAAGTTACCACTTTCTTACAAATTCTGCAATGCCTTAGTGCTTTTGTCCCAGGGAATAATCTGTCCGGTAACGGGTCAGTCCGGGATGATAATAGGGATCTCCCTGCTTTAAAATATCAATCCAGCGGGTTCTCATATATTCAATCTCTTCCTGAAAACGGCGTACTTTCTCCTCTGTATCCTCCTGTCCTCTGGACTTTGATTCATAATGGTACGCTTCTACGGATGGTTCATATATAATAAGATAACCCTTCTTCCGGATTTTAAGACACAAATCCACATCATTAAATGCTACTGATAAAGCTTCGCAGAATCCGTCCACCTCACGGAACACCTTTGCCGGCACCATAAGAAATGCTGCTGTTGCTGCACTTAAATTCTGCCGCAGGCTGGCTCTATACATATACCCACTATCGTTGCGTACCTGTCCTACACACATATTGGCTGCAATTCCTCTGGCATGTCCACCGATGCCTATGACAATTCCGGCATGCTGTATCGTATCATCCGGGTAATAAAGCTTTGCTCCCACTGCTCCGGTATTTTCTTTTCCACACAGGGTAAGCATCCGTTCCATGTAATCCTTTGTTATAATCTCAATATCATTGTTTAAGAACAAAAGATATTCACCCTTTGCATAGGATGCTCCATAGTTATTAATGGCTGAATAATTAAAAGTACCCGGTATTTCAGGTTTCCATTCTACCACGCGGATATCCGGATACTGCATCTGCAGTTCTTTATAATAATCAAAGATTTCTTCGCTTTTACTGTTATTTTCTATAATGATAATCTCATAATTCCGGTAGCTGCCCTGCCGAATGGATGTGATGCATTTTTCCAAAGAAGCTTTTTCGTCTTTATTCGGTATCAGAATAGATACCAGTGGCTGCTTCCTTTCGTGACTACCCGCTGCCATAGAGGCATGTTCTACTCTCGGTGCATGCTCCGCCTTTGTATGATAAAGCACTTTGGGAATATGGATGATACTATCGGACTGCTTTGCCGCCCGGCAGATCAGTTCTTCTATTGCAGGATTTCCGTCACTTTCTTCCAAAGTCTGCAGGAATACCGTTTTTCTGATGCAGCATAAATGTCTGATATAACAGTAGTTTTCCAGATAATCCGGGCTGAAGTCCGGCTTTAAAAGAGGCTCTGCTGTCTCTGTTGTCTTTGATTCATCCGAACATCTGACATCTTCATCCGTATAAATCAAATCCGGCTTTCCGATTTCTTCCCAGTGAATTCCTGACTGCTTTGTCTCTTTTGGAAAAGCAATGGCATGGGCAAGCTCATAGAAAGCATCCGGTTCTAAGGTGTCACCCGCCTCAATAAGAGCTGCGTATTCCCCGGAAAGTTCTATTTCTTTTCCGGTACAGAGCTTATTGATACAGGTTACATTCCAGTTGGTATAGCTCTGCTGCTCTAACATAGCCAATACATCTTCTCTATTTTCTCCCATATAAACACAACTGATAAGCGGTCGGTAGGACCACTTATCAGATTCTTTTGTCTGTATCTTAAGTTGTGCTTCTGTTACCTTATGGCCTGCTGCATATTCCGCATAGGAAATCTGCTCCGGTTCTCCTTTTTCTTTCAGGCGGATGAAGAATTCCTTTAAACCATAATTTTTTAAATATCGGAAACCTTTTCTGAGGTTATAAAGGCTCAGTTTCATCTTGTCTCCTTTTTTCACTGCTCTAATCTCACTGCGCTAATCTCGTCGTTCTAATCAGGCAGCTTTATTTTCTAAAATTAATCTCTGTCATAAATATCTCTGGTATATACCTTGTCCTGCACATCTTCTAAGTCTGCACTGTTACGGTTGGATACAATAACATCGGACATCTTCTTGAACTCGTCTAAGTCACGGATTACTTTGGAATTATAGAAGCTGTCATCCTTTAAGGTCGGCTCATAAATGACTACTTCAATGCCCTTTGCTTTCAGACGTTTCATAACGCCCTGAATAGAAGACTGGCGGAAGTTATCGGAATTGGTCTTCATGGTCAGACGATAAATACCTACTACAGAGGGATTTCTGTCTAAAATCTGCTGTGCAATGAAATCTTTTCTTGTGGTATTGGCCGCAACGATTGCTCCGATAATATTATTTGGAACGTCCGCATAATTTGCCAGTAACTGCTTGGTATCCTTTGGCAGGCAGTATCCGCCATATCCGAAGGACGGATTGTTATAATAGTTACCGATTCGCGGGTCTAAGCCTACGCCTTCGATAATCTGTCTGGTATTTAATCCTCTTACCTCTGCATAGGTATCCAGCTCATTAAAATAGGAAACACGCAGTGCAAGATAAGTATTTGCAAATAATTTGATTGCTTCTGCCTCGGTGAGGTGTGCTAATAATACCGGAATATCCTCTTTGATAGCACCCTGTTTTAATAAGCCCGCGAACTCTTCTGCCTTTGCCCTTAAGCTTTCATCCTCTTTCGGATATCCCACTACGATACGGGATGGATAGAGGTTATCATATAATGCTCTTCCTTCTCTTAAGAATTCCGGAGAGAAGATGATATTTTTGCTGCCAAACTGCGCTCTTACTTTTTCGGTATAGCCAACCGGAACTGTAGATTTGATAACCATAATTGCATCCGGTGCATATTCCATAACCAGCTTGATTACGGCTTCTACGGATGATGTATCAAAGTAATTCTTCTTCTCATCATAGTTGGTCGGAGTGGAAATGATAATAAAATCTGCTCCTTCATATGCTGCCTTTGCATCTGTGGTAGCCCGCAGATTCAATGGTTTCTCTGCTAAATATTCTTCAATCTCCTTATCGACGATTGGAGATTTCTTATGATTAATCAGATCGACCTTCTCTTCAACAATGTCGACTGCCCATACCTCATTATTCTGTGCTAATAAAATGGAATTTGACAATCCCACATAACCGGTTCCTGCTACTGCAATTTTCATGTGTATCCTCCTTATTTTTCATTGTGTTTCAATTTTCCAAATATCATGCGTACTTCTTCACGCACCAGTTCATCCCCTAAGATTAAAAGCATAATGCCATAGGTTACTACTCCAATGATAATCATCAGTAACATATAAATCAAATAACTGCTGAAAGTTACCTTCTGAAACAGCACATATGCAATGACCATCGGAACGGATGCGATGACATATTTCCAGACACCCTGCATCATTCCCTTAAACGGTATCATCTTATGTCCTAAGATAATGCAGATTAACATTACCATTGCCTCTGCCAATACGGTAGCAATTGCTGCTCCATCGTAGCTTAATACCGGAATCAGCAGGTAGTTAATGATAAGGTTACTGATTGCACCACCCAAGGTTGCCCAGAAAATAATCTTCTCTTTCTTCTTTGGCATAAATATCTGATATGCAATAAAGCCGTTAATCGGCGAGAAGAACAAATTGATGGCAAGAATTCTCGATGTTGTAACACTCGGGAAAAACTCGCTGTAATTCTTACCGGATATCAGATGAATGACTTCCGGCGAAATCAAAAGCATACCCACCATACATGGTACAATTAACATCATCATAAAACGGAATGCCTGTTTTAACAGCCGGTCAAAGTTATCCTTCTGGTCATTTTCAAGATAATATGCCATCCGGGGCATGATAACCGTACTCAGAGATTTAATCAGCGTACACAAAACCTGATTCATCTTCGATGCCGTTGTATAGATTCCCGCATCCTTATCTCCCTTCATCCATCCCAACATTGTAATATCGGAATTGAGATAAATAACAGATGCAATCGAAACGCCAAACATATATACCATCGGTTTCATATGAACCTTGATATCAGCCCAATGGACTCTTGTTTCAAATAAATGGATGTAATGTCTGCTGTGAATAAAATTCAGCACACCGGAGCCAACGGTAGATACCGCAGTCAATACCACATACCATGCCACATCACCTTCATTCCGCACCAGCACAAATAGCATTACAAGTGCTACCACCTGGAAAATAACGGAACGAATCGTAATATATTCATACTCTTCCAACAGTTCATAAAGCCATTCCATACCAAGGGTGGTAAATAGAATCGTAGAACTGCTGATTAACAGCAGCATTTCATAGCCGTCAAACTTCGGCAGGAACAACGCACCTGCAAATCCGATATAAGCAAGCACCGTAAATACCAGATTGATGAAAAACATTTCCGAAGCAAATTTATTTAATTTTGCTTTATCATCACGGATTTTTGCGCCCTCTGTAATGGCATAATTATTGACACCAAAGGATGCTATCAGCTGAAAATAGCTGACAATGGATGCTACATAGGCAGCCCGTCCTACTCCGGCAGAATTCAGTACCCGCGTTGCATACGGATAGGTAATCAGTGGGAATAATATCGTCATCAAAACCCGAATCAGATTCATTATAAAGTTAAATTTGATTGATTTTACTTCTTTCACAATATGTCCTCGCTGTTACTTCTGCATTACCTCTAAATGTTCCAAGAGAATTCCAAGCGATTTAATCTGATTCTCCAGATTAAAGATTTCTTTTTTACGCTCGGTCTTATAAATATAATCCGTAGAGATATCCTCAAGATGAAGAATTCTTACCTCCGGACAGTATACCATCGGTATTCCCGCTTCTTTACATCTTAAATATAAAAGTTCTTCTTCCCGAAACATAAAGGTATCCGGCACGAATGCATCTTTATATTTTGTAAGATAAATCGGCGAGAAAATCAGACAGCAGCCATGCAGTACCAGCTCATCCTGATATTCCAAGGAGCCTTCTGTGCAGTCTTCATGTTTCTTTAATTCCGGCATGACATGAATCTTTCCAAGGAAGATGCGAAGCAGCAGCTTTGCTCTGTCCCAAAGATTCCAAAGTGGATAAATGGAAGAGGTAATGTGTTTTAATCTCGTCTCATATACATGGCGTTCTTTTTTCAAACCCTCAATGGATGCAATTTCATAATACATGGCATTTTCCCTGCCATCCTTTAATTCAATATGCGGTCCCATTACTGCAAACTGATGGGCTTCATAGGCTGCCTCCACCAGCTGTGCAAAGTTATCCTGCAATAAAATCACATCATTATTCATCACACAGATAAAATCACAGTGCAGCTCTTCTCTTGCATATACATAACCAAGATTGTTGCCTTTGGCAAAGCCGAGATTTTCCTTACTCAAAAGAACACTTACATGCTCTGTATCTTTATAGCACTCTGCTAAATCTTTGCCGGTTCCGTTGCCGGATGCATTATCTACTACCACAATTTCATAATCGGCCTGTGCCATTTTCTCCTGAATTGCCGCAATACACTTCTTCGTCATATCAAGAGTGCAATAATGCAATACCACAAAGCCAAATTTTTTCTTCTCACTCATCTTTGATTCCATCCATTCCAGATATCCTAATTGTGTAATAATAAACTGTCAATGAACAGCCATTTTACATGGCATACAAAATACCAAAGCATTGCCTTCCGGTATAATTTTAATGCCTTTTTATCAGACATCTTTCCGGTCTTGCAATATTCTAACCACGCCTCGGATACTGTAAGTCCGTCTTTTTTTATCTTTTCCTCATAGAAAGCCACCTTTTCTCCGGCTGGCTGTTCCTTACATTTATGCATGAAACTCATATCTGCCCGGTGACGTACGAGACTGTAGCGGATAAATTCCGGTGCAATCTTCTGCTCCAAGTCATAGTCCATCAAATTTCTAAGATAGTTGATAAACCGGGAATTTCCCGTCCAGATGCCGTCTCCGGTCTGACGATAGCTCGCCATAATATCCGGCATATAATATACATCCCCATGCTTGATAAAACAGAACGTAATGGTATTATCATTAAAATAATCTGCTACCACATCCATCGGAATATCCTTGATATAGGCACTTCGCATCAGAATAGAATCCGGATGGAAATAGAAACGTCCCCAATAGGTTGTTCCCTTTAATTTCATCGTATGATTGCAGTTTAAAAATGGTGTATTTTCTTTCGTCTTCTCATCATAGGCATAGACATTGTGGGCACAGACTGCATATTTTGCATTTTCCGGCTGATCCATAATCTCTACCTGCTTCTGCAGTTTATGGTCATCGATATAGAAATCATCCCCATCGAGATAAGCAAAATACTCTCCCTTTACATACTGCAAAAGATTCAGACGGTTTCTTGATGCCCGCTGGCTGCTGTTGTATTTCACACCAGGTTCCCGGTCCATCACATAAATTTCCATTCTATCCGGATATTTCTGCTTCCATTTCTGTAATTTTGCCATGGTGCCATCGGTAGAACCATCGTCACCAATCAGCACCTCAAAATCAAAATCACATTTCTGGTCAAAGACACTCTGCAATGCCTCATCCACATAATCTTCCTGATTATAAAAAGTCACAAGGACGCTTACTTTCATACTATCCTCCAGTGCCTACAATGTAATTGAGTAGGTCAGGTTATTACAATAGGAACTTCCGAAGTCTTCTTTACTGGTAATCAGTCCCATATTCAGATAATTACCCAAATCTTCGGTTGCTGTTCCCCAGGAAATCCGTTTATAGCCACGATTCTTCATTTCCACAATCATGGAATAATACATAAAGGTCATCGGGCTTAATTTATTAAACGCCTGTCTTGCAGCAAGATACTGTGTATGGGCACAGCCTACTTTATCGAAATAAAACATCATGGAGCCAGCTAACATTTCATCCTCTTTGAAGATGCCAAAGAAGCCGCATTCCTCCGGGAAACGGTCATTCTTGAAATCTAAAAGCTCTGCTAAAGTATGTACCGGTTTGGTATCATACTTGGAAAGGTTCTCACAGAGAATATCATAGAATTCTTTAATCTCATCATCTGTCGTCAGCGGTCTGCATTCCAGACCTTCCTTCTCACAGTTGTGTACATTGGTACGTTTTCCCTGTGCAAAGTTAGATAGAATTGCCTCTTTATAGGTAGCATAGTTTACATAAGTGCTCAGTTCCTTATGCTCCGTATAGCCTGCATGCTGGAATGCATACTGGAATAAATCACTTTCTACTTCTGAGAAAATATCGGAAGTCATCTTAAGATAAGCCTCGTTATAGCCCTGCTCCTTAAGATAATCTTTTAATTCTTCTACTAATACCACTACATGTTTGGCATTGTGATGCTTCTTGTCGATAATGATACCGCCAAAGGTGGTTCCTTTGTGGGAGAAAAATACCTTTTTTCCATCCTGCTCCAATTCACATGCCGGAATCAGGGCTGCGATATTATTTTTTTCATTATATACTACCAGAGATACATCTTTAAATCTGCCTGCCGGATGATAATTGAAGAACCGGCGGCTCTGTAAAAAGGTTCCATTTATGGATTTTTCTGCGATAAATTTATCCCACTGTTCCTCTAAACTGTCCTCATATTTTTCAAATCGAAACATAGTCTCTCCTCTTCTATTTGAATGCATTGATTGCATCAATGACATATCCGGTTTCTTCCTCTGTCATTCCATAATACATCGGAATGCTAAGCTCTGTTGCAGAAATCTCTTCTGCCAGTGGAAGCTCTCCCTTTTTGATGCCAAGGCTTTCATATGCGCCCTGCAGATGCATTGGAATCGGATAATGTTTATTGGTTCCAATTCCCTTTTCATTTAAGAACTTCTCTAATTCATCCCTGCGTGCACAGCGGATTGCAAAGATGTGGAATACATGCTTCGTATCCGGCATTACAGTTGGCAGAGCAATTTCCGGATTCTTAATTCCGGCAAGATATTTCTCTGCTGTCTCAATACGGTTTGCATTCCAGCGGTCTAAATTCTTTAATTTAATTCTTAAGAAAGCTGCCTGCATCTCATCTAGTCTGGAGTTATTTCCCTGATAGATATGATGATATTTATAATCAGAACCGTAGTTGCCAAGGGCACGTACTTTATCTGCCAGCTCTTTATCATTGGTTACAAAAGCTCCTGCATCTCCTAATGCGCCTAAGTTCTTGCCCGGATAAAAACTGAATCCGGCTCCGTCTCCAAGACTACCCACATGTTTTCCCTTATAGAGTGCACCATGTGCCTGTGCAGAATCTTCAATTACTTTCAGATTATGGCGTTTTGCAATCTCCATGATTTCATCCATTGGTGCCGGCTGTCCATAAAGATGTACTGCCATAATTGCTTTGGTCCTATCGGTAATCTTCTCTTCGATTCTTGCCGGGTCAATGTCAAAGGACTCTAAAGTCGGCTCTACAAATACCGGAGTTGCACCTGTATAAGAAACTGCCAGTGCAGTTGCAATAAAGGTATTGGATGGAACAATGACTTCATCGCCTGTCCCGATTCCATATGCTTTCAGTGGAAGGAACAGTGCATCCAGTCCGTTGCCTACACCGACACAGTATTTCACGCCACAATATGCGGCATACTCTTCTTCAAACTTTGCTAATTCTTCTCCCTGGATAAACCAGTTTTTCGCTAAAACCTGCTGAAATTTTCCGGTAAGTTCGTCCTTGATTTCATCATGCATTTTCTCAAATGACACAAATGGTATTTTCATGGCAATTCTCCTTTACTTATTCTTATTTTCCTCTTTTACAAATGCAAGGAATTTATCGTAATCCCTGATATAATCATTTTCATCATAATATTCTGATGCCAGTACCATCAGCACTGCATCCTCGGAGAAATCATACATTTCCCGCCACATATTATTTGCAATATATAAGCCTTCATATGGCTTGTCCAATAAGACCTCTGCCGTCTCACTGCCGTTATCCAGATGAATCTTACAGGTTCCATGAATCGGAATTAGAATCTGTTCTAAACACCGGTGTGCATGATAGCCTCTTCGTACACCATCTACGGTATCATACATATAGTAAACACGCTTAATTTCAAATGGAATATCACGCATCTCTTCCAATGCTACCAGCTGACCGCGTTCATCCCCATGCTGCTGAAATCTGTACTTAATCACTTCCATGGACATTCTCCTTCTTCCACATTCCTGTGTTCTGCTTTTCTCGTTTCTTTTCTATGTTACTTTCTATTTTCGCTCTTATTTTAGTTCCTGTTTCGATTCTCTTCTTACTCTGCTTTTTCTTTGCCGAATTCCGGATTATCCAAAAATCCCTTCTGCTGATGTGATGGCTGGTATGCGCCTTTTCGCACCTGCAGCATATGGCTTACAAGATAACGGATGGCATCCGGATTGCGGAACAGCCGTAACAAAGTACGAAGATAAAGGTTTCTGATTTTATATAATCCCAATACCTTTTTCTGCTTCTTCACATATGGATTATCGCTGTACTGCTCCTGAATCATGGCATAGAACCGGTCTACATCCTGTGCAAGAAGTTCTGAGAAGCTGCTTTTCTTTCTGGTGGATACTCCGGTATCGGCCTCATACCATACCAGATAATCCGGGAAGAAATGCATCGGTCTGCCATCTAAGCCTGCCATCATCTGAAAAATATCTTCTGCATAAATGACCGTTCCCTCTATCTTCTTAAGATAAGTCATATAATAGTCTACGGTATAACAGGTACATGCACCGGAAGCATTGTCCCGATACAGCACCAGATTCTTTACAATCTTATCCTCATTCCAGTTCTTATATGGAGATAAATCAAAGGGATGCGGAAATTCCACATAATCTACACCGCCATCTTCCCTGCGGCAATAACCCCGCATCAGTCCAAAGCAGGACTCATACCGGTTCTCTTCCATAAAATCATACACCTGCTGCAGGGTATGTTCATTATAGAATGCATCCCCCGGTCCAAAATCCCGGACATATTTACCCTTTGCTTCTGCCAGACCATCTATGAGGTTCTTTACCGTTCCCTGATTCTTCTCATGAGGAATAAGGGTATAATTTGTAAACTGGTGTGCCGCAAAATATGCCTCTATCTTATCAAAACAGTTTTCTTCTGAACCATCATCTGAGACTACAATTTCATAATCCTTAAAGGTCTGTGCCATGACAGAATCCAGTGTAACTAATAATTTCTTCCAGTCCGGATGATAGGTTACGATTAAAACAGTAAATTTCATCGTTGCTCCTTCTTGTTAACTTATACAGTTTACTATGTTTTCTTAAAATTTGCAACTTATAGCCTTCCGATGAGGAATACCAGACGTACAAATATCTCGTCTACGGCTTTCTGTCTTAACTTCTTCGGATAAAAAACCTTGCGCAGTGCAATTACCGGATGAAAGCCGTCTTTGGTAAAAAGGTCTAAGATCTTCTGATTCTCCGGTGTCAGCCTGTCCTTATAAAGCTTGCCATATTCCTTAATCTGCTCATGAATGTGATGGAAATAATGATTCAGGAAAAAACGTTTAAAACGCCAGATCTGGAACTTAATAAAGCTGTCTCCACCATCACTGACATTATTATTATGTCTGCGGTATTTTACCGTCGGACGCTCATCATAGATTACTTCGCCCATTCCGGCACAGACCATATACATCCACCAGTCATGTCCGGTAGATTTCTCCGGCATCTGCTCTGTTACCATGTCCTTTGCTTTGCGGTTAAATACACTGTTAAAGCCAAGAGACACACAATCCACCAATGAATTCACAAAAGAAATATTCGGCGTCTTCCCATCCCGGTGCGCCATGAAATTTAAATCTCCGTCATAGAAATCATAATTGGAGAAATACAATACCGGCACATCTTCCCTTGCATGTTCTAATTTTTCCACTGCCATCTTAATCTTGTCTTCAAACCAGACATCATCCTGGTCACTGAAAGCATAATAATCTGCTTCGCCGCCATTTGCAATGAGCCATTCAAAACTCTTTACAAAGCCGACATTCTCTCCTGCCTCTAAATGAAGCAGTCCCTTTTCTTCATATTCCCTTACAATTGCAAGGGTTCCATCTTTAGAGCCGTCATCCCTGACATAAAGTTCCACATTGGGATAAGACTGATTTAAAATGCTGTCAATCTGTGCCTTAATATACTTTTCTCCATTATAAGCAGACAGTAATACATTTACTTTTTTACTCATACAATTCCTTTCTTGCCACAAAACCTATCCCGGTATCATATATTCTCTCTAATGAATCAAAATAAGCCTGTTCATCCGCATAAATCTGGCTGTCCTTTAATACCAGAATATAGCTGGCATCAGACGCATTCAGGTGATTGAAATAATCCGTATGATCCGGGTCACTTTGTCCCCAGCCATAATACCGCTGGTCTGAAATTGCCTGATACCATAAATCATCTTCCCAGTATCCTGCCATCGGCACAATTTCTTCACCCTTTCTGATTAATTCATTATATACCCAGTGATAAAGTTCTTCCTTTTCCTTAGAATAACCCGGCATGCCAAATGATACATAATTATAACGCAAAATATCATTAAAATCCTCTGCCTTATAAGTAGAAATCATCAAATCATTATGGACTGCAATTTTCTCCTCTATCTTGCCAAGGTACATTCCTGTTAAAAATGCCCACATCACAAAGCTTCCGGTTATCAATACCTTTGTCTGCTTTTCTGCATAGACAACTGCATAATAGACCAATACCAACGCAATCAGCCACAACAGGAAATGAATCTTGTAAAAATAATAGGTAGATGCTTGTCCATTTACTGTCTTCAAGAAAAGATATAAAGCAAACAGAAGCGTATACGGTGCTAAAAACAATACCAGATTATTCTCCTTCTTCCTACACATCTCATAGAATCCAAAGAGCATCAATGGAATAAACAGTACAAAGTTTGAAAACAAATCCCGGTAGCAGGCTCCCTCATTTACCAGTGCAGAAGATACCGTCACGCCATTGGTAAAGATACCTGCATACGTATAATAAAAGCCTACGATGCATGGGAACAGGAATACCGTCAGACAGATTGCCACGGTATCTTTGGATACCAGTTTCTTTACTTTAAACTGTTTTACAAAAATGCAGGTAATCAAAGCAAAGAAGGTAACCGGCATAAACATCACATAACATTCAAAGATAGCCAGACAGCCTAACATCAGACATACAATATTCTGCCATTTTGGCATATCATCCTTTAAATAAACGTCTGTCAAAATAATAATCATTCCGATAACCGTTACGCCCATGCCAAGGTAAACAAAGCCATAGAGCATAGAACACATCGGATAGCCTATCATATAGATAAAGGACAGGACATAAGCTGCCACTCTGCCAAACCGGTCTTTGCTTAACCTTCTTGCAATTCCATAGAAGATAAATGCCGACATCAATAGCTGAATCAGTTCACTTAAGACGAAGAATCGATAGAAATAATCCACCGGTGCAAATGGAGCTAAGAATTCGAAAAGCAGTCCGTTTAACACCGTCTCATAAAACATACTGGTTACGGTTCCGGTCTCTACTAAATCCATAGCTGCCCGGAAATGATTTGCCGGATCAATGGTCAGGAAATTAATATTAAAAGCCATTCCGCCATATCTTACCTTTGCAAATACTGCAATAATTGCCACTGCGGTTACAAGAAATACTGCATCTGTTATGTCAAATTCATACCTCTGCCATTTCTTTTTCTTAACAATAAAAAACCAGAGCAATCCGCCGGTAAGCAAATCAATGATCCCCATTGAAATAATATTGACCGGAATATGAATCACATTCAGGATTGCTGCCCAGAATGTGTGATAGCAGTTCATCAGAATCAGCAGTAATACAATCCATGTCATTCCTGCCTGCTTCCGCTCTGATTTATAACTAAAGAATGCACCACTTAAAAGCGCCAGCACTGCTATTCCGTAAAAAATTGTAGTTCCAAAGTTCCATCCCATCGTATGTTATCTCCCTTTTCCTTTTGTTTTCCCGCGTTTTTCTTTTGTTTCCTTTATTCTATCTTTTCTTTAATAGCAGGTATTCACCAGCATAAATACTGCGTACAACAGCATAATTCCCATGATTCCGGAACATTTTACCGTAAAATGTCTGATATCCTGTTTCACCCGGTCACTTCCCAGCGCCAGAAACGGAAGTACCAGCATCAGAATAAAATATCTACCCTGAATACCATTGATGACAGAAGAACCTACCGGATTGGCAATGCCATCCCCGATATAAAGTCCCATCATAATTGCTGCAAAAGTGATTATAAAAGCAAGCAGCATAATAATCCGGTGTCGTATCTTAATCCGTCCTCTTACTTCCTGACCGTCTAATAGACCAACACCCAAAAGGAAGCATGGTCCAAATACCAAAAACAGTGTCAGTGGATAATTCATACTGCCTAAAATATTTAACTGCATCAGATATGCATTGATATTTACCAACAAGGTAGAAATGATAACCTTTACTGCCGCAGCCGGATACATCTTTAAATACTGCATCTGTGTCATGGTGTCTGCACCGCCGCTGGCACCTGCCTGCAAGCCGCTGATTCCGGAGGATACCCGCAGCATAACATAGCCACCTAAGATGACGAACGGAAGTAATGCGATTATAAAGGATTTCCAGTAATCTTTTCTGCTGTTAAACTTATCTTTCGGTATCATAAACACCAAAAGGCCAAGACACGCATAGACATATTTACTTAAGAACATCATCAATAATAAAAGTCCAAGCACCAGTGTTTTCTTCCAGTTCAGTTTCACTTTTTCATCAAAAGCATAGTAACAGCACAGTGCTACAAATAAGAAGCCCACACCATTTAATACTGCATCCTGGGAAAGAGAGGATGCCTGATAAATGCTTAAAGGCATCACTGCAAACATTGCCATAAGATTCTTATAAAACGGCATAAACCGCACCGCTGCATATGCCAGTCCCATATATGCCAGCAAATTGAAGATACGTCCCATCAATATTACACCATAAATACTGAAATTGAACGTCCTTCCAAGGAAGATTCCAAGCCCCTGTGGCCAGTATACTACGGAAGTCACACTGTCATAATAAGTCATCTTTATCTTATTTTTTGAAAACTTATGGCTCTTTAAATATTCCATATAGGCAGTTCCTTCACTGCCATTTGGTGTCAACTGCCGATAAGCAATTTCCTGCACATTTTCCGGCACATAAATCACACCATCCTCATGCGTGAGATTAGCAAAGGAACCAAGTATATTTCCATAGGACACGTCCATGCTCCGGTAGAAATGGGAAGGTCCGTCACATTCCTGAAATGCCGGATTGATTACTGCCATGCTAAGTCCCATCACAAAAACCAGTATCAGTACCATATTTTCCGGCTTTGCCCATTTTACCGGCATTACAAAGATTCCAATTACCACTGCCATTCCCAGTGCAAACAGAACAAAAAATGTCTTATTGAGTCCACCACCATAGACTACCGACATACGAAGTCTTGCAGCCGTTGCCTCTTCATTAACAAGAAGCGTCTGCTCATAATCTCCGGTCAAGGCACAATAATATACCTCCGATTCCCTGGTCTCCTCTTCTAACGTCAGATATACACTTCGTGTTCCCTCTACCCCATCTAAGGTCAGTTCCATGCTTACCACTTCTTCTGTTCCGGTAGACTTTGGCACATTACATTTTACTGCACTTAATACCTCATCTGTCTCTGCATCCCTAAGCATTGCCTGAATCGTAATATCCTCTCCGGAATCATTCGTCATAAGCAACGCGATATTCTGCATATTGCCGGAAATTGTAAAATACTGTGACACCACCGCATCTTCAGCAGCAATATTTTCCTCTTCTCCACTCATATCATTATAATTATCCTGATTAGAGTTATAGAATATGCTCCGATGCTTTACCAGCAACAACAGCATGACAATAAGAACTACTCCCGCCACGATATATTTCGGTGGTATCTTCTTTAACTTTTCCTTCATTTTCCTTACCCCTGTTTTCTCTTTCTATCCCTGCGATACAGCCACAGACAATAACCTGTCAGCAATAATGCTCCAAGAATACTTACTACTTCCCCCTGTTTCATATAAGGGATATGATAGACTGCCTTCACTTCATGATTTCCCGCCGCAAGCTTCACTGCCAGAAAACCATAATCTCCATTGATAGTCTCTGTTTTCTTACCGTCAACATAAACTTCCCATCCATCCTGGTCCGGAATTGTAAGAAGCAGAAAGCCTTCCTTTTCATTCGAAATAGTTCCGGTAAAATATTTTCCATCTGCTACAAATGAACCCAGTGTCACTTCTCCGGTTTCGGTATCATGCAGCACATCCTCTCCATCCGGTACGATTAAGGTATCCTTTAAAAGCAGCCTCCGTCCTGTCTCATCCATAGATTCGCATTCGCTCTTAGAAATCGTATTGGTATAGAAGGACGCAGCAGAATCAGCATACTTATTTCTGTAAATATAAACGCTGCCTGTTCTGCCAACATATTCACACCAGGAATAATCCAATTCTCCCATGGATAAAATATATTTTAAGTTAATAAGGCTCATTGGATAGACTTCCGATTCATCAGAATATTCAAAAAGCCTCTGGGCATCGGATACCTTTACTTTGGTATATAACATATTATAAAAATCTGCAAGATGCCGGTTAATGGTACTGTTATAATCTGTCACAGAAGAATAACCCATGACCTGGGAATCTCCATAGGTAGATACCGCTGCATATCCTTTATCCACACGGAAGAAGCCTTTATCCTGCTCTTTTAAATATTGGAGGGCATCCATGGTATCATTTGTCATGGTATGACCATCATATCCCATTGCTTCTGTCCAGGTATATGCTGTCCAACGGTTATTATTGGTCATATGGCTTTCCAGACAGGTGGATAACAGAATACATACCAAAAACAGACTCCCCGCAACCTTTTGAACCTGACGATTCTTCCAAAGTCCCACCGCAAGTAAAATAATTGCAAAAGCAACAAATAAGGTAAGAATTACTGCATCATATTTCTTCACTTCATCCGATGCCCGGTTATATGCTTCAATCACTACATACATGCTGGCTACCAATCCAAGTAGCAGCCCGGTGAAGCTGAACTCTTTTTTTATCATAAGTCTGTCCCACTCCACAGCAACCAGTAAAGCTGCTATCGGCATAAGCACAAAGGTATATCTCGTCTGTGCATAAGCAAATCCATTGAATGCAATAGCAACACCCGGATTAAAGATTAATAAAATTCCAACTAGAGCTATCAACACGCCATACCATATTTTCTTTACATCCTTACATCGCTTTATGCTCTGTACAAGAAGCTGTCCCAAAAAGAAATAGATAAATATCGTAAAGCACACATTTGGCATCTCATAATAATTAGTCCAGCCATCAATGCAGCTATAATCGTTGATATAATATAAGTTATTCGAAATCAGTCTGCCTGCTGTCTCTGCATTCTGTGCCATGGTATAGGACGAAAACAGACCGCCAAAGAATTTTGCCAGTGCCGATGCCTCCGAATCCAGTCTGGAAGAACTAGAGGTCAGATAGGATGCCGCCGGAAGCAGCATCACTGCACCGGTCAGCACACCGCAAATAACACTTCCTAATATGCAGCAGCCTCTTTTGATGCGCTCCTTCACATTCATTCCAAGATTTGGATTCAAGAGCCGCAGTATACAATAGATTGCCGCAAATGCCAGTGCCATATACGTATTGTAATAACTGTAGATAATCGATGCTGCAACGGAAATTCCAAGCCCTGCCACATATCTTATCTTAAATTCCTGTATCAGCTTCTCTAAAAAAATCAATATCAAAAGAAGATAGATACAGATGGTTCCCAAAAGGTAATGCTGTCCCCAGAGCATCAAATATCCGTTAAAAGCATAGAGATACCCGCCGATACAAGCAGCTTTCTCACTTACCGGAAACAGCTTTAAGAAATAGCGGCACAGCAATGCTGAAATAATAATTTTTAAAATCTGCGCAATTACCAAAAGCCGTCTTACTTTTCCGATACCGAGTACCACGCCGCCTAATATCACAAACAGCCCAAAGGGATCAAGGGTCTGTGAAATATTATTGATAAAACTGGTTCCCAGTCCATAATCCCAATTCCAAATGGAAAATGTTCCTTCCGTAATTCTTCGCACACAGTTTAGATAATACGGATAATACTGCTGCATCGTATCTGCGCCCATATCCATATAGATAAAAAGCCGCTCTCCAAAAATAAAATCGTAGAATACATACAGTGCTGTAATTCCTACAAATCCAAGAAAGACAAAAACTGTCAGCCACTTGCGAAGCTTTTTATACTCTGCCGGAATCAACTCCATTCCATGCAGTAAAATACAAAGAAGCCACAGTGCTGCTCCCGCTTTTGCAATCTCCTTCTTATGCATTCTTGCAAACACACTGAAAGGATTGCGATAGCTTACATTTGTAAGATTATAATGTAACCCCGGCTGGGAAGAAATCTTAACCCGGATATACTTTGTTGTTTTCTTTATCTGAACCGGATTGTGCCCCAGTTCAAAGGTATACGGAGACGATTCTTCTGCAAAGGTCTCGTTTTCCGACTGCCAGATTTCTCCTAAGATTCCCTCGCCCTCAATACGGCTCATCTCAAGATCAATTAACTTATCCGAATCCACCGGAATCACAAAATAAGTATCTTCTCCGGTCACATAACCATTTCCATCCTCCGATGGAATCAGGTCGTTGGCCCCGGCTAACACTTCATCCATATCCTGATACTGTGGAAAAATAGTGGTATATATCTTTAGATTGTCAAAACCTCTTGTTCCAACCGTTCCCACCAGAACCAGCCCTGTAAGAATCAGAACCAGTTCTGCAAGCAATACTGCTGCATTTTTTAACCATTTCTTCCTATCGACTTGAATCTGCATCTTCCTTCTCCTCATTCAGCATCTGGCGTACCACATAAAGGGGTCTTTGTTTTGACTGCATAAAGATATTTCCTACATAAATGCCTACCAGACCGACTACCATAATAATAATTCCTCCGATGAGACAGTTGGTTGCCACGATACTGGTCCAGCCTGCTGCCACATGTCCGGTAAAATAATAGATAATCAGTCCGATAATCACCAGTGCTGAAATGATGGACATCAGAAATCCAAAGCCCATGGTGAATTTCAAAAGTTTATCCGACTGGGAGGTTAAAATCTCTCCCGCCATCTTAAAACGTTTCTTCATGTTATAAGAGGATTTTCCCTCAAAACGCTGGTCGTGTTCCACATCAATTGCAGTCTGCTTAAATCCAAGCCATTTCACATAAATTACAAAGGCACGGTGCATCTCACGCATCTTACAGTAATTATCGATTACCACCCGTTTGCTGATACTGAAATTACAGATTGCCGGGTCATAATGTCCATCCGATGCAAAAGAATAAATCTTATAGAACATCTTTGAGACAAGCACTTTTAAGAAAGAATCTTTTCTATGAGCTCTTCTTGCAAAGACTACATCGTACCCTTCCTGTGCTTTGCGATAAAGATTCGGAATTTCCTCCGGTCTGTCCTGCAGATCGCAGTCCATTACGACAACCCAGTCTCCTTTGGAAGCATCCAGACCTGCAGTTATTGCCATAATCTGTCCGAAATTCCGGGATAATTCAATCCCCTTTACACGGCTGTCTTCTTTACATATTTCTTCGATTACTTCCCATGAATTCTGCGGGCAGGCATCATTTACCAGAATAATTTCAAAATCATCGGTAATCGTGCTGACTGATTCCACCAGACGTCTATGCAATTCATGCAGTGCTGCCCGGCATCCATAGACCGGAACTACAACTGATATATCCATTTTCATACCCTCCTATAGGTAAAACACGATAATACCAAGCAGTATCAGTGCATTTCCAAATACTTTACGCTTTGTAATCGGCTCTTTAAAAAAGAAAAAGCTTAAAATCATAATCAGAATATAACCCAATGATTCAATGACCGGGCCATTCTTATACTCAATGCCATGATAAGCTAAAATCGTCAGTACCGTTGTTCCAACCATCATCATGTATCCGATAATTACATAAGGATTCAGATATTCCTTAATCACGTTATCGTACTTCTTTGCTGCACTTTTCTTTAATAAGACCTGAGAAAAAGAGGCAACAATAACAGACGCTACAAGAAAAAGCCAGTATATCATCCTTCTATCCCTCCTTATTCACAATCATGGTGCCGGCAATTACCAGAAGGACACCAATAATATTCTGTACCGAAATATGTTCTCCAAAAATCAGTGCTGCCCAGATCATAGACCACAAAATCGCAATGCTCCGGTTTGCATATGCTACCGACAAATCAACCCTTTTGATAATCTGCTGCCAGAAAATGGCATACAATCCAAGGATGCAGATTTCTACTCCGTAACACAGAATAAATCCCATGGATAAAAACTCATATCCTGCTGCAAACTTCGCTGCCACACCGGATAATGTGTATATCATAATTACCAGCTGCAGTAAAATCAGCAGTAGCCACTTTTTCTTTCCTTCTACTTTACTCATCGTTCCAACCAATCCTTAATCTCTGCCTGATTTTTTCCAGCCAGAATGTAATAACCAAAACGGCTTCCACTGTCTACTACCTGATGTTCCCCTACCGGTTCCATTTCACTTACCATCTGAAGCAGTTCCGGACTTTTGCTCTTAATCTCCTCCAAAACATCCAGATCCTTCTTTGTAAACACAAAGCGGATTCCTGCACACATCGGCTCATGTGCCGGTGTCAGTTCCGGTTCCTGTCCCAAAGCAGTCTCAATTACCATGCGGACAAAGTCATATCCTGAAGATAAATATACCAGATGGGAGCCAATACAGTCGCCACCCATACGGGAACCGATTTCAATGATTCTTACATTGCCATCGGCATCCAGTTTAAATTCCGAATGGGAAGCACCATTTTCAATCTCAAGAGCAGTAAGTGCCTTCGGAATAAATTCCTTCACCCGGTTCATTTCGATTTCAGAAAGCTCCGGTGGCTCCATATGTCCGGTCTCAATAAAATGAGGATATCCTGTGGTATATTTCTTTGTCACCGCCAGCACATGATGTCTGCCCTGATAAGAAATACATTCACAGCTATATTCATTGCCTTCGATATATTCTTCAATAATTGCCTTCTTTTCAAAGGAATTACGCACTGCCTCTTCCACTGCCGGAGCAATCTCTTCCATGCGTTCCACCCTCATAATACCGCGGCTTCCGGAACGGTCGGTCGGTTTTACAATCATTGGAAACTGCATATCTGCTACAGCCGCCGCATAATCATCCCCTTCACATACACTGACAAAGCCCGGTGTCGGCACACCATGCTTCGAAAAAGCTTCCCGCATAGCAAATTTATTGGTAGATATATAGATACAGTTGTCAGAATTATGTGGTAATCCAAGCTGCTCTGCCAGATACTGCACGGTAATATTGGCAAGATCAGATGCTATTGTTGCAACTGCATCCGGCTGAATCCTCCGGCATTCTTCTAAGATTGCTTCCTTTTCCACAATGCTGATGGGATAAAAATAATCTGCTGTCCGTTCTCCGATAGAGCCATCTTTCCATGCAAATACATGTGTCTCATATCCCATCTCTTTCGCCTTTAAAATGAGCGGATTCTGAAAAGAATTCGCTCCTATAATTACAATTTTCTTCATATTGCCATCCTCCCGGCACTTAACTTTCCTTGCGGCGGCTTGCGATAAACTTATCCCATCTTCCGCTTTCTAATTCTTTTTTATAATCTTCCATTATTGCACGATAAGAAAGATATTCCGGCACGAAACCGAAATCTTCCTTCGCCTTTGTCATGTCAAACAAAAAGGATGGTGTATTATTTGGCTTATCCGGGCGATAGACAATCTTAGATCCCTTACCCGGTCCAAATACGTCAATAACGGTCTGCACCTGCTCCTCTAAAGTTAGTTCTGTACCGGATGTCATATTATAAAGGCCATAGGTCTTATCACTGCGTAATGCCATCACAAATGCTCTTGCAACATCCTTTACATAAATAATGTCTCTGGAAATCTGTGGGTCACCCCAGATTTCAATGTCTTTTCCGGCTTCTGCATTCTCAATAAAGGTCTGGATTCCGGTCTTATAATATTTACCATTCACATAAATCTCAGAATGAGGTCCTACTCCGTATACCGGTGGCAGGCGGAAAGATGCACACTGCATGCCATGCTGCTCATTATAATATTCCATCACATCATTGGCTGCATTTTTGGAAATCACATATACCGCATGGTCTCCGGTATACATAAAATCTCTCGGCTCTGTCTCTTTTAAAGCAACGCCTTTCTTCCATGCATTTCTTACATCTGCATAGCTGCTGGTGGAAATCACTTTTTTAATGCCGTTCTTCCGGCAATACTCTAATACATTAACGGTTCCTTCTACATTAATGCGGATATAGTCTGCGGCATTCTCATCTGCACTGATATCCACCGGTGCATTTGCCGGAAGCAGACCTGCCAGTAAAATGACACCCTCTACACCTTCTGTCGGTAATTTGTCAAAATCTTCTTTTTTCGAAATATCCAATGACACACAGGTAACGCCTTTTGCTTCCAGTTCCTGCTTCATGATTGCATTTCTTCCAGTTGCCAGCACCTCATAACCTTCTCCCAAGAAGCGGTCTACGGTATACATTCCAATAAATCCTGTTGCCCCAATAACAATAACCATTTACTCTGCCCTCTGTCCTCTTTCCTGTATTTTCATTTATCTCTCTTTGTAAAATGCATTAACCTTATCTATCACATAGTCTGCCTGTTCCAATGACAGATTATAATATAATGGCAGGCGGACCAGCCTCTCGCTTTCCCTCGTTGTATAACGGTCTTCTCCTGCAAACATACCATAGCGCCGGCCTGCCGGTGCTGTATGTAATGGAATATAATGAAATACTGCCTGTACCCCCTGTTCCTTTAAATAACTGATTAAAGCTGTTCTTTCCTCTAAATCTCTTGCTTTCAGATAAAACATATGTGCATTATGTACGCAGCCCTCCGGTATCGTTGGGCGGATAATTTTACCCTCATCAGATAATTTTTCCAATCCATCCCAATAGCGGTTCCAGATAGACCGACGTTTTTCATTAATCTTATCCGCTGCTTCAAGCTGTGCATAAAGATATGCTGCATTCAATTCACTTGGCAGATAAGAAGAACCTGCTTCTACCCAGGTATACTTATCAATCTGTCCCCGGAAGAATTTGCTGCGGTTAGTTCCCTTCTCCCGGACAATCTCTGCATTTTCCACATTTTTCTCATCCCGGATTAAAAGTGCTCCGCCTTCTCCCATACTGTAATTCTTTGTCTCATGGAAACTGTAGCATCCGTAATCTCCCATGGTTCCAAGTGCTTTCCCCTTATAAGAAGCCATCACACCCTGGGCCGCATCCTCAATCACCAGAAGATTATATTTCTTTGCAATTGCAAGAATAGTATCCATTTCGCAGGATACCCCGGCATAATGTACCGGAACAATTGCTCTTGTCTTATCCGTAATTGCATGTTCAATCAGTTTTTCATCAATATTCATGGTATCCGGCCGGATATCTACAAATACCACCTTTGCCCCTCTCAACACAAAAGCATCTGCTGTTGATACAAAGGTATAAGCCGGCATAATTACTTCGTCTCCCGGCTTGATTTCTGACAGAATTGCCGCAAGCTCTGTTGCATGGGTACAGGATGTTGTCAGCAATGCCTTTTTTGTTCCTGTATGTTCTTCTAACCAGATATTGCACTTCTTGGTGTATTCCCCATCCCCACATATTTTCTTATTTTCTACCGCCTTACGGATATAGTCCATGCTTTTTTCCATATAAGGTGGTTCGTTGAAATTAATCATTTCCAAACCTCCATTATGTTTCATTGTATCTACTATCTTTTATTTTATCATTTTATTATTCCTTTAATGAAAAGTCTGCTTTATCCAGTGTTAAATTTGGATTATAGTACGGATCTCCATGTTCTAAAAGTTCTCCCCATCGTTCTCCAAATAAACCTATCTCCTGCTGGAATCTCGCCACCTTATCAGCGGAATCCTCCTGCCCTCTGGACTTTGATTCATAATGATAAAACTGTGCATATGGATTATATACCACAAGATAGCCCGCTTTTCTTACCTTCAGGCAAAAATCAATATCATTAAAAGCTACCTTAAATTCTTCATTTAAACCTTCTACTTCATCAAATACACTTCGTCTTACCATCAGACAGGCTGCCGTTACTGCTGACAAATCCTGAACGCTTATAATTCTTGAAAAATATCCATTATCATCTCTGTCCTGTCCGATAAAGGCATGTCCTGCAACACCACCGAAGCCAATGATGACGCCTGCATGCTGTATCGTGTTATCTTCATATAATAATTTGGCTCCAACAATCCCCACATCCGGACGCATACATACATCCAGCATTTCTTTGATGCTGTCCGGCTCAATCATTTCTGTATCATTATTCAGAAGCAGGACATATTCCCCATTTGCCTCTTTTGCACCAAAATTATTGATTCTTGAATAATTGAAATCTTCCTTGTAATATAAGACCCTGACATTATCCCTTTTCTCAATCTCTTTATAATAAGCGAAGGTCTCTTCTTCTGTACTGTTATTCTCTACAATGATAAATTCAAAATTCCGGTATGTGGATTTTTCTTCTATGGAATCCATACATTTTTTTAAATCCGCAGCATGATCCTTATTTGGAATCAAAATAGATACTAACGGCTGCTCCTTCCAGAGATAATGGGTACGATACATCCCATAGAATGGTCCCTGCTCCACTTCTGCCGGAATTCCGATTCTGTCATAATGTGCTTTTACCGCTTTGCACCCATTCTCAAAGGCATATAACTTGCTTTCCGGATTCTCGGAGGTTGACTGTGCATGACAGCGCCAATGATACAGCACCTTCGGAATATGCACGATATGCTCTGCTTTTTCTGTACAACGTAAAATAAAATCATGATCCTGTGCACCATCATAACAGCTTTCAAATAACCCCGCCCGCTCCATCACATCTTTGCGAACAACAAAGAGATGACAGATATAATTCATGGTACACAACAAATCAATATTATAATCGGATTTAAAATGCGGCTCAAAAAATTTCTTTCCACTCATATCCACTTTATCTTCGTCCGAATAAATCACATCTGTCTGTGGCTCCTTCTGTACCGCTTTTGCACACTGATACAGTGCTTCCGGAGAAAGTAAATCATCATGGTCTGTCAGCACAACAAAATCACCGTCTGCCATTTTCAATGCTTCATTGGTATTGCCGGCAATTCCCTCGTTGCTGTCTAAAAGGCAATATTTAATCCGCTTATCTTTTGCAATATATTCCCCGACAACAGGCTGGAGGCTGTGTTCCCTGCCACTTCCATCCGCAAGGCAAAGCTCCCAATTCGTATAAGTCTGTGCCTGTACCGATTCTATCATTTCCCGCAGATATTTTTCTTTTGTCTGGTACAGCGGAACTGCAATGGAGAAACATGGACCATTTTCAAATACTTCCTGTCTCTGTCGAGCCAGTTCTTCTTCCTTCACACCATATTTTTTCAGAAAATCCTCGTAATTTCCATAATCTCTCTGACCACTTAACTTCTGGCAGACCTTCTTTATAGTATTTTTCAGTCCATAATTCTTCCAGTAGCGCAAAGTCTTCTGAAAAATATTCGCGGTATCCTGACCGTTTTCTCCGTGTCTTATTTTATCTAATGCTGCAACATAAGTGCTTTCTCTTCCATCGGCACTTAATTTCAAAGTCAGCTTACTGCCACCCTTATCCGGCACATATATCTCAAAGCCGCATTTTGCATCGGAAGAAAGCTCCGGGATTACATCTACTACATCCTTCCGGTATTTCCAGTGAACCTCTGTAGAGACTTCTGTTCCATCTACAATAACCTTGCATGCCGTCTCTTCTCCTGCAGCACTCCAGCCAGTCAGAATAAACTGATTCTCCTCAAAACGTTCCATTTCAAGATTGCTGTCCAGATGATGAACCAGCTTTTCAAACTGCTTTCTGTTAGCATGAAAAACTTCCGTTTCTTCCGTGCCAAGACAGCTGCATACCTTGAAGTCAGTCACAGCTTCTTCCGGCAGCTGCAGGCTTGCGGTAATTTCCTGTCCCACATTCATCCGATAGTGAAGATATCTTCTCCGCACCTCCGGTCCTTCTGTGCATACAATGGAAATCGGCATTTCTTTCTGATTCACATATACTTTCAGTGTTCTTTTCTCCGGATTATCCTCCGGAAAAAATCCACGAATTATCAATTGTTTTTTATCCTGTACATGCAGTCTGATACATTCTGCAACAAAGTCACGTTCTGCCATAGCTGCCTCCGTTCTTAAAAGAAATCATAGCTTTTTATATTGTACCAAAAATAAGCCGGATGGTCAAATAATGACCACCCGGCTTCTATGCCTTTTCTATTCTTTTAATACTTGTATAACTGATTCATATAATCATTTAAAATACTATAACCATATCCTTTTTCTGTAGCCCAGCCAAATCCAGATGGATTCTCTGATATACCAAGCCACTCGATATATGGAGCTGTTCCGGAACGATTTGCCGCAAACCAGGAACTGTAACGTTTATCCACAACCGGATTTGCAAAGACTGGATTCTTTACTGCATATGCTTTCAAATGCTGCACATGTGCCCGGATTCCTTCTCTTACATTCTGATAGGAATCTCCATTCGTGCCTGCACCTGTTACACCCATTCCTGCAAAATTAAACTGCTCAATCTGTACCTGTCCATTAAATCTTAAAAAACCGGTCTCTTTCATTGCCTGACAGAATGCCAGTGCCGGATCCACACCTTCCGCTACAGCTTCCTCATAATACATCTGACAGAACGCACGGATGTCTGCTGCATCGGCACTTCCATAATAGGAAGGATAGGAAGCTTTCGCATTATAGTAATTCACCATCTGGTTTACTGTAGTCGTTGATTTTGTAATAACAGAATGATAAATCTGTGACTGTGCATTTCTGCCCTCTGCTTTACCATTCTGGATATAATGCATATAATATGACTTCAAATTATTGCCAAATGCCTGCTGCAAATCAGTATAATTGTTTTTATATATCTGAACGTTAAAATTCTTGCTTGCCTGACGTCCTTCGGACATTCCATTATTTATAAAATGGGAAAGTAAATCAATATCATCCCCCTTAAAAGCAGCTTTCAGATCACTGTAACTGCCATTATAGTAGCTATAATCGTATACTGCTGAATAATCTGTACCATTAAGGCTTGTAACCGGATTCTGCAAAGTTTTTACACCGGTTGCGATTCGTCCTTCTTTTTTGCCACTATTCATATAATGAACATAATAGCTTCTTAAATCTTTGCCAAATGCCAGTCTTAAATCCTGATACTGATTCCGGTAAGAGAAAACATCAAAATCAGCCTTTGCCTGACGTCCTTCACTCATTCCACAATTTACAAAATGGGCAAGCAGTCCTACTTCATCATTTGTATATATTCTTGCTAAATCACCATATTTTTTGATATAAAAATTGTAATCATATACCGCAGAATAATCTACTCCATTATATGTTGTTACTGGATTCTGAATAGATTTCACACCTGTAGCTTTTCTGCCTTCTGCTTTACCATTGCTAATATAGTGCATATAATAGCTCTTTAAATTATTTCCGAATACTACTCTCAAATCCTGATATTGATTCCGATAAGAAAAAACATCAAAGCTGTCTTTTGCCTGACGTCCTTCGCTCATTCCACAATTTACAAAATGAGCAAGTAATCCTATATCATCATTCGTATATATCTTCGCCAAATCACTATGCTTTTTCAGATAATAATTATAATCGTATACGGCTGAATAATCTATTCCATTGTACGTCGTTATCGGCTTTTGTAATGTATTTACACCTGTAGCTTTTCTTCCTTCTGCCTTTCCACTACTAATATAGTGCATATAATAACTCTTTAAATTATTTCCAAATGCAGCCCTCAGATCAGGGTACAGATTCTTATATGAATATACATCAAACTGGGAACTTCCCTGGCGTCCTTCTGCCATACCATACTGTATAAAATGCTGTAATAGCGCACTTTCATCACCGCCATATGCTGCCTTTAAATCAGGATAGCGGTCTGCATAATATGCAGCATCAAATACTGCTGAATATTCTTCCGGTGTCTCTTTCTTTAATCCAAAATACTGTGCAATTCCGGTTGCATCTGCCACACCAAGTTTTTTTAATCCTTCATCATTGGAAAGGAAGTTAGCCGCATCTGAAGAATTAGACATAAAAGCATGCTCTACAATAATTCCAGGGATGCCATATTCCTTACAGTGTCTGATTACTGCATAATAATCTGCTGCTGAGCCATCCGGATATTTATCCTCTTTTGCATTTCTTATCTGTGTCCCTCTGTCTTTTAATCCAAGCCTGGTCAACTGCTCTAAAATCTTAGATGCAGCCGAGCCACCTACCTGACTGGTCCATGGGTTATAATTCTGGTTTGGATACCAGATTTCTGCACCAGATGCACTGGATGCACTGGAATAATTATTATGTAGAGAGACAAAAAGATTTGCTCCCATATCTCTTGCTATATCAGCTCTCCGCTGGAGGCAGGATTTATTATTTCCCCCACCATTCGGGCAGGAGGCAGAATCTCTCGTCATATATACAGTCACACCATAGTATTCTTCCAGTTCCGCTTTACAATACTGTGCAATTTTCAGATTCAGCTGTGCTTCCACGAATCCATTTGCAGAACTTCCGCCATGGGTTCCATCGTGCCCCGGGTCTAAGACAACAACCACATTTCCATTATAACGTGCTTTGCTTATTCCGGATTCTGCCGTTTCTGCTTTCTGGGTTGCAATGGCATCCTCAATCGAATCTTCTGATGTCTGATTGCCATTTTCATCAAAGCTTACTACATCCATATCTACATCTGTGGTCTCTTCATCTACTACTTCTGCATCCGGATTGGTCTCTACTTCTGTATTGACACCAAACCTAACATCCATTCCTGCATCAGATAAACAAATCTGATACTCCTGACCATCTTTCTCATAAATGATAGCGTCCAATGCATATTCACCGGTACGGCTCTCATCCGCAAAAGTCTCTGAAAATCTGAGACCGTTTCCATCTATCTCTGTGGCTGCCATCTCATAAGCTGCTCCATCAGATACTCTGTGATACAGTAATCTGCCACCACCAATAGCTAAATCTTCATTTCCGATATTGGCAACTACATTCTGTGTACCGCCAACTGCTATGTACGCATTATCTAATACCAGATAATTCAGTAAATCTTCTGCTGTCAATATATCTGCTGTCACTGCATTTTGTGTGTCCGCACTCTGTGTTTCTATTTCTGACTTTCCGGCAGTTTCTGTTCCATCAGTAGTTTCTTCTGTAGCGGTTGTTCCTTCTACTGTCTCTGTCGTTTCCTGTTCAGTGTCTGCAACACTCTCCTGTCCGGTAAGGGCTGTGTCTACTACTGTTTCCTCATTGCTCTGCTCTTCTGGCGTTACAGTATCCTGTATTTCCTGCGTTTGTGCTGCATACAGATATTCTGTAGGCAGGCTGGTAAGAATTGTTACTGCTGCCAGCAAAAGGGCTGCTTTTCTGCTCCATTTCTTTTTCATTTTATCTTTGCTCCTTTGCTGCTTTACTACTTGTTTCTTTTTGCTAACTATCTATTTTAACACTTTATCTGATTATGGCAACCACTTTTCCCAGGAAAGACTGCCTGCCGGCTGGCTTGCTGCTGATGGAAAATACTGTCTGATACAGTCGGCAATAATCTGCTGTTTCTTTGGAATAGGATAGTCTGCCCTTATCATATAGTCCTTCTTATAGGCGCGGAACATATAATCTGTGAATGTTTCTGCCCGGTCTTCCCTTCCATTGGTCTTAGCATAAGCAGAAATATAATATTGTTCTTCACATCCTCTGTTATAATCCGATGTGGTATAATCACTATTTGTACTGTTCACTTCTGCATCCGGTTTGATTGCTTCCGTTGCTTTTAATGGTGATTCATACTGCTGTGTGGAATCATTCCATGATTTTGCTTCTATATAATATTCAATCAGATGCATCATTTCATGATTAAAGGTTCTATCAGACAGTAAAAAAGACTGGGATGTATTTAGTGCAATAAACATTTGATCTCCATACTCCCTGCTTGTCACTCCTGCAAAAGAACCTCCGCCAGCATCCAAATTATGTACCAGCTTTATGGTTACTGTAGTAATATCCTGCATGTCTGTAAAAAAACCTTTCGGATATCTTGCCATCTGTTCATCCACCATTGTAATCCATGTGAGCGTTGTCTCCGGGTCTGTCTCGCCGGAACAATATGTATCAGTCCAATAGAAACCTGCCGAATCTCCAGTCAGGACTGTCACTCCATAATCCTTACTGATTTTTGCAACCTTTGCTTTAATCTTATCCTCCGTTGTTACCGGTTCTTCCGGTTCCGGGCTTGGAGCCGGGTTTGGCTCCGGATTCAGTTCTGGCTTCGTCGTTGTACCAATCTTTGTTACTGCATTTCTACCTTCCTTTTTTCCATAATCAATATAATGAAGATAATAACTCTTATTATCATTGCCAAATGCAGCTCTTAAATCACTGTAATTGCTCTTATATACACTCAGTATAAATTCGCCACTTGCCTGTCTGCCCTCTGCCATTCCGGATTCTACGAAATGACGGATTGCTGCACTGTCGTCTCCTGCAAAAGCTTTCTTTAAATCACTGTATTTTGAAATATAATAATCATAGTTATATACGGCTGCGTAATCTTTTTCCTTATATGCTGTAACCGGATTCTGCAATTCTGTGACACCGGTTGTCTTTCGTCCTTCCCTCTTACCACAATTTATATAATGCAGATAATAGCTTTTCAAATCATTTCCAAATGCCTGTCTCAAATCTGCATATGCATTCCGGTAAGAGGTCACATCAAAATTCTGTGCTCCCCGGCGTCCTTCTGCCATTCCATAATTCACAAAATGTGCCAGTGTACTGATGTCATCATCCGGAAATGCCCTGGCAACATCCGGATTCCTGCTGATATAGTAATTGTAATTATATACAGCTGAATAATTTACGCCATTATATACTGTAACCGGATTCTGCAAGGTTGTAACACCGGCTGCCTTTCGTCCTTCCTTCTTACCGCAATTCATATAATGCAGATAATAACTCTTTAAATCATTTCCAAATGCCTGTCGTAAATCTGCATAAGCATTCCGATAAGACTTTACATTAAATTCAGCATTTGCCTGACGGCCTTCTGACATTCCGTAATTTAAGAAATGTTGAAAAAGTGCATTTTCATCATTTCCAAATGCTGCTTTCAAATCCTTATTATTCCCAGCATAATAGGACGCATCAAAAACAGGTGCATACGCACTTTTCTTCACCTGATAATTGACTTTATCCAGATTGATTTTCTGTTCTGTATCTGTCAGTCTCTCTGTACTGATTGCCGAAGTCTCACAATCTTTCTGCCCCGCATAGAAATGTTCTGCATTTCCACTCGTCCATACCGTTACCACTGCCAGCCCCAAGGCAAGCTGTCGTCTCCATGTTTTTCTCATAAGTATTTTCTCCATATTTTTCTATTTGCACAACTGTTTGTATTGTAACACGATATGAATCTACTTTAAAGAATTACTACTTGTCATTATGAAAATCTTAAGAATTTTGTCACAAAATGGAAAAAGCTGCTGCACCGCCGAAATTCATCTGCCTGTGCAACAGCCTTTCTTATCTGCATTCCAATCTATGCAGCTTTTCTTCCTTCATTTTTACCATAGTTCATATAATGGATATAATACTGTTTCAAGTCATCGCCAAATGCGGCTTTTAAGTCTCCGTTTTTCTCACGGTAGGTCAACACATTAAATGCTTCACAACCACAGCGGCCTTCCTTCATTCCATAATTCACGAAGTGTGACAATACAGCCAGATCATCATTTCCAAATGCTGCCTTAATATCCGGATTTGCGTTCACATAATAATTAAAATTATAAACTGCAGAATAATCCACTCCATTATATACTGTAACCGCGTCAATATCTGTTACTTTTCCGGTTGCCTGACGACCCTCTGCTTTACCAGAACTCATATAATGGTAATAATAACTTGCCAAATCATATCCAAATGCACTTCTTAAATCTTTATAACGCATACGATAAGAATTCACATCAAATTTACTGCTTGCCTGGCGGCCTTCCTTCATGCCGTAATTCACAAAATGAGCAATTGCAGCAAGGTCATCCCCGCCAACAGCTTTCTTCACATCTGTATTCTTGTTCAGATAATCATCCATATTATAAACTGCAGAATAATCTACTCCATTGTATACAGTAGTTCCCTGCATAGTTTTAGTTCCGGTTCCTTTCCGGCCCTCTGCCTTGCCATTCTGTATATAATGAAGATAATAAGCTCTCCAGTTTGTACCAAACGCACTCCGTAAATCTGCATATTGATTGTAATAAGAATTCACATCAAAGTTCATATTTCCCTGACGTTTTTCATTCATGCCACATGTCACAAAATGAGCCAGTGTACTGATATCATCATTTGGAAAAGCCTTTGCTATATCCGGATATTTCTTAATGTAATAGCTGTAATTATATACTGCGGAATAGTCTACTCCATTATATACGGAGACACCATCCGTAATCGTCACATCACCTGTCGCCTTACGTCCTTCTGCTTTACCATTTGATATGTAATGCAAATAATAAGAGCGTAAATTATTGCCAAATGCCGTCCTTAAATCCTTATACCTGTTCTTATAAGAGATTACATTAAAGCTTGCTATTCCCTGACGCCCCTCATTCATTCCATTATTAATAAAATGCATAAATGCCTGATTCTCATCCGCACCGAAAGCTGCTTTAATATCCGGGTAGGTTTTCAAATAATAATCCACATCAAAGACTGACGAATAATCCACTCCCTGATATTTATAATCTCTATCTGTAATTACGTTGTTATTCTCACAGACCGGAACACTATAGCTGCTCCACCAGCTTTCTGCTGTATGCGACCACTTGCTATATTCATCACTGTAATTATCTGACACATTAAAATACATATAACCATAGACGGTTCCCGTTTTATCATCTTTATCGTCATCCCAGGTACAATCCACTGCATACCATCTGCCATACAATTTTACTTTGTTCCACTCATGACTGCTGCTGGTAACACATACCGTCTGAATACCAACTGCATTGCAAAGCATTTCAAAGGTTTCCGCATAACCGGCACATACTGCTTTACCTTCTAATAAAACTCCGGCACTGCTCTGATGATAGTTTCCCTCCTCAGAGTACCAGCAATTCCGCATAATAATGTCATGTGCTTCCTGCTCCATATCAAGAATTGTCGCTTTGCTCTTAATCGATGCTACCCATGAATCCAGCTTGTTTTTAATTCCATTCGTCTTATCCGCTCTTGCACTTCCATTTGAGCAGGTATTGTAAACGCCTAATGCCAGTTGATATTTACCATCTGAATTCACACCATAAAGCATCTCATCATTTACAAAATAGAACTGCGGATTGGACATCTGGAGAATTTTTGCTACTTCCAGTGCAGTATCCAAATCCAGACTGCCGATTGAAACAAAGCCCGAATGATAATGTCTCGCAGAATCAAAGGTCTTATAGCCGGCGCTCTTATTTCCTGTAAGGAATGACATATTCACATCATAAAGTGCCTGATAGAGCTGCTTCTCTGCGCTAGACATCTTACTATAATAATAGTCGGAGCCATATACTGCCCAGTAAGATGCATCTGCTGCATTATACTGTGCCCTGACTATTGGTAAATCTTCTGCTTCATCCTCATCAAGTTCTCCGACATTGATGGCCTTTGGCTGTTCATAACCACACTTCTGTGCTTCATCAGCCACCCCATTGTCTGTTTCTTCTGCCCCAACCGCCATATCCGGCATCATGGTTACTGCCATAAATAATGCCAGTAACAAGGCAATTAATCTGTTTCCTACTTTTTTCTTCATTGGTTCCCTCCTTAATTCTTTGCTTTTCCACATCTTACTTCATGCCCGCAAAAATCTTCTTTGCATATTTTCTTTCAAAAACATCTACATCAATCGTATGAATTTCTCGATAAAAAGTATTTTGATAAATTTCCGTTTCCCATAAGAGTTCTTCTTCTGTTTCAATTTTAGCCAATTTTTTCATTTGTTTTTTCAGACTCTCCAACGAATTACTCTCATTTTCTCTTTGACCCTCATAATGGCTATCATTATATATCACAAAATATGTACTTTTTTCCATCAATTCATCTAATGACTTTTCAGAATTTTGACACACCTGCCAGGTTAAGATGCTATCATGCATTTTTTCCAATATACCTTTATGCGAAACATGATTATGTGGCACATTTTTAAACTCAAAAAAATATATTTTTTCCTGTTCATCAATATATATCGCATCTGCCGAAGATAACTTCTTTTTTCTGCGGTATAACATTGCCTCCATTTCACTTACTGTATCAAAACAATAAACCTTATTCTTTAAATGTGTAACCGGCTCTCCATTATCATTTTTAGAACATTCTTCCAGTGTAACCTTTTTCTCTGGTAAATCAACTTTTGTCATTTATTTTTCACAACTCCTATAATTCTTCCAATGGTTTATATAACTGCGCATATATCCTCTCTGTATTTTCTGTTACGTCTTTTGCATCAAACATATTTCCGCTCTGTTCCATTAAATAGAACTTTCCACTTGCTTTCATCTGATTAGCCGCCAATTTCACTTCTAATGCTCTTATAAAATAGGCGCTGTGTGAGGATACGATAACATTAATATTCATTTCCTTTTTCATCAAGACGAGAATTTCAGCCATTTTAATATGCCATTCGGGATGTAAATTGGTCTCCGGCTCATCAATGAGCAACCATGAACCAGATTTTAAAGTTCCATTCTCTACAAGACGTTGCAATATTAATAACGACTTCATTCCAGATGCGATATTATGCAGACTGATTGCATCGGATATCTTCTCATCCTGATACTTCAATGCCCCTTCATCTCTCTTGAGTTTTCCATGTAGCACATCTTTAAAAATATCATTCAATAACATCTTGTTTTTCTCTATCTCATTATATTGTTCATATACTTCAATTTTCTCTTTTCTGTTCAGCCAAATCCTCCAATCATTTCTTCCCCATTGCAATCGTTCAAAATCATCCAGCAAATTTCTGGTTTCCATATAAATAACTTCTCCCCCCGGCAATTCTTCTCCATCTGCCAGAAGAAGTTTTTCATTATAGACTATTTTTCCTGATTTTTCATTCTGTTTCCAAACAATTACTGAATCTTTTCTATTCATCAAATTAACCGTCTGGTTACCGAACATTTTTCTTAAATTTAACGTCACCAAATATTCCCAATAATCCTGCGTGGAACGATAAATAATTTCCTCCAATCCATCATATAATTTTCTGACAAATTCATCTGACAGAAGTGCCTTCATTTTTTTATCATTTTTTCCATCCGTCACAAAAGGGGTTATTACCTTATAATAAATATTTTCAAAATTTTCATATTGAATTCTTTGAGGGTTGATTTTCAATTCACGTAACCCATCAAAAATATCATATAAAATCGACTCTGGTAATTCTGAAAATCCCATTTCATCAAAGACTTGCTCTTTTCGTAATAATAATTTATTAATGCTTTTCCAGCGCTCGTTCTCTATTTCTATTTCCCTTCCAGCAAAGGATTTCAATGAAACATCTATTGCCTTTAATATTGTGGTCTTTCCAGTATCATTATATCCGGCAATGACAGTTACTCCATTTGTTTCAATTTCTGCATCATTTACTTTTCCCACATTATTAATACTAAATTTCACCGTAACCTCCTACTCATCTCTTAATATATCTATTATTCCTTTTTCTTTTCATTAACATTCATTCTTAGAAATATATACCTTTTTCTATAACTTCTTTCTTATTGTATCATATTTTTTCATATATCACTCATTTTTCTTTTGAAACCACAATTATCGGCTAATATAATACCGTTTCATCCAGCCAGACACTGGATTATGTTCCAAGATAAATTTCCACAGCAGGGAAACATAAATTCCGGCAGATACGGATGCCTCTGCAAGGAATCCGGCAAACCACAGTATTGCTATCATTTCCTTTCCAGTTATCCTAACATTTCATCCTTCAAAATCGTATCCTCTGCCACATCCACCTTCAGCGTGCGTCCAATAATTTCTTCCATCCGTTCCGGAGAGATTCCGGTTCCCGGTCTCTTGAAGGTCAGCATTTCTCTTGTGATTACGGTTCCTTTGGCAATATCGCAGGTTGTTACCAGAGAACGTCTTGCATTCTTTCTGGCAGTCTGCTCTGTCTCTAAGCAGCATAAATCACCTTTGCCACGAATGGTATCAATAAATTCAATTCCGGAGAGAATCTTTCTTGCATCCTCCGGATCCATAGCATGATAGTGATCATTTCCTTTTAAGGTCTTGTCCAGTGTAAAATGCTTCTCTATTACTACCGCGCCCAGATTGTACGCTGTTTTGATTACATCTGCGCAGGCATCCGGTTTCGTATGGTCTGAATATCCGATAATCAAATCCTTATACTTTTCTTTCAGGCTTGCTATCTTATTTAAGTTAGCATGCTCATATGGAGTCGGATATTCCAGTACGCAATGCAGAATGCAAAGCGGCTGGTTATTTACCTTACGGACTGTTGCTATCATGCGGTCAATCTCATCCTCATTGGCTGCGCCTACAGAAATGAGCATTGGTTTATTTTTCTTTGCCTGATATTCCACAAACGGAAGGTTATTCATATCGGATGAAGATACTTTATAGACATCCATCATCTTATCGAGATAATCTGCAGATTCGATGTCAAATGCAGTGGATAAAAATTCAATGCCGATTTCGTCGCTGTAATCCTTCAGCTCCTGATATTCTTTTTCGCCAAACTGGTCAAATTTCTGAAATAACTCATGCTGGGATGTTGTTGTCTCTTCCGTGGTATCCCAGTAAGAAGGAGAATCCTTTGCTGCCAGCGTATCAGCTTTATAGGTCTGGAATTTTACTGCATGGATTCCGGCATCCTTGGCTTTCTTGATCATTAACTTCGCAGCTTCCATATTGGAAATGTTCATTTTCTTTGCAATGTCATAATAATTTACACCAATCTCTGCAATCAGTACTGCTTTATGTGTCAGAGCACGTTCGATAATTTTACTCATATTCATTTCTCCTTTACTTCTCTGACTTTTTATATTCTGTCAGTTTCTTTGACAATGTGATACATGGCTTTTCCACGCCCCAATGGAGAATTGCCGCCAGTAAAATACTTGTAACCAATACAATAATCACTTTTTTCGTCCATCCCATTTCCGTAGTATTTAACCGCATTAAGATTGGGAAATGAATGAGGTACAGCGGAAAGCTGATTTCTCCAATCCATTGCAGGATGCGGCTCTTATTAAGCCATGCTTTCCATATTTTTCCTTTTACGATTCCAAGAATAATAAGGCACCACAATCCCCCCATCAGCAGATATTTATTCTGCAGATAAGCAGATGGCTCTATTCCCCACAACTTCTGCCGGAACCATGGTGTAAAGGAAAATAATATTACTGCCAACACCAGTACAATTACATCTGCTCCTACGCTGTTTTCCTTCCAGTTATTCCAGAAGTCCCAGATAATTGCAAGAAGCATTCCCATTAAAAATACCGGAACATACCACCGCAACTGCATGGAATTTTCTGTGTATGTGGTAAACGGAAATACTACTGACAGTGCAATGCCAATTCCTGCGATTATTGCAAACAGCCATTTTTTATTCCTTATCATCTGCTGCAACAGCCAGAACAGCGGTGCAATCAGGAAAAATTTCATAATAACCGGCATATACCAGAAATGCCCAAATCCATCTATCAGCAACAAATGCCGCAACAGTTCCTTTCCATCCGGAATAAATCCAAGTCCCATAGAAATCAGCAGAACTGCCAGATATGGTATCATAATCCGGATGATTTTCTTGCCATAATAACCCATAAGATTCCGTCCATTCAAAGCCTGCTGCCTCTGGCAGAGCGGATACAAAAACCAGAATCCACTGAAAATCATAAACAGCCAGACACCTATTTTGCCGCAGCCGTTAAAATACATTCCATAATTTGTCGAGCTTGTACCAAGATGTGCTGCCAGTACAAAGAGACAGCCTATTCCACGCAGGCTCGAAAGCCATGCTATGTTCTTCTGCATATTTGTTCTCCAATTATTTATCACTATATGTCATGAAATTTTACTATTTTATGATATAATCTTTTCTTCCGTCTAATATTTATCATTAACAATCCATTTTCCCGAACGATTATTCCCTTCTCTTTTTATTATCCCTTTCTTCTGCAATTCTGGTATAATTCTTTTTATTGTTCCCATTGAGATTTTAGTTTGTTCATGCAATCTTTTTTGTGTTATAGCGGATTCTCTCTCCATTAAAAGCACAATCTGTTTCTCATCTTCAGTTAAACCCTTGGTATAAAGAACCAAATCTGTCTTAATGGTCTCATTGGTCTCATTTTTGGTCTCAATGGTCTCACTTTTGGTCTCATTGGTCTCACTCTTTTTACCAAAATCAAATGAATATGCATCATCTAATGGCACACTAATCTTAAATATATCTCCTTCTACAAATTCCGGTTCCTGCCCTGAATAGTATTTACTATATTTAAATAGATTCCTAACACCTGAGCCAAGCTGATCTGCATACCCTATATTTCTGAAAAACGATGCTATAACAGGGTTTTTAGGATTTGGTTCCAAATTATTAACTGTAATATAACCTTTACCCGTTGTCCGGCTTGCATTTTCCACATACATTCGTTCCTTTTCAATAACAAATTTTGCTATATAGCTACTTGAAAACTCGCGATGCATCAATACATTACTCACCATTTCCCTTAAAATAGTGTTTCTAAGACTCTTATTAATTGTATCTTCCAAAAAGAACTTGTCCGGCAAATGTTTTTTTCCAAAATCCATCAGTCTATCATAACTCTCTATCAGATTTGTTTTGATAACCTCTCTATCGTCATAACGATCTATATTTACTTTTCGTACCAATGCATCCGTTACATATGCCGGTGCAACATTTAAGATTACATCATCTTTTCCTAACAACATAATTGCTGCAAGATTAAATCCTTCTTCGCCTGTTACAATATCTCTGCTATACAATCCCGCACTTTTTAGTAGTTCTATGTCATTCATAGCTGTCCAAGGATGAACACCGCCTGCATGATTCTGTGCCATCACTCTAATTTTCGGCAATAAATCCATCCTCAAGTCTTCTAATGTAGCATATGGATAAATCTTCTTTTCAGTAAAAACGCCCTGCTTGCGAATATACATTTGAGCAATTGCACCTGTCGCAGTGACTTTTATATCCGCATCATCTATTCGATCATAAATTGTTTTCTTATAACTATGAACTTCTGCACTAGGCGGAATATGAACATAAAGAATGGTATGCTCATTATCATATTTTATAGCTTCTGGAACCAGATATACTGTAGGCGAAAATAATTCAGGATTACTTACTACCTTGATAAAATTTTTAATCATATCAGATACAGCTTTTTCAGGTACACCAACAATCTTTCCATCGTCCTGCACACCCATAAATATATCACCGCCAAAGCGATTCAAAAACGAGCATACCGTCTCATAGGTATCTGATTCTATTCCATTACCACAACGTTTAAACTCAACAGCAACATTTTCTCCTAATGATAAAATGGATTGTATTGTTTTTAAATCCATGCTGTAATCTCCCTTCTCATCTATTACTTGTTTTGTGCTACATTTCCATTTGACTGTTGGGTATTATTTTTATTCGAATTATTTGAATTATTTTGTATTGGTTGATAACCTCTTTCTTCTTTCGGTTGATAACCAAACGCCTTTGTCTTATTTTTATTACTATTCTGTTGCATTTTCTTTATCCTCCATAAATGAAATCCATTTAATTATATTGGGTGCTATCCAAACGCCATCTGTATCTTCTACTATTTTCCATATATTATTTTCATCTAAAACATAAACTTGTTCCAAAAATATATCTCTGTAATTATCATCAGATGATGCCATTGATTTATTATAAAACACTCCCCTTATAAAAGTCCCATCATTAAGTGCGACAGTTAATTTTCTTCCTTCCTGCAATTCTGAAAATTTGTAGTCCCATGCCGTTGGAATGATATGTTCTGCGGAGATTTTCAACTTTAATAATAATTTTCTTATAGGATTAAATTTTCTAATTAAACCTATAGCTATTCCTAATACAACGCTCGTAAATAAAACTATAATTATAAGTACGAGCCAATACAGATTTCCATAAATGTTTGCTTTTATTATATTAAATAGCCAGTACCAAACAGCAAGTTCAAAAATACTATAACCTATACTTCTTAATACCTTCTCTGCATCTAATAACCTTTTTTCAGGTACTATTGTACGAATTATTTCATTTATAATATATCCAGGCAACAAAAAATATGCTGTATAAACAACTATTTCAATTGAATTTATTGTCATATTACATTCCTCAAAAATCCAAATATTTTTCAACAAATGCCGTATTTATTGGATGCTAGCCACATTTCTTATGCAATAGCAAAACAGAATTTGGCAATAACAAATTCTTATTATAAAAATCTACTCTTCGTCCTCTAAAATCAATCCGATTACCCTCTTAACACCAGACTTCAAATCATGCTGCATCATCAAACTTTGCATTTCCTTTCGAATCTGCGGTGTCTCAACCAGCCAGCGGAAGGTTGTCTCAATGGTTTCATCTGCCACATTGATTCCAAGTCCAAGATTTAAGAAGCCGTTGTTCATCTGTGCAAAGGTGTGCTTCATCTCACGCTCATTCTGAGCCATAACCACTGCAGGTACGCCCATGGTGGCAAGCTCATAGACGGTTCTGCCCTGAGAAGTAAATGCCAGGTCTGCCTTGCCAAAAAGGTCGCTGATGTGTTTTAAATTCTGCTCTACATAGATGCCTGCTGTCTCATCTGTCTCAATCTGATTTGCTTTCTGGTCATACCCTACGCCCAGTGCAAAATGGAATTTAATCTCCGGATAATCCTTATGAATCCGCTTTGCCATCTCATAGATTCTCTTCGTAAAGTTCGAAGGGTCTGTTCCACCGAAGATAACCACTACATTCTGCACCTGTTCATGAAATACGGATGGTGTGGCGCAGAAAAATTCATCCCTGAGGCATACATAATTAGCTCCCCAGTAATAATTATCTCCTCTGGTATGATCTTCATACAGAGCATTAATCACTGCATCCGCATAATCGGCTCCCTCACCAAGATCTTCTATCGTTACGACACGTTTTACATATTTCTTTAATTCTTTAATATAATCTGCTTTGGTATTCAGGCAGTCATTTACTACTACATCCGGCTTCCATTCCTGCACGAATTCCAAAAATTCTTCGTCACTCTTAATGGTATGTACCGGCATATTTGCTTCCTGCAGTTTCTTCAGTCCCGGCTCATGCTGCTCTTTTGTTACAAAGAGAAGCTCCTGTCCGGTCAGATTATATGCCAGTGTCAGGCAGTGATAAATATGTCCCATTCCTAGCTCTTTGTATCCGTCTGCCCGAAGAATAATCCGTTTCTTTTTTAGTTCATGCTCACACAATACCCAGTCGGAAGCTGCATCAATATCCACAGCCTCACGTTCCGGCATCTCATATACAGATACTTTCTTACCAATCCGGCTGTTTTCCTGCATACAGTCTCTTCTTGTAATAAGAAAGGCTCCTGTCTCAAGATAATTTGGTGGCAGCTGCTGGCGATTCAGACGTTTCTCATAATTCGGTACATAACAGCCATCTTTCTTCGTCCAGGATAAATGCGGCTTATTTACCACACTGATATAAGTATCATCGGAAGAAGCCAAAAAGCTTTCCAAAGCCTTATCCAAGGTATCAGAAGAAAGTAACGGTGATGTTACCTGTAAGGTAATTACCACATCATACTGAATCCCTTTCTTCTTTTCCATGGTGCAGGCTGCATCATAGATAACCGGGTCTAATGTCACGGCATCCTTTGCCAGTTCACTATCTCTGGTAATGGTCTCTACACCATAAGAAGAAGCTATTTTCAAAATCTCTTCATCATCAGATGAAACTACAACATCATCAATGCTTGGACAATTCTTTGCATTATGAATTGCATAATAAATAAGTGGTTTTCCATTCATCAAACGGACATTTTTCCGTGGTATTCCTTTTGAGCCGCCACGAGCCGGTATTACTGCCAAGACCATTACCCTATCCTCACTTTCCTATTCAATATTTTGATATATCACCCCAACAGATTCCATCTTTCTTCATCCGGTATAAATATCATTCTATCTTTTCAAATTTATACACTGTATATACATCTGTCGAAGCTATTTCCGATGCCCCTAGAGCTGTTAATCTATTGGCATCATCCATGCTCTTATTCCACACCAAATATTGAAGACTATTTTCCTTCATATATGTCAATATCTCATCGAGACTCTGTCCCTGATAGATATACGCAATTTTAAACTGACTGCTATATTGTTGTATATAATTATATGTCGTCAAATCTGCTACAAGCCATGTATCTTCACTTGTATAATCTCCAATTGCATTGCTCAATTCTATTGTCTGTTCCGGTAACTTGTAAATATTATTAAACCATGAATACTGCCCCAATTCCCAATAGTTCTTTCCACATATAACTATTAATATCAATCCACATATGCCTACCATAATCTGTCTTTTACATTTTTTCAAATCTGCTATCACAAGAGTTAATGCATAAGATATGAATATCTCCACAAATAAAATATAATAAAGTCTCACATATACATTAGTAGCTTCCAGCAAACAATAAGAAACATAAAATACTATTGGATTAAAAATGAACATGTATATACATATTATATATTTTTTCAAAAAAGAATGTTCTTCCCCTATCCTCTTTCTAAACAAAACATAAGCCAAACATGGATAATATATCCATTGTATATTGGAATGATTCCAATATACTTGATACGTATTTTTTACCATATCTACAGCCTGCGGAAATAATCCAGAAATTCTTTCTGGAATAAAACCATCTAGCAAAGACAACTTAGCACCATAAAATATAGCTATTAATGAAATACCCATGATTATTATAAATAACGGAATCTTCTTTTTTATTTTTTCTATATTCAATCTGCATATAATATTGGCTAAAATCATCAAAATCGTTAGGCCCACCCCCATCAAGCTCATGGAAATAGTTGCAATAACAATTAGTATTAATTCCAGTATTCTTTTTTTATTGTAGTTCTCTGTACTAAGCAGATAATAAAACAAAAAGGGTAACATTATTGATGCCATTACTGCCTTTCCATGCCAGATGCATACCGCAAGGCGTAACGTCAGAACATACCATGAATATCCACCAAAAACAACCAATATAGTCATCCAAAACATAAAAATGGCTATTTTCTTTCGTTCATTCTGAAATAACCGTCTTCCAATTAGTGAGTAGACCATATATGCCATAGGTACAAGCCACACCGGCAATATTGTATGTGCAATTGCCGCAACATGAATTCCCGTTATTTTTCCTAAGAAAGCTATATAATAATTCCATGATGTCAATAAAAGTTTCCAGTCACCCTGTATAAACCCATTTTTCTCAACTGCATACTGAGACGCACTTATATATGTGGTATCATCGCCCCCAGCATATGTCACTCCAAAAATATATGTAAATATCTGAATTAAAATAAGCGCTATAATCAACAGTTCATATAATGTTATATTAACCTTCAATGCTAATATTGTATTCTTTATTTCATGATATTTAAAAATATAGCATCCTACCAGAATGGCAACGATTATTATCCCATATATAATAACCAAGATATCAAAACTGGCATTTGCCAAATCTAATGGGACGCATATTATTTGAAAAAGTGCCCATAAAAAGATATTTCCCCATATATACTTCTCAGTAAAACTTTTTTTTCTTGCCCCAGGCAATAGCTTATCTCCTACAATTCCAATACTCGTTGGAACTATTGCAAAATAACTCACTAAAATTATAATACCTATTACTAATCTAATTTTTTCCATGAACACTTCAATTCCTCTCTGTTTTCTTTGATATCACCTTTTTCAGACTCATTCTTATCAAAATCATCAAGCTCTTATGATAAATAATAAATGACCACGATCCAATTACGACTGCATATAAAACGAAACCTAATACAACATTTGCAATTCTTGTTATAAAAAAATAAATAAGAAGAAAACCTATCAAATATATTACATCTCTTATTTTTACATGTAGTCCCTCAAAATGTCTCGCTGAAAGGAAATACCATATATAGTAGCATATCGTAGTAGCAGCCGTTATCGCAAGATAATTTCTATCTACTAAAACAAATGCAGCATTTAACACTACGGAACATATAATTATCACAAATAATGTAAAAATATATCTTTTTATCTGGTTCGTAGCCTTATACAAATTGACATATAGGCAATTGATAACTGCGACTGCTGGAAAAATAGCGAACAAAATTGCGACAACACTCAAACTATCCAAATATTCTGGTATAAAATATTTTACAATAACTGCAACAGCATAGTATGCACAGCCTGACAACGCTCCAAAGCACAACAACATCTCTTTATATTTACTTCGTTCCTCATAATCATTAATATGATTTGCTAACTGCAAATACATTGGCTGAGCAATTGCACTAATAAAAACATTCATTACATTTAGCAGGGTAATCGCAAAGCAGTACATAGAGAATTCATAATTTGTAAACAATCCCTTAATATAATATTTATCAACTGAACTAAAAATTACATTAGCAGCACCACTAAGCATCAACAATATGCCTACATTTAAAACTTCTCTATTTTCCTTTGAAAAAAGCTTGTTGCACTTTACTTTCCAAAACTTTCTTCTGTATGGAATATATATTCCTAAACAGCACAATGCATTAATTCCTACATATATATTTATAACAATTTGAACATTTATTTTTTTTAAACAAATCCAAAGGATTAATATAATTCCTGAAAATCCAAAGGATTGAATTATATTTATCAACGAATATTTTGTAAATTGATTCCATGCCTGATACAAATATTTGTATACTGTAACAAAATTTATACTCAAAATACACAATGCAGTTGCAAAAAGAAGTTTATTATACGTAATAATTGCCACTAAAAATACAAATATACTAATAACAATTTGACTTGATATAACTAGTTTTATCTCACTTTTGAATTGTTCCTTATTAATCTGGCTTTCATTTCTTCCGCCATACTTAACGAACATACCTGCATGAAAACCAAATGTCAAAAGACCAACATATGAAATATATAACATAAACGTCTGATACCCTGCATAACCATCAATAGATAATATTTTAGGAATAACTAAAGTATTAACAACTGATGCTAACATAACAAGAATATTTGATATCAATACTTTAAATATATTTTTTATCATTAATTTTCCTCAGATAAATCTTTCTTCATTATCATCACTTGTTGTTGAAAATGTTTATATACTAATTCTTTTTGTTCTTGTAATTTACTTGAATCATATCTTTCAAATAAGCTTTTTAATTTTTCTTTGAGATTATCAAATGATGCTAACTCACAATTACTATTTTGCCACCAAGTCTTCCAATACCACCAATTTTTAGAATTTTCTTCCGCTAGTAATATACTTTTTTTACCATATGAACATGTTACAATATTCCCATGTAAGCTTGTTCCAATAAATCCCTCACTGCACGCCAATATCATTGTAATTTCCCTCAATGATATGTTATCGTAAAAATAACATATTTCTTGTGTTTTTCTATGCAATTTTTTTAATCCTTTAATATCTCCATGTGAAATTGCTCTTCCTAGTGGTAAAAGAACCACTTTCATATTCTTTTCCATATACAATTCTTCTATAATTTCCTTGAGAACATCTATGGACTTTTCATCTACTTTTCCATGAATCTGAATTACAATATATTTATCTCTTAATTCGATATATTTGTTGTTTAACTCTGCTTTTAGACTCTCGTATTTCCAAATATCAGAGATGATTGTAACAGTATCAGGAACCAATTTTACATTACAATTATCCAATGCTCTCTTGGTAGCAATATCTCTTACTCCTATATACTTAGCCTTTAAAACCACACTTTTAACAGAATCACTATCAGCAATCTCATTTAACCCACAACCACCGACCGCATTATAAATGGTATTTGTATAGTCAATATCGTATGGGTAACTATTATCAATTTGGGTTCGTTTTTTTACTAATTGTACATAATTCCCACCTAATATCTTTCTTATAAACCTTTCAAACAATAACTGTATTTTAGATTCAATATTATCTAAATACAGAAATTGTATATTGGCAACCATAGTATCTCCACCAGCAACAATGACATATCCATCCATTGGCATTTCAGCCATTCTTTTTGTTTCTTTTGCACCAACGTTTGTAAAATCACTCTTGCGCAAACCATAACATGTTAACTCATAACTTATAAAATTTTTATCTAAGATATATTCAATTATATAAGGAAAAAGCATGTCCCCATAATTAAATCTATCATATGCCCCTACCAAATTAATAATCAACTTCTTCATTTTCTTTCCTCTATAAAATAAGCTTTATTTGTTTATGACATTCTCTTAAAAACTTAATGCTTCCAACTCTTTCTACTCTTCCCAAAAGCACTTTTGCCATCATTCTTAGTATCATAAATATATAAATACATAATATTTTCGCATTAGATACTTTTTCATAGTTTTTCCAGTAGTACATTCCGCTTTTCAAAATTTCGGCATCTACAAATAGTGTCTTTTTATCTGTACTTGCTCCATGGTTGTGTATTACCGTTGCATCTGCATCAAAGAATATATCGTATCCATGTTCCTTCGCTTTGACAGATATAATTCCTTCTTCATTATAGAGAAATACATTTTCGTCAAAACCTTGCATCCCATCAAATTTATCAACATTAACGATAAAACACCCACCTGGCACCATATATACTTTACATACTCCTATAAGCTCTTCCTCTTTCATAATATACTCTTGAGGACTCTTAATATGTAAATATTGCAATAAACTTTGTTGGCCACTCCATGGTGGAGAAATAAATTTATTATCCACGCTCAGTACCTTAGGCGCAAGCTGAACAGCATTGTCTCTTGCCTTTATTTCCTGATACATACTGTTAATACAGCCCTCATTAAAAATTATGTCATTATTGGTAATAATCGCATAATTTATGCCAGCATTTTTGCATGCTTTTAATCCAATGTTATTGCCTTTCGAAAATCCACCATTCTCTCCAGCCTCTATACACTCAATGTTCTCATGAGCGTTATATCTTGCACTCAATTCTTCATATGAACCATTCTCCGAATGATTATCAACTATAAATATTTTTGTATCAATTGCAGATGTATTTAATATACTTTCAACGCACTTAATCGTTTCCTGCCATGTTTTATAATTTAGAATTACCACTCCCAAGTCATACTGTTTCATTTCTTCTAATTCCTTTTAATTCCAACGTATTTTTCTTTGCGAATTTCATATAAAGCTTTCCTCATCTCCTGCGATTAATCATTCTTACTAATTTATAAATCAACTTATTATAATAATATCCAATTCTTTTTATATACTTTACAAAAAAGATATGCAGCTTAGAATAAACTATAATTTCAACTTGATCATATATTGCTGGATTATCTTTTTTTTCAACTCTGATTATTTTTCTCTTACTGCCTTTCTCAAGACACACATCACTGCTAATTAATTTCTTTTCCCCATTAACCAGTTCATACCATTGAAAGTCTTCACTTTGAATTTTTCCACCCTGTATGCCATCAAAACAATATAGCGACAATTTAACATTCTCTTGCGAATATGCTATATATTGATAAATAAAATTTTCATCTTTCATTATCTTTACATATTCACACTCTCTTTTCCTAAAAGGCAATATCTCTATTTTAGAAATCTCTATTCTCTCACCATAAAAACGAATATCAACTTTACAGCAGTCTACAAGTTCATTTATTTTCAAATAAAATGCTTTTCCATTTCCCGCCACTGAACCTGTATGGATTACCATTCCTGCATCTGTCCGAATTTCAATATCCATTATATTTTCACACAAAAGTCCTGTATAAAAAACAATCTCTTGAAACTTACTTTTGGATTCAAATTCTATTGATATCGTTTTCTCATTATCTGTATCAGCCGGTTTCCAGACAATTTGTCCATCTTCGAGTAGATTTGTCTTTTTACATACATCCTTGCATTCAAACATCTTTAATGTTTGAAAACACTCTGCATTTCCTGATGATGCCATGACCTTACTTTTTAAGAGTAAATTATCTGTTCTTCTAAGCCAAAACACCTGGTCTGAATTCAATAATCTTGGAAAATGGTATTTTACATACTGTGACTTATAAATTTTCATAAGTTCCCGGTACGGGTTTTGAAAGGCATAATGACTAAAATATTCATTAAAAATAGGGAAACGCACACGCTGCTCCCAGGAATAATATGTTTCAAAAAATCTATCTGCATAAGTATGATGTGGATTCTGTGCTATTGACTTGCAAGATTTTAAATTTAATGTATAAAAATCCTGCATTCCCATCCACAATATATCATGCGCAAACATTTTGAATACTAATGGCATGTATTGTTCTTCCCGGATAATTTCGGAAATCACCTCTTCAAACATAAGGGACAGTGCTATATGATCACAATGTATATCACAATCGATGCAAAAAATTATATCGGCTTTACATTCCAGCAAAATATTTTTTAATATCTTCCCATAATTTTCTCTTGTATATTCTGACTCTTCACCAAATTTCAAATATGAATATGTTTTTAATCCGCTTGGTGCATATGTCTCACTCACCCCTGCTGGTGAAGGAACACATTTCGACTCATTATACCAATGCTGTAAATTTTCCCCATAATCGCCAAAGCCCATAAAGAATATGTTTTCTTCTTTTATCTGCATCTTTCTACAATATTGCAGGCTCTCATTCATACGGACAGTTGCCATATCACTTCCATGATAATCACCATTCGTTGCAAAAGCAATTGATATGTCACATTCGTTTTCGTTAAGAATAGGTAAAATTGTTCCCACTGTAATAATTTCATCATCTTCGTGCGGAACCAATATCAACACTTTCTTCTTACGAAATAAATCGCAGTTATTTATGCCATTGTCCCATATTTTTTTCTTCTTCATGCCTTCTCTCACTTCAACATACCTCTAATTTATTTTAAATCTTCCAAAAACTGGTTAAAATGTTCAAACGACATATTTCTTTTCATTTTACAGGCCTCTAAATAACCATTTTCCTGTAATGTTATAAGCAGTTCTTCATTGTTAAGTAATCGTTCTATATACTTTTCCATTTGTGTATAATCAGGTCCATCTGTTATCAGTGCATTTATCTCATGTTCACCAAAGTCCCTCAAACAGCCCGTCCTATTACCTACAACAGCACATTTATTTGCCATTGCTTCTGTTACAATCAGTCCCCAGCCTTCCTCAACACTTGGGAAAAGACAAATATCTGCCTCTCTGTATAGCTGCATCAGCCTCTTTCTTGATGGTTGCTGATAAAATTCAAAATCATCCGGAATATGTTCATCCTTTGTTAAACCATACAAAACACACCTGACATTATACTTTTTCTTAACCCGCTTCAACACTTCCAATCCATTATAGCCGCCTTTATAGTGACTAAAATTTGCTAACATAATGATTGTTTTTTGTTCATTTCTAATCTTTGGAACAGAAATAAACTCATTCTCGGGTATCCCATTATAAATAACTTCCGCTTTTTCACCCGTTAATTCATATATGTAGTCCCTCATATACTTGGTTATTACAACCATATGCATTCCATATTGATAGGTACGATCTATATCTTCTAAATTTGTCTTCTGTTCATTCACTTCATGTCCTTGGATAAAAAGAACCTTTTTCCCTTTTTTCTCATCTAATCTACTTACTCTTCTAGCAGAGCATGGACCAACCGCTATCGTAATATCTGCATTACGTATAAATTGATTTGATACATTTACTGCCTTCTTTACTGGAAATTTGCAATCATACCACTCAATTTTAGTTCCTCGCAAAAATGTGTTTGCAATGCTCGTCCGAACTTTTATTTTTCTATCTACTTCCTCATACAACATGGGAACATATACTAAAACATCATGTCCTCTTTCTACCCAATCATTTGCATATTGAAAAGCAACACGCAAACCACCACCCATAAGAATAGTTGGTATAATTATATTAATTTTCATTCTTTGCCCCTTATTTATACTTCTGGTAATTCACCATTCTCTTGTAATGCATCATGAACAGCCTCTAACATCTTATATCCATATTTTTCATCTGGCTCTAAATACCCAGATTCACCCCATTCATTCCATGCAAACATGAAAAGATAATCCTTATGATAAACATCCCTTGCCCTTTTAATCTGCATGGATAAATACTTTTTAAATTTTTCCGGCGTAACGTTTGTACATACCTGCCCTCTATTTTTTCTACGCGGTGTATTATCCCAATCTACAAATGCACCTGGAAACCAAGTGTCATCTATTGGTTCCATTTTTAAAATAATATTCCATATATCATCATAAGTATATTGCATTGTTGTTGCCTTGCATCTTAAAAATGGCAACACGTCTGCCACTCTATTCAACACACGTTCTATTTTAAATTTTGTGCTTTCGGAAACATATTTTTTCACCGCTTTACTCATCTGAAATTCTATTCCATATGAATACGGTTCTCCTAGTTCTTCCTTCTTATGATTGTAGGTACTATCCTGATGAATAAATTCAATTCCCAATAACCCATTCTTTCGTGCCTCTTCATCCCACAGTTTAAGCATTTGAGGAAATTCTTTAAAATCTCTAGGATTATATATGATAAATAATGGTTTTCCATTCATCTTGATATATCTCTCATCCTTAAAAAAAGGTAACAAGTAATTAAAGTGTTTGAGCCATTCTTCTCTTCCACCATATGTCTGTTCCCTCAATATCTTATCCGATTTACTAGCCCACTCTCTTTTCCATGTATGATTTGCCCAACTGAAACAAAACGGCATATCCACACTCTTATTCGCTAACATAATCTCTGCTGGTTTCTCAAGTAACATTCCCTCTTCAAACCAGTAATGGTAATATACAAAGCCATAAACACCATATTTCTTTGCAATCTCAGCCTGCCATTCCAAAGTTTTTACATCCGTGAGATTATAGTAATTTTGATTTAATGGAACACGAGGCTGATACTGCCCTTTATAGGATGGCTTTGCTGTTTTTAAGTTCTCCCATTCTGTATGATGCTCTCCCCACCATTCATTATTCTCTGGTATTTCATGAAACTGTGGTAAATAAAATGCTAATATCTTCATATTTTCTCCTCTATCTGTTATAATCTGAATCCTCGCATATTTTTCTCCTAGCAATACTCCTTATACCTTATATGGTAAAACAATTTTCCAAACGGATACATCACAAATGCACAAAACGGATTGTATGCTGATTTTATAATGTGCTTTTTTTTCGCACAAACTGCTATTGCCACGTATCGTATTGTATCAAAAATTACATTCTTTATATCCTTGTCATATTTTATACGTTGTTCTATATAGGCCAAATACCCTTTCGGATTTTTTGCAATCAATCGTGCCATATTCTGTGTATAACCATCTTCCAGATATTCACATATATAGATATACTGTGGTACAATCAGAAATGAACTAATCTGATCAAATTGGTCGTACAAATATGCTTCAGGCACAAATTTCTCTCCTTCAAACACAGGGAAACGCAATGAACCAACTTTACTAACATCAAAAATCAGCATTGTATCGCCTGAAATAATTTTCCTGTCATAAAACTCTTTCAATTTTCCAACCTTACAATCCAAATTTTCCTGATACTGCGTAATAGGGGTTCCATCACTCATCTCTCGAAATGCAACCATTCCGCCGACTTCCTGTTTGCTCTGCTTTCTTAACTTATCCCATTCTTCTAGTACAACCGCAACCGCATTTTCATGTAATTGATCATCCGAATCAACACAGACAAACAACTCTGTTTTTGTTAATTCCAATGCTCGGTTATGTGCTGCAGATTTTCCTGCATTTTTCTGGTAGACATATCTGATTTGAATCTTTTTTTCCGATATCCAATTTTGAATTTTTTCTTTAGTATTATCCGTTGATCCGTCATCAATAATTAGCCATTCAAAATCTTTGTTAGTCTGTACACATAATGATAAATATAACTTGTCCAATATATATGCACGATTATATGTAGGTGTAAAAATTGTAAGCATTTTATTCTCCTATTGAAAATAAATGGCTCCTAATATATTAGCCCCATTCATTTCCAATTCTCTTTTCCATTCCATAGCCTGGTTTCCGTTTACTTCGTTCCCTTTGATAAAAATTAAGGTTGCATCACTTTTTCCTGCTTCAAAAAAAGCTTCGGCATTATTAATAATAGAATGCATATTTAAAATGCGATACTCCTCTTTATCAATGACTTCGCTTCGTTTCTTTAAATCCGCTGCAAGTAACTCTATAAAATGATTTATCCTGACACTATCCTCCCCAAAGTTCACACAACATATTGACTGTATATGTGTCTTTGAGTTTAAAATTATATTTGACACACGCTTAACATTTGTATTAATATCGATTTTATTTTTTTTCATTTTGTATTTGCCCCTTTATTTTTCTATTTCTACTAATACTGGAATATCTAAGTTGTTCTCAATATCCTCTTTACAAGAAATCTTTAAATCTAATAAATTCTTTAACATTACCACAGCACTTAACAAAATAAAAACAACTGCTGATACTAAAATAGATTTTTTTATAATGCTTCCATAACTAATAATTGGAACTGTATTGGTTGTTGTTTCTGCTGCTTGCTGACTCACATTTTCATAATATGGTTTATCAATATATGTAAAACTACTAATATTATAAGTATTTTCTATTTGTTTCTCTCCAACATCAACAATTTTACTCAATACAGCATCCCATGTATATCCATCTATTTCATTTACCGGAGATGTGATCGTTAATTTCAGTGTATTTCCCCTTATTTCCCATGTCATCTTGTGAAATAAATCGATGAAGCTATCAGAAAGTCCTAATTCGTCAATCACATCTTGGATAACCGTATTGCTAATCATAACTGCTAAATATGTATCCATTGCGACACCCTGGCTTCCATCCGTTGGTGTCTTTGGAATAATAGAAATCATCGTTGAACATACATAACCAGACTCTTCCGCTAACATATCACTCTGATTAGATGTATTTGTACGATTTCTCAGATAACTTTCGCCTGCCACAATTATAAATACAAGAATGCAAATTCCTGCAATCCATTTTAGACTTCTTCCCCAATACTTGATTAATTCTAATAATCCCAGTTTCTTCTCAAATTCTTTTTTCATACTTTTATCCTTTCTTTTTATTAATTAAAGATTCCTATTCCTTTTGAAACAAAAGTTACATATGGCATAAGACCGCCCGCATCAAAGTTGATAATATATCTGAAATATCCATATGCACAAATTGCTACTGTACATAACTGAACAATATATTTTTTTCTTCCCTCATCAATTTGGCATAAGTACATCAGGATAATTCCATATGTAATGGTAAAGTAATCTTTAAATCTTGTTGACACAACATTCCCACTAAATATTGCAAATATTGGTAACAAACATGTAAATATCTTTAAAACAAATTCTGAATTACTGTCTTTTTCTATAATCTTATCAAAACATATAATAACCAGAAACATTAATAGCATATACTCTGCAATATGAAAAATGCTAATTGGCATATTCATTGACATCCATTGTTTTGCCTTAAATATAATAGTACTTTCACTTGGTATCCTCTCCAGTATAGCATTAATCATTACAAATATAGAAAATCCTAATTTATCTATCAAAAACATAGACCATGCAATTACGTTTAAAATCAACAATCTCTTTTTTGTTAATTTAAACTGCATAACAGGATAAACTACAAATAATATAATAGCCCCATTATGAAATAGCAGTGCCAATATGCATAACAAATAGTACTTTATAATCTTCTTATCCTGAATAAGCCTCCATGATACAAAGAAAATAGCAATTGTAATCGATTGTCTTAAACTAATAAATGTGTTATAAAAGAACAGCTTATATAAGAATACCGGTAGTACAATTGCCCAGTCATTAATATAACGTTTAAGTCCATGATACATACACAGATACCAAATTGCCGACTCTATTACTGTAAATCCATAAAAATTAAATCCCAACGTCTTTACAAATGAATTAAACAATAAATAACCAATTTCAAAATTGTTTACCAATTTTATATTTTCTATTGAATCACCTAGTTGATTTAATTCCCACAGCTTTGGTATTGCTTCAAACCCTTCCCGGTATATATAGTAATCACTTCCTCCTAATTCAAAGCGCAGTCCCGAAATAAGGAAAACACCAATAAACCATAAAATATATATTATCCTTTTTTGTCTATCCTGTTTTAATAGATTTGTAATTAAAATGATAAAAGCTGTGCATAAAAACAGCAATATATAAAATAGCATTTCTTTACCCTTGTCCTTATTGATATATATTCTTTAACTCCGCCATATACTTTTCTACATTATCTAGTTCTTCTGCCCTCTCCCTGGCACGCATACATTTATTCTCATAATACGAGTTATTTGTTAATAATTTCTCAATTTCATGCACAAACTGTTCGTCTGTCTGACATAATTTACCACACTCGTCTGTCACAATATTTTTCAAACCTCCCACATCTGTCGCAACAACTGGAAGTCCAAATGTTAATGCCTCCACCGCCATCAATCCAAACCCTTCCCAATTAGACGTTACACATAATATTTTAGATTTAGCCAACAGTTCATACGGATTATCCAAAAAACCCGTCATCGTAATAACATTTTCTAAGTCTAACTCCTTTATTTTTATCAAACACTCTTCTCGTTGTAAACCATCACCTATCATGAGTGCCTTAATTTTATCGTTATTATCAAATAATTGACTCACAATACTTATATATCTGAGAGGGTTCTTTTCTGTTGACAGCCTTCCGAGAAATGCTACATCATATTCTTTTTCAGAACCTAGTTTTCCTTTTTTTTGTATCTCATGTACATCAATAGGATTTCCTATAACAACCCCCTTCTCTTTTATCCTTCTATTGGCAACAAACTCATTTAACACCGCTGAAGAAACAGTTAAAATATTATCATACTTTGATATTGTATATGAATACGTAATTGTTTTTATATTCCATTCCTTTATCCACAAAGGATTACAATGAATATGGCTAACTATTTTTTCGCTTTCCTTTGTTAACGCAACCAATATACTAGCAGTAAAATCATGTGCATGAACAATATCCGGTGAATATATTCTTCTCATCTGTTTAACTGTTCTGAACGATAATTTGTCAACAAGATAATACTCTATATTTTCCTTTTTTAATCGCTCCTCAATTGGACCTTTGCGGGCCATATATATCATTCGATATTGGTTTGGATAAAACTCATTCATTTTCTTGATAATTTGTATTACAACATTCTCTGCCCCTGAATATGAACCTGTATTTAGAACATGCACTATCGTCTTCATCTTTTCACCCATTTTCAAAATTTATGTTTTATCTTTTCTAACTCATCTAATAAAGTTTCTTCTTTTAATATAATCATGCATACAATATAAGAAAGGCCTGATATAAATGTAATTCCAGCCAACAGCAAAAATTGCACTACCATTCCGCTTTGTTCATATAATGTCATACAGTACTTTCTCATTCCAATAATTAATGCAGCCATAAAACATGCCGCAAAAATAGATTTGAAAAATACCTTTAAAATTTTCTTTATATTACATATAGCTCCCTTTTTTATTAAAATCCAAAGCATTGCAAAAGTTGCCAATGCTATACTAATAGTTGTAACAGCTGTTAATCCCATTAATCCACGATGGACTAAAATAAAATCTAATACTGCATTTATTAAAATGCTAATCCCTAAACATACTGTAGGTACTAGAGCCTCTTTTCTTGCAAAATATACCTTGCATAAAATGAAACTAATACCAATTGGAAGCATACCCAGTGAATATCCCTTTAGTACCTGAACAGTCATATTGGTTGCCTGTTCATCAAAGGCACCTCTTTGGAATAATGCCTGAACAAGCCAATCTCCCTCTGCTAAGAAAAAAACAGTTATCGGAACCAGTATCAAAATAGTTTGTTTCAATAATTTCACAATTTTTTCTTCGAACAAAGTATATTCTTCTTTTACAAATAGTTCTGATAATTCAGGGTATAATACCGTTATCATGGAAAGTGAAAAAACTTCAGGTACAATGGATGTTAATGTAAAAGCATAATTTATCGCAGCCACTGCACCTTCCTGCAATATTGATGCAAACACCCTGTCGAGCATAACATTTAATTTGATAACATTTGTTCCCAAAAAAGCTATTATTGAAACAGTGCATATCTTTCTTAAATGCTTATCTTGAAAATCCAATATTCTCTTATATTTAAAATTATATTGTTTCATTAACAACCATCCTAATATAAGAGGAATTATGTATGCCATCAGGTAACCCATACCTAATTTTACTGGACTTTCTTTGCTCAACATAACTGCAATAATAACAATAAAATTTGTTATTATTAACTGAACTCCATTATAGTAAAAATTCTTTTTCGTGTTTAAAAAACCGCTGATAGTATATATAAGAAAGATACAAACAGATGCAATCATCACAAAACATAATAAAATTTCGGTATATCTTTTTGTTTCATCTGAAAAGCCAATTCCAATAACAGATACAATTGGTTTTACAAATATAATACAAATTATGGATATTATTCCGCAAATCAATAATACTGCATTTATAAGATTATTGAAAAACTCATTTCTTCTATCCTCTTCAGCAATCAGCATACTCTCAGGAATATATGCTGTCATTATTCCCATTGCCAAACCGGTAACAATCAGAATTGCAATTGAATTTGCCATACTATATGCGTCACTCATCGCAGTAGTACCATAGATATATGATATTACCAATTCCCTCACAAATCCAAGTATCTTACTTATAAACGTCAATATAATCAAACCAATAGTTGCAGTTTGTAGCCTTTTTTTCATAATAGTCCTATCTTATTCAAAGTATCTTGAATTACTTTATTTTTGTCAAAATTCTTTTCAATAAATTTTCTTGCTTCTACACTCATTTCAACCTTTTCATTATACGGCAGCTCATAAAACTGTTTCATTTTTGCATAAAGATCATCCTCGTCTTTTACCTGTACAAGCAAACCACTGATTCCATCCACCAAAGCTTCCCTGCATCCGGAAATATCACTGGTAATAACTGGTCGACCCATTGCAGCACTTTCCAATAATGTATTAGACATTCCCTCATGATAGGAAGGCAAGACTGTACATATAGAATTTTCTACATATGCTCGTACATCATTCACCCATCCAATATATATTGCAATGCCTTTATTAACCATTGCTTTTACCTTCTCTTCATAATCCTCTTCATACTCGCCCAAAATCATCAATTTTACATCCGGATAAACTGCATGAAGTCTCTGAATTGCTGAGAACAATTCATCCACTCCTTTCTCTTTCATAACACGACCCATATACAAATAATTTCTATTTGTAATAGATGGATATGCTTTATAGGAAAACGATTCTAAATTCACACCGGCTCCATTTAATACCGTCCCCTGTTCCTCACATATAATCTTCTCCTGTATCAGTTTTCTTTTATTTTCTCTATTTTCAAAGAAAACAACCCTGGCCTTTTTTAATGCAATTCTATATAAATGTATAATTATCCATTTAAATAGCCCCTCACTTTGAAATGCCGTTCCTAATCCAGTGATATTAACAACATAAGGAATTTTATTTTTCCGCGCAATAATGCCGCCATATATATTGGGTTTTATAGTGTAAGTAATAATTAAATCCGGTCTTATTCGTTTCACTTCACTCTGTATCTGCTTTATTAACTTCCATTCTTTTTTAAGTCTGATACTACGTCGTTCCATCTGAAGTTCACAGACTTCCGCTCCAATAGACCTTAGTTCATTTTCACATTCGTCTATTTTTGTTGCAATAAATACTTTATGTCGTTCCAATATTTTTATAATTAGTTCTTTCCGAAACTTTACTAACCCCACTGATGAATTTGCAATAATCAAAATATTCATTAGTTATCTTCTCCCTTAAATTCTTCCATTGTAACAGATGAATTACTGCTAATACCCTCTCTTTTAAATACAATTTTTATTGTTTTTAAAATAATCTTACAATCATTTAGAAAGGTAATATTTTCTACATATCGAATATCCCATTCGAATTTTTCCTCCCAACTTATACTATTGCGTCCATTCACTTGCGCTAATCCAGTAAAGCCGGGTCTTACATCATGTCGGTGCTTTTGTTTTTCATTATATAGCGGAAGATATTGTACTAATAACGGTCTTGGGCCCACAAAGCTCATATCACCTTTCATTATGTTTAGCAATTCTGGTATTTCATCCAAACTAGTACTTCTTAATTTTTTACCAAAAGAATTTAGTCTTTCCTCGTCAGGAAGTAGTCTCCCACCTTCATCCCGTTCATCTGTCATTGTTCTAAATTTGTATAAACTAAAAATTTTTTCATCTTTTCCCGGACGTTTCTGTTTGAAAATAACAGGACTTCCTAATTTTATATATACACATACTATCAGTATTAAAAATATTGGGCTTAATATCACTATGCTTATAATAGCCAGTATTATATCCAATAATCTTTTTATATATTTTTCATACATTTTCTATACCTTCATTTTTCTTGCCGGAACCCCGATATAGGTTCCTATTTCATTCAAATTTTTTATCACAACTGCTCCTGCTCCAACAACTATATCTTCACTAACTTCAATATTATTACTTACAACTGCTCCCGCTCCAACCCACGTATTATTACCAATTTTAACATTTCCAGCCAAATGAGCTCCTACCGCAACATGTACAAAATCTCCTATTTTGTTTTCATGGTCAACAGATGTGCATGTATTTATTATTGTTCCTCGTCCAATGCTGGTTTCGGGTTGTATAACACTTCCAGCCATCACAACACATCCTCTATCAATTTTAGCATCTGTTGCCACACAGGCAAATGGCGACACCATTGTAACTACATTTACCCCTCTTTTTTCATATTCAGTTTGTATTTTATCACGGATTTTTGCATTTCCAATCGCAACAATTACATCATACTCTTCTTTATGCTTTATTGCATACTCACTACATCCTAAGACACCGCTCGTTTCTAACAAACTGGGATTATCATCTAAAAAAAATATATTATCATAACTTCTTGTCTGTCTTGCCAGTTCCATAACAGCCTTTCCATGACCATTTGCTCCTACCACTAAAAGTTTACTATATTTTCCATAGAGCTTAACTATCCTGGCGGGATTTCCTGCCACAGAACATCTCGTTTGAACACTTGATGTCACAACAGTCCCATCTATAACCTCTGCCGCAATGCCCACTTCTGTTTTAGGATAAATTTTTCCTCCACATCTAATCAAAGCGAAAGAGCCTACCAATGTTTCTTGATATATTTTGCAATCATTATCTATGATTGCAAAATTTTCTATAGTGGCATTACCCAAAATCTGACTTTCTCCAAAAATCAAATTGCCCTTTCCTATTTTTACTTCTTTAGATATCTTTACCTCTGGAGCAATCAAATTTGGAAATTTAAATTTACCAATTTTTTCTATTCTTCTTATAATTTTTTCTCTTTCATAATTGTTTTCAACCCCACATACGAGACATGTTTTTGGACCATACTCTTTTAATTTATCTATTTTCCCTAAAACTCTAATTTCCCCATATACTATTTCTGTTGTTACATTATCATCTAAACACCCTTCAATTTCCCACAAATTCTCTTTTTGGTTTATTTGCTCAATTAACTGCCGAACCTTTTTCGCAAACTCACTAATTCCTACAATAATAATTTTTTCCACAATACTCTCCTCCTACACGACATCGTTTTTGCGCCAAAATATTATGTAGTCAAATTATTCAAAGCAACAATGTATCATCTCTATTATTCTATCCTGCTGTTCTACTGTCATTTTATTATCACTAGGCAAGCATAATCCCCTGGAAAAAATATCCATTCCAACATCAGTTATTTTATTCTCAATATAAGCATTTGTTCTAGCTCGTCCATTTCCATCTTTTATAATAAAGGGATTTAAACGATAAATTGGCTGCATATGCATTGGTTTCCAAATTGGACGCCCCTCTGCATTCATTGCTGCAAGTACTTCAAGTATTTCCGTCGGACAGGTTTTCCCTATTTCTTTTTCAAAACACACATCTTGTTCGCCCCGAACCTGTTTACACATAGCTTTTTTATCTATCAGTAAGCATGATAACCAATAATTTGGTTCTGAATTTTCAAAATCTATTGGATTCATAGATACTGGTAAATCTTTCAAACCCTCTTTATAACGTATGTAAATTTTCCTTTTCTGTTCAATATGTTCATCCAAATACGGAATCTGTCCACGCACAACCCCAGCGATTACATTACTCATGCGGTAATTATATCCTAATTCCTCATGTTGATACCACGTTGCATTTTCTCTTGCCTGCGTAGACCACTTTCGAACTTTATTTGCTGCCTCTTCATCATCAGTCAAAAAGCAGCCTCCAGAACTTCCTGTAATAATTTTATTTCCATTAAAAGATATTGTATTGTATTTTCCAAATGTTCCTGTTTGTTTTCCCTTATATGTTGCCCCCATAGATTCTGCCGCATCTTCTACAAGAATAGCACCATGTTTCTTTATTATATTGTTTAATTCTTCTATTTTTCCCGGTGTTCCATATAAATGAGCAATAACAACAATCTTTGTATCTGGATACAATTCAAATGCCCTTTCCAATGCTTTCGGATCCATATTCCAAGTGTCATATTCTGTATCAATAAATACTGGCTCCCCTCCTTCATATACAACCGGATTTACAGTTGCATCAAATGTCATATCTGAGCAAAACACTTTTTTCCCCTCTAATGTACCATGCCCAATCTTAGGCATACCATATACCTCTATGCCCGCAAGTTTTAATGACAAATGAAGTGATGCCGTACCAGCAGATAATGCTACTGCATATTTGCACCCTATTCTTTCACATATCATGCGCTCTACTTCACTAATATTTTTTCCTACGGTAGACATCCAATTGGTCTCATATGCTTCTCTCATAAACTCCATTTCAGAACCATGCATTGTTGGACTGCTTAACCATACCTTTTTTTCAAATTTCTTCACTTCACTATTTTCTCTAAACACTATACTTCACCTTTTCATTCTTCAAATTATTTGTAAAAATTTTTAATTTGACTTTATCTGATATGTAGGCACTATCTCCTTTACTACCCTTCGTATATCAGAAGGTTCTTCCACTACATAGTCCCTAAGATATTCTAACTGTTTCATAAACATTTCTTCATCTAATTCAATTGGTTTACCTATATGAATCAACTTGTTTGCAGTATCCTGCATACCTTCTTCTTTCATAAGCATCTCTTCATACAGCTTCTCACCTGGTCTAAGCCCTGTAAAGATAATTTTTATGTCCTCATCTGGTTTATGACCAGATAATAGAATCAAGTTTTTTGCCAAATCTAAAATTTTTACCGGTTCACCCATATCCAGTACAAAAATCTCTCCTCCTTTAGCATAAGCTCCTGCCTGAAGGACCAATGATACCGCCTCCGGAATTGTCATAAAATATCTGATGATGTCTGGATGAGTTACCGTAACCGGTCCACCTTCTGCAATCTGTTTTTTAAAAAGTGGAATAACACTTCCATTACTCCCGAGTACATTTCCAAAGCGAACTGCAACAAACTCTGTCTCAGAACGTTTATCATAGGTCTGTATAATCATCTCGCAGATTCTTTTTGTTGCCCCCATAATATTCGTTGGATTCACAGCTTTGTCCGTAGAAATCATTACAAAACGTTTCACCTTCCACTTATCCGCAGCCTGAACCACTTTCCATGTCCCAAGTACGTTATTTTTAACCGCTTCATTCGGACTATCTTCCATTAACGGCACATGTTTATGTGCCGCTGCATGGTAAACTATATCCGGACGATACATTTCAAAAATCTGATCCATGCGTTTTGTATTTCGCACAGAAGCAATTAAAACAACCAAATTCAAATTAGGGAAATTGTGTTTTAATTCATTTTGAATATCATATGTAGTATTTTCATAAATATCTACAATAACAAGCATTGCCGGATTATGTGCAGCAATCTGTCTGCATAATTCACTTCCGATAGAGCCGCCACCTCCAGTTACCATGACTACCTTATCAGATACATATCCCATAATAGAATCTAAATCTATCTCAATTGGTTTTCTTCCAAGCAAATCATTAATATCAACATATCTGAGTTTACTAATACTAATATCTCCATTTACCAACTGATATACACCTGGGAGTCGTTTCAATTCACACCCCGTTCTTTTACAAATATCTAAGATTTCCCTTATCTCGCTCTCCTTAGCAGTTGGAATTGCAATAATAATTTCATCAATCTTTTCTTCCTTTGCCACAACTTCTATAAGTTTACGATTTCCTATAACCTTTATCCCCCGGATATAGTTTCCAATCTTTTTTTTATCATCATCTATTACACACACAGGTTTCATATCAATATATTTACTACTTAACATTTCACGAATCAATGCTTCCCCAGCTGCTCCGGCTCCAATAATCATAACTCTTTTTCTACTTGCCTGTGTTGCACGTCGTTGCAAAAAGGAACGTAATACACGGTATGAAAAACGACTAATTGCCACCAATATCATTAACACTATTGTAAAAATTGCATAAAAACTTCTCGGCATTGGAGTCATTTTCTCACGGTTATCACTAAATATCAGCAAAAGATTCATAAATCCAACTGTAACACTTGCACCCACTACATTTACCAGTTCAGTAACACTCGCATATATCCACAAGCTTGAATACATATGAAATAAGTAAAATATTACAACTGTTCCAATCAATGTAAACGGAAGTACCTGCAACATAATCGTTTTATAAGAATCCGGTATTGCTGATAACTCAAAATCAAACCTTACTAATAAAGCAGTATAGCTTGCCACTATTACAGCAAATACGTCATATATCATTAATCCTATTCTTCGTATCCATAATTGTTTGTCCATTGGTATTTTATCCCCTTTTTCTTTCTTAATGTTAAATTCAAATATTATTTTAATATATCTGATTTTTCCTACATCACCTATCGTCCCTCTATTGCTCCATAATTTATATAATGCATATAATAGTCCTTCCAGTCATTTCCGAATGCCTGCTGCAAGTCTGCATATTTATTCCGATAAGCAGCTACATCAAAGGTTGCGTTTCCCCTTCTTCCTTCTCTCATTCCATAATTTATAAAATGCGCAAGGACTGCTCTGTCATCATTTCCAAAGGCCGCTCTTATATCCGGATAAAGATTGATATAATAATTATAATCGTATACAGAAGAATAATCCACCCCATTATATATAGTCAACGGGTTAACCAGTTCTGTCACGCCACTGGTTACACGTTTTTCCGACTTGCCAGCATATAGATAATGCAGATAATACTGTCTTAAATCCATTCCAAAAGCTGCCCTAAGATCAGAATACGCATTCCGATAAGAATTTATATCAAATGCCTCATTTCCACGCCGCCCTTCGCTCATTCCATAATTAACGAAATGGGAAAGCACTGCTAGATCATCATCTCCAAAAGCTGCACGGATATCCGGATAGGTGTTGATATAATACGCATAATCATATACCGCCGAATAATCCACACCATTGTATACCGTTACCGCATCAAAATTATCAACCGGTCCGGATGCAATTCTGTGCTCATTCTGTCCGGAATAAACATAATGAAGATAATACAATTTTAAATCATTTCCAAATGCCATTCGAAGGTCTTTATAACGTCGTTTATAAGAATTTACATCAAAATATACGATTCCCTGACGCCCTTCCTTCATTCCATAGTTTAGGAAATGTGAAAGCAGGCTGTCCGAGCTGCCACCACAGGCTGCTGCCACATCCGGGTTATGTAACATGTAATAATCCGGATTATATACCGCTTCATAGTTCACTCCCTGATACCAGGTGGAATAGGTAGAATAATTCCGCATTCTTGCTATGTAATCATTGACAATGCTGTTTCCGTAGCCCCATGCAGTTGCCCAGCCGATTCCCGTTGGATTCTCATGTTTTCCAAGCCATTCTACATAAGGAGCACTTCCTTTATTTACCAGACTGTATCTCGGATCTACTACTTCCTGATTCAATGAAGCTGATGTTGCATATGCTTTCAGATGCTGCACCTGTGCCCGGATTCCCATCCGGACGGTTGGAAAGCTGTTTCCCGGATTGCCTCCACCGGTTGCACCCAGACCTGCAAAGTTAAACTGTTCAATATGAACATCTCCTCTATACCGGAGGAATCCGGTCTCTTTCATAGCCTGGGCAAATGCTACCTCTGCCCTTACGCCTTCTGCATTACATTCTTCCATATACATCATGCAGAATACATAGATGTTCGGTGCATCTGAATTGGCATAAAATGCCGGATATGCCTGATTTGCCTGATAATAATTAATCATCTGGCCAATAGTTACCGTCGTTGGTCCCATAATACTATATCCACCGTCATAATATGTATTTATCGTCGATACTACGCTCTGCGGCTTTTTTTCCGCCGCCTGCACGGTATTTACCGGCAGCACCATGGCACATAACAGTACTGCTGTCCACAAATTCCGAAATACTTTCTGTAACTTTCTCTTCATTGTTTTTCTACGCTTCCTCTTGTAACTCTGATTCACTCAACTGCTGATAATATACTTTTCCATTGTGCAGATTCCTCTTAACAATGAAAATGGCCGCATCCTTTCCTACATTTGGAATCTCTGCTGCAAATCCACACAGATAAATATTTTTGTAGTGCGGCATGGATAACGCTACATCATAGCGTTCCTTTGCCTGTGTGGAACATACTCTTGCCTTGTCACCTTCTACAACCAGAATCTGTGTCTCGCAGTTAATATTATCTACATGTTCTAATACTGCCCAGCCTTTGATACTAAAAAGCTCTTCAGTACGCTTTACGCCATCGATTCTGTGCAGTATCTGTTTTTGTTTCCATCCTGCACGTTCTTCCAATGCAATATCACGTACCACAGTTCCTTTTAATTCCTGTCTGCCGCTCATGACATCCAGCCATCTTATAAAGACTTCTTTTTGATATTTCTGCATAATACCAATGGTATACGCATGAAGATTCATTGAAATCTGGTTTCGGTCTACCCGGCAGCGGAAGCCTGCCAGATAATTGGTGTTTCCCAAAGACTGTGCAACATCCTCACGGAATACTTTTTCCATCTTACACTGATAGATTTTTCCCTGCTCGGAGCGAAGCAGCAGATAACGTTCTGACGCATTATCTCTCTCTGCGTCTTCTCCCTGACACCAGCCTTCAATGGCAAAATCTTTATTGTCTGCTATTTTATCAATGCAGACTTTGAAATCACTTTTTACTTTTTTCGGATAATGCTTCATCCACTCACAGATGGCATATTCCTGTTCTTCCTCTTCTACATTGATACTGAAATCCACTTTGTTCTGGGTTAAATTATCATTGTAGAACGGGTCTTTTCCTTTCAGCTTCGGATGCTTCGCGTATAAGCGTTCTCTCTCTTTCAGCAATCTCTGCTGCTTTTTCTCATCCACATCATCAGAGCCACGGCTGATAGATTCATAATGATACATTGGAACATCATTCCGCACGCTGTTGTAATAGCCCTTTTCGTACAATTTAAAGCAGAAATCTACATCATTGTAAGCAACAGTCAGTTCTTCATCCAGACCGCCTACTTCTTCATATTTGCTCTTCTTCACCATTAGACATGCTGCTGTTACTGCAAGCCAGTTATAATTCACACGGTTTCTGCCAAAATAATAGATATTGGAATCTGAAAATCCTATCTCACTGTGAGACGGCCCTATCTTAAGATTTGCAATTCCAATATGCTGGATAATGTCGGTCTCCGGATATAACAATTTCGCACCGACTGCTCCGGCATAATCAAGGGATGCCTGTCCCACCAGAAGAGACAGCCACTCTGCACGATACACTTTAATATCATCATTTAAAAGCAGAATATATTCTCCATCCGATGCTTTCACTCCCAGATTGCACATCTTCGAGAAATTAAAATTCATCGGCTCATAAACATAGGTTGCCTTCTGTTCTTCCAAGTAGTTCTCTATCTGTGCTTTATTCTCTTCGTTACTGCCATTGTCCACTACAATAATTTCATAATTTTCATAAATGGTGCACTGCTTTATGGAATCAATACACTGCTTTAATATTTTGAAATTATCCTTGGACGGAATGACAATACTGACCTTCGGATTACCCTCTGCTTCATAGCAGACTCTGTACTGATACATGTCACTGACGAATTCCACGGTTCCCTTTAATCCGCGTCTTTCCAGCGTTTCTTCTTTCAGGCGCTTCATCGCTTCCAGTGCATATGGCTTTGCCTCCATTTTTGCTGCAATGGATTCTGCCCGTTCACGCCAGTGATATAATACTTTCTTCACATGGCCAATCCGCTTATAATCCGTCAGTTCTGTAAAGCGCAGGGTAAAATCATAATCCTGTGCTCCATTATATTCCGTACGCAGTCCACCAGTCTTGCGCACCAATGCGGTACGGTATATTGCAAGATGGTTGGTATACATAATCGAAAAGAAGGTATCCGGTGACCAGTCCGGCTTGAAGAACGGAGAATGTCTTCTGGTTCCGTCCTCTGTCAGCTTGTCCTCATCACTGTAAATGAAATCCAGCTCCGGATTTTCGTTGATTAATGCCACCATTTCTTCTAACGTATTTAATTCTATTACATCATCACAGTCCATAAATGCGATGTATTCACCACTTGCTTTTGCAATTCCATCATTTGTTGCTTTGGAAATATTTCCATTTTCTGTACGATAGATGACATGAACTCCCGGTGTGGTTTCATAGCTGTGCAGCACTTCACGCACGGACTCCCATGATGAGAAATCATCCACCAGCCATAATTCCCAGTTCTTATAAGTCTGTCCGATAATGGAATCGATACAGGCTGTCAGCATGTCATCCGGCACATTATATACCGGCACTACAAATGAAATGAGCGGATTTTGCTCAAAGGTTCTTCCTGTAACGATATTGGTCTCATTTTCTTTGATAAAGCGCTGGTATGGATCTTTATTTTTGTGCTTTCTTTCTTCTTCCAGGAAATCAGCCGTAACTTTTCCATACTTCTTTAAATCTTTTTCATAAAGACTTTCTTTTGCCTGTTCTGCATCATCTGTTTCCACATCCTTATAATTCAGATGACGGTCCTGTGCAATCTGCTTTTTTAACTTTTCATCAATGTCCGGTCTCTTGAACAAGCCCTCCGCCCAGTATATTTCAATCTGTGGATTTTCTTTATATGAAGCTTCATCCAGTTTTGCGATATATTTTACAATTGCCTTCTGATTGGCAAATCCGTCTACATTGGCGATATTTCCTATTGTAACTGCTTCCTTTTCTGTCGGCTCATGAATCAAACGTAAAATAGCAGTCACAGCATGCTCCTGTTTCACCTGAATCTTATACTTCTCCACAAAGTCAATAGAGCGCTCCACAAAAGTAATAATACCCTGGCTGATTGCCTCTTTATATGCAGTTTCTTCCGGTATATCCTCTAATACTGCCCCTCCGTCTTTATATTTATAAACAGAGTTCATCGGCGCACCAAAGAACAATTCCATAATGACAATGGAATCCTTCATTTTATTCTGCAGATTATAATTTTCATCATAGTTAAACAGATAGGTCTCAAATTTTCTTCCGTTTAACTGGCGTTTACTCTTCTCTGTATTTAAAATTCCGGTATAGAAGAATTTATTTTTTTTCTGATAATCGACACATTCTAAGAAACGATCCAGAAGATACTGTGAGGAACCGTTCCAGCCACAGTCAAATACAATACTGTCTACGTCAAAGAAACCTTTTTCCTTAAAATACTGGTATGCTTCCTGTCTCTCTTCTTCACATTTTTTCAAGAAGGCTGTCTCATTTAATGTATACAGCTTCTTTACCTGTTCCATTTCTTCCCGTGTATGAATAATTTCATCTACACTTTCAAAGCCAGCTTCCTTTATGCTGTCCTGACAGATTTCAAGCACTCCAAGATATTCTAACACTTCTTTTATGGTCTGTCCTAATGTAAATGGGGGAAGAATCTGCATGGTTTCTTCGTCTAATTTACGGATTCCAGCCAATAACAAGGCTCTGCGGGAAGTCATCAGATATTCTGTCTTCTCATCGGTATATTTTCCAAACAACTGATAGAGATTATAACCATCTCTTGCAAGGAAAAATATCTTCTCATATTTTTCCCTTTTCAGACAGCTTTTTAACCAGGTGAATAAACCAAGATAAAGCGGTCCACCCACTTCTGCACCTAAATTTTTCCAGAATTCATAATGCTCCTTGTGAATACAGTTCTTTACTCCTTCGTCGATGCTGAACGGAAGCATGTTTTTATTATCTGCTTTTTCCTGTGGATAATGATAGGTCTGGAATCCCGCTTTCTGGGCATTTACCACATCAGATTCCCAGTTGTCACCGATATGTATGATTTTCCATGCAGGAACTCCTTCTTCCTTCTGCACCTGCTCGTACAAATCTCCGCGGAATTTTGTATGCATCTCATCTGCAGAATCATAGATTTTATCCATTTCATATCCGCATTTTTTCAATACTTTTCCTAAGAAATCCTTCTTTAAATACATATCACTTGTTGCTATCACACGCTTGCCCGCTGCTTTGGAAAACTCATAAATTTCTTTCATTTCCGGATTTGCAACCAGTGAATCATATTCCATTTCAAGCTCTGTCTGCTTTACTTTCTCCCAATCCATCTCAAGCCCGGAATGTGTCTTTATATAATCATAAATCTGATCCATAACCGCATGAGGCTGGTTCCATTTTTCTTCTGCTTCCATACTTGCCTGCCGCTGCATTTCCTGACGGATATGCTCATAATCCTTAATGCCGCAGACATCTCCAACCAGCTTAAATATGGTTTCCGGTGTATTTACAATTCGTAAAATCAGCGTATCAAACACATCAAACGATACCACATCTGCCTGTTCTATTTTTTTCTTTAATTCTTCAAAGCTTTCTCTATTACTCATAGTTGTTCTCCATTAGCTATTACCGATTTCTATGTAATATCCTGTTTTTCCAATTGCGTAATTTATTTTTGAATCTGTACCAAAGTCCATTCTTATGATACATCAGTTCATCTTCCCTTATCATAATCAGTTTACGCATTTCATCTATCTGCCTGCCCTGTTCTTCCAGCCGGATTATGCCCTGTTTCTGTTTCTCTTCATATTGTGCAATCTGCTCATTCAGCTCTTCGATTTCATTTTTCCGCTCTTCTGCAGTCTTTTTCACTTTCCCATAATCATAGAACTTGGTCACATCGGAAAGTTCTGTGATAAGAGCCGTTGTGGCTGCCACCATACATTTTATTTCAAGATAGGAAATTCCTTTTTCTATTTCAACGAGAATCTGTGGATCTTCCTCTTCAAAGAAAATACTCTGCTTAGAAAGCCACCGTCCGTTACACCACTTGATTGCAGTTTTCTTTCCGTTGGAATCCTGTATGGATTCTATATAGACAACGCATTTTCCCATACTTGGGTCAAAGCGCACTTCTTTCTCATTTTCGCTGACAGGAATACGTATTTCTTCCATCTCCCCTTCATCCGTATGCGGAATAAAATAGGAATTCTGTTCTGAAAATCCTTTTCCACTGTTATAATAAACCTGCATCCTGTCCTTTGCTTCTGTTTCCGGATGTAACACCGCGCTAAATGGAATTGCTTTTGTTCCTAGATACTCTGTCATATCCCGGACTGGAATCTTTCCACCAATGACATACTTTTGGAAATTTGCTTCCATCTTCCGGAATTTTTCTTCCTCTTCTTCCGTAATCGAAACTAATTCCATTAACTCCTGCCAGGTAAACAACTGGCTGACATTCTGTTTTAAAAACCAGTAAAGAATACTTCTGTATATTACAAATTTCTCTGGAATAAGAAATGCAAAGCTCCACTCATAATCAATTACTTTCCAGCTTTCGGCATCTATCATAATATTTTCAAATATCAAATCGATATCTGTTATTTCCGCAGCAGAACTCTGCTCTTTTTCAAATGTTGCATCTCCGAAAACTTTTCTAAATTCCTCTGTTACATGAAAGATTGCTTTTGGTTCTATTGATGTTATCCGGTTGCAATAATCCCGTACCAGTTCTTCTATTCTGTCTTTTTCACCCTGTTCAATGTAGTTTTCTAATATTGCAGATAACGCAGTTCCTTTCACAAACTCAAACGCTGCCGCCTGTGCTTCCATCTGACAGGCTGCAACACCGAAAACATTCTGATACTGCCTCTTAAGCTTCAGATAGTTTTCATAAACGCCCTGCACATGATGGATTCCCTCTTTTTCCACCGGACGTTTGCGGATGCTCTTCTTTCCATTTTCATCTTTCAGTATTTCCGTACATATTGCAAATTCATCTGCACGATCATTTGAATATTTTGCGAATACTACTGTTTTCATGCTACTGCTCCTTTTTGATAGATACCATAAACGAATTGGAAAATTCTGAAAATAGCCCTTCTTTTATTACCGTTCCGAATGCCTTTTCTTCATCAAACATAACATAGCGGTCCCGGTCAAAATTACGGATATTCATCGTAAGTTCATCTGTTTTTGGAAGATATTCATCAGAATAAATCGCCATTGGAAATTTATAATCCGGATATGGATAATAGAATTTCCAGGAAATCCCCTCTATTCCCCTCAGTTCCTCTTCCAGTTCTTTTTTTGAAAATGTGCGGACATTATCTTCCCCCGGATAATCTTCAATTCCCCGGTAATAACCACCATAATAATCATCCTGGCAGCCCGCCCAATACTTCATTCCCATTTTATTTTCTGTAGCAAGAAGCAGTTCTCCACCGATTTTCAAATGTTTTAACAGTTCCAGAAGAAAGGTTCTATATGCGTCTTCTGAATTCTCATAATAGGACCTGGCATATTTCCATTCTCCAATCAGCGTAATGTAATCATAGCTGCCGAGTTTATCTTCTACTTCCGGATAATTTCCCAGGATTATTCTGACATTATCTTTTTCAGCGTTCCATGCTGCATTCATTTCGGCTCTCGTTTCCGATGTTTCCACGCAGGTAACGTGTGCTGCCTTTTGTGCCAGTGCATCCGTAAGCATTCCTGTATCCGCACCCACTGCAAGCACTTCTGCCTGTCCGGAAAACGGATACCATTCTATGATATTCTTGCGGAGTTCCGACAAATAGAATAAATAATTATAACTCTTACGTTCTTTTATCACTTCCTGCAGGCTGTCTTTCCCATAATGTTTTATGTCCTCTAACATCATTTTATCCGGAACCGCTTCCCCAAACACAGGCTCTGCCTGATATCTGCTTCTGTCAATTTGAACTTTCCCACAATTTTCTGTCATTTCCGCCGTCTTTCCTTTATCTTTTTACTCATCTATCTTCTCTACTGTCGTAACAGAATTCATATCATAAAAACCTACGGTATTCTTATCTGAAACCACCGTCACATTGCATACATCATATAATCTGTGATATACCTGGAACTCACCGCCTTGATATCCGGTACAGCTCATAGACAGAAGGTATTCCCCTCCCTGCAAAAACATATCCTGCTCAAAGGTTGCCACATAGGTTTCCCCAGCTTTTGCCAATGGAACATCCTTCTTTTCATACATGGTATTGGTTCCGGTTATCGCCACACCCTGGATATTCTTAAATGTATAAGTAAAGATCGGGTTCTGTATATCCTGTTTAAACTTCACCTTTGATTTCAGCCGGAAGCGGCTTCCTTTCATAATTGCACTGTTGTAATTCCCATTCTCATCTACAATTGCGAAATCAACTATTTCCGCCGCACCATTTCCATATTCATCCACATTTGGATTCAGATTATAATGATTCTTCCAGAGACCTTCACAAACCGCCTCTTTAATTTCTTTTTCTTCCTCTTCGTCAAATGCACTCATATCCATCTGATGTGCAGCTATCTCTTCTGCCTTATCCTGGTTTACCATGATACGTTTATACATGCCCACCATTTCCTTCGGTGAACCTTCTGCCAGTTTCTTTCCTCTGTTTAAAAGCACAACTCTGTCACAGTATTTGCTGATGCTGCCCAGATCATGGCTGACAAAAAGGATGGTTTTTCCCATTTTTTTAAAATCTTCAAATTTCTTATAGCATTTCGCCTGAAAGAATACGTCTCCTACCGACAACGCCTCATCGACAATCAGGATTTCCGGGTCAATGTTAATCGCTACCGCAAATGCCAGCCGTACAAACATACCACTGGAATATGTCTTGACCGGCTGATGCACAAAGTCACCGATATCTGCAAAATCAAGAATATCCTGCATCTTTGCATCAATCTCTTCCCTGGAAAAACCAATCATGGTTCCATTAAGGTAGATATTCTCAATTCCGGTATATTCCATATTGAAGCCTGCGCCCAGCTCCAACAGTGCAGAAATTCTTCCATCAATCTCTACATGACCACCGGATGGATTCAAGACTCCGGTAATAATCTTAAGAATCGTAGATTTTCCGGAGCCGTTGGTTCCGATTATGCCAACGGTTTCTCCTCTTTTTACATCAAAAGAAACATTATGCAGTGCATAATGTTCCTTATATAATTTCTTTCGTGTCAGGCCTAACGATTCCTTCAGTCTGTCTGAAGGTTTATCGTAAAGCTTATATAATTTACTTACATCATCTACTCTAATTGCTACTTCGCTCATATCCTATGCCTTCCTATAATACATCTGCAAAATGAATCTTCAACCGCTTAAATATCATGGTTCCGATACCGAATAATACCGCTGTCAGAAGCCAGAAGTATAAAGTCAGTGGTGCATTTTCCCAGAACCACGCCTTATTAATCAACGCATCCCGGTATCCTGCCACAATATAGTACATCGGATTCAGTTTGAATATGGTAATCAGCACTGGAGATAATTCCATGGTATCAATGTTCCACATAATCGGTGTCATCCACATCCCAACCTGCAGAACAATGTTAATCACCTGTGTTAAATCACGGAAAAAGATTACAATCGCACAGGTTGCATACACGATTCCCAATACCATAATAAACATGGCAAAGGTATAATACACAATCTGCAATGTATATAAATCCGGATAATAGTGATATGCACTATACAGCACCAGCGTAAATACTACGAAGAATACATGTACAAACAGTGCAGATACTACTTTCACAATTGGGAGAATACTTATCTTAAATACAACCTTCTTAACCAGATAGCTGTATTCAATCAGTGCATTGGTTCCACCATTTAATGCATCCTGGAAGAAGAACCAAGGCACCAGACCTGCGACCAGCCAGAGTACAAACGGAACATCAATTCCTGCTCTGGTGTTGATTCCGCCAGCCTTTAATCCTTTTTCAAATACGAACCAGTATACCACTACCGTTACAATCGGCTGTATAAATGCCCAGATAATACCAAGGTAGGAACCTGCAAATTTAGTTTTAAAATCATTCTTTGACAAATTCCAGAGCAGCTTTCTGTTCTGATACACTTCTTTCGGAAGAACAATCAGCTTTTTACCTGCTTTTAATGCAACAATAAGAATGATATCTAATACAACACACGCAAGGATTTTAACCAGAAGATACTGAAGCCACAGGCTGTCCTTTACCAGCTTCGCAATTCCCCAGTTCTCTGTATTCCATACCAGGTAAGGATCCTCTTTTTCTGCTGTCAGGTTAATACCGTCTGAAACATTATTCTGTTTTACTTCCTGCAGACGCACTGTTTCTGAAAAAACATTCTGATCTATTACCGCAGTTTTTCCATTACTTTCAATGGTTATGCCGGAAATAGTTGTCTCGGATGCTCCGCTTCCCAAATCAAAGCGAAGATATGAAGCATCTGCCGGCACGGTATATTCTAACGTTTTCTCTGTTCCAGCTTTTTTATAATTTACTCCGCTGCTTTGTTCTGCCTTGAAATCATCCGGCATTTTCTGCCCGTCTGTCAGATAGAACATCTCCATATAATTTTCTTCATCGGATGTAAGTGTTACCTTTACCGTAACCTTCTTCTCACTTAAAGCCGGTTCATATCTGAAAACCAGGATGTTCGCCAATATACCAAACAGTACCACCAGCAGGCTGGCTGCGAGTCTCTTCTTAGACATATCATTTACTCCTTATGTTACTTCAACTGTCTATCAGTCTTTCTTGCAGTTATTCTTATTCTCTGCATATGCCTTGATGCCATGCCATACTTTATCTTTATCGGATAAAATCAAGTCTGCCTCTGTCATTCCTTCCGGCATCGGCCAATCTACTCCGATGTCAGGGTCATTCCACAGAAGTCCGCCCTCATCGTTTGGATGATAGAAATCAGTAACTTTATAGCAGAATTCTGCATAATCACTTAATACGATAAATCCGTGTGCAAAATCCTTTGGAATGAAGAACTGTTTCTTGTTCTCAGCAGACAAAGTAACTCCAAACCATTTTCCAAAGGTTTCAGAACCTTCTCTTAAGTCAACTGCGACGTCAAATACTTCACCGTTTACTACACGCACCAGCTTGTCCTGTGGATAGTTTAACTGGAAATGAAGTCCACGAAGTACACCCTTCTTGGATGCAGACTGGTTGTCCTGTACGAATTCACAGTCAATTCCTGCTTCCTTGAAATCATTATAGTTATAGGTCTCCATGAAGTATCCTCTTGCATCTCCGAATACTGCAGGTTCAATTACTTTTAATCCTTTGATTCCATTACAGTCGTTTGTTACTTTGATTTTTCCCATTTTTCTCTTCCTCGCTTTTCTACAATAATACCCAACTCTATTTTATAATCCGTTAGCAACGTCCATCAGATACTGACCATATGCAGTCTTAAGTAATGGCTGCGCCAGCTTCTCTAACTGTGCTTTATCGATGAATCCTCTCTTGTATGCAATCTCTTCGATACAGGAAATATATAATCCCTGACGTTTCTGGAATGCTGCTACGAAATCTGCTGCATCAAGAAGCATGTCATGGTTTCCGGTATCTAACCATGCAAATCCTCTTCCTAAGGTCTCAACCTGAAGGGTTCCACGGTTCAGATATTCATTATTAACACTTGTAATTTCAATTTCACCTCTTGCAGATGGTTTTACATTCTTGGCAATCTCTACTACATCATTGTCATAGAAGTAAAGTCCCGGAACTGCATAATTAGATTTTGGCTGAGCCGGTTTTTCTTCGATTGACAATGCTTTACCGTGCTCATCAAATTCTACTACACCGTATTCTCTTGGATCTTTTACATAATATCCGAAAATGGTTGCTCCCGGCTGGCTCTCTGTACGCTCTGCTGCACTGCGAAGCACTTTAGAGAAACTCTGTCCATAGAAAATATTATCGCCTAATACCAATGCCACTGCATCATTGCCAATGAATTTCTCACCGATGATAAATGCATCTGCAAGTCCTCTTGGCTGTTCCTGCACTGCATAAGAGAAAGACATTCCCAGCTGGCTTCCATCTCCTAATAACTCCTCAAATACCGGAAGATCTCTTGGTGTAGAGATAACCAGCACCTCACGGATTCCTGCTAACATCAGTGTAGATAATGGATAATAAATCATTGGTTTGTCATATACCGGCATAATCTGTTTCGATACTGCCTTTGTCAATGGATAAAGTCTTGTTCCGGATCCTCCGGCTAAAATAATACCTTTCATGGAATAATCTCCTCCTTAATCATATTGTTTACGTTCTCCAACGCATTCTTTCACTCAATAAATCATTTAATTATAACATATTACATCGTATTTTTCATCTATATTTTCCTTAATAATTTCTGTAGTACCCGTGGAAATACTGGCGAAAACGCACAAAAAAAGCGGACAGGTCTTGTATTTTCCTATCCGCTTCTCTTTCTATACTTCTATTTATTTATCTTTATACATATCTGCATAATATTTCTGGTAGTCACCACTGGTTACATTGTTCATCCAGTCTTCATGCTCAAGATACCATGCAATTGTCTTCTTGATACCATCTTTGAACATGGTCTCCGGCTCCCAGCCAATCTCAGCTTTGATTTTGTCCGGAGCGATTGCATAACGTCTGTCATGTCCTTTACGGTCTTCTACATAAGTGATTAAGTCTTTGCTTACATTTGCTTTTCTTGGATCATCATCCGGAAGAATCTCCTGCAAGGTTTCAATAATGATATTGATGATTTCAATGTTACGTTTCTCATTGTGTCCACCGATGTTATAAGTCTGTCCAAGACGTCCCTGCTCCTGAACCATATCAATTCCCTTTGCATGATCATCTACATATAACCAGTCACGGATGTTCATTCCATCACCATATACCGGAAGTTTCTTTCCGTGTAAAGCATTGTTGATGATTAACGGAATCAGTTTCTCCGGGAACTGGTAAGGTCCGTAGTTATTGGATGTATTGGTAATATTTGCCGGGAAATGATAAGTATCAATATAAGATTTTACTAACATATCAGAAGATGCCTTACTTGCAGAGTATGGGCTGTGTGGCTGATATGGTGTTGTCTCATAGAAGAAGCTCTTTCCATCATCTGGAAGGGAACCATATACTTCGTCTGTGGATACGTGAAGGAATTTCTTACCTTCCTTGAAGCTTCCATCCGGAAGTTCCCATGCTTCTTTTGCGCAGTTTAACATAACTGCAGTACCCATTACATTGGTATGAACGAATACTTCAGGGTTTTTGATACTACGGTCAACATGACTTTCCGCAGCAAAGTGTACCACGCGGTCAATGTCATTTTCTGCAAACACTTTGCGGATTGCTTCTTTGTCTGTAATATCTGCTTTTACAAATGTATAGTTGTCTCTGTTCTCGATGTCTTTTAAATTTTCCAAGTTTCCTGCATAAGTTAATGCGTCTACATTGATAATACGAATCTCATTGTCGTATTTACGAAACATGTAGTGAATGTAGTTTGAACCAATAAATCCGGCTCCTCCAGTTACTAAATAAGTTCTCATCTTATTCTCCTCCTGATTTAAAAATCGTTTTATTATGGCACAGTCCTCATTTATTTGTCAACTTTTTAGAAGTTTGTGCACATTTTTGTACATAATTTAACAGTTCTATTCTTTATCCAGTCTTTTCTTTCTCTCTTCGATTGCCTGCAGTTCCATTTCAAAATCCTGCCGGTTCTTCTGTCCAATGGTCTGCAGGATAAGTCCCGAGAAGAATGCCTGGGTTGCTGCCAATATCGTAAAACAGCAAGCAAATAAAGTCGGGAAGTTCGGCACCATTCCGGTCTTTGCATATACTACCAATACCGGTATCAGGAAACCAACTCCAAGAGCAGCCAGTATAAATGCAATAATGCCAAAGAATGACATTGGCTTATAAGTCCGGTACAGTCTTGCAATGGTACGCAGTACCTTAAATCCATCCGAATAGGTATTCAGCTTGGATACACTTCCCTCCGGTCTGTCACGGTACTCAATAATCACATTGTCTACCTGCATATTCTTATCTGCTGCATGAATGCTCATTTCTGTTTCAATTTCAAATCCCTTGGATAATACCGGGAATGATTTTACAAACTGATAACTGAAAGCACGATAACCTGTCATAATATCTTTAATGTCCGTCCGGAAGAACAGATTAATGGATTTCCTGACCAGTGAATTACCAAAGTTATGGAATGGTCTGGTATTCTCCTGAAAATAGGTTGAAGAAAGTCTGTCTCCCACTACCATATCAGCTCCATGCTCTAATACCTGTTTTATCATCTCCGGTGCTGATTCTGCCGGATAGGTATCATCTCCATCTGTCATGATATAACATTCCGCATCAATCTCACGGAACATTCTTCGAATAACATTTCCTTTTCCCTGCTGATATTCATAACGTACGACCGCACCGGCACTTCTTGCGAGCTCGTCCGTTCCGTCATTGGAATTATTATCATATACATAAATAACAGCTTCCGGAATTACCCGTTTAAAATCCTCTACTACCTTTACGATTGTTTTACTCTCGTTATAGCAGGGAATCAATACTGCAATTTTATCCATTTTAGTCCCCTTTCGCTTATTTATGCACAAACAGTTTCAGATATACAGATGCCGCAAAGCAACGGAACTTCCGGATCATTACACTGCGTCTGATATCTTTCGGTGTCAGTTTCAAGCGTTCTTTGTTTTTCTCCAGTAAATGCAGATGTTCCTCTACATATACTTTTGTTTTTTCCTTGTTGCCCCCCATAACTTCTCCGGTATTTGAACCTTTTCGCACACGGAAGAAATTCAGTGGTTCGTGTATGATATAAACATCGCCTTCACATGCCAGGGAAACAAAGAAATCATAGTCTAAGATATAGGTATAATCTGTATCAAATCCTCCGATTTTCTCTGCCACATCTCTCCGGAAAGTATTTGCCTGTGGTGCTCCGAAATAATCCTGTGAAAAGAAGCCCTTCCGGCTGATTTCTTTTCCATCTACCAGTCCGCTCTTCTTATAGCGTTTATAAAAGCCTTTTCCTTTTCCATTTAAATCAATCAGCTTGGTATCACTTTCCGCAATCACTGCTGTAGGATTTGCCTCTAAAGCATCTACTTCCCGCTTCAATGCATCCGGCGATAAAATATCATCTGCACAGACAAGCTTTGCATATTTACCGGTGCATAAGGAAAGACAGCGGTTCCAGTTTCCTGACATTCCAAGATTCTTATCATTATGATAAAGCTTAATCCTCTCATCCCCGATTTCCTGAATCAGTTCATAAGTATTATCTTTTGAATTATCATCCACAATTACAAGCTCTATATTCTGATATGTCTGATTTAAAATTGAATCAATCGTATCTTTAATGTATTCCGCATTATTATATGCCGGAATACATACGCTTACTAATGGTTCCATTTTTTCACCTATTATCCCAACAGTTCTTTCATATAGACATCCAGTGCATCCTGCCAGTCTGCCATTACAAAGTCACTGGTAAGCTTAATCATATAATCCTCCAAGATAGAGTATGCCGGTCTGTTAGCGGATGCCGGATTCATCTCTTTGTACTGCTTACTGGTTACATGATTTACTTTTACATTCTTTCCTGCTCTTTTGAAGATTGCTTCTGCAAAATCTGCCCAGTTGGTATCTCCTTCACAGGTTGCATGGAAGGTTCCATAATTCTCTGTGCCTTCCAGATAATGAATCATTTTTGCTAATTCCACTGCGCTGGTAGGTGTTCCCACCTGGTCACAGACTACATTTAATTCATCATGGTTCTCTGCCAATGCCAGCATTGTCTTGACAAAGTTCTTTCCATCCCCATAAAGCCATGCTGTTCTTAAGATAAAATGTTTCTTTGCAAATTCCTTTACAAAGTTTTCACCCTCTAACTTAGTCTTTCCATAAGCACTTACCGGATTTGGTGCATCAAACTCTGTGTATGGTCTTGTCCCATTTCCTTCAAAAACATAATCCGTAGATACATGAATCATTTTTGCATCTGCTTCGGTTGCTGCAATACTTAAGTTTCTTGGTCCGATTGCATTAATCTTATATGCAAGATCCCACTGTTCCTCACACTTGTCTACATTGGTATGTGCGGCGCAGTTGATGATAACATCCGGTTTCTCTGCACGTACCAGCTTCAGTACTGCATCTACATCAGTAATATCAAGAGATACAACACCTTCTCCCTCTACTACATCTGTATTGATAAATTCCACATCACTTGCTGCATATTCCTTGCGAATTGCTCTTCCCAACTGTCCATTACATCCAGTTACCAGTATTTTTTTCATCTTTTATTCTCCTAATCCACTTTCTACGGCTTCTACCATTGCCTTTAATGCTTCGTCCTCATCATCACCTTCGCAGACAAATTCGATTTCATCTCCAAATTTGATGCACGCACCCAGTACACTTAAAACACTTTTGGCATTAGCGGTATTTCCGCGATAATGAAATGTTACTAACGATTTATACTGCATTGCTTCCTTACAGAGTATTCCTGCCGGACGCAAATGTAATCCTGTCGGATTCTTTATTTTAACTTTCTGACTTACCATTTCTATTCCCCTCCTGATTACAGCATTGTGTTGGTAATTAATTCAGCCAGCTTCTGTGCTTCTTCTTCAATCTCGCTCTGGTTCTTTCCCTCAATCATAACTCTTACCAGCGGCTCGGTTCCGGATGGACGAATCAGCACTCTTCCTTCTCCATTGAATTTCTCTTCCAATGCCTTGATTGCCTCTGCAATCTCAGTATATTCCATGAATTTTTCTTTCTTGTGATTCGGCACTTTGGCATTCACAAGTGCCTGCGGCAATACTTCCATCACCTCTGCCAGCTCAGATAATTTCCTGCCGGTTTCCTTCATTACCTGTAATAAATGAAGTCCGGAAAGAAGTCCGTCACCGGTTGTATTATCATCTAAAAATATAATATGTCCGGACTGCTCACCCCCGATATTATAGCCATTCTCCAGCATATTTTCAAGGACATATCTGTCTCCGACCTTGGTTTTCTCTACATGGATGCCTTCCCGCTCTCCCATCAGACTGAAGCCAAGATTGGTCATAACGGTTACTACAATGGTATTTTTCTTTAAAGTTCCTTTTTTCTTCATATGGCATCCACAGATTGCCATAAGCTGGTCGCCATCCACCAGGTTACCTTTTTCATCTACCGCAAGCATACGGTCAGCATCGCCATCAAATGCAAGGCCAACGTCTGCTTTTTCATAAACAACCCTTGCCTGAAGTTCTTCCATATGGGTGGAACCGCAGTTGGCATTGATATTGGTTCCATCCGGCTTCGTATGGATAGCAACCAGATCTGCACCCAGGTCTTTTAATGTCTTAACCGATGTATAGTAGGATGCACCCTCTGCACAGTCTATCACAATCTTCATACCGGTCAAATCAACCGGCACACATTTCTTCATGAATTTCACATATTCATCACGCAAATCAAAACGATAGTCAATTCTTCCCACACCGGATCCAATCGGCAGTACAACATCTTTCATATTATTGCGGATCAACTCTTCGATTTCATCCTCCAACGTATCAGAAAGCTTATATCCGTCTCCATTAAAGAATTTGATTCCGTTAAATTCCATCGGATTATGGGATGCGGAAATCACAACGCCTGCATCTACTTTATGTTTTCTGGTCAGATAGGCAATCGCCGGTGTCGGCATTACCCCTGCATAGATTGCATTGGCTCCTACAGAACAGATTCCTGCCATCAGTGCATTGGCAAGCATTCCACCTGAAATTCTTGTATCACATCCTACAATTAATGTCGGCTGATGTTCCTGCTCTTTCGTCAGCACATAGGCACCTGCCTGCCCAAGCTTTGTTGCCAGTTCAATGGTCAGCTCCGCTCCTGCAACACCTCTTACACCATCTGTTCCAAACATTCTGCTCATTTTCTAATCTTCCTCCGAATTTCCATTATTCGTATTATTTCCATTGGTACTGCCCGTTCCCGTTTCTGTACCACCATTCGAACCCGTATGGGTTCCATTGTCATTTCCAGTATTTGTAGTATCTGATGTGTCTTCTGATTTCTTTGTTATGGTTATCACTGCAGTCTGTGTTCCATTTACCGAATATAAGCTGTCATCCAGCTCCAGGGTAACTGTTACGGTATGATTGCCTTCTGCCAGTCCTGCTGCATTTACATTTCCCTTAATACTGTCTGCCATAAGTTTATCCAGATCATTCCGCAGTCCCTTTAAAGTTATCGTAACTGTACTCTCTGCAAAGGCTGCTTCATAACCCTCTTTCAGATTCTGAATTGCAATGTTTTCAACCGGTACGCTATAAGATTCTGACACAATCTGCTCCACCACTGCGGTTACTTCAACATTCAGATTGTCAGCATCGACCACCTCTACATCATCCGGCAGATAAGAAGAAATATTAATTGTCTTCACTACATTGCCAGTTGCATCGCTGATATCCAGCTGGTCTGACGGAATCACAATACTTCCGGCTGCGTTCAGTGCTTCCGGCGTTCCCTTTATCGCTATCTTATTCGGATTAATCGTCACTCCGGTGCATACAAATCCATCTGCAACCGTTCCACTCGGTTCAATTTCTACTGAAAGGTTACGGATATTAAGTATCGTAGCCGAAATTGTCACCTTATCAATATTAAAATTCAGCTTTGAGGTGTCTACCGCCTCACCGTTTGCATTATATACAACCGGGACTACACTATCCGTCAAGTCTGCGGATGCACCTGTTACATCAATGGTTGCTTCTACATGATCAATCTGATTCACCACCGATTCCGGTCCGGTTACTTTTAAGATGTTCGGAGATACCCGCACATCTCCCACCGCATAATTCTCAGCTGCATCTCCTACTGTTTTTGCCTTAATAGAAAACTGTGACAGCATCAGATCTTCTACATTTACTTCCATATACTGTATTTTGCCCTGGAAGTTCACCGCAGACGCATATCGTGTTGCAGTTATCTCAATCGGTACCCGGTATACACCGTCTACCTGCTCAACATTTTCCATATCTGCTACTGCCCGGAAATCAGTATTGCTCAAGTTCTTCATAACAGAACGCACAGTAGAAACCTTAAAGGTTACCTGCAGATTACTGTCCTTTGCTTCAAAGTATTTGCCCTGCTGTGTCATATAATCCGAATTGGTTATCGTAATAGACGTGGTAAAGTTCTTCGCCTGTGTCGGATCATCAATGTTGACAACAACAAGCCACAGCACAACAGAGAAGAATAATGCTGCAACCTTCAGTCCAAAATTATTCGTCACCAGTTTTGTCAGCTTTTTTAACATTGCGTAACCTCCTCTTCAATAATTGGAAGCGCTTTGGTTCGATATTGCTGCTCTGGAGAAATTTCAGTTTGCTGCGCAGAAACTCCGCATCCACATTACGGTACAACTGTCCACCCATCGCAATAGAAACCTTTCCGGTTTCCTCTGATACCACAATTGTAAGAGAATCACTCACTTCACTAATTCCAACTGCTGCACGATGTCTGGTTCCCAGATCCTTGCTCAGTTCCAGGCTGTCAGACAGTGGCAGATAACAGGTTGCAGAGACAACCCTGTCCCCACGTACAATAATAGCTCCGTCATGTAACGGAGTGTTCTTTTCAAATATATTAATCAGAAGCTGGCTTGATACCAGGGAATCCAGCGCAATACCGGTTCTTTCGTATTCTGTCAGCATAATTTCATTTTCCACTACAATCAGGGCTCCGGTCTTCACCTTACCCATCTCATAGCTTGCCTTTACCAGTTCTCCAATCGTATGGTCATTGAAACGTTCCACTCCGTTTTTTCCAAAATCAAAAGAAAAGAGGGATGAAATAAATTTCTTTCGTCCCAATTCTTCCAGTGCTTTCCGGAGCTCCGGCTGGAAGATAACAACGATTGCAATAATCGCTACATTAATCGTCTTCTCTGCTATCCAGAGAATTGTATTCATCTGGAAGATTGCTGCCACAAGTACAAACGCTAAAATCACAAGAATTCCTTTTAACAGCATCCATGCCCGTGTATCCTTAATCCATTTCAGGACGTGATAAAACAGGAACGCAATAATAAGCATTTCTACAATATCAGTCTTTGATACCGTAATGTTCAAAACGCTTACCCACGCCAGATAATTTTCTTTAAAATTTTCCAACACTGTCAAAAATGACTGCACCTGTTCCACTTCCTCTCTGTCTTATTTCAGCAAATCTTCGTCTATATCCATTTCCTCTGCCAATGCTTTGCGGGAAATACGTTCTTTTTTCTCATCCTTGGCTGCGATACGTTTTACCTTTTTCTCCTTGGTTGTAACATAAATCTTCGGTACCGCTTTTACATAATAGTAATATTCATCATCTTCAAACTGCACCCGTTCTGTCCTGCTATAATCCAGGTTAAAGAACAGGAACTGCTGTATCAATGCAATCACCGTAGAAATTACGCTTCCTACAATAATCCAGACGATTCGTCCCTTGATGCCCAGCATTACAAAACCGCTGATCAGCACAGTAAGTCCAATCAGAATACCAGCCAGTGATGCTACTGTCCATGCATGATCTATGGACAGGCGGCGCACTACATAAACCACCAGTAAAATCACAATAAAAGTTGCCAGTACCAGATACATTTCCTTATTACCCAGCAGCTGGTTGATTGCTACCACCATTTTTGAAGCCGCATTGCTGTCCTCTTCCACCGCACTTAATACTGCCTCATTTTCCTTTATTCCCTTCAGGAAATAAAACATCACAGTTCCGCTCACAATAGATGCAGCAGATGCCGGTGTCCGTAACAGTCCTGCTGAAATCGGCATGATATACGGGATATGTAATGTAAATGTTATCGGTGTCAGCACTGCATAATAACCATCTTTTGGTGAAAACCGTAAATACAGCAGTGCGATAACCAGCATAAGAATCAGTCCTACCACGCATACATCCATAGACAGTGCAAATAAATGTGCAGCAATCAGAATGAATGCAAACAACAGGATAGCATTGACCGGAAGCACCGCACATAACAGTGCCAGTACCAGTGTTACTGGAAGTCCGGCCAGTCTGGTCATATAGCCAATATTTTGATTGATCAGCAGAAATACCACTGTTGCCAGAATAAACTTAAGTACCGGCACCACATATATTTCATTTTTTCCAAAAAAGCGGATTAACCGCTCCTTCAGTTCGAGTAAACCCGTCATTCTAAACCTCCCAGTCATCCGTATTAGATATATTTTCTTCCTCACGATACAGACTGCTCACCCTCTTCAGTCTGTTATAATACTCCTTTACCTGTCTTCTCCCCTTTGTATATCTGCGATTATAGATAATATAAGTAATAAGCAGATAAGCAGCCAGAAATACCAGATACACCATTACAATCCGGATGCCAAATCCAATCATATCCATATCATTAATTTTCTTTACCAGATTCTCCATGTCATAAAAAAGCCACAGCACAAAAAGAAGTCCGAACGCAATGGTTCCGGCAAAAAAGCTTTTTATTAACTCCATGGCAACATAATCTCTTCTGAAATACTGTGTTGCTTTCTGGCAGGCTTTACTTTCTTCATTTTCGAATTCTGACAGCTTTGTCATATGTCTGACGCGTTCTTTACTAATCATACTCTGCTCCTAAACAAACTCTCTTTAGTATAACATAGATATTATCTTCTGAAAAGAAAAAACTGCCACCAGTCACTGCGGCAGTTCTTAATCTACAGTTACAGATATCTCATCTTATCTCTTTCCTTCGGTCTCTTATCCAACTGAGGCTCCACCGGTTTTTTCTTTATTACACTCTGGAAGTCCGTTTCCATTTTACGTTTGCATTTTTCACAGAAACGTCCTGTTTTGATAATTGTTCCACAGCCTTCACATTCCAGACCAAGTGGTGAATCTTCTGAAAAGACAAGTCTTTCTTCACGCACCCACTGTTTAATCTGTTTTACAGAAACATCATTATCTTCCGATACAACCTGTATCGGAGTATTCGGGTTCTGCCGCAAATATTCTTTTACCTCCTGGAACTTCTCTTCCAGTTTATCTTTGCAGGCTTTACATAACGGTACGCCCCCATAATAATTAAATAATCTTCCGCATCCTTTGCAGTTTCTTACGTCCATTCTTTCTCCTCCTAATGTCCCCTGCCAATGCTAATGCAAAGCACATAAACCTCTTGTATTCCTGATACCTTCAAACATTCTGCTGCTGCATCCACGGTACTTCCAGTTGTGTAAATGTCATCTACAAGCAGAACTTTTCTTAATTGTACTATATTTTGTGCGATTGTAAAAGCCTTTTTCAGATTTTTCTTGCGTTCCTGGTCATTAAGTTCCTTCTGGGGTCTGGTATTTATACACCGATATAGCAATTTCGTTTCTACCGGAATTCCGGTACGTTTTCCTATTTCCTTTGCAAAGAGTTCTGCCTGATTATACCCTCTCTCCCTCCTGCGTTTCCGATGCAGCGGAACCGGTATGATTGCATCTATCCCCAGTCTTGAAATCCACCGGGCATACTGTATACATGCCATTTTTCCATAAAAAGCTGCATATTCACGCCGATTGGCATATTTAAAACGATACAGCGAGTGTTGCACTGCCCCCTGATAAACAAATACTGCCTTTCCCGAATCAAAAAAATGTTTTTTTCGGTCACAGTCACCACAATATTCCTTCCTGGCATTCCCAATGGGTTTTCCGCACCGTTTACAGACCGGTTCCTGCACCAGTTCTGCCTTTCCGATGCACTCCGGGCAGATTTCCCCATCCGGCGGTATCACCTCATCACACAGCGGGCATCTTCTTGGGAATATAATATCCAGTATATTCATTATTTCCTTTCCAAAACTCTCTTTGCACATATTAGCACAGTCCCTTTTGCAAAAACATTAACATTCTCTTAATTTTTCCTGATAAAAATAGGATTTAATTTATTGACTTATTTTTCTCTACTTATTATAATTAGTCTATTCGGATTAACGCTTTAATGCGTAAATGCGCAGACGCACGAACGCGTTAAATCAAAAAACATTACATATTTCAGGAGGAAATTATTATGAAAAAAATGAAGAAATTTCTCTCTCTTTCAGTTGCAGCAGTTCTTGCGCTCAGCATGACCGCCTGTGGCTCCAAAGCAGGAGATACCCAAAACGCTGACGCTACAGAGAAAAGTTCATCCAACGCAAAGTACACCGTTGGTATCTGTCAGCTCGTACAGCATGAGGCATTAGATGCTGCAACAAAAGGATTCAAAGACTATCTTACCGAGAAATTAGGTGATGACGTTGTTTTTGACGAGCAGAACGCCCAGGGTGATTCTGCCACATGTGCAACTATCGTCAACTCCTTCGTTTCCAAAAATGAAGACCTGATTCTTGCAAATGCAACTGCTCCTCTTCAGTCTGCAGCTGCTGCAACTACAGATATTCCTATTCTTGGAACTTCCGTAACAGATTACGCAACCGCTCTTGACATTTCCGGCTGGTCAGGCACAACAGGACGTAACATTTCAGGAACTTCTGACTTAGCTCCTCTGTCCGAGCAGGCAGCTATGTTAAATGAATTATTCCCGGACGCTAAAAATGTCGGACTGCTTTACTGCTCCGCAGAAGCAAACTCACAGTATCAGATTGATGTTATCAAAGAAGAATTAGAAAAATTAAATTACACCTGTACTGCATATTCTTTCGTTGATTCCAACGATATTGCAAGTGTTGTCCAGAGTGCTGTAAATGAAAACGATGTTCTTTACGTTCCTACCGACAACACTGCCGCTTCTAATACAGAAGTTATCAATAACATTGCGGGTGAAGCCGGTGTTCCAATTATTGCAGGTGAAGCCGGTATCTGTAAAGGATGTGGTGTTGCTACCTTATCCATCAGCTACTATGACCTTGGATATCAGACAGGTAAAATGGCATACGAAATCTTAGTAAATGGTGCAGACCCATCCACTATGGAAGTTGAATTTGCTCCAGCAGTTACCAAACAGTACAACCCTGACATCTGTGAGAAGCTTGGCATCACTGTTCCAGACGATTACGAAGCTTTAGACATGTCTGAGTAATTTTTACTTTTGAATTATTTATTTAGAAACCGGAGGAACTTATTGTGGAATTGCAAATTGCTGATTTATTAAACGCTATGCCCGGTGCTGTAGCCCAGGGATTAATCTGGGGTATTATGGCAATCGGTGTATACATCACTTTTAAAATACAGGATGTGGCAGACTTAACCGTGGATGGAACCATGAGTCTTGGCGGCGCTGTCTGTGTTACTCTGATTGCTTCTGGACAGAATATCTGGATAGCAATCCTTGCCGCTACCATATCCGGTATGCTGGCAGGATTAATTACCGGAATCTTCCATACAAAAATGGGAATCCCGGTAATCCTTGCAGGTATTTTAACCCAGCTTGGATTATACTCCATTAACTTAAAGATTCTTGGCGGCAAATCCAACCAGGCAATCAGCGCTGACAAATACGATTTAATTGTATCTTTACGATATGTAAAAAATGTGGCTTTTTATAAAAACACCATATTTATCGTTGCCATCTTCGTCATCGCCATTATAGCTATCCTGTACTGGTTCTTCGGAACTGCAAGAGGCTGTTCTATCCGTGCTACCGGATGCAACCCGAATATGAGCCGTGCCCAGGGTATCAACACAAATTTCAATACCGTAATCGGTTTAATGATTTCCAACGGTCTTGTTGGTCTTGCCAGTGCTCTTTACTCACAGTATCAGGGATTTGCTGATGTCAATGCAGGACGTGGTGCTATCGTAATCGGTCTTGCTGCCGTTATTATCGGTACTGTATTGTTCGAAAAGATTTTCCACAACTTTGCGTTGAAGCTTTTATCTGTCGCTATCGGTGCTGTTATTTACTACGCTGTACTTCAGATTGTTATCTGGCTTGGTCTTGATACCAACTACTTAAAGCTGTTATCTGCACTTGTGGTTGCTTTCTTCCTTGCAGTTCCTTACTGGAAGAAGAAATATTTTACAAAACCAGTAAAGAAAGGAGCCAAAACCAATGCTTAAAGTTGATCATATTTACAAAACATTTAATCCGGGAACCATTAACGAAAAAACCGCTCTTAACGGCACTACCCTTACTTTAAACGAAGGTGATTTCGTTACTGTCATCGGCGGAAATGGTGCCGGAAAATCCACTTTATTAAATGCCATTGCAGGAGTCTTTCTTGTAGATGAAGGTTCCATTTCTATTGATGACGTAGATGTTACAAGAATGTCCGAGCACAGACGTGCCAGTTTCTTAGGACGCGTATTCCAGGACCCTATGATGGGAACCGCTGCTACCATGGGAATCGATGAGAATCTTGCCCTCGCTGCCCGTCGTGGCAAAAGCAGAGGTCTTGGAAGCGGTATTACCAAGGCAGAAAGAGCACATTACAAAGAATTGTTAAAAGAGCTGGATTTAGGACTTGAGAACCGTCTTACCTCTAAAGTCGGACTGCTTTCCGGTGGTCAGCGTCAGGCACTGACTCTTCTTATGGCTACTTTAAACCGTCCAAAGCTGCTTCTCTTAGATGAGCACACCGCTGCTTTGGATCCAAAGACTGCTGCAAAGGTTCTTACTCTTTCGGATAAAATAGTTGCAGAGCAGAACCTTACCACTCTGATGGTAACACACAACATGCGTGATGCAATTGTTCATGGCAACCGTCTGATTATGATGAATGAAGGTCAGGTTATCTTAGATATTTCCGGAGAAGAGAAAAAGAATCTTACCGTAGAAGATTTATTAGAGAAATTTGAAGAAATCAGTGGCGAAGAATTTGCCAATGACAAAGCTTTATTATCCAAGTAATTGGTATCTGCCGGTTTTTAAACGAAAATTGACAAATGACTTGCTTTGCAAGTTGTCAAACACGCAAAAACCAGCCGGAATTCTGCAAAATACAGAATTTCGGCTGGTTTTTCTTTCTTTCCAGACACCCGTAAGAAGCGGTCGGTGGAAGGTTCCGCATGCCTGCACAGCCAACCACCTCTACACATTTTCTTCCAGTCTTGCCCGCAGACCGCTGTATCTGGTCTGCTCTGTAATATTCTGTTCCATCTCATAGAAGCACATTTCATTTCCCACAAGTGTTACACACTTTCTTGCCCGGGTTACCGCTGTATACAAAAGGTTCCTGTTCATCAGCATTCTCGGTCCCCCAAGAAGCGGAATTACAACTGCCGGATATTCACTACCCTGGGATTTATGTATTGTAATGGCATATGCCAGTTCCAGTTCCTCTAATATTTTAAAGGAGTACTCTACCACCTTGTCTTCATCATAGACCACGGTCATTGTCTCTTTATAATCATTGATTTCACGGATAATTCCCGTATCCCCATTAAACACACCGGTTCCACGGTCAATGGCAAATCCATATTTACTCAAGACCTCCCACTCCAGCTGATAATTATTTTTTATCTGCATGACCTTGTCCCCTTCGCGGAACACTTTATCGCCATACTCTTTTTCTTTCTTATCCGGAGCAGGAGGATTTAAATATTGCTGCAAGATACTGTTCAGTCGTTCTACGCCCAGATTTCCTTTTTTCATCGGAGTCAGCACCTGTATATCATAAGGCTGTGCATTTACAAATTTAGGCAGTTTCTGCATAATCAGCTGCAGTACCACATTGATAATCACATCTGCATCATATCGTTTCAGGAAAAAGAAATCCATGCTCTTGTTATCTAACACTACTTCTTCTCCCCGGTTGATTTTATGGGCATTGACAATGATATCACTCTGGGATGCCTGTCGGAAAATCTTGGTAAGCTGTACCACATGGAACTGTCCGCTGTCGATAATATCCTTTAATACGCTTCCCGGTCCTACGCTCGGAAGCTGGTTTACGTCTCCTACCAGAATCAGTCTTGTTCCGGCTACCATTGCCTTCAGAAGGGACTGCATCAGGCTGATATCCACCATAGACATCTCATCGATAATTACAACATCCGTTTCCAGTGGATTACTTTCATTTCGTTCGAATCCTACCGCTCCTTCCATTCCACCGTTTAATTCCAGCATCCGGTGTATGGTTTTAGCTTCATATCCGGTCATTTCGCTCATTCGCTTTGCAGCTCTTCCGGTAGGTGCTGCCAGGAAAATGTCCAGGCCTTCCAGTTCAAAATATTTGATAATACTGTTAATTGTCGTCGTCTTACCAGTTCCTGGTCCACCGGTGATTACCAGAAGTCCGTTTCTTACTGCCTCCGAAACAGCCTCTTTCTGGTGTTCATCCAGTTCCATGCCGGTCTGCTTCTCAATCTTATGGATTCGCTGGGCAATCTCTGCATCTGACACATCATAGGCAATATCCAGATTCTTAAGCATCATGGCTGTATTTACTTCCGTATAATAGAGTGGTGCGCCATAAATCTGAACCTGTTCACCCTCCTGTTTCATAATGATTTTCCGTTCTATCGACAAATCCATATACTGCTTTTCGATTGCTTCTTCTGTTACACCCAGAAGTTCTCCTGCCCGCTTTGTCAGTTCTTCCTCCGGCAGAAAGGTATGACCCTCCCCGGATGCCTGCAAAAGTGTATACAATATACCGCTTCGGATTCGAAAATCAGAATCTGTATGAATACCGACTTTCTTAGCAATTTCATCTGCAATCCGGAATCCCACACCACTGATATCATCCGCCAGACGATATGGATTCTCCTGAATGATGCCGTATACTTCCTGTCCGTATTCTTTATAGATTTTCACCGCAAGATTCAGTGTAATGCCATACTGCTGCAAAAATATCATTGCCTGACGCAGATCTCGTTTTTCAGAGACCTGGTCTGATATTTCCATTGCTTTCCGTTCACTGATTCCTTTCACTTCTGCTAACCGCTCCGGTTCTTCTTCGATAATCCGGAAGGTATCGCCTTTAAATCTTCTTACAATTCTTGCTGCAAGTGCCGCACCAATCCCTTTAATTGCTCCGGAGCCAAGATAACGCTCAATGGACAGTTCATCGGTTGGTTCTTTCTCCACATAACTTTCAGCTTTAAACTGCTTTCCATAGGTCGGATGTGCCGTATATTCACCGGTCACTTCGATATTCTCTCCCTCACTGATTCCCGAAAAGATTCCCACGCAGGTAATCTCTTCTTCTTCGCAAACCAGCACCAGTACCGTATAGCCATTGTCAGCATTTCGATATATGATATGATCTACATAACCGGTTATCGTCTCCATCGTCTTTCCTTTCCAACAGAATAAAGAATGTGCCTTGGCACAGTCTTGCGCCTGCGGCGGTCGCTTGCAACATCTGCCTTATACGCCGCAGTGTGCATCCTTGCGGAGCATTTTTTACTTTACAGGAAAGCAATTTCCTGTAAAGTAAGAGAAGGCTGTCATCATATGACAGCCCCTTTTATCGTCTTTTCTAAATTCTATTCCATATTATAATTACGCTTCATCTGCTCATACAGCTGCTGTGCCAAACTGTTACTTCCGCCACTCTGTTCTACTGACTGGCTTGCCAGCTTCTGTATCATCTCGTCTTCAAAATAATCCGTCATCTGACTCATACTGGCATCCTGGTCTTCGTTCTCCGGAATGGTTTTCTTCATTTCCTTATAAACCTGTTCTAAGAAATATGCCTCAAATTCCTTGCAGACATCCATCAGTTCGTCATCCGTTGCACCTGATAAATCTGAATTCAATGTCTTCTCCAGTCCATTGGAACTGTTACTTGCCTGTGATGAAGTTGTATTCAGCAATGTCGGAATATTATCCATCGATATACTCATACTTTACCCTGCCTTTAGAACTATCTTCTTAATGAATTTGCCTGTCCAAGCATCTCATCTGCTGCCTGAATCGCCTTAGAGTTTAATTCATATGCACGCTGTGCAATAATCATATTAACCATCTCGTCTGCCACCTGGACATTGGATGCTTCCAGATAATTCTGGCATACCTTGCTTCTGGTCAGTCCCGGAGTAGTCAGCTCATTCATCGGATTACCGGATGCTGCTGTTGCAACCAAAAGGCTTCCAGAATCCTTTTCCAGTCCAGCCGGATTGGTAAACTGATATACGCCAATCTGTCTGTTCATATCTATGGTATTGCCTGCCGCATCTTTATAATAGAACTTTCCATCATTTGATACTTCGATAGATGATGCAGTCACGCCATCCGGCAGAACAATTTCATTTCCATTACTATCTAATACCGGAAGTCCGGCTTCATTGCAAAGTGTCGTTCCATTAGTTCCGATTGCCCAGCCAAATTTACCATTTCTGGTATAGTATGTCTGTCCATCTTCTCCACGTACCGAGAAAAATCCTTTTCCTTCCAACGCAAATGCTGTATTGCTGGAATTGGCAATTAATGCTCCATTGGTAAAATCAGATGTAATAGAGGCTACTCTGGTTCCCAGTCCTACCTGAACCGGAACCGGCTTTTCATCACCATTTGCAGAAGTTGTCTTAGACTGCAGTGTCTGATACAGCAGCGATTTAAACTCTGCCTGTTCGGATTTGTAACCTGTTGTATTTACATTCGATAAATTATTAGAAATCGAATCAATATTTGTCTGCTGTGCAATCATTCCTGATGCAGCAGTCCACAATGCTCTCATCATAAGCCCTGCGCTCCTTATCTCTCTTGCGCCATCCGTGGCCAGCCTTTTATGAAACGTACCTGTTTCCTAGTTATTTATATCGGCTTCTTTTGCTCTTTTCTTTAGTTCTTTTTATACTTTACCTACATTATTTACGGCTTTGTCCAGTGTTGAATCCATCGTCTGGATAATCTTCTGTCCAGCCTCGTAAGCTCTGGTGATTGTAATCATATCTACCATTTCGGATACTACATTAATGTTGGAAGCTTCCAATGCACCCTGCTCTACTCTCGCATTCGATGCCACAAGCTGTCCGCCATTTACTACATCATAGAGATTCTCACCATATTTGCTGATATAGTCATAATTATCTACATCTACCACACCAAGTCTTGCAACCACCTGATTATTCTGCATAATACTTCCATCGGAAAGCACTTCAAAATCCAGATTCGGATTAATCCGGATATAATTCTCTGCACCAGGATTGCCAGTGGAAGCTCCATTCTGGTTCAGCACATAATCACCGTCTTTGGTCACCAGATAGCCTTCTCTGGTCAGTGTAAATGCTCCATCCCGGGTAAGCTTCATAGATGTTTCACCATTCTTATTGGTAAATGATACCGTAAAAAAACCATTTCCATCCAATGCCATATCGGTACTTCTGTCTGTCACTTTAAAGCTGCCCTGGCTGAAATCGGTATATACTTCGCCAATATGCACACCCATACTAATATTTCCCAGTACCCGCGGCTGCCCATAATCAGAAGTATCCTTAATCTTAATTGCCAGTGTATCAGCAAATGTATGGTTTGTGGTACCTTCCTTCTTATATCCGGTTGTGTCGGCATTTGCCAGATTATTTGTCAGAATATCCAGACGGTTCTGTTCGTCTAGCATTCCGGTCCATGCGGTATATAATCCTTTTACCATCTACAGTCCTCCCGAAATCTTAATCGTCGTCTCTCTTACCAGCTAAGAATTCTACGAATTTACCTGTACCAATTGCTACACAAGTCATTGGTTCTTCTGCTGTCATTGTATTAATTCCTGTCTTATCTTCAATCAGCTCTTCCAGTCCTCTAAGTAATGAACCGCCACCTGTCAGCACAATTCCTCTGTCTGCAACATCTGCTGCCAGCTCTGGTGGTGTTTTTTCCAGAACACTGTGTACCGCTTCTACAATCTGTAAAGTCGGTTCTCTTAATGCTTCCTCAGTCTCTTCTGAAGAAACAGTTACTGTCTTAGGAAGTCCTGTTACCAGATTACGTCCACGGACATCCATAGTTTCCGGCTGTGCCAGCGGGAAACAGGTTCCAATCTTAATCTTAATATCTTCTGCAGTTCTTTCTCCGATCAGAAGATTATGTTTCTTTCTCATATAACGGACAATTGCCTCATCAAAATCATCTCCGGCAATTTTAATTGATGTACTTACTACCGAACCGCCCAGTGAAATTACTGCAATATCTGCGGTTCCTCCTCCGATATCTACAATCATATTTCCACAAGGTCTTGCAATATCGATGCCTGCTCCAATTGCTGCTGCAATTGGTTCTTCAATAATTGCAACTTCTCTTGCTCCTGCCTGATAAGTTGCATCCTCTACCGCCTTCTTCTCAACCTCTGTTACACCACTTGGTACACAGACACTGATTCTTGGCTTACGGAATGTTTTCTTTCCCAGTGCCTTCTGAATAAAGTACTTAATCATCTTCTCTGTTACGGTATAATCAGAAATAACACCCTGACGGAGTGGTCTTACTGCTACAATGTTGCCCGGTGTTCTACCAAGCATCAGTCTTGCTTCTTCACCAATCGCCTTAATCTTGTTTGTATCTCTGTCAAACGCTACTACGGACGGCTCTTTTAAAACTACGCCTTTTCCTTTAATATAAACCAATATGCTGGCTGTTCCTAAATCAATTCCAATATCTGTTGAAACCATGTCAATGTTTCCCCTTTCATCTGTTTCATTATATGTGGAGTAATCTATCTCAAAAAAAGACAGACTACGCATTCAATCATATTCTTACATATATAATCACATTATATACAATAAATGGCATTTTTCAAAGGTTTTTTTCTGTTTTTACTTATTTTTAATGAAATCGCAACATCTTCTTAACTTTCTTTTGCTTTCTAATTGTCTTAACTTTTTGTTCACATAATAGTCACACGTCTTCTATAGTATCATATATGTACTAGCTATTAAGCTAATATAATTTTTCATAACTCAGCCCTTCGGATGTCCCTCGGGATGTCCGGAGGGTACTCCCCAAGATAGTAACTGCTGAATGTTTCAGCAGTTTTTTTGTGCACATAACAGGAACAAAGAATGTGCCTATAGAAAATAGCACCTGCCGAACCCGCCACTGGCAGTTTCTAGCAGATGCCATTTTTCATTGTCTTATGCTTATCCGGTATTACTATTCCAGATATTTCTTTACATATTGTCCGGTATAGGATTCCGGTACTTTGGCAATCTCTTCCGGCGTTCCCTGGGCAACCACAGTTCCGCCACCGTCTCCGCCTTCCGGCCCCATATCAATAATATAATCTGCCGTCTTGATTACATCCAGATTATGTTCAATTACAACTACTGTATTGCCACCATCAGACAATCTCCTCAGAATTTCAATTAATTTATGGACATCTGCAAAATGAAGTCCTGTTGTCGGCTCATCCAGAATATAAATAGTCTTTCCTGTACTGCGTTTGCTCAATTCTGTTGCAAGCTTAATTCTCTGTGCTTCTCCACCAGACAGTTCAGTAGATGGCTGGCCCAGACGGATATAAGATAAGCCCACATCATAAAGGGTCTGTATCTTTCTTGCAATAGAAGGCACATTCTGAAAGAATTCCAGTGCCTCTTCCACTGTCATATTCAGCACATCATAGATACTCTTGCCCTTATATTTTACTTCCAGTGTTTCACGGTTATATCGTTTGCCCTGACACACTTCACACGGAACATATACATCCGGCAGGAAATGCATTTCTATCTTAAGAATACCATCACCGGAGCAGGCTTCACACCGGCCACCCCTCACATTAAAGCTGAATCTTCCCTTCTGGTATCCTCTTGCCTTGGCATCCGGAGTGGATGCAAACAAATCTCTTATCATATCAAACACACCGGTATAAGTAGCCGGATTGGAACGGGGTGTTCTTCCGATTGGAGACTGGTCAATATCAATTACCTTATCTAACTGTTCCAGACCTTCAATATCATCATGGGCACCCGGAATACACCTTGCCCGGTTTAAATCCCTTGCCAGACGTTTATAGAGGATTTCATTGGTCAGGGAACTCTTTCCGGAGCCGGACACTCCGGTAATGCAGGTCATAATACCCAGTGGAATCTTCACATCAATATTCTTCAGGTTATTCTCTCTTGCACCCTTTACAGTAATGAATCCGGTTGGTTTCCGTCTTTCTTTCGGTACCGGAATCTTGATTCTTCCGCTTAAATAAGCACCGGTGATAGAGTTCTTATTTTTCATAATCTCCTCTGCTGTTCCGGTAGCAATGACTTCTCCGCCATGTTCACCGGCTCCCGGTCCGATATCCACAATATAATCTGCCGCACGCATGGTATCTTCATCATGTTCTACTACAATCAGTGTATTTCCAAGGTCTTTTAATCCCTTTAAGGAATTCAAAAGTTTATCATTATCCCTCTGGTGCAGACCAATACTCGGCTCGTCCAAAATATAAGCCACACCTACAAGTCCGGAGCCAATCTGGGTTGCCAGTCTGATTCGCTGTGTTTCACCACCCGATAAGCTTCCGGTTGCGCGGGAAAGGGACAGATAATCCAGTCCCACATCCATCAGAAAGCCTACCCGCGCCCGGATTTCTTTTAAAACCTGATCACCAATCAGATGCTGCTGTTCCGTCAGTTCCATTTCTTTTAAATAGGCATCCAGATTACGGATGGACATCGCTGTTATTTCATATATATTTTTACCGGAAACCGTTACTGCCAGCGACTCTTTCTTCAACCTCTGCCCGCCACAGCTTTTACACGGTGTAATCCGCATAAACTCCTCATACTGCTGCTTCATGGTATCAGAGCCGGTCTCACGATAGCGGCGTTCCACATTCTTAATCAGTCCTTCAAAGGCAATGTCGTATACGCCTTCTCCACGCTGACCTTTATAATATACCTTTACAGACCTTCCATTGGTTCCATGAATCAGCATATTCCGGACTTCTGCCGGCAATTCCTTATATGGTGTATCAAGACTGAAGCCATATTCCTCAGAAAGTGCCTTAAGGATTGCATAAGTAAAGCTCTTCTTATCAGTAGAGGATTGCCAGCCCATCACCTGAATTGCGCCCTCTGCAAGGCTTAATCTCTTATCCGGTATCATCAGTTCTTCATCAAATTCCATCTTGTAACCCAGTCCAAAACATTCCGGGCAGGCTCCAAACGGATTGTTAAAGGAAAAGCTTCTCGGTTCGATTTCATCAATACTGATTCCACAATCCGGACAGGAAAAGCTCTGGGAAAACTGCATGGTCTCTCCATCAATGATATCCACCATCAGAAGTCCGTTTGAAAGTTCTAACACATTTTCAATAGAATCCGTCAGACGCTTTTCAATACCTTCCTTTACCACCAGACGATCCACTACGATTTCGATATTATGTTTCTTGTTCTTATCCAGCTTTATCACTTCTGTCAGTTCATAGGTATTTCCATCCACCTGTACTCTCACATAGCCGCTTCGCTTTGCCCGTTCAAAAAGCTTCTGGTGTTCACCCTTTCTTCCACGGACTACCGGTGCTAAAAGCTGTATCCTGGTACGCTCCGGCAGCTTCATAATCTGGTCTACCATCTGGTCTACTGTCTGTTTCTTAATCTCCTTGCCGCAGTTCGGACAGTGCGGAATTCCAATCCGCGCATAGAGCAGACGGAAATAATCATAAATCTCCGTTACCGTTCCTACAGTAGATCTCGGGTTACGGTTTGTGGATTTCTGGTCAATGGAAATTGCCGGAGACAGTCCCTCGATTTTCTCTACATTCGGCTTCTCCATCTGTCCTAAAAACTGTCTTGCATAAGAAGACAGGCTCTCCATATAACGCCGCTGCCCCTCTGCATAAATCGTATCAAATGCCAGTGAGGATTTACCGGAGCCGCTGAGTCCTGTCAGTACCACAAATTCATCTCTTGGTATATCCACATCAATATGTTTCAAATTATGTTCGCTTGCACCACGAATCCTGATATATTTTCTCTCTTTCTTTGCCACTTTTTCTTCCTCTTTCTCTACCTTACAAATCGCGAAGCATCTTCTTTAACTCAATTACCTTATCACGATATTCTGCCGCAGCCTCAAAGTTCAACTCTGCAGCAGCATGGTTCATCTTCTTCTGAATATCTGCAATCAGCTTCTCCAATTCCTTCTTATCCATGGATTCCGGATCTTTCTTGAATTCCATTTCATTCTTGGCTACCTTCTTGGAAATACTGATTAACTCACGGACAGATTTCTGAATGGTAGTCGGCGTAATGCCATGCTCTTCATTGTATTTCTGCTGAATCTCACGGCGGCGCTTTGTCTCATCAATCGCAACCCGCATGGAGTCTGTAATCTTATCTGCATACATGATAACATGACCTTCACTGTTTCTTGCCGCTCGTCCGATAGTCTGAATCAGCGAAGTCTCGGAGCGCAAGAAACCTTCCTTGTCCGCATCAATAATTGCCACTAATGTAATTTCCGGTATATCAAGTCCTTCCCGCAAAAGGTTAATTCCCACCAGCACATCAAATACATCCAGCCGCAAATCCCGGATAATCTCTGCCCTTTCCAAAGTATCAATATCCGAATGCAGGTATTTCACACGAATACCCACTTCACGCATATATTCTGTCAAATCCTCTGCCATTTTCTTGGTCAGTGTCGTTACCAGCACCTTATGTCCTGCCGCAGTCTCTTTATTGACCTCTCCAATCAAATCGTCAATCTGACCTTCTACCGGGCGCACTTCCACGTCAGGGTCTAAAAGTCCTGTCGGTCTGATAATCTGCTCTACCCGCAAAAGTTCATGTTCTTCTTCATAATCATTTGGCGTTGCAGATACAAACAGCATCTGGTCTATCTGGCTTTCAAACTCTTCAAAATTCATTGGACGGTTGTCTTTTGCCGAAGGCAGACGGAAGCCATAATCCACAAGCGTTGTCTTTCTGGACTGGTCTCCCGCATACATTCCACGAATCTGCGGAATTGTAATATGGGACTCATCTACCATAATCAGGAAGTCATCCGGGAAATAATCAATCAGTGTTAACGGTCTCGAACCTGCCGGCTGTCCGGATAAATGTCTGGAATAGTTTTCAATTCCACTACAGAAGCCTGTCTCTTTTAACATTTCAATATCAAAATTCGTCCGCTCGGCAATCCGCTGTGCCTCTAAGAGCTTATCTTCCCCCTTAAAGTATTTCACACGCTCTTCCAGCTCTGCTTCAATGGTATCGCATGCACGCAGGATTTTCTCTCTTGGCACTACATAATGGGATGCTGGAAAAATACTGATATGATTAAGACTATTCTTAATCTCGCCGGTCAATACATCAATCTCTGTAATCCGGTCTATTTCATCGCCAAAGAATTCTACCCGGATAGCAGTCTCTCCACGGTCTGCCGGAAAGATTTCCAAAACGTCTCCCCGTACCCGGAAGGTGCCTCGCTGGAAATCCATATCATTTCTTGTATACTGTATATCAATCAACTGCCGGATAACATCATCACGATCCCGTTCCATACCCGGCCGTAGAGATACCATCATCTTCTGAAAGTTCTCCGGTTCACCCAATCCATAGATACAGGATACACTGGAAACTACAATAACATCCCGCCGTTCCGTCAATGCTGCTGTCGCAGACAGACGCAGTTTATCAATCTCATCATTCACAGAAGAATCCTTTGCGATATAAGTATCCGTGGATGGCACATATGCCTCCGGCTGGTAGTAATCGTAATAGGAGACAAAGTACTCTACTGCATTTTCGGGGAAAAATTCCTTGAATTCTCCATAGAGCTGCGCCGCCAGCGTCTTATTATGCGAAATAATCAATGTCGGTTTATTCATCCGGGCAATGACATTTGCCATGGTAAATGTCTTACCGGAACCGGTTACACCCAGTAGTGTTTCAAACTGATTGCCCTCTTTAAATCCCTTCACCAGCTTCTCAATTGCCTGCGGCTGGTCTCCGGTGGGTTGATATTTGGAAACTAATTTAAAATGATCCACTCAATTTCTCCTCTGTTCATTTACTCTTCCTTTAGTATTACCACGTTTCTCCGCTCATTATAGCATCCCTCAACAAAAAAGTACAGAACAAAATCGAATGTTTGTTCTGTACTCATTTTACTCTGACCTTTTTTATTTCTATTTCATTTGCTCTTCTGATGAATACCAGTGCTTTAGAAATCTTTTTTAATCTCTGCCACCAGCTCATCCAGCTGTTCCAGTTGTTCGTTCTTTAATGAAGATTTAATACTTACCCTTGGTTCAATAATCTTCATGTCTTTCATTTCCGCAATCTTATCTGCCATCTGTTTTCCGGCTGTTGCTGCCCAGGTACCATTATCCAGAATTGCAACGGTACGTTTCTGTACGGCAAGTGCTTTCATGTCATTCAAGAAGTTCTCCATAACCGGATAAACGTTTCCATTATAAGTCGGAGCTGCCAGTACAATATGGCTGCAACGGAATGCTTCTGAAATCAAAGTGGAAACATGTGTATTGGATACATCATATACTACAATATTATGGATATCTGCTTCTGCCAGCTTTGCTGCGAGTACATTTGCAAGATTTTCTGTATTTCCATACATGGACGCATAAGCAATCATAACTGCTTTCTCTTCCGGCTCATAGCTGCTCCAGGTATTGTATTTATCCAGAATGTAACCAAGATTGGAACGCCAGATTGGTCCATGCAGCGGACAGATAATAGAAATATCCAGTCCTGCCGCTTTCTTCAAGGTTGTCTGAACCGGTCCGCCGTATTTTCCAACAATATTGGTATAATAACGTCTTGCGTCATCCAGCCAGTCACGGTCAAAATCAATTTCATCATTAAAAATATTTCCGTTCAATGCGCCAAAAGTTCCGAATGCATCTGCTGAAAATAATACTTTGTCCGTTTCATCATATGTTACCATTACTTCCGGCCAGTGTACCATCGGTGCCATCACAAAGTGAAGGGTATGTTTTCCAGTATTTAATGTCTCACCTTCTTTCACAGTAACGGAATGTTCTGCAATATCAAAGGTATAGAACTGCTGTATCATGCCAAAGGTCTTGGCATTTCCCACAACCTTTACTTCCGGATATTGTCTTACGATTTCTTCGATTAAAGCACAGTGATCCGGTTCCATATGATTTACAATCATGTAATCCAGTTTTCTTCCATCCAGTGCAAATGCCAGATTTTCTAAAAACTGTCCTGCAATGGAACGGTCTACGGTATCTAATAATACTGTTTTTTCATCTTTTAAAAGATAGGAATTATAGGATACGCCTCTTGGAATCGGGAATATGTTTTCAAATAAAGCAAGTCTTCTGTCACTTCCACCAATCCAGATGATATCTTCTGTTACTTTTCTTGTGCAATGCATCTATTTTCCTCCTTTTGTCATGTTTGCTGTTATAATGCAATTATTATAAGTCGATTTAATTTTTATATTTTTATTCTTAAGCTTTTCTTCCGCAGCACTGTTTGTATTTCTTACCACTTCCGCATGGGCACGGGTCATTCGGGTAAACCTTTGCTGCCGCACGTTTCTTCGGCACGCCCTGTGCTGTTTCATCCTTATTGGTTCCGGTTACTTTTGCAACCTGCTCTCTTTCTACCTTCTGCTCTACTCTGACATGGAATAACAGGCGTACGGTATCTTCCTGAATACTGTTAATCATCTCTTCGAACATGTCATAACCGCTCATCTTATACTCTACCAGCGGGTCTCTCTGTCCATAAGCCTGTAAACCGATACCCTGACGTAACTGATCCATATCATCAATATGATCCATCCACTTACGGTCAATGACTTTCAGTAAGATGACGCGCTCTAATTCACGGACAGCTTCCGGCTCCGGGAACTCTGCTTCCTTCTCCTCGTAGAGTTTTACAGCCTGTTCTTTTAAAGCATGTTTTAACTTCTTCTGATCCTTGTATTCTTTTGCCTGCTCCGGTGTCACCTGCTGAAGTGGAATAATTGGAATCAATAACTGGTTCAGTTCATTAATGTCCCATTCTTCCGGTGGTAAATCCGGCGAAATGCAGGTATCTACTGTATTTTCCACTCTGTCGGTAATCATCTTATAGATAACATCACGCATGCTCTCGCCATTCAATACACGGAGACGCTCTGCATATATAATCTCTCTCTGGTCATTCATAACCTGATCATACTCCAACAGATTCTTACGGATTCCAAAGTTATTTCCCTCAATCTTTTTCTGTGCCTTTTCAATTGCACTGGTCAGCATCTTATGCTGAATCTGCTCGCCTTCCGGCACACCCAAAGTATTAAACATGCTAAGCAGTTTCTCAGAACCAAACAGACGCATCAAATCATCTTCCAGCGAAATGAAGAACTGGGATTCTCCCGGGTCTCCCTGACGGCCGGAACGTCCTCGCAGCTGATTATCAATACGTCTTGATTCATGACGCTCAGTACCGATGATTTTCAGACCGCCGGCTTCCTTTGCTTCATCATCCAGCTTAATATCAGTACCACGACCAGCCATGTTGGTTGCGATGGTAACCGCACCATGTACACCGGCCTGTGCTACAATTTCAGCCTCTAACTCATGGAATTTTGCATTCAAAACTTTGTGTGGTATACCACGCTTATTCAACATGGAGCTTACCAGCTCAGAAGTATCGATATTGATGGTACCAACCAGAACCGGCTGTCCTTTCTTGTATGCTTCTTCTACTTCATCCACAACAGCATGGAATTTTTCTTTCTTGGTCTTATAAACAGCATCCTCTTTATCCACACGGATAACCGGTCTGTTGGTAGGAATCTCGATAACGTCCATTCCATAGATGTCACGGAACTCTTTTTCCTCTGTCAAAGCGGTACCGGTCATACCTGCTTTCTTATCATACTTATTGAAGAAGTTCTGGAATGTAATATTGGCAAGGGTCTTGCTCTCACGTTTTACTTTTACATGCTCTTTTGCTTCAATTGCCTGATGTAATCCATCAGAATAACGCCGGCCCGGCATAATACGTCCGGTAAATTCATCTACGATTAATACCTGATCATCTTTTACCACATAATCCTGATCACGGAACATCAGATTGTGTGCACGCAGTGCTAAAATGATATTATGCTGAATCTCAAGATTATCCGGATCTGCAAGGTTATCAATGTGGAAAAACTGTTCTACCTTCTTTACACCTTCTAATGTCAGATTGACTACTTTATCCTTCTCATTTACCACGAAGTCTCCATCTTCTTCGATTTCCACTCCCATGATAGCATCCATCTTGGTGTATTCCTTCTGATCTTCACCACGTTTCATCTGTCTTGCCAGAATATCGCATGCCTCATAAATGCTGGTGGATTTGCCACTCTGTCCTGAAATGATAAGTGGTGTTCTTGCCTCGTCAATCAACACAGAGTCGACCTCATCGATAATCGCAAAATGTAATCCACGCTGTACTAACTGTTCCTTGTAAATTACCATGTTATCACGCAGGTAATCGAATCCCAATTCATTATTGGTAATATAAGTAATGTCGCAGTTATATGCATCCTGACGTTCCTTAGTATCCATGCCGTTAAACACAACGCCAACAGTCAGTCCTAAGAATTCATGAACCTGTCCCATCCACTCAGCATCACGTTTTGCCAGATATTCGTTGACAGTTACAACATGTACGCCTTTTCCTTCCAATGCATTTAAGTATGCCGGCAGGGTAGATACCAATGTTTTTCCTTCACCGGTCTTCATCTCAGCGATACGTCCCTGATGCAGGATAATACCACCAATCAGCTGAACACGGTAATGTTCCATTCCAAGCACTCTCTTTGCTGCCTCACGAACGGTTGCATATGCTTCCGGAAGCAGATCGTCCAATGTCTCACCATCAGCAAGTCTCTTTTTGAATTCTTTTGTCTTATCCTTTAACTGTTCATCAGTCAGTTCCTGCATGGCAGGCCGATAAGACTCTATCTTATCTATAAGCGGATAAATTCTTTTTAATTCTCTTTCGCTATGTGTTCCAAAGATTTTTTCTATTGCTTTCATATAATGCTCCTATCCATAATTTTGCTTACGCAACTATGAAATATTGTACCACTATCTGCCTTTCTTCACAATATCTAATCCCATGAACGTTTTATAAACTTTTTGTTAAATCAGTGGACTTTTTACAAACAGATGCTATAATAGGCAAAGATTGAACAGGCGATTGCAAAATGGAAAAACAGAATAAGATATTTTTATAGGTGAAAGACTTCACTTCTTTTTAATGGATATGAAATATCTCGTAACTCTTAGCACTTTATTTTTCTTGATTGAAGACTGTCTTTCCGGTTGCTTTGACATAGGATTCCAGAACTGTCCGCCGGTTGCGGATACAACGCCAAACCCGCAAGGGGCACTAGGAATTTCGATGAAATCATGATTATGTCCGGCAACCGGTGTATATTCACATCCGTGTTCAAATACACCTCACTGGCACATCCCTGTGCCAGTGTTGCCGGTTGCCAGTGAAATTCCAAGTGCCCCTAGCAGCTTTGCCAAGGTATCCGCACTCCGGCGGACAATTCTGGAATCATTGTCAAACATTGAAAAGACAGTCGATATAACAAAAAGGAAAATAAAGCGCTTAGAGTTACAATATTTCATATCGGAAAAGAAGAGGAGCCTTTCACCTCATAAAAAATATGTCATACACTATTTTTCATTTTGCAATCGCCTGACAACAAGTCCAGGTATAGAAAGGAGTTTCTTATGCATTACACATACAAAACCAAAGGAACCTGTTCCACCCAGATTGATTTGGATTTAGAGGGAAATGTTTTAAAACATGTTACCTTTACCAACGGATGTAACGGCAACTTAAAGGCTATCTCTTCTTTGGTAGAAGGATTAACGGTAGAAGAAGTAGAAGAAAAATTAAAGGGCATCACCTGTGGATTCAAATCCACTTCCTGTGGCGACCAACTTGCCCAGGCATGCTTAGCAGCCCTTGAAGCGCAGAAAAAAGAAGCATAACAGAACAAAGATGTGCCTTGGCACATTCCCGCGCCTGCGGCGGTCGCTTGCGACATCTACCTTATACGCTGCAGTGCGCATCCTCGCGGAGCGTTTTTTACTTTACAGGAAAGCAATTCCCTGTAAAGTGAAAAAGGGCATCATCTAAATTCTCTTAAGATGATGCCCTTTCATACTATTTCGTCCATTGGACTTTTACCTCATTTCGTATATTTCGTCTTCAATCCCTGAACCCTTCCTCCTGAATCCGTTCGCTTCTGAGTCCTGTTGGACTGGAACCATATCTTTACGTTGCCGTTCTGATTCTCCATCCACTTTTCTTTTGTATTTACCTCAGGTTTTCCTTCCGATTCTGAATCCATGAACTGAATCTGATTTTATTATTTATTATGTCAGGTTTCATAATATCTATCAGCTCTGCATTGGACCGTACCTTCCTTTCTTACTATTGCGTTTCTCTTCGTCTAAACGCTTGTCCGATTCTGATTTAATATCCTGGTGGTATCGACCTCCTCTTACATTATTATGAGTTTGTTCCTTCTCTTTCTGGTGGAATCTCCTCCTTACTTTGTTTCCGTTCATTTGTTTCTTTTGATGATTTGATTATATCTAACTATAGTTCATTTGTCAATACTATTTTTAGAATTTTCTTAATTATTTTTCGTATTTACTTTATTATATTGCATATATTGTGTAAATTATCTGAATTTTCAGTTTTATTTAAATTGTTAAAACAACTACAGGAAACATATGTAACTGTAATCTGTCTGCGATGCCATTTCCTATTCGCTGACTTTCCACTCTACCTGGGCACTTTCTTCCTTCTGAAGAGAAAGCAGAAGAGTAAATAACTGATGAATGGTCTCCATCAATTTCTGGCTTGGAAGAATTGCATACTGGGCCAGCCGGTCCAAATCAAAATAGCGGACATTCGGATCCGGCAGGAATACCATGTTGGTGCTCCGCACTTCTTCTCCACAAGTCTCAATATTTTCATAAGTAATCATTACAAATTCATTTCCATGCTCTTCGCAGGAATAGGCTGTATAACACTCATCTACTACCCACTGCTTTCCGTCGGCTTCTACAACCGGCTTTTCGGATTCCTCTTTATATTCGCTGGTCTTCATCTCAACATTCCAGTGCTGCTTTCCCTCTTTGGTTCTCTCATATAAATGCTCTAATGTGCTGTTTAAAAATTCTGGTGTCATTTTTTGCTGTCTCCTTCTATTTACTATTGTTTTTGTTCTGTACTTTTATGTTGTGGCTGTCCGCAGTTGCATTCGGACAGCCCCGGTTATTTTTGTCCTGTTTTTCTATTATAACACAGCCGCTTCTGCTGTGAAACCATAAGAAACAATACTTTTTAATGCCTTTTCTTTAACGAAGCCCGGATTCCTTTGCCTCTGTTTCCAGTCCGTTGGCAAAATAATCCGCCATAGCAATAATCTGCCGCTGGATATTCCAGAATGTCTGTAAATCTTTTTCATAATTGCCGGCAAGCCGCTCACTGATTTCCTGTCCGGTCAGGTCTACGTACATACGGAACATTTCTTTTAATACACTTTCTTCATATTCCGGTGTTGCAAATGCCAAAAGCTCTGCGATGCGGTCTGCATTTTCGTTTAACCGTCGTACCTGCTCCTCCGTATCCTTCGCTCTCCCTTCTTTTTTCTGGGTGATCAGTCCACCGGTAAGCTCTACCTGGCGCACCAGTAAATCTCTGAGGCTGTTCACCGTATTTTCCGGATAATATCTGCCGAAAAGGTCTGCTATTTCCTCTGCATTGTCAATTAATGCAGTAACCAGTTCCTGCTGATCCGGCAAATCCGCTGCCATGCTGACCAAAAGCATCCGGAGCAGGTAGGTATGATTCAGCCATGCCATCCGCATCAGTTCTTTTAAATTTCCTTTTCCATTGTTATTGGAAATCCCGGAATTTTCGGTATTTCCCAGCATTTCCGGTCTTGTGTATTCTCTGCCCGGGCATATTTCTATCTTCATTCCAATCTGTAAATTGTAAGGATTTATCCTTGGATTGCTTAAAATAATAGAGGATACCGTCGTCTTATACTGCCGGGAAAGTTTGTATAATGTATCCCCCGCTTCCACGGTATGTTCAATTGAATTGCTGCAGTTCACGCTGACCTCTTTCCATTCTTTCTTACTTTCGTATTAGTTTATGTCAAAAATATTGATTGGTTCCCTGATTTGCTCTTGTCAAGGAATGCGATTGCGTATACAGTAAGGGAAAAGCATGTTTTCGCGAGGTGTATTATGTCCATTAAAATATTCGTTATGACCCACAAACAATTTGAAGCTCCCACTGATTCCATGTATGTTCCCCTGCAGGTCGGACATGCAATTTCTCCGGAATTGGGCTATCTTGCGGATGATACCGGAGATAATATTTCCCGGAAAAACAAAAGTTTCTGCGAGCTGACTGGCATCTACTGGCTCTGGAAAAATTACCATGCCTGCGATTATATCGGCATCTGTCATTACCGCCGCTATCTCATAAATAGGCAGGGGCTTATTTTCACGGAAAGAGAGCTGATGCGGCTGCTTCAGAATCATGACATGATCACACCAAAGCTTCTGACTTTAAATACTTCGTATTTTAATGGTTTCAGCCAGAACCATCACCAGAAGGATCTGCTGATTACTGAGCAGGTTATTTCTGAAAAATACCCGGACTATGTGCCTGTTTTTCACCATATGGTTCATGATGTACATACTTATTTTGGGAATATTTTCATTACTTCAAAAGAACGATTTGATGCCTACTGTGAATGGCTGTTTGACATTCTCTTTGAAGTGGAGTGCCGGGTCGATATCAGCAGCTATGATAATTACTGCAAGCGGTTGTTTGGATTCCTGTCGGAATTTCTGTTAACAGTTTACATTGCGAAGCAGAATCTCTCCACTTATGAATGTATGGTGGGGATGTCCGGCGAAAAACATGAAACAAGAGTGCTCCGGGAATCTCTGGCAAAATGTTTTGCGGATGGCGACTACCAGAAAGCCCAGTCCATTTTCATGGAAAACTATGTGAAACGTCCGGACATTCTGATGGAAGCTTCTGATATTACCGGTGAATTGCACCTTTGCATGCAGGTAATTTCTACCTGTTCCTTTGAACAGGAACTTTATGGGCACAACCTTTTAGATATGATTCATGATTATCATTCCCTGATGGAATTCTGTCACCGGTTAAATGAAATTGTAAATCATTTTCTTACAGGAACAGAGTCTGCCGCTGATATTTCATGGCTCAAAAAATCCACTGCTCTCTCTCCGAAAGCAGTGGATATAGCGATTCAAATGTTCTGTTCTGATGAGGACTTAAAAGAGAACGTATTTTCAAAAATCTGTTCCCATCTCAAAGATTTTTGAATTCCGGCTTCTTCCTTCTAATCTGCCCATCTTTCCGGTCTCATCTGTTTCTACTGGCAGGCTGCCACAGAAACGGTCCGGCATCCCGGTGAAATAATTTCGCAATGGTCAGAGAATGTTACGGTCATTCCCTCTTTTTCAAAAAATGCTTCAATTGCCGCTTTGAGCATACCCTCTTTACCATCACATGCACAAAATCCTAACGGTTCTACAACGGCTGTCTCCGCATCATGAAAGCTAATACGGTATGGCAGGCGTTGTTCATGTAACGCTGCATTCAGGTGTGCAATCTGGTTATAAGTAAATTCCTGTCTCATAAGCACCCCTCCTCTACGGTCGTATGACAACTCTCTCGTATTACTTCTATATATATATATATATATTATAACTCAATTTTCTGAAAATATAAAGTAAAATGTATTTACTTTCTGTTATATTTCTATTACCATATTAGTATATTACATTAGGTCATTGTCAACGAGATAAGTTGATACCGGAAAACTTTGGTATCGAAGAACCTTTTGTTTTTATAATATGAAATACCTGCATTTCTTATGTGTGTGTTTCGCTTGATGATAAACTGTCTTTCCGTTGCTTTGACGGAATCGCTGCACTGTCCGTCGATTGTAGATGCCACCTAACGGCTGCAAGGGGCACCGGAAATTTCGGACAATATATCACTTTATCCGGCAACCGGTGCAAATTCACATCCGTGCTCATATGCACCTCTCTGGCACATCCCTGTGCCAGTGTTGCCGGTTTTCAGGCGAAATTCCAAGTGCCCCTAGCAGTCGTTATAAGGCATCTGCATTTCGACGAACCGTACAGCGATTTTGTCAAACATTGGAAAGATAGTTTTTATAACCAAAAGTGAAACACACACATTAGAAATTCGGTATTTTTATATCTAAAACAAAGGTCTTCGATACCAGAAGTTTTCCGGGGACAACGTATCCTTGTGCGGTCAATACCTGAGTATATTAAATCAAAAGAGGAGAATGTTATGTATGAATGTCCCAATTGTGGAGGAAATCTAAGGTTTGATATTCCAACACAATCACTTTTCTGTGACTACTGTCACACACAGCTGAATCCTTACAGCTATCAGAAGGATCACGACGCTGTGGAGACATCTACTTATGATGTCAACATTTTCACCTGTCCGCAATGCGGCGGTGAAATCTTAAGTACCGAGAATGCTGCAACCGGATTCTGTAGTTTCTGTGGTGCTTCTACGATTCTTGACAGCCGGATTGCCAGGGAAAAACGTCCGGACTACATTGTTCCTTTCCAGATTACCAAGGAGGACTGCAAGAAGGCTTATGGCAAAATGATGCGCCATGCCATTTTTGCCCCTAAGGAACTGAAAGACCCGCGCAATGTAGACAATTTCCGTGGGATTTATATGCCTTACTGGGTATATAACATTACCCACGAAGGTACGGTACAGCTGCCGGCTGAAAAAAGCCACCGGGAAGGTAACTATATTGTAACCGACCACTATAATCTGCTCTGCCAGACGGATGCCTATTATAAAGGGCTCTCTTATGATGCGTCTTCTTCTTTTTCGGATGTTATCAGCGAGAATATTGCTCCCTTTGATGTGCGCGGCATGAAAAGTTTTACTCCGTCCATTCTGTGTGGTTTCTATGCTGATACTGCCGATGTGGACAGCGATATTTATCTGGAGGACGCAAAAGCCATTGCCAATGAACAGACTTATTCCAAAGTCAAAAAAATACCTGCCTTCCAGGAATTTAGTTTTATTTATCCGGAAACAAACCATTATATGAGTTATGCATTAAATACGGAATGCAAGGAAGCTGCCAGCGCCATGCTTCCGGTATGGTTCTTATCCTACCGTAACAAAGACCGCGTTGCCTACGCTACGGTCAATGGACAGACCGGAAAGGTTGCTGCTGATATCCCGGTAGATAGACGTAAATTTTTACTCGGTTCCTTTCTACTGGCTATCCCGGTTTTTCTGCTTTTAAATCTTTTCTTTACCATACGGCCTGCTTCAACCCTGATACTTTCTGCGGCACTGGCACTTTTTGCCTCCATTATTTATTTTGTGGAGCTGAGCGAAATCCATAGTCAGGAAACCTATGAGCATGACAGGGGATATCAGTCCAAACAGGGAAATGTCAAGAAAGAAGCCAAAGTAAAAGTAAACTTAAAGCCCCATAAAAGCATGAAATCTAAATTTGAAAACATAATTCCTTATCTGTTTTTAGGTGTATTTGCAATTCAGGTTCTAATGGGAATCTTTAGTTCCGGCGGTTTTTCATTTTCTAAAATTGTCATGCTTATTGTTATCGGCGGTGGGGTTCTGACTTCGCTGTTTGGATTTTCCCAGTTCAGTGAAACAACCACTCGTGGAAAAATTCCGGGATTCCTAGGTGCCTTAATTTCCATTGCTGCTGCCGGAATGATTACTTTCCTGCATCCGGTTTCCGACCTTTATTACTATGGTGGTGCAATTGTATCTTTTGCCGGTATTATTTTTACGCTTCTTAGCATTTTAAAGGAATACAATATGCTTACCATGCGGAAACTGCCGCAGTTTAACCGACAGGGAGGTGATGACCGTGCCTGATACATATAAGAAGAAATACAGCTCTTTTTCTGCAAAAATAATTCTTGGCTGCCTGCTTGCATGTTTCTTCCTCTTACTTAACGGAAGTATTACCTGCAAAGCCGAAACCAAGACCTATACCAATAAAAGCACCGGTTATCAGGTTATCGTTGAGGACGATGCCAACCTTTTAACAGACGAGGAAGAAACCACCCTTGGAAAAGAGATGGCTCCGATTACCACTTACGGAAGTGTTGCTTTTAAATCCATCGATTACAATCCTTACTATTCTACTGAGGATTATATCCGAAGCTATTACCGCGACACCTTCGGTTCCACCAGTGCAACCGTATTTCTCATTGATATGGACAATCGGAACATCTGGATTCACAGCAACGGAACCATTTATGAAACCATTACGAAAAGTTATGCCAACACTATCACCGATAATGTATACAAATATGCCTCTGATGGTGATTATTACACCTGTGCATTTACCGCTTTTGGTCAGATTAATACATTGCTCGAAGGGCGAAAAATTGCGCAGCCGATGAAATATATCAGTAATGCCTTTTTAGCAGTTATCATTGCTTTGTTGTTAAATTATTTTCTGGTACGTTCCTTCTCCCGTGCGAAGAGACCATCGAAAACAGATCTTTTAGGAAAGGTATTTACACAGTGCAATATTGTCAATCCAAATGTCCGTTTTATCCGGCAATCCCGTGTCTACAGTCCGCCTTCCAGCAGCGGCAGCGGTGGCAGTAGCGGTGGCAGCAGCGGTGGCGGCGGTGGCAGCAGCAGTGGCGGTGGCGGCGGTGGCGGCGGTCACAGCTTCTAATCCCAAGACCTGCCTTTTGCCGTTTCATACCGCTATTTCATAACCTGTAGAACCTGCCACCGGCAAATTCCTGCATATGTCCGGAAATAGCAAAAATCCCATGGAGAATATTTCTGTTTTCCATGGGATTCTTTTTGACGTTTTTTATATTAATATTTTTTATACTGCTTTCTTTTCTAAATTTTTCATGATATTTAATTCACGCAGTGCATAGAAAATGGCAACGACAGCTGCAGCGGCATCTGCGATTGGTCCTGCATACATTACTCCGTCGATTCCCATAAACAAAGGGAAAATAAGAATCAGCGGCAGTAAAAACAGCACCTGCCTGGTCAGTGATACAACAATACCAAGTCTGGCTTTTCCAATGGATGTAAAGAAACCAGAAGACATTGGCTGGATTCCATTGATAAATGTCATAAACATAAAAATTCTGAAATACCGCTCTGCGAACTGGAAATATTCTGTACTTCCATCACCAAATACCGCCACCAGCTGATGTGGAAATATCTGAAATACAATAAAAAATGCAACACCCACCAGCACGGATATCTCAAAGGCACGCCAAAATGTTTTTCTTACTCTCCCAAAACTTCCCGCTCCATAATTAAAGCCCCAGATTGGCTGGCACCCCTGGGAAATTCCAATACAGATTGCCATAAATACCATATTTACTTTTGAGATAATTCCAACGCAGGCAAGGGGGATATCTGTTCCATATACAGACATTTCTCCGTAATGACGCAACGTATTATTCATGGTAATCTGCACGATTGCCATGGCTATCTGGTTGATGCAGGAAGCCATTCCCAATGCTGCAATCGCTTTCATATATTTTACCCTTGGACGAAGCATGGAAAACCGAAGTTCCATTTTTCGGAATTTTACAAAATATATAATAACAAGCAGACCTGATACAAACTGTCCGATTACAGTTGCCCATGCGGCTCCTTTGATTCCCCAGTTAAATGTAAAAATAAATAACGGGTCTAAAATCGTGTTGATAATTGCGCCCACAAGCATGCAGGTCATGGAATAGGTCGGGCTTCTGTCCGCACGAATCAGATGCGTTCCACCAGTTGTGGATACCAGAAACGGGATTCCAAAGGCTGTAATAAATGTATAATCCTGTGCATATGGCAGCACATCTGGTGTTACACCAAATAAATACAGCAGCGGATTTAAAAACAGCAATACGATTGCTGCAATTATCACTCCACAGATAAACAGAAGACCCAGTCCTGTTCCTGCAATCTTATTTGCTTCTTCTACATTTCCTTTTCCGGTCTCCAGATTATAATTGGATGCACTTCCGATTCCAAGTAACAATGCCGTTGCCGTGCAGATAATGGATACCGGAAATGCAATATTTGTTGCGGCATTTCCAAGCATGCCAACGCCCTGTCCGATAAATATCTGATCTACTATATTATAAAGGGAACTTACCAGCATGCTAATGATTGCCGGTATTGCAAAGCGGGCAATCAGTTTCCCGATTTTTTCTTCCGCCAGCGGATTCTTCGTAGTTTCTACTGTGTGTTCCATCGCGGTCTCCTTTCTTTCTCCGGCGAGGGGGAAAGCTTAAAACTTAATATATATAATCAATTGGTTATTCAGCAATTAACTGTTTTTTAACGGAAAATGCCAACAGTTCTTAGGTACATGTTTTTCTTGATTGTAAACTGTCTTTTGCCTGCTTTGACTGGAATACTGTACTGTCCGCTGGATACGGATGCCACATAAGTCCTGCAAGGGGCACTAGGAATTTCGATTTACAGCCTGCTTTGTCTGGCAACCGGCACAAATTCACATCCATGTTCAATTGTGCCTCGCTGGTACATCCCTGTACCAGCGTTGCCTGTTGTCAGACGAAATTCCAAGTGCCCCTAACAGTCCTTAAAATACATCCGTATTTCAGCGAACGGTGCAGTATTACTGTCAAACATGGAAAAGACTGTTTTCATAGCAAAAAGAAAAACATGTACTTTAGAACTGTGGGATTTTCCAGTCCCAAACAGGCAATTGGTGAATAACCAATGATTTTGTATTATCTTATAAGCTTTCCCCATCGCCTGCATAAAGCATTTCATACCGAACGATTGTAACACCCATTTTCTCCGAAGTCAAACCAGCGGTGGAAGAGATTTCATAGAACATAGAATGTGCCTTGGCACATTCTCGCGCCTGCGGCGGTCGCTTGCGACATCTACCTTATACGCCGCAGTGCGCATCCCCGCGGAGCGTTTCTTACTTTACAGGAAAGCAATTTCCTGTAAAGTGAAAAATATGTCTTTTGCAACCATACCCAAAGAATGGTATACTTAGCATAGATATGGAGGTCGTATGATACAGACAGATAAATTGGTACAATTCTATTGTGCCCAGTATAAAACCTTTGCGAAAAAGAAGCATAAAAAAACGATACCGGAAACAGGTCCTTATCCGAAGCGGATGCAGCGGCTTTCCAAGGAACTGCTGGCTATCCATTCTCCGAAGATAAAGCAGCCGCAGCTGGAGAATTATCACCGTCAGCTCCGTAATCTTTCCTATTTTGTTTATCGGGATGCCAATCCCATTTATATTATGCAGTTTGAGACTTATCTTGTTGCTGAGCTGGTCCGTCTTGATATCAGTTCCCTGCGGGACGAGGAACCGGAATTAATTACAGAGCGTTTCTTAAACTTTTTATATCAGGAAATGCCCCTTGCAATCTGCCGGCGCACCTTAAAGGATTTGTGCCATCAGTATGGACAATTTGGAATGCGTCATCAGATTGTCGGGATGGTTCCGTTGAAACCGGAAACAGAATTTCCACAGACCAGGGGCATGCAGCGGCATTTTATCCTGCATGTTGGTCCTACTAACTGTGGCAAGACTTATCACGCATTAGAGCGTTTAAAAGATGCTTCGTGCGGAGTCTATCTCGGTCCTTTGCGTCTTCTGGCGCTGGAAATCTATGAGAAAATGAAAGATGCCGGCATTGCCTGTACAATGCTTACCGGAGAAGAATGCATTCCGGAGGAAAACAGCCGGATTACTTCTTCTACCATTGAAATGTTGGACATGGAACAGCACTATGATATTGCCGTTATTGATGAAGCACAGATGATTGCAGACCGTGACCGTGGGCACTCCTGGACCCGCGCTATTCTGGGGGTAAAAGCAGATGAAATCCATATCTGCATGAGTCCTGCTGCCGAGGAAGTTGTTACCCACCTCATAGCCCTTTGCGAGGATACCTTTGAGGTTCGCCACTATGAACGGAAAACTGCACTGGTCTGTGAGCAAGAGGCATTTGTTTTTCCGGATGATGTCACAGAAGGTGATGCACTAATCACTTTTACCAAGCGTGCTGTCTTAGACATTGCCGGACGATTAGAACGTGAGGGAATTCGTGCCAGTGTCATCTACGGCAGTCTTCCACCGGAAATCCGCAGAAGACAGATTCGTCTTTTCTTAAGCCACAAAACAAAAGTAGTGGTTTCCACCGATGCCATCGGTATGGGACTGAATCTTCCGGTACGAAGAATTGTTTTTATCCAGACAGAAAAGTATGACGGCATTTCCACCCGCCCGCTTAATATTCCGGAGATACGGCAGATTGCCGGACGTGCCGGACGTTTTGGCATGTATGACACCGGTTATGTCAATGCCATGGGCGAGGATGCCAGAAATTATATTGCCAAACGTTTTGACCAGCCGGAACCGGTTATTAAGAAGGTAAGCCTTGGTTTCCCACATGTCCTTTTAGATATGGACGAGCCATTAAATGCCATTTTAAAAATATGGAAATCCGTAGAGCCCTCTGCTCCTTTTGAGAAAATCAGCATTGACGAAATTCTCTTTCTATATGATAAGGCATATAAAGCCCGTAAAGAAATCGATGGGTTTGAGGATAAACATACCCTCTACCGGATGCTGACCTGCTCCATTGATATCAAAAACCGGGATATCGTTGATTTGTGGCTCTATTACTGTAAAACCTATACTGCTGATGTCTCCCTTCATTTTCCATCACTGATTATGTGTAATGACAAGGGACTGATGCGTTACGAAACTTTTTATAAAATGTTGGACTTGTACCATCAGTTTTCCACCAGAATGGGAAAAATTTCTGATAGCGAGCGATTAAACCGGGAACGGGAAAAGACAGAAGATACAATTATGAAGCTTCTTGCCAAAGATAAGAAGGATTATATCCGCACCTGTAAATACTGCGGCGTAACGCTGCCGGTAGGTTATCCGTTCCGGGTCTGTGAGAAGTGTTATGGACACAGTCCCTATAAAAAAATCTGATAACAGGAGGTAATCATTATGTTTCTTTCCATTGAGTCCAAACATCCAAAATTTTATCAGGTCTTCCGGATTTTCATCGTATTTTTTGCATCGATTCTGTATGCATGGAACCTGCGTTGTTTTGCGAAAACTGCCGGATTATTTCCGGGTGGCTTTTCCGGAGTATCCCTGCTCTTGCAGGAAATCGGACTGACCTTTTTCCATATTGATATTCCATATACCTTTTTCAACGTGGCTTTAAATATTTTCCCAATCTATATCGGTTTCCGGTTCCTTGGGAAAAAATTTACCTGGTACTCGATTCTTACGATTTTCTTATCCAGTATTTTCGTAGACCTGCTGCCGGCTTATGTATTTACACAGGATGTTCTTTTAATCAGTGTGTTCGGTGGTCTTTTAAACGGATTTGCCATCTGCCTGTGCTTAAACGTTGGAACTACTACCGGTGGAACCGATTTTATCAGTATTTATCTTTCTTCCCAGAAGGGAATTGATGCATGGAATTATATTCTCCTTGGCAATGTCATTATCCTTGCCATTGCAGGTGCTCTCTTTGGCTGGTCTATTGCACTTTATTCCATTATTTACCAGTTCTGCAGCACACAGGTAATTCAGATGCTTTATAAGCGTTACAAGAAAGAGACTCTGTTTATTATTTCTGATAAATCCAATGAAATTTATCATGCGATCCGGGAAACCACCAACCACGATGCCACCCTCTTTCAGGGCATTGGCTGTTATGAAGAAAAAGAAAAGACGCTTATCTACTCCGTCATTAATACGGAGGCTAAGCGCCAGTTAATTCCTATGATACGTTCCATCGACCCACATGCCTTTATCAATATTGTAAAGACAGAAGAATTGGAAGGCCGGTTCCACAATACGCCAAATGATTAATGCATCATCTGGTATACAAAACTACTTTTCCTGATACCGGTCATAAATTTTCTCCGGTGTCATCAACGAAACTTCATCGATGAAAGCATTTCGGAATGTCATGGTACCGCCCTGACATTCCTTTGTTTTTTCTGCGGCTGCCTCGCCGCACAATCCAATAAAACTGCAGCAGGCTGCTGCCGCTTCTATGGTTGCTTCCACTCCAAGAAATGCACCCAGCATAACCGATGACATACAACCGCTTCCGGTAATATGTGCCATCATTTCATGGCCGCTTCTGCATTCAAAGACTTCTCTGCCATCCGTAATCACATCCACTGCACCGGATGCTATCAGTATCGTCTTCTGTGCTTTCGCATACTGCTTCATGTTTTCCACATCAACAGACTTATCCGATGCATCCACACCGGTTACGGTATTGCAGTCCTTTAACAGTGCACGAATCTCAGAATAATTTCCCCGAATGCAGGTCGGGTGAATTTCTTTTATCAAAGTCTGGCATTGCATCCGCCGGTAAGTAGAACCGGAAATTCCTACCGGGTCTAATACAATGGCATGTCCCATTTCATCCGCTTTCTTTCCGGCTTTCTCCATTGCTTCAAAATCCGCAATAGCTCCAAGATTGCAGACTAAGGCTGCTGCCCCTTCTGTTATCTCTTCCACTTCCAGCGGATGATGTGCCATGGTCGGAGATGCGCCTGCTGCCAGCAGAATATTAGCACAGTCATTGACGGTCACCGCATTGGTTATACAGTGAATGACCGGACGTTTCTTTTTTATTTCCTGATGCAGTTCTGTAATTTTTCCGGCTTCTAATTCCATATTCTAGTTCTCCAGACTGTCTTTCATTTTTGCTAACATTCCTGATTTCTTTAAAGGAATGGTAATAATCATTGCAATAATAGTTCCGCCACAGGTACTGATTAAGAATGGTACTACAAAAGTAAATAATGCAGCTGCTGTATTTCCCATTACCAGATAAGCAACCGGATAAGAAAGCATTCCACCGATAATTCCGGTTCCTACTACCTCACCGATATATGCAAATGGGAGTTTCTTTCCATATTTATAAAGGAGTCCGCCAAGAAGTGCTCCACACATACTTCCCGGGAATGCCAGTGGGCTTCCCAGTGCTAAAAGGTTACGGATTAAGGATGCAATAAATGCCTGGGCAAGTCCCCACCAAGGTCCTACCAGAACAGCACACAATACATTTACAAGATGCTGTACCGGGGCACATTTTGAGCCGAATACCGGAAATGAAAACAGGCTTCCTACGACTGCGATTGCTGCAAAAATTGCGGTTACGGTTAATTTCTTTAAGTTTGATTTGTGATTCATTTTGTCCTCTCTTCTGTTCCCATCCGAGAGGACAGGAACTTTTTAGTTTTTCTTTACTGCCTCTGCAACTTTTTCCACAATCACGCAGAGAATGACGGTAACCACCATATCCGGAAGTGTATTTCCAACCGGAGTATCAATGTGCATCAGCACACGGTAAAGTACAAATCCGATAAGCCAGACACCCAGATTACGCCACTGAAATGCCATGTCTTTTGCATTGGCTTTCTTTAAAATAAAGTAATCTGCAATCTGTACGGCAATCATCGGAGCAAAGACAGAACCGATAAGATATAAGAAATTTGTAATGTTATCCATTGGATATACAATTGCTGCAACAGTTCCGATTACCGTTACAATAATTGCTGCCCATTTCTCATTGATTTTCTCAGAAATGGATACACTGGAAACACCTGCAGAATAAGCATCCAAGAAAGTCGTTGTTACTGTTGAGAAAATGATAATCACAAGTCCTACGATACCAAATCCGGTCTTTAACATAATCTGTGCAATATCATATTCACCGGTAATAAGTGCTGCACCCATACCAATGACATACATGAAAATACTGACCAGACTGTATACAACAACGCTGACTGCGGTTGCTGCAAATGGTTTTTCTGCTTCTCTTGTATAATCACTGATTAATGGCAGCCAGGAAAGTGGCATTGCTACCGCAAGCTCTACGGCTGCGCCAAAGGTAAGGCTTCCATCATCCACGATTGCCGGAATGGCTCCATTTCCAATAAAAATCACTTTAAATAATACCAGTGACAGGATAAATAATGCGGTCATTGCAACGGTATTGAGCTTTCCAAGATTCGTAAGTCCAATCAGGATCCAAAGGATAATGAGAACTCCGATAATGGCTGCCCAGAACCAGTTTGCTACCGGAATGACACCGTTGGCTGCCAGTGCGCCATCATAAATCATTATGGCAGTCCAGCCTACCAGCTGCAATACATTCAACGCTGCAAAAAGAAGACTTCCCTTCTCTCCAAAGCTCATTTTTACGGTTTCCATGGCACTTCTTCGTTCTCTTGCACCAATCATTCCTGCTGCAAACATCATCAGTCCACCGATTAAGTGTCCCAATAAGATAGCTGCCATGGCTTTGCCAAATCCAAGTGGTGCAAAATAAGTTCCGGTTAAAATTTCAGCTATGGATACACCGGCTCCAAACCAGATTAATCCGTTACTGAATACAGATGTCTTCTTCTCATTCATTGGTATATTCTCCTTCTATTGCAAATGCGTGATTCATCGGGCCGCTTCCCTTTCCAAGGTCTAACATGGCTGCCAGTGCGCCGGATATGTAATTCTTTGCATACTGCACGGATGTTTCCAGGCTACGTCCCTTGGCAAGATTAGATGCTATGGCAGATGATAAGGTACAACCGGTTCCGTGGGTGTTTGGATTGTCAATTCTCTTTCCGTGGAACCATACCGGCTCTTTGTCCTTCTGCCAGAGCAAATCATTGGCATCATTTAACTGATGTCCGCCTTTTAACAGCACGGCACAACCGAAGGTTTTACAAATGATTTCTGCTGCTTTTTCCATATCTGCTTCTGTCTTTATCTCCATACCGGAAAGCACTTCCGCTTCCGGGATATTTGGGGTTATAACAGTTGCCAGAGGCAATAATTTAGTTTTCAATGTACCGATAGCGTCATCGCTGATGAGCTTTGCTCCGCTGGTCGCTACCATAACAGGATCCACGACTATATTTTTTGCGTGGTACGCTGTCAGTTTGTCCGCAATTGTCTCTATCAGAGCACTGGAAGAGACCATTCCGGTCTTCACTGCATCCGGATATATATCCGTAAAAATACGATCCAGCTCCTCTGCCAAAAATTCTGGAGTTACCTCCATAATGTCTGTTACGCCGGTTGTATTCTGGGCAGTAAGTGCCGTGATCGCACTCATGGCGTATACGCCATTGGCGGTCATCGTCTTAATATCTGCCTGGATGCCGGCGCCTCCACTGGAATCACTTCCAGCGATTGTTAATGCTGTGTTCATACATTTGTCTCCTTTGCATTAATTTTGTATAGCGACCTAAGGTGGTGCCCCCAATCTGCCGCTGTGGTTTGTTATTACATTGCAGGCGATGATATATCTTACTATATTTCCAATGAGCAATCCCGCTGCCCTTGCATACCTTCTTTGTCTTTCAGGGTCACTAGAATTTCCCGTAAGTATATCTTTTTTCCGGCAAACGGCGAAAAGTTGCATCCATGCTCCATTCCGCCTCGCCGGCACATCCATGATGCCGGCGTTGCCTGTTGAATAGGGGAAATCCAAGTGTCCCAGGAAAGACAAAGAAATGGTATTCCAAGGACAGCGTGTTTCCTCATTCAAAATAAGACTCATCTTATCATCATCTGCACTTTATATAAGTAAGACTTTTTTATGTCCTATCTTATTCATGATTTTTTACTACCATATTTACTTTTTGCAACAGTTCTTTCGTTCCCTCTTCGATGTCTTCACATGCGAAGATCCCACTTACAACTGCTGCTCCTGCAATTTCGCATCCTTTTAATTTCAGGATGTTATCGTGGTTGATGCCGCCAATTGCGACTACGGGGATGGTGACGCTCTGACAGATTTCCTGTAGCAGGGTTAGTTCCATCGGCTTTGCATCAGTCTTGGTGCTGCTGCCAAATACGGCTCCGCTTCCTAAGTAATCTGCACCGGCTTTTTCTGCTGCCTGTGCCTGTTCTATTGTTTTCGCAGTCACTCCGATGATTTTATCTGTTCCAAGAATTTCTCTTGCACGGGTCAGCTCCATATCGGACTGTCCCACATGCACGCCATCGGCTCCTATCCTTTCTGCCAGTTCCACATTATCATTGATGATCAATGGTACCCTATAACGGTGGCAGAGTTCCAAAAGGCTTCTGCCTTCTGCTTCAAATTCCGGCTCAGATAATTCTTTTTCCCGAAGCTGCACTAAAGTAACTCCGCCCTTCAATGCTTTTTCTACCTGCTCATATAAGGTCTCTCCCTTAAGCCAGCTACGGTCGGTAATAGCATAAAGAAGAAGCTGTTCTCTTGTAATATTCATATGTGATTTCTCCTCACCACCTGCAAAAACAAAAGTGCAGGACCCCTGTAAAAAAGATTCCTGCACACTAAGTAATCGCACCTGCGTTTCGTTATCTCCCTACGTTGGCATTATCCAAATCAGGTTCTGGGTTAAAGCTTCTGCTTACTCTCAGCCCGCCTATGCGAGCACCCCATTTTTCAACGATTTTTATTATACACATTCCCCACAAAAAAGCAAGCTATGTTTTCCATAAAATACCTTGAAAACCACAAAAAAATGGCTTAGAATTAGTTTAGCTTATTATATCATTGTACGAAAGAGAAGGATTAAGAATATCTATGAATTATGATGAAAATGTTTTTAAAGCCAAGGCCAATATCAAAGCCCGCAGAATCTGGCTTGTATTTTCCCTGCTGCTGACCGCTAACTATGGTGCCGATATGTCCAACGGTCTCTATCCATCGAAGCAGTATCTCTATTTTGTTCTGCTCTGCTGGATTCCATTTTTTATTGGAGAATTATTTCTAAAAATCAAAGGCAAAACTACTGACATCTATCGCTATATACTGGTGCTTGGTTACGGTATCTTTTATACTTATCTTTTATGTACCACAGCATCCCCAATTGCATTTACCTACATTCTGCCGGTAACCAGTCTTTTAATTATTTTTAAAGACCGGAAATTCATGCTGCAGTGCGGTATTGCAAATACTATCAGCGTAGTAATCAGTATTATTTACCGCTATATGGTATTAAGCTGCACCACTGCTACTGACGTAAAGAATTATCAGCTGCAGATATCCTGCCTGATTCTGTGCTATATCTGTTATATCATGTCCATCCGCCACTTAAATGAGGCTGACGGTGCACTGACAGACAGCATCAAGGATGATTTACACCGTGTGGTAAATACCGTAGAAAAAGTAAAAACTGCCAGCAATAACGTTATGGACGGCATTACCGTTGTCCGGGAACTGGCTAATGAAAATAAACACGGTTCTGACGTTGTCTTAAAAGGAATGAATAATCTGACCAACAACAATCAGGAATTACAGAACCGTACGACTTCTTCCCTTGATATGACAACTGACATCAATTCCCAGGTTGAGCATGTTGTATCCATGATTCACGAAATGGTATCTTTGACGGATGAATCCATTCACCATGCACAGATTAGTTCTGCCGACTTAGAGGGTCTGGTTACAACTGCCGGCACTATGTCAAAGCTTTCCAGCGAAGTAGAACAGGTTCTTACGGAATTTACTTCTGAATTTGAAAAAGTAAAATCTGAAACCGGAACCATTGACAATATCTCCGGTCAGACCAATCTCCTTGCCTTAAATGCTTCCATTGAAGCTGCAAGAGCCGGAGAAGCAGGAAAAGGATTTGCTGTTGTTGCTGAAGAAATCCGTACCTTGAGCACTGAAACCAAGGCTTCATCCAAACAGATCCAGGATGCGCTGATGCGTTTGGATGAAATCTCCGGCAAGATGACAAAATCCATTGAAGAGACCTTAAAACTTATTCAGCTTACTCTTGAGAAAGTCACACTGACCGGCGAAAACGTAAATAAAATTACCGCTGACTCATCTCAGATGGGTGAGCATATACAGGTCATTGACAATGCAATCAAAGAAGTGGAAACATCAAACCGACAGTTAGTAGAAAACATGAAGTATATTTCTGAAATTGTCGATACCATGACACTCTGCATTCATGATTCCGATGATATCAGTCAGCGTATGGTAAGTAAATATGATGAAAGTGCTAACAATATTAACAGCATAGAAAATGAAATCCAGGCGTTAATGTGCAAGCTTGGAATCGGCGGCTTCATGGGTATTGAAGATATCAATCCTGGTATGAAAGCAACTATCCGCCTGACGAAAAACCCCGACCATGATTTCCATGGTGAAGTTCTGAAACAGTATTCCAACCAGATTATACTTTCCCTGGAAGAAAAGCTTTCTCTTCGTAACAGTGAATCCTGTTCCATCCAGATTACTGTTGGAAATGTACTATACTGCTGGGATAATGCTTCCATCCATGTAGATAAAATAACCTCTGATTTCGTCGTAGAAATCACCGGCAGTCCAAATATTTTAAACAGACGGAAATATCCTCGTGCCGACCTTTCCAATTTCTGTAATATTACAGTTAAGAACACCGGAGAAACCTTCCATGGACGTATGGAAAATATCAGTGCCAACGGATTTGCTTTCCTTTGCGATGCACCGTTCTTTGCAGATAGCAAAGGGACTGATATTCTCTTAAATATCCTTTCCTTTGATTTACCAGATCAGGCTGCTTTGGAAGGTCATATTATCCGAAGTTCCGACGACGAAGGCATGTATATCGTCGGCTGCCAGATGCCGGAAGATAATCTGGCAATCAAAGATTATGTAGAACAGTTGTTAGGATAAAAGAAAACTCATAGCAGATTCCCAGTCGGAATTTACTATGAGTTTTTTTCTATAAGTTTTCTTTTCTGTCTGTATTTTATATTGCTGACCTCTGCCCTGACTTTCCAGAATCTTCTTTCAACGACTCAGAATAAATGTCTCAATTTCCGATAAGTCCTTTGAAATCAGTACCCGGTTAAAATCTTCTTTTGCTGCAAAGCCTGAGGTCTGCATTTCTTCGAAAAATGCTTTCAGTGGCTGATAGAAGCCATCAATATCATAAAGAATACATGGATTCTCATTGATGTGAAGACGCTGCAGGGATATGATATCCGATAACTCGTCTAAGGTTCCCGGCCCGCCCGGCAGTGCAATGTAAGCATCCGCTAATTCTATCATTTTCGCTTTCCGCTCTGCCATGTCTTTCGTATCTATGTACTCTGTTAAAAACTGGTGTCTGCGGTTTTGAATGGATTCCACCTGCGGCAGTACACCGATTACTTTCCCACCATTGGATAAGACGGAATTGGCTATGGTTCCCATCAATCCGCCACGAGCTCCACCATATACCAGCGTGTGTCCGTTCTCTGCAATCCACATACCAAGGGCTACTGCACCGATGGTATATGCTTCTTTACTTCCTGCGGATGAACCGCAGTATACTGCTATATTCATATGCTCTCCTCTGCTACTTTTCCTGACGTTCTACTTCCATATTTTTAGGCAATACAAGATTTAAAATAATGGCAGTAAGGAATACAACTGCTACACAGTTTTCTGCAAAGATAGAACGGATAATGCCCGGGAAGATTGCAAATAAATCCGGCAGCTGGGTAAAGCCTAATCCGATACTTAAGGACAGTGCCGATATGGTAATATTTCTCTGGGAAAATCCACATTTTCCAATCATCTGCAGTCCACTGATTACAATAGTTCCGAACATCATAATTGTACATCCGCCCAGAACTGCACTTGGCAGTGTGGCAAGAACTGCACCCACTACCGGGAAAATTCCTGCCAGAATCATAATTATGGCCCCCGTTGCAATGACAAAACGGTTTACAACCTTGGTCATGGCAACCAGACCTACATTCTGGCTGAAGGATGTAATCGGCATACAGCCAAATACCGAAGATAATGCACTGACAAATCCGTCACAGGCAAGTGAACCTGCAGTCTCCTTCCGGGTAACATCACGGTTTAAGCCGGATGATGCCAGTGCCGAGGTATCTCCAATTGTCTCGGTTGCTGACACTAAGAATATCAAAACAAATGCGATAATAGCATCTGCATGAAATTCCATTTTAAATGGCATCAGATGCGGCAGTGCCAGAAGGCTTGTATCGGAAAGTGCTGAAAAATCTACCACACCCATACACAATGCCACAATATAACCTACAATCAGTCCAAACAGTACGGCTAACTGTTTGAAATAGGATTTTGCTACAATATTAAATACGATACAGCATACCAGTGTCACAGTTCCAAGTATCCAGTTGGTTGCAGATCCGAAATCTGCACTGCTGCTGCCACCACCAAAGGAATCTGCGCCTACTTCAAGCAGGGAAAATCCAATTGCTGTTACAACGGTAGCTGCTACAATCGGTGTTACCAGTTTCATCCAGTATTTGGATAAAAGTCCAAGGACACCTTCTACGATACCTCCAACAAGAACCGCTCCCATGATTGCTCCATAGCCATACTGTCCGCCAATGACACAGGCAATGGATACAAAGGTAAAGGAAATTCCCATGACAATCGGAAGTCTCGAACCGATTCTCCAGATTGGGAATAACTGAATCAATGTTCCGATTCCAGCAATCATCATTGCACTCTGAATAATCATTGCCGTATTCTTTGCATCCATTCCGCAGGCCCCTGCCACAATCAGAATCGGTGCAATATTGGCTACAAACATAGCTAAAATATGCTGCAAGCCAAATGGAATTGCATTTAAAACCGGCACTTTGCCATCCAGCATATAAATATTATCTACACTGGCTTTCTGACCTGCTGCCATACCATCTTTTGTGTTTTTTCTTTCTAAAAAACTCATTTTCTTTTTTCCTCCGTTATCTATTTCCGCAATAGCATTCCCGCTATCTTTTTTATCTTATGACGGAACAAAGGGGAGGTCAACTTCTTTTTACAATTTCCAGCCTGCTGCCTGAAGCTGTGTCTTTGCCATATGCCGGTAAACGCCATCCTTTGCTGTAAGTTCTTCCGGTGCACCCTCTTCGGCTACCACTCCATCTTTTAATACCACAATCTTATCTGCATCTGCCACCGTACGCATGCGGTGTGCAATAATCATAACCGTCTTATCCTGAATCAGCCGGGACAATGCCTCCTGAATCAGTGTTTCATTATCTACATCTAAGGATGCGGTTGCTTCATCTAAGAATATAATCGGCGCATCCTTTAAAAATGCTCTTGCAATAGAAATTCTCTGACGTTCTCCACCGGATAATTCAGAACCGTTTTCCCCAATCATGGTATGCCAGCCCTCCGGCAGTTTATCTGCAAATTCATCACAGTGTGCCAATTTTGCTGCCGCAATGACTTCCTTGTCTGTTGCATCGGAACGTCCAATACGGATATTTTCCATAATCGTATTGTTAAAAAGTGTAACATCCTGAAAGACAATGGAATAAAGAGACATCAGTGTTTCCGGGTCAATCTTTGAAATGTCCATGCCGCCTACCGTAATGGTTCCCTTATCGATATCCCAGAATCTTGAGGCAAGTCTTGAGACCGTGGTCTTACCGCCGCCGGATGGTCCGATTAATGCAGTGACTTCGCCCTGTTTTGCGGTAAAGGTCACATCCTTCAGCACACTTTCCTGACTGTCATAGGAAAATCCCACATGGGAAAATGCAATGTCATATCCGTCATATTTCATCTCGGTGCTTCCACTCTGTACCGGATGGGATAAAATTTCATCCAGCCGCTCGCACTGCACATCCACGCTGATTATGGCAGCAAGGTTCTGCAGGGAAATCTGCATCGGGTCATAAAGTCTTGATACCAGTAATAAGAACATAAAGAAAGTCAGTAAATCAATACTTCCTTTCGAAAGTAAAATTCCGCCAACCAGTGCTACTGTTGCAATTCCAAGCTTTAAAATCATCTGGGCACCGGATACAAAGACTGCATTTCCAAGTTCTGCTGCCACTGCATGCTTTTCTACTGCTTTAATTTTCTTCTCAAGACCAGCCATATAATTTTCCTGTGCATCATTTGCCCGTAAATCACGGACAGTCTCTAAGCATTCCTGAATGCCATCTGCGCAGGCCATTTTCAGCTTCATCTGTTTTCTGCTAAGGTATCTTAAAAATTTTCCGGCACTCAGCACAATGAGAAAAGATACCGGAAGTACCCACAGCGCAGCCAGTGCCATCCGCCAGTCAAAGAAAAATAAGCTGACAGCAATAATTGCGGTGGAAACACAGGCTCCAAAAAGCTCCGGAATATAGTGGGAGGATGCCGTTTCTATCGTGGCACAGTCCGCCATAATGGTGCTGGTCAAATCGGATAAATCCTTTTTGCCAAAGAAAGATAATGGAATCTTTCTTAATTTTTCTGCCAGCGTAATTCTTCGCACACCACTTTCCACATAGGTGGCAAGGAAGGTGCAGTTATACTGGATATACGTTGTCACTGCGATCAGAACCAGACAGAGAATACTTCCCACAAGGTAGAACACGCCTCTGCCGCTCAAGTTATCATTCAGATAATCCTCCACCAGAAAATACAGCAGTCCCACCGGAAACATCAACACAATATTGGAAACGGTTGCTGTCAGAAATGCCTTTATCATGTCATTTGTGCCCTGCTCTGAAAGTGCATATTTATGTTGTAATTTTTCTTTCCAGCTCATGTTACGCACCTACCTTCCACTGTACCGATTTGTTGTATTCTTCCCACATATGGGCATATACACCATTTTTCTGAAGTAACGTCTCATGGGTTCCCTCTTCTGCAATACTGCCATCCTTTAAAACGCAAATCCGGTCTGCGTCTACAATAGAGGACAGACGATGGGCAATCATAATTACGGTCTTTCCCTTAGACAGTCTGGAAAACGCTTCCTGCACCTTTGCTTCATTATCCGGGTCTGCAAAGGCTGTTGCTTCATCAAGAATCAGAATCGGTGCATTCTTTAACATGGCTCTTGCAATGGAAAGCCGCTGGGCTTCTCCACCAGATACATAGGTTCCGCTGCTTCCGATTACTGTATCAATTCCATCCGGAAGCTTCGCAATGATGTCTTCACACTGGGCTTCCTTTAATGCCTGCATGACTTCTTCCCTGGTTGCATCTTTCTTTCCCATGCGGACATTTTCCAAAATGGAAGTTTTTAATAATTTGCTGTCCTGGAATACAAAAGATACCATATCCATTAACTGCTTCGAAGAAATCTCCTTCACATCCTTATTTCCAATCAGAATGCGTCCTTCCGTGGTATCAAAGAATCGTGCCACAAGGCTTGTCAGCGTCGTCTTTCCACCACCGGACGGGCCTACAAATGCTACATGCTCTCCCTCTTTGATGGTAAGATTAATCTGATGCAGCGCATCTCTTCCGCCATCTTCATAGCGGAAGGATACATTTTCAAAGGTAATGGAGTTGTTCTCCGGCTCCTGTGCATGGGCGGTTTCCGGTAACGGTTTCTTTTCTAAAATGCTTTCGATACGGGAAATTGCATCTGCTACAATCAGCTGATTTTCACTGGAATACATAATTTTATTCATGGTCACAGTGATAATCGGCGTAATGATAATATAGAACAAAAGATTCAATAAAAAGGTATTATCTCCTCCTTTTCCGGTAAAGAAAAAGGTTGCTGCAATCAGCACTGCAAATACCGCATTGATTGCTGTTGTATACACCGTCATTGGTATCCGCATTTCCTTCGTGTATGCAATTGTCCATTTCTCATATTTCTGAATGGATGTTTGGAAACGTTTGAAGGAAAATACAGACTGTCCGAAAGTCTTTACTACCGGGATTCCACGGACATATTCCACTGCCTCACTGGACATTTCGTCCAATGCATTCTGATATTCTTCCATCTTATCTTTCATACGCTGTCCGGTCATGGTTCCCATAATTAAAAATGCTGCCACCACAGGAATCAGGCTCAAAAGTCCAAGCCGGAAATCAAATACCATAAGCAATACTAAAAGACCTGCCGGTGTTGCGATGGCTCCTGCCTGATCCGGTAACTGGTGTGCCAGATAGGTCTCTGTTGCTGCGCTGGATTCATTGACGATTTTACGGATTTTGCCGGTTCCGTCTTTATCTAAAAATCCCATTGGCAGCGTCAGGATATGCCGCATCAGGCTGGTGCGGATATTTGCCTGGACGCGGAATGCTGCCAGATGGGAACACATCAGCGCGCACACATAAACCAGCATGGATAAAATGGCAAATCCAACGGCTGCCCAGCCATATTCTTTTAAATGAGCTGCTTTGCCAAAATCCGGTGCCACAGAAAGCACTTCTTTCATAATTCTCCAGATGTAATAAAATGGTACCAAAGCCAGCCATGCGCTGATTACCGATAAAATCCAGGATGCTATGGTCAGATAGCGGAATTTACCGGCATAGACAAAAAGCTTTGATAAGGAACTTTCCTTTTTCACTTTTTCTTCTCCTCCTTTAAAAATAATTGATTCTTTCTACTTATTGAAACGAAAACTGTTTTAAAAACCGCTCCCGGTGTGCTGCTGTCACATATTTTCACAGCCAAGTGCCACCTCACTGTTGGTATTCAGGCAGAAGAACTGACTTCTTGGATTCTGGAATGCACCTTTTTGATATTTCCATTGCGTAGTGCTATCTAACATAAATTAGTTTTAACTAACACGTGCTTTTAAGAAAAGACTGCTTCCTGCTGTTACAAGATAAGCAGTCTTACTATCTTTTACACTTCGAATTTTAAAATGGTATTCCAGCCTGCATAGTTGAATTTTTCCAGCATATGAACGTATTTCCGTGCAGTTTCTTTCTCCATCTTGTGACGCACAACTTCAAACATGCTGTCAAATAATGCCCTTGTCATAATATGGATGAATTCTCCCGTCACTTCATTTTCCTCTTCATTCTGAAAATGAATAACCTCCATGAACTTGTAGGTATATTCTGCCTCTACTTCTGCCAACTGTTCTACAAAATTCTGGAACTTCGTTCCATAGGACGCCTCTAATAACAGCTGAAATGCGGTAAAATTATCATAGATGTAATCCAGCATTTCATCCATTCCGGATATTACATAGTCATCCATTTCTTTCGGCTGCCGCTCCGGCTCTACTGCATGAAATTCTTCCTGCGTCTTCACAAAAAGATTCATCATATACTCTGCCACCGGTCCTACAATTGCTGCAAACAGCCCTTCTTTGTCTTTAAATCTGGAATAAATAGAACCTGTAGTTGTTCCCGCTTTCGCCGCAATGGTGCGAAGCGATGCATCGGAATAACCCTTTTCTAAAAATTCTTCCGTTGCGCAGGAAAGAATTCTTTCCGATACGCCTTCGATTGGTTTAGTCACTGATGCCTCCGTTTCATTTATAACAGTGTTATATAACACTGTTATAAATATAATTAGTTTTGGGGAAGATGTCAAGGGGGATTTATATTTACCTTACACTCTTAAAATACTGTATCAGTATATTTTTAATGTAATTGTACCTTCTGGCATAAGAATTTTCCACCCGGATTAATTCAAATCCATGCGCCCGGCAGATTGCATTTTTCTGCTCGTCTCTCGCCCGCACAATGGCATTTTCTTTATGTTCTTTTCCGTCTAACTCAATGGCAAGTATCGGCATATCCTGTCCCCGGAATCCTTTTTCATATACCACAAAATCAAACCTGCCGGTATAAAAAAGGTCATCATAGGAATCATTTTCCCGAAATACATGTGCAATACTGACTTCCCTCTGCACAACACAGCGGTTATTTGTATTCAGCACATTATCCAGTGCATGATTTAATGTGGTTAAAAATGCTGCCTCTGTCTGCGTGCTGTATGGCTTGATTCCCAATGCCCTAGAAGAAGTCTCTCTTGCTGTCACCTGCGCCTCACCGTTGGTCTGGACATAATCTACCAGCTCATAAATATCATCATCCCCAGCGGAATGCAAACGCTTCAGTTCCTTGATATCCGACAATATTACCAACTGGTCTTTTGCCCGGGAGGTTGCCACATTAATCAGTTCTTTATTATTTTTCAGCCAGTCATAAGTTCCCTGATAAGTCTGCTGGGTGATTGCCAGCGAAAAAAGCACAACATCTTTTTCATCTCCCTGAAATGCATGAACCGTTCCGCAGGGAATATTTTCCATCCCATTGTCTTTCAACGCCTTGTTAATCAGCTCTTTCTGATTGGTAAACGGAGTAATGATACCAATACTCTTATCCGGATGTTCTTTGATAAACGAAATAATCTCTTCCACTTCCTGCGGCGCTGTATTCTTATAGTTGGTGGTATTTGCTGGAATATTCTTAAAAATCAGCGGATTAGCTTCTTTATCCAGACTGTTGATAATCAGCTTGTTGTTATAATATTTTTTATTATTAAATGAAATAATTTTCTTATTGCAGCGGTAATGGTGGCTGAGCAGAATTTCCTCGCTGACTGCATCACATGCCAGATAGGTCTTATAAATGGAATTCTTTATATAATCATACTCATCTGTCACTCCATAAATCCGCTTAAGCTTCTCATTATCTATGGAATTCAGCAGAATTACCGGGCTCAACTGCTGCGGGTCACCTACTAACATAAGACTTCTGCCCCGGATAATCGGCACTAATGACATGGCAATATTTCCCTGGCTTGCCTCATCCATGATGACCATATCAAAATAAGTTCCCGGCTCACCAATCTTATGTGCCGATATGGATGTAGTTGCAATAATCGGGAAAATTCTCTGGAACTTCTTCAAATTTTCTTCCTGACGGATATAGGTATTAAACTGCTTGACTTTCTTTTCCTCATCCGGACAGTTTACAATCTCCATTAAATCCTGATTTTTCGGTTCCTTCAGACGCTGGATATATTTTGCAGACGTATAGTAGAGATATTTCTTAAACAGCTCCTCATCTTCCACTACAAGTTTCAATGCTTCTTCATCTGTAATCTCACCAATTTCTGCTAATTTTTTCCGTACCTCCTGAAGCTGAACACCCTGCAATTCTGTCTGAAAAGTCAGATGCTGATTAGTCTCTATCATTTTAAGAATCGCTTCTTCCCGCTCCTTTAATTCGATTCTCTCTTCATGCCTCTGTAAAAGCTTGGTCAGCTTCTCCGTCCTTCTCGTCTTATCGTCCTTGTTCTTCTCAAGGGTACTGTCAAATATGGAAATATCCTTTGTCCGCTTATACAAATCCCGAATATCATCCAGTGCCTGCAGCACGCATTTATCATTTCCAAGGCGGATAATCGGAAATGGTATCATCCCCTTATTCCGATAAGGAATGGACTTTAATTTATCGCACACTCCATCAATGGGATGATTGTTATAAGACGCAAATAAGACCGTTTTCTCGTTAAAGAAAGCAGTCACCATAGTATTTACGATGGTATTTGTTTTGCCGGTTCCCGGTGGTCCCTGGATATATGCCAGCGGATATTTCATGGCATTATGAATTGCCAGTAACTGGTCCAGATTGATTTTCCGGTCTAAAAGTGTTATCGGATAATTTTTCCTTCGGTCTACCTGTTTTAACAGTTCTCCGAAAAATGCTTTTATCGGAATGGTCACTTCATCTTTTTCATACATTTTATGAATTGCTTCATACTCCTGATGAAGGTCCACCAGCAAATCCCTGCCGATTGCAATTACATATGGCATATCATCCACGCCGTTTATCTGGGGATTGGACTTCGTTATTTTATCTTTTATCAGTTCCTGATTCTTTTCAAAATCATTTAAAAGTTCATAGTCATCTGCATCTAAAAATTTCCGGATTCCAAATTTTGCTTCCGGCTTATTCTTCTCCAACGCAAACTCCATGCAGACGGTTATTTCTTCATCCTGCCTTAAGGTCTTCTTCTGCACATCCAGCCGCAGCTTTCGGTATGCCAGCACATATACGCCTTTGGGCGTATGTATACTTAATACATTTATTGCCAGCTGCTTCATTTTCTTCTTGGAAGCGGCATCCTTTGCTCCATATTGAAACTTTGATACAATCTGCCTAAACTGCTCCGGTGTGAGCTTATAAGTCCCCTGCCATTCACCATCCAGATGCTCAATGAGTGCATAATCTGTTTTGTAAGGTACAGAATCCATTTTATTGCAGTCAACAAGATAATTGAGCACCTTCAGATTTGCAACATTATCAAAGATTCTCCGATATTTTCCCTGATTATATGTAATATCATCTATCAGCTCCCGCTTTGTTTCAAAATAAGAGCCTTCTATTACTGCCGATGACAGTATGGAATCAATATAAATGTAAAGGCTCATTGTGGTATACTGCCCCAAATGCAGTCCCATTACATGCATGGATTTCCGGATAGGGTCTATCTCCATAATTCCAATCCAATATTTTGTTACTTCATCTTTTCCGTTTCTGTACTCTATACTGAGCCATTTTCTCTCATGAATGGCCCGGAAGATATCTCTGCAAATTGTGTTCATGGTTTATAATTGTTTGTTTTGTAATGTTTCGGGTCGATAGGTTGCTTTGCTTCAAGTATGGCTGAAATCTTGGTGGGTAGTTCATAGCAGGGTCTTGGGAAGCGTTTTGGAATAGAGGCGGCGGGAACTTTATATGGAAAATAAATCAGTTCTTTAGCATCAAGAATTTGTTCATAAACTATTCTTTCAGAAGTTTTATTTCATTTCTGTCAAAAAGTTTTCAACAAATATTCTTTCATCTTCTCCTTTTGAACATAATTAATTTCACTCCTGCATATGCTGCACTCCCTTTCTATCATATCTATATATTCATCTACATTCATATTTCTTGCTATAAATGCGTTTCTTACAATTCCTTTTATATCATCCTGATTTTGCACCTTATGCGACAACTCATTTATCTTAATTAAAATATATATTCCAAAAATATCCGCACGTAAATAACTCTTTTCCCTCATAAATGCTATAACAACCAATACATGCATGCCTGTTAACAAAAGACATCTAAGTGAAATCTCTAATTTTTCAGGAAAACTAGTTTGTCCTACAAATGTTTTGTATTTCATATATTGGAGCCACTCGGCAATAGTCTGGCATTCTAATAATTCATCATGCTTTGACACTTCATTTATAATTGCTATTTGTGACGCCATATCATAATCATCTTGATATATACAATACATCACCTCATCTGAATTAGTAACACTGCTTTTTATTGTCCAAATATAAAACGCATCTAATATCCCGTCTTTACAAACAGTATTAAATAAATTTCCATTTGGACTGGCGTCAATATACTCCATCAACTTTGTATACATTTTCTTTTCAAACCGATGCCCTATGTTTGTATTTTTTATCTTCTGTATCACTGCTTCTTCATCACTTTTCATATCACCATGATAATTCCATAATACTCTTAACATCTTTATATTAAAAAATTCCCACTCAAATTGGAATCTATACAAAGAATAATACATAACAATATATGTAAATAAATATGTACAATTTTGTTTGCTTAACTGTTTTAATATTTCTTCTATATCAATTTTATTATAATAACCAATTCTATCTCTTATTATTTCTGTCAAATAGTCATTAAAATTTTCTTCATTTATGATTGTTCCAAATAAATCAATAACATCTTTTTGTTTTCTTTTCTCCTTAAATATATCGTTTACTTCCATTGTAATAAAACTTTTAAGGCACTCGTCACAATATGATGCATATAATTCTTGTCTATTACATATTTCTATATATAAGCGATGTATCAATGATTGTCTTCTTTCATCATCCATTTTTATATATATTTCTAATAATACTTCCTTCCACCCACTGGCATCAAATATACTATTATTCTCGTTCAACGACAAACTAATATACTTATTATAATTAATTTGATCATATCCTTCTAATTCAGCTCTCGAAATATTTTGTTTACATACATCCAGATAAAAATTCATAATTTTTTCTATATTTTCCTTATCTACCCGAAAATATTTTTCATCTATAATCTCTTGTAATAGAGATACTTCCTTTTTTGTATTATATATCCAATTTTTTTGATTTTTGAATTCTATATTATATTTTTTTCTCAAAGAGAATTCATGTTCTTTTTGTTTCCTATAATCTTCAAAAATAAACGAAATCAATTTGTCATATTTCTCTTGTAATCCATAATTATCATCATCTTTAATGGCATAATATAAACATCTAAAGTCTTTACGTAATAATTCTATATTTGTATATTTAATTCTATCTTTTACTGTTTTTTTCAAAAAAATTCTATTAATATCCTCCATCACAAACTCTTGCGTTTTTGCATCAGATAACATTTTTATTACTAGTACACTTTTCGTGCATTGATAAAAAATAATTACAAATAAAACAAAATATGTAATTGCAAATCCAAACCAAATAAAATTCATTATACTAATGGTTTTTATAGGAAGAACTGCCCTATAAATCGTTATAAAAGGCTTATACAAAATTTCCAATATAACTATAATGCCAAAACCTTTTTTTGATATAAAATTATTAAAAACTTTTATCTTTTTCTTTACAAAAAATTCTTTTATATTAATCCCTAAATACCTATTTATTCCTATTTCACTTCCCTGATATGACGCCACAAATTGGTAAAATGTTAGTAATATTCCATATATTGTAATTTGTCCAATTACTATGGTCAAAAAAGTTGCTTTATCAACATTTAATTTATTGTTCAAAATATATTCCCTTATTATTTGTACCCAATATTCTATTTTATCCATTGTACCTCCAATGCAATTCTAGTAGTATCTAAAACCAATTATGACTTTTTGAACTTTTTCTCTAATTGTTTTTTTCAAATTTTAAATACAAAAAAGCCCACAAAAAAGCCAACACCCTAAGCATTGTCTCTTTTGTGAACTTCTAATTTTTTTCTTATTATAATATCTGCGCTCATTTCTTATAACTCACTCTCCCAAATATGATATAGATATTATGCGACTATTTTTTACAAATTGCAACCCTTTTATTGACAAATTGTCTGATTTTTCTATCTATAAATGATATTTTTACTACTGGATTTACCAATAAATATCAACATGTCAAATTCTCTTGGCAAGTTCAATTGCGATATATAATTTGTCCACGTCATGATTTGCTGCCACCAGTCCAGTTGCATCATAAATTGCCTGGTCCAGCACATCGCCTGTAACCAGAAAATTATATAAATCCCAACCATAAAAATCACAAACTGCCTGAACTCCAGCCAATTCCATCTCTACGGCAATACATCCTTCCTTTTTCCTTGCGTCAAGCTTCGCTTTCGTTTCCCGATATATTGCATCCGTTGTCCAGACTTTTCCTGTCACATTAGGAAATCCTAAATTATCAAATATGGATTTCACAATCTGATAATTTCTAATTTTTATATAATTTGATGGTTCTGCATAGTGATAACTCATTCCTTCTTCCCGGTAACTTTCTATTGGAATAACAAACTTTCCAGTTGTCTTGTCACTATCCAGCGAACCTGCTGAACCAAACATAATAAACCTGCTTGCACCCGTCAGCCAATTTGCATCTATCACATCACTCCCTGCCATTGCAGAACCTATATGGCTTAAGTATGCCGCAATTTTCATATTATCTATTTCAAAAACATATACCTTTGTAATTCCATTGCAGCAATTTATTGTACCAGCCTGCTCATGTGCATATGTTTTCAGCATATAGTCAAATATCTGCTCTGAAAAAACAATAATACACTTATCACACAACTGCTTTTTCTCCCCATAAAAATCCTCCGGTTTAATTATTGCCTCTGAATTATCAAATGCCTCTGTTATCATTTTCTGCCTCCTTAGGTCACTCTGCCTCATGATTTTTTACAAATTTTTGTATACTCAACTAAAGTCATTTTTTCGTTTATAACTGTTTCATTGCCTACTCTGACAAATCCACATTTTTCATATAAATAGCAATTTTTTTCTTCCTGCTTAATAGTATCTAACCGCCATTCTATTGTATCAGAAGAATACATTTCAAATAATTGTTCTATTACAGCACTTGCTATTCCTTTATTTTGAAATTGTGGAATAACAAAAATAGGGGAAATCCACTTTACATTTCTCCCATTATGCCATTTAACTCTTGCACCACCTACTCGCTTACCATTAAACAAAATAAAATAGAAATCCGAATTGTCTTCAACTATCTTCTGTGTTATTTTTTCAAGACTTTCTTTTGCCGGGCTTGTAATATCATCCCGATATTTTTCATATAACGCTATAAATGCTTCTACCTGCATTTTATGCAAACATTCTGCTTCTCCACTTGTTATGAGTTCCAATTCTATTACGTCATTCATTTTCTACCTCTCCTTCTTGTAAACCTATTTCCAACAGTTCTTTACAAATGCTCTTTCACCTACAAAACCTGCCACCGGCAGCTCCTTCCAGATGCCTGGTAGCATAAAAAAAATCGCACTAAACCCTCAAAGTCCAGTGCGATATTTCCAATCTAAGATATAAAATGTGTTAAATCATCTCTTATATTCTGGTTTTATGCACTAGACTAAAAGACCTACAAGCCATAAACTAATGCACTAACCTTGCATATTTATAGCTGTGTACGTCCGTAATACATGTACATATAACGTCTTGAATATAAGTTCTGATTCATGTGTATGTTCTCCTTTTTTTGTTGGTAAATATACCATTATTGGCAATTCATGTCAACAATAGGCAACAATATATTTTTAAATATTATTTCACCATACTCTGTTTTTCTTCCATGCATACTACTCTGCTGTATAGATATGACTTCTTGTATTTGGGGCACAAATACAATATAATACTTACAATTCCACTTTGTATGTGCCAAACTATTAACATTCATTTATGATAGTCTCCTTTGTCTTTAATATAGTTGGCAAACCTATACTTAGTATAACATTGGCGATTTTTTATTGTAAGTTAAAACGTTTGTTGGCACACCTGCACAGCTGATGATTCAATTATATCTTATACGAATAAACCGGTTTCCCTTAGTTAAAAATATTACTCTTGTTGATTACTCAACTCTTCCAATAAATCGGTAATATATCTCAATTTCCTGTATTCTTTCGTTATCCTCATTCGTTGTTGCTTCATGTATGAGGATTTTTTCTATCATGGCATTTAATAATGGTGCTGTCAGTTCCTTTGGTACGGAATATTCCTTGATTAACTCAATCCACTTTTCAGCACCTATCATATCCTGTTCCATTTTACTTAGTTCTTCTCTTAGGCTTGTTATCTGCTGTTCCAGTTCTATCTGTTCTTTTTGGTACTTGCTGGACAACATCACAAAATTTCGCTCTGTTATCTTCTCACAGGCTCTATCTTCATACATTTTCGCAAATAAACGGTCAATCTCATTTTGTCTGTTCTCGGCTTTCTTCAATGTACTTGCCTTTTTCTTCTTTTCCCGTATTCTCTCTGCATTGCCAGCTTTCTGTATCTTGTTCAATACCTTTTCTTCGTCCTGCTGTACTGCCTTAGCCCAATACTGCAAGCGTTCCAATACGGCTTGATACAGCACATCATAACGAATGTAGTGCATAGAACAATTACCTTTGCCAAACTGCCCGTAGTAACTGCAAGCATAATAACTGTAAGGCGTTTTATTTGTCTTATTCGTTCCAAATCTCATAGACCAACCACAATCCGCACACTTGACAAGCCCTGCAAAAATCGGCGTTGCCTTTTCCTTTGTCTGTCTGCGTCTTGATTTTATCTGCTCCTGCACACGATAGAACACTTCCTTGTCAATAATCGGCTCGTGAGTGTTTTCTACTCGAAACCATTCACTTTCGGGCTTACGCACTTTCTTTTTGCTCTTGAACGATACCGTAGACTGCATATTGTGAACACTGTTTCCGATATAAACCTCACTTTTCAATATCGCCTTGACATGAGCAATCGTCCACTCATAACGCTTACTTTCGGGTTTTCCCTCAAAGATATGTGCAAAAGTACCGTATCTTGTAAAATTTAGCCATGACGCTGTCGGAACTTTTTCTGCTCTTAACTGCTTTGTGATTTTTGCACTTCCGTAACCTTGATAGGCTAGGGAAAAGATTTTTTCAATAATCCATTTTGTTTCATCATCAACCAACAGTTTTCCTTTGATGTCAGGGTGTTTCTTATATCCTAACGGAGCATAAGCACCGTAATGAGCCCCCTCCGCAAACTTTGTCTTAAATGCTGATTTGACTTTACGGCTTGTATCTCTTGCCACCCATTCATTGATGATGTTCTTAAATGGTGCAATCTCACTTTCGCCTTTTTCGCTGTCTACACCGTCATCAATCGCTATGTAGCGGACATTATGACTAGGGAAATACAATTCTGTATATTGTCCTGTCATAATATAATTTCTGCCAAGACGGGAAAGGTCTTTCGTTACAACACAGTTGATTTTTCCTGCCTCTATATCCTCAATCATTCTTTGAAAACTCGGTCTGTCAAAATTTGTTCCCGACCAGCCGTCATCAATATATTCATCAATGACATTCAAATGATGTTCTTTTGCATATAAACGCAACATACTTCTCTGTGTGGTAATGCTGGAACTTTCGCCCTGTAATTCATCATCTCGGCTTAACCTAAGATAAAGTGCAGTATTGTAAATCTGTTGTTTCATTGTCAGTTATCCTCCTTTATAACTAACCCGTGTTTACAATACCTGCTTGCAAGTAAAGTATAACACGGGTACTTTTTGTCATTCAATCTATTTCTTACAACTGCACCGATTTTATGCGATTGTCTGCTTTGCTTTTTCCAGCATGACATCAGTTAGAAGTTCTTCCATTGTTTTGCCCTTTTCGGAAAAATGCTCTTTTACTACAATCTTTGTCTTTCCTCTGTTGCCAATGCCACACTTGCCATTTTTCTTTTGAATTGTTTTTACAGCATTATCAATAACACATACCCCCTTTCTGTAAAATCTTTCTAAGCAATTCAACGGTTTTTGTCATAGCCCACAGGAGTTCCACCTCTGCATAGTTCTTATGTAGCCGTACCCATTGCGTGCGACGCTCTTAATGCTCAAGCTGTGGCTGTACGGGAGTATCATTATCTGACAGTACAGGTCATGGCGATAAAAGAGGACAAATCTTTTACAAGAACACAAATAGGTTTTCGCTCGCTCTTGCAGGGGAAAGGTCGTGGCGTATTTGTTTCAACGGCTAGCTGTCTGTCAAACGTATTGAATAGCTTTATTCAGTTGTCAAAGAACGATTGAAAGAAAAAAATCGTCTTTCCTATATATCGCGTTGGAAAAGAGGAGAAACGTAACCAAAATCCAAAACTTTTTCCATTATTAGTACAAATGGAACGGTTCATTTTGGCAATCAACGGTTGATTTTCTCCTTTTTCACTACTATCTGTACAGCAAACGTCCATTTGCTAAGTTTAAATGGAAAAATTTTAACTTCTTTTCATGCACCATATAGGGATAGAAAATGTCATTTTGCTAAGTTGATGATGAAAAAAGAATATTTTCCTTTTCACACCCTAACTACCCAAACCATACCGTTACTGCCAACAATAGAATGAAATATTTTCTTTGCACCATATAGGGAACGGAAACCTTAAATTGTTAAGTTGAGAACAAAGTATTTTCATCTTTTCACATCAACACTCAACTGCTAATGCCTGTTTGAATACAAAATGATGATGTTTTTCCTCTTTTCACAGAAGACTGTCCACTAATCACGAATTTCCGTCATTTTTTCAAAACTTTTTTCTTCTTTCACTTCATATAGGGACAGCAAGCCCCGATTTAATGACCTATTTTCAAAAAAAGTTTAGATTTCCTTTTCTCGCACCATATCTGTACGCAAGTAGCCATTTTGTTGCAGATTTAATAAAAAATTTATTTTTCTTCTTTCACTTCACATAGGGAATGAAAACAGCTCTTTGCTGACTAAATCTGAAATTTTTCAATTACATTAAAAAATACCGTCATTCTCTTGTGGAACAGCGGTATCTATACGTTCTTCTATGGTTGATTTCTCTAATTGTAATAAATGTTTATGCTTGTCTTTTAGTTCTGCCTGCTCAATCATATCTTTCAGTATCGTTGTACGATTTTCTCTGTCTAATGCCTGTACCATTTTTATGGTTGGTGCGACTTGTCTTTGTAGCCAATGCAACGCTTTTTGTAAAGTGTAAGGCTCTGGCTTTGTGGTTAAGCGTATCGGCTCTCTGTTTTCCCCTACAAACCATGCCCAATCATCATTTGTTATCCATTGACTTTTTGGCTTGTCGTCCTCTCTGTCAACAAAGCGGACATAATGATTGATGATAGAAAAAGCGGTGCGTTCAGCGTCCCGATAGGTCAGTAAATCTACAACCGCATAATAGGCTCGTTCGTTCTTCATGCGTATTTCAAAACGGTTCTTAATCTCCGTATCTTCAATTTCTGTGCCATTCTTGACATACTGCTCATAATTTTTCTGATAAGCACACATATATAATTCGCTACTTGTTGAACCGAGATATAAGGTTTCTCCTGTATTCTTTGGTAAATCGCTACCGCATTTTTCTGTACCGCTGTAATCTTTCTGCATACGGAAGTAGGACATACATTCGCCAGCCTTGTATTTTTCCTTTAACTTTGGAATATCCAATATTCCTGCTTTATCATTGATAGCCAAATCAAGCCGTTTCATCACACCACCAGCCGTCATACAATCCAGCATGAAGTCATACCATGAGCGTTCCTGTGCCAGCAGATAACATTCCATTTGCCGACAGCCTTTGCCTTTCAGTTCCAATAAAACACCTAAATGCTCCTGCATGGAACACATGATATTGATGTCGCCAAGTACATATTTGCTTTCATATCCGTATTTTCCATAATCTTCATAAAGCATGTAATTAGATTTCAGTTGTAATACATCACGGATAATCGCCAATGCGTCCGTAGTAGGAAAGCGGACACGAAAGTAATCAATCAATAAGAATAGTGGTTCTTGCGGATTGAAACGCTCAATCTGTTTTTCTATGATTTCTCTTAATTCGTCATTCAATGGCTGTTTTCCTTTTTCAATGCGGTTGTAATATTCACGGCTGATACCACAGGCAACAGCAAGCCTTGTTTGTGTTACTCCGTATTCCTCACGCTTTTGTCTTAGTTCTTCAATAAAGTTTTTATCATTCATTCTTCAATTCCTCCAATCAAAAAAGGCAACTACCATAATTGATAATTGCCTGTCATTAAAAATCTGTATAGAAAAAGCAGTCAATCCTAAGACTAACTGCTTTGTGTGTATGGATATAAAATTGCTTCTAATCTTGAATAGGTATCCAAATTTCAATAACTGAATTATCACTATTCCAATGAAAACGATAATCGTATTTTTCAAAGTGTAGGATAATATCTTTTATAGGAATATACGATGTACTAGGAATAATTTCTTCATAAATCTTGCCATAAGTTTCATATATTTTATCCATAGCACCAATATGCTCCACAACCAAATATTTATAAGACGGTATTTCTTTATACAGAAAGCCCTCTGGGGTAATGGTTCTTTGGGGAATAGAACAGAAATAATAAAGTTTTCCATTTCTTCTTTCCATAAAAGCATATTTTACCCAATTTCCTGATTGTGAAAGATACGCTTTTTTCAAACTACTGTTAAACTTTCTCCAAAACTGTGTACTAATCTGAATATTCTTTTTTTGATAATTAGTCAGTTCTACTTCCTGCCCAATAACTGCAAATGCGTTTAATTCCTTTATAGAAAAATTTATCATTTTACCTTGTGAGCAGTGATAACGGTATAACTGTACGCATTTACCGTTATAATACAATTATCAATCGTTATATACCAGTTTTTTCCTTTTCTTGTGATTTCCGCATTAGAAAGGCTAATTTTTTCTTTGCACCATTCAATTACATTTTCTACATTCAAAGATAAGTTCTTTTTAATTCTAATAACGCCAAGTTCAGTTGTGTGAAGTCTTCCTAAGTTTTCCAGTAATTCATTTTCCATATTTTGATACCTCATTTTTCAGCAAATTTATTTGTATGTTTTATACCCCAATTATAACATTCTCATATCAGCACTACAATAAAAATAATTAAGCACCAATAATCTTATTGAACATCTCCAACCGTAAATCTTTCACACCATCAGTGATAAACACTGAGCTGACAGCAATTACGACAACTACCATAATTGCCTGCACTTAAATTTCTGCAAAAGAAAACGACAATCAATTTCTTATTTTTTGAAATCAACTGTCTTTCTCATATTTACTATTCAATTTTCATAGTGATATAGGTACAATTTATATCACTACTGTAAAAATGGGGTTTTGCCTTATAAATACAGCGTTTTCCGCTTGTTAGTGTATAGTGTTTCTTGTTTTTTTTGCCCCCCTTGTTAGATAACGGGGGCTTTGAACGGCTCGCAAGCTCGCCGAACCGCCGAAGCGAACCGCCCCCTTGCAAGCATGGCGGAAAAATCTTAAGGATTTTCCCGCCAACGTGGTCGGATCGCTCCGTCGGTTTAACAGCTTTTCTGTTTCTCTCTAGTTATCTACGCATATAAATCAAATCGGTTATTCCGTTATAAGTCTGTGTTTTACAAAGCCTTAACTTTATTTCCCTGTCTATGTTGCCCAAAAGACGAACCCCATTTCCTAACAGAGTAGGAATAACAGAAATGTAATATTTATCAATCATATTTTTGCTTACCAACTGCTGAACAAGATTTGCTCCGCCACAAATCCAAATATCCTTTCCTGCTTCTTGTTTTAGCCGTTCCAATAATAAAACAGGATTTTCACTTGTAAAATGAATTTGTTGGGAAGAATTGCACTCTTTATGTGTTAATACATAAGTTGTAAATTTATTATATACCCATTCTTGCGGAGAAAGTTCAGTAACAACCTGATGAGAAGTATTCCACCCCATTAAGACAGTATCTATATCTTTGGTAAATTCTGTATAAGTGTCGATGTTTTCATTGTCATTTCCATGACCATTTAGCCAAGCTACTCCACCATTACCGTCCGCAATATATCCGTCAAGGCTCATGGCAATAAATAAAACTACTTTTCTCATTTTTTCTCTTTTATAAATACAAACAGGAATTTATTTCTCTTTTTTACTCATAAGGGAACAACTGATTGCTACAAATAAACCCATTAAAATCCATGGAAATGCTGCTCTTATAAAATCACTAACCATACTTTATTCCTCCTTAAATTCCAATTTCCTTAGTTCTACAAACTGAAATTTTTGCCTATGAATGTATCTTGTTCTTTATACGCAAACAGGCTTCTGTGTGCATAATCCAATGTCTTGAAAACGGCATTTGAATTAGTCCACAAATATCTTTATTACACCAATAATCAATCAGCCAAATTGCTTTTTCATTGTCGTTTACTACATTCAACGATTCTAAGTATCCTTTTCTTTCTTTCGGTATTTTTCTTTTCAATTCATCATAAGATAACCGTTCAAGCATTTTCTCAGTGCTTTCCCATACTTCGAAAATATATAAATATAATTCTTCCAGATTAAGCTGTTTTGAAAAGTCTGCAATCTGCTGTTTCATGAGTTCATTTCCTGTTGTAATGATAGGTGAATTGATACGCTCTTGATAATTGCCTGCAAAAAATACTTGTTCATCTTCATTTATCACTGTATGCACAACTATATCTTCAATGCGGAAAATATGCCAAATAGAATAAGCAATCGTCTTACTATGATAACCATCAGCGTTTATGAAGGGGATTGAGTTAAAATCTTCTCTGCATAATTCTTCTTTGAAAGATACTAAGGTTTGTATTAACTGACTTCGTAAAGTAAGTAAAGTATCAATACCCCTCTTATAAGTATCTTTCTTTTTTATTTGTGCCTGCATTGTTTTATTAAGTTCAGACCATTCCTTATTCATATTCAATCCTCTCTCAAATTCTGATTTTATCGCCCCATACAAACTGGAATTTGTCTTACAACAATTTATATATGCATAAAAAGCAATATATTTATGAAAACACCCTAAATCCAAAATTTACTCAATTCATTTTTTCCTTACATAAAATGTTCTCGTATATTTCACTTCCTCACCAAGTGTTTCCCCTATCAAAACTTCAAAATCATTGATATCAAATTCTGGAAAGAATGTATCTCCATCTTCAATATTTAAATCTACTTCTGTGATATACATTTTATCTACTATTTGCAAAGCTTCCTTAAATAGTCCATATCCACCAGATATGTATACATCTCGTCCTTTAGCCAATAATAATGCATCTTCTAATGATTTAACTGAAACTAAATTATCTCCTTGATACTCTGTTGTGGTGGAAACAACAATATTCATTCTATTAGGCAACGGATGACCGATTTCTTCATAAGACTTTCGCCCCATAATAACCACATTACCCGTTGTTAACTCTCTAAATTGCTTTTGTTCTCCCTTTATTTTCCATGGTATATTACCATTCTTGCCTATAACATTATTCTTTGACCTCGCAACAATCAAACCTATCATCTATTTCATCCTCCATAATATGATGTCGTACCTGTGATTCCATCAAGTGCACCACATCTTAACAAACTCAAAATTATCTCGAACTAACCAGCTCGACAAATTCCTTTTTTGTCTTCATCTGCATTATATCATATTGTTATAAGCATTGCCATTTCTTTTCTGCTTTTGAAAAGTTACTTATCAGCCTATGTTTTGTAAAGGGTGATATTCAGCATTTCTCACGCAACAAGCCCTTGACAAACCATAGACTAATAAGTTTTAAGGTAATCAAGCAGAAATGAAATAGTCTGCTGTTTCACGGCAACAAAAAAGAGATACCAACACACTTATGTAGTATCTCTTAGTCTAGTAGCAATATTCTTTTGTTTGCAAGCAGGTAAACATGGGCTGTTTCTTAATATCTTTTTGTTTGGGAAACACCAGTCTCACTTTTACATAAGAGACTGGTTTAAAGTCTTAACATATACTCTAATACATCTACATTTTAAATTCTGCGAAATTACCACTATATCCTACTTTTGTAATTTTTCTTTTAAATTCATTTCTGCGTTCAACTGAATCATATTCTTCAAGATACCACCTACTCGCTCTCATTTTTTTCGATTTTCTAAGTCTATCACATATTTCCTTAACATATGGCATATCTACATCTGAATATGATAAACCTACTGAATATCTGCTTTTTCGATATCTTCAAAAAATTCTTTTTCATGAAATATATTTTGATTCGTATCGTTTATTAATCCCGTTTTAGCAATATGAATAGCATTTCTTATGTTTTCATCATTATAAAGTAAATTATGCTCTTTTAAATTTAATAATTTTTCCTCATATCCAATAATCAGTTTACTATAATCCTTGCCAATTGAAACCATATCCTTACGTTTTTGCTCTTCATAATTTATCTCTCTTATCCCATGTATATGACAGATATTATGTTTGCATACCCCATATATCCTTTCAAGCGTTTCAGAATAATCAAATATGGCTTGCGGGTGCTTAACTGTACCTGCTGTCACCCCACTATGAAAGGAGCTTTACCATGAGCAATCAACACAAACATCCAACTATAAGTTTTAGAATCAGCGATGCTGAACGCAAATAAATCGAAGCCCGCATTCTTGCCAGTGGCATGATGAAGAAAGATTACTTTGTCCGTTCCTGCATCTATAACCGCATCTGCGTTGTCGGCAAGAAAGAAACTATATATCCTCTTGTGCAGACTGTTAATGCATTATATCTGCAATTACTTGAAATACAGAAAGCATTTACTAATTGCTGTAATCAACAAAATTTAAGCAATCTTCCTACCAATGATGAAATTAAGGAACTACAGACCGACTATAACAATATGCTTACAGCTATCATTGATCTGCTTGATGGTGCTAAGTATCTTTGGGAAGGAGAACACCATGAAACAAAATCGCCGCATCTTCATCTTCTCCTGATATCAGCTCAGCAATACATTTATTCAGTATCGTTGCGATCTCAAGTCTTTCCTTTATCTTGCCCTCTCTGCTTATCAGCTGATACATTTCCTGATTCAGCTCCGTCATCGTCACGATAAACATAATGATCATGGAGATACCAACAGAAAACTCGATCAGCGACATTCCATACCAGAATGCCTGCACAGCTGCCGCCACTGCCGGAAGTACAACGCATGACAGCATAGAGAACAGGAGCTTCCGACTGACTCTCTTTTTGTACTGGAACAGAAGCGTAAGATCAATGAGCAAGCCTGCTGCCGGAAGAAGAATTGACATAATATATAACGATGCCCGATGATAACAATTATCCCCATCTATGTAATAATACCAGTGAGTAAACTGCGAGATCACCACAAAAGCAGCCCCTGCGGCAGCAATAACATATCCGGCTTTTACTCTTTTTAATGTTCTCCGCTCTTTCTTCGAAAACAGATAAACACACACATAAATGTGAAAACACAGCAGGAATACGTCACTTAAAAGGAATACGAGAAAACTCGAAATACAGACCATCACACTGCCCGGAACTCCGGGATATCCGCTGAAAATATGCGCCATGGCATCCATCAGCAATAACAGGGAAGCAAAACTCTCCATCAGGATAAGATACCGACGCTTTTCCCTGTCATAATTACTGCTCAGAAATATACGTAATGCAGCTATGGCACAAAATACACATCCCCATATAAGTATCGCTACCTGCAGTACTTTTTCATCCGGCATAAAAAACACTCATCACATTCGTCACTTACAATAAGTATTACACTTTACCGTGTAAAAGTCAACCTTCCCAAAAAATCCCGGAGTACATTGTCATACTCCAGGATTTTGTCGTCAACCGGATAAAAGCAACCGCATTCGTTACATAATTCTACACCAGATAACTGCTTCGCAACTGATTCAGTTAAAGCTCTTCCCCGCAGGATTCAATCACTTTTTTGTACCAGTAAAAAGAATCTTTGCGGATTCTGGAAAAGTCTCCGGTCCCGTCATCATTTTTATTTACATAGATAAGACCATAACGCTTCTTGAATTCTCCGGTGGAGGCACTGACAAGATCTGTACAGCCCCAGCAGGTGTAGCCGATCAGATCTACTCCGTCATGGATTGCTTCCTTCATCTGCTCTATATGGCGGCGCATATATTCAATACGGTAATCATCGTGAATCTTTCCATCCTCTGTCAGCTGATCCACCGCCCCAAGACCATTTTCCACGATCATGATTGGAATCTGATAGCGGTCATAGATCTGGTTCAGAACATAGCGAAGACCAGTTGCATCGATCTGCCAGCCCCAGTCGGAAGCTTTCAGATATGGATTTTTCAGATTGTCACTTCCATTTCCGGCCGTTTTCTCTCCGTCCTTTGTCACGCTGACACAGCTACTGGAATAATAGCTGATGGTGAAAAAGTCCACCGTACCCTTCTTGAGGATCTCTTTATCCTCCTGAAGAACCTCCAGCTGGATTCCGTGCTCCTCAAAGTATCTCGCTGCAAATCCCGGATAATATCCTCTTACATGAACATCACCGGCAATGGAATTGTGGATCTGCCCAAACTGCTGTGCATATAAGATATCATCCGGATGGCAGGTATATGGATAACCATTGTGATAAGCAAGCATACAGCCAAGCATAAACTCCGGATCGATCTCATGAGCCATGGAAACTGCAAGTGCACTTGCTACCAGCTGGTGATGCATTGCCTGATAACGGCTCTGCTCACATACATCCTTCGGGTCCAGCATTCCTGCACAGAATACCGCACCAAAGTCCTGCGTCAGCATATTGATCTCATTAAAAGTCAGCCAATATTTTACCTTACCTTTATATCTCTCAAATAAAACCTTTGCAAATCGAAGATAGAAATCGATCATCTTACGGCTTTTCCATCCGCCATACTCCAGAGAAAGATGAAGGGGATTCTCATAATGAGAGATCGTTATCAGCGGCTCAATGTTATATTTTCTCAACTCATCGATCACATTGTCGTAGAACTTAAGGCCTTCCTCATTTGGAGTTTCCTCATCCCCATTTGGGAACACTCTGGACCAAGAAATAGAAAAACGATATACCTTAAATCCCATCTCTGCAAAAAGAGCAATATCCTCTTTCCAGTGATGATAAAAATCAGTTGCCTGGTGATTGGGATAAAATTCTTCCGGTAACGGTGCCGGCGGTGTAAGACGACGTTCCTTATCCACACTTCCTCCTGTCAGGACATCTGCAATGGACGGGCCTCTGCCATCCTCATCCCAACCGCCTTCATACTGGTTTGCAGCAGTTGCTCCGCCCCAGAGAAATTTTTCCGGCATACGATTATAATTTTTCATTTTTTAATTTTCTCCTTTTTACAAACATCAGGCGGATCTGTTATCTCCGCCTGATGTTTCGTTGTTATTCTTATACAATAGTCAGAAATTTATCTCCTGCATTTACAGCTGCATCTTCTTTTTCCATACATACTGCTTTGATATAATCAGAAATATTGGTCACAACAACCGGTGTGATCAGATCATATCCTTCTTTCTTAATGGCATCCATATCGAATTCCACAAGAAGCTTTCCTTTTTTTACCTTATCTCCCTCAGAAACATGGGATTTAAAATATTTACCATTTAAATTTACAGTATCAAGTCCGATGTGGATCAGAATTTCTACTCCACTTTCTGTCACAAACATGATTCCATGTTTGCTCTCCATGATATTTGCCACCGTACCATCTGCCGGTGCATAAACCTTTCCTTCTGATGGAACGATCGCTGCTCCGTCACCTAAAACCTTATCAGCAAAAGTTTTATCCGGAACATCGGAAAGTGCTTTTACAGTTCCTGCTACCGGTGCACAAAGCTCGATCTTATCTACAAGCGGAGCGTTCTGCTGTGCCGGCTGTTTTTCTGTATCTGTGTTCTGTACTTCATCCTCTGTCTCAGCCTTTACATCCTCAAATCCGAAGATAAGTGTAAGAACAAAAGCAGCTACAAAAGATACCACGATCATAATGATTCCATAAATCAGATTGCTTAATCCCTTCTCGCCGATAAACGCCGGGATCGCCATGATACAATTCTGTGCAATGTAAAGAGAAACCTGAAGAAGTCCTCCTACGATACCACCGATTCCGGCTGCGATGGAAGCTGCTACAACCGGTCTTTTCAGTTTCAGTGTAACACCATACAGAGCAGGCTCTGTGATACCCATAAGAGCGGAAACACCGGCTGCACTTGCCAACTGTTTCATGTTGCTGTCCTTGGATCTTACAGCTACTGCAAGAGAAGCTCCGGACTGTGCAAGGTTAGAGCATACCTGAGATACAAAGATCAGTGTATCGGTACCACCGGTTGCAATGGCATTCAGTCCGATCGGTGTCAGCGCATGGTGCATACCGGTCATAACGATGAACGGGAAGGTTGCTGCAAGGATACCTACAATAATAAAACCAAGTTTTACGGACAGGAAGTTGATGGCTACCGCAAGTCCGTTACCAATAATTGTTCCGATCGGTCCAACTACGATCAGGGCGATTGGTGCACTGATCAGAATTACCAGTGTCGGGTGCAGGATCAGTTTTACCATTTTCGGTGTGATCTTATCAACCAGAATCTCAATATAATGTGTGATCCATACCATCAGGATAACCGGAATAACGGAATAAGAATAAGTTGCTTTTGTGATTGGCAGACCAAACAGTGTGATTGCCGCATCACCAGCTACCATAGTTACAAAGGTAGGGCTTAAGTAAACACCGGCAATAAACAGCGCCAGTGACTGGTTCACGCGGAAAACCTTGGCAGCATTTGCTGCGATCAGGAACGGCATGAAGTAGAAAGTAACATCTCCGATAAAACTGATCACCTGGTAGGTACTGCTTGTTTCTGATACCAGATGAAAAGTTGTCAGCAGGGTAAGTACAACTTTGATCATACCGGCTGCAGTCAGGGCAGGAATCATCGGAGTCATACATCCGGTGATGGCATCGATAACTTTTGAAACAACACTCTTTGAGCTGTCAGAGTTCGCTGCCGGTGCATCATCGGTAGGAACGCCTTTGTCTTCCAATGCCTTGTAAACAGCGTTTACTTCGTTTCCTGCGATAACCTGGAACTGATCTTCATGCCAGTTAACGCCGGAGATCTCAGAAAGCTTTAAGATCTCTTTCTCGTTGATCTTCGATCTGTCTTTCACATAGAAACGAAGCCTTGTCATGCAGTGGAACAGACGGGTGATATTATCTTTTCCGCCCAGCGCTGCAATCAGTGTGTCTGCAGTTTTTGCATAGTCCTTTTTCATTTGGGGACCTCCTTTAATAATAAATATTGAAATTTATATTAAAGGTCTTGCCTGAAAAGATACGCACATGCCACGTATTTCAGTAACAATCCATTAACACCTAATTTATAAAACAATCTCTTTTCACAGATTTTTCAGACGTTTATGGTCTTCTGTGATCTTCTGGATATGAATCGTCAGATACAGCATTTCGTCCTCAGTCATAGCGTATTTATATTCCTCTTCCATCATAAGATAGATCATTTTTACACAGCCGTAAGCTTCTCTGTACTGCTCCTTGATGATCTTGAAAAGCTCCTGATTCTCATCATAGTGAAGTTCTTTATGAAGGAATCTCTGGGCAAAATATTTCAGATGCGTGAGAAACCGCTGATAATACAGATTATCCTCCTGAAATTCCATATTGTCATAATACTTCTCCACGATGTCCAGGATCTGATGTACGATAATGGAAATCTGATAGCTGTCCGTCTTGCCGCCATCTTCCGCATTCACAAAATGCAATGCAAAAAATCCTGCTTCATCTGCAGAAAGATCTACCTCGAACATCTCATTTACCTTTTTCAGTAATTCCAAGCCGATCTCATATTCCTTATGATAAAGCTGCTTGATATCCAGAAGCAGCATATTCTGAAGACGGATCCCGTTTTCAAGTCTGGAGATTGCACCCATGATATGGTCGCTAAGGGAAAAATAAATACTGTCATTTAATTTCATCCCCTCTTTTTCCTTCACTTCATTTACAAAAGCTCCCACAAAATCCAGATATTTTTCCGGAATAGCAGTCAGATAACCCTGTATCTCCTTGCTGATCTGGGCATTTTCCGCAGTAAAGATCTTCTCGATCCTGGACTCCTCCACTTGCTGTCCTTTCTTTTTCTGAAAGGCAATTCCGCAGCCCTTTACAATAACTTCATGTCCCTGTCCATCCCTGGACAGTATCAGATTATTATTCAAAATCTTATAGATAACCATATTCCTGTTCCCCCGCTGCCAGACAAATAAAAAAAGGCCATTACAGTATATAGAAAACCTATTCCTATACTACTATAAGGTCTTGCCTGACGATAAATAAATATTTCAGTAACAATCCTTCTGATTCGTAACTATTTAATAACTGCATGTAATAGTATCAGAAAAAATATATGTTGTCTATCTGGAATATTTAATAAAATATTTATAATATTTTTGTGAACTTTGACAAAATCCTCTGATGATCCTGCCATACGGATGATATGTACCCTCTTTCTCCATTAAAAAAAGAGCCCCAAACATACCAAAAAATATGTTTAGGACTCTACCTATGACGGGATAATGAAGTTTACTAATTTCAGGATAATAGAGTTTGCTAATTTACAGTTTACTACTCAAACTCGCAGAGTCTGGTTTAATTCAGATTATTTCAATGCAGTTATCTATACTATTGTGTATTGATAAACTGCATCTTTTCCACACATTATTTTTCGTTTCACATATTTTTAGTACCAATCCAGTACCATTGCACTTTTTTATTATTGTGTGTAGTTCTGGTGGCTTGCAGGTTCGTTTACTATTCACAGAATAATTTTCTGCCGACTTGCTTGTCCACCTATGGAAATTATAATCTCCAGTCGATATTTCTGCAAGAAAAAGTTTTGTGGTACTAATGGTTAGTACCACGATTGTTTTCTATGTACTGAGCGAAATCAATTACCTTTGCCGGCTTTCTCTTCGCAACAATCCCTAATCGTTCCATGTCTAATTTAAAAAGTTCACTCGGATATCCATACGCATCAAATCCCTCTGGCTGGCAGATATCTCTGTTCAGATACTCACTAAGTTTCCATTGATACTTTGCTTCTTTCTCCAGCTTTTTACCAAAATACTGTGCATCCATTACCATTCTGTTAATGCCACCAACCGATTTCCTACCATGAGTTTTGGTTATAGTTGTATCGCCTGACATTTTAAAATACAGCCCTATCTGCTCCTCGGAATATCCCATTTCCTGCATCATGCCATGAATCACACGGATAATATACATTGCATAGTAATTCCAGTTTCTTGGTTCAATATCTGTCATTGCTATTGTATAACGATTACTGGCATTTACAATAAACAAGACATTTCTTCCTTTTATTTTCGTCAAATGTGTGTCCCAGCAGAACACAAGTGAAGCGCTTTTGCTTTCTTCAATCTTTGTTGTTTTTAGTCGATCTTGAACTGCTTTTGTTGCACCAATCTCCATATGTATCACCTGCTCATCTCAAGTATTCTCTTGACTTCCAGCTGTAATTCATCTCTAAAGTCTGATAAATCATCATATGCAATTACTTTCAATCTAATAAGACGAACAATATCCCATATCACCTCTGACTTACTCATCTCCATGATAACTCCCGGATGACGCTTATCTTCTTTTATCCGTTTTTCAAGTTCCCAGAATTTCTCTGATGCAGGCTTTTTATCATCATTCAAAATTTCTATGACATTCCCCATCTTCATTATAAGAGTTATTGACTTCAACATAAAAGCATTTGTATGATTAACTGGATCTGCTGATGTCTTTCTCTCTATTTCATTGCTCTATTCTCTAAAATATACTTTATTCTTTGTTTTTCCATAACTATTAAGAATGTACAATTTTTCTGCCTTCGATAACAGTCGGCTTGCCGTCTTTATTTCCACTTTCAATAATTTTGCTGCAATAGAGCTATTTATTTCTTTATTTGTATCGAGATAGTGCAAAATAATCTGCATTCTTGTTCTTTCCAATTCGGACATTGATTCGGACATTAATTTGGACATTGATTCGGACATTGTCTTATTTTCTTCAAATTCTTGAGAAACATCATAGTTCAGGTTCGGCATTACTACAGTAAACTGATATCTGTCTGAACGGAATGATGGTCTTTTACTCTCATCATAATTAATTTGAAATTCATATCCACTAATAATCTTTCCAAATCCACTACCTTTACGCTCCATATATCCAAGCCTGTTGAACACATCTGCAAGAATCGAGTTTCTTCTGGTTGAAGGTACTATAAGCGGATCTCTGTCCTGAATTATGGATCCGTCCGGCATTCCTCCCGGAGAATAGATTTCCATTCTGTCATCATATATGTCAATATGAACTTCACTTCCATTTACCAAATAATCACGATGTGCCAAAGCATTTACGAGTGCTTCATGATAGCTTCGCTCTACATACTCCGGCATTTCTTCTCTTGAATTTGCTGTTTTACGCCATTTCATTTTGCAATTACTTTTGATAAATGCTTCACCATTTTCAATCAATGAAATAACACTTCCCGAATACTCAGCATCATCCAATGCATCGACTGCACCGCCACTTTTATTCAACCCATTCCATCTTGTACAAAAAAGCCTTGAACAACGAATAGGACTTTCATCGGCAAGTAACGCTCCTGCATTGGTCAAGTTTCCCCGTTCATTTACCAGACCAAAAGAAATCAAATCCTTATCATCGAAGCTATTTCCAGTCCATTTTTTATATCTTTCTTTAAGCTTTGAAAATGCATAGTCTTCCTCCTTATAGGTAGAATTCTGCGAATCATATGATGTGTGCTTACATGTTGTATATAATATACAATTCTTACAAATCAGTAATTCTGCTTATATGATTCCACGCAAGTTTCCATCATCAATGTTCCTAATTGTTTCTCCAATACTTACTTTGTTAATCACACATAAGAACTGCTCTTCCATTCATTGTTCTTGCTATCTCCTTTGCTAATACAAGAGAAGCTATAAATTTGTCTTGTCCCTCAATATTATTTTCAATAACATCTGACATTCCCTCTGCAAAATCTTTATCACATTCATAACCAACTAAAACTGCTGCCTTTTTTATCAGTTCATCATCTACAACTTCAATATCATCTTGAACTAATTCATATCCAATACTGCTATAGAACCAGCTCAGACTACAACATCTGTATTCGTTACAATACACAGCTTCTGTAATGTGTTCCTTTTCAAGTTACTTAACTTCTGTTGCGGTAACAACATAATCATTTCCTTTATATTGAATTATGCTGTTTTTTAAATAATCTGTATGCATCGAGAAATTATGTATTTCACCTAATGAATATTTTTCACTTGCAAATCTAACAATATCGTCAAGTGATGCATAAACAGACTTACTCTTCAACCTTATATAATATATGCCATCTGGCTCTTGCCTTAAATCTGTCATTCTAAGTGAAATATCTTGACTTTTATATATCTTATCTTCCTCATAACCTTCTATGGGAAGTAAAATATGTAACGATAATCTTCTACTCATTTACTATCACCAATCTGTGCAATATCTACACAAGATCAATCCTTTTCTGTTCCTTCATACATATCTTTATATGTATATATTTCTGATGTAATCATTTCCGGATACAAATATATATACTTTCTGCATACCTGCTTAAATAGTTCTAGCATTCTATCGCTATTACACATTCCGACCATATAATCCAAAATGTGTTCAACCTCTGATTCGGATGCCTTTCTGGTACATATATCTTCAACTATTGGTTTATATGTACTATATGCTAATCCATCAAGTTCTGTTATCATACATGCAATTTTCTTAATATCTTCATCCATAGATTGCGCCATGTTATCTCCCCAACCAAAATCTATGCACATTTCTTTCTGCATAAGCGTTTCCAATATTCATATAGTCTTTTTTCACCTAATGACTTTTCTACATACTTTTCCTTAACGATACTATATTCACATTTAGGCACAAGCAAATCTTCCATATGCACCTTGAGCAATCTGCTCAATACATACAAATGATCTACTGATGGTAAAATGTTGCCCTTAAACCATCGATATATAGGCTGTGGGCATGATAAATGCAATATTTTCTGAATATCATTGACTGTATAACCACATTTATCAAACATCTCCTTCAATAAAATTCCAGTTTTTTCCATATCAATATTCCCATACATAAGCATATGCTCCTTCTAGCAAAACTCACCTTCTGTCCAATCAAATGGATAATCCGGATCTTCCCAATACTCTTCTTTGCACCATAGTCTTTCATTCACATGAAAGCGTTCCTTCGCCAGCTTTTGCTTTTCGTTATATTCTCTATGACAGAATGGAATATATATTTCTGCCTCCTGTTCAGTACATGATACATTTTGTAAACGTGGTTCACAATTGGAGAAAGTTGAATCGATATCATATATCCATTTACGTGGCTGTTTCTTTTGCTGACTATGCTCATATACTCTTTCAAAATATTGTTTCCATGTATATCTTCTTCCATATTCATCATAAATGCTTATAACGCTTTTATTTTTTAGGCAAAACTCTTCCAGCTCCTTAAATGTCTTGATTGTCTTATGTCTTTGGAATAGCGGACGCCATCCACAACTTAACTTATTCAGATGAATCTCATATCCTAGATAGGGTTCATCAACTATTGCGTATTCAATATCCTTTATGTCATATTCTGTTTCGACAGCAAAATGCTCCCTTATCAGCTTTTTATTTCTACTCATAAGATAAAAATTAGTTCCCATAAGATATCCTCCAAACTTTTTATTTTATAATACCTTATAAGAACTATCATTTCATTGGACTGTTAGTCCAAAATCATACTGCTGTCTCAAAAATTATTTAATCACTCAATGTCCGCTATATCCGTTTCCTATATATGATACATTTGACATTTTTTATTTTACGTTTTACTGTTGCAATGCCGATTCCCAGTTCTTTTGCCATATCAGCTGTTCATACTCCTTCGAACAGTATAATTTTATGCCATAATAACTATATCAGATTTATTAAATCAACTTTGTGCATCATCTGTGATATTAAAAATCTTAGTATACACATTTTAATGATATTATGCTTAAAACCAAACATTATATTATTATCATAACATATTCTTTAAATAAATGCTCCAACTATTGACATATCTACACATATTTCAGCTTAATAATGCATAATTATATCTCTGGACACTTCTGTTTAGTACTCCTTAATATCTGTGGTACTATCAAAACAGGTATCACGATAAAAGAAAAAGCCCCATAAATGGCTTATTTACGCCATTTATGAAGCTCTGTTTACTACTCAAACTCTTTTTCTGGTTTGATTTTTCATATAAATCTGATGTTATTTCATCGCAAAATCGTATCATTTTGATACGATTTTGTGTCTTGTTAATTTGGTTACAAAACTGTTGTACCCAAATTGTACCCAATAACTTTATTCCAAGCTTTCATACTTATGAATTTCACCCTCAACTATCATGTACTTATCTTTTATCTCTATGGTAATTAATCGAATAACATTTTTCGTTGATACTCAATATACTTTTCAAATCGTCAACATCAATTCTATCTTGTAACCCAATTTTAAATGTACTATTACTAGAATAAAACAAATCTATATGATCAACCGGATGTAAAATTGGATCTACTCTATTCTCATCTTCATCATGATCATATCTTAAATAACCAGATTCAAATGATAATAAATATAATAATAATTCCCAACAAAACTGAGCATAATTATTATCTAGAATTTCAAACTCATTCATGGTATCCATAAAAACATCCAGCATATTTTCTATTGACTTCACAATACTATTCTTATCTCTAATAATTGTAGATAAAATCGCCATTGTTTGACTATCAATTATCCTGCCCTGAAATAATGATATTAAAAATCCTTCTTTCTCCTTTAGTAGAAAAGGATATTGGATACTATGAATTTTATCTTCTTCACCCCAAAACAAACGGCTCATCTTGTCAACAAATATCACAAGGTCTGCCTCTTTACTATCTATTTCACGCAATGGTTCAACATTTAAAATGGTCATTACTGAAAGTAAATAACTTACAATATCATATTGCTCTCTAATAGATCCCAGTTCTTGATTTGAGTATTTTGAGGTGTGAAAATAATATTTTTTCATTAGCTACACCTCATCAATCATTGCCTCTATTATTCTTCTAGTTTTTGCTTTTACTTCATTTTCTGTTCTTTCCACAACTCTTTTAGGCACTATTCTCTGTAATTCGCTTCTTTCATCCGCAGACAACTGCGGGTACTCATTACAAACTTCATTTATCATGTCTTCAACAGATTTCCGTCTATTTTGGGCAGCAATTCTAATTTTTTCTGCCTGCAATAATTTTTCTGTTTCCCCAGGCTCTCGTAACTCCATGTAACCATTTTTATTAATATAATTTATGGCTGCTTCATATATTTTTATAAATTGCTCATTTACACTATTAACTATAAAATATGATGATAAAAATGATCTTGTTAAAATCATATAAATTGAGTTTCTCTTCCGAATATCATCATTTATAACCCCTGTTTCTATGCATATTACAAAAGGAAATTCCAACCCTTTAATATTGTTTGTATTACTAATAAAAACCTTATTCTTTTCTTTTACCTTACTCACATATCCTCTGGTCGACTCCCAATCATATCTTTCGTCAATCAATAGGCATAAACTATCTGCAATATTATAATTAATCTTATTATTTCCCAAAAGAACTATAGCAATATCATGTGGTTCAACTGTGGGATTTTTTTCTATAATCTCATCCATACACTCCATTACCTTTTGATTTATAACTTGAATGTCTGCAGATTTTATCTGTATACTCATAATTCCAAATGAATCGATATCCTCAAATCGACGAAGTGGCATTCTCTTTAAAAGAAATTTTCCATCATGTCTTTGTGGTAAATATCCGCACGCTTCCCACTCATCATCATCCAACCATCTAATGACAGGTTTTTCATACAATCCCATTCCTATCGAATGTGCTAACATTAGTGTCTTAGGATCTGTTCTATAACATTTATTTAATAAATAATCACTACTAACAGATTTTTTTATATCTGTATCAAAAACATTTTGAAAAATATCTCCTGCAATATAAATTCTTTTAGCAGTAACCATTTTACATAACTTTATGAAATTATCCGTAAAATCTTGGCTTTCATCAATAAAAATGTAATCAAAACATTTTTCTATTGTTTCTTTTTTCTCCAATTCCTCAATTGCCAATTTACATACATTATCAAATGTATTAGTAAATGAATATCTTCTAAAATCTAAATGATAGTTCCAACAGATATAACTATATAAACCTGTATTAGGCATATTCTGAGATCCCCAACTAGGAAAAACCCATAAACGCTTATTCCATTCAATTTGTTCTTCTACTTTCATAAAATTAAAAAATTGAGGAATCCTATAAACCATATCTTGTGCCAAAACTTTATTGTGACACGTAAATACTATTTTACTTTCCTTTTCGCCAACATATATTTCTCTAAGTTTGTTCAATAACAATTCCGTTTTCCCTGTTCCAGCCAATCCTTGAATAGTAATTATATTCTTATCAATATCTTCAAAAATAAATCTACTTTGCATTCCATCAAATAATACTATTTTCTTCTTTACCTTATCTAATAAAGTTTCCGGAACTTCTGCACCAATTTTATTAATATCATTAATACTCCCTATTAATAGTGATATTAAAAGTTCTACAATTCTCTCATTTTGAACTGGAATCCTATATTTTCTTAATATTTCCTCTATTTCTAAATCTTTTATATATTCAAATTGCACGATTTCTATACAATCTTGCCATATTCTTTTTCTACCTATATATTTTTGATATTCATATCTTTTAGATAAATATTCTAGGTCATCTATAAAATCATCTACAAAATTGTTAAACTCTTCACATTCTTTTCCAAGGTTAATTAGTAAAATTCTCTGTTTTGGTATTAAGACAATTATCTTTTCCTTATACTCATATTCATCAATTTTTCCTTCATTTCCCAATGCCTTTTCTATAATATATATTGGTCTAGAAGTTTCTTCCGAATATCTGTCCAATTTTTCTATAAAATTATTAATTATCTCTTTTCTTTCTACGCCACAATAAAATAAACTATTCATTGGTTCTCCTTATTCTAAAATGCTAATTATATTAAATATTCAATAAATACACTGTCCAATTTTGTTCACTAGACTATATCCATCTTCAATATTATATAATATACTAATATCGATTTAACACCCGATAAATACTTCATACCCCACATTCACAAAATATTCTGCCACATATTTACTTACAAAAGTTGTTCCGCCTGTCACTAATATCTTTTTCATAAAGTTCTCCTTTACACAAAAATTCTGATTTTCTTAGTTCTAAAAACTTGATTACACAACTAATTATTATATCAGATTTAACCAATACATCACATAATGAAGCAATATAAATAATGCAGGAATAGCTATTAACAACGTAAATGTCAAACTAAAACAATTTGATAAAATAAAAGCTGGAAACTCGCATAAATAGAGGTTTTCGGCATTTCAATCTGTTATTCAAACTCCTCTTTGCAAAGTTGTTTTCATGTATCTAGAAATACTTTCATTACACAAACAGTTCATTTATGTACTGTTTTCTATATCTTTTTGCTTTCTCCTTCTTCTTATTGTCATTTTATTGCCATCCTAATCTCACTCTTTTATTCAATTGTCGAGCTAACAACTCTATATTTTTCTATAATGTCCCCTTCCTCTAAATTCTAATATTCCTTTATCTCTTAGTATCTGGAGCTTCTGACGTATCTTATCTTTAATATGGTTGTTATCTGGATGTTTCTTTGACAGTACATCTTCAAACTTATACATCTGCTCCAAAGTAAAATCTCGTCCTTCTATTTGATTCACACAATTTAAAACATCTAAAACCCAACCTCTTGCATCTAACTTATACTGTTTTATAAAATCTGTTCTTTTTACTTTTGATATAATTTCTTTCTGCGGTATCTCAATTTCATTTTTTACTATGAAAATTCTTCCTTCTTCAGGAATTTGCTTCAAGACTATATTACAACCTACCCAACCTGCCCTTCTTGCTGTATCCGATAAAGGTTTTCTCTTTTCGATAATCTCTGGAGAGAAAAAATACTTCGGAACCATCAAAAAATCTTTTACATGCAAATCCTGCTTATTATAGTTCATAAAAAAGAAGTTCGGATTATTAATTGATTCAATTCTTTTTATCATTGTGTCATATGCGCCATCATTTACCTTATTCTCAATTGTTCCATTCTTACTTTTTAATTCGTATTCCTCCGCACAATCTGGACAATAAAAATCCGCAACTGGTCTATTATTCTCATAATGAGCAATCTTTTCTTTACCGCAATACGGACAGAACAAATTATTGCTTACCCACTGTTCTGTTATTACTCGTATTTTCTGAGAATTACTTTTATAATTTTCAGCCACTTTATCGTCCATTGTCAGATTCATTTTTTATCACTCCATTGCTGTTTTCATCAAAACATTATTCTCAAATCTTTTCTTAATCTTTTCAATATTATCTTTTAATATTTCAATTAGAATGCAATTTCTTTTCAGATTTAGTGCCGCCTCACCCACAGCACCACTGCCCGCAAACGAATCTAAAACGACCTCTCCTTCATAAGTCAAGAACTCAAGAATTTGCTCACACAACGAAACCGGTAATTCACTTTGATGAATTCTATTCTTCTTTGATACAGGTTGAACATCAAACATAGTCGGTAGCATTCCTTTACAGCCACTCATATATGTCAATTTACCGGTCTGCTCTGTTCTCTTTGTGTCAATACGCATATTTCTCGCTTTTCCTTTAGAGAAAATCATAATATCTTGCGTATTTTTTGCTTTTCTTCCTGTATTGCTTACAAAGGTTCCTTTCTTCCATGCAACCTTCGAATAATAAATGAAGCCCGCTTCTTTTGCATATTGCTTAATCTGATATAAATATTCATAGTTATTTTCATTTTCCGCCGGTAGAACTTCTACCAAAAAACAACCATCTTTTAAAACCCTTGCTTTTTCCTTAAAGTCATCTAGTGTATATTTGAAACAATCATACACTGCAAATGCTCTGGTTCCCCCTTTATTTGATTTTATATCCAACCATGGATGATCTGTAAAAATACAATCTATACTATTATCTTCTATAATAGATAAATCCCGTCCATCACCTTCTAAAACGATACACTTTTCATCCTCTGATTCGACCGTGCAATATATACCCTTTGCGATACGTTTAAATTTCACGCCCAAATTATCATATATCCTTGCCCGAATTGTTTCAGCCGGTTTGTCCGAATATTTTTCGTATGCTTCTTTTAATGTAAACCTCTCTACTCCTTTAAAACATGTAAAAATCTTATCTGCTAAAGACATCGCATCCTCCTGTATTTTACCATAAATACTACAAATTCAACACTCTATTTTGTATTATTTGATTCAATTCCGTAAACCCTTTCTTCAAAGTATTTACTGGATACTTTTCCACTTACTGTTATGTATCCTTTAGTATTTAATTCTTGGTTCAAACATTTAATTATTTTGTATGCTTTGGATTCTCCTACTCCCATCACATCCATTACATCTTTGCAGGTATAAAATTGTTTCATGGTATCTCACCTCCTTGGCTGGATCATACCACAAATTTTTGCACCTGTGTTTTCACTTATAGTGAAAGAATTAAACAGCTCATTACAATTTTGAGGTAACATGTACAATACACGCTACCTCTTTTCTTTTTTCACATCCTTTACCTTCTCCCAATCCATTCCAAAAACCTCTCCAGCAGATTCATTCCGTCAATTACAAACTGCTTCATAAACTCACACGCCTTTTCCAGCTTGTCCTTCAAACTTCGGTTCTCTTCCCAGATCCTCTGGTTCTGATACCTCAGTTCTATTACCTGCTCCTTCGATAATCGTCGCCATCAACAGTTGCCAGAAGTTCCTTTTTAAGCCTTTCCGCCTCCTCCAGCTTCATCTGTGCCTGCTCTACCTGACACTTTGCGGTATCCAATATCATCATCCACTTATCAGCCTCTTTTTGAGCTGCCTCGATTTCCTTTTGTTTATCTGTGAGCTGATCCACATTCTCATAATATTCCAACCGTAATTCAGAATTCTTTAAGCGTAAATCCGTTGTTTTCAACTGTAATTTCTCATTTTCAGCCTTGGTATCATCCAGTTTCTTTTGAGCCTCGACCTGTTCTGTTCTCATACTGACACGCTTACTCTCTATTTCCTTTTCCAGCGATTCAATTCTTTCCTCTTTCAATTCAAGATCAACCTGTGCACCCTCCAGTTCTTCCTCAAGAGTAGCCACTTCCTTTGCCCGCTCCTGCTTCTTATAATCCAATTGCTGATTGTGCGTATTTTTCTTCTTCCAATCAATCCCGTACCGGCGCATGATAATGGCAATATCATCTTTCTCCGCCTCTGCCCACTGCTTCCATTCAGTGTTTCCCTTGCCTTCGCTTGCAAATCCTCTGGTAGCAAGTGCCGCCTTAAGACTCGTCTTAGTTTCCAATCCTCTTTTACAACCGGATACCCATGGAACAAAATTCAGATGTAAATGCGGTGTTTCCTCATCCAGATGAATATAAGCACCTATCACATATAACTGCGGATTACGAAGCTAGAACATTTTTACATAATCCTACAACACCCACATTGCAACCTCAGCAGCCGAACTGCCCACTCCGGTGTCATCCTTATTGCCAATCTGAACAATCACCTCATAAAATAATTTTTCCTGCTTACTCCAGGATATCTTTTCATAATAGCTTTTAAAATCTGCCTGTCCTTACGTTTCTGCTTTGCATTGTATTCATCCCACGCCTTGTCAAACAGTTTATGGTAGACCTGCTTAATATCCTCGTGGATAAGTGTAATATTATTCTTGGTGCGGCTGGCATCCACATTGTCTGCGATAAAGCTTCTTGTGTTGTGCCCGATGGAACCCTTCCCATTCATAAAACTGATTGTTCTTTCCATTGTCAAAATTCTCCTCTTTCGTTATGTATGTAAGCATTTCTTTCTTATCCGTAACGAGTGCCGGATACGGCACGAGACAGCAAATTTCTTAGGGAAGGTTTTGTTACTTTTGTCAAAAGTAACGCAAAAGCACTTTTGACAGCTTCGCCATCAAAAATGCAGACCCGCAAGCGGGTTTTGCGCGTCCTCGCCGGAGTGGCTGTACGGCTCTGCGAGCCGGATAAAGCTCCCTTGAGGAAGCTTATGAGCCGCAGATATGCGGCATATCATTTACCATACACAGCTCTTAATGAAAACAGTTCACCACATCATGCAGCACTACCTCCTCTGCTATCATTCTTGCCTGTGTTCGTAACCGATACATTTCCACAAAAGAATTGGCCTGCTTCGGTTTATGTTCGCCCAGCCATTCCTTTTCAATATCCTCCAGCAGCTCATAGGCAACCTCATTTACCTCTGCTGCCTTATCATGTAATTCTCCAAACCGCACCAGACTTTTGTATCGCTGCGGATACTCCGTCCGTATGTAATCAATCCACATGTGACCGTATTTCCCAACATCTATGTTTTTCTCCTCGCCACCTAATGTAATCAACGGATAAAAGATGTCGTCCTTTTCTATGTATTTCACGCCTAATTTTTCAAATAATGTTTCTTTGCTCATAGCCGCCACTTCCTTTCCAAAAGTATTTTTATTCCTCATTCGGTACGGTAAGTTCCTTCATACCTGCTAATGTTCTCGGCTGTTCCTTAAATCCTTCCAATATTTCCAGCATGGAGCGGATGGGAGTCAATAGCTCCCCATCCATATCCGATGCCTTTTCAATTCTTTCAAGCTCACGCTCAATCTGTTGCAGGCTCTTCCGAAATTGCACCAGCATCAACGGATTTCCCATAGCAACCACTTTTTGATGAAGAACGCTCTGGATAATATAATCCTGCTTGGTACGAAACCCGCTGAGTTTTACCCGGTTATTGAGTTCTTCATTCTCTTCCGGCAACATGCGAAATGCAATTGTCACATTACGCCATCTGTTTTTATCATCTCTATTCTTTTTCTGACATTAACTAACGCCTCCCTTTCTGTTTCCAATTGTGCTGTCATATCTGTCTGCACCGTTGGAAATAAATGTGCATAATGATAAGTGATATCTACCGCCTCATGTCCGACTCTTTCCCCTATTGCCAATGCAGAAAATCCTAAATTGATTAACAGAGAAATGTGGGAATGTCGTAATCCATGGATTCGGATTCTTTTCACTCCTGCAAGCTTTGCTCCCCTATCCATTTCGTGATGAAGATAACTTTTTGAAATGGTAAAAATTCTGTCGTTCCTCTTTATTCCGTATATGCTATTTATAAAATCCTCCATCTCTATAGCAAAGAAATCTGGCATAACGATTGTCCTGTTACTCTTTGGTATTTTCGGATAAATAAATCACATCTTCTCCCTCCAGCCTCTGATATGATTTATTTATCCGAAGCGTTTTCTTTTCAAAATTGAAATCTGCCGGTGACAGGACAAGTAATTCTCCCTCTCGTATTCCCGTCCAATAAAGCATTTCACTTTTGTACTGTTGATGTTATAATCTATGTAAGTGCATGATTTGTACCTCGTGTTTTCGTGCATGCTACAACACTCATTACACTTATAAGGAGCAGTTAAAATGGGCGAAAATTTCACCAGCCGGGTAGGCTTTTTGATTAGGAATTTCAGAATTGCAGCAGAAATGACGCAAAAGGAATTGGCAGATAAGTGTGGGCTAAACGAATCCACAATCCGAAATTACGAGCTCGGAAACCGATATCCTGACGAGGCGACTTTACTCAACATCGCCAACAATCTAGGTGTCAGTTTCTATGCATTATCAGACCCGAATGTTGCCAGTATCTTCAGTGCGCTCCATGTGCTGTTTGATATCGAATGGGCATACGGACTACGCCCTACTATGAAAGACGGAGAAATATGTTTCAAATTTGAAGAACGGCTTCCAAGTGCCGGACCACGCCCACAGGAAGACCTTGATAACTTCAAGAAGATGGTTGAGTATTGGGCACGCCTACGAGATAAACTAGAGGATGGCGAAATAACCGAAACAGAATATTATCTCAAAGAGATAAAGTTTCCAATGAATCCAATAGAGCCGGATAAGGAATATACTGTTTCGTTGAATCTTGATGATGACGACCAACTACTGGTTCAGAATATGAATGAGGATGATAAGGCAGGAGAAACTGCTGAGTTGCTAAAAGACTTATTTCCGGATTTCTCTTATGTGAAGAGGAAGAGGAAACCGAAGAAGGAGTAAATTACTTAAAAAGGCAAATATTATGGCAAAAAACAAAAAAGAAATAACACATTTAAATTATGGCGAATTGCACATGTACTATCCCATCAAATTTGATACAAAATTATCGTTTTCAAAATTATGTGATGCATTATCCAAGAGCAATGTAAGTTTTAATAAAGAATATCAGCAAAAAATAATGGATTCATTAGGTGTTTCGTTAGCCAATACCGTCAATGATTTTCATCAAAATATGCCTTGCACGGATATGGATGATATTGCCTTATCTTTTAAGGTACGTGACTTTGAAACAAACAAAATATATCAACCCCACCCTGGCTATAAACCAGCTTACGAAATTAATGCAGAAACTATTAGAATAGAGCTACTTTCTTCCGATTCATCAATCTATCTAAATGTTGTCAATACGGAATTAGAAGCACTTCAGCAACGCATTTCAAGAATGCAAAAAGAATTCGAATTATCCGATAAAATATATGGGAATTCCTTCACTTCAAACCAAGAAAGAATCCTTCTTTTGCCATTTAAAGCAAAGTTATCTAATGACAAAATTGTTTGGATACACGCAATACTTTTTATATTTCGCAACAATATGGGAATTTTAAAATTAGAGCTTCCACTTATTGATGCAGATATTACTCCTTTAAAAGAATATGATGCGGACTCGATGGTAAAATCTATTGATAATTGTTGGCATATTAATACTGTTGACTCTAATATAAAATTATCAGAGTTGCCTAACTACTATTTGAAATCCATCGTAGAAAACAATAAAATAAATATCATCAAATACAATAACGATATACGAAATATAATTTTCGTTGATTTTGACGAAATCCCTAGACAAATAAACAATATTTCAGCAGATATACAAGAGGAACTTTTTAGAATAATATCCGCACCTGTCCCTAATTATCCTTTTACCTCCTACTCTAAGGATGCCAGAGAACATATTGAAAAACTTAGTTGGGGACAACATGGTATTAAGTATATCATTAAAACCAACGGAGGTGTACTTTCACTTATTGATAAAAACTTGTTAGACTACTATTCAAGTATTTTCAAAAAAGAAAATAATACTTCTGTCTTAGATGATAGTGATTATACATATATGTGCAATATGTTGGCAAATGACATAAATATTAATATCGAATTTGCCATAATAATAATCATGCTAAAGAAAACAAACGAGTGTAATGACATATATAACAAAACACAGAAGAAACATAACTTATTCAAAATACGAAAAGAGTATAATCAAAATATTTTATTCTTTAACGAACTGCAAAACACCTGTTATGGAACCGTGATAGATCAAACTTCTCAAATAGAGAAAATGATGTCTCTCTACCTAAAAAAAGATATAAACACTGCAAATCAAACGGCATTAAATAATATTTTGAGGGATGAAGAGCAGAAAAAAAATGAACATTTTATAAATTTCATATCAGCGGGAACTTTAATGCTTTCAATAGTATTTGGTCTACCATCCATTTATGAATCTTTGAGTATTTTACGAAAAACAACTTTTGGAATTTTAGAAAATAATATTCCATTTATAACCATAGAAAACTCCAGTGTAATTCTATGGCTATTATTAAACTTCTTTATAATAATACGGTTATTATTAAAAAAATAATTGCCAAAATTATTGTCATTTGATTGTCACACAACATAAGGTGAGCCAAGAAACGCCGTAAATTCGGCATTTCTTGGCTCTTGTACATTATTCAAACTCTACAAAGACTAACGCTTTTTGTTTAGGAATTATTCTCTGTAATGTTTCTCGTTCTTTTGATTATTTGATATATCCATATTATCCTGCCTATACGAGCTAATGTTATCATTTTGTTATCGGCATTGATAACACCTACTCGATAACTGTGGATAATAACTATATGTAGCATGTCAAATTATAAGCTATTTTGCTTAGAGATTCAACACAAAACTGAAATTTTACTTTTCCTTATATTCATCTGGTATTGCTATTTGAAATGTTTCACACAACAGCATCACATCATGCACATCATTTTTATCGTGTTCATATCCCAAATGAAGCATTACCTGACTCAATGGTTCAATACAAGAAACAGTTATATCTCCAACTTTTCCAATACCGGAAAAAGTTTTTGATGGAAATATATCTCCCTCATAAACAATTCCGTCATCTGTAAATTCAAAACAATGTAAATCAATGATTCTTTGTTTATCATCTTTCCAGACAGTATGACCATCCGTTGTATAATCAGTATTTACTTCCTCAAATCCATGCTGCTTAATCACATAAATATAATCATGATAATGTTTCAGTTCAACAAACAAATCAATATCATTGTGTATTCTTGATTCTCTTTTAAGAAGTGCATCAACACCCCATCCGCCATCTAAATATACTTTAATTTCGTTTTGCAAAGCATATTTTATAATTTCACATGCATCTTCTGTACGTACCATAATCTATCCTCCAAATTCAAATCTTTGTATGCTTTCCAACTCACTAAAAGCCTGAAATTTGTCAGTCTTTCATCCTTTTTGTTATCAATCACCAATTAGCTGTAATCCATTAGGATTTAGCTGATATATTTTATCGCACACCTCTTCAATATACTTTCTATCGTGAGAAATGCTAATGACAGCCCCCGGAAATTCTCGGAGCATTTTTCTTATTACCGGACCGGACAATGGTGAAAAATTTCTTGTCGGTTCATCCAGAATAAGAACATTTGCACCACTTAAGCTCATCCTCAAGAGAAGCACTTTCGCCTTTTGTCCGCCTGATAACTCCCGAATCGGATGCTCCATTTCATCTGGTGTGTATTTAAGTGAACCAAGGTATGTTCTAATTCTTGTACGCTCTTCTTTATCTCCTGTTTTATCAAGGTAATCAACCGGTGTAACATCCAAATCCAGCAGGTCTTCATAAGTTTGAGGCATATATTCTGCTTTAATGTCATTCCGATTTAGGAGTTCTTCCGCTATCTTTTTTAGAAGAGTCGTTTTTCCTGCCCCGTTGGCTCCTATCATACAGATTTTTTCTGAACCTTTTATTTTTAAATGAATTCCTTCTGCTAAAATTCTTTTGCCATCCGGAGTCACAAGCTTTGAAAGTTCATATTCTATGACCGTTTTTCCTGCGGGAATGTGTGAGTTTTCATCCCCTAATTTGACAAAGATTGCTTCTTCCTGTTCCGGCATCTGAGTCATATTTTCATCTTCTTTTTCAAATCTTCGTTCCATTGCCTTAACCGTATGCATTTTGTCCTTTAAGTTTTTGGCAACAGACGGTGCTTGTCTGGTACAACTTCTTAATGCACCTTGTACACTCTGCATAACTCTTTGATATTTTTCATCGCGAATCTTTTTCTCCCTACGGTCACTCAGTGCCCGCTGTTTTTGGATTTCAAATTTATGAAGCCGTTCTTCCACATAGCGTCTATAGGGAAGCTTTGCCACGGTATATCTCGCCTTTGTTTTTCGTATAATCTGCTCGATATGTATCACCATGTTGGCAGTACGCTCTATCAGCGTTTCATCGTGTGAAATAAAAAGCACAATGTGCTTCCAGTCATTTATGATTTTTTCCAGTAATGTAAGCGTCGCAATGTCGATGTCATTGGAAGGTTCGTCCAACAACAGCACAGAAACATCGCGAATGAAAAGCCTCATAAGTTGTGTCTTGACTTTTTCGCCTCCTGAAAGACTACCCATTGTCTGGTTACTGTAGAAAAAATCATTTTTCATTCCAAATTTTCCCGCAATAACAGACAATTCTTTAGGCGTTTTCTCCCAGAATATTTCCTCTTCAGAAAAATATTCGTATATTGTTTTTTCCTTATCTTCATCGAGCATCTCCTGCGGAAGATAACCAAGACGTTCGTGTCCCATTATCCTTTCCCCATCTGCTTCTATATAGTTTTCTACAAGCGACGGATTGTATATCCACTTCATTAATGTCGATTTCCCATTTCCCTCTTCTCCAATAATAACTGCCTTATCTCCATCATTTAGCACAAGGTTGAAATCATTAAGAATTATTCTCAGGTCTTTTTTATGTGTTAAATTTAATTTTTTTATCTGCAACATTAAAGTTTCTCCTTTTCGAAGTCTGAGCCAATTATTATTTTGAACACACAAAAACGAGTCTTTTTTGCATACGCAAAAATAGACTCGCTAAATAGCCCCTTATTTCTTTTCCAAAAGGAAAACAAAGGAAATGCCTCTTGCGATAATCCAACTTAAGCGTACACAAAACAAACCTATTCTCTACAGGCTCAATAACTATATGTGTCTTACTTAAATCAAATTATCTATTAATCATTTCCTCACCTTACACAAAATGTGCCTTTCTTTCTTCTAATGGCAATACTATCATACTGTATTTTTTGTGTCAATACATTTCACCTTATGGAAGTGCAAATTAAAATTTTCACTTCCTAATTATACATCCAACCATTACGAAATTCAATCTTTCACAACCTCTTTACAACCACAACCACAGCACTCCAGCAAACGCAGGAGCACCATACCGTAAAACGCTTATGTGTAAATCAACTCCGTTCCTACAACTTCCCTCACACAAGCCTGAATATTATTCATTCTTCCAATCCATTCGTAGGGATTATCTTTCTTTAATTGTTCCGTCACATCTTGTCTGTCGGCATATTCCTTTACCAGTCGAAGAAACATATCCTCTGCTTGCTTATCGACTTCTGCAAGATAACTATGCAGCTTTCCGCTTGTCAGCAGGTTCATATATAACACTTTATAGTGTTCCTTTAAATGCCTTGCATGTCGTTTCCCCCATAAACCAATCGGCTCTATTTCTTCTTCGGCTGGTACTGTGATGTTCGGCAATAAATAATCACCCACCTGTCTATAAGTTCCGCCCATTTCTTCAAAAATTGTCTTTGTCATTTTCCTTTTCCTCCTGTGATTTTTGTCTATCGTGATCGTGTATTATCACGCTTGCGACCTTTAACTGTTCTTGCCTGCTCCAACAAATCATCTATCTGTTTGCGACCAAAAACCTTACGGAGCAGGCTGTAATCTTTATTTTCTGCTTTTAGGATTTTGTTTTCTTCGGTCAATCTTTCATTGACTTTCTCCAAACGCTGATTGGTGCGGTATAACTGTGCATTCGCTGTATTCAGCCTATGATAGTTGTCCCACCCCTCAAAGCAGCGGGCAAGCACCGTTTTGACAAGTTGCTTCAATTTCCTTACAACCGGCTCTGCCATTTTGGTTTTATATGCCTTTGCAGTCATAAATTTCTCTGGTTCTGGCAACTGATATTTCGGTGCAGTATCAAGCTCTATTTCAAGATTTGACAGCTCGTCTTTTGCCTTATCATAGTTCAATACTCGTTCCGACAACACATCAAATTCAATCTGTTTCTGCTCGATTTTCGCACCTAATGCCGCCACTTCTTTTTCTCTTTCCTGCTTTTTATAATCCAAAACAGAAAGATGTTTTTCGTGTGTGCCTAAATGTTCCCACTCAATCCCATAACGTTCCATCACCGCCGCAAGCTGTTCTTTTTCGGACTGTATCCATTGCGACCACTCCGTATCGCCACGACTGCCGCCCTTAAAACCTTGCGTTGCAAGAGCCTGCTTTAGTGACACTCTTGTATCAAGTCCACGCTTGCTGCCTGTGGTAAAAGGTACAAAATCTATGTGCAGATGTGGTGTAGCTTCATCCATATGCAGATGAGCCGAGAACACCCGAAGCTGTGGATTTCGCTCCTGAAAACCCTGATAGTATTCATCTAAAATCTGCTTTGCCAGTTCTCCGTTTTCCGTATCGGCGTTCATATTTCCCTTACCGCCCACCTGTAAAATGATTTCGTGGAACGGTTTTTCCTGCTTGGAACTTCGGATTTTTTCATAATAATCTTTTATCTTTCGGTCTGACCTTATCTGCTTGGCATTGTATCTTTCCAATGCTTCATCAAACAATTCGTGATAAACTGTCTTTATATTTTCATTGCAGTAGTCGATATTGAGATGAGTACGAGTTCCGTCTACATTTTCTGCTCGGAACTTTCGGCTATTGTGATTGACCGAGCCTTTACCGACCATTGCACTTATCGTTCTCTGCATTTTTTCATCTCCCATCTGTAAATTTCAACATTCTCAGGTTTTGTTACTTTTGTCAAAAGTAACGCAAAAGCACTTTTGACGGGTACACCCATCAAAAATGCGACCTGTAAACAGGTTTTGCGTTCTCCGAAGGCTCTCCGAGGGGTGAGCGTGTGCCGGTGGCACACACGCCTGCGAACCGACCGAGCCAGCAGGCGAGACCAAAGAGCCGCCTTTGAAAAGGCACTCTCTGCACACTCCCCTAAACTTTATCCGGTGTCAAAGTGTGACGATGGTGACAATGTTTTTCACAGCGTGCTGCTCTCAAAAACATTGACACCTTTGACACCGTTTGTCACGCCGTCTGCTCGGTTTCTTTCCAAAGTGAAACCTTTCTTCCGTCGTGTGTGCGGCTGTTCTGATAACGGATACCGTAATCACGAAACAGCCTGCTTGCGTTGATACTGAGCCTTAAAGAAAGTACATTCGGCTTTATATCCACCGCAAGCCTTTCGCAAAGTTCCGAAGCAGTTCCTTCCCATCTGTCACTTTCCGAAAAGAGCGTATCCGCTATCTTCTCAAGCAGAGGTTCGGGCGGTTCTTTCCACATCTCCGTTTCCGATTTTGCAAAGTTCCACACCAATCGCTCGCTGTCCCTTACAAGATGGATTTTCATATCCTGCTGGTCTCTGCCAGCAACATCAAGTGTGGCATTGTTGGAAGTACGCTTGTCCTTACTGAGAACAAATGCACCGTCTGCCGCACCCATCAGACCATTCGTGCCTGAAATCATATCGAATATATCTTCCGATTTTTGTTTGCGTGTATGATGAACAATAAGCATTGAAACCTTGTAACTGTCTGCCAACGCTTTCAGCCTTGCCACAACATCATAATCACTTGCGTAGCTGTAATCTGCTCCGCCTGCTTCACGCACACGCTTTAAGGTGTCTATGATAATCAAGCCTGTGTCTGGGTGTTCCCTCATAAACCCTCTTATCTGTTCTTCCAGTCCGCCATTGACCGTTTTACATTCCGTTGCGAAATACAGATTGCCTGTCTCCTTTGCACCGAACATCTGAAACAATCGCTTCTGCAAACGTGGGTAATCATCTTCAAGGGCAAAATAAAGCACCGTTGCCTTACGCACCTTATACTCCCAAAGCGGTGTGCCTGTGCTGATATGATAGGCAAGCTGTGCCATCATAAAGCTCTTTCCCACTTTCGGGGAACCTACGAAAAGGTAAGTTCCCCTTTGGAGCAGACCGTCGATAAGTGGTGTCTGAACCTCAAACACCGTATCATACAGCGTTGTCATTGATACTGTTTTCAGATAGGAAGGGTCTAACTGTCTGAGTATTTCCCTTTGCATTTCTTCAAAAGATTGCTCGTACCCCTTGAAATCCGTATCCTGATTGACTATACTATTGTCAGTACATTTGGAAAGTGACTGTTCCGCATCTGTTGCCGCAGATACATTTGGAATAGTCATTTCTTTTTTATTCTCCATTCGCATCCTCTCCTTTCAAACCGCCGAGAATAATGGAAATCAGTTCTATTACACTCAGCAGTTCATCATCCACACCTTTTCCTGCTTCAATCCTTTTCAGTTCCGCAAGGACTGTGGCAAATTCCGTTTTCAACGCCTTATACACTCTCGGATTGCCCTGTACCACCACATCCTGATTTAAGCAACGGCGGTAACAATACTCCTGTTTTGGCAATCCTGATAGAGCTACAGCTCTGTTAATGAGTTCGTTTTCTTCGGGCGATACTCGAAACCCTACTGTGATATTCCTCCAACGATTTTTGTTATCTCTGTTCTTAGCTGACATTTTCAAAATCTCCTTTCCCTAAATCATCTAATTTTTCTGCCATCTCAATCTGCTTTGACGGAAAGAGGTGTGCGTACTGATAAGTAATATCAATACTTTCGTGACCAACTCGGTCAGCAATCGCCACCGCAGAAAAGCCCATATCAATCAAGAGTGAAATGTGGCTGTGACGGAGATCGTGAATGCGGATACGCTTCACGCCTGCCGCCTTTGCCCCTCTGTCCATCTCGTGATGAAGATAGCTTTTCGTCACCGTAAAGATACGGTCTTTCTTCTTCAATCCGTAAAGCATACCGAGATATTCTTTCATTTCCTCACACAGAAACTTCGGCATTTTAATCGTGCGGTTGCTCTTTTTCGTTTTCGGAGAAGTAATCACATCCTGCCCTTTCAAACGCTGATAGGATTTATTGATTGTGACTGTTTCCTTATCAAAGTTGAAATCTGCCGGAGTCAAAGCTAACAGCTCGCCCTCTCGGATACCGCACCAGTAAAGCATTTCAAACGCATAAAAGGAAACAGGCTTGTCCATCATCTCAAAAGAGAATTTCTTGTATTCTTCCTTTGTCCAGAACAGCATTTCCTTGTGTTCCTCACGTCCCATATTTCCCACCTTTGCCGCAGGATTGGAACGCAGTTCATAGTAGCGGACAGCGTGATTGAAAATGGCGGACAACTGATTGTGCAGCGTTTTCAGATACGTCTGTGAATAAGGCTTTTTCTTCTCATCACGATAGGCAAGCATTTCATTCTGCCAAGTAATAATCTCCTTTGTGGAAATCTCGCTGATTTTCAGTTTCCCGAAATACGGAAGTATCTTTGTGCGTATGATATGCTCTTTGGTAAGCCACGTGTTTTCCTTCAAACGGTTCTTCACATCATTGATATAAAGCTCCGTAAAGGCTTCAAAACTCATATCAAGGTCTGAAGAAGTCTGCAATTTGAACATTCTTTCCCATTCCTGTGCTTCTCGTTTGGTAGCAAAGCCACGCTTGCATTTCTGCTTGCGTTCCCCTTTCCAGTTCACATACCTTGCCATCACATACCAAGTACCGTTATCTTCATTCTTAAATACCGGCATTTACATTTCCCCCTTTCCTGCTCCGTAGAGCCTTTCGTAAAAATACTGGCGATTTACACGCCCTGCAATCGTAATAAAGCCCTTTGCTTTCAATTCCTCATTTAATTGTCTGATGAGTTTATATGCATAAGGTTTTGATACGTTTAGTTCCTGAGCCACATCTTCGGCTCGGATAAATCTGTTTTCCATATCCTTTTTCTTCCTTTCTTAAAATAATTTTTTGCTTGCCGCTTTCTCCGTGTTAAAGTTCCAACAGGCACTCCTGCTTGTCGGCAGGCGCTGTGCTGTCCCAATGCACCGCAGTACATCAGGCGCTCGCTCGTATAGGGGTTCCCGAAAAGTCGGAGACTTTTGGGGAAGAGGAGGAGCAGTGCAGCGAATGAGCTTTTGTGCTTGCACACAAGCGAACGATACGGAACTTGCTCCGACGAGGTCTTGGCGGTTTGGCTTTTCGGACGGTCATTCAGTTGTCGCATTAAGCATATTTGTTTAATTCGTAATTTATTTTACTAAACATATTTGCTATTGTCAAGTGGTTGCAAAGAAAATATTAAACATTTTTGTTTCGGTTTTTCTTGACTTCCACTAAACATTTCTGCTATACTTATTTCACTAAATATAAAAGGAGCGTATCATTATGGCTATCAGCGAAAGAATACATTTTTTCAGACTAATGCGTGGTATGACACAAAAGTATCTCGGTACAGCAATCGGTTTTCCAGAAAAGAGTGCTGATGTGCGTTTGGCACAGTACGAAACTGGTACACGCAAACCGAAAGCAGACCTTACAAATGCATTGGCACAGGTGCTTGATGTTTCTCCACAGGCTCTTGATGTTCCTGACATAGACAGCTATATCGGTCTTATGCACACTCTGTTTACCCTTGAAGATATTTACGGTCTTACTGTCAGTGAAGCAGACGGAGAGGTATGCTTAAAGGTCAACAAGGACAAAGGCAGAGAAGCATATGAACTCCTCAAAATGCTGTATGCTTGGAAAGAACAGGCAGACAAGCTATCTTCCGAAGAAATCAACAGAGAAGAATACGATAACTGGCGTTACCATTATCCAGAGTTCGACACCACACAGCGTTGGGCAAAAGTTCCATCACAGGAATTAAGTGACGCTCTCGTGGAAGCATTCAAAGACCACTTGAAAGATAAATAAGCACCTACAGGACCTGCCACTGGCAGCTCCCTACAGATGCTTTGGCAACGACAAAAAAGCCCTTAACTATGGTTATTAACCACAGCTAAGGGCTTAGTTTATAATATGGAATTTGTTCAGAGCCAAGCTCCGAACTTTAGTCTGCAAGCCACCTGTTAATTGTTCCGTTACCCATAAACCACTGGATAACAAGAATAATGGCACTTGCTATGACTGTTATCAATTTGTTATCAAAAGACTAATCGAAATCGCTGAAACCCGCATAAACACTGGCTTTTTTAAGCAACTCGATTTATTCAAACTCAATCGTTCCAGGTGGCTTACTCGTCAGATCATAGAATACACGGTTTACCCCGCGTACCTCGTTGATGATTCGGCTCATTACTGTTTGCAGTACTGCAAATGGAATCTCTGCACTTTCGGCGGTCATGAAATCGACGGTATTTACGGCGCGCAGTGCAACTGCGTAGTCGTAGGTTCTCTCGTCGCCCATTACTCCAACGGAACGCATATTGGTCAGGGCTGCGAAATACTGGTTCGGCATCCAGGATGGAGCTTTGCCGTTTTCTTTCTTGTAAGCAGCTACTGCCTTGTCCACTTCTTCCCGGTAGATGGCATCGGCATCCTGTACGATGCGGACTTTCTCAGCATTGACTTCACCGATGATTCGGATACCAAGACCCGGGCCCGGGAATGGCTGACGGAATACCAGATGCTCCGGAATTCCAAGTTCAAGACCGGCTTTACGAACCTCATCTTTGAAGAGGTTACGCAATGGCTCGATGATTTCCTTGAAATCAACATATTCCGGAAGACCACCTACGTTATGGTGGGATTTGATGACAGCGGATTCTCCGCCAAGACCACTTTCTACCACATCTGGATAAATGGTTCCCTGTGCCAGGAAATCAACGGCTCCGATTTTCTTTGCTTCTTCTTCAAAGACACGGATAAATTCTTCACCGATAATTTTACGTTTTGCTTCCGGCTCTGTTACTCCGGCAAGCTTGTTATAGTAACGCTCCTGGGCATTTACACGGATGAAGTTTAAGTCAAACTGACCGTTCGGTCCGAATACATTTTCCACTTCATCTCCCTCGTCTTTACGAAGAAGACCATGATCAACAAATACGCAGGTAAGCTGCTTTCCGATTGCTCTGGATAAAAGACCTGCTGCCACAGAAGAATCCACTCCACCGGACAATGCCAGAAGCACTCTTCCGTTGCCGACTTTTTCACGGATTTCCTTGATGGTATTTTCCACAAAGGAATCCATTCTCCATGTTCCGGCACAGCCACAGACACCACGCACGAAGTTGTGGAGCATCTTGGTTCCCTCTTTGGTATGGAGTACCTCCGGGTGGAACTGGATGGCATAGAGATTCTTTTCACGATTTTCTGCGGCTGCCACCGGGCAGTCTGCAGTATGTGCTACGATTTCAAAACCAGGTGCTGTCTTTGAAATATAATCAAAATGGCTCATCCAGCAAATGGTCTTTTCTTCTACATTCTGGAATAATGGCGAATTCTTATCTACCATTACTTCTGTCTTACCATATTCACGAACCGGTGCTTTTTCTACCTTGCCGCCCAACACATGCATCATGAGCTGTGCGCCATAGCAAAGTCCTAAAACCGGAATACCAAGTTCAAAAAGCTCTTTGCTGTAAGTTGGTGAATCTGCCTCATAACAACTATTTGGGCCTCCGGTCAGGATAATTCCCTTCGGGTTCATCGCTTTGATTGTCTCGATATCCGTGCGGTAAGAATATATTTCACAATATACATTGCATTCACGGACACGTCTTGCAACCAGCTGGTTGTACTGTCCGCCAAAATCAATGACAATAACTTTTTCCTTATCCATGGACGTTTTTCCTCCTAATTTTTGCTGAGACTCGCCCAGCGTCTAAATTTTATTATAGTTGAGCCACCCTGGAAAGACAAGCCCTATTTTGTTTTCGCAAGATATTCTGAGTTGTTATTTGGGGCAGCACATAATTCTTTATTATATGGAAATACTCCCTGTATGCATAAAGACTATCTGATTAAATCCATCACACAATATATTTTCTTTTTCTTTCTGGGATCATTTCTTGGATACCTGTGGGAAGTGCTGCTTTTTTATGTGCAGGATGGGGTTTTCTGTAACCGTGGCTTTCTCTATGGTCCATGGCTTCCGGTCTATGGTGTGGGTGCTGTCCTGATGCTGCTTATTTTAAGACGCTTTCAGAAGCATCCTGTCAAAGTCTTTTTTCTTGCAGCGCTTCTCGGCTCTTTCGTAGAACTTTTTATCGGATGGTTCCTCGCCCAAGTTTTCCACCTGCGTTACTGGGATTATCACGGTTATCCACTGCAGCTTGGCGGTTATATCTGTCTTTATTCTGCACTGGGTTTTGGTATTGCTGGTGTGCTCTGGGTCTGTGTGTTTGCGCGGATTGCCTCCCATTTATGGAGAAAAATGCCAGTACCCCTGCAACACATTTTTCTTACGCTGCTGATACTGGCATTTCTTTTTGATTGTGCCGCCGCACTGATTTTTCCCAACGCCGGGCACAATATCACGTTTTCTTAATTTTATTCTTCCATTTCAGCCATGGTTGGATAAGAGGCAATGGCTCCGGCTTTCTGTACACTCTTTGCACAATAGCGGTTGGAAAAATCAAGGTATACTGCCATCTTATCCGAAGTCAGTTCCGGCAAATCTGCTTCCGTCACACCATCTGCATAGAGTTGATACAGGAAGGAGCCGATAAATGCATCCCCAGCTCCGGTGGTATCCACCGCCTTTACTTTCTCTCCCTTGCTTTGTGCCTTTGCTTTCTTCGTATAACACTCTGCTCCATCTGCTCCCCTGGTATAAATAAGGAGACAAACATTTCCTACAAAAAGTTTTTCTTTTGCTGCTTCAATCGAATCCTCTCCAGTCAGGAAATAAAGTTCCTCATCCGAAAGCTTTAATACATGTGCCAATGGGAGGAATTCCAGCACTGCTTTCTTTAAATCTTCCGGATTTTCCCAGAGTGCAAACCTGAGATTCGGGTCAAAGCTTATAATTGCACCAGCCTCTGTTGCGGCTTCAATCGCCTTTTTATGTGCTTCCTTCATTGGAAAATCTCCCAACGAAACGGAGCAGAAATGCAACGCATAAGCATCCTTAAACCAATCCGCTTCTACTTTTTCTTTTGAAAAAAGCATATCGGCTCCCGGCTTCCGGTAAAAAGAAAATTCACGGTTACCATCTTCCTTTAAAGCCACAAAAGCAAGTGAAGTATTTGCCTCTTTTGTACGAAGTACATGACTGGTTCCGATTCCGTTTTCTTCCAATGCTTCTTCAATTTTATCGCCAAAAGGATCATCTCCAAGCTGCGTTATCATCTCAGATTTACCACCAAGTCTGGTAAATGCACCGCACACATTCGCCGGTGCACCACCTACTTTCGGGCAGAATCCCAGGACATCTTTCATAGGTCTGCCGCTTTCCTGCGGAATAAAATCAATCAGTGCTTCTCCGATTGCATACAGTTTTTTCTCCATCTGATCTGCCTTCCTCTTTTCACCATTTTCTAACTATGTTCAATGGTAAATGTTTTCTTCACAAGGTCTGCCTTTAATACTGCATAGTCTGCTCCGCTGCTTCTTCGAATCTCAAGCAGTCCCTCTTCCGGAAGTTCTACTGCAATATCACCTTCCACATCAAATGCCGGATGGCTATTGCGGAATTCCATTAATTCCAAAAGCTTCTTTACCACCGGACGCTCTACCTCTTTTGCAATCTCTTCCTTCAAATAATAGTGGCGGTTAATATTTCTGCCTTCCTTTGTTGCTTCCAAAAGCTCCAGGTCATTGCTGCCTGCCAGCATGCCTACATAGTAGACCTGCGGAATTCCAGGTGCAAAGAACTGGATTGCACGGGCAAGAAGATAAGCATCATCCTGATTTCCAAGTGCAGAATAGTAAGTCGTATTCACCTGATAAATATCAAGGTTATTGTAGGCTGCCGTATTGTAAATTTTCTTGACATTCGCTCCTTCGGAGAACATCATTTCCTTAGTGCGATCAATCTCTTCATCCGGCATCAGATCCTTCACATCCACAATTCCGATTCCATCATGGGTGTCTAACGTGGTAAACTGATGCTTCGGACTCATTTCCAGCCATTTCTTAAGATAAGTTCCCTTTCCAAAGTAAAGGGCGTTCAATACCAGCACCGGAAGTGCAAAATCGTAAATCCAGAAATTCTGATTGGCAATTTTCATCTGAATACTGTAATGCTCATGAATTTCCGGCAGAATTATCACATCATGTTTCTTTACGATTTCTTCAATTCGATGCAGGAGATTCCAGATTTCCGGTTCCACAAAGAAACAGCTTGTATTCGCTTTCTTTACGGCATAAGCAAATGCATCCAGCCGGATAATGGAAGCATTTTTACTGCACATCAGTTCCAGTGTATCTTCTATAAATTTCTGAACAGCTTTAGATTCCACATTTAAATCAATCTGCTCTTCCCCAAAGGTGCACCAGACCTTCTCGCTGCTTCCGTCAGCAAAGTCCGCATCAATATAAGGTGCTCTTGGTTTTCTTTTATAAATCAAATCTACCTGTTCTTCTGTCGGTTCTCCGTTTTCCCAGAAATCCTTGTATCGGATGAAGAAATCCTTATATTCCGATGCATCTTTTTTTTCTAAAAAATCTTTAAAATACGGAGACTGTCTGGAAATGTGGTTGACCATAAAATCAAACATCAGATAATATTCTTCTCCAATTTTGCGTACATCTTCATAGGTTCCAAACTGCTCGTCTACCATGTCATAACGCATCGGTGCAAATCCCCGGTCTGCCGAGGACGGAAAGAACGGAAGAATGTGTACGCCACCTACTGCCTTATGAAAATAAGTTTCTAACATTTCTTTTAATTCAGAAAGATTTTTTCCAAGACTGTCTGCATAAGTGATCAGCATAATTTTATTTGTCAGTTTCAAGTTTCTTCCCTCCTTTTATTGTAAATGTAAATTCATATTTTCCCGGCTGTTCCATCCGGTACTGCGGATGTGGTTTGGAAAGCCAGCTATCATCGCCGCCAACTCCCATCTGATGGAGGGATGGACGGAGAACCGTATATTCACTATCCGGCAGCTCGTAAAGATGTCTGGCATTTTCCAGTTCATGCGGTGTATATGGCAACGCTGAAAAATCCATTTCTTCTGCACTAATCCGAAGTCCATAACCATTCTCATCTTCGATTACTGCTTCTCTGACACCACTACGTCCGCCACTTTCCTGCGGAGCCAGATATTCTGACAGATTTTCCTTTACGGAAAAATGGAATTTTCCAAGTCTGCTGCCCTGACGGCGGTCCCAGTAATTTTCTTCCGGACCGTATCCGTAGTAAGTTACTTTATCATATTGCTCCGGGATTCGAAGCAGCATACCAAATTCCGGCATTTCATGGGTCTTGATTTTCTCATCGGCTTCATATTCCATATGGATGGTGAGTGCTCCGTCTTTTCTGATACCATAAGTCACCCTGCACTCATTTCCCGGGATGTTCTCTCCCGCATCAAAGAGACGGTATACATAAGAAATTTCTGCACCATCCTTTGTTTCTTTCAGCTCTGCCGGCATTGCTTTTGCATACATGCTGGCTGTCTTCCAGCATCCGCAACGCAGCGGCATTCCACTTCCTTTGTCATTGTCTGTCGGTGCCCGCCAGAAATTCGGTCTTGGAACGGATACAATAAATTCTTTCTCTTCTACCTGATAAGAGGTCAGTCCGCCACCTTCTTTTGCAAAAAGCATTTTTATATTCCCTGCTCTCACACCGATGTTCATAAGTCCATTAACCAGTTCAAAATCTTCTGCTTCTCTGATTACTTCTTCCGGAGCTTCCTTTTTTCCTGCATACTGACCAAAGGCAAGCTCATATCCGGCTTTCGCCCATGCAGTATCTTCTTTGGTAAGTAAGGAGGCGGTCACCGTAAATTCTCCGGCTATCTTAAGCCCCTTGGAAAGGCTGCTGATATCTATTGTCTCTTCTTCCTGTGGTGCTGCCTGAAGTTCATAAGCGTTCTCTGCACATACACCGTCTTTTGTTGCAATAACAACTTTTAATATATAGTTTTTTAAAGAAATAAATAAATTTTCGTTTTTTACAATAACCTTTGTTTCCTCCGGCAAAAGCTTTACACTCTGATACTGGAATTTTACTTCCTGCATCTTTGGAGACACCTTACGGTCAGCATAGAGAAGTCCATTTCCACAGAAGGTTCCATCATTCGGACGGTCTCCGAAATCTCCTCCGTAGGCTAAATATTTCTCACCCTTTTTATTGGTAAGATAAAAGCTCTGGTCAATAAAATCCCAGATAAATCCGCCCTGATATCGCGGTTCTTCTTCCGTAAGCCGGATATATTCGTCCATTCCACCGGTGGAATTGCCCATGGAATGCATATATTCGCAACTGATTACCGGTTTTGTCTTTTCACTGACAGAGGCTTCACTCTCTCGTAAATATTTCCGCAGTTTTTCCGCCGGAGCATACATAAAGCTCTTCACATCAGAAGTATCCGGATAAGTATCATCAAAGGTAATACCCTCATAATGCACCAGGCGTTCGGAATCATTTTTCCGGAAGAACTCTGACATTTCATATAAATTACTTCCACCGCAGGACTCATTTCCGCAGGACCAAAGCAGGATACAGGCATGGTTCTTGTCCCGCTGATACATGGAGTTAGCGCGGTCTAAGACGTTTTCTCTCCACTCTGCTTTGCTGCCCGGTATCGTCTCACTCATCGGTGCCTTTCCTACTGTCGCAAGGAAACAATCCGCATGGGACTCAAGGTTCGCCTCGTCTATCACATACAGCCCCAATTCATCGCAAAGTTCATAGTAATAACTCTGATTTGGATAATGTGAAGTCCGCACTGCATTGATATTATTCTGCTTCATGATAAGAAGATCATGAAGAATCTCTTCTTTTGTAATACTTCTTCCATGGTCACAGCTTAATTCATGACGGTTTACACCACGAAATACAATACGTTTTCCATTCAGGCACATGATGCCATTTTCCATAGCAAAATGCCGGAAGCCGATGCGCTGTTTTATTACTTCTATTACGTTATCATCGGAGTCTGTTACTTCTATATATAAGGTATAAAGATTCGGCTCCTCCGCGCTCCAAAGCTTCGGTGCTGTTATTTTTAACTCTGTTCCAGCTTCTGTATAAACTGTCTCTGTCTTTACAACACATTCCTTTTTATCATTGTATAAGGAAATATGCAGCTTGCAGCAGGTATCTGCACCGGCTCCTACCGGCTCTTTCTCCTGCCAGTTTTCCTGTGCCGGCTGGTCTTCCTGTTCCGGTACACCCTTCCACTGCAATTTCAAAACTGCTTCTGTCAGATTATCCTGAAACTGCTGGCTTACCTTCAAATCATAGATATGATGTGCCGGCATACGACGCAGTGCCACATCACGGAAGATTCCAGACATCCGGAAGAAATCCTGACTCTCTAAAATACTTCCGGTGCAGAAGTGAAAGACTTCTGCCGCCAGCTTATTTTCTCCCTCGCATACCAATTCTGTGACATCAAATTCTGCCGGTGTAAAAGAGTCTTCGCTATAGCCTGCAAATCTGCCATTCACCCAGAGTGCCATAGCACTTTCCACACCATCAAACCGGAGAGATAACCGGTCCTTTAACATTTCTCCGGTCACTGTAAAAGAATGCACATACATTGCAACCGGATTATATTTCTTTGGAATCTCTTTGCCACGGACAGCTTCTTTTCCATCCCATGGATACTGGGAATTCACATACTGCAATTTGCCATAACCAAAAAGCTGGATGGAAGAAGGCACCATAATCTCATCCCAGTCTCCGCTGTCATAATCCTTACGATAAAAGCCCTCTATGACTTCCGCTAAGTTATTGGCATATGCAAATTTCCATCTGCCATTGAGGCTGGTGAGAAAACTGCTTTTCCCACCGTCTGCCTCTTTTCCGGTTGCATAATATCCATGGTCTGAATGTGCCGGCATCCGCCGGATTGCAAAACAGTCTGGCTCATAAATTACATTTTCGTTAAATTCCATAGCTCTTCTCCTTTATGATTTTACAGAACCGGTAATTCCTTCTACAAAGTTCTTCTGTAATACGAAGAATATAATCAACATCGGAATTGTAGAAATCGTGACTGCAAGCATCATGCTTCCATAATCAATGGTATATCGTGCGGTCAGTCCAGATACCAGAATCGGCATAGTCTTGGAATTTTCATTCTGTAATACAATCAACGGCCACATATAACTGTTCCATGCATTCATAAAGCTTACGATTGCTGCTGCTGCGTAGGTAGATTTCATAATTGGTAAGAACATTTTAAAGTAAATGCCCCATTCACCTACTCCATCAATCCGGGCTGCTTCAATGATTTCATCTGGAAATGATTTTGCTGCCTGGCGGAACATGAATATCATAAATGCAGTAGAAACGGTCGGTAAAATACATCCAACGGTTGTATTTAAAAGTCCCATCTTTCCAAACATACGGAACAGCGGAATTACAGTTGCAGCAGTCGGTACCATCATGGAAAGTAATAGGATGGACATAATTTTATTTTTGTATTTATCATGAAATTTCTCGAATCCATAACCTGCCAGTGAGCAGACAAATACATTTAAAACCATGGAAACTACTGCGTTCCGGATGGAATTCCACATTGCCTGTGAAAGTACTGTTGTATCCAGAAGAGATTTTAAGTTTTCCATCAGGTAATTGCCTGGAAGAATTTTTCCTGCAATGACATCCACACTTTTATTGGTTCCACTGACAATCATCCAGTACATTGGGAAGATGGAAATGATTGCGACCAGAATCAGGAATACATATTTCCCGAAATATACGAATTTTCTTTTACTCATTTCTCATCACCTACTTTCATCTGAATAAAGGCAAGGATTGCCACCAGGATAAATACTACATAAGAAATTGCGGATGCATATCCGAAGTTTGGATTTCCTGCAAAAGACAAATTGTATATGTAGTGGGATATTGTCATGGACGTATTTGCCGGTCCACCATTGGTAATATTCATAGACTCATCGAAGAGCTGTAAGGTTCCATTGGTTGACATAATTGCTGTCAGTAAAATTGTCGGACGAAGCATCGGGATTGTAATCTTAGTAAACTTCTGGAATGCATTGGCTCCATCTACAACTGCTGCTTCATAAATAGAACTGTCAATATTCTGCAATGCTGCCAGGAAAAATATCATATTATAACCGGTCCATCTCCACAATAATGCCAGTACGATTACAATTCGTGCGGTCCAGGTATTTCCCAGCCAGTTGATTGGAGATGCAATCAGATGCAGATTCGTAAGAATCGTATTGATGAATCCGTCCACAGAGAAAAGGGAACGGAAAATAATGGAATACGATACCAGTGAAGTAGTACATGGTAAGAAAATTGCAAGGCGGAAAAACCATTTTCCTTTTAATCTCTTATCATTCAAAAGTGATGCTAAGAACATTGCCATCACCAGCATGATTGCCACTTCTAAGATCAGATAAATAAAAGTATTGCTTAATGTCATTTTAAAAATTTTATCCTGGAACATTCTTTTATAATTAGAAAATCCGGTAAAAATCATGTTCGTTCCGCTTCCGCGTTTTAAGGATAAAATAAAGGACTGTATCATCGGCACGAAATTGAATATGACAATCATTATCGATGCCGGTATTACGAATGTCCATCCCATAATCTTTCTTTTCTTCGTTTTCACTGTTGTACCTCCAATTCGTATCGACTTTACAGCTTTCCCTTCTTCTTGAAAATTCTGCCTGCACAGCAGCTGCTATGCAGGCAGTTTGTAAAGTGCTAATGCTAATTTATTCGCTCATTGCAAATGATACAGTATCATCTGCTTCTTTTAACGCTTCCTGAATATCCTGTCCCTGCTGAATCTGGGTAAGTGCTGTTCCAAGTGCGGATTTTGCTTCCTCCCAGTACTGGCCTAATGTGATAGCCGGTACTTCAGCACCGTAGTTGGCAAATTTCTCATAAATCTTATCGCCACCGAAGAATTCATTTTCCTGTGAGTATGCATCACTTTCTGCTGCCGGAAGGTAGGTTGCTACTGCACCGGTAGTAGGAAGAATGGTATCATAAAGCTCCGTGCTGCTTGCAAATGTGTTCTTTAAGAAATCGATAGCAAGGTCTTTGTTTGGTGAGTCATTCATAACCATCCATCCTGCACCACCATTGTTACTGTAGTTGGTTGCATTTGGAGCATTGTCCAGTCTTGGCATTGTAGTAACGCCCCAGTCACCGGACTGATCTTCCTGTGCCTGAATGGTACTTGTAATCCAGCATCCATTGATTACGCTTGCTACTGTTCCGTTGTTAACGGTTCCAATATACTGATCCCAGTCATTTACTTCTACTAAAATTCCCTTGTCAACCATGGTCTCATAATCTTCTACAGCTTCTGCAACTACATCATTTCCTGCAAAATTCGGATTGCCGTCTTCATCAAACATGCTGTCGCCTGCACTTCTTAACATTGCAATCAGTAAGTCAGGTCCACCAGCCTGTGCGCTTAATAATGGTTTTCCGGTCTTTGCTAATACATCTTCACCAAGTTCAATGAATTTTGACCATGTAATATCAGTAAAGTCATCGATAGAATAACCAGCTTCACCGATTACATCGGTACGAATAAATAATGCGGTTACACCACTGTCGAATGGTACATTGTAATTCTTTCCATCTACTGTTCCAATTGCTGTTTTATAACTTGCAAATTTGGAGAAATCGATTCCGGAATCAGATAAATCTGCAAATAAGTCCGGATAGTTCTTTACATTATTTAATAAAGCAGTGTCATTCATAAGAATGATGTCTGGCAGTGTATCGGTCTGTCCAGAGGTTGCTGCTGTTGTAAGCTTGGTCTGAATATCCTCCCAGGATGTTTCTACTACATTTACGTTTACATCCGGATGGTCTTTCTGATAAATCTTTTCTGCCTCTTCCATTGCCGGAATATTAAAGGTTGCATCCCAGCACCAAACGGTCAGTTCGTTTGAAGATGCTTCGGTATTTGAAGCGGAATTGTTTCCATTATCAGAGCTGCTGGTGGAACCACATCCAACCATTCCAATTGTCATTGCTGCAGTAAGAATTGCAGCCAAAATCTTTTTCTTCATTTGTCTTCCTCCTGTCATTGTAAAAAGTATCTCTTCCCCGTTCCTTATATTTTCTTATCGTGAACGCGTTTCACTTGATTACATTTCTAATATAATATCGCTTTCGCAAAATGTCAAGCGGTTAACATACAAAATGTTAGATTTTCACAAGATAACGTCCTGTTTTTTGTTCATAATGTACTAATATCAACCGATTTATTCGTTTTTATCACAAAAAATAGTTCCTAATTCATGTCAACCGAGGAACACGAATCAGGAACTATCATTTATTCTTTTATTTACTTATTATTTCTGTCAATCTATTACTTTTCTTTTGTTGTACCGCGCTTCATCAGGCTGACCGGAAGTACCACCTTTGCCGGCATTACGCCGCCACCGCGTTTTTTTAAGATAGCATCCACTGCTAACTGTGCCATTTCCTTAATCGGCTGCCGAATGGTTGTCAGCATCGGATTTACCAATGTTGCAATATTGACATCATCAAAACCTACAATCTGCACATCCTCCGGAACCCGCTTTCCAAGAGCACTGCATGCCTGAATGGACTGGGCTGCAATAACATCACTGCTGGCAAAAATCCCATCCATTTCCGGATATTTCTGCAGTGTCTGCTTGATATTTTCCAGATATTCCATCACACTGTAGGATGCCTCGCTTGTCTCTATTTCATGATGCTGGATTCCATATTTCTCACAGACTTCCCGAAAACCTACACAACGTCTGTCTGCCGGCATCACCTGACGCTCTACTCCACTGAAATGTACAATTTCTTTACATCCGCATTTAGCAAGATGTTCTGTGGCAAGCACTCCGCCCATATAGTTGTCACACTGAATATTGCAGTCCCCCAATGCATCATCACACTCTATGGTAACAATTGGGATATTCAGGTTCAGGAATTCATTGGCACTTACCGTTCCACTGCACAATATAATTCCCGCCACCTGATTACTCTTAAACATCTCTACATATTTCCATTCGTTGCTGCGCTCCTCCTTGGAATTGCAGACAATCATTTTATAATTCTCTGCTGCCGCCGCTGATTCAATATTGCTTAAAAGCTTTGCAAAATACGGATGAACGATATGCGGTACGATTACGCCAATCGTGCTGGTATGCTGTTTTGAAAGAGAACGGGCTACCTCATTGGGCTGATAGCCTATCTCCTTCATGACATCATATACCTTCTGCCTGGTCTTCTCACTGATATATCCACGGTTATTAATTACTCTCGAAACAGTCGTAACAGTTACTCCTGCCCGTTCTGCCACATCCTTTAATGTACTCAAAATTGTCCCCCTTCTCCTTGGTTGTTACTATAACGATAGCACTTTTATATCATTATGTCAACATGACATATCAACCTGTCACATGTTGATGAAGATATTTTTCTCTCGTTGCCAGTCCCCCACGGATATGACGCTCCGACTTATTGACATCCAGCACTTTCCTTGCTTCCCGCGCCAGGGTCGGATTCACCTGGGATAAACGTTCTGTTACGTCCTTATGTACTGTGCTCTTGCTGATTCCAAACTGCTTTGCGGTCTGACGCACTGTCGCATTGTTATCTATAATGTATTTGGCTATTTCTACGGCTCTTTCTTCTATATAGCTTTTCAAAGAAAATCCCCTGCAATACTTGTTTTTACATTGTATGCAGAGGATTTGCTTTTATGTATGGCTTTTTATCTCATCTATATTCTATTTTAAATAACCCTTTTTCCCTGTGAATACTACTGCCGCTCCGCATAATACCAAAAGTACAAGCAGATATCCAACCGGTGATTCATCGCCCGTTTTCAATGCTTTTGTTTTCTGTGCTGCGGTCTGCTCCGTATTTGAAGTGCTATTTCCACTTGTTGTATCGGCTTTCTTCGCAACGGTAAATTCGGCGGTTGCTTTCTTTTCTTCCCCACTGATAGAAGACACAATCGCAACCGTATGCTTTCCGGTAGCAAGGCTTTCTAAGTATTCTGCAGTAAAGGTGACAATGGTAGAGCCTTCTGTTACCGTATAGTTTTTCGCATCTACTACGGTGCCATCCACTTCTACACGAAGGAAGCTGCTGATACCGGCGTCACTGCGGAAACGAAGCGTTGCACCACTTTCCTTTGTCCATTCTCCACCGGCACCTTCAATAATGACCGGTGTTGCCGGTTTATAATCCGGGTTCTTCTCATTACAGCCTTCCCGTCTGCAGGCTTCTGCATTGTTGCTAAAGTCATGTCCTAATGGTTTTCCGCTGGTAAATGTCTCTGTTCCCTTTGCCCCACACAGCTTGCAGGATTTGTAGTAAACTGCCGGTGCCGTACAGGTTGCTGCTGTTTTCAGATAGGAATCTGACACTGTTTCCACCCATTCACCATGCTTGCATGTAATTGTAAATTCTTTTGTTGCTTTCGTATCTGTTCCAACCGTAACCTGTGCCTTATAACTGCCCGGTAACTTTGGTGCACCTCCAACGGCTTCTGCTCCACTGTTGTCACTGTTGGTCTTTGTGTCTGTTCCACTCAGATAATATACGATTTCCGGAACCGGAAGATTAAGTCTCTTCCAGTCTTCGGATGTTGTTATATTGGCAACTTTTGCTGTTCCATCATAGTCTGCATTCTCAGCTGATAAGGATAACCATAAAGATGCATCTTTCTCATTGCAGTCTTCCAGGCCACTGCAGGCTGCAAGAATACGGCTTCCATCTTTGCCTTCATCCACTGCATAACTCCATGTGTGACTGTGCTTCCACATACCAATCAGGAGTGTTTTGGCAAATCCTCGCTCTCTATAGTCCTCATTGTTATTAACTGCAATACAATTTGTCCATGTCTTCGGTGTATCTGTCAATTCCGAAATATCTGCCATCATAGCTGTAGAACTTTTCATTGACATGGCATCTCCAACTGTAATGCATGCATCACTTTTTCCATATCCTTCTGATACAGAAATGGCACCCCAGCCGAGTCCATCTGCAGTTGCATAAAGAGAACCGTTTGGACTATTCTCAATGCTTACACTTCCATGTCCAAAAATTGCAAAACTACCATAAGTTTCAGAGTCTCTTTTTATGCTGACCAGTTCATTACTTCCAACCAATGTAATATGAATATGGTCTACATTACTGTATATATTATTATAATAAGATTTCATTTTTAAATTTGAAAATGTTACCTTAGAAAAACTGTCAAGTGGGGGGGTATTAAATTCTCCCAGCTCAATAATATCTGATGTAGGTTCTGCGTTTTCATCCATTGCAATCATAATGTCATCCGTCAAAATGGTAAGCGAATTTCTATTTCCAGATCCATATTTTACATAGGTATAATCGACTCCTTCTACAAGCGTCCCCGAATCCCTTGACAACGTAAATGGTCCTGCCTGAACCGAATTTGTAGCTGCCTTTGTCTCAACTGTCATCCCCTGCATAAGACCTGCCATCATCATCAACGCAAGTAACAAGGAAAATAAACTTTTCTTCTTTTGTTTCATGTACATCTTTCCTTTCTTAAATTACTGTTTTTCTTTCTTTTTTCACTTTTCACACTTTCAATGCTGTGTTACAATTACATTGTTATTTTACACCGTACATTGATGTACGATGCAATTATTTTACAAATTTTGCCGATATTTGAGAAAAGAAATATGATATGGAAATTTTTGAAGAGTGAAAGAGTGTTGCTTTGTCTTAAAATACCACTGTTCTAAAATACATGTTTTGCTTGTTTGTAAGCTGTCTTTCCGTTGCTTTGACCGGCTGCCCGGTTGTCCGTCTGCTACAGATACTTTCACAAACCCGTAAGGAGGTCTAGGCATTCTGGCAAATAAGTTTATGATTCCGGCAACCGGCGCAAATTCATATCCATATTCAACTGCGCCTTGCAGGCACATCCCTGTGCCTGCATTGCCGGTTGCATAACAGAATGCCAAGACCTCCTAACAGGCTTGTTTATGTATCTGTATGCAGGCGGACAACCGGCGCAGACTGTCAAACATTAGAAAGACTGGCTTTCATAGAGAAAAGCAAAACATATATTTTAGAACTACGGTGTTTTGAAGTGATGCAGCCGACTTTATTTCTTCAAAAATTTCTAAATCCATTCTTTTCACAATCACCGAATAAATAAAAAGGGGGAAACATTTTGAAAGAACTGTTTTCAATTGGAGATGCCGCAGACTTTGTGGGCATCACAAGAAGAATTATTTTAAATTATGAAGCTCATGGACTGGTTTTTCCGGATGTAAAAGAAGACCCATCCGGCAATCGTTACTATACCATTGATACACTGACGAAGATTCGAACCATCCGCTCGCTGCAGAATCTTGGCCTGTCACTGGATGAAATCCATGGCTACTTCGACAACTCCAACGACCTTTTATCCATGGTTCGAAGGCTGGAGGCTTTACGGGATGAATTAAATGCCAATATCAAAGCCTTATACGAAAGAATCAATCAGGGATTTGAAGCAATGGAAATCATTACAATTCCACCACAGACGGTGTACTGCCGCAAAACGGAAAGTGACAGCATCGCAGAAAAGACGAATTTGTTAAGAGAGGTTGCCTTGGAAGCACTGCAGAACTATGGTCCGGCACATACTGGGCAGATTTATTTTACAGAAGCTCCCATTACGGATGCAAAGGATATGTCCTTTTTTGCTGTTGTCCCGGCAGGAAGCAAGGGTGAGCACATCTTAAATCTCCCTGCCCAGAAAGCAGTCTGCCTCTATCATCATGGAGCGTATGAAGAATTGCCATCGGTTCATGATACCCTGCTTTCCTATGCCAGAGAGCAAAAGCTTACACCGGTTGGCATCTTCCGCCACTGCTATTTAGAGGGACCGCCACAGCATAAAGACAAAAGTAAATTTATTACCCAGGTACTGCTTCCGCTAGCATGTTCTAAATGACATGTATCCGGCTCCACCTGCCGCTTAGATACCGGACGCTGAATGCGATAGCACGAAGCGTCCAATCGGCAAACATGCCAATCCACACCGCCATTGGTCCGAAACCACAGCTGCGGATCAGATATACACACAGTGCCACACGGCAGAACCACATGGTAAGGCTGGATAAAATCATGGAGAATTTCACATCTCCGGCGGCACGCATGCCATAAGCCGGGATAAATGCCAGCACCCATACAATCGGTTTTACAATCGTAATTGCTATTATCATTTCCATGCAGAGGGAGGCACTTTCTGCTTCCATTCCAGCTAAAAATGTAACCGGCTTTGTCAATAAAAATACCACTGCACAGGAAATCAGAATAACAATTTCTGCATAGCCACAGAGTTTCACCATATAATAACGCGCCTCTTCCACTTTTCCGGCTCCAATACATTGTCCTACTACTGTCATCAGGCCGATTCCGATTCCAATGGCTCCGATTCCATTTAAATTTTCCAGAATAATGGTCATTGCCTGCGCGGCAATGGCTGCCGTTCCAAGGGTTGATACGCTGGACTGGATTGCCAGCTTTCCGAACTGGAACATTCCGTTTTCAATTCCGGATGGAATTCCGATAGAAAGAATTTTTCCAATCAATGGGAAATTGGGACGGATCTTAAGATAATGATTTACCACAATCACCTGATCCGGTTTCCGCAGATTCCAGAAAATGACTACTGCACAAAAGATTCTGGAAAATAATGTAGAAAGGGCTGCTCCTTCCACGCCCATTTTTAATCCAAAGATAAGCACTGCATTTCCGGCAATGTTGAGTCCATTGGAAAGGACAGAAATCATCATTGGAAAACGACTGTTTCCTGCTGCCCGGTAAAAAGCTCCACCGGCATCAAAAAGTGCAATAAACGGAAAGGAAATGGCTGTCAGCAGGAAGTAAATCATGGAATTATCCATAACAGCCTCTTCTACCTGGCCAAAAATCAGATGCAGCAGTGGTCCACGAAATATAATACAAAATATAGACAATACCGTAGAAATCGTCAGTACGCTTAAAGTTACCTGTCTTGCAGCCTCATTGCTGGACTCCCTGTCTCCCCTTCCAAGATACTGGGAACAGATAATTGCTGCTCCTGCTCCTAATGCCGTAAATACCTGTATGACCAGTACATTGATGGAATCCACCAGTGATACCGCAGAGATTGCCGCACTTCCCACATTGCTTACCATCATGGTATCCGCCATTCCCATAAAGGAATTCAAAAGCTGCTCTACCATAATCGGCAGAAGCAGCGTAATAAGTTGCTTATTGGAAAACATCATATGTTCCCGGTCTAATTTTGTTGCATCATATAATCTTATCTTTTGCATTCTATTTCACTTCTTACTCTTTTACTACCGGTGTAAAATCCTCTGTATCACCGCAGAAGAAGCCTCCTGCACCGGCGATGATTTTCTGCATGATTTTTTGCATAAATGCATAGTTTTCTGTGTCAATTGTGACAGCAAAAAGAGCATGAATGTCATGCTCTTTTAAATAAGCATTGGCATATTCATCCTTTAAATTGACTGCAATCTCCTCGATATCCATGGAATGATGCTCCGGAACCTCCACCTCTAATACTCCCGCCTCTTTCCAGATTTCTGTTTCGATGCCATCCATTCCCTCTAATGCAGCTTCAATCTCTGCTACTGTGATGGAATTTGGATTCATATAAAGCCACTCTTTGGTAACGGTGGCTGTGCCTGCTTTCTTTTCTCTTATTTTCCTTAACTTTGATTTATTCTTCATATCCGCTCCTGTTTGTGTTTATGGATATGTTCATCTTAGCACAAACATGGACTTCTGTCTCCCTACTTTTTTACTTCTCCATCCATAAAATATAAACGGGATGCAAAATCCGGGTAGTGCCTTACCTTATCATTGTATCCGGTTCCGCCAAATGCCGGACTGACATGAACGCCGCCATACATTAAGGTATCTCCATATGCATGGAAGTCTTCCGTCTCGCCATCCATTTTTACCAATTTCGAAAGCACCTGATGGGTCAGGGAATCCTGTCTGATATGAACCGGCGAAACCGTATTTACCAGGTCTCCGAATTCTTTGATATTATATTTTAATTTCCGGTTGTAGAAATGGTAACGGACATCCGGCAGCAATCCCTTCGGATAATAAGTCTGCTGCTGCGTATTTGGTACCACTAATTTCTGCATCAGCATACCCACTGCCTTCGTGCCATCTTCCGATACGCAGGTCCACTCCATCTGGTTACCGGCTTCGTCCGCTAAAACACTGCCACCCATTCCACTCTGTGCTCCGTCGTAAAAGCTTCTGCCCCGGTAAAAAGTTCCCTGCTGCAATACCTTCCGCCATTTCTTATATAATGCAATCTGCTCCTTCATGGCTTCCTTTTCTTCTTTTTTCATATCGCAGAGGTTGCATTCATAGCCGAAGCTTCCAAAGCATGCCACCTGAAATCTTGTCTCTAATGGCGTATTCCGCAGCGTCTGGTGATTCGGGCAGGCAGACACATGGGCACTGACTGCTGACAGCGGATAACCGTAACTATAATTTTCTTCTATCTCCGCCCGGCACAATGCATCCGTATCATCACTGCCCCAGATCTGTGGAAAATAGCATAAGATTCCAAGGTCAAAACGGTTGCCGCCTGCCGCACAGCCTTCAAATAAAATCTCCGGAAACCGTTCCGTCAGTTCCCTCATACACCGGTATAATCCTAACACATAACGGTGTGCCACTTCTCCCTGCCGTTCCGGTGGAAGTGCTGTGGAATAATAATCACTGAAGGTCCGGTTCATGTCCCATTTCACATAGGAAATGTCCGCTGAAGAAAAGACTTTGCTCATGCTCTCAATAATATAATCCTGTACTTCTCTTCTTCCCAAATCTAAAATCCGCTGGTTTCTTCCTTCCGAATGAGGCTGTCCCGGAATCTCAATCGTCCAGTCCGGATGAGCCACATAAAGTTTGCTTTTCACATTGACCATTTCCGGCTCCACCCAGATTCCAAACTGCAGTCCCAGTCCATGAATCTTATCAGATAAGCCCTTAAGACCGCCCGGCAGCTTCTTCGTATTTGCTTCCCAGTCTCCTAAGGAACTGCTGTCATCCATCCGCTCGCCAAACCAGCCGTCATCCATTACAAATAATTCTATGCCAACTTCTTTTGCTTCCTTTGCCAGCTTCAGTAACTTCTTCTCACTGATGTCAAAATAGGAAGCCTCCCAACTGTTAAGCAGTATCGGCCGCTCCTTCTTCTGCCAGGTTCCACGGATAATATGCTCCCGGATAAAATGATGCAGCCTCTGGCTCATCTGGTTAAATCCGTTTTCTGCATATGCCATCACTGCCTCCGGTGCCTGAAAGCTTTCTTCCGGCACCACTTCATAGGAAAATGCCTGTGGATTGATTCCTGTCACCAGACGCATTTTGCCAAAGCTGTTTACTTCTGTTGCTTCATAGTGATTACCGGAATAGATAAGGTGAAAACCAAAGCATTCCCCGGCATCCTCTGTAGTCTTCGGCCGGCTTAGCATCACAAAGGAATTGGCCCGGCTGGAGGTGGTTCCGGTATAGGAAGCATTTACTAATTTTCCTGCTATTACCGGCATATCACTCCGCTTCATTTCTCTTGCCCAGGCTCCATGAAATGTAGTAAATTCATAATCATGCCCATCAAAGTCAAGCTGCAGGCTCATCAGCCGTTTCAACTGCACAGCTTTCTTTCCGTTATTATAGAATTTCGCACTGCGGCTGATGATGTCACAGGATGGATAGACATAATAATACAATTCCAGTGCCAGCTCATTTCCTTCGTCCGCAAGCCGGATACAAAGCTGCTCCACTTCCTCTTCGCTGCCATAGGAACCCGGCAGTTCCGCAAAGGCTTCCTTACCTTTGGTTATCTCTGCTTCCCTGTATACAAAATCTATCGTATTGCTTCCATTGGCATTCACCACTTCCACAAAAGGCTCTCTTATATCTCCTTTTCCATAGGAGGACATTTCAAGGCGCATATCCTCTAAGGAATATGCTTTCTGCTCTTCGTTATACAGATTCACATTACCCGGTGCAAAGACATGCTTTTCCACCAGCGGCTGCATATCTGCTTCGTCCTCGATATGAAGCTTTCTGCCATAATAAAGATGTTCCAGTTGTCCGGTAGGAAGTACCCGGAAGCAATAGGTGGTATGGTCGGTATCCAGAATAAAATAATCCTTTTCCTTACGAATCATCGATAATTTTCCTTTCCTTTAATCTGCTCTGTGATTTCCTGCACTTTTTCTTCTGTCAGGATAAATTTCTTACGGAATACCAGTACTGCAATCAGTAAGCCGATAATCGGAATTCCTGCCATCGTCATGCGGAGTCCTAAAAGGGAGCTGCCGGACGCAGCAGCTGCGGCTGCTGTTTCTGCAGTATCATTACTTAAGTGGCAGAGATTTAAGCAGATGGAAGCTGCCAGTGCAGCTACTCCGGATGCCAGTTTTACCACAAAGGTCTGCATGGAAAAGATAACGCTCTCATCTCTCCGGTTATTTTTCAGTTCGCCATAGTCCACGGTATTTGCAAGAAATACGGTGGTAAGTACCGTCAGCATTCCAAAGGCTGTAAAGATAAAGAATGCCGGAACAAATAATAACAATAAGTTTGACATATTTGTCAGTGTCAGTATAAATAATACACCATAGCCTGCGATTGCCATAACAAAGCTTACATAAAATACCTTTAGGGCACTTAAAAATTTACGCAGCAGCGGAAAGAAAATCATCATGGAAAGTATCTGGATTCCACCGCCAAAGGTATTGAATAAGGTATAGCTGTTATACCACGCATCTCCGCCAAAATCATATTTGAAGAAATAAATCAAAAGATTCGAAGTAATATAAAGAGAGCAGTTAATCAGCACAATGGTAACCACAACGGTCATTGCCTGGTCATTCTGTAACAGTGCCTTAAACATCTGTCCTACCGATGGAGAGTCCACATTTACGGTGGATTTTTCTTTGATGCTCATACAGGTAATAGTGATAAAAATCACAAATAACACTGCAATGATTAATGCAAACCATTTGAAACCGGCACGTTCATTGCCCTGCCCTAATAAAACCACACATTTTACCGTGATAATAGTAATCAGTGCAGAGCCCACGCCTGCACAGGATCGGGCAAGGGTAGAAAGTCCCTCTCTTTCTTTGCCGCCTTCGGTAAATGCCGGAATCATGGACCAGAATGGAATATCCATCATGGTATAAGTAACGCCCCACAGCACATAGGTTACTGCTGCATAGGCAACCAGTCCACCGCCATCTAATGCAGGTGGTGCCGCAAACATCAGATATAAAATTACTGCATTGGTTATGGTTCCAATCAGAAGCCACGGACGGAACTTACCCCAGCGGGTTCTCGTCTTGGCTACGATAATTCCCATAACCGGGTCATTGAATGCGTCAAATACTCTTGCTGCCATCAGGATAATTCCCATTGCAATGGCACTGACACCCAAAATATCCTGATAGTAATATAAAATGTAACTTGCAGAAAGCATGTATACCATGTCTTTGCCAACTGCACCAAGGCCATATGCCACTTTTTCTTTTGTTGTTAATCTCATTGTCCTTCTCCTCCTTTTCGTAAGCCCATTGCCAGTTCCACTACCCTGTATGCGCCATCGTAAATCCCCTGTTTCTTATTTTCCATAATTGCTTCACACATATCGGTAAGCAGATGGTCTGAGCTTTGGAATAATTCCAGCATCTGCAAGGTATGTGGAATATCACGGCATTCCAGGGTACCGTCCCCAATCTCTGCGGAATGGATGGCACCCCACTGTTCATGTCCACCCACTCTTTTGATAAAGAGCTTCGGCACCGGATAAAATGCCAGCTCGCTAGGCTTTGTCACCAGTATATCGCAGCTTCGCATCAAAAGATTCGTGCAGTACACTGCTTCGAAAATATTCTTATGGTAGAAGCCATGGACTCCGATTACTTCCCCATCCAGTGCAGCTTCGGCAAACTGCTTTGTATTCTCCCAGTCATCAAAATGCTCCGTTGCTGCATTTTTTAGTTCCGGAATTTCCTGTAATAATTCTTCCCAGACATTCCGGTAATCTCCCACATTGACATAAAGTGCTGCCCTGCCTTCCCGGATTGCCGGCAGCAGATATCTGATAATAGCCGCAAAAATTTCTCTCTGGGCTCCGGCTCCGCCGATGGTTAATAAGAAACGCATCGGTTTCTTCTCCTGCTTTCTTTTAATTCTAGCTTCGCAGTCTGCTTCAATATTGCTTACCAGCTCATGGTCAATATAATGTCCCGTGTATATAAGATCTTTTTCCGGCATAGGATTTAAGACATCTTTTCCCTGCATGCCATTTAAAATCCGATAGCCCTGATACGCATAATGAGTCTGAACTGTATGAAGGCTTCCTTCGGATAAATGCAATGCCATCGGCCAGTTATCCGGAATCGCATTGACTACATATTTCATGCCGGCATGTATAGCTGCCTGTGCCGGCCACACATGGGTTGCTACCACCGGAATTTCCTTTGGTACATTCCGGTAAACCGGAGCCATAAGCTCTGCATTTTTCTGGTCGGAGGCATTATAGGAAAGCTTCCGGAACCCTTCATAATTCATTGGCTCCCATACCAGTTTATTAAAAAGCTTACTCTTTCCGGAAAGTCTTGAGCCCAGAGAATACAAATCATTCTGTGCGCCGATTACTTTGGTGCAGGTCGTCTGCTTATAGGAATTCAAGTCCATCCAGTATGGGATATAACCCATGGATTTTGCTGCTGATGCGATTGCCATGGAAATACGGTAATGTCCAAAACCCATACGGATATTTCCTACGATAATGCCTTTTTCTTTGTCAAATTCCAGTTTTGAAGCCTCTTTCTGCTCTGGCAGCAGCACATCCACAACACCAAGTGCATCACCGATATGTGCATTTTCTTTTAACACTACCGGATAATCCACCTTACTATCATCCCCAAATTTCTTTTGAAATTTCTTCTTACTCTTTACCGCTTTCCGGTACACCTTCTGCGGCATTTTGTTTCCGAAGATTTCCCTTGATTTCTCCTTCATAGATACCCTCCTTATCGTTATACTCCCTTATTCTATTTCAAATGTAATTTCTCTGGTTCCTGCCTGGCGGTTGCTTATCATAAGTTTTCCGCTTCCGGTCTTTCCTATGGTCTTTACATAAGTGCCACCCATACCGCCCTGCAGGCTGATGATGTCCGGTCCGATGAGTTCTATTGTTCCCTCACATTTTAGCTGCACCGGCTCCTGAAAATATGGTAACAGATTTCCATTTTCATCCACTGCCTGTATTCTTACTGCAGCCACATCATAGGTATGTGTTTCTCTTAATTTCCGGCTGCTTGCGGTAACCTGAATATTCACCTCATGTACCGGTTCTCTTACTAAAGTTTTGACCACCTTACCATCCTTTATGGCTTCTAACTTATATACCATAGATTGTCCGCCCCAGTCCCCGACATACCTGTTATAAAGTGCAACCGCATCCTCCATCTTCATATGATAAAAAAGCATCAGCTTTGCTGCCAGATAATATGCTCTTTTCGGCAGATGGTTCATGCCATATCGTGCTGCCGGATTCAAAACCTCTTTTACCATTGCCGCCTGTTTCGGTGCGAAATTCTCTCCCTCTTCGATGGCATTTCCAATGTAATCATCAATTGGAACCGGACCATGTTTCAGATTCTTATATGGAGAATCCGTTTTCTTATATTCCTTGATAAACCGGTCATTTTTGTACATTTTAACACTGTCTGCATTGGTAAAAATATAAGTCTGCCCCCGGTTGCAGGCTGGATGCTCTCCAATATCCATCGTTGAACTTAAGGCTAATACCGGTCTTTCTTCCTGCTGGCAGGCATACACATCTGCCGCCATTTTCGGATTACGGAACATGTCTAAGACTCCGTGATAGCAGATTCTGTCTCCACTGCCGAAATCTTTATGTGTATTATAATCTGCCATACACCATCCGAAGCTTCCGGCAATGTCCTCTTCTCCTGCTACTGCATCCAGTACACTGGCGTGGCGGAGTGCATGCCACATACGATGTTCTTCCCAGTCGAAGGATTTGGTGGAATACATATGTCCGTTATATTCTGTGATAAGATACGGTTTTTCTATATCGGATGTCACATCCTTCTTATGCTCACAGCCTTTGTTCAGACCATTGTGTACAAAATCATTATAGGTATATACATCCTCCAAAAGACTGCTCTTTTTATGCGCCCGCACACCACCGGTCTGCCTGGTATCATCCAGCTTGTGTGCCATTGCATTGGTGCGGCGGTAAAATTCATCATCATCCTGTGATTCATTAATCCTCACACCCCAGAGAATAACGGATGGATGGTTGCGGTACTGCATCACCATGTCTTTTACATTTTCCACCGCCTGTGCTTTCCATGCTTCATCACCGATATGCTGCCAGCCCGGAATCTCGGTAAATACCATAAGCCCCAGCTCATCGCACCGGTTTATAAATTCCTGGGACTGCGGATAATGGGAGGTCCGCACTGCATTCAGCCCTAACTCTTTCTTTAATACTTCCGCATCCATCCTCTGTATGGAAGCCGGCATGGCATAACCCACATAAGGATAGCTCTGGTGACGGTTCAAACCCCGGATTCTAAACTTCTGTCCATTTAAGTAAAAGCCATCTTTTTGGAATACTGCCTGACGAAAGCCCACCGTTGTTACAACCTCATCGATTATATTATTTCCGGTTACAAGCTGGGTCTTTACTTCATATAACGCCGGATTCTCTACCTCCCATAGGGATACGATTCCTGCCGGAAATGCAAGTTTTTTCTTTCCCTCCTGCGTAGGAATTTCAGAAAAAGTTTTCTCTCCAACCAGACGGTATTCCTCTTCACCTTTTTTCCGAATGTTCTGCCGTAACAACAGGTTTTCTTCGTTTCCTGCCAGCGTGATTTCCGATAACAGTGTTCCCTTCTTCGTTTCCAGCTCCACCTGTGGTTTTAAAAATACATCTGCAAGATAGCTTTCCTCATTTATCTCAAGGTACACATCCCGGTAAATTCCACCGTAAGTCATATAATCAATGACAAATCCAAAGGGCGGAACATTCAGATTCTCATTGCTGTCCACCCGCACCGCAATGATATTATCTTCCCCATAGTGAAGCTGTGCTGAAATATCAATGGTAAATGCCGTATATCCGCAGTGGTGTGTGCCTGCTTTCTTTCCATTTACATAGACTTCACTGTCATGGGCAACTCCCTCAAAGGTCAGCCGTACCACTTTTCCTTCCCACTCTTTCTTCGCCAAAAGGTGTCTGCGGTAGCCGCTTACCATCTGATACGCATGCTCATCAAAATAGTGAAAGGGCAGTTCCTTTACCGTATGGGGAATCCGTACGCTCTGCATTGCTGCTTCGTCATATTCTGCATTGCCCTGTGTTGCTTCCCATTTCTCACTGAAATACCAGTCATTGTCCAAATAGTATTTTTCTCTCATACCTTTTCCTCGCTCTTTCTACTGGTGTATTTCTATTCATGCATCTCTATTCACACATGTCTATTGTCTCGTGTTAATTCCATCCACCAGAATATTCACTACTTCCTCTAATGCCTCACCATAGGAAAGTTTGCTCTGAATCAGGATGTCTCTTTGGAAGAACTGTTCTAAGGAGGCTTCCAGCATCATCTTTAAAACCGGTATGTTGATGCGGCGGATTACGCCTTCCTCCATGCCCTGTTCCAATAACGCAATGGTGGTCTCCCAGCCGGTCTCTAACCGAAGTTCCACCTGATGATAGATTTCCGGAAATTTATCTTTTAATAAATACATCTGCCGGAAATCAATTTCCTTATAACTCTCCGGCATTACCCCTAAGATTTTCCGTATTTTTTCTAAAGTTCCAAGGCTTTCGTCTGCCATAACTTCCCGTTCACTTTCCTTGATGCAGTCAAACAGATAATCCACCATGGCAAGAAATAACGCCTCTTTATCTGCAAATACCTGATAAATCGTTTTCTTGCTGATACCAAGAATGTGGGCGATATCATCCATGGTAAATTTCAATCCCTTCTGGTTAAATGCCTGCATCGTGCCCTGCAATATTTTTTCTCTCAATTCCATGTTCACTACCCCTGTTCTCTGTGGAAACTACTTTTTGTTTTTCGGTTTCCTTAATTGTAACACCTTGGGATTTCCGTTACAAGAAACTGAATCACCAAAATTAGTTTCCTGAATTTGTGGATTTTGACGAGAAGGGAATTTCAACTATGCAAAATACCATTTATATTTTTTCAATTACAACATAACTTACTTCATTTTGCCCCCATCCTGATGTCTTAACACTCAAATATTAGTAAAAGAGCCAGATACCTTAAAACAAAGATATCTGGCTCTTCATAATTATTTTATTTAATTTTGAATCTCCTCTTACAGGAAGATATATTTACAAATGAATAATACTGCAAGAATATACATCAGTGGAGTGATCTTCTTAACTTTACCACAGATTAAGTTGATGATAACGTAAGAGATAACACCGATTGCGATACCTTCTGCAATGCTGTACATAAGAGGCATAGCAATTAAGCAAAGGTATGCAGGAGCTGCTTCTGTAACATCGTTGAAGTCAATCTTAACGATTGCAGATACCATAAGGAATCCAACGAAGATTAATGCAGGAGCGGTAGCAAATCCTGGGATTGCTGTAAAGATTGGTGCAAATAAGATTGCAATCAGGAACATGAATCCGGTTACAACAGATGCAAAACCGGTTCTGGCACCTGCACCTACACCAGCAGAACTCTCTACGAAAGTTGTGGTTGTAGAAGTACCAAGAACAGCACCAGCGGATGTTGCGATAGCGTCAGCTAATAACGCATTTTTAACTCTTGGAAGCTTTCCTTCTTTGTCTAACATACCAGCTTTATCAGAAACACCGATTAAGGTTCCGATAGTATCAAACATATCTACAAATAAGAAGGATAATAATACTACGATAAAGTTAACAATACCTACACCGGTAAAGTCAGCTTTGAAACACTGTCCAAAGGTTTCTCCGATTTTGGTGAAGTCTGTCATTGCAAATGTAGGATATAAAGAATAGAATCCAGCTTCTGCATCAATCTGATAGATGCCTGCTGCCTGGCAGATCATACCAAGAATCCATGTAGCAAGGATTCCGATAAGGATGGAACCTTTTACATTCTTTACATATAAAATGATGGTAAGAATTAAACCAATCAGTGCAAGTAAAGCACAGATTCCTTCTGTATGCCAATTCTCTGTAAATTTAACATAAGATAATAAAGTAGTGCTGTTGTCAACAACAATGTGAGCACCCTGTAAACCGATGAAAGCAATAAACAGACCAATACCGGCACTTACACCTTTTTTCAGTGTAGCAGGAATGGCATTGAAAATTGCCTCACGTACGTTGGTCAGTGAAAGTACGATAAAGATGATACCTTCAATGAACACTGCCATTAAAGCGACTCTCCAGTCATAACCCATATTTCCACATACTGTAAATGCGAAATATGCATTCAATCCCATACCAGGAGCTAATGCGAATGGATAATTAGCCATCAAAGCCATTGCAAGTGTTCCGATAAAGGATGCAAGACAGGTTGCAATCAGAACTGCAGTAGGATCCATGCCAGCAGCAGATAACAGGTTCGGGTTAACTGCCAGGATGTAAGCCATTGTCATAAATGTGGTAAGACCTGCAATTACTTCTGTCTTGACGTTAGTGTTGTTCTCTTTGAATTTGAACATTTTCTCTAACATTTTTCTTCCTCCAAATTGTTTTTTATACCTAAAGCCAGCCTCTCTGGCAATAAGTCATGGTAAACTTCTCTTCTGTAAATTATTTTCCTTCATATGTAATTACAGAAGCAACATCATAACCCTTCAAACGTTCTCTTCCCTTTAATCCAGCCAGTTCCATTAAGAAAATGACTTTGACTACTTCACCGCCAAGCTGCTCTACTAATTTGATAGCAGCTTCAATGGTTCCGCCGGTTGCGATTAAGTCATCTACTAACACAACCTTCTGCCCCGGTTTGATGGAATCCTTGTGCATCTCAATGGTAGCCTGTCCATACTCTAAATCATAAGACTGTGAAATGGTCTCACATGGTAATTTTCCTTTTTTACGAACCGGTACAAACGGTTTATGCATTTCGTAAGCAATTGGTACTCCGAAAATGAACCCTCTGGATTCTGTACCGGCAACTACATCATAGTCCACACCATCTAAAAGCTTGATCATGGAATCTATTGCAAGCTGAAGTCCGTCTGCATCCTGCAATACGGAAGTAATATCCCTGAAAATAATTCCCGGCTCTGGAAAATCCGGTATACTTCTTACATATTCTTCTATTTTTTTCATCTTAATACCCTTCTTTCTATTTACTGCCCTCTGTTTAAAAAAACACCTTTTTATTATAAATTTATACTGCCAGAAATACAAGCAATTTTTTATAAAATGTTTCGTTTTTGGTTATAAAATTTTATGAAAAGTTGCTATTTTATTGCAAATATATTAAGATGTTCTATACGAAAGAAAAGTTCGGAAAGGGGATTTTTTGTGAAAATTCTGATTTTATCCTGCAACACAGGAGAAGGACATAACGCCGCCGGTCATGCCGTGGAAGAAGCCGCTCTGGCAAGGGGACACGAAGTAAATTTTGTCGATGCCATGCAGCTTGGCAAAAGACATACTTCACGCCTTATCAGCGGACTTTATATTGGGATTGTAAAACATCTTCCGTGGTTTTTCGGTTTCATTTATAAGCTGGGAAGGCTTATCAGTAACCGCCATTTCAAATCTCCGGTTTACTGGGCAAATGCAAGGCTGGCAAAACCGCTTGCAGCCCTCATCGAAGAAGGAAATTATGACATTGTGGTGATGCCGCACCTTTACCCGGCAGAGACCATTACTTATATGAAGAAACACAACATGCTGCCGGTAAAAGCAGTCGCTATCGGAACCGATTATACCTGCATCCCTTTCTGGGAGGAAACCAACTGCGACTACTACATTATTCCCCATGAGGATTTAGCAGACGAATATATAAAACGCGGTGTTCCAAAGGAAAAATTACTGCCTTACGGTATTCCGGTGCGACGTTCTTTTACCAAACATACGCCAAAGGATATTGCCCGCCGCAAATGCCACCTAGATGCTGATGCCCCGACCTTTCTCATTATGAGTGGAAGTATGGGATTTGGAAAGCTTGCAGTCTTTGCCATGGCACTTTATAAGCAGTGTAAAAATGACGAACATATCGTAATTATCTGCGGAAACAATAAGAAATTACAGTCTGTTCTCACCAAAGAATTCCGGCATTGCCCGCGGGTTCATGTCTTAGGCTACACCAGACATGTTTCCCTTTATATGGATGCCTGTGATGTCATCTTTACCAAGCCGGGCGGACTTACTTCCACTGAAACTTTAGTAAAGGGAATCCCAACTATCCATACCGCACCGATTCCAGGCTGCGAAACCGCAAACAGTGCATTTTTCGTAGACCGTGGCATTTCCTATGCCTCTAAATACATGATAGAGCAGATTCGCCTTGGAATGCTGCTGATGCGAAGCCATGATTTGCAGGAGGAAATGCATACCGCACAGCTCCGGGAGCAGAAATCCGATGCAGCAGAACGCATTGTAGACCTGTTGGAATCACTGTCTGAAAAATAACGACAATTGCTTTTATTCAAACAAGTGATTGTGGAAGCGTGAGGAGACAATTTGCCCCATAATATTACGCTGATTCACAGGAAGTTATCTTTCTCTACGAAATACCACAGTTCTAAAATGCGTGTTTTTCTTTTTTGTGATTAAAACAGTCTTTCCAATGTTTGTCAGAATAGCGGCACGGTTCGCCGAAGTGCAGATGCCTGATAAAGGCTGTTAGGGGCACTGGGAATTTCGTCTGGCAACAGGCAACGCTGGTACATGGATGTACCAGCGAGGCACAATTGAACAAGGATGTGAATTTGTGCCGGTTGCCAGATGAACTTAGCATTATATCGAAATTCCCAGTGCCCCTTGCAGGCATTATGCGGCATCTGCCCTCGACGGACAGTACCGCTATTCAGCCAAAGCAACCGGAAAGACAGTTTACAGACAAGAAAAACACGCATTCTAAGAACTGTTGGCATTTCATAGTGCACAAAGATAACTCCCCTGCGAATCCCGTAATATTTTCCAGCAAAATCTATCTCCTTCCGCAATCACCTGTTTATCGAAAAGAAAAGGAGCCTTTATATGAACCAGTCAATTATCACCTGCATCTTTTTTTCCATCGTTGGCTATCTCAGCGGCAGCATACTCTATGCCTACTGGATTCCAAAGATATTATTCCAGAAAGATATCTGTGCATTAAGTCCGGATGGGAATCCAGGCACTGCCAATGCCTTTGTGTACGGCGGATTCCGGGCTGGTATTCTTGCGCTCCTTTTGGAACTTTTCAAGGGCTTTTTCCCGGTTATACTTGCCCTGCGGACACTGAGCATTGACTCTCCTTATATGATTCCGATTCTGATAGCACCGGTTCTCGGACATGCGTTCCCATTGCAGTTTCATCCGAAAAACAGTAACAAAAAAGGCGGCAAAGCCATTGCCGTCTCCTTTGGTGTACTGCTTGGAATCTTTCCGGTTGTTCTTCCGGTTCTTTTCCTTGCTGCTGCTTATATTCTTTTTTCTGTGGTCTTAATTATCCGGCCACATCTTTTCCGGTCCATTATTACCTTTGGCGTATTCTGCCTTCTGGTCTTTCTCTTTGTGCCGGTTCTCTCCATTGACTTTGCCTGCCTTGGAATTGCACTGCTTGTTATCTATAAGCATCTTTGCGCTTACCAGAATGAGAAACTTTCCATCCGGTTTTTCTTTCAAAAATAGCTTTTTTAAGAGATACCTACCAGGAAATAACTTCGGTTCCCTCTTCGGTTACCAGAACCTGAATCTCCCACTGGGCACTTGGAAGTCCGTCTTCTGTATACACGGTCCAGTTATTTTCATCATCTATGTAGATAGCTTCTTTTCCCATATTTACCATTGGCTCAATCGTAAACATCATGCCCGGAACTAAGAGCATCTCGGTTCCTCTCTTGCTGTGATAGCCAACCCATGGCTCTTCGTGGAATTCTTTTCCAACACCATGTCCACCGATTTCTCTTACGATAGTATAGCCATTTTCATAAGCATGGTCATGCACTGCCTGACCCATATCTCCTAAAAAGCCCCATGGTTTTACCGCTTTTAAGCCTTCTTCCACACATTCTTTCGTTACCTGGACAAGACGCTTCTTTTCTTCACTGACATCTCCAATCAGAAACATTCTGGAGGAATCAGAAAAATATCCATCTAATATTGTGGAAACATCCACATTAATGATATCGCCATCCTTTAAAATAATATCCTCCGATGGAATACCATGGCATACCTCTTCATTAATTGACGTACAGACGCTCTTCGGAAATCCCTGATAATTAAGTGGTGCCGGGATTCCACCCATAGCTGTTGTTTTCTCATATACCATACGGTCAATTTCTTCTGTACTCATGCCGGCTTTGATATGCTCAGCCACATAATCCAGTACTGCCACATTAATTTTGGCACTTTCCCTGATACCTTCGATATCCTTCGGTGTCTTAATCAAATCATGGGTTGGCACAATACAGCCTGCCTCACGATACTTTTCAATCTTCTCATCAAATGACTGATGGCATGTCTTATACTTTCTTCCACTGCCACACCAGCAGGGATCATTTCTACCTATTTTTACAGACATTTCTATTTCCTTCCATTCTAATGATTCAATATGATATTCCCAAAATCCACTCTGTCCCAGAGCTTCTCATTCAGTTTATACTTATGTTCTTTTAAAATCTGCTCATATGGCTCTGCCCCGGCACTGTAACCGTCAAAATCACTGTTATTCTCTGCTGCTATCTGATTCTGATATTTCTGTGCCAGTGCAGCTTTCTCTAACTGACGATCTATCTCTGCTTTATCAACGCCCAGTCTTTCCTGCTGTTCCTCTGTCATATCCGTCCAGAAATCCTCCTGACGGCTGCAAAGCTGTTCTTCTTCTTTTTCATCCAGCGTCAGTTTCTCTGCCATTGCCTGCCGGTAAAAGATTTCATCATGTACTGCCATTTCGATGACATGGGTCTTTGCCACTTCTTTTACAAACCTTCCACTGGTATGAAGATTCCAATACTTATTCGTATCATAATAGTCATAGGCTGCTGCCTCATCTTCTACCTTCAGTTCCTCATAAGCGATATACATTGCCAGATCCCCAAGCTGCAGTTTTTCTCCATCTACTGTCAGGATATCTTCGGAAAGATACTCCCTGTATACAATCTTCCCCCTTCGTTCGGAAACAAAGAGACTGATTAATAACAGTACCAGTAGAATCAGTATTGTAATGAACCATATGCGCTTCTTCTGTGATTTATTTTCACTCATACACTATCCTATTTGCAAAGCTCTGCTACAACCTGTCCGATTAATTTACCATCTGCCTTACCTTTTAACTCCGGCATAACTGTTTTCATAATCTGACCTTTATTTTTGGTTGCAATGACATCTGCAAATTTTTCTGTCAGAATCTTACGTACTTCTTCCTCAGAAAGCATTGCCGGTGCATATTCGCTCATAATGTCATAACGCTGCTGATATTCCGCAAGTAAATCTGTTCTTTCTGCCGGACAGGAATCAATCTGTTCTTTTACGGTCTTCATTTCTTTTAAAATCACACGGTTTACTAATTCTTCTTTTATGTCATCACGACAGCCTTCATCAATTGCTGTTTTCTTCACTGCAGAAACCAGCGAAGAAATTGCATCTTTTCTTGGTTTATCTTTTGCCTTCATTGCTGCTATCATTTCTTTTTGTAACTGTTCTATCTGCATTTCTTATTCCTCCTAAAATATTTTCTACTTTTTCATTATACGCAACTTGAAAGATTTTACAAGTTCTTAAAACCCCGCAGTAGTTTGCTTACTGCGGGGAATTTTTATCATTTTTCTTCTTTATGGATAACTTTTTACAATACACGCCGGACAGATATAATGCTTCGATAAGTTGCTGAGCCTGTCTTAATGCCGGTAGACGGTGAACTTGCATGGACAATCTGTCCTCCGCCCATATAAATTGCCACATGACCGGCATAGCAGACAATGTCACCTGGCTGGGCATTCTCATAGCTTACTTCACTTCCTGCCCGCTGTAATGCTACCGAACTATGAGGCAGGCTGATTCCAAAGTTTGCATAGACACTTTTAATGAATCCGGAACAATCTGCTCCATCAGTCAGGCTCTCGCCGCCCCATACATACGGGTTTCCAATAAACTGACAGGCATAAGATACTACATCACTTCCACTTACTGATGTACTAAAAGAAGGATTCAATCCACCTCCCCCTGTACTGCCACCAGTAGTGCTGTCACCTCCGGTATTGCTGCCATTATTATTTCCCGTTGTATTTCCATTATTATTGTTAGCAGTTGTTGTATTATTACCTTTATTATTATTCTGAGCAGCGGCAGCTGCTGCAGCTGCCTGCTCCTGTCTTATGATTTCATTCTGCTCATCAACAGTAGCTTTATACTGGGCTGCAAGACTCTGGGCTGATGCAAGCTGAGTATCAAAATCAGACATCTGAGACTGTTTCTCTGCAATCATGCTTTCATAAGAAGCCTGCTGTTCCTGATAAGACTGCTGCACTTCCTCTAACTCTGCCTTCTCTGTCTCCACCTGACTCTTAAGGTCAGCTACCTGCTGCACTGTCTCCTGATACTGCGTCAGAAGATTTCTGTCATAATCATAAATCTGCTGGGCATATTCCAGACGATTCAGTAAATCGGAGAAATCTGTTGCGCCCACCAGTGCCTCAATATAACTGTCATCCCCATTCTCATACATATATACGATACGCTTTTTCATAGCATCGTACTGGTTCTGTTCATCTTCCTGCGCCTGTGCAAGCTGTGCTGTCACATTATCCAGTTCAGTCTGCTTATCCGAAAGTTCCCCTTCCAGAATATCTAAGTTCATAATAATATTTACCAGATCTGCATCCAGTGCATCAATCTGGGACTGCAGTTCCTGCTGCTGGCTCTGTATATTCTCTATATCTGCATTGGCATTATCCAATGCGGTCTGTGCTTCACTCTTCTTGTTTTTAGCCTTTGAAAGAGCGCTTGCTGACGCACTTTGAAAACATGAAATTCCAAGAATTGCTACCAGTCCTGCTGCAACCAACCGCATTTTCCACATATGTTTTTTTCTGTGCATATTTCTGCTCCTTCCACTTTTGTGTATTTCCTATCATCTTAGTATAACATCATGATACCATCTTTACAATTAACAATTTATCGCCTTTTTGAATTTCTTCACTCTTTAAGTCGTTGGTTTCCATTAACTGGGAAATAGTCGTATGATTTGCCTTGGCAATTTTCCAGAGACTGTCTCCCTCTCTTACAATATATCCGGTAATTCCTGGCTGTCTCTGTAATTCTTCCATATCCCGTTCTGTAATTCTGATTTCATCCATTTTCTGGATGTTCTCCTGTGAAAATGCAATCAGATTCAGATTCAGTACTGCCTTTACCTCAATCTGGGTATTATCCAAAAGAATCGCTGACAACTGCTCGATTCCCGCTTCCAGTTCATAGTTCATATCGTCTGTCATTTCCGGGACTTCAATCAGCTGTTCAAAAGGAAATGTCTCCCGGCAGGTTCCAATCGGCATGGCATCGTCCGTGGTTACATAAAGAATTTCCACATTCAGGCTTCCTTCCACTTTAAGACCGTCTGCCTGTGGCTCCACATGGTCAATAAATGCCATTCCTTCGCAGGAACAAATCTGCAGGATATTCTCCTGATTCTTCTTTAAATTCATGTGGTCTGTCAACCGGCATTTTGCATAATTCTTTGCCAGCAGCCTGCTCATGGTAACTTCTTCATAAGCTGGTGTCATCTCTTCCCGCAGCGAATATACGTCCTCTACCACATCTGCCTCTGTTTCCTTCCAGATACAGATATCTAATTCTAACGTCATATCCAGACTGATTTTCCGGTCTTCTCCATCATAATCCGGTCTGACCTCTACTTCCACACTGGCAGGTGTTACCTGAATCCGATAGATTTTTTCCTCACTGCATCCCTCGCAGGCAAGTTCTCCGTTCAGTGGTATCGTCTCTTCTAACCATTCTAACCGGCGTTCTTCTTTCTGGGCATAATATAGCAAAAACAGTCTTATTTCTCCGGTAAGCTGGATTTTTTCTTCTCGTAACCTCGTTTCCACACCCCGAAGCTGCACACTTTTCCATAAAATCTGTTCTACATCTGGCTTGCTCTGGGGCAACTCTATTTCCTGTTTCAACCGGTAATTATCTTTCTTACAGGTTTCCAATTCCAGAATATTATGCCTGTTCTGAAGGATTTCCAACGGATGTTCCATGGCTACTCCCGTAATCAGTTCCGTCTCCTTGCGCATCCGCATTTCTGCCTTCAGCATCACCAGTGCACGAACACTTAATTTTCTGGAATTAATAATCCCGATATTAATGTCTTCCAGTTCTGCTGTGACATCCACCGGATCTAATTCATTCACTCCATCCATACTGATGGTTTCTTCAAATGGAATCTGTCCCCGCAGGCAGTCTAATTTGTGCTCCTCCATATCGCTGCGGTAGAGCACATGAAAGATAAGATTCCCCTTCACATAAATACGTCCTTCTTTTACCTGTATCTCATCAAAGCGGATTTCACCTTTTTCTTTCAGTACTTTTACAATATCCGGCCGGTAATCCGGCAGATTGTAATCATCATCCAGAGTAATCTGACTCATGGCACTGGCTTTTTCATAATTCATATGTATGTTCTGTTTCTTTATTTCCACTAAAAAAATCCCCTTCCTGAATGTTATTTCATTTTATTCAGGAAAAAGGGACTTTATTCTTCTAACATAATTTCATTCGGATATCTCTTGTGATGATATCTGTATAACTGAAAGATAATAACTGTGGCGGATTGCCTTCTCTTTCATCATCTACAAGAATCGTGAATACACTCGGATAAGCATTCTGTATTACACCACGCTGTACATCTACTTTATTACGACCTCTGTCCAGTTGAATCATTACACTGCTACCGCACTGCTGGTGCACGGATGCCCGGACTCTGTTAATATCTGCTCTCTGCATATACCAGTTCCTCCTTTTTTATCCACGCTCTTTAGTATATCACCGTGTTAAAATGCTGTCAAAGGGAAAAAAGTACCATTTTTTCACTCAAACACCACGTTCTTGTCACATTTTGTCACCTCAACCACAATATATGGGAAACTTGGTGCCTTTGCCACCGTCTCATTCTCCCCCGGGCCAATCAGCGTTGTAACAAAACAGAGGGCATTCTGAGTCAGATAAACATCTTTTACGGAAATGCTGTAGCCTCCCGTTTCCTTCTCTCCATAACCCCTTGCAATATAGAGTTTTCCGTTATCTTCATAAGTCAGCTTGAAATCCATTTCCTTTCGTTCTTCAATTTCCTGTTTCAATTCTTCCGGCACTGCTTCCTCTTCTAACACGGTAAATTCCACGTCTTCTATTTTACTGCCATTGGTATCTTCGATACCGCAGCCTGCTGCTGCCAGTCCAATCCATGCCACCGCAAGCAGACCGATGACACTCCGGACAGCTTTCCTTGCTTCTATTGTTTTCTGTTTCACTTTCTTCTCCCTGTTTTTATTCTTTTCATTCTATTCCAAAATCCGGATTATCATGTTGTAATTCTTAAGTTTTACCGCTATAATAGGGAAAGAAATCAGTATTTTGTTTTTGAAATTTATATCCAGAAAGGAATTCTATCTCTATGATACGAGCAATTCTTGCACTTTTATTTGCTGTTCTTTACCTGATTCTTGGTATTCCAGTTCTCTTTGTAGAATGGATTATCCGTAAATGCAACCGCCATGCCGCCGATATCAGCAGTCTTCGCATGGTGCAGTGGGCATTCCGTGTGATTATGTTTATCTGTGGCGTTAAACTGACTGTAATCGGGGAAGAAAATGTTCCAAAAGATGTTCCGGTTCTTTATATCGGAAATCATAGAAGTTATTTTGACATTATTATCACTTATTCCAGATGTCCGAGACTCACCGGTTACATTGCCAAAGACACCATGGGAAAAGTTCCTCTTTTAAACATCTGGATGAAGCGGCTCTACTGCCTCTTCTTAGACCGTACCGATATGAAAAAGGGCTTAAAAACCATTCTGACCGGTATCGACCAGATTAAAGCCGGCATTTCCATGTGTATCTTCCCGGAAGGTACCAGAAACAAGACTGAGGACGAAATGCTTCCTTTCAAAGCCGGAAGCCTAAAGCTCTCTGAGAAAACCGGATGTCCGATTGTTCCTATGGCAATCACCAATTCTGCTGATATTCTGGAAAATCATTTTCCAAAGGTAAAACCTACCCATGTTATCCTGCAGTATGGTACTCCGATTTATTTAGACCAGCTTTCTGCTGATGACCGCAAACATCTTGCTGCCTATACACAGAATACGGTGCATGAGCTGCTGGCAGATAACCGGAAATATCTTTAAACCGCAAATATTGATAAAAAAAGGAACTGTAGCTTTGATGACATACTTCAAAGTTACAGTTTCTTTTTTCATTTTTCTATATTATTATCAAATACTTCCTGTATTTACCATTTAAAAAAACATTTTCTTATGCTTCGGTTAATGCTGCCACCACTTTCGGGAATTCCATAAAATGGGATGCCTTGACTAAAACAGCATCTCCTTCTTTTACGGTAGCAAGAAGTTCTTCTGTCATCTCCTCACGGGTTGCATAGTGTTTTACGGTCAGAGCCGGATTCTGTTTCTTCGCTCCTTCTGCCAGTTTCCCGGATAATGTTCCAACACAGAATAACAAATCAATCGGCAGTGTTCCGGCATAGGTTCCCACTTCATAATGAAGCTGTTTTTCATCCTCGCCTAATTCACCCATATCTCCAAGAACCGCTATCTTTCGTCCCCCTGCCTTAGACAGGACATCCAAAGATGCCTTCATGGAAACCGGATTCGCATTGTAGCAGTCATCAATAACCGTCATGCCCTTTGTGTGAATCAGATTAGTTCTTCCGCTGATGGTGGAAGCGGCTGCAATTCCACATTTAATTTCATCCATGGAAAGGCCTAACTGTTCTGCCACGCAGGTTGCTGCCAGTGCATTATATACATTATGTTCTCCCGGAATTGGAATAAATACTTCCATGTCTCCCTGTGGAGTGTGGAATTCTGCTGTCATTCCTTCTAAGCCATGCTCTGTAACTGCATCTGCACAGACAGAAGTCTCGCAGAGATTCCTTCCCTTGATTCCATAAAATACAGGCTTTCTTCCTGCCACCTGCTCTACAGTTGAAAGTTTGTCATCATCTCCATTTAATATCACAACACCATCCGGTTTCAAATGGGCAAAGCTTTCTGTCTTTGCTTTTAAGATTCCATCTCTGGTTTTCAAATTCTCCAGATGACATAAACCGATATTGGTAATAACCATAATATCCGGCTGCGCCATATCTGCCAGTTCATGCATCTCGCCAAATTCAGAAATTCCCATTTCCAGAACTGCAACCTGATGCTCTTTTTCAATCTGAAAAATAGTCAGTGGCAGACCGATTCCATTATTAAAATTCCCCTGTGTCTTATGTACCCGGAATTCTGTGTCTAGTACAGATGCAATCATTTCTTTGGTACTGGTCTTTCCAACACTTCCGGTAATTCCCACTACTTTAACGTCAAGAGTACTCCGATAGAAACGTGCCAGACGCTTCATGGCAGTTACGGTATCTTCCACCAGAATATAAGCTCCATCTACATCAAGACTCTGCTGGGACAGTGCATATGCTCCTTTTTTTAATACATCCGGAATAAATTTGTGACCATCGACCTTTTCTCCCGGAATGGCAACAAATAAATTTCCTGCCTTTACTCTCCGGCTGTCAATCTCTACTCCGGTTACGGTATATTCTTTTGCTTCATTCCCACCTATTAATGTTCCACCGCAGGCTTCTGCAATCTGTGCTAATGTCAGTTCCTTCATATCTGCCTTCTCTGCCCTTCCTTATGCTCCGTATTTCTCCATGGAAATATCAACCAGCTGCTGGCATAACTCTTCGAAGTTTACTCCTTCTACCTTGGCTTCCTGCGGCAGTAAGCTGGTTGCTGTCATACCAGGCAATGTATTTGCCTCTAAGCAGTATACTTCATCTTTTGCATTGACTAAGAAGTCGATTCTGGAATAGGTGTCCAGGCCTAACGCTTCCGCAACTTTTACTGCATGCTTCTGCATCTCTTTTGCCACACTATCTTTAATATCTGCCGGACAGGTTTCCACTGTGCTTCCAGCCTTATACTTATTTTTATAATCGTAAAATCCTTCTTTTGGTGCAATCTCGATAACCGGCAATGCTCTTCCTTTGATGACACCTACTGAAAATTCTCTTCCCTCTACATACTCTTCAATTAAGATTTCATCTTCCCAGAAAAATGCATCCTCCAATGCTTTTGTAAAATTGCTTTCTTCTTTTACAATGGAAACCCCAATACTGGAACCACCGCAACATGGCTTTACCACGCAAGGCAACGTAATTCCAATTTCAGCCAGGCTGTCTTTTCTGTCCTTTTTCTTCATATAAATGCCCTTCGGGCAAGGGATTCCATTGGCTTCAAAAAACTGCTTTGCCATATTTTTATTCATGGCAATCGCACTGCTTAAATAGCCGCTTCCGGTATAACGGATTCCAAACAAATCAAAGGCTGCCTGAATCTTACCATTCTCTCCATTTTCTCCATGTAATGCCATAAATACAATATCTGCCATACGGCACATTGCGATTACATTCGGTCCAAAGAAGCAGGCAGACTGGTCTTTTCTACTCTTTCTTACCTTATCAAGATCTGGAGCCGTCTCCGGTATATCCGCTACTTTTACACTTGCTTCTTCTGAATGTTCAAAAATTCCAGTAATATCCTGTTCTTCTTCTCCATATCCCATAAACACATCCAGAAGAATAACCTGATGTCCATTCTTCCGCAATGCCTTTGTTACCATATCTCCTGTTTTAAAAGACACATCACGCTCTGTGCTCAAGCCGCCTGCCAAAACTACGATATTCATTCTCTAATATCCTTCTTTCTTTCAGATTCAAATATGTATATTACATCTCTTTTTTCAATATGTATATTATACCTTTTTTTCTTAGAATGACAAGAGAATCTCACAAAGCAATCAAGATTGGTTCTCCGGGCTTTGCATTATGATTTTCAAACACCTGAAAAAGATGCTCTGCACACTGCTGTACATCCATGGCTTCTTCCGGCTGCTCCATCCATTTTAAAATTCCGGACTTGCAGAGCAAAAGATATGGCAATACCATATATTTATTGCTCCTTGTGCAATAATCGATACCTTTATTACATAATTCCAGCGCCTCTCTGTAAATTTCCATCTCATACAAAAGATTAGCTTCATTGTAAAGTATCATCGGATATACCTTTTCTTTTTCTTCATCATCTACTTTTCTTACTTCCAGATAATCAGATAACTGCATCCAGATGCGGAGTGCCTGCTTTCTTTCACCAAGCCGCTGTTTCTGTACCGCCATACTGTTGATAATGTTGATTTCTTCAAAGGTAAACATCCGCTTCTGCACCAGATTTGCCAGCCCTGCCGGATGCGTCAGATGTAACGCTTCTTCCAGCTTTGCATATACAAGTTCCGGACGGACTCCTTCCTTACTGTCCAGCACCGCCTTTATGTATGAAAAGAACTGTCTGGTCAGTTTATCCTCTTGTTTATGTTCCGGTTGTCTCTGCCAGAGTTCCCTGCTGCCTTCCATATCATTATTTGCTACTGCATGCACCAGCTGTCGCATATAGGCATATAATTCCATTTCTTCCGCCGTTGCATGAATATTGCATATACCCATTGTCTTTCCAAGACGCTGCATAATAGCTTCATAATTTTTCCGCTTTGGTACCACAAATCCGTTTTCAATTTTTGATAAAGTTCCAGTTGAACAGATGCCAAAAGCAAGTTCTTCCTGTGTAATGCCAAGCTGTTTGCGGGATTCACATATATAATCCCCAAGATTGTAACAAGCCAATTCCTAACCTCCCTCTTCTCATAACCCATCGTATTGACTGTTCCATAGAAATGTCTTATCGATATATTATAACTACTGTAGCATAAAAATAGCGGTACCGCTATTGGCGTTTTGTCAAGACTGTTGTCAAAACGTTAACTGCGATACCGCTGTCTGCTACCAGTTATCCATAAGGAACTGCCGGTGATAGTCTTTTTCGTTATATATCTAGAATTCCGGTTCAATCAGACCGTAGGTGTTACCTTTTCTCTTATATACAACGTTTACATTGTCATCCTCTGCATTTACGAATACAAAGAAATCATGTCCTAATAATTCCATCTGAACACATGCATCTTCCGGATACATTGGTTTCATATCGAATTTCTTGGTACGGATGATTTTAATTTCATCATCTGCTTCCACTTCTTTTTCAATATATTCCTTACGGAAATTGCTGTTGCTCTGCTGTTTTGTAATAATCTTATTCTTATACTTTTTAAGCTGTCTCTCAATAATCTCTTCTACAAGATCAATCGATACATACATATCATTGCTTACCTGCTCTGAACGGATAATGTGTCCAGGTACAGGAATCGTAACCTCGATTTTCTGTCTCTCCTTTTCTACACTCAAAGTTACAAATACGTCTGTGTCCGGAGTAAAGTACTTCTCCAGTTTTCCAATTTTGTCCTCAACTGCTGCCTTAAGACCGTCTGTCAATTCGATGTTTCTTCCTGAAATAGTAATACGCATGATGTCCAACCCCTTTGCCATTTATTTGATACAGACTGATATCATGGTTTTATTATACTATTTTGTACGAATATTTACAAGTTTTTTGTGCAATATTTACTGTATTTTTAGAGAATTTTTCGAATATCTTTCTGAAATCAGGAAATCTGCAGGATTTTTCAAAAGGGATTGCCTGTATTCTAAAATAAGTCTAAAATATAACTGTATTTTTTAACGCTTTCATCTGTGCTATCATTTTTCTAAGGCAGATAAAAACCAGAAAGGATTTGTTTCTTATGAATACTGTTTTAATTACCGGAGCTTCCCGGGGCATCGGTGCTGCTATTGCAGAAGTATTTGCCCGCCACGGTTATCAGCTCATTTTAAATTGCTGTCATTCCGAAACTGCTCTTAAGGCTTTGTCTGATGAACTTTCGGACAAATATCATGTCACGGTTCTTCCGGTTATCGGAGATGTCAGTGATCCGGATTTTGTTGCCAATATGTTTGCCATAATTCACCAGCAGTCCCTTTCGGTTGATGTTCTGATCAACAATGCCGGAATCTCCCACATCGGCCTGCTGCAGGATATGACTTATGAACAATGGCAGCACGTTATAAACACCAATCTTTCTTCTGTTTTTTCCTGCTGCAAATATGCTCTGCCAGATATGCTGCACAAAAAATCAGGCCGGATTCTTAACATTTCTTCTGTCTGGGGAAATGTAGGTGCCTCCTGTGAGGTTGCTTATTCCGCCAGCAAGGGAGCTGTTAATTCCTTTACAAAGGCACTTGCCAAAGAGGTTGCACCCAGTGGAATCTCTGTCAATGCCATTGCCTGCGGCACCATTGATACTTCCATGAACGCCTGTTTTTCTGCCGAAGAGCGTGCTGACTTAGAATCCGAAATTCCCTGCGGCAGATATGGTACACCTGTGGAAACAGCTGAACTTGCTTATGCTATCGTATCACAAAGTCCATATCTCACCGGTCAGATTATTACCTTAGATGGTGGTTGGTGTTAATTTATATATGTGAATAGTTTGTGCTCCGTTGATATAATTTATCTTTCGTTTATTTTTGCCACTGGTTTTTTAACATGTTTTAAAATAGAGGTATTATTTACGAAAGATGAGGTTTGTATATGAATATCGGTTCTAAGTTACGATACCTGATTGAAGAAGCTAACATTACCCAGCGGCAGCTTGCAGATGCACTACATATCTCTCCCTCTGCTCTGAATGGATATATCAATCAGGGGAAAGAACCTGACTATGCAACCTTAGTAAGAATAGCCGACTATTTTCATACTTCCACCGACTATCTGCTCGGTCACAGTAACATCCGCAATGCCAGTCTGACGCATCTCAACAGCTGTGAGGGTGAACTGCTAAGTATCTATCATACTCTTTCCAGTTATAACCAGCAGCTTTTCTTAGAAGAATTGAAGGCTGTTGACCGGATGGTTTCCCGGGCAACAGCCTCGCCATTAAAATAGTTAATCTTCATCAAAGTAGCCGATGTATTTTACATCATGCTTTCCTTTCGGGAACATTTCATGGTACAAATCTACAAAATAGTCATCCGTCATGCTTGCGATGTAATCCACCACAAGCTGGTTCGGTTCTGTCTCCATGTATTGTTCCTTCGAAAAGGTTCTGCTGAACCGATTGTTTTCTGCCACATATGCAATATGGTGGCGGTAGAGCCAGGATTTTTCATTCTTATCCTTTGCATCTTTCAATAACTGATAGTACATCTCTTCAAACATCGGATTCAGATTTTCCCGGATGACTTTTTCGATTTTCTCATTGTGATAGATATACTCATAATTTTCAGTCTTTGCAAGCTTCAACTGTTGAAAATATGCTTCATCCATGGAAAGATATGGTTTTCCATAGCTGTTTTCAATGATGTTAACTACCATATTATTGATGATTTCCGCATTGCTGCTGCCTATAGTATCTCCGTTAAAACCTCTGTCATCCGGCAGAAGATGCAGGCGTACAGCATCCTGTCTGTCCTTGCCAAGATAGGCTATAATATCACAAATCCGCATTACACAGGCTTCCAGGGTTCCCGGCACAAGATGTTTAATTCCATCTTCCTTCTGATAACACATTTCTACTTCTGTATCCAGATCTGCAAAGGTTTTTGCCTTTTTCGGCTGATACTCCTGCTGTTCCATTTCACCATTATGACATAGGACACCATCCAGAGTCTGCAGACTGATATTTCTCTGTCCCAGTACATCCAGCACACGCACACTGTGCACATTATGGTTAAAATATCGTCCGGTCTCTCCCCGCAAAAGTGTACTTAAAATTCTCTCACCGGCATGTCCGAATGGTGCATGTCCGATGTCATGTCCCAGGGAAATTGCTTCTATTAAATCCTGATTGAGATTTAATACATTTCCAATATTCCTTGCAATCCTTGAAACGAGCTGCACATGCTGCGCCCGTCTTGAAATATCATCATTTCTGTAAAGGGAAAATACCTGCGTCTTGTCTCCATAACGGTTATAATAAGGCAGATGCATGATTTTCTCAATGTCCCGGACAAAGGGAGGCCTCCAGAGATTCGCCCTGTCATGATTCATCTCCCGGCGCAAAACCTGTTCTTCGGAAAAAGCATATGGATTTGCCCTATGCTCTTTTCTGTCTTCTATGATTCTCTGCTGTAATTTTTCTGAAAGATTATGATATGCTCCCATTTTCTGCTCCCTGCTCATATAATAAATATCTTTACTGCTGAAGCTGATGCGTCAGTTCAATTAAATTTTCAGTCTCTGCCATCAGATGTTCTACGCTCTTCTGGTTCTTCTCGCAGGTTGTCAGTGTATTATTTGTATGAGCTGCTACTTCTTCTGAAATAGCGGAAATTGTCTGGATACTATCCATGATACCTGCATTGGCACTTTCTAATTCTTTCACAATACCGGACAATGCATCCGACTGGCTCTGTACACGGTCCGAATTATCCTCTATTGTACGGAAGCTGCCGGCAGTTTCATTGACTGTTACATTCTGATGTTCAACCTGTGAAATCATGCTTTCGATGATGGTCACTACTTTTTCCAGTTCTTCCGATACATTTCTTATCAGTTCTTCAATACTGACCGTTGCTTCCTGTGTCTGGGTTGCCAGACCGGAAATCTCAGATGCTACTACAGCAAAACCTCTTCCTGCTTCACCTGCACGGGCTGCTTCAATTGACGCATTTAATGAAAGCAGGCTGGTTTCTGAAGTAATATTATTGATAATCTCAATGATGGAATACATTTTATCCATATACTCTTTTAAAGAAGTAAGTTCTGCTGCCACCTGACTGTTCGTCTGCTCAGTCACACTCACCTGCGATACCAGCTGTTCAATATTTTTCTTACCCGCGTTCAATGCTTCTGCTGTAACTGTCATGCTCTCAGCAATGCTGTCAGAAGCCTGGGTTACCTGCATTACTTTTTCCTGGATTGCTTCTGTCTGGCTTAACTGATTCTGCACCGCCTCCGCTGTATCTGTTGTTCCACCGGTCAACTCTTCCATTGCATTTCTGGTATCGCTGACACCACTGCCAAGTAACTCTACTTCATCCGACATTCCATTAATTTTCTTTGTCATGGCATCAGATACTTCTAAAATTTTCTGAAGCATGGTATCAGACTGTCCCTTTGCCTGATTCATTTCACCCAGCCGTGATAAAAACGATTTCTGCAAAACAGCAGAACTGCAATAAGAAAATGCCGTTGTCAAAATCAGTATAATAATCTCTGTTCCATAGAAAGTAGGTCCCTCACCCTGGCCTTTCATGGTATGTACTGCAATAGAAATAAGATTTACGATAGTTGCTCCAATTCCAAGCTCCAATGCATATTTCGAATCTGAAAATACAGAAATCAAAATAAACATCGGTATTACATATACAAAAACCAACTGATTGCCGGCACCTATCAGTGCTACTGTATAATATACTGCAAATCCAATCCCCAAAAGATGCTTGATTGCTTTTGTCTCCTGGTTTTTCCTATAGCAAATCCATTCTGCCACCACCGGTCCAAGTGCCAGCACAATAAGCGCCGCCACATAAACTACATTCTTGGAAGTTCTGAAAATTTCCAAAAAATTAACCAGTGCCAATAAGATTCCCATAATTGTATGCCCTGTCATTGCAGTCTTATTTACTCTTCCTTGTTCTGTCAATTCTTTCATCCTCCCATATATAACATATATAAACTGTAATTTTTGAACTTTACCAGCAATTTTATTATACCTTTCTCTACATAAATTGAAAAGACTTTTATTTATACGCCTTACCATATGCCTTTCCATTGGACTCTTTTATTATTACGTTCATAAAAAACTTGCTCTTCATCTTTAAACTGGCATGGTCATTTTTATCAAAATTGGATGTTTTTATAATGCCATTTCTGTTTTATGATAAACCGCAACAAAGAGAAAGAAAAGAGGACTTTATGATGAAAAACGAAAGAATCTACAAACTTGTACTGACTGCTCTTATGGCAGCACTTTCCTATGTGGTATTCACATTCTTACAGATTAAAATCGCACTTCCTGGCGGAGATGCCACATCTATCCACCTCGGAAACGCGGTATGTGTATTAGGTGCATTACTGTTAGGCGGTGTTTATGGCGGAATCGGCGGTGCCATCGGTATGACAATCGGCGACCTTTTAGACCCGATTTACATTGTATACGCACCAAAGACTTTTATCTTAAAATTCTGCATCGGCCTGATTACCGGTCTGGTTGCTCACAAAATTGGTAAAATTTCCACTTCCAAAGATAGCAGGCACATTTTCAAATGGGTTGTCATCGCAAGTATCTGCGGACTGTTATTCAACGTTGTATTTGACCCACTGTTCGGCTACTTCTACAAACTGGTTATCTTAGGAAAACCTGCAGCAGAAGTTACACTTTCTATTAACATTGCAGCAACCAGCATCAATGCAGTATTATCCGTTATCGTAGCGACTGCTGTATACATGGCACTGCGTCCGGTACTGGCAAAATCTAATATGCTGCCACGTCTTGGAAAGGAAAACGCATGTGCATGAAATTAAATACTTTACCACCAAAGCTTCTGATCATCAATGATATATCCGGTGTGGGACGCTGCTCCATGAGCGTGTCCCTCCCGGTGGTAAGTGCATGTAAGGTACAGGGAATCCCTGTGCCTACTTCTGTTTTCAGCAATCATACCGGTTTCCCTACCCACTTGAAAATTGATTTAACCGGACAGCTTAAGGATTATTTTGCTGCACTGAATATTCTTTCCATGAACTGGGACGGCATCTACTGCGGCTACCTTGGTGCAAAAGAACAGCTTCATGCCATTTCCGATTACTATGATTCTCTCACCGAAAAACCTCTTTTTATTATAGACCCGGTAATGGGTGACCACGGCAGAGCCTATCAGCATATTACGCCGGAATTCTGCAATCACATGAAAGACTTTGTATCCCGGGGTGATATTATCACACCAAATCTGACGGAAGCCTGCCTTTTAACAGATACGCCTTATCCGGAGCATGACTGCACCGATTCGGAGCTTTCTGCCATTTCCAAAAAGCTTCATGCACTGGGTGCGAAAAAATGTATTATTACCGGCTGTCCAAAAGGCGACACTTTCCTTAACTATATTTCCGATAGCAGCGGAAATGTGGATACTGTTTCCACGAAAAAAGCCGGTCCGGGGTATCCCGGAACCGGCGACATCTTCGTCAGTATTGTATCTGCACTTACCTTACGGGGCTTCTCCCTACAAGAATGTACCACACAGGCAGCTCATTTTATTGCTTCCTGTATTTCCTATTCGCAGTCGCTTTCGGATGATACTTTGCAGGGTGTTATTTTTGAACCGCTTCTTTCTGACTTAGTGACACTTTAATCTCAAGAAAGAGAGTCTAAGTAACTGCCTATCAGATTTGCCATCTGGACATATTCTGCGGATGTACCACCTGCTGTATAGTTGGCACAACTGTCCACATACTGGTCAGCCGCAGCATTTGCTCCGATGTAAATGCTTTTATCAGCAACTTTTCCTGCAACGGAATTTTCTCCCTGGAACAGGTCTTTTAATTCCTTCTTATCTGCATTTTTCAGAGTTTCCTCATCTATTACAAGTTTTCCATTACTGTCTACGGTAATACCGACCTTCTGTAACGCTTCACTCTGACCGGAAATAATGCTTTTTAATTCCTTGCTGTAATTTGCAGATTTGTCTGTATCAAGGTCTGACAGACTTTCTAAAAGACTGTTATAATCTCCGGTAAAACGCTCTATCAGTGAAATCAAATCGGAATAATCTCCGCTTTCTTCTGCCTTGTCAAAAATGGAATCCTCTCCTGTTTCACTTAATACTGCTGCACTTGCTTTGAGTGAGGATGCAGACTTCTTGACACTGTCATATTCTTCACTCTTTTTCCCGGTTGTCTTGCTGCTCTTCTCTGTCTCACTGCTCTTTTTTAACAGGTCCACCACTTTTGTATCATTGTCTGTGTCCGTATTCAGTGAACTCATCAAAAGGCTGTTATTTCCTGTTACACGAATCATGTTTCTCCTCCTAATTTTAAGACAAAATTGCCTCCATGCCGTCTTATACCTGATATATCGTTCTTTTTTCCGAAAATCTTAACCTTTAAGCTAATCCTTTCTTGCCGCTTTTAACATGGCAATCTCTCTGGCATAGCCTTCTAAATCATTCGGTGTTTCAAGGTAAAACGGCAGTTTTTTCAATGCCGGATGGTTGATTATCCGCACAATGGCATCCATGGTCAGATTGCCTGCACCCAGACATTCATGACGGTCTTTATGGCTGCCCAGTACATTTTTCGAATCATTCAAATGAATGGCACACAGCTTATCCAGTCCGATAATGCGGTCAAATTCTTCTAATACTTCCTCTAAATGTCCGCTGATATCATAGCCACCATCAAAAACATGGCAGGTATCCAGACAGATTCCCATTTTCTCAGGATATTTTACCCGGCTTAAAATCTCCTGCAGTTCTTCAAAGTTTCTTCCTACTTCTGTTCCTTTTCCAGCCATGGTCTCAAGCAGCACTGTTGTTTTCTGCTCCTGCCACATGATTTCATTTAAGACTCCTGCAATCTTTTCAATTCCGACTTCCGCTCCCTGCTGCACATGACTGCCAGGATGAAAATTATATTTGCAGTCCGGTATCTCCTCTAAACGCCGCAAATCATCCGCCATGGTCTCTCTGGCAAATTCCTGTACCCGCTCATCTTTGCCGCAGGCATTTATTGTATAGGGTGCATGGGCAAGAATCTGCCCGATGCCATGCTCCGCAGCATACTGCTGATATGCAGCTATATCTTTCACATCTAAATCCTTTGCTTTGCCGCCTCTTGGATTTCTGGTAAAAAACTGAAATGTATTGGCTCCGATTTCCTCTGCCTGCTTTGCCATAGCGAGGAAGCCTTTTGATGATGATAAATGACAACCGATTCGAAACATATTTTTCTCCTTTTTCCTTTTCCTGCATTCACTTAATGTTACGTCATAATAACTATTCTATCTTTTTCATCCGTGTCAGTCCGTCCATTGAAGCCAGATGCGATACAACGTCTGCAAGTGGCACTATGAATTTTGTTCTGCTTATTGGCTTTTCCGGCAACCGGTGCATATTCGCATCCATGCTCAAATGCACCTCGCTGGCACGTCCCTGTGCCAGCGTTGCCTATTACCAGACGAGATTCCAAGTGCCCCTAGCAAGCATCATAAGGTATCCGCGTTCCGGCGAACAATGCAGTGTTTTTTGTCAAACATTGGAAAGACTGTTCTTATCGTCAAAAGAAAAACTTGTGTCTTAGAACTACGGCATTTTAAAGTAAATCAAATTCTCTTTCTATTCCAATGATTTATCGATGTCTTTTCCCCTCTCCCAATCACCGGACACTTGTTATTTCATTATAACCGTTATAAAATGAAAAAGTAACCCCAAACCAGTAATCCCGCCCTCGCAATTTAATAGGACAGATACAAAAAGGTACATTTTATGAAAATTGGAATTTTATCAGATACACATGGTGTATTAAAGGATACATTTTTAGACGAGCTGCAAAGCTGTGATTATCTTCTGCACGCAGGAGATATTGGAAGTCTCAAATGTTATGAGACTTTAAAAGATCTGCATGTTCCGCTTTATATCATCAAGGGGAACTGTGACAAAGGCGAATGGACGAAATATCTGCCGGAGACTCTGGCAGCACCCATTGGTGGGAAGATTTTCTATCTCATCCATAAGAAAAGCGATTTGCCTTATCCACAACCGGAAGCAGATTTTATTATTACCGGGCATACCCACCATTATGAAGTAAGTAAAAGAGGAACCACTACTTTCATCAATCCGGGCAGTGCCGGTCGAAGCCGCAGTGGTTCCTCCTGTACTATCGCTATTCTGACTTTGGATGGGGACGATGTTTCTATTTCACCCATTTATACCGAATAGCAATTTATATCGTGTGATAATTTTTATTGCATATCAATTGATATTACATCATGATTCTATGTCATTTGACTCTTTCGGTTATTTTCCAGCACCGGTTGAAAATATCTCTGAAACAGCAGCCTGGTATTCTATCAGGCTGTTTGCTTTCTTTATCTTCTTCAACGGTTTTTCAATTCCGGTAAACTGTGTGCCAAGATAAAACCACAATTCTTTCATTTTAAAGAGGACATTTTTCTCCCCAGACATTTCTTCCTGATAGCCGGCAACCAGCTTATTGTGAAATGCATAAAGCCGCTTTAATTCAACAGCCCTATCTATTATGCCGCCGGAGCGGATTTTCTCTATGAGTGCCGGGTCTCTTATAACACCACGCCCTAACATAATGGCATCTATCGTTGGAAAACGTTCTGTAAACCGCTCATAATCTTCCACTGTAAAAATATCTCCATTGTAAACCAGCGGATTCCTGCTGTACTCCAGTGCATACTCTACCATCGTCCAATCCGGCTTATTTTTATAATAATCTTCTCTGACACGGGGATGTAAAATCAGCTCCTTTATTGGGAAACGATTGTATATTTTTAAAATGCCTTCAAATTCATCCGGATATTCCATGCCAAGTCTTGTCTTAATGGAAATCTCTGCATCCGTCTTTTCAAACATTTCATCCAGGAAATGAAGCAAGGCTCTTTCATCATCTAAAAGTCCGGCACCTCTTCCCTTCGATACTACCGTTCCGGAAGGGCATCCGGCGTTGATATTAATTTCCTGATAGCCAAATGCTTTCAGCTCTTCTGCAATTGCTGCCACATCTTCTCCGCTCTTTGACAGCACCTGTGGTACGGTATACATGCCGGCATTATGCTCCGGGATTAAATCATTTCTTTCTCTGGCATTGAAGCTCCGCTTCGTATGTGGTGCTAAAAATGGTGTAAAATATTTGTCGGCATCTTCATAGCATGCATGGTAAGCCTGCCGGTATACATATCCTGTAATTCCCTCTAAGGGAGCTAAATATAGTTTCATTGGTACATCCTGTTTTTTATTTTATTTTTCAATTCTGTTTTCAAATTCTGCTTTTTATCTTACCCTTCGATTTCAAGCATGCTTGTACAATGTGGACAGCGTGTTGCTTTCAGTGCAATAAACCAGTTACTGAAATCCAGTCTTCCAACTACAAGACTAAGAATCGGCATAATTACATTGTCTACCAGCGAGCTTACCAGTTAATTAAAAGCACCACCGATAATCACACCGACTGCAAGGTCTAACATATTTCCTCTTACTGCAAACTTCTTAAACTCTTTCCACATCTTCATTCTCCTTTGTTCCTGGCACACTATTTAGCAGTTCTTCCTTCTGCTTTTCCATTGGTCATATAATGGATATAGCAGCTCTTAAAATCATTCCCAAAAGCTGCCTTTGTATCACCATTGTTACTAATATAATAATTATAATCAAAAACCATACTATAGTCTACTCCATTATGTAAACTTCTGATTTTTGATATCCTCTTTTGCCATCATTATAAAAGTTTCCATCTCATGCATTGCTCTTCCTCCTTTCACTTGCTAGACGGATGAAAAATGGATGAGGTTTTAAAATTTCCAAAAAAATTTTATTTTTTCAAATTTGTTGACCAAATGGCTGAAAATTGGATTTTGTAATTGAAATAAGACTATAAGAGTGCTAAACTTTTGAATTGCGTGTTTAGTGGGGGAAGGTGAAGTTTTCGCTGTATTCTGGAATATCTGTGCAGATATCCTGACAAAACAGAAATTTCATCTTCCACCATAAACAAAGGAACAAATGAGGAGATTTTATTATGAACGAACTACGACCAAAGCTCTTTGATGTGATGAAGAGCTACACGAAGGAGCAGCTGATGAAGGATATCATTTCCGGTATCATTGTTGCCATCATCGCTCTGCCACTATCGATTGCCCTTGCGATTGCATCCGGTGTTGGTCCGGAACAGGGGCTTTATACTGCAATTATCGCAGGATTTTTTATTTCATTCTTTGGCGGAAGCCGTGTACAGATTGGCGGTCCGACTGCCGCTTTCGTTGTTATCATCTATGGCATCGTTGCAGAGTATGGAACCGACGGTCTGATTGTTGCTACCATTCTTGCCGGTATTATCTTAGTAATTATGGGAATCTGCCGTTTTGGCTCCCTGATTAAATACATTCCCTATACCATTACCACCGGATTTACCTGTGGAATCGCAGTTACTTTATTTGTGGGACAGTTAAAGGATTTCTTCGGTATGGATATTGCCTCTGTTCCTTCTGAATTCTTAGATAAAGTAATTGTATATGCCAAAAATATCCGCTCCATCAACCTGACTGCAACCCTGATTGGCATTGCGGCTGTTGCAATTATGCTGCTCTGGCCGAAGGTTACCGATAAGATTCCGGGGTCCCTGATTGCGATTATCGTAACAACAGCAGTGGTTTATTTTGCCAAGCTTCCGGTCAATACCATCGGAAGTGTTTACGGGGAATTAAATTCTGCATTTCCAGGTTTTCATGTTCCATCCCTTTCCATGAAGCTGGTACAGGAAATGTTGTCCCCGGCATTTACCATTGCAATCTTAGCTGGAATTGAGTCCTTACTGTCTGCTGTTGTTTCCGATGGTATGATTGGCGATACCCATAAATCCAATGCCGAGTTAGTGGGACAGGGGTTTGGAAATATTTTCTCCGGTCTCTTCGGCGGAATTCCTGCCACCGGAGCCATTGCCAGAACTGCTGCCAATGTCCGAAACGGTGGACGTACTCCGATTGCCGGAATCACCCACTGCATCACTTTAACCATTATTCTTCTGGTGCTGATGCCGCTGGCTGCACTGATTCCTATGACAACACTGGCTGCCGTACTTTTAGTAGTTGCCGCTAACATGGCAGACTGGTCCTCTTTCTTCCGCCTTTGTAAGATGGCACCTAAGAGTGACATCATCGTTCTGGTTGCAACCTTTTTCTTAACGGTATTTTTCGATCTTGTGGTTGCCATCGAAATCGGTGTTGTATTAGCAGCTCTGCTCTTTATGAAACGTATGGCAGAAACAGCTGATATCAAAGCATGGAAATACACAGATTCTCCTGACATTACACCGGGTGAAGCGGAAAAACTGCGTGACATCCCGCATTCCATCAGTGTTTTTGAAATCTGCGGTCCGATGTTTTTCGCCGCAGCAGACCAGATTCTTAATATCAACAGTAACCATCATACGAAGGTTGTTGTCATCCGTATGCGTAGCGTTCCTGCCATTGATGCCAGCGCAATGCGTTCTCTCCATGAGCTTGCCAACCGTGCAAAACGCAAAAATATCACGCTGGTATTCTCCCATGTCAATGAGCAGCCAATGCGCGTGATGGAAAAAGATGGTTTTATTGGATTAGTTGGGAAAGAAAATTTCCATCACAATATTGTGGATGCACTGGATTATGCAGAAGCACTGGTAAAATAAAATTTGAGAATAAAGAATGTGCCCTGGCACCTTCTTGCGCCTGCGGCGGTCGCTTGCGACATCTACCTTATACGCCGCAGTGCACACTTTATTTTTAATAATGCAATCGCATATACTTCCTGTAATTACACTCTTTTTCCTCTTTTACAATAATCCCTGAATCAAAATAAACAGAATCAGTATCGGAAGGATAAACTGGAAATATGGCTTTAATCTTCTTGCAATCTTAATGCCTTTTCCGGTATTTGCTTCCTCTAAGTAGTTGTCAAATCCCCAGCCCCACTTCGTCACACAGAACAGCAGGTAAACAAGAGAACCGATTGGCAGCAGCAGGTTACTTACAATAAAATCCTCGCTGTCCAGCACATCCCTTCCGCCAATCAGGTGGAGATTGCTCCACACATTGTATCCTAAGACACATGGCAGACTGGCAAGAAGGATAATAATTCCATTTACCAGTGCCGCTTTGTTGCGGTTCCAGCCAAACATATCCATGCAGAAGGACATGATATTTTCAAATACGGCAATTACCGTAGAAAAGCTTGCAAATGTCATGAACAGGAAGAACAGTGCGCCCCAGATTCTGCCGCCAGCCATATTTACAAAGACATTTGGCAGTGTCACAAAGATAAGGCTTGGTCCTACACCTACTTCCACGCCATAGCTGAAGCATGCCGGAAAAATAATCAATCCTGCCATAATCGCCACAAAGGTATCCAGTGCACAGATACGTACTCCTTCTCCTGCCAGCGTATGGTCTTTTCCCATGTAGCTTCCGAAAATCTCCATTGCTGCCACGCCAAGGCTCAAAGTAAAGAATGCCTGATTCATGGCAGAGGTTATTACATTTTTCAAACCGACTTCCCGGACACTGTCCATATTTGGCACCAGATAGAACTTCAATCCCTCGCCTGCTCCGGAAAGTGTCAGGCTATGTACTGCAAGGACAATAATCAGTATCAGCAGTGCACTCATCATAACTTTACTGATTTTTTCCAATCCGTTCTGCAAGCCGCGGCTGCATACAAAGAATCCAACCACAACAGTCAGTATCATCCAGAATGCCATCTGTTTGGGATCTGCTAAAAGATTGCTGAACACAGCTCCGGTCTGCTCGACATCCATTCTTGGGGTAAATTCACCTTTTACAAACTTATAGAAATAAGTTACCATCCAGCCGGAAACCGTTGTATAATACATCATCAGCATATAACAGCCGAAAATTGCCACCCAGCCATGAATATGCCATTTACTCTTTGGCTTCTCCAATGCCTTATATCCTAAAACTGCACTTTTTCTGCTGGCTCTTCCGACTGCTAATTCCATTGTCAGTACCGGAAGCCCCATGGCAATCAGGAATATAAGATAGAACAGTACAAAGATTCCTCCGCCATTCTGTCCTGCCACATACGGAAATCTCCACACATTTCCAATTCCGATTGCGCATCCTGCGCTTACCAGTATAAATCCCAGACGGGACTTAAATGATTCACGACCCATATCTATAAATTTCTCCTTTTGTAGTTTTCTCCCTAGTATAACATGGAATCACCGGTTTTGATAACTACTTCTTTTTTATTACTTTTCTTTTTCTAAAAAGATAATTCCCGGTGCCGGATTTTGATTACTGTCTTTTTCTGTCTTTTTCTCTTTCTCATACTCCGACAGTGCCTTCAATGCCTGTCCCCCCATAAGATACAGCATTCCGATATTAAATATCGTCATCAGTCCGATTCCCACATCGCCTAAATCCCATACGAAGGTATAGGTTGCAATTCCGCCGATAAAAAGCATAATCAGTGCAACGACTTTATAAAGGGTCTGCCAGATCCATTTATCTCCAAATAAATATGCCACATTGCTTCTGGCATAAAACAATATTCCAAGAAATGTGGAAAAGCTGAACAGAAATAAGGTCAGTGCAATAAAGATAACTCCGAATCTGCCCAGATGATACTGCATGGTGGACTGCAGCAAATCCATACCAGCTTTTCCTGCAATTATCTTTTCCGGTGCAATAAGCATAATCATAGCGGTACAACTGCAAATGATAATCGTATCGATAAATACGCCCAATGCCTGTGTCAGTCCCGCACGTACCGGATTATCGCATTCCGCTGCTGCCGCTGCACAAGGTGCAGAACCGGAACCTGCTTCATTAGAAAACAGTCCTCTCTTAACTCCATTCATAAGCACTGCTCCAAATCCACCGGATACTACCTGCCGGATACCAAATGCCTCTTCAAAAATCCTGCCAAATACGCCCGGAATACTGCGGAAATTTACAATAATAATAAATAATGTAATAAAGAAATAACACACTGCCATAATCGGTACTATCATATCCAGTACTTTTACAGTTGCATTTTTCCGCAATACAATCACTGCCGCAACTGCCACCAGCACAATTGTTGTATACAAGGGTGGAATATGAAATGCATTTTCAAAAGAAGATGCCACCGAATTACTGATTACCTGGCTGATTCCACACCAGCAAATCAGACCGGATATGGCAAATAACACTGCCATCAGCACATGTTTTTTCTTCTTTCCAAGCTTTTCTTCAAAAAAATGATGGATATAATATGCCGGACCACCGCGGTAACCGCCATACAGCGGATCTTTTTCCTTATGCAGCTGTGCCAGTGTTGCTTCAATAAACGCTGTAGCAGAACCAATCAGCGCTGTAATCCACATCCAGAATACCGCTCCGGCTCCACCTGCCGACACTGCTGCAACTACACCTACCAGATTTCCCATTCCCACACGGGTTGCCGTGGACACAATCAGCGTCTGAAAAGTTGACAGACTGTCTTTATGCTCCTTCTTTGCTACCAGTGCCCGCACCATATCCGGGAACAGTCTTATCTGTAAAAACTTTGTCCGAATCGTAAAATAAATTCCTGTTGGAATTAACAAAATAATCAGCAGTGAAATGCCAAGACTGCCTCCCCCCGGAAGCGGAATTTTAATCCAGTCTCCCCATAAAAATGAATACACTTTTTCAATAATTGAAACTACCATTATAAAATACCTTTCTCTCTCCGTAATAACCCTATTGTGGTATTTTAACATTTAATTTCACATTTGGCTATCATAATGTGACAACTCTTTTTCTATCCAGGTCATAATCACATCCACCAAGTATTCCTTCTGCACCTGGCTCAGTTCTTTCCCCGGCTGTATCTTGTGCCACTTTCGAATGCACTCCCGGCAGCAGGTTGCCGTTGCATGCTGGGCGACAAAAACCGGATGGCCCCACATGGGTGTCTGCTTTCCATCGTTCGGAATTACTGCCGGTGCCTCCCTTTTGGCAATAAAATCTCTGGCATGCTCCCGGATTACATCCAGTCCTTTTTCCTTTATATATGCAATATCTTTTTGTTTTAAATGAAAGCTGCTTCTGAATTTAGAGGCTGATAAATGTTCAAAAAGCTGCCGGTACCATTCCTCTTTGGTCATATGGGGGTCCTCTTTTCTAAACTATAGTTACATTTTACAACCAGACTGTTTTCGTTGCAATCTTCTCCCGAAACCGCACATCATGGTCTACCACCAACATAGTTGGCTGATATTTAAGAATCAGATTTTCAAGCTGCATTCTTGAAAAAACATCAATATAATTCAGCGGTTCATCCCAGATATACAAATGCGCCGGTTTCAAAAGGCTGGCTGCAATCACTACCTTTTTCTTCTGTCCTTCGGAATATTCTTCCAGCTTTTTGACAAATTGTTCCCGTCCGATATCAAGCTGCCGCAAAATACTGCAAAGCAGACTTTCCTCTAACTGGTGCTCCATGCAAAAAGAGTGCACGGTTCCTCTAAGATGCGAAGTGTCCTGATTGATATAAGAAATCTCTATTCCGGACGCAATTCTTAAATCTCCCTGTTCCAAAAAATTTTCTTTTTCTCCTAAAATTGCTTTTATCAGGCTGGTCTTTCCGCTTCCATTTTTTCCACTGATAAATAAACGGTCTCCGTTTCTGATTTCAAAGGTCTGGTTTTCAAACAGCATTTTATCGGCATCTTGATACCGCAAACCATACTGATATGCCGACACCAGTACTTCTTTATGATGTGTCAGGGGATTCAGTTTCAAATCAATGGGCTGTTCTAAATCCACCAGCAATCCCTCTTTTTCCGCAATCTCAGTCTGTATCCGCTGCTCCATCTGCTTTACTCTTGCCTGCATTTTCTTGGTTTTCGAACCGATATATGCCCGGGTGCTGATGCTCCGGTCATTTTCCTTTATGGGGTCAAAACCGATTTTGCTGTTCTCGCTCCTTTCCGACCAGTTGCGCACTCTCTTTGCTGCTTCGTTGAGCTTACTTATTTCCTTTTTATGCTTTTCATTTTCCGCTACTGCAAAATTGTCTTTCTTCTCTTTATTTTCCCACCAGGAGGAAAAGTTGCCCGCCTGCACCTCAATGGTACTGCGATTCAGCACCAGCACATGGTCTACGCAGGCATCCAGTAAATCCCTGTCATGGGAAACAAGGATAAAGCCCTTTTTCGATGCAAGATACTGTTTTACCATTTCCCGGCTCCCATCATCCAGATGATTGGTGGGTTCGTCTATCAGCAGGAAATCATTTCCTTGCGAAAACAGGACTGCCAACATAACTTTGGTCTGCTCTCCAAAGCTTAGTGTTTTCCATGGCCGATACATGATTTCTGCATCTGCCTGCAGCTTCGAAAGCTCCGCATAAACTCTCCACAATTCAAGATTTGCCTTGAATTCTTCTACAAATTCCGCCGCCGGAAATTCCCATTTTTCCTCTGAAATATCATATGGGAAATAATCAAAAACGGCATTCGAAGTAATAGAACCGGTATATTCATATTTTCCCATCAGTAAATTTAAAAACGTGGATTTTCCTTTTCCATTTCTTCCGATAAATCCAAGTTTCCAGTCCGTATCAATAGAGAAAGAAACATTTTCGAAAATATTATCAAAGCTTCCCTCATATGCAAATGTTAAATGATTTACTCTAATCTGTGACATATAGCCTCCTATCTGTCACCAAATAGTGGTTACGTTCTGTCACCAGCAGTTTCTTATAATATGCTAATTAAGTGCAACAAAAAAAGAGTGGTCATGAGAACATAATCCACTTTTGGCAACACGAAATAGCGGTACGATTACCGCAGTTAAAATCTTCATGCTCTCAAAAGTCAATTATTTTCTCATTGGACACTCTCCCTTCAAAATTAAATCTAGGGTTAGTATACGGCAGGGTGGGGTGATTGTCAATGGAGCATTTTTTAACCATGCCATAAATTTCTCAGTTGCTACTCTTCGACAGTTTCAGCTAAATAGATTCCCCACTCTTTTAACAATTCCGGTAAATCGTATACTGTTTTTCCATTTTTCTCTATCCTCTCCGATGAACCCGGATGTTCCAGTGAAAATGTATCCCAGGCTGTAATGAAATTTTCTGCTTCTCTAATATTATGTGGTTCATAAAAATCATTATATTTTTTTATATCCTGACTATATATAGAAACAACATTGTACTTCTCAACCATTATTTCATCATGTGATTCATGGCATCCAAAGCCAAATTGGCACATTCCATCTGCTAACAGCAAATCTTTTGTTCTTTCAAATAATATAAGTGCCGCATCAACACTACATCCATCAATATAATAAATGTCTTTATGAAGTGCTGTCACAATTCCCGAAGCTTTTGGTGACTCCTTTTCACCAGAAGCCTGCAATTCAAGAATAAAAAATAATGGTTCATCCTTAATTGCAATAAAATGCTGTATTACCTCTTCTAATTTGTCAACTCCCACATTTGCAACGATACTATTTTCTTCCATTTCATATCCTTCCGAAAGTTTCTCCGGAAATGGGACATGATATCCTTCTTTTAACTTTAACATAACTTTATCACCTGCATTTCTATATTTTCTTTGGCTCCCTCTCTCTCTTTACCGTTCCATCAATTGTCTGCTAATTTCTCTTACTGATCCAAGTTGTCTTTCAAACATGATATCCCATAAGTTTAAACACTTATCAGCGATCTGTTTATCTGTCATTCTACTAGAATTAGCGGTCTTATCATATAAAGAAATAATCAACTTTGAAAGCTCATTTTCTATGCCCCATTGTTTTCTCAACTCTTTAATCTCCATCTTTAAAACATTCTCGCAAAGCTGTATTATAATATCTGCATAATCAACGACAAAAACTGCACTTTCCTCCAAATAACGAACAAATGCCCTTACCAACCTTCTACTTACTTTAGTTTTCATAAATTCCTGCAAAAACACTTTATCACGCTCGGCATCAACATACTTATCATAAAACATTTTGGCTAATGGAAATTCTACATCTGCATCAACGTTCTTATAAGTAAGTATTATATTTTGGGCTTTATTTCGATAATCATTGACGTTCAAATAAATTACAGCCATATCTAATATAACCTTGATTTGCTCTTCACTTTTAGATTGAACAGCCATTATAGTTGCTTCAAATTCATTATGTCGTATATAAAATTCGCAGACAGCATATCCTCCTAACTCTACAAGTTGCTTATCTTCAGAGTCAAAACATTTCTCGATAATGCGAATAACTCTTTCTTTATATTGGGGATATACGAGAAAGAACATATTTTTCGAATCACAAAAACTTGCCATTCGAATGTCTGACTCATACAAATGCAATATCTTTTCCGCAGCCCATTCTCTATCAATATTATAAGATGGCCATAAAGCATACAATGAAGCAAAACGCACTGCAGGATTTTCATCTTTCATCAATCCTTCAATAACATCTTTAAATCGTAAAAACGCTTCCTGATCTTCCCAGAGCAAATGTCCTATCACCATTGCTGCACTGCCTCTCGCACAGTTTAATGCATTGCTATGCAACATATTGCAACTCTTCATTTCTTTATCTTCTGAATTTGTTACCATTGGGTTATCTAATTCTGGATTGCAATGTCTCAAAGCAATATTCATTAATTGTTCCATTACCTCCGGTGACCAATTAACATTACTTATTTTTTCAACTATCTTACAAAAATACAAAGCCCTATAACTTTTCATGTCACACGGAAATTCAACCAATAACCTCTCTATAACTACAGAATCAACCTCATCCAACTTTTCCGATACTTCCACTCCTAAAAACAGCGAATCTACAAAAGCAGGCAACACTCGTTCCTTATTCTTTAAAACAAGTTCTATCATCTCCTGTGGATGTTGTTCTACCACCAATTGAAAATCACTTGCATAGGCTTCATAAGAACTTTCAATAAATCCGCCTTCTACTTCAATCCATCTACGACCATCTCGATTCTTCAACTTGTTGTTTGTAATAATTTGAAGCCACTGACCCCTACTAATATTTTTACCTGAAACAGGAGACTTTCTCCATCCCGCATGTCCATTCTTATTATAATAGCACAACGGTTCTTTATGAAAACGCCTATCTAGTATACGCAATAATTCTTTTGCTTTTTTGCTAATTCTCTCTTCTGGTAAATATCGTAATAATTCATACTGCAAATCTCCCCAAAAACTCCAATACACAGGTTGACATTCTTTTCGTTCATTCTGCTCAATTCTTCTTTTATACCATTCAGACGCCTTTGGAGAAATATATCGGCAAATTGCATTTTCTATCATTAATAATTCTTCTTTATCACAACTATTCCCATGAATTTTTAGAACCTCTTTTACAAGCCCTAATTCATCTTCTGCTCCACTCGTGTAATCAAAAATATTTTTGTCCATATCACTGCAGAGATAACGCATTATCCGATTACTATATTCAGGAGACACAACTGTCAATCCTGTTAGAATAATTTCATTAAACACATAATACCCCTGCCCCATATATGGTTCATAGCATTTCCAAAAATACTCTGGAGATTTGTAGCACAAAGCTATGGTCGCCTTTTTAACTAACTCCACACAAGTCCTTTCAATACTACTTTTATACATATGTACTCCTGACCAATCGCCATACTTTACTTCATACCCACACTCCTTTGGTATATATTGAAGCAATTCTTTAAGTATATATTCCCCGTTATCCACTAAAAAAGAATTATCTGAATCCACTAATTCTTCCTCGTAACGATATACATATCTCCCTTGACTTTTAATTTTATTTTTCAGCAAAAATGAAATAAGCCGTATCGTTCTCCCTTCAAATTGATTCATCATTGTTTTGACATCTATATAAATTTCTTTTGCGTACTTCGGATAATGTTCATAAAACATCATCCGAAGTTCAAACATTTCATCACTTTCCTGTGTTATATCATGAAGAAAACATCGCATAAACTGCTCATCATCACTTTTATCACTAAAAGCATGTCTTTCAATAAAAGAAATATCCTCAACATCTAAATTTGGTGCAATACTCGTCAACAAATTAAAAACAATACTTTTTTTCTCCTCCATCGAATACCATCGTTCTAAAACACCTTGATTTCTTAATATAGTTATATATTGCTTTCTCGTAAAAATAACATTATTCAGCAAATAATTTCCATAAATCTCATTTTCACAATTATCTATAATAAATTGAATAATATTATCATCTGGTTCTTGAATTTGTCCCAAAATCTCATAAAAAACATATTTGACATAATATCTTATGTTATCTGAAATTAACATTTCCTTACCAAATATGATGAAGTCTTCACTATTATATTCCAAAAGATTCTGCAAAAACATCTGTACCTGATATCGTCTTCCGGGCGTTTGTCTGCATTTTTCGCCTATAATATTTTCCAGCTTTTGCACCTGAAAATATTTTTCCATCATTCTTTGCGACATAAAATAATCTAAAATCGATTGATGCACAAAGCCCACCCTATCATTTTGAATCACAACAATTTCTGATGATATCAGATAATCTAATCCAGCTTCTTCAACATTCAGTATTTGTTTAGGAACATACAAACGTCCTGTTTTCTCCAAAACATCAACAATTCTTATTTTCGTTTCAGTAATAGTTCTTTGCTGTAATCCCATGGTTATACTTTTTCTACATATTTGCTCAAACCATTTATCTATCAAATGACTGGTAGTTAAACCATCCCCATAAATTTCTTTTTTTTCCAAATGTTGCCAGATATAAAGATTACTTGGTATTCTTAATAGTCTTTTTAATTTAAATGACAATTGTTCATAGTTTTTACCAATAATATCTTTTACAACATCTTCTTTAAAATCACCTACTTTAATTATTTTCCAAACCTTCTCTGAAGATTCCTTCTTTTTAAATAGAGATTTTATATTATTATCATTTTCAAGATCATATGTTCTGCAGACAAATATTATAATTATTTTTTTCTTTCTTTCATAATTTAAGTATTCTACCTGTCTAATTAACTCTAAACAAACTGCAAGTGCTTCGCTAGAATTTGCCTGTGTCCATCTTAAAGCATCTAATTGATCTAAAATAATTACTGCATTTTCATTTCTTGAAGTGCAGTGCAAAGAATGAGCAATTGAACTGGGAAGTCCTAACCCTTTTCCCCAAATCTCACAATTTTTATAAGGTATTCTCTGATCAAGTTTTATCGCAATATGTGGAATTTTCCTTTCTTCGCAATAATTTAGAATTGCTTCTGTACACCCACTTTTTCCAGAACCAGCACCTCCAGAAATAATAGTTGATTTTTCATTTTCAATAGATTTTATGCAATCATCAAATTCATCTCTATATATCAAAGTACCTTGCAATGCCCTGAAATTTTCCCTATACTCTTGATTAATCTCCTCAATTCTCGGTGCGATTCTTTTATCTCCCTCTTTTAGTCGAAGAATAATTTCCTGTTTTATAAAATAGTCGCTTAATAGGGATTGTGTAATTTCTTTTCCTAATATATTCTCTGCTGTAGCAAATGAAAGTAATGCATTGTAAACTAATTTTTGTTCACTGTTAAACAAATATTGTATATTCTGACTTATACGTTCCTCTAACTCGTATTCTGATATCTGCTTATAAAAAATTCTCTTCAAATAATCAATACTTTTTAAGACATCAACTTCTTTTTCACTATTCAAATCCATTTCCTTGCAAAAACTTTTGTAGAATTTTCGAAATTCTTTACTACTTTTCATGATTTGTATATCATAAAAATCTTCTGCATTACCACTAGTATTGCATGCTCGATTATGTAAATCAAACAAAAAGGAACACGTCATAGGACTAACTAATGACACTCTTCTATTGTTATCCCTATTTAACTGAGTCTTCCACGAAAAAAATATACCTTTCCCTTTTAAATCCGAAATATCCCAATACTCTTTACTTGCATTCCGTGCTTTACATTGTTGATGCTCTTTCTTTCCATCAAAAGTCGTTACTAATATATCAGTACCAACTTCATCTATACCAAGTGCTTCAACAATAACACTATAATTTGTTTCATTCAAAATTTTGAGAAGTTCATAAATTATACAGTTTATCTCATATCTATTCCCTTGTTTGTCTGCTCTTCCACCTTTTTCAAATGGCATAATTCCATCCCTCCCACAAAATTTTAAAGTTTCCTCTCACTAAAATTTATTTTAATAATTACGTTAAATCTGCTCTTCATATATTGCTTTTTTCTCTGCACAAATCATGTTCATATCATCTAGTTAACTTCTGTCGATATATGATGTCCTGATTTAAGTTTTGAAAGCACACACACAACTTCTATATGATACGTCCACGGGAACATATCCACCGGCTGGCACCGCTCCACCCGGTAGCCCTGGCTTGTAAGATACTTCAGGTCCCGCGCCTGAGTGACTGGATTACAGGAAATATAGACCACACGCTTTGGAGAAAGCTGTAGTAGTGAAGATAGGAAAGCCTCATCACTTCCGGCACGAGGCGGATCCATGAATACCACATCGGCAGTTTCGCCCTGTGCTGCCATCTTGACCATGAATTCTCCGGCGTCCTCATTGTAAAATGTGATATTTTTCATGTTATTGCGCTTCGCATTGGTCACGGCATCACGCACCGCATCACGGTTCACTTCCACACCAATGACAGAGCCGGCTTTTCCTGCTGCTGCCATGCCAATGGTACCAATGCCGCAATACGCGTCGATTACCTTTTCTTTTCCGGTCAATCCGGCAAACTCGATAGCTTTGCCATAAAGGATTTCTGTCTGCACCGGATTTATCTGGTAGAATGAGGATGGAGAAATGCGGAAACGGAGTCCACACAACTCGTCCTCGATAAATCCTTTTCCATAAATGGTAATATTCCGCTCTCCTAAGACAACACTGGTGCGCCGGTCGTTCACATTTACCACCACCGTTGTAACTTCCGGATGCTTTTCACGAAGTGCTTTTACAAAATTATTTTTTGACGGCAGAATTGGTGATGCCAGCACCAGAACAACCATAACTTCGCCGGTACGGAAACCTCTTCTTACCAGAACATGGCGTAGCAATCCATACCCGCTGTCCTCGTCATATACTTTTATTTTAAAGGAGCGAAGCATTCCACGAATATCATAAATGATGCCATCCGCAATCTTATCCTCAATCTGACATTCATCAATCTTTACCACCGAATGTGTTCCCTGCTGATATGCTCCGGAAATCACTGTTCCATTTTTCAGCCGCTGAAATGTAGCATTGACCTTGTTCCGATAATGAAATGGCTCCTGCATTCCGATAACCGGCTCCACTTTTCCAAAGCTGCCTAAAAGTTCTTTTACTTCCCGATGTTTCTTGTTGAGCTGCTTTTCATAATCCATTCCCTGATACTGGCAGCCGCCACATTTTTTTGCAAGATCACATTCTCCCGGTGGGCAGATGTGTTTTTCCGGACGTTCCGATTTCGAACCATGCTGCTTTTTTGCATTTTCCTTTTTTCTAAATTTATTGTTCTCTTCTGACTTTCTCATTTCCTGTACCGTTCCTTATTTTTCAAATACTATACTATTTTTTAGTTTAACGCATTTAGCAGCCTTTTTCTATGGTTATTGCAGAAATATTTTCATACCTAAATTTTCATAAATGAATTAAAATAAAATGCGAAATAATGACATCTGCTGAGCCTGCCACTGGCAGTTTCTTACGGATATACAAAACGTCGATACAGGCTGTACCGACGTTCCTTCAACACTTCACACTATTTAATTTTTGCAATCAAACTGCAATCATCTCTTTTTGTAAAGAAGTAATTCCGGATTTTCGCCATTTTCCTACCAGTGCATTTAATTTTTCAACCTTAGGAAGCCCGTCTATGTGAAGTTCATTTATTTCCTTTATTAGCTGTTGCTTAAACTCCTCAAACTCTCCATTGTCGCTAAGTTCATCATATTTTTTCCAATAATCTAACTTTGGGAGCATTTCTTTCATATATGCGCGCGCCTGCTCCTCTGTAAAATCATCGCTTACCATGTTTTTAACGCATATGTCGATTAATTCATCCATATCGTTATAGGTATATGTTCCGTTGGCTCATTCTGGGACATTCCTCTTTGTGTACGAAGTTCCAGAATAATATTTTTTGTCTCCATCGTTGCTACCTCCTTTATCCATATCATACCGGTAAATTCAGTTTCAGAAAAGCAACTTACTGTTGCTGTACGATAAGGCAACTAAAACTTTAGATGCAAAATACACTATATAGCGGAACTGATTTTATTCCTTTTGCCATCCCAAAATTTCTTGTTGAAATCCGGATTGCATACGAAGGATTATATTTTTCCATATAAACCATCATGCTTTTGGCTTTTACATGGTTACCAGCCTTACACTCTACCGGAATAACGTGACTTTCTTTTTGTATCAGGAAATCCACTTCCGCCGTATTATCAGACTCCCAATAATGAAGATCATAACCATTTGTTTTCAAAGCAATTGCAACATAGTTTTCTGTCAGTATGCCACGAAAATGCTCTGTTTCCATGCTTTGTAATGCTTCCAACGTCATTCCTATTCTTGCAGACATAATACCCATATCACTGTAATATAATTTGAATGCACTTACATCCTGATATGCCGCAACCGGATAAAATCCCTGACTGCACTTCATGCATTTATTCACAATTCCAGCCCGAATCAGCCAATCAATTGCATCTCCATATTGAGATGCCCGTGCTCCTGATTTTATCAGCTTGTATTGAAATTTTTTTGCATCTTTTGCCAACTGTGCCGGCAGGGAATCATACGCTTCAAAAATACGCACGGTGTCCGTCTGATTTGCATATTTTGTCATGTCTGCAATATAAGAATTTAACAGCATCTGACGAATTTCCGTCTGCTCCAATGGACTGTCTTTTGCAAGGTCTGCCTTTACTGCTGCCGGCATTCCTCCCACGATGCAATAATGATAAAATTCCTGCAAAGCTTCCTCGTGCAATATCTCATCTAACGGCTGATTATTTTCATAATGTTCCCGTATGGTATCCGAAAGCATCTGCTTTCCCTTAGCCCACAATACCTCTTCCAAATCCATCGGGTACATGGTAACCATCTGAACTTTTCCTACCGGAAATGAATATTTTTCACGGTTGACTGCTACACCCAGCAGACTTCCGGCAGCTATTACATGGTATTCCGGTGTCTCTTCTGAAAAATATTTTAAAGAAGTTAATGCTCTTTCACACATCTGTATCTCGTCAAAAATAATGAGCGTATTTTCCGGTACAATCTTTACCTGATAATATTTTTCTAATATGGCGATGATATAATCTGCATGAATATCTGTATCAAAATACTTCCCAATTCTTTCGTCCGTTTCAAAATTTACATAGACTGTATTTTTATAATATAATGCTCCAAATTCACGCATTTCAAACGTTTTTCCAACTTGTCTTGCACCATAAATAAGTAACGGCATTCTACTTTTTTTCATATTTTTCCATTCATATAATTTAGCAGTTATTTTACGCTTCATGTGTGTGCTCTCTCCCTTCTTTAAAATATCATCGCGTCTTTTAATGTATTATATTACATTTTTCCATACGAATCAACGTGTTTTTGCACACAAAAAAGTGGCAATTCACTTAGGACCTGCCACTTTCAAAAATTTTCACATCTCATCAACAACCTGGAACACATAGAACTTCAGATAATAGGATTCGTCCGCCGCCCAGAGAATCGGATGATCCGGTGCCTGGGTGCGGAATTCCACCTGACGCAGACGCTTGTGGACGCTGTGGGCTGCCTGTCCGATTGTCTTGGTAAACAACTCATACGTCATAAAATGGGAGCAGGAGCAGGTTGCAAGAAATCCGCCATTTTTCACAAGCTTCATGGCACGAAGGTTAATCTCACGATAGCCCTTGATGGCATTTTTAACAGAATTTCTGGACTTGGTAAATGCCGGTGGGTCTAAGATTACCACATCATACTTTTCGCCTGCTTCCTCTAATTCCGGCAGCAGTTCAAAGACATCCCTGCACAGGAATTTTACCGTGCCGGAAAGACCGTTCAATGCTGCATTTTCTTCTGCCTGATGTACGGCAAGTTCCGAAGCATCCACTCCGGTGACTTCTTTTGCTCCGGCAATTCCGGCATTTAATGCAAAGGAGCCGGTATGGGTAAAGCAGTCTAACACTCTTGCATCCTCACATAATTTCTGAATGGCAAGACGGTTGTATTTCTGATCTAAGAAAAATCCGGTTTTCTGACCATCCTTTACATCTACGATATAACGCACACCATTTTCTACAATTTCCACATTGGTATCAAATGCTTCTCCGATAAAGCCCTTCTTAAGCTCCATGCCTTCCTGTTTGCGGACTTTTGCATCACTCCGCTCATATACGCCGCGGATTGTAATGCCATCCTCTGCCAAAATTTCCTTTAAAAGCTTTACAATAAGCTCTTTGTAACGGTCGATGCCAAGTGCTAAGGACTGCACTACCAGCACATCTGAAAACTTATCGATAACCAGTCCCGGCAGGAAATCTGCCTCTCCAAATACCACGCGACAGGATGAGGTGTCTACCGTCTTTTTCCGGTATTCCCATGCCTGCTGCAATCGTGTCCGGAAAAATGCTTCATCAATAACTGTATCTTCTTTTCTGCTGAAAAGGCGCACCCGGATTTTGGAATTGCGGTTGATAAATCCAATGCCCATCGGATATCCGTCAAAATCGTGTACCAGCACCAGATCTCCGTTTTCAAATGTTCCCATGACACTTTCTATTTCATTATCGAAAATCCACATGCCACCGGATTTTACCATTCTTCCTTCGCCTTTTTTCAATGTTACAACTGCACTCATGTTAATCCTCCTTCGTAACCTCTTTCTTATAATTTACCACAAATATACCGATGCATACCAATATCAGGGCAATCACACTTTTGATGCCTGCTGCCTGCTCTTTTTCTCCCAGAAGCCATGCTGAAAGAATCACACCAAACACCGGGTTCATAAATCCAAATACCGCTACACGGGAAATCGGATTATATTTTAGTAAAATGCCCCACAGCGTGTATGCGACGGCAGAAATGCATGCCATGTAAAACAGCAGTCCAAAGGATGATGCCGTAAATCCGCTCACCCGTCCACCTGCTGCAAAGCCGCACAATGCCATAATAATTCCACCCACCAGGAACTGGTATCCACTCAGCATGACAGGATTTTCGGATTTGGAATACCGCTTTAACAACACGGAAGAAAATGCATACGCTACCGTTGACAGGAAAATAAATCCTTCTCCGGTCACGCTCATATGAAAATCAAATCCGCTGCTTCCCATATTTACCAGTGCCACGCCTGCAAATCCAATGATACAGCCTGCTATTTTCCGCGTCGATAATTTTTCCTGATGGAATAAAAGACTTGCTACCAGAATTGCCACGAATACATTTAATGCTTCAATAATGGACGCTTTTACCCCGGAGGTGTGCGCCAGTCCGATATAGAAAAGCAGGTACTGTCCCACAGTCTGCAAACTGCTTAATTTAAAAACTTTTCCAAGAGAGCCATTTGTCGGACGCAGAAACTGTCTGCTTCCGATACTTCCCAATATTATTGTTAAAATTCCCGCCAGCGTAAACCGATAGCCGGCATACAGAATCTGGGACGCCACCTCATCCGATGCAATGTACATCATCTGATAGCCGATTTTAATACACGGAAATGCACTGCCCCACAACAGGCAGCACACCAATGCTCCCAGCCAGACTACTATGGTTTTCTGCATGAATTTTTCTTTTGTTTCCATTGCTTTCATCCTTTTCTCAAGCTTTCGCTTTTCTTCTCATTCTTGTCTCATTTCATCATAGACACCAGTGCCGGCTCTGTCAAATAAATTCTGTCCCTACTGATATACTTTTTCCCTGAAATATGCGATAATAAATATGTTTGTATAGGTGCTTGCGAAAGGAGATGATTTGATGATAACAATAAGCCTTTGCATGATTGTAAAAAACGAGGAGCAGGTTCTCTCCCGCTGTCTGGATTCACTCGCCGGTCTGATGGATGAAATCATTATCGTGGATACCGGCTCTTGCGACCGCACCAGGGAAATTGCTACCCGCTATACCGATAAAATCTATGACTATATCTGGAAGGATGACTTTGCAGATGCCAGAAATTTTGCTTTTTCCAAAGCTTCCATGGAATACATTTATACCGCAGATGCAGATGAAGTCTTAGATGATGAGAACCGAGAACAGTTCCGGCTTTTAAAAGAAGCCATGGTTCCGGAGGTCGAAATTGTACAGATGAAATATGTGACCAAAAATGAATTTAATACGGTGCTTAACTTTAAAGAAGAATACCGTCCGAAGCTCTACCGGAGACTCCGTACCTTTACCTGGATTGACCCGATTCACGAAACGGTGCGCTTAGACCCGGTTGTCTTTGACAGTGATATTGCTATTACGCATCTTCCGCAGTCCCTGCACAGCAGCCGTGATTTCAAAGGCTTCTTACTGGCATTTGACCGGGACGGACGGCTTTCCGAAAAATTGCACCGGATGTATGCCAAAGAGCTCCTCATGACCGGGGAGAAAGAAGATTTCATTGCCGCCGCAAAAGTATTTCTTGCTACCCTGCAGGATGAAACCGCTTCTGGGGATGCCCGCAAGGAAGCCGGCTGTATCTTAAGCCGCTGCTACCGGATTACCGGAAATGTCAATGAATTTTTCAAGCTGGCACTGAAGGATATGATTACTACCCCTTGTGCAGAAATCTGCTGCGAATTGGGAAATTATTTTTTTGACGCAGAAGATTATGATGAAGCAGCCGTGTGGTACTACAACGCTGCCTTTGAAACTGCCAGCATTCTTGATGTCCATACCAGTGGAAATATTCCGCTGAACGGACTGGCTGACTGCTATGAAAAATCCGGGAATGCAGCCCAGGCGGAAGAATATAGAAATGCAGCCAGACAATGGCAGCTCCCAGACGATAATTCTTAGTCCCTTCGACTTGAATAATCATGTACGAAGTGGTACTATGATAATAATTTAACAAACAAAATATACAGGAGGTTTTTCATGGATTACACACAGGAATATAAACAGAAATTAGTCTCCGCAGATGAGGCTGTCAAAGTCATCAAATCCGGTGACTGGGTAGATTATGGATGGTGTACCGGAACTCCGGATGCACTGGATAAAGCCCTTGCAAAACGTACGGATGAATTAAAGGATGTCAACTTAAGAGGTGGTATTCTGTTAAAACCGTTAGCTGTCTTCGAACGTGAAGATGCCGGCGAACACTTTACCTGGAACTCCTGGCATATGTCCGGAATCGAGCGTAAATATATCAACCGTGGTTTTTCTTACTACGCTCCAATCCGTTATTCCGAGCTTCCAAGATACTATCGTGACTCCGCTACTCCGGATGATGTAGCAATGTTCCAGGTTGCTCCAATGGACAAACATGGATATTTCAACTTTGGACCAAACGCTTCTCATATGATGGCAGTTTGCGAGACTTCCAAGAAAGTTATCGTTGAAGTAAATAAAAATATGCCTCGCTGCTTAGGCGGATTTGAAAACAGCATCCATATTTCCGATGTTGATTTCATCGTAGAAGGCGAGAACCCGGCTATCGGTGAATTAGGTGGTGGCGGAGCTGCTACTGAAATCGATCAGGCAGTTGCAAAATTAATCGTAGATGAGATTCCAAATGGTGCATGTCTCCAGCTTGGTATCGGTGGAATGCCAAATGCTGTTGGTTCCATGATTGCAGAATCTGATTTGAAAGATTTAGGTGTACATACCGAAATGTACGTTGATGCATTCGTTGATATTGCAAGAGCAGGAAAAATCAACGGTTCCAAGAAAAACATCGACCGTTTCCGTCAGACCTATGGTTTCGGTGCAGGAACTCAGAAAATGTATGACTACTTAGATGAAAACCCGGAACTTATGAGTGCTCCGGTAAGCTATACCAATGATATCCGTTCCATTTCCGCACTGGATAACTTTATTTCCATTAACAATGCAGTAAATGTAGACCTCTTCGGTCAGGTAAATGCAGAGTCTGCTGGAATCAAACACATCAGTGGTGCCGGCGGACAGTTAGACTTCGTTCTGGGTGCGTACCTTTCTAATGGTGGTAAGAGCTTCATCTGCTGTTCTTCTACCTTTACAACCCGGGATGGTCAGTTAAAATCCCGTATCCTTCCTACCTTAGATCCAGGATCTATCGTAACCGATACCCGTGCCAACATCCACTATCTGGTAACAGAATATGGTAAAGTCAACTTAAAGGGACTTTCTACCTGGCAGAAATGTGAAGCAATTATCTCTGTCGCACATCCGGACTTCCGTGATGAATTAATCGCAGATGCAGAGAAAATGCATATCTGGAGAAGAAGCAACAAATAACTACGTAACTTTTAAAAATCCCATGGGATTATCCCATGGGATTTTTGCAATATGATAGGTGGAACCCTTATGATTCTGTCCATAAATGCACACAATTTTCATGTTATCTCTTTTTCCTCTCTTCCACAGATACTGCGATAAATTTCCCAGATTAAAAATCCGGAAAGCGGACCTAAAATAACACCGGCTGTTCCATATATTTTCAGACCTGCATAAATACTGATAATAACCGCCAGCGGATGCACGCCCAGCCCTCTTCCCATAAGCCTTGGCTCCATAAATTCCCGGATAAAGGTACTCAATATAAACAGTATACCATATATAACTGCCGCAAAATACTTTCCACGAAATAAATCGATAATCAGCCATGGTATAAAGACAAGTCCTGTGCCAATAAAAGGCAGTGCATCACTCATGCCAATCAGCACTCCCGCCAGAATGGCATAAGAATTTCCGGTAAGGAACAGACCTGCTATACATACGCCACTGATTAATGCCAATATAATAAGCTGTGCCTTAAGATATGTTCCACCGGCATGACACATATTTTGAAATATCCGTCTGCCCCAGGAATAAAAACTGCTTTTTCTCCAACGCTGCACCAGATTATCATAATCACAGAGTATCAGTACTGCCGCCACAACAGTTACAATGCAGATGCCAAAGAATGCTGCCAGTCCCCGCAAAGATGCCAGCGAACCATTCATCATTGCCGGAATCAGCTTCGTTTCTGCCTGACTGCTGACATATGCCGCGCAGTTTTTTCCCCACTGCACCATTGTCTCTGTTTTCATGCCGGTGATTTCCGCAACCCGCTCACAACAACTGCACCAGAGTGTATCTGCTTTTCCAAATAATGCCGGATAATTCGTTATCAGTGATGCAAGTTCGCAGATTCCCTTGTATACAAGATAGCCCATCGGCAGAAAAATCACTGCCAGCAGCAACAACACTGCCGCCGTACTTACAATTCCTTTGGGAAGCTTTGTTTTCTCTGACAGAAAGGCTACTGGTTTACATAATATTCTTGCAATAAGGATTGCCAGTAAAAAAGGAATTACAATCGGCAGTGCGAAACGCATTCCCAAATATACTGCAACTGTAATCCCTGCTAAATATATAATCTTTTTTATAAGTTGTCTTGTTTTTCCAGTCATACCATCAGTATGTGTCATACCGGGTTTTTTATGTATTATAAATCTGAGAACAAATGAAATGCCTGACCTTCCGGTGTTATCTGAAACTGCATCTTCTTTTTGCTAGTGGGATGCAGAAATTCCAGCCAGTAAGAACAAAGTGCCAGTGGCATCTGCCTCATTCCCGGCAGACTTTCATTCTTCCTTCCATACTTTCTATCTCCCACCAATGGCCAGCCATGATGCGACATCTGCACACGGATCTGGTGATGCCGCCCGGTCTCTAATTTTACTTCAAGAAGACTGATTTCTTCCGCAGCTTCAGTTTTTTCCGATGTTCCATCCGCTGTACCCGCTCCTGAAGCAGCTTTACCATCTCTGCCATCTCTATCATCGCTATCATCAAGCGTACTACATTCCAGCACCCGATAGGTTAACGCCGCCCGCTTTGCATCTGCGGTTCCCTGTTTTACGACAGAAGAAGTATTACTTCTGCCGTCCTTCTTAAGAAAGTCAATAAGCTGTCCTTCTTTCGGTTCTGCTTTTCCATATACCACTGTCAGATAATATTTTCCAAAACCATTTTTCTGCATCTGCCGGTTCAGCTCTGCTGTAGCTTCTTTGGTCTTTCCAAAGACCATTACGCCTTCCACCGGCTGGTCTAAGCGATGGATGATTCCAATAAAGGGAGTCTCTCCTTTTGCAGCAAGATAATTCCGAAGCAGGCTCTCCATATCCTGCTCGCCCATATGCTTCGTCTGCACTGCAATCCCTGCCGGTTTTACACAAACAAGCAGCTTGTCATCCTCATATAAAATATGTTCTGCAATCTTATACATATGTTTTTCCTATAATTTAAAGCGGTAACCCACACCCCAGATTGTCTCGATATACTGAGGCTTTGCGGTATCCATCTCAATCTTCTCACGAATCTTTTTGATATGTACCGTTACGGTTGCGATATCACCAACGGATTCCATATCCCAGATTTCTTTAAACAGTTCTTCCTTGGTAAATACATGATTCGGATTCTGTGCTAAGAATACCAGTAAATCAAATTCCTTTGTGGTAAATGCTTTTTCCTCGCCATTTACCCAGACGCGGCGTGCTGTCTTATCAATCTTGATTCCACGAATCTCAATAATATCATTTTCCTGCACATTGCTGCCAATCAGTCTTTCATAACGGGCAAGGTGTGCCTTTACTCTTGCTACCAGCTCGCTTGGGGAGAATGGTTTTGTGATATAATCATCTGCACCTAGTCCCAGTCCGCGAATCTTGTCAATATCGTCCTTCTTGGCAGATACCATAAGAATCGGTGTATTCTTTACTTCACGAATACGTTTGCAGATTTCGAAGCCGTCCATGCCCGGAAGCATCAGGTCTAAGATATACATGTCAAAATCAGATGCCAGTGCTTTCTCTAAGCCCCTTGCTCCATCACTTTCGATTTCGACATCGAAACCGCTTAACTCTAAATAATCCTTCTCCAGTTCTGCAATTGAAACCTCATCTTCAATAATCAATACTTTACTCATTTGGAACCTCCTGATATTTTCTCAGTACAAAATACATGATTGTACCTGTTTCTTCTTTACTGGTTGCCCATATCTTTCCGCCATGGTCTTCAATAATTTTACGGACAATGGATAAACCAATACCGCTTCCGCCGGTTGCGGAATTTCTTGAAGTATCTGCCCGGAAGAACCGGTCAAAGATATATGGCAGGTCTTTCTTTGCAATTCCTTTTCCATTATCTTCTATCTCTACCTGGATAAAATCACCCACATCCTTTACACGAATATTGATAAAGCCCTTCGGCTTATCCAGATATTTGATGGAATTATTAATAATATTATGAATGACACGCTTTAACTGCTCCGGGTCTGCAATAATCTGCACATCATCCCCAGCGTAATTAAAATACGATAAACCAATATTTTTTGCCTCTAAATCCAGGCCGATTTCTTCTACGCAGTCATCGAAATATTCCATTACATTTATCTTGCTAAAATTATATGGAATTCGATTAGTATCAATCTTTGAATAAAGTGTCAGCTCATTTAATAGTAAATCCATCTCATTGGCTTTATTATAAATGGTCTTGATATATTTATCCCTTTTTTCCGGCGTATCTGCCACACCATCCATCAGACCTTCCGAATAACCTTTCACAGCAGTAATCGGGGTCTTTAAATCGTGGGCAATATTACTGATTAAAACACGGTTTTCTTTCTCTGATGCCAGCTTCTCTTCTGCAGAATCTTTCAGTCTCTGCCGCATCTCTTCGAAGTTCTGGCACAGCTCGCCAATTTCATCATTGCTGTCTATTTCCAAAGTAAAATCAAGGTTTCCCTCTTTGATATTCTGGGTTGCCATCTCTAACTTCTTAATCGGAGTAATGATGCTCCGGTAATTCCATATGGTAAGCATACCTGCCGTCAACAAAAGTATCAATAACACAGAAATAATAATATCTATCAGAAGTTCCTTCATTTCCGGCACAAGTGATTTAATAGATGTAATTACAAACAACGTTCCTTCCGAACCATCCAAAAAATCAAAGTCAATCCGCTTAATCATTTCCTGTTTATCACTGTCAATGAAATAGCCGGTCTCTCCCCCTGTCTTTGTATCCATGTAATCCGGCAGATTTTCCGGAACCGTATTCAAATCATCCGTTCCCACATAGACTTCTTCATTATCCCTCATGACAATCAGGTAGGAGTTTTTCCCCTGCAAAGTCTCATTAACCTGCATTAAATATTTCATGTCCAGGAATTTGTCCGGGTCGCTTTCCGCTGTATCCAGTAACTTCTGACAACTGTCCTTTGTCACCCGGTTCCACATCTGCACCGTATTGGTCAGATAACTAATATTTCCATCTTCCACCTGATAGGTGTTGGCAATATCTCTTAACTGAAAATAACGGAATCCGCACATTGCCAACGCGGCCAATGTCACCGGCACAAATATGATAATACAAAATGATATAATCAGCTTTGTCCTTAGTTTCATTCTCAAGCCTCCAGTTTTTCATAATCATAGTATACCACATGCAGTCTCTTTTCCCATGAAAATTCTGAGAATTATTCTAAAGAATTTATAAATTATTTTCCAACCACCCAAAACTCTTTGCTGGTTTTCTCATTAAAATGCCAAAAGACCTCTTTCCGGCATTTCAATCATTTCCCTTAAGAAATAAATCTTTTCCGAAAAGAGGTCTTTCTTCTTTATACTATTCTGGAATCTATTCCAATATTATAAGTGTTTCTTTAATTCATCAACTTTGTCCAACGCTTCCCATGGAAGTGCAACATCGGTTCTTCCAAAGTGACCATATGCTGCTGTCGGGCGATAAATCGGTCTGCGTAAATCAAGCATCTTGATAATTCCTGCCGGACGAAGGTCAAAGTTCTCACGGATAATTTCTACTAATTTCTCATCAGAAACTTTTCCGGTACCAAAAGTATCAACCATAACAGAAGTAGGCTGTGCTACACCGATTGCATAAGATAACTGAATCTCACAACGCTCTGCAAGACCTGCTGCTACTAAGTTCTTAGCAACGTAACGTGCTGCATATGCTGCTGAACGGTCAACCTTAGTGCAATCCTTACCGGAGAATGCTCCGCCGCCGTGACGGGCGTATCCACCGTATGTATCTACGATAATTTTACGTCCGGTAAGACCTGCATCACCGTGTGGTCCACCGATTACGAAACGTCCGGTTGGATTGATGAAAAATTTAGTATTCTCATCAACTAATTCCTTTGGAAGGACTGGGTCAAAAACATATTTCTTAATATCCTCATGAATCTGTTCCTGGGTTACATCCTCGTCATGCTGTGTAGAAAGTACAACTGCCTCTAATCTCTTTGGTTTTCCAGCCTCATCATACTCTACAGAAACCTGTGATTTTCCGTCTGGTCTTAAGTATTTTAAAGTACCATCTTTACGAACTTTGGTTAACTGTAATGCCAGTTTGTGGGCTAAAGAAATCGGATATGGCATATATTCCGGTGTCTCGTTGGTTGCATAACCAAACATCATACCCTGATCTCCGGCACCGATTGCTTCAATCTCCTCATCAGTCATTTTATTTTCTTTTGCTTCCAAAGCCTTGTCAACACCCATTGCAATATCCGGTGACTGCTGGTCTAATGCTACCATAACAGCACAGGTATGTCCGTCAAATCCGGTTTCTGCATGGTCATAACCGATTTCATTTACAGTATTTCTTACAATTGCAGGAATGTCTAATTTTGCCTTTGTAGTAATCTCTCCTGTTACAAGTACAAATCCGGTACAGCTTGCTGTCTCACAGGCAACACGGCTCATTGGATCCTCTGCCATACATGCGTCAAGAATTGCATCTGAAATCGCATCACACATTTTGTCTGGATGTCCTTCTGTTACGGACTCTGATGTGAATAATCTTTTTTCCATCGTTTTCTCCTCTCGTTTTGTTGATTCCCTTATTAAGTATCTGGTGGGTGCGCTTGGCTCCTCTTTCTTCCAGACCTTTTTTCGCTGCTCACATAAAATAAAAAAACCGCTTACATCATAAGCGGACCCGATAACGGTAAAGATAATCAAATCCTCTTATTGTTCGACTTGCTCGCTCAGGTTGGCACCTTCCTTATGCTGTGGGGTTGCCGTGACTTCATTGATCCTATGTATCTCCATCACTCTGAATAAGAGAAATTACAATATTGAATTTTCAAATCTCTATGGGAGAGAATACACCTATTATATCGAAATGTCAAGCACCATATTTTCTCATCAACAGAGAAAACATTCCTTATTACTTTTTGTATCCTTTTGACAAATTTTAACGGTTTTTACTGTTAAGATTGACATTTTTGGCAAAAAGAATATACTTAAATAGGAATATAATTGTGATTTGTTCTATCATAATTATAAAATCCATCCAGAACGAGGACCACATGCATGAAAGAATATCAGACAAAAGATTTGTTACCAGGTATGGTTACAGCAATTCCTGTCCGCACCAAGCGTGGACAGCTTATTATTAATCCGAATGTAGAACTTACGCGTACCCTGATTTCCAGACTGGAATTTTATGGCATCGCCAGTGTGCAGATTACAGAAAATAAACAGACCGCTGCTCCAATGGAAACGCCAAAGGATCCGGCATATTTTCCTGCCAAAAGCCCTGTTTCTGCACCAAGTCCGGTTTCTGATGCTTCTTACTCACAGAAGCTCAAAAGTTCTCCGGAATTCCAGCGTTTTCAGGTGGATTTCACCCTGCGTTCCCAGGATTTAAAGAACTGTTTTGATGCTTACCTTTCCGATGGAGGAACCGTAAACAAAGAAGAGCTTTTATCAAAGACCATTTCTTTAGTAAGTCCAAAGCAGACCACTCTGGATGTCTTTGATATGTTACATAATATGCGTCAGGTCAACGACAGCACCTATGCACACAGTCTGAATGTTGCCATCATCTCCCGTATTATCGGAAAATGGCTGCATTTTTCCAATGAAGAATTAGACACTCTCACCCTTGCCGGTCTGCTTCATGACATCGGTAAGACAAAAATTCCGGATGAGGTCTTAAATAAAGACGGAAAATTAACAGATGAAGAATTCCAGATGATTCGTAATCATCCGAAATATGGCTATGATATTTTAAAATCCCAGCCATTAAATTCCCATATTAAAAAGGCAGCTCTCATGCACCATGAACGTTGCGATGGTTCCGGTTATCCAATGGGGCTTACCATGGAAGAAATCGATGACTATGCACTCATCATTGCGATTGCCGATGTTTACGATGCCATGACAGCAGCACGCTCCTATCGTGCTCCCCTTTGTCCGTTTGAGGTAATCGCCGAATTTGAAAAAGATGGTCTGCAGAAATATAAGCCAAAGTATATTCTGACCTTCTTAGAGAATATTGCCAATGCATACCAGAACAACCGGGTTATGTTAAGTGATGGTACTTCCGCCCGCATTGTTTTATTGAATCATCGTCGTCTTTCCAAGCCACTGGTTCAGTTAGATGATGGAGCCTGTATCGACCTTGAGAAAAGTCCTTTATATATCAAAGCAATCATATAAAAAGAATGTGCCTTGGCACATTCTAGCGCCTGCGGCGGTCGCTTGCGACATCTGCCTTATACGCCGCAGTGCGCATCCTCGCGGAGCGTTTTATACTTTACAGGAAAGCAATTTCCTGTAAAGTATAAAAGATATCTGATAACTATGCCTCATTTGCAGCATATTTACCAGATATCTTTTTTTGTTATGATAACGCTTTTTAACACTTCTGTCTCATTGCAATATTCATATTAGTATTTATATTCAGAACTTTCTATATTGTGATGCTCTTATCTTATGATACTTTCAATGTGAATTTCTGGATTTCTTTCTCGGAGCTTACTTTTTCAATCATTGCACCAAGGGAAGCTAATTTCTCTTCAAAATGTTCATATCCACGTTCAATATAATAAATATCATCTACAATGGTGATGCCTTCTGCTGCAAGACCTGCAATTACAAGGGCTGCACCTGCTCTTAAATCCGGAGCACTGACTCTTGCACCTGTGTATTTTTCAACACCGGTAATAATTGCAATATTGCTCTCTACTTTCACCTGTGCACCCATACGGGTCAGTTCATCTACATATTTGAAACGGTTTTCAAAAATACTTTCTGTTACGGTACTTGTTCCTTCTGCTAATGCTAAAAGCACCGACATCTGTGGCTGCATATCTGTTGGAAAGCCAGGATACGGCAAAGTAGTTACCTGGGTATGATGCAATGGCTTGCTGGATACCACACGTACTGCATCATCAAATTCTTCCACTTCACAACCAATTTCAATTAATTTTGCTGTGGTTGCCTCTAAATGCTTGGGAATAACATTTTTAACAGTTACATCACCTTTGGTTGCAGCCGCTGCAAACATAAAAGTTCCTGCTTCAATCTGATCCGGAATAATAGAATATTCTGTTTTATGAAGCTTCTCTACACCCACAATACGGATGACATCTGTTCCTGCACCACGGATATTTGCTCCCATGCTGTTTAAGAAGTTAGCTACGTCTACGACATGTGGCTCCTTAGCCGCATTTTCAATAATAGTCTTTCCCTCTGCCATGGATGCCGCCATCATAATGTTGATGGTTGCTCCTACAGAAACTTTATCTAAATAAATATGGTTTCCCACCAGATGCTCTGCAGTAGCAGAAATTAACCCATGCTGAATATCAACATCGGCTCCTAACGCACGGAAACCTTTCAGATGAAGGTCAATCGGACGGGTTCCGATTGCACAGCCACCCGGAAAAGCTACTTCTGCTTTCTTATATTTACCAAGTAATGCTCCTAACAGATAGTAAGAAGCTCTGATTTTATTAATATATTCATAGTCCACGCTCAAGTCATGAATCAGTGAACCGTTAATTTTTACCTTATGTTCTCCAAGACGTTCTATCTTAGCACCAATTCCCTCCATGGCACTTAATAACACATTAATATCACGAACGTTTGGTAAATTATCTATTATTACGGTCTCATCCGTCATAATTGCTGCCGCAAGAATTCCCAGTGCAGCATTCTTAGCTCCACCAATCTCAACTTCGCCAACCAAAGGATTTCCACCTTTAATCACATACTGTTCCATCTCGCACCTCTATGCTTAGATTCCCTACAAAATTGCAAACAAAATATTATAGTAACTTATTTCCTCTTTTGTCAAGTATTTCTCGTACCTCAAAAGAATTATCTACAATAGTATTATTATATTATATATTCACTGACTTGTAAATCGAAATTAATTCAGATAGTTCACCGGATTTACCTGGGAACCATTAATTAATATCTCAAAATGCACATGCGGACCTGTAGAACGTCCCGTACTTCCGCTTAATGCAATCACTTCACCCTGTGATACGCTCTGCCCTGCTTTTACCAGTAATTTACTGTTATGTGCATAACGTGTCATTCTTCCATCCGGATGGCTGATTAAGACACAGTTGCCATAACCGGAAACATAACCGGCACTGACTACTACACCATTGCTGGATGCAAATACCTTGGTTCCGGTCGGACATGCCCAGTCAATTCCTTTATGCATTCTGCCCCATCTTCTTCCAAAACCGGAAGAAACTCTTCCGCCAATCAGCGGTTTAATGTAAGTTGGCGGTATCTTGGTTCCACGCTCAATAACTGCCGGCGTTGACTCTGTCAGTATGGTCTGGTGGATCATACTCCGCTCCGTCTCAATTCCATTCTCTGTTGTCACCACCATATTAACCTCGCGATGTCCGGTAGTTCCCTCTGCAAGCACCACTTCGTCGGTCGTATACCAGGAATCATTCGGTACAATCTCCGGTTCTGCGGTATAATCCTCTTCATATACTACGCCTTCGCTGATCCGTAAGCTGATGTCCGGCTGAGGCACCGACAGAATCAGTTCTTCACCGGCACTGATTACTGCATCTTCCCCGGACAATCCATTGAGTGCGATAATTGCTGCCACCGATGTATCATGCTCCTGTGCAATGACCGACAGACAGTCTCCCGGCTGTATCTCATATATTTTATTCGTTTCTTTCTCTTTTGTTACTTCTTCCACCGCGGCATCTATATCCGTCAGAGTGTCCGCTGCTACCAGATTGGTGAACACTTCCACATCCTGTGCAAATTCCATCGAAAGAATTCCGGTTTCATAATTATTTTCCCCGGGATTCTCCTGTGCATCGGAAAGATAGGTCCCAAGCTGCTGCACAATACCGGCATCCGCAGAATCTTCTGTTTTTTCTGAATCACCTGTTTCTTTTAAGTTTGCAAGAAGCATTCCCTCCTGATGATCCGTTTCCTTTTTGAACTCTATCTCAAACCGATTGTCCGTATCCTGTTCTTCCTTCAAACGTCCTAAAAACGTTTCTACTTCATCTAAAGTTGCAAAAGAAAGCTGGTTTTCACCGGCACTTACCGTATATGCAAAGATTTCTCCGGAATTGTCTTTCTTAAGCTCCTTTGTAATCTTTTCTTTTAATGCAGTTTCACTTAACAGTTTCTGAAATGGCTTATGGCTTTCTGTTGTCTCATAAGAAATCTCCTGCATCAGATATCCTTCACTCTCTTTTGCCATTTGCCGCCGGCTTTCGTGTACTGCCTTTTCCACATCTGTCTTGCTGCTGACACAGCCTACCACTTTATTATTTACGGTTACCACAAAATAATTCTGTCCCAGTGAAAATTTCTGCAAAAGTACCACCAGTACCAGACAGACGAAAAATATGCCTGCTGCCCACATGCGGATACGAATCTTTTTATCGACTTTTCCAATTCTATTTAAAGTTGTTGATTTCTTTTTCTGCTCCTGCATCTTATCTGACTTCTTCATTTTATCTGATTCCTGCATCTTCACAGGTTCCTGTGCATTCCCTGGTATCTGCATCTTTTATTCCATCCCGAGTTTTTCTTTTACCACATCGATTGTTTCACGAATAGACAATCCCTCTTCACTTACGGTGATATCCGCATATTTTTCATAATATGCCGTTCTCTCATCATACAAATCTTTCAGGGTCTGTCCATCTTTTAATACTACACCGCGGTTTTTCAAATCACCAAGACGCTCTTCTAATATCTCATAAGATACGCTCAGATAAAGTACGGTTGCAATTTCTTTATAATGCTCCATGGCATTTGCACAATATACTGCACTGCCTCCCGTGGCAATGACTGCTTTATGTCCTTCTATTCTGCTGTTTACCTCATCCTCAATCTCAAGAAATCCTTCTGTTCCATGCTCTGCAATCAGCTCACACAAAAGCTTTCCAGTCTGTTGCTGGATGACTAAATCTGCATCCACAAAATTATAGCCTAATGCCTTCGCCAATACGACACCTACAGTACTTTTTCCTACGCCCGGCATTCCGATTAATACGATATTGTCTTTCATTCCATACTCCTGTATCTATGTGATAGAAAAGAAGCAGAAAAATAAATTTTCTGCTTCTCTATGTTCTTGTCACTTTGTAATTTCTGCAATTATTCTGTTGCTGCCTCTGATGCTGTCTCTGTCTCACTTACAGATTCTGTTTCTGTATCTGTTTTCTTGATGGTATAGAGCTTATCAAAATTAACAGCTGCCCATACATCATCATTTACCGTCCATTCTTTTTCTTCCTTGTAGCTGTCGCATACTTCAGTATATTTATCGGACTGACGCTGGGAAACAATTGTTTCTTTCTCTTTGTCGGTTGCATCACGGTCAAATTCACTGTCTAAGCGGATAACATAATATCCTTTTCCATCTACGGAAATCATGGAAGAAACTTCTCCCTCTTTTAACGCATCTGCTGCTGTAATAACGGATGCATCCATACTTCCGGTTGCTGTTCCATCTTCACCGATTTCATCACTGCCGTATGAATAAGTGCTTACAGTATATCCGTTGTCTGTTGCTGCTGCATCAAAATCGGTTTTCGCTTCTTCTGCGATTTTCTCTGCAGCTTTTTCTAATTCTGCCTTCTCATCATCGGTATATTCCACATAATTCTTGCTGTCATCATAATGTGCCTCGGTAGAAACCTTGATATAACTGAAGGTTCTCTGTGCCGCTTCTTCATCAGAAACTTCGGTGTCTGCAGTTGCAATGATTGCATTATACATCTTCTTCTGAATCAGGTTCAGTCGAAGCATTTCTGCTACATATTCTTTCTTGGCACCCATGGTCCTGATTGCTTCCTTACTGTTATCATCCATAAACTGCTGTGCTGCAGTATCAATATCAGAAAGCTCCTCATCCGTTATTTCCACACCATAGTCTTTCATATGGTCTTCTAAGAGATAATCGGTCTGAATCTGTGTCAGGATTCCATCTTTTACATTATCCTGCATAGTCTTACCGTTTCCGGATAAATCCTGTGACCACATATTTTCCTTAGCATATCCCATGGTAATATAGCTGTCATAGGATACTGCTGTATATTGTGCCATAAAGTTGGCAAGTCCAAGTGAAATCTCTTTATCTCCTAATGTAGCAACAACTGCATCTTCATCGATTCTGCTGCCACATCCTGTCATAGCTACGGAAGCTGCAGTAACAACCGCCAATGCAAGTGCTGTGAATTTCTTAAATCTCATATCACGTTCCTCCAAAATATTTATCATCGTTCTATTATAGTGCTTTTTCGTACATGCCGCAAGATTTTTATGCAGTTAAGCATCCTTTTTTATGGTTTTTTCTACTAAAATCGTCTGCACATCCAACACAAACTGGCGGATATAGTCGATACTGCTGCCTGATACTGTCCGGCTGTTGGTTCCCCGGTTCAGCACAAAATACGGTCCTTTCTGATCCGGTATAAATTTCAACGCATGATCATATTTTGACAAAAGTTCCGGTATTTTTGCCGGATTCACCGCAGCTTTTTCATACATGACAAAGCGCACTGTATTGCCACGCTCTACCACTTCCTTCATATACGCCTGATGCGCCAGCACTTTTATCAATGCAATGGAAAGAAGGTTTGTTACTGATTTTGGCGGGTCTCCAAAACGGTCTGTCAGCTCATCAAGCATCTCATCACTTTCTGAATCATTTTCAATGGCTGCAATTCGTTTATAAATATCCAGCTTCTGTGTCTCGTTTGGAATATAGGACGGTGGGATAAATGCATCCATTTCCACATCTACTGTTGTATCGAAGCTTTCTTCCACTCCGATTCCCCTCTCCTGTTTGACAGCCTCATTGAGCATCTTGCAGTAAAGGTCATAACCGACTGCCTCCATGTGTCCGCTCTGCTGGGCACCCAGCAGGTTTCCGGCTCCACGGATTTCCAAATCCCGCATGGCAATCTTAAAGCCGCTTCCTAAGTCTGTATATTCCTTGATTGCAGCCAGACGTTTCTCTGCGATTTCTTTTAACATTTTATCCCGGCGGTACATTAAGAACGCATATGCCGTCCGGTTGGAACGTCCTACTCTTCCGCGAAGCTGATAGAGCTGTGACAGTCCCATATTATCCGCATCATGAATAATCATGGTATTTACATTGGAAATATCAAGCCCCGTCTCGATAATCGTTGTGGATACCAGCACATCAATCTCTCCGTTGATAAACTGATACATAATATCCTCAAGTTCCCGTTCCTTCATCTGTCCGTGGGCAAATGCCACATTGGCATCCGGCACCAGTTCTGAAATTTTCGCTGCCATTTCTGCAATCTGGTTTACCCGGTTAAATACATAATAAACCTGTCCGTCTCTTGCTAATTCCCGGCAGATTGCCTCCCGCACCATTTCTTCATTATATTCCATGACATAAGTCTGGATTGCCACACGATCCATCGGCGGCTCCTCTAAAACACTCATATCACGGATTCCGATAAGGCTCATATGCAATGTCCTTGGAATTGGTGTTGCCGTTAAAGTCAGCACATCCACATCCTTTTTCATCTGCTTGATTTTCTCTTTATGAGCCACACCAAAACGCTGCTCCTCATCGATAATGAGAAGTCCCAAATCCTTAAATTTCACATCCTCAGAAAGCACTCTGTGGGTTCCGATAATAATATCCACCATGCCTTTTTTCAAATCTTCGATGGTTTTCTTCTGCTCTTTTGGGCTGCGGAAACGGCAAAGCAAATCTACTCTTACCGGGAAATCTTTCATCCGCTGGGCAAAGGTATTATAGTGCTGCTGCGCCAGGATTGTGGTCGGTACTAAATAAACTACCTGTTTTCCCTCCTGCACCGCCTTAAAGGCAGCACGGATTGCCACCTCCGTCTTGCCATATCCTACGTCTCCGCAAATCAGACGATCCATAATCTTGGTGCTTTCCATGTCCTTCTTGGTTGCTTCAATGGCAAGTTCCTGATCTTCTGTCTCCTCAAATGGAAACATCTCTTCAAATTCCTTCTGCCATACAGTATCCGGACCATAGACATAGCCTTCTTTGTTCTGCCGGATAGCATAGAGTTCCACCAGTTCGTGGGCAATTTCTTTTACCGCACCACGCACTCTGGTTTTTGTCTTATCCCAGTCCGGGCTGCCTAGCCGGTTTAGTTTTGGTTTCTTGGCATCGGAACCGGCATATTTCTGAATCAGTTCCAGCTGGGTTGCAAGAATATAAAGATTGCCTCCCTTGGCATATTCAATCTTGATATAATCCTTGACTTTTTTATCGACTTCGATTTTCTCGATTCCACGATAAATGCCAAGGCCGTGATTTTCATGTACCACATAATCACCTACATGAAGGTCACGAAAGCTCTGTATCTTTTCTCCCTCATAGAGGCGGTGTTTCTTCCGTTTCTTCTTTTCCTGCCCGAATATATCACTTTCTGTGATAACCGCAAATTTAATCAGCGGGTATTCGTATCCACGTTTTACTTTTCCATAGGCAGTTAAGATTTCTCCCGGCTGCAATTCCCGTTCAAAATCTTTGGCATAATAACAGCTTACCTCTTCTTCCTGTAAATCCTTCGCCAGATGCTCTGCCCTTGTCTTAGATGCGGATAATACAACGACCCGGTATCCGTTTTTCTTATAATTCTTTAAATCCTTCACCAGCGTTGCAAAGCTGTTATTATAGGAATTCACACCCTGCACCTGAATATGGTAACGGTTCGTAATGTCTAACTCCCGCACCTTCATATCCAGTGCTGCCAGTGCAAGTCCGTGGAAACTCTGCATCTTCGCAGTAATTTCCTTTCCGGTAAAGAGCGTTTCTGCCTGTCCCGGCAGGATATAACCCTTCTCCAAGCGCTGCTTCATGCTCTCTTCAAATTCCTGCTCCGTCACTCTGCCCTTTTCCATCAGCCGGGCAGGTTCATCCAGGACTAAAAGAGTCTCGTCTTTGCCAAAATAATCCAAAAGGCTTACCGCCTCCGGGAAGAAATATGCAAGGCTGCTGTCCAAATTAGCTGCACCACCTAATTCTTCTATCTCTTCTTCCAAAGCAGCCGCCGTCTGTTTGATGCGATGGCCTTCTTCATTTTTCATCTGGTCGCGGAACTTCTTTTCTGCTTTTACCGCTTCCTGTCGAATTTTCTTCAAGCCCGCCTGCTTCCGTTCTTCCGTCAGCACCAGTTCCGTTGCAGGATACAACATAATTTCTTCCAGATTCTCTATGGAACGCTGGCTCTCAGCCTCAAAGCTTCGCAGGGAATCAATGGTATCTCCCCACATTTCAATACGCAGCGGATTTTCTTCCGTCAGAGGATATATATCAAGGATTCCTCCACGCACCGCAAATTCTCCCGGCATTTCCACCTGATAATTGCGCACATACCCCATCTGCAAAAGCCGCTTTGTCTCTGCCTCAAAGTCTAATTCGTCTTCCACCTTATAAGTACGCACCGCTTCTTTAAAGGCTTCAAGTCCTGCCATCCGGTTCATCAGTCCGTCAAAAGTCAATACCACTGTAACCGGCTTCTTTTCGGATAAACGTTTTAACAGGGCAATCCGCTCTCCGGTAAGCTGATTACTTCTGATATCCGACTGATAAAATAAAATATCCTTCGCTGGGAAATAGAGAGTCTCCCTGTCGAAAAAACGATAATCTTCTAAGATTTCCCTTGCTTTTTGTTCGTTAAAAGTAACGATGATTTTATTTCTAAAACCATCGTTCGCCGCAAATACCATATGTGCCTTCTGCGCATCCATGCATCCGGATATCTGAACGATACCCGGACTGCTCTTTAGCTGCTTTAAGGCATTTTGCAATTCTTCCAGTTCCGAAAGGGGCTGCAAAAATACATTCATAATGTTCTTCCTTTAATTATAGTCATTCATTGCCTGTTCGATTTTTCCATCGACAATCAGTTCTACCGCAGATACCGCATCTAAAAATGCTTCCTCTGCCAGTTTCCGGTCTGCCTTATCCATATGGCCAAGGACATGGTCTGCCAAATCCCAGCCCTGTGGTTTCTCACCGACACCTACCTTGATCCTAGCAAACTGCTCTGTTCCCACCTGCGCAATAATATTTTTAATTCCATTGTGTCCGCCGGCACTGCCTTTTTTACGAATCCGTATTCTTCCCGGTGCCAGGCTGATATCATCAAAAATCACTAACAGTTCACTGGCCGGATCCACTTTATAGAAATTTACTGCTTCAGCGATGCTTTCTCCGCTTAAGTTCATAAAAGTCTGTGGCTTCACCAGAACAACTTTTTCACTTCCGATCATTCCTTTGCCGCAGATTGCTTTATACTTTTTTTCGTCCATCCTTATATTATATTTTTCTGCCAGTACATCCATGACATCAAAGCCAACATTATGTCTGGTATGTTCATATTTCTTTCCAGGATTTCCAAGTCCCGCTATAATGTACATTCTTTCTTCCTTCTTCTGATGATTTCTGCAGCTGATTCTAACTGCTTCTGGTCATTTACTCCATTGATGTCTTCCGGGCTTTCCAGTGCAAATGCATCTACACGAAGTCCTTTATCCTTTAATATCGTAAGCGTATCCGGCAGATAATATTCACCCTGTGCATTATTCGGCTGAATCTTATCCAATGCCTGTGATAATTCCCAGGTATTAAACACATACATTCCGGAATTAATCTCATGGGATTTCAACTCTTCCTCGTTTGCATCCTTATGTTCTACGCTCTTTATAAATTCTCCTGATTCATTGCGGATAATTCTTCCGTATCCGGTCGGGTCATCTATCGTTGCTGACAATACGGTTACTGCATTTTTATGCTGGATATGATGCTCCAAAAGCTGCTTTAAGGTTGCAGATGTAATCAGTGGCGCATCTCCAAAAAGAATCAGTGTATGTCCATCTTTTCCCAGAAAATCCTTGGCACATTTTACCGCATGACCAGTTCCAAGCTGCTGCTCCTGCAGTACAAATGTTACATCATCTTTATGTGAAATGGTATTCTCTACCTCTTCATGCTTATAGCCTACCACCAGACAGATATCCTCCGCTCCTGCTCCTTCTGCCGCTTCAATTACATAATCTACCAGACACTTTCCATCTATTGTATGCACTACTTTCGGAAGGTCTGACTGCATTCTGGTTCCCTTTCCAGCTGCCAATATTACCGCTTTTAATGCTTCCATATTTTTATCCTCTTTATTCCTCTCCGGCTTTCTGCCGAAAATACTGTTACATTTTAGTATACTTCTTTCTCAGAAATTTGTCATCCTTTTTTCCACAATATGAAATAGATGACAATGTAAATATGCCGTGGGGCAAATGGAAAAGCGAAAAAGACTATAAGGAGCACTAAGAATTTTGAAAAAATTTTTATCAGTTCTGACAACCGGCGCAAATCAACATCCATGTTGCTTGCGCCTCGCCGGCACTTCCCTGTGCCGGCGTTGTCTGTTTTCGCCCGAAATTCCAAGTGCTCCTAACAGTCTTTTTCATGCTTTCTCATTTGCCCCACGGCATATTTATACTTCATTCTATCAATTGTTCAAAAAAAGAAGTGTGAAAAACAGGCTGCCACATTTCTGTGACAGCCTGCTCGTCTTCCTTATTCTATGTACGTGTTACGCCTCCTCAGCTGCGATTTCACTTTCGTACTTTTCTAAAATAATCTGCTGTATCTTATTTCTGGTATCTGAGTTAATTGGATGTGCAATGTCTCTGTATTCCCCATCAGCAGCCTTGCGGCTTGGCATTGCAATGAAGAGTCCCTTCTCTCCGTCAATCACCTTGATATCATGTACAACAAATTCTTCATCTATGGTAATAGATACCACAGCTTTCATTTTACCTTCTTTTTCAACTTTACGTATTCTTACATCTGTAATCTGCATTATGTTACCCCCTTCACGCCTTTCTCTTAAGTCTTCTGCCTACAGTGCATATCTGTCATTGCGCTCAAGTACAACCTTTACTCCGTCGTCACCGCAATAATACGTGTTGGCTTTCAGCGTTCCACGGCTTTCCACGATACAGTTTTCAATATGCGTATTATCTCCAATGTATACGTCATTGAGAATAATGGAATTCTTGATTACACAATTCTTTCCTACAAACACATTTTTAAACAATACAGAATTTTCTATTTTACTGTTGATGATACATCCACTGGAAATCAGGCTGTTCTTCACATCAGAACCTGCATTGTATTTTGCTGGTGGATAATCATCTACTTTCGAATAGATATGCGGTGTCTCACGGAAGAAGTAATTTCTCACATCCGGTTTCAGGAAATCCATATTTGTATTGTAATATGAATCTACTGTTGCAATATTGCTCCAGTAATCTTCCATTTTATATCCATAAATTCGTTTCATATTCTTATAACGAATCAGAATATCTGTAACGAAATCCCATCTGTCTTCCTGACCGCTCCGCTCTAACATTTCAATCAGCTGTCTTCTGCGGATGATATAAATACCGGTAGAAATTGTATTAGAGCTGGATACCATAGGTTTCTCTTCAAACTCTGTGATTCTGGATTCTTCATTCATGCGGATTACACCAAAGCGGCTGATATCTGCGCCTTCCGGCATATCCTTGCACACAACAGTTATATCAGCTTTCTTCTCAATATGGTAATCCAATACCTTATTGTAATCCAGCTTGTATACACAATCACCACCTGTAATAATTACATATGGCTCATGACGTTTTTTCAAGAAATCAATGTTCTGGTACATTGCATCTGCAGTTCCTCTGTACCACCAGCTGTTGTCAGCGGTTACGGTAGGAGTGAAGGTATAAAGACCTCCCTGTTTTCTCCCGAAATCCCACCATTTGGATGAGCTTAAATGTTCATTTAAAGAACGTGCATTATACTGAGTCAGCACTGCAACGGTCTGAACATGTGAGTTGCTCATATTACTCAATGCAAAATCAATGCATCGGTAACTTCCACCGATTGGCATTGCTGCAATTGCACGCTTGCTGGAAAGTTCCTGCATACGATGATTGTTTCCACCTGCTAAAATTAATCCTAATGCCTTCATATTCTGTCACCTTCCTTAATAATAGCTCCACCGCCTGCTAACATTCCATCTGGATAATCTGACGGTTCCGTTACTCCGGAAATCGCTGTATTTTTTCCAATTGAAACTCCGTCTGGTATTACAGAATCTTCTCCGATAGTAACCAGATCAGATGCATATACTTTTTCATTCAATGTGCTTGGTGCATACTCGCCTACGCCTAAGTGGCAGTTTGCTCCAACAATGGTCTTATCTGCAATAATGGATTTCTCCACCACAGTATTCTCTCCAATCACACATTCTTTCATGATAATGGAATTGTGTACCACCGCACCCTTTTCAATCCGGACTCCTGCACCAATTACAGAATTCTGCACTTCTCCATAAATTTCAGCACCTTCTCCGATAATGCTGGTATCAACCTTTGACTCTGCTGCAAGATACTGCGGAGCTACATTATCGCTCTTGGTATAAATCTTCCAGTATTCTTCATAAAGGTTAAATTCCGGAATCAGATCAATCAATTCCATATTTGCTTCCCAATAGGAGGAAAGTGTTCCAACATCCTTCCAGTAACCATTGAATTCATAAGCAAATAAACGCTTTCCATTCTCATGGCAGTATGGAATAATATGCTTTCCGAAGTCACAATTACTCTGATCCTTCATAGCAATTAAACTGTCACGCAATACTTTCCAGTTGAATATGTATATTCCCATGGATGCGAGGTTACTTCTCGGATGTTCCGGTTTTTCCTCGAACTCTTTAATTTTTTTATTTTCGTCTGTTATAACCACACCAAAACGGCTTGCTTCTTCTATTGGAACAGGCATTGCTGCAATTGTTACGTCTGCATTATTTTCCTTATGGAAATCAAGCATTACTTCATAATCCATCTTATAAATATGGTCGCCTGATAAAATCAGCACATAATCCGGATTATAAGTCTCCATATATTTCAGGTTCTGGTAAATCGCATTTGCTGTACCAGTATACCATTCACTGTTATCACTTCTCTCATATGGTGGAAGAACCGTTACTCCTCCGTTATTACGGTCTAAGTCCCACGGAATTCCAATTCCAATATGTCTGTTTAATCTCAATGGCTGATACTGTGTCAGCACTCCGACGGTATCAATACCTGAGTTGATGCAGTTGCTCAATGGAAAGTCGATAATACGATACTTTCCTCCAAATGCGACTGCAGGCTTCGCTACACCGGAAGTTAATACTCCAAGACGGCTTCCTTGTCCGCCCGCCAAAAGCATGGCTATCATTTCTTTCTTAATCACGTCATTCACCTCTCGTCATAAAATCAGGTCATTTTGGTATAACAAAAGTATAACACACTGCCCATATGTTGTACAGCATTTTGTATAATTATTTTATCTTTTTTTGCAAATTTTAGTCATTTTAGACAATTTTCAAACATTTCTTGTCATTTTTACAAAATCACCTCCATTATTTTGCATTCTTTTTTCCTGACAGACAAAATAGATTTGCAAATTCCCTGCATATGGTTATAATATTAGGAAGAAATCTTTTCTCAAGAAACGAAATTATAAGTCAGGCAGGTAAAGAATTATGTATTCATTAAATTTTGAAGAACCTATTCATGTACATTTTATCGGTATTGGCGGTATCAGTATGAGTGGTCTTGCAGAAATCTTGCTGGAAGAAGGTTTTACCATTTCCGGTTCTGATGCAAAGCAGTCTGCGCTTACCGACAGCCTTGCAAAAAAAGGCGCAGCCATTTACATTGGCCAGAAAGCATCTAACTTATCCATCCGTCCTGCACTGGTTGTCTATACTGCTGCCATCCGCGAGGACAATGAGGAATTTAAAGCAGCCGTAGATGCCGGTATTCCAATGCTTTCCCGTGCAGAACTGCTTGGACAGATTATGGATAACTATGAGAAATCCATTGCAGTTGCCGGTACCCATGGAAAAACCACTACCACATCCATGATTTCACAGATTCTTCTTGTTGCAAAGGCTGACCCTACAATCAGTGTTGGTGGTATCTTAGAAGCAATCGGTGGAAATATCCGCGTAGGTGGTTCAGAAGTATTCATTACCGAGGCCTGCGAATATACCAACAGTTTCCTGCATTTTCATCCGAAATACAGTATCATCACCAGTGTGGAAGCTGAGCATCTCGACTTCTTCAAAGATATCGATGATATCCGCCGTTCTTTCCATGAATTTGCCGGAAATACTGCACATGATGGTGTATTAATCATCAACGGCCAGATTGCAGCTTTAGATCAGATTACCAACAATTTGTCCTGTAGCGTCACTACTTATGGTTTATGCGAAAACGATGACTTTTATGCTAAAAATATTACTTATAATGACCATGCCTGCGGCACATATACTCTGATGCACAAAACCGAAGACTTAGGAACCGTTTCCTTAAGTGTTCCAGGCAAGCATAATGTCTCCAATTCACTGGCTGCCATTGCGCTTTGCTTAAATCTCGGTCTTCCTTTGGATGTTATCAAAAAGGGACTGCTTCAGTTTGGCGGCACCAAACGTCGTTTTGAATACAAAGGAACAAAGAACGGTATCACCGTTATCGATGATTATGCCCATCATCCGACTGAAGTAGCTGCTACATTAACCGCAGCCCGGAATTATCCACACGGACGGATTATCTGCGTTTTCCAGCCACACACTTATTCCAGAACCAAGGCATTCTTAAGTGATTTTGCCCGGGTACTTTCCATGGCAGATATTGTAGTCCTTGCAGACATCTATGCAGCCAGAGAGAAAAATACGATCGGAATTTCTTCCAAAGACCTTTTGGCAGAGCTTCAGAAAAACGGTCAGGAAAGTTATTACTTCCCGTCTTTTGATGAGATTGAAAAATTTTTATCGGAAAAATGCATAAACAATGATTTGTTGATAACTATGGGGGCCGGAGACGTGTATCTTATAGGAGAACACCTGCTTCAGCAGTAGTTATCCACATTATCCACATCGTAATTCACATTTTTGTGAATTATGGATGTGGATTTTTTTGTTTACATAATGTATTTTTGAAAATCGCCATTCTATCTGCATTAACCGCCAAACTGCTCCCATTTCAGTTACCATAATGCACTTTCAAAAGAAAGTTATCCACATTATTCACAATTCTGTGCAAATGTGGAAACCCTTGATTTTACTGGATTTTTGGTTAAAATAAGACTTCTCAATTTTAGATTCATATGCTATAATGTGGTCGGTGAAAGAGGGAGTTCTTATGACAGACATAACATTACATACGAAAAGCAAATCCACGGTTACCTGCGTATCCAATACCTTTATTGATGAGTATATGGCAGATGCCAATGGAGAATTTGTAAAAATTTATTTATATTTACTCCGCTGCATCAACGCAGCTGAGAATTTTTCCATTTCTAAGATGGCTGATAAATTTGACCATACAGAAAAGGATATTAAACGTGCCTTAAAATACTGGGAGAAGAAACACTTACTCCAGTTAGAATATAATTCCGGCGAACAGCTTACCGGCATCTGCCTGTGTGAGCCTGTTTCTGCGGTTACGCAGGATTCTGAACATGTGGAAAAGCCTACGGAAGTATCTTCTGTAGATATCCGTCCATCCTATACGAAAGACCAGATTCTGTCTTTCCAGAACGATGAGGCTTCCAGTGATTTATTATTCATTATTGAACGCTATATCGGACATCCTTTGTCCATCAAGGATTATGAAACCATTCTTTACTGGTCAGATGAATTGAAATTCTCCACAGACCTGATTGAATATCTGGTAGAATCCTGTGTGGACAACGGTCATAAGAGCATCCGCTATATGGACAAGATTGCCCTTTCCTGGTCTGCTTCTTCTATCCGTACTGCGGAGGATGCCAGACGTTCTTCCAGTGCCTATAAGCAGACACATTATGGTGTCATGAAGGCATTTGGAATCAGCGGCAGAAAACTGGCTGAATACGAACTTGAACTGGTAGATAAATGGACCAGCCAGTTTGGATTTACACTGGATATCATTTCCGAGGCATGCAAACGGACACTGCAGGCGACAAATCAGCCAAGCTTCCAGTATGCCGATACCATCTTAGAGAACTGGCATAAATGCAATATCCACCATTTAGAGGATATTGCTATATTAGACACTGCTTACAAAAAAAGCAAGGCATCTTCTTCCCGCAATGTCACCGTAAACAAGACTGCCGCCAACCGGTTTAACAATTTTTCACAGCGTACCTATAATTTTGAACAGCTTGAAAAACAGCTCTTAAATAATTAAGACACTTTTTTCAGGAATACTAAAGGAGCATTTCATGTCTCTTAATAATTCACAATACGATACTTTAATCCGGCAATATAATGCCAGACAGTTTCACAATCAGCATCTTCTGGATGAACGCATTCAGGAAGTCTACGGAAAATGTCCGCGCCTTACAGAAATAGACAACGAGATTTCTTCCATCTCAGTAGCAAGTGCAAAACAGCTTTTATCTGATGATGGAGCAGAAGATTCCTCTGTTCTCTCTTCATTAAAAGAACAGCTTGCTGCTCTTCGCAGGGAGAAACAGAATCTGATTGCTTCTCTGGGTTATCCGGCTGATTATCTGGAACCGGTTTACACCTGTAAGGACTGTAAGGATACCGGTTATATTGGGAATGAACGCTGTCATTGTTTTGTACAGGCTGCCATTGATTTAGTCTATACGCAGTCTAATGTAAAAGATATTTTAGCCAAAGAGAATTTTTCGAATTTCTCTTATGCATACTATTCCAAAGAGCAGATAAATCCCACAACCGGATTATCTGCTTATGATACTGCAAAAAAAGCTGTTGCAGACTGTAAGTCCTTTATTGAGCATTTCGATACCTCTTTTGAAAATCTCTTTTTCTATGGAGCAACCGGTGTCGGTAAGACTTTTCTTTCAAACTGCGTTGCCAAAGAGCTTTTAGATAAAGGACATTCCGTTATTTATTTTACAGCCTTCCAATTATTTGATATATTTGAAAAGGACACTTTCCAGAAGGACGCTGCAGCTTCTGCTGCCGGGCAGAATATCTTCGACTGTGATCTTTTAATCATTGATGACCTTGGAACCGAACTTGCCAACTCCTTTACGGCATCCCGGCTTTTCCTGTGTCTGAACGAACGTATGCTGCGTCAGAAATCAACATTGATTTCTACGAATTTAAGTATCGACCAGCTTGCTGATGTATATTCCGAGCGTATCTGCTCCCGCATCTTCAGCAGCTATACGATGATCAAGCTTTTTGGGGACGATATCCGTCTTAAGAAAAAGCTGCATTAATTACGCATTCAATTAGATGCTATATCTATTGAACTATATAAGATAAATTATTTCTATGGAGGAACCTATTCATGTCAAACAGTGAAAGAAACTTAGAAACCCTTCCTACTGGTTCTCTTGGAATTATTCCATTACAGAGCTGCCAGGAATTAGGAGAAAAAGTTGACAAATACCTTGTCAAATGGAGAGACGAAAGACAGCATCAGCACCAGAATGATGCAGCTTTTATGGGCTACAAACGTGATTCTTATATCATTGAAGCAGTTACCCCTCGTTTTGGTTCAGGCGAGGCAAAGGGAATGATCAAAGAAACTGTTCGTGGTTATGACCTTTATCTTATGGTTGATGTCACCAACTACAGCCTTACTTATTCTCTGTGCGGTCAGACAAACCATATGTCCCCAGACGATCATTATCAGGATTTAAAGAGAATTATTGCTGCAATTGGCGGCAAGGCAAGAAGAATTACTGTTATCATCCCATTCCTTTATGAAAGCCGCCAGCATAGAAGAAGCACCAGGGAATCTTTAGACTGTGCACTGGCTTTACAGGAACTGGTTGCCATGGGCGTTGACAACATTATTACATTTGATGCACATGACCCTCGTGTCCAGAATGCAATTCCTTTAAAGGGTGGTTTTGAAACTGTTCAGCCTGCATACCAGTTTATCAAAGGTATCTGCAAAAACGTTCCTGACTTACAGATTGATTCTGACCACATGATGATTATCAGCCCGGATGAGGGTGGTACCGGACGTGCAATTTATCTTTCCAGTGTACTTGGTCTGGATATGGGTATGTTCTACAAACGTCGTGATTACAGCAGAATTGTTGACGGACGTAACCCTATTGTCGCACATGAATTTTTAGGTTCTTCCGTAGAAGGAAAAGATGTTCTGATTATCGATGATATGATTTCTTCCGGAGAAAGCATGATTGACGTTGCAACCGAACTAAAGAAGAGAAAAGCAAACAGAATCTTTGTCGTTGCAACCTTCGGACTTTTCACCAATGGTCTGGAAAAATTCGATAAAGCTGTAGAAGATGGAACTATCTACCGTGTAGTTACCACCAACCTGACTTATCAGACTCCGGAGCTTTTAAGCCGTCCATATTATATCAACTGTGACATGAGCAAATATATTGCTTATATTATTGATACATTGAATCATGATGCTTCTATCAGCGAGCTCTTAGATCCAAACGAGCGTATCCAGAAGCTTATAAAGAAATATAAAGCTAATCAGAAAAAGAAATAAATAACAACAGCAAAAATGGCTTCGGAATTCCGAAGCCATTTTAATATCATGGGCAAAATAAAACTAGAATAAGTTAACCTTGCCTGCATATGTATCGTTTATAACATAGTATGCTGCATATTCTTCCGGTTTTAAATAAACCTTTAAAGACTTGATGCTGGATGCTCTGTGTCCGTCTGCTGTGAAAGCTTCTTTTGCTCTCTCAATCACGTTTGCAACAACATCTTCATTACCATCAAACTGAACAAATACTTCCGGTACAAGTTCTTTCTTCTCTACCTTAGTAGTTTTCTTAGCCGCTGCTTTCTTGGTTGCTTTCTTTGCGGTAGTCTTTGCTGCTGCTTTTACAGTTGTCTCTGCTTTCTTTGCTGTCTCCTCTGCCTTCTTAACTGTCTCTTCCGCTTTCTTTACTACGGTTTCTGCTTTCTTCGCTACAACTTCTTTTGCTTCTGCCTTAACCTCTTCTGCCTTAACTACTGCCTTTGTCTCTGTAGCTTTTACTGCTGCCTTTACTTCGGCTGCTTTTTCAACTGGTCTCTTCTGCATTATAATTCCCTCCCTGAAAATTAATCACACACTAAAAACTTCTCCATTGCTAATAGGGCTTCTTCTTCATCATTTCCCTCTGCAACAATGTTAACCGTCATTCCTTTGGACGGATTAAATGCCATAATTCCCATGATGCTCTTGGCATTAATTTTACGGTTATCACTTTCCAGAGTAATATTGCTGTCAAACTGGCAGGCAACCTGAACCAACTCTGCAATTGGATTATCGTGTTTTTTTGAAACGTTTGAAACTGTAACTTCTTTTCTACTCATGTTATCTTCCTCGCTTCTAAGTAGTACAATTAGTACAAAAGTTAATATATCCTACACGAACAGATTTTGCAATAGACTTTGTGAAAATACAGCACTAATACCGAAACTGCCAAAAAACTTCGGCTTTTTTTAGGCAATTTTATACGTTTTTTGCGTCTTTTTCACGCCTGTCTCTGCCTGCATCCCTATTCTGCCATTTTCATATAAGCAAAATATACATTACCTGCTGTATCAAATAAATTCTGTGCATCCGTCATTGACATCTTCTCTGTTGCACCGGTTGCCGGATTATAAATATAGACTCCTGCGTTATCATAGCCTGTAATCAATACAGCTTCGCTTCCACTGTTCATGGCAAATACCGGTGTTCCCAGATTGACATAATATAACACTGCATCCAGATCGCTTCCGGTCAAATCAATGACTACAGAGTCCTGCAGGGTATCCTTTAAAATTTGTTTTGGTGTATTTCCGGATGTCATCAATTCTCCTACACCAACATTTAATCCCTGCATCGAAAGCATACCATTGATTGCTTTTGCTATCGTTGTTCCGGATGCGTCTGCATCACCTATTGTAATCGTCAGTGGTGACTGGGAAGATTTTCTTGCCCTCTTCCAGATATACTGCTGTCTGCTTCCTACCACAACGCCCACATTATCATTTGCCACTGCAATGGCTTTTGCCGCATTATCCGTTGCCAGCACTACTCTTCCGGCAGAATAAGCATAATAATAATCTGTCTCTTCCGGCTCTTTCAGATTCACATTTCTCGGTGACTCCAATACAATCCGTTTCGGAGTCAGAAGACGACCCGAGCTTATCTCTTCTTCCTGTAATAATTGCAGCTGCAGCTGCGTCTGTTTTCGTTCCGTTACCGTACTGTGAATGCTGACTACTTCTGCAGAATCTCCCTCACGATTCATAATCGTATCCTGTTCTGCCGGAACATAAGCCATACCGTTATATTGTTCCCGGTTCAGATAAATAGTATAATCCACAACTTCTACAGACGCTACATAATATCCATCCTTATGATAATCTTTTAACACTCCGTGTTCTTCATCATCCGTATCTACAATATAAATATGATTCATCGGGAACTGTACATTTCCGGCAGAATCTGTATACACATCACTGTCATCTGCCTCTCCATAGATAAAATCATCTTCCATAAATGCCAGTGGCCGGATATACGTTCCTGCTGCCGCTGCCACTTCAAAGCTTTTCGAATTCTCCAGATTCAGAACAGTAATTTTCGAACCGCTGTCACTGTTGCCATCTGCAATATAAGCAACAAACTGGTTATTCTCTGATACCGCATAATTTCCTGTTTCAAATCCGCTGACTACTTCCTTTTCTTTGGTAGTAGCAAGATTAATCTCATACAGTGTCCCACCCATCATAATGTAGAACATTCCACTTTCATTTTCATACATCAGCTGTCCCAGTTCTGATTTCAGCACTTCGTAAGAGTGGGTGGATGGTATAAACAGTTCCTCTTCTACTGTATTTGCCACGCTGTCATAATGATAAACACCTACGCCCACCTGACCTTCGTGGTTTCCCCTGTTCATATAACCATATACAACAAAATCAGCACTTCCTGTTTCATCCACCTTAATAATCCGGATATCATGTTCCTTATGATTTTCCCTGGAATCAATCCCCTCATAACCACGGAAGCTGAACACCTGGGAAAGCTTTTTTTCTGTCGCATTGTAACACCAGAGTTCTCCTTCTTTTACAAAACAGAGAATACTTCCTGTCTCATTACTCTTATATTCCACATCGGACGAACATATTCCAAGCTGTAAATAATTCTCATAAAAATCATCATTCTCTGCCCGGAAAATTTCATCCATGGTTCTCTCAAAATTCAATAGATACATCCGGTCGTTGGTATAACGGACACGGTAATATTCTTCTACATTATAATATTCCAGTTCCCCATTATCTCCGGTTGCCGTCACTACATAATCCAATAGAATTACATTATAGGAATTATTGATTTCTTTGATGCTTACCGATGGGTCCGTCAGAACGGTCCCATTGAATTTATCCCATGTTACCTGTCGCAGTGTGGAATGAATACTGACATTGGCAAGTGTGGTATTATCCGCAGAAGAATCCGGTTCCATATAAGTTGCCAGAGAGCCGCTTCCATCCTCCTGAAATGTTTTTTCATGGAAATCTTTTGCAAAATCAATGCTTTCCTTCACATAACAATCCTGCGGTTCAATAATCCTTGTATAATAATTTAAAGTATCATCCCCATGCAGTAAATGTATAATCAACAGATATTCTGCATTGGAATCCAGAAGATTCTGAATCGGAAGGTCTGCTGTAATCACTCCATTCTTCTGGGAATAACTATCTACCTTCGCATCTGCAATAAGACGCTTAGTATCCATACTCCGGATCTCATAGGAAAGTTCATCCACTGCATAGCTTCCATTCTGAACGCGGATTGGAAGCAGCCTGTCCGTATCAATCGGCGTAATGCTGTCCCTCATGTAAACTGCATTCATTTCATCTACATACCCGTAGAGTTCATTGATTTTCTGCTCTTTATAATAAAGCTGGACAGTCGGCAGCGTTGCCTCCTCCAGTTCTGTTGTCATATCGGGATTTGTTTTATTTGTCAAAAAACTAAACACTACGGTTGATACCAGAAACACACCTGCTAACACCAGTGCCCGAATCATTCCTTTATTCATCTGTATTCCTCATCTTCCTAAACTACGAAAAACACGCTTTGCGAGTTTCTCGAGTTATCGCGGTGCTCGTCAAATCTGCATGCAGGCATGCGATTTTTCTCGCTACTCACGTAAACAAACAATATAGCCATCAAAAAACGACAGCTATATTGTAATTCCTTTTTTGCAAAAGCTCAACCTCTATTTTATTATCCGCTACCAGCATCTGCGGCAGCGTCTGTAACGGCATCTGCGGTAAAACATCTCATGAAACAGAAGAATTTCCGGAGCATCCATTCCTTCCCGGCTTTCCCCAAGTCCCGCCTTATCACGGATTCTCTTACAAATCTGCCGCAACATCAGCCGGTCCGGATACTCGTCAAACATGAGACTTCCCTCATATTCCATCTTATCGCATTCTTCTTCCACCAGCTCCTGCACTTTTCTTATCTCCAGCGGATACATCTCTTTCATGCGGTCTAAATCCCTCTGATATTCTAACTCCGTCATGTAAAGATTCTGGATTGGATTTGTCATGTAAAAGGGCTGTTTGCCTGGCATCTGCTGCTGTTGCATCTTAAAGAAAATATCCTGATTATAATCCAATGTTTCCTTCTCTCCTGATTCTCATCAGTATAATATATGCAGCAGAGACTGTTTGTTGACGGCAAAAATGCTGTTATCTGTTTGTTTCCAACGACATCAGAAATAACACCGCTGTCAGTTCCTTTGGGAACATGGCATGCAGTTTCAGAATTTCTTTTGACGTCAGTGTGTCCTGTTGTGCCGCATAATATGCAGCCGCAGCCACCAGCATTTCTTTTCCAAAGTTTTTAACCTCTGCAATCAGTCCTGCCGGCTCCCTTAATTTATGTGCAATGATACATTCTGTCACCTGTCTTAACTCTGCATCTGCCAACTTCTTATGAAGTGTTTCCACAAAATGTTCCATGGAATATTCAATTGCTGCATCTGCATCAAATACCTCTCCACAGATTTCTGCCGCTGCAAGGAAATATTCCCTCGGTGACATTTTCTCCTTTTCGCTTCGTTCTGCCAGAAGTGTATGTACTTTATTAAATTCACTTTTCTTAGCAAAACGTTTTACCGGAATTTCATCCCTGACCAGTAAATCCAGTTCTGTCATCCGATACAAAAAGCACTCCATTGCCCTGCGGTATTTCTCCATGGATTCCTTTTCAAAGGTATATACATAGCCATAATATTTTCCATAAACCTTCATGGTATCCTGGTATCCCATTCTGGCATTTGCCATTAAAAGAGCATGGTCAAAATTCATCATGGTTCCAAGGGAGCGGCTTGGCTTGATATAAGTTACATACGGCCGCTTTGCATAGGCATCGTGTGCCGGTGATGTATGTAAATCAACAGCAATAATCTGCTGTGCTCCCATTCGGATAGCAAGGTCAATTGGAAGATTATCATAATAACATCCATCCAGATACGTTGTCTCTCCGATTTTATGCATCGGAAATAATGGAAAAATTGCAGAAGATGCCAGAATATAATCTTTCATAAGTCCTTCCGGAATGTCACGCTTTGTCAGTTCGCAGGGTTTTAAAGACGGAAATTCCACCGTAACCAATCCAAAGTCTGTCTTTGATTTCCGAATCTTATCCTCTTCTATCAGTGTTTCAATAAAAGCAGTAAAAGGTGAAATATCTGCGCCTTTATTCTTGACATATTTTTTCAGGAATGGACCAATTGCCTCTCTCTGGTCATACATGCCCTCTATGGTATCCGTCAGATTGATTCCATCCTCCATCATATCTTCCATGGTTATGGTGCTCCATAGTTCATAAGCCCTGTCATAATCTCCCGTTGCCATTAAGGCTCCGTTAATGGAACCTATGGATGTTCCGGTTACAATCTGATAATCGATACCAAGTTCATTTAATGCTTTCCAGACTCCCAGTTCATAAGAGCCTTTCGTACCGCCTCCACTTAATGCAATTCCACGTTTCATATAAGTCCTCCTCCGGTTATCTCCCGGCTTCTGCCTTTCTTTTAAGAAAGCCAGACTGTCAGTTTCTCTCCATTGAATGCGAACTCATTTTTACGTCCTTTGTAACATATCACAAATTTCTTATATACTTTTTCATAACCTTTATGCAGCATCCGGACCGTTAATGTCTCATCCTTTGTGACGGTCATCTCATATTCATTATATTCACCATCCTGATATGTAAAATCTTCTCCGTCATCCTGATAATGCACATAACGGCCTTCTCCCGGATATACATCAAGAATCAGGGTATCCAGTTCAATCTCTCCCACATACTGCATCGGTTCAAAACATGGGATAATGCTTCCTGCTTTTACAAAAACCGGACATACATCAAGAGGTGCGTCTTTTACAATATACTGCTTTCCGGTATATTTTTCCCTTGTATCATAGTCATACCAGGTTCCCTCCGGCAGATACAAAAGCTTCTTCGTCATTCCCTGCTCTACTACAGGAGCTACCAGCATATGCTCTCCAAACAGGAATTCTCCATTGAGATTCCATGTTTCTTTATCTTTCTCATAATGCAATACCAGTGGACGGATTACCGGCATACCATTCTGCTCCGTCTCATGGAATAAATCATAAAGGTATGGCAGTAATTTATAACGAAGTTCAATATATTTCCGGTTAATATTTAATGTCTCTTCTCCGAAAAGCCATGGCTCCTGTCTGGTAGAACCCTTGGAAGAATGATTTCGGAACAACGGTGAAAAACAGCCGACCTGTACCCATCTTGACAACAGCTCCGGCGTCACATCTGCACCGAATCCACCTACATCTGTTCCGATAAATACCATACCGGATAATCCCAGATTGCACATCTGCGGAATTGCCATCCGCAGGTGCTCCCACAGGCTCTGATTATCTCCTGTCCATGCTGTGGTATACTTTTGGGAACCACTGTAACAGGCACGGGTGATTACAAACGGTCTTCTGCCGTCCTGCTTCTTCAAGCCTTCATAGGTAGCCTTTGCCATCAGATGTCCATAGACATTGTGCATCTGGCCATGGTCACATGGTCTGTCTTCGTCTGTAAATACGACATCTTCCGGCAGTTCTCCACGAAAACTTGCCGGCTCATTCATATCATTCCATACACCGCGGACTCCTAAGTCCACAAGATATTTCTGTTTCTCTCCCCACCACTGTCTTACCTTCGGATTTCCAAAGTCAGGGTATACCGCATCTCCAGGCCATACTGCATTTACATAGGTATCCCCTTCCGGTGTCTTGGCAAAATATCCCTGCTCCATGCCTTCATCATACATATCATAACCTGGGTCTAATTTGACACCCGGGTCAATGATAGTAACAATTTTAAATCCTTTTTTCTTTAAATCTGCAATCACTTCACCAGGCCTGCCAAAGTCCTTTTCATTCCAGGTAAAGACCCGGTAGCCATCCATATAGTCAATATCCAGATGAATCGTATCAATCGGAATCTTTATTGCACGGTATTTATCCGCAATTGCGCGGATCTCTGCGGAAGTCTCATATCCCCAGCGCGACTGATGATAGCCTAATGTATAAAGCTGCGGAAGCGGTGTTCTTCCGGTCAGATAAGTATAATCAGCTACTACCTCCGGCATATTATCCCCGGCAATAAAATAATAATCCAGATTGCCACGGTCTGAGCCAAAGAAATAGTATTCCTTATTTTCTTTTGCCAGATCAAAATAAGTCTTACAGGTATTATCAAAAAAGATTCCGTATACGCAGCTTTCACGCAATGTTATAAAGAACGGGATTGATTTATACAATGCTTTAAAGGCTTCCGTATGCGCCGCCGGATTATCCGTATTCCACATCTCATAATCATAATTCTTCTTATTTAATACCCCTGCTTTATCACCAAAGCCATAGAAGGCTTCGTCTCCTTCCATGCGTTTTACAGCCTGCACATGATAATTCTTATCTGTCGCCTGTGGCACCTCATGTCCCTCTGCTTTTAAGAATTCGATAAATTTCTCACTAATCTGTGTTGCAAATTTCCTTCCACCACGATAGTCCGCACAGAGAAGCTGTCCATTCACATCATAAAAATCCACCATAAAATTATCATATACGCGTATGATTAATTTTGCAGTCCGAACCTCAAGATAGTCAATTCCTTCCTGCACATCAAAATGTATATGCTTTGACTTTTCTCCCTCGATGGCTTTTGAACGATGTTCCTCACATTCGAACGGAACAAACACATTTACAATGTTATCTGTCAGAACCTCTAAACTTCCCTTGCCATATTCAAATGCAAAATGAATGATTCCATTCTCCACATAATAAGATTTTCTTTTTCCCAGCATACTTTTTCCTCCGCTTTTGCTTATATCAGCAGCAATGTGCCACCCACTATCATAAGTAATCCAAAAAATGCCTTTGGCTGTAGTCTTTCATTTAAAAACACAGATGAAAATACAATTGTAACTACAATGCTTAGTTTATCAATCGGCACCACTACGCTGGCTTCGCCCAGCTGCAGCGCCCGGTAATAACAAAGCCAGGATGCTCCGGTTGCTATTCCGGATAAAATCAGAAACATTCCATCCCGGAAGGTCATACTCCGGACCTGTTTCTGTTTCTTTGTTACAAATACTACCACCCATGCCATAACAAGTACCACTCCAGTACGATATGCCATTCCAAGATTGGAATTCACACCATCTATTCCCACCTTGGCAAGGATGGACGTCAGACTGGCAAATACTGCCGACAGCAGTGCATAGATAAGCCATGTCCGGCTCTTTGTGCCACTGCTTTTCTTTCTGGTAATCATGAGCATCGTTCCAACGCCAATCAATACCATGGCAATGATTTTCTTCTCGTTCAGTCCTTCATTTAAGAAAATGACTGCCAGAATCATCGTCAGGATTGTACTGGATTTATCAATCGGTGTTACTTTATTTACATCTCCTAGCTGCAATGCCCGAAAATAGCAAAGCCAGGATGCCCCGGTCGCTATTCCGGATAATGTAAGATAAATTAACGTCCGCGTTCCTATACTTCCGATTGGAGTATAAGATCCGGTAAGCCGTACCATAATCCATGCAAAGATCAATACTACAATCGTCCGGATTGCTGTTGCAAGATTCGAGTCTATTTTCTTAATTCCAACTTTTGCCAATATTGCCGTAATACCTGCAAAAAAAGCAGAGCCACATGCATATGCAAGCCACATATTTATTCCTCTTTTCTATTATCCTGGGAAAATTCTGTCTTAGTCTGAACTACAGCAGACTTTATTTTTACCACCCACTTTTGCATCGTTCAAATACAGATGCCACTTCACTTAATATCCATACCCGTCATAATATTTCAAATATTATCTTATTCCATTCTTCCGCCTCTTTCGGTATTTCTCTTCTCTTGTTTGTTCTTTCCTGCACCCTTCATTCCCCATACATATCCTATTTCAGAAATCCATTTACAATCTGCTCCTCTGCCTCTTTTTCAGACAGTCCCAGTGTCATCAGCTTAATCAGCTGTTCTCCTGCTATTTTTCCAATTGCTGCCTCATGAATCAATGCTGCATCGATATCATTCGCTGCAAGAGACGGAATTGCCTCCACCTTTCCATTGTCCATGATGATGGCATCACATTCTGTATGTCCGCTGCATGCATTATTACCACGAATATAAGAAACAAACTTCTGGTGAGAATCTCCCTTTGCTACCGAACGTGATACCACATTTGCACTGGAATGTGCCCCATTTAAATCTACCGTAAAATCTGTCTCTGCTTTCTGCTGTCCATGAGTCATAATACGTTCATGAATCACAAGGGACGCATCTTCTTTAAGGTCTGCTTCGGTTGTACGGATTGTGGAGTCTACTCCTTTAATCTGAACACTGTCCATATCCATGAATCCGCCTTCTTCCATGTGGATCACGGTAGTTGGATTTAAGACTCTGGCTCCATTTCCATCCCCTTCACCATAATGCTTTTCCACATATCTTACTTTTGCATTCTTTCCTATATAAAAAGTGTGTATTCCATCATGCTGTGATGTCTGGTCTCCGCAGTTGTGGATACCGCATCCCGCAATGATTGTCACATCTGCACCTTCCCCGATATAAAAATCATTATACACCAGGTCCTTTAAGCCGCTTTCACTTAAGATAACCGGAATATGCATACTCTCATTCTTTGTTCCCGGTTTTACATAGATATCAATTCCCGGCTTGTCCTTCTTAGTTACAATATCAATATTTGCAGTTGTATTTCTTGCCTCCAGTTTTCCGTTGTTGCGGATATTATATGCGCCTTCCGGCACGCTGTGCAAATCTGATATCTCTGCTAAAAGATTCTTTTCTATACTGTCCATTTTCTCACCTTTTCCTAGACTAATTTTTCCATCAAAGTAGAGCAGGCTTCACTGCTGCCTAACAGCTTTGGAAGTACTTCTTCCCGGCTTCCGGCTGTGCTTACTTCTCCATCTGCAATTACAATAATCCGGTCTGCAATGTTTAAGATTCTCTCCTGATGTGAAATAATCAGAATCGAGCCATTGATTTTCTGATACATATTCTCAAATACCTGAATCAGATTGTTAAAACTCCAAAGGTCAATTCCTGCCTCCGGCTCATCAAATATGGATAATTTGGTTCCTCTTGCAATTATCATTGCAATCTCGATACGCTTTAACTCCCCACCGGAAAGGCTGTCATTTACCTCCCTGCCAATATAATCCTTTGCGCAAAGTCCTACTTCTGAAAGATAGGAACATGCCTGACTGATGGAAATATCTTTTCCCGATGCCAGTGTAATCAAATCCTTTACGGTCAATCCCTTAAATCTTACCGGCTGCTGAAACGCAAAGCTGATTCCCTTTCTTGCCCGTTCGGTAATGGATAATCCTGTAATATCCTCTCCATCCAATAAAATCTGTCCGGAAGTTGGTGTTACTATTCCGGCAATCAGCTTCGCCAGCGTGGATTTACCTCCACCGTTTGGTCCGGTAATTGCCACAAACCGGTCTTCTATCTTCAGATTGATATTTTTTAATATTTCCTTGTCTGCTGTTTCATCATTTACCTGAAAACTAATGTCTTTTAATTCCAGCATTTCTCTTTCCTCACCTTACTGTCAGATTCACCTATCTGCCTCTCTGCGAACCTGGTTTTTATAAAAAAAGGATAGCACAAAATGGCTTTTTTGCCAACTTCTTTCCCTTCTATTATACATTTTGGATTCTTTTTAATGAAATATTAATAAATTTTTATCGAGATTTACCGTTGTTTTTTTTCTTAAATAGATATATCCTTATTCAGTCAAAAGTAAATTATATGTAAAAAGTGTGTAATCTACTGGGAGGAGAACCATTATTATGAGAGAAAAACATTCTTTTTCAAGTAAGTGTAAGAACTTATTTTTTAAACTAAAAAACAAAATAAATACTTTTAAGAACCGGGAGAAGAAACCACATCCACACCTTGACCGTGCAGTTGTGATTATGAACAAATACTCTTTGGTATTCCATCTGTTACTGTCCTGTTTCCTCGTTCTGGTGATTGAATGTATTTCCAGACGAAATGTGCTTTCTGCATTTTCCTTTATTGCAGGACACACCATTGCTTACCTTTATAACTCATTTATTATTTTTGCAAGTTTATCCCTGGTCTATCTGATTCGAAGAAGAACACTTGCCCGTCTCTTAATCAGCGGCTTCTGGCTTTTCCTTGGAACCATCAATGGTGTTATTCTTTCCAAACGTGTAACTCCATTTGGTTTTACAGATTTGAAATGTCTGTCTGACTTATTTGCCATGCAGAACACCAAATACTTTACCTTTGGTGAAGCACTCGCCGTTATTATCGTAGTCGGTCTTTTCCTGCTTTTCTGTATCTGGCTTTTTATCAAAGGACCAAAATATCAGGGCAAAATCAACTGGATTGTAAGTCCGCTTATGGTTGCTGTTATCTTCCTGATGTTACCGGTAACTACCAAGGCAGCCCAGTCCAATAATATTGTTGCTTCCTATTTTGCCAATATTGCACAGGGCTATGAAAATTATGGTTTTGTCTACGGCTTCTCATCCAGCGTTGTTGACCGTGGTATGAGTAAACCGGACAGTTATTCCGAAGAGCGTATTGCCAAAATAGGGGCTTCCGTTCCGGAAGAAACTACCGAAGTTGCCGAAGATGCGCCAAATATTATTGTTGTTTTACTGGAATCCTTTGTAGATCCCTCTGATGTTAAGTTCTTACAGACTTCAGAAGATCCGGTTCCAAATTTTCACAACTTATTAAACAACTATTCTTCCGGTTACTTAAAAGTTCCTGTTGTAGGTGCCGGAACAGCCAATACTGAATTTGAAGTATTAACCGGTATGAGCATGCAGTATTTTGGTACCGGCGAATACCCATATAAGACTACTTTAAAAGAAATCGACAGTTGCGAAAGTATTGCTTCCGACCTTGGAAGTCTCGGCTATGGTACACATGTTGTACATAACAATGGTGGTAACTTCTACAGCCGTGCCAATGCCTTCTCCCTGATGGGATTTGACAGCTTCACCAGTAAAGAGTGTATGAACATTCAGGAGTACACACCACTTGGTTCCTGGCCAACCGATAACATCTTAATCAGTGAAACCTTAAAGGCTATGGATTCTACCCCTGACCAGTCAGATCTGGTATATACCATTACCGTACAGGGACATGGTGATTATCCTACTGAAAAGATTCTTGAAAATCCGGAAATTGCAGTAAGCGGTGCTGCAGATGAGGCTTCTAACAATCGGTGGGAATATTACATTAACATGATTCACGAAGTAGATAAATTCATCGGCAACTTAACCGAAGAGCTTTCCAAACGGGATGAAAAGACCATCGTGGTATTCTTCGGCGACCACCTTCCTACCATGGGACTGACCGATGATGATATGGTATCCGGTGACATTTTCAAAACCAAATATGTTACCTGGAACAACTTTAATTTACCAAAACAGGATGCTGACTGTGCTGCTTATGAATTATTAGCAAACATCACCAACCAGCTTGACATCCACAAAGGAACCATGTTCTCTTACATCCAGAGCCAGAAGGGTTCTGCTTCTTACGACGAGAACTTAGAGAATTTACAGTATGACCTTCTTTACGGAAAACGTTATGCTTACAACGGAACAGATAAATATCCAGCAAGTGATCTGGTTATGGGTATTGATGATGTAACGATTAACAGTGTATGGAAATCCGATGACAATAAGTTATGTATTTACGGCTCCGGATTTACTCCTTGGACGAAAATTTATGTCAACGGAGAGAAGGTATCCACTTCCTTCTTGGGAAGCACCATGTTAAAGATTAATCTTGACGACATTGAAGACGGCGATACGATTGTTGCTAACATTGTAGGTTCCAGCAGCACCATCTTCCGAAGCTCCAACGAGTTCCTCTATGAGGATCCGGATGTAGAGCATACGGAAGAGCCTACTACCGAAACAGAACAGCCTTCTACTGATACAGAAGGTTCTACCCAGTCCACTGAGAAATCCACAGAGCAGTCCTCTGAACAGTCTTTAAGTGGTGCCGGTACAGCAACTGACCAGTCTGTAGAGCATGCAGTCAATACTCCACTGACACAGAATTAAAAGAATAAACAGAAAGCCCCAATGGGATGAATTCTTCTATCAGATTTCTGATATGTACCCTCTTTACTGGACAACCAGTAAGGAGGGTGTTTTTATGCGTTATAGTTATGAGTTTAAACTGATGTGTGTTGAATTGTATCATTCAGGTTCGTATCCAGATATCCCAGAGGGTACGAATCCAGATACTCTCAAAAGACATATACGAGAATGGTCTGGATTGGTTGATTTACATGGTCCAGAAGTTTTAAAACATAAGGTGTTCAATAAAGTGTGGACACCAGAAGAAAAGCTTGAACTGGTTTTAATGGTTATTGCAGGTATACCAAGGAGAAAAGTTGCCATAGAAGCAGGAATCAGCGCAGGAATGCTTTATCAATG
>NZ_QTXS01000002.1:0-352284 GCF_003461765.1 Roseburia sp. AF02-12 | reverse complement strand
TGGGGAAAGTGTTATATTTCTCCAGTGCTAGATATGAATACAAATGAAATCATCTCATATGATTTATCCATGAGTCCTAATCTTGAACAGATAAAAAGAATGCTGAATAAAGCATTTGAAAAATTTCCTTCAGTTGAAGGATTGATATTTCATTCAGATCAAGGCTGGCAGTATCAACATGCTTATTTTAGAAATGCTTTACAGGAACATGGCATTATACAATCCATGTCACGAAAAGGTAATTGTTATGATAATTGTATTATGGAGACGTTCTTTGGACGATTAAAAAATGAAATGTATTATGGCTATGAAAAAAACTATTCTTCTTTCGAAGAATTTTCACAAGCGGTTGAAGAATATATAGATTATTATAATAACAAAAGAATTCAGGCAAAAACAAAATGGATGCCGCCTGTACAATACAGGATAGCATCCATGTGTTCAGTCTAGTTCGTAAATATGTGTCCAGGATTCTGGGTACATATCATTCTCCCATCGGGGCTTTGTTATTTCTTTTATTTCACATAATTTTTGTCTACGTTGACCACGATATGATACTGTTCGCCCAGCTTTTCCTTTACCTGATGTTCCAGTTCTTTTAACACTGCTTCATCACTGGAACGGTAGCCAAATGGAATCACTACATCAAAGATAAGATTGGTATGGGTCGGTCCCTGAACCATACGAAAATCATGCATGGTAATGACCTCATCAATATCCTTCAAAATACCTGTAACCGTTTCTTTTATCCCGGTCAGTTCCTTGCTTCCGGTAATCACCGGATCCATATGTATGACAGCCTCACAATTCAGTTCCCTTTTCAATTTCATTTCTACATTGTCTATCATATCATGTATTACAAGGATATTCATTTCTGCCGGCACTTCCGCATGTAGTGATACCATCAGACGTCCCGGTCCATAATCATGTACGACTAAATCATGAATACCGATAATCATTTTTTCTTCCAGCACCAGATGTTCTATCTCTTTTACGAATTCTTCCTCCGGCGGCTGTCCCAGCAGTGGATTTAAAGTCTCCTTCGCTGCATTAATTCCACCATATAAGATAAACAGTCCTACCGCCACACCACAGTAACCGTCAATATTGACTGACGTAAATTCTGCAATCAATGTGGTGATTAAAACCACAGATGTGGTAATGCTGTCGCTTAAGCTGTCCATGGCCGTTGCCCGCATAGCCGCTGAATTAATCTTCTTTGCGACTCTCCTGTTGTAGAAGGTCATATACAGCTTTACAGCAATCGATATCAGCAGAATCATGATAATTAATACAGAGCATTCCGTTGCTTCCGGATGAAGAATCTTTCTGATGGAATCCTGTATCAGTTCCACTGCCATAATTAAAATAACTGCAGCAACCACAAGACCGGAAACATATTCCATTCTTCCATGTCCAAATGGATGCTCCGGATCCGGCTTTGCTGCTCCCAGTTTAAAGCCCAGCAATGTTACAATGGATGAGCCGGCATCCGACAGGTTATTAAATGCGTCCGCTGTAATTGCAATGGATTTACTGATGGTTCCCGCAATAAATTTTCCTGTAAATAATAATACATTTAGCAAAATACCTACAATACCGCATAAAATACCGTAGGCAAGCCGTACCTTCTCCGGCTTGTCATCTTCCCGGATAAATATCCGGGCTAATAATGTTATCATAAATCTTCTCCTTTTGCTTCCTTATTTGTTCCGCACTAATTCAATATTTTAAAATTCTTCAGTGGCCAATATCGGAAAATCGCTTTTCCAAGTATTTTATCTTTCTTCACATAGGTATTGGTCCAGTATCTTCCATCATAGGAGTTATTCCGGTTATCTCCCATTACAAAATAGCTGTCCTCCGGCACTTCAAAGGTATACGGTCCTGTAGCTACCGTCCATGTCTCTTTGAGATAATCCTCCTCTAAGAGTTCTCCGTTGACATATACTTTGCCATCTTCTATCTTTACCGTATCTCCCGGACAGCCAATGACACGTTTTACATAGTTCTGGCTCTCATCATCCGGAAACTTAAAGATAATGATGTCTCCCCGCTCCGGTCCGGAAAACAGATATGACCATCGGAATCCAATCAGCTTATCTCCGGTCATGATTGTATTTTCCATGGAACCGGATGGAATCTCTGCATTAATTAACACAAAACGATTTAAAAACATAGCAATCAGCACCGCTGCTACAATCGTAATTACCCAGCTTAGAAATTCCCCTGCCACAGAAGCTGCATTCTTTGTATCGGATTTTCTTCCTTTCTTCCCGCGTCTGCCGCCTTCTGAATATTCCTCTTCTGGTTCTTCTAATTCTTCCCGGTTGTCCTCTGGCTCTTTCGGTTCTTCGACATCCTCAAGTTCATCTATATATTCTAATTCTTCATTTCTTTCCTTTTTCTGCATCTAAACTGCCTCCGGTCTCTTTTCTTCCCGTTGTTCGTTCTATTATACTCCAAGCAGGGAAGAAATTCCACTGGAAATGCTTTGCGAATTTCTCGTGTAAATTAAAAAGTCCCCGAAACATAACGTTTCGGGGATGTTTTCTATGTGTTCAATGACATCCACTCGGCTAGGATTCAAACTTCGTCTGCGACTCGTTTTCATCAAGTCTCGGGATGGGCTTTCACACTAAGTTCACGCTTCGCCTATGGCTCGCGTTCTCTAAGTGTTCAATGCCTAGCAAACACCCTGGGCAAGCATAGCCTCAGCTACTTTTTCGAAGCCTGCGATGTTAGCTCCTGCTACATAGTTACCTTCCATGTTGTAACGTTTTGCAGCATCATCAATATTATGATAGATATTTACCATAATCTGTTTTAACTTAGCATCTACTTCTTCGAATGTCCAGCTTAAACGCTCTGAGTTCTGGCTCATCTCTAATGCAGAAGTTGCAACTCCACCTGCGTTAGAAGCTTTACCACAGATGAACCATACTCCGTTATCCTGTAAGTATTTGGTTGCATCTAAGGTTGTAGGCATGTTAGCACCTTCACAAACTGCTTTACATCCGTTTGCTACTAACTGTTTTGCATCATCGATAAGGAGCTCGTTCTGTGTAGCACATGGAAGAGCGATATCACATTTAATCTGCCATACGCCACGGCCTTCATGATATTCTGCACTCTTTCTTGCAGCAGCATACTCAGTAAGACGAGCACGTTTTACTTCTTTTACTTCTTTTAATAATGCAACATCGATTCCTTCCGGATCATAAATCCATCCGGTAGAATCAGAACAGGTAACAACTTTTGCACCCATCTGCTGCGCTTTCTGGATAGCGTAGATTGCAACGTTACCAGCACCAGATACAACAACTGTCTTACCTTCCATAGATTCACCATGACATTTCATTAATTCTTCTGTAATGTATAAAAGACCATATCCGGTAGCTTCTGTACGAGCTAAAGATCCACCATAGGTAAGTCCCTTACCTGTCAGAACACCTTCGTACATTCCACGGATTCTCTTATACTGTCCAAACATGTATCCGATTTCTCTTGCGCCTGTTCCGATATCTCCTGCCGGAACGTCAACGTCAGCGCCAATATATTTGCAAAGCTCGGTCATAAAGCTCTGGCAGAATGCCATTACTTCACGGTCTGATTTTCCCTTAGGGTCAAAGTCAGAACCACCTTTACCACCGCCGATTGGAAGTCCTGTTAAAGAGTTTTTAAATACCTGCTCAAATCCTAAGAATTTGATGATTCCGATATTTACGGAAGGATGGAGACGAAGACCTCCCTTGTACGGTCCAATAGAATTGTTGAACTGTACTCTGTATCCTGTATTAACCTGAACCTGTCCCTTGTCATCTACCCAAGGTACACGGAATTTAAGCTGTCTATCCGGCTCGGTTATTCTCTCAAGTAATGCTTCTTTACGATATTTCTCCTCATTTGCTTCGATTACCGGTCTTAAAGACTCCAGTACTTCTTCTACTGCCTGAAGGAATTCTGGCTCAGAAGCGTTTTTTGCTTTTACTCTTTCTAATACTTCATCAACGTAGCTCATATTATATCTCCTTTACATATTAATTTGAGTATTATATATACATCAACACTACTATTTTAGTATGAAATGAATTTTTTCGCAACGTTTTTTTCATATTTGTGTCAAAAACTTTATACTTTTGTGTACTTTTTCTTCTTTTTTGCAAGTTTTGTACCAGGAAAATTCATTTTTGTAATTAAAAAGAAGTAGAAAACAGTTTTTTATTTCCCTTTTCCACTTCTTTTTTTGTATAAATATACTATTTTTTATTTTTCAGATATGGTTCATATTTCTTCTGGAAGAACTTCACCAGTTTTCCCAGTGTTCCAATCAGAATCTCACTCTCCTGGTCACTCAGGCTCTCCTTGATATCATGTATCATATTGCTGTGAAAACGTGCATGATGCTCATATGCCCGGACTCCGGAATCGGTGAGTGATACACGGACTACCCTTTTATCCCTGTCATTTCTGCAACGATTTACATAACCTTTCTGTTCCAGTGCTTCAACAGCTTTTGTCAGGGTTCCTGTTGTAACATTCATCCTCGCCGCCACTTCCGACATCCGCTTTGGTTCATCCAGACCAATTGCTTCAATAATATGCATATCATTTCCGGAAATGTTCATGAATTCTCCGGAGATTAAGCATTTTTCCTCAATTTCCATCAAATCATTAAACAGCTTTACCAGAATGTCATTTAAGGTTTTATCCGCATTCATTCTTATCTCCTTTTACCAGACCAGTACCGCTGCGCCCCATGTGAGTCCGCCGCCGAAACCAGCCAGTACAACTTTATCTCCTCTATGTATCATACCATGCCGGTTGATATTATCAAGCAAAATCGGCACACTTGCTGCCGAAATATTGCCACATTCCGTCAAATTTACCGGAAATTTTTCCATCGGCTGTTTCAATCGTTTTGCTACCGCCTCAATAATTCTTAAGTTTGCCTGATGTAATACGAAAAGCGAAATTTCCTCTGCCTTTAAATCTGCCTCTTCCAGCACCTTTGTAATGGTTGCCGGAACTGTGCGGACAGCAAATTTATAAACCTCCTGTCCATTCATGCTTACATAACCCAGAGGACTTTCCATCTTATGATATGGATTATTGACCGGACGGTTCTCACATGCCAGTACCAGTCCCTTCGCACCATCTGAGCCCTGCACCACATGGCAGATATTTTCTTCGTCTGCCCGGACTACCGCTGCTCCTGCGCCATCTCCAAAAAGAACACAGGTACTGCGGTCATTCCAGTCCATAATTTTAGAAAGTACTTCTGCTCCGATTAAGAGTGCATTTTTAAATCTGCCACTGGCAATATATGCCTGTGCTGTACTCAATGCAAATAAGAATCCGGAACATGCTGCACCAAGGTCAAAGGCTACGGCATTCACTGCTCCGATTTCCCGCTGCACTTCACAGGAAAGTGTCGGCACAAGATGATCCGGTGTTACCGTCGCTGCAATAATAAGTTCCACTTCTTCCGGCTTCATGTCTGCATCTGCAAGTGCTTTTTTTGCAGCTTCTGTGGCAAGTGATGTTGTTGTCTCTTCCGTTGCAAGGTGTCTTGTTTTTATTCCTGTTCTGCTGGAAATCCATTCATCGGAAGTATCCATAATCTGACTTAAATCGTCATTGGTAATTTTTCTTTCCGGTAACGCGCTTCCAGTTCCACATATTCGAATGTTCATGCTCTGCTCCTTTAAAATTTACGGAAACGTTCATAACGTGCTTTTGCAATCTCTTCTCCGCTCTTTCCTTCATATGATTCTAAAAATTCGCGGATACATTTATGCATATAAACTGCAATGGAACTCAATGCCTCATCATCTGCTCCACCATACTCCGGTATAATTTTCTCGATAATGCCAAGTTCTAAAAGATCCTTTGCTGTTATCTTCATTACTTCTGCTGCTTCTTTGGCACGCTTGCCATCCTTCCAGAGAATAGATGCAAAGCCTTCCGGAGAAAGTACGGAATAAGTTGCATTCTCCATCATGCAGACTTCATTTCCAACTGCCAGTGCCAATGCACCACCACTTCCGCCTTCTCCTATCATAAAGGTAATAACCGGAACTTTCAACCCTGACATTTCATAAAGATTTCTTGCAATAGCTTCTCCCTGTCCGCCTTCCTCTGCTTCCATACCGCAGAATGCTCCGGCTGTATTAACAAAGGTGATAACCGGACGATGGAATTTTTCTGCCTGCTTCATCAGGCGGATTGCTTTACGGTATCCTTCCGGAGACGGCATTCCGTAATTATGACGCATGCAGTCCTTCATGTCCTTTCCCTTCTGGATTCCGATTACCGTAACCGGTTGTCCGTCAAGGTATGCGATACCGCCCACAATTGCCGGGTCATCCCTGTAATAACGGTCTCCATGAAATTCTATGAATTTGGTAAAGATACTGTTGATATAATCCTCTGCGGACAGACGGTCTACCTTACGTGCCATCTTAACCTTTTCCCATGCACTCTTTTCTTTTGTATTGTAAGCGCGTTCCCGCATCAGCTCTGTCGGTCTTCCATCTACTTCAGTTGCCGGGTCAAATTTGGCATATCCACTTACTTTATGCATACGAAGGATTTCATACAGACGTTTCTTTAAATCTTTCCGCTCTACAATGGCATCCACAAAACCATGCTCTAACTGGAACTCTGCTCTCTGGAATCCCTCCGGCAGCTTCTGTCCGATGGTCTGCTCAATTACTCTTGCTCCGGCAAATCCAATCAGTGCGCCAGGCTCTGCTAAAATAATATCACCTAACATAGCAAAGCTTGCTGTTACACCTCCGGTTGTCGGGTCAGTTAATACAGAAATATATAAAAGTCCGGCATCGGAATGTTTCTTTAAAGCTGCTGCTGTCTTTGCCATCTGCATCAGGGATACAATACCCTCCTGCATTCTGGCTCCGCCGGAACAGCAGAAAAGAATAACCGGAAGTTTTTCTTCCGTAGCACGTTCTACTGCTCCCGCAATTTTCTCTCCGACGGCATGACCCATGCTTCCCATCATAAATCTGGCATCACACACACCAATAACCGCATCTTCTCCGTAAATCTTACCTTTTCCTACGGTAACTGCTTCTTTTAATCCGGTTTTCTCACGGACTGCCGTCAGCTTATCGACATAGCCCGGAAAATCCAGTGGATTTGTTCCATGCTCTTCGGCAAACCATTCTTCAAAGCTCTGTGGGTCTAATACCATTTTCAGGCGGTTTCCGGTTTTTACGCGGAAATATGCTCCACACTCATAACAGACATAGCGGTTTCTTACTACCTCTGCTTTATTTACCATTTTGCCACAGGCTTTACATAGTACTTCCTCTTTCCTTTTTTCTTCCTGTAAAATACCTTCTGCGGCATCCTTTACGGCTTTATTTTCCTTGATTTTATCCAGTAATCTGCTCACTTTACTCACCACTTCCAATTGCAAATGTCAACTCTGCTGTTGCAGCTATTTTTCCATCTACTGTTGCAGTTGCCTTTCCAATTCCAATCGGTCCCTTTACTTTTATGATTTCTGTTTCTAAAACAAGTACATCCCCCGGGACCACCTTTTTCTTAAATTTTGCATTGCTGATTCCTGCAAAATATGCGGTTTTTCCTTTGAATTCATCCTGACAGAGCATTGCTACCGCACCGGTCTGTGCCAGTGCTTCTATAATTAAAACACCCGGCATTACCGGTTCTCCCGGAAAATGTCCTGCAAAATAAGGTTCATCAAAGGTAACACATTTTTTTCCTACTGCACGAAGTCCCGGCACCAGTTCTTCAATCGTGTCAATCAGAAGAAACGGATGACGATGTGGGATGATTTCCATAATTTCTTTCGTTGTCAGTACTGACATAGTTCCCTTCTCCTTTATGCCTGATATTTTTTCAGAAGCAGACTTGCATTATGTCCGCCAAAGCCCAGTGAATTGCTGATGGCATATGGCACTTCTTCTTCATATGCCTCTTTGCAGTAATTCAAATCCAGTTCTTCATCCGGTGTCTCATAACCTACCGTTGCATGAATGTAACCTTCTTCGATTTCCTTTACACAGGTCAGGCACTCGATGGCTCCTGCTGCTCCAAGAAGATGTCCAATCATGGATTTGGTGGAATTAATCCGGATATCCTTTGCATGCTCACCAAACGCCAGCTTGATTGCTCTTGTCTCAAATAAGTCATTATGATGGGTGCTGGTTCCATGGGCATTGATATAAGTAATTTCCTCCGGATTTACACCGGCATCCTTCATTGCATTTATCATTGCGGTTGCTGCGCCTGCACCATCCTCTGCCGGAGATGTAATATGGTATGCATCCGAAGAACATCCATATCCGGTTACTTCTGCATAAATCTTTGCTCCACGTTTCTTTGCATGCTCTAATTCTTCTAAAATTACAATTGCGGCACCTTCTCCCATAACAAATCCACTTCTGTTTTTATCAAACGGAATGGATGCATGTTTTGGATCATCCGAAGAAGTAAGTGCGGTTAAAGATGTAAATCCTGCTATTCCAAGCGGAGTAATGCAGCTTTCTGTTCCACCTGCCACCATCACTTCTGCATCACCATACTGGATGGTACGGAAGGCTTCACCAATGGCATTCGTTCCGGATGCACAGGCGGTACTAATATTTAAGCTCTTTCCTTTTAATCCAAACTGAATGGATACATTTCCTGCTGCCATATTGGAAATCATCATCGGGACAAATAAAGGATTTACTCTTCCCGGACCCTTTTCCACTAATTTGCTATGCTCTCTTTCGATTGCCTGTAAACTTCCGACTCCGGAACTGATGGAAGTACCCACACGGTATGCATCCTCTGCTTCCATGGAAAGTCCGGAATCCTCCAGTGCTTCTCCGGCTGCCGCTACGGCAAACTGGCAGAATGCTTCCATTCTCTTTGCAGAGCGAAAATCCATATATTCTTTTGCATCAAAATCCTTTACTTCTGCTGCAAGATGACATTTATAGTCTGTTGCATCAAAATGTGTAATCTCTCCAATACCTACCTTCTGCTGCTTTACTGCAGACCAGAATTCCGGCACATTATTTCCAATCGGGGTAATTGCACCCAATCCTGTTACTACAACTCTACGATTCATGTTCTTATCCTCTCTATCTAAACAATCCATCTCTCGTCATTCGTCATCCGCTGTTCTTTCTAGCTTTTTCATCAGCCAGTATTATTTCTGCATCTACATAGTCATTCCGCCATCTACAGCCAGCACCTGTCCTGTGATATAACCTGCCTCTTCGGATGCTAAGAATGCAACTGCTGCCGCAATTTCTTCCGGCTTTCCGATTCTTCCCAGTGGAATGTTATGAAACATATTTTCTTTTACCGTATCCGGTAAATCCTTTGTCATATCGGTCTCAATCATTCCCGGTGCTACTACATTTGCAGTAATACCGCGGGTGGAAAGTTCTCTTGCAACACTCTTAGTCAATCCAATGACTCCTGCTTTGGCTGCACAGTAATTTGCCTGACCAGCATTTCCGGTAATTCCGGATACGGATGATATATTGATTATCCTTCCACTTTTCTGTTTTAAGAAATAGCGTGATGTATGATGAATGGAATGGAATACGCCTTTTAAGTTTGTCTCATAGACTGCATCAAATTCTTCATCATTCATCTTCATCACAAGATTATCTCTTGTAATTCCTGCATTATTTACAAGAATATCCAGATGTCCATATTTCTTTATGATATCTCTGATCATGGTCTGACATGCCTCGTCATCTGCCACATTGCACTGATAGGATTCTGCTCTGCCACCCATATCGGTAATCATTTTTACTACTTCTTCAGCCCGCTCTTTACTGCCATTGTAATTTACAATTACCGTTGCTTTGTCTTCTGCCAGACGAAGTGCAATGGCACGGCCGATTCCTTTGGCTGCACCGGTTACCAGTGCTACTTTATTCTCCAACATAGGCTTTATAATCCTCCAGTTTTTCAATGCTTACCGTTCTGACATCCCGGTTGATTTTACGCATAAATCCAGATAAAGTATGTCCCGGTCCGATTTCTACAAATTCATCATAACCGTCTGCAATCAGACGCTCGATGCTTTGCTGCCATCTTACAGAAGAAGATACCTGCTTCTTTAACAGTTCTTTTACCGGTTCTGTTGTGGTAACGTAATCTGCCGTCACATTGGTTACATATGGAATAGTGAAGTCCTGCAGCTTTGTATTTTCCAATACTTCTGCTAATTTTTCTCCGGCTCCGGTTAACATGGCGGAATGGAACGGTCCACTTACTTTTAATGGAACCACACGCTTTGCTCCAGCTTCCTTTAATGCTGCACCGGCCTTTTCTACTGCCGCCTCTTCTCCTGTAATTACAATCTGTCCCGGACAGTTATAATTTGCTATAGATACAATTCCTTCGGTATTGCTGCATACTTCTTCAATTGCCTTCGCATCCAGTCCTAAAACGGCTGCCATTGCTCCGCCGGTTGGTACTGCTTCCTGCATAAAGATTCCTCTTGCACGAACGACACGGAATGCATCTTCCATACTCATGACACCGGATGCAATCAATGCGCCGTATTCTCCAAGGCTTAATCCTGCACAAGCTGCCGGTTCTTTTCCAGCTTTCTTTAATGCTGCATAAATTGCTGCCTCTGTGGTCAGCATGGCAATCTGTGTATACTCTGTAATATTGATCTCTTCATTTTCTTCAAAACAAAGCTTTGCAATATCAAGTCCGGTTACTTTTGAAGCAAGCTCATATACGGCTTTACTCTCTTCACAGGCATCATAGAAATCTTTGCCCATTCCAATATACTGCGCTCCCTGTCCAGGGAACATGAATACAACCTTACTCATTTTCTTCTCCTTATTTCCGATTCATCAGACGTTCTGCTTCTGATACGATAGAAGTAATAATTTCCTTACAGGACAATTCATCCTGTATCATTCCGGCAATCTGACCTGCCATCAGACTTCCATTTACCACATCGCCGTCCATCACTGCTTTGCGGAGGGAACCAAGGGTAAGCTGTTCTAATTCATCTAATGTTGCGCCTTCTTTTTCCATCTTCAGATACTCACGGCTCATCTTATTACGGATGACACGGATTGGATGTCCGGTACTGGAACCTGTTATTTCAGAATCAATGTCTTTGGATTTTATCAGCTTCTCTTTGTAGTTTGCATGTACGATAGATTCTTTAGCTGCCACAAATCTTGTTCCCATCTGAACTGCTTCTGCACCCAGCATAAATGCTGCAGCCATTCCTCTTCCATCTGCAATTCCTCCGGCTGCAATCACCGGTGCATCAATGGCATCTGCCACCTGTGGCACCAATGCCATGGTTGTAGTGGAACCGATATGGCCACCGGATTCCATTCCCTCTGCCACAACAGCATCTGCGCCACCGCGGACCATAAGTTTTGCCATGGCTACACTTGCTACTACCGGAATTACTTTAACACCTGCTTCTTTCCAGAGGCTCATGAATTTGGCTGGATTTCCGGCTCCTGTTGTGACAACCGGAACCTGCTCCTCAACTACCACCTTTGCCACTTCCGGTGCATTCGGATTCATCAACATGACATTTACACCAAATGGTTTGCTGGTGCGTTCCTTCACCTTGCGAATCTGCTCCCGAACCACTTCAGGTGGAGCACTGGCTGCACCGATAATACCAAGTCCACCTGCTTCAGATACTGCAGCAGCCAGATGATATTCTGCAACCCATGCCATTCCGCCCTGGATAACAGGCTCTTCTATTCCTAACAGTTCTGTGATTCTTGTTTTCATATTTTATTCCTCAACGCCCTTTGCTTTTAAGTAGTCAATAACATCTCCTACAGTTGCGATTTTCTCTAAATCTTCTGACGGAATCTCTACACCGAATTCTTCTTCCATGCTCATAACCAGTTCAAACAAGTCTAAAGAATCTGCTCCTAAATCATCCTTGAAATTGGATTCTGCTTTTACCTCTCCATCATAGTTTAACTGCTCTTTGATTAATTCTGCTAATTTTTCTAACATTATTTCGTTCTCCTTTTTTGTCTTTTCTTTGATAATACTTTGAGTTACAAATATTTTGATTATCAAATTATTTGTAACTCAAAGTATATACATAAGCATTTCTGTTGTCAACTATATTTTTACTCAAGGAATAAAGAATGTGCCTTGGCACATTCCCGCGCCTGCGGCGGTCGCTTGCGACATCTACCTTATACGCCGCAGTGTGCATCCTCGCGGAGCGTTTTTTACTTTACAGGAAAGCAATTTCCTGTAAAGCAAAAAAGACAGTGTCGGAACTTTTCTGTTCTTTCACTGTCTTATGTTAGTTACTTCTTTTATTTTTTATCACTTATGCAGCTTTCTTACGATTTGATACTACAAAGTAAACACCTACTAATAATACTCCGATGCATAAGAAGAATACCGGATTGATACCGTCACCTGTCTTCGGAGTGCTGTCCTTCTCGTGGCTGCCTGAAGTTACTGTCTTGCCGGAATTGCTGTTCTTAGTTGCGCCAATCACATTTCCGCCGGTCACTGCTGTGCCGCCACCGGTTACTGTAGTAGCGGAACCACTTCCGTTGTTGCTGTTGGAAGTATCTGTTGAACCATTGCTATTGGAATTATTTCCATTATCCGGAGTCGGCTGTGGATTCTCCCCTCCAAGGCTCTGGAAACTGATTCCATTTCCGGTTGCATATACCTGTGCCTGTGTTCCCGAATAACCGGAAATTGTGGATGGACTCCAGCTGCTCTGGCTTCCGATTGACGTTACACTTGCCGGAATCAAAATTGTACTGATGCTGCTGCCGCTGAACGCATCTGTTTCAATAGTATTAACAGAATCCGGAACTGTCAGTGAAGTAACCGACTTGCAGTTTGCAAAAGAACCTGCTCCGATGGTTACAGTACTGGTCGCAATTTTTGCACCGGATTTTCCCTCCGGGCAACGGATTAACCTGGTCATTGCTTTGTTGTAAAGACATCCGTCACTGGATGCATATGTACCATTTCCTGATGCAACACTGATGGATGCCAGTCTGCTGCAGCCGGTAAATACGTTGCTTCCGATGCTGGAAACGCCAGCCGGAATTGTAATTCCGGTTAAAGAAGTACAATCATAAAATGCTTTATCCCCGATGCTTCCTACGGATTCCGGAATTGTAAACTGGGATAATGAACTGCACTCTGCAAATGCCTGGGAACCAATGGATGAAATTGAAGTTCCAATAGATACACTGGTAAGGCTTGTACAGTTATAAAATGTCTCTGCCGGAATAGAACCGATATCTCCTTCTATGCTGACAGAACCAAGGCTTGTACAGTTATAGAAAACTGCGGTTCCCATTCCAGTCACATAAGATGGAATCGTTACACTTGTAATGGATGTATTGGATGCAAATACACCACTTGCAATTGTAGATACTGACTCTGGAATTGTAATTGCTCCACCGGCTCCGCTGTAGGCAACCAGTGTTCCACTGTCATCTACTGTAAATCCATTTTCATCTGTTGTCTCGTCTGCCCGGACTGTCTGTCCCGGCATCACTGCCAGCAGCAAACATACTGCTGCAAAAATAGAAAATCCTTTTTTCAATATCTGCATCTCTCATCTCTCCTAGCTTTATCTGCTTGATACATTATACTTCTTATCTACTTACTGTACACGCTTTGCCAGTATAAACATTCTTCCGTCCTGTGTGTAATTATTGCAGGTAGAAAGAGTCAGCAGCTGGTCTCCATAAGCACTGTCTATCTCTTCGCCATATACAGAAAGCTGTGCCACATTATTTAAATATTCCTGGTATTCTTCTTCAGAATCTGCATTCAGGAAATTATAATACCGGAATACATTTTCATCCTGATACTGGACCTCCGATAATCCCACTTCAATAACTTCATAGACTCCTCTTTCATAAAGAGTATTAAATTCTATCGTCTTATGGGCATTGTAGAAATCTTCGTCCAGATATTTCTTTAATTCGCCAAACATCATTCCGCTTTTCATATTATGTCCGTAAATGATGATATTGGTATCCCTGTTTATGTAATCATTTCTGGCATCGATAAAAAGGGTGCCATTCAGGTCGTCATTTTTATCAAAATCATGTTTCAGATAATAATCCGGTTCTTCCTGTAAAGACTGCATGACCGGATAATCAATATCCGTATCCGGAATATGTAACCATCCGATTAATTCCGGATTTTCCGCATACAGGGAAACATAATCCTCTAACATAATCAGTGGCTGCTCTGTTGTCTCTCCTGTTTCAGTTGCATCTTCTGTGATTTCCGGATTCATCTGCTCCGTTCCTGTTACAAGGTGCTCTACTACATTATTCTGTTTCTTATTCTGTAAATCCTTAAGCCTGTTAGCAGCTTTATAATCCGCATATTCCGAAATCGCATAATATCCGATACAGGCTGTCGCAACAATGATGCATACGATGCCGACCACCTTCTGCCAGGTAAAATGAAATGGCAGCTTTGCTTCTGCTTCCGCTTCTTCCTTGGCAATTTTTTCTTCTATCATGTTCTGCGAACTATCCGCAACAATATCTGAAATGCACCAGAAGAACGATTTTCCGATTTCACTTTTAAAACGGATTTTCTTCGTGCGCATCATGGTATACAACCGGATTGCTACTTCCGGATCATAAATATCCAGTTCATCGGTAATATACTTGATTTTCTTTAAATCTTCCTGCGCCTGCCTGTATTCCCTTAAGGTTTCGAATTCATAATCGCCTATTTTATAAATCTTTTCATCCATAATTTATGATTCATCTGCCTTATCTTCTCGTGGTCCAGGTAGTTTTATTATAGGTCATTTTGTCATCTTTCGCAAGATTTTTCCGCAAGATATACACAATGTACCATTTCTTATTTTTATATCGTCTATATCTTGCGCTTTCTTTAGTCTAAATTGGATTTTTCCAGCAAATAACGGAACATCTGCTCCGCTGCTTCCTTATGTTCGGAGCCAAGGGCAATACCAAGAATACATTCCTTTTCATAATAACCATGTTCAACCGGCCAGCTTCCGGCTCCAAGACGGATGCCTGCTGCAAAAGTATCTCCGGTGTCCTTATCCTCTACATAGAAGATATAATCCTTTAACTGTTCCAGCTCGTCTTTGGAAAAGTACTGCGTCAAATCTGCTATGGCACCAGACTGGGCAAGATTTTCAAAGACCATTTCATCGGCGCCCAAAACATCTACTCCACCGCCTGCAATCACTGTCTGCAGGGACTGATAGGAATAGAGATTACTGGTATCTGTGCTGGTTAAATCCACATAATATGCATCATTTACCACAACCTCCCGGGCTGCTGGATCATATCCATATTGCTCCATGAATTCTGAGAAATCCGGTTCTTCATCTGCCGGCATACTCTTTGCATTTACCAATACAATCTGGGAAATATCTTCCTTTGTGGTCATATAATGATGTACCGTCATACCAATCAAAATAATCACTGCAACTACTGCCAGTATTACAAGCCTGTAATAGTCCCAGACAAATCCGATCCGCTGTTTCCAGGTCATTGTCTTTAAATCAGCTTTCTTTTCCATATTATCGCCTTTCTTCCTCTGCCGGAGCTGTATTATCTCCTGTAGTGTCATTCTCTGCTGTATTACCCTCTGTCACATCTGTGCCACTCTCAGCATCAGCATCATTGCCTGTGCCAAGAGGTGCCACAAAATCTGCATACGGTAATTCTTTATGTAAATTTTCCATATAATCATACCAGATTTCTCCCGGATAGCTGGCTCCTGTCAGTCCTGGAAGTTCTGCCGGAATATCATATCCAACCCAGACGCTGGTGGTGTAATACTTTGTATAGCCTACAAACCAGCCATCCTTATTGGAATTGGTGGTTCCTGTTTTCGCTGCACTGGCAGTCTCGGACAATGCCAGTCCCTTTGCTGTTCCTTGTGTCAGAACACCCTCTAATATATTGGTCATCCAACGGGCTGCATTGGTTTTATAAACCTGCTTTTCATCGACAATTTTCTGATAGATAGCGTTTCCGTCTGCATCCTGTATCTCTACAATGCAGGTAGGCTCCCGGTATTTTCCATCATTTTCTATGGTGGCATAAGCCGCCGCCATTTCTACCGGAGAGACTCCATTGGTAAATCCACCCAGGGATGCCGCCGGTCTTTCATCCTCCGGGGACAGCTTTGCGAAATTCATCTCCTTCAGATAGGAAATTCCTGTAACGGGAGTCATCTCTTCCAAAAGATTCCACGCCACTGTATTAATGGAATTTTCTACTGCATAACGCAAGGTTACGCTGCCAAGATACCTGCCACTGGCATTTTCCGGTCCATCCTCAATCGGTGCATCTTCCACCACAGTATCCGGGGTATAGCCCCGCTCCAACGCCGGTGTGTATACAATCAACGGTTTGATGGCACTGCCCGGCTGCCGGTAACTCTGATAGGCGCGGTTTAGCATATGCCCGTCATATTCCTGACTTCTGCCGCCTACAATTGCCTTTACAAAACCGGTCTCATTGTCAATGCATACTGCCGCACTCTGCAATGTATAAATGCCCTCTTCATTGACATCGGTAAAATCCTGCAGCTTCTCATCCACTGCATTCTGAAGCTGCTCTTCCATATTTAAATCAATGGAAGTATAGATTCTATAGCCTCCTGTATAAAGAGACTGTTCGCAGGTTTTATACTGCTCCTGATAGGCATCTTCATAGGTCTTTCGATCTTCCTCCGAAGAAAAATCTGTCCGGAATTCAAAGCCCTGCTGCTCCATCAATGCCCGTGTTGCACAATAGCAGGCATAGGTCTCTACCGCATCATAACGCTTTGTTGGCTCTGCTGTGCTGAGTACAATCGTTTCCTGTCTGGCATCCTTATATTCCCTGCGGCTGATTTTGCCATCTTCATACATGTTTTTTAAAATGCGGTCACGTCTTCCTAACGTATTATCCGGGTTCTTATAAGGATTATACATCGTCGGATTATTCGGTATCGCACAAAGATATGCCATCTGGGACAATGACAAAAATGAAACATCTGTATCAAAATATCCCCGGCTCGCCGCCTGAATGCCATAATATCCATTTCCAAAATAAATATTGTTAAGATAAAACTCTAAGATTTCATCCTTGGTATATTTCTTTTCCAGCTCTGTGGCAATGAAAATTTCTTCCATTTTTCGCTGCCACGTTCTGTCATTATTTAGGAAAATGGTTCTTGCAAGCTGCTGCGTAATGGTACTTCCGCCCTGGGTTACTTCTCCATTACGCACCATCGCCCAGACTGCACGGATAATTGCCTTAAAATCAATTCCGCCATGACTGTAAAATTTTTTATCTTCTATACTGACCATGGCTTCTTTGACTTCTTCCGGTATCTCATCACTGGTCAGATAGCTTACATCCTTGGTACCACGAAGCGACATGATTCTCGTTCCATTCACATCATAAACCTGACTGGTCTGCTCCGCACGGAAAGTGTCCTTCGTCGACTCTTTTACAAACCGGACTGCCTCTTCATGCATGGCACTGACCTGACTGGCATACCCGCCAAAATAGTAATACGCCAGCCCGCCGATTACCAGAAGTACCAGAACTATCTGCAGCTTTACAAAAAGCCAGAAACCACGGTATTTCTTTTTCCTTTTTTTCTTCTCTTTATGGGACATGGGTTTCCTCCGTATTGCTCTATTTTACACTGTTCCATAAAAAGATACAAGGCTACTGTTCCATTTGTCTTCCTAAAAATCCCGCCGCTGTAATAGCAAGCTTGCTTTCGGTTTCTCCCATTTTTGCAGTTTCATTTTTCTCATATAAAACAACTGCTCCGATGGCATCTCCTTCACAGATAATCGTGCTGATTGCCTGGTCATGATAGTTCCCGGTATCATCTAAGGTAATTCGTACAAATTTGCTGTCTCCCTGCTGTGCAAGAATATTTTTCCGGTCTTCGATCAGTTCCTCTAACTGCCTGCTGATTGGTTTTCCTTCGAATTCCTTCTTTCCGTTTCCTGCAGCCGCAATCACATGGTCCCGGTCGGTAATACATACCAGATGCCCGGTGCTCTGCGCAAGGCTCTCCGCATACTGTCCGGCAAACTGGCTCAGTTCTCCAATCGGTGAATATTTCTTAAGAATAATCTCACCTTCCCGGTCTGTAAAGATTTCCAGCGGGTCACCTTCCCGGATGCGCAGTGTCCTGCGGATTTCCTTTGGCACTACAACTCTCCCCAAATCATCTATTCTACGTACAATTCCTGTTGCTTTCATTAAAAATTCCTCCTGTTTCCTACATACTTTCCATTTTTGTGCTGTATGGGTAGTATGTGGAAAACAGAAGGAATTATGCAAGCCTTCCTCGTATTTACATTTTTAAATCACTGGTATTTTTATTAGCAAAATCAATCTTTTTTCATTTTTTCCTTCCGGTTTAAGATTGTAAATGCAACAACACAGATGATTGCGGAAAGCAGGGAGCCTGCTGCCGTTGCCAGTCCCATTGGGAATAAGGTATCCGGGAATAAAGTCGAAGTCAGATAAACGCCCGGAATTCTTACCAGTGTAATTGCAATGATATTATGTAAAAATGAGATGCCGGATTTGCCGCAGGCACAGAAATATCCGCTGAAGCTGAAATGAATTCCTGCGAACATGCAATCCCAGACATATCCCCTTAAGTATTGACCTCCCAGACGTACCACTTCCGCTCCCGATGCATCCGATGCATCTGTAAATAACGCCACCACCGGACTGGCGAAGAACTGCATGAAGATTCCTACGATAATTCCAAAGCCCACTGTAATCATCACAGCATAGCGCAGTGTTTCATTGGCACGCTGCCTCTTTCCCGCTCCGATATTTTGTGCACCAAGTGCAGATACTGTTGATAACATGGAGGACGGAATCAGGAACAGGAAGCCTATTATCTTTTCCACGATTCCCACAGCCGCTGCATCATTTAATCCACGCTGGTTCGCAATGATGGTGATAATCATAAATGCCACCTGAATGAAACCGTCCTGCAATGCAATGGGAATACCGATTTTTAAAATCTGTCCCATTACATTTCGGTTCGGTCTGAAATCTTTTCTGCTAAGAGAAAATTTCTCCCGCTGTCTTATAATCATAACGAGGGAAATCATTACACTGATTGCCTGGGCACAAGTGGTTCCAAGAGCTGCACCTGCCGGTCCAAGATGCAGACCGCTGATAAATACATAATCCAAGACAATATTTGCCGCACATGCAATGGCAATAAAGTACATCGGACTCTTGCTGTCACCCATACCACGGAAAATTGCACTGATAATATTATATGCTGTAATAAAAGGAATCCCGATAAAGCAGATGGTAAGATAGGATATCGTTCCCATTACTGCTTCCTGTGGTGTAGACATTACTGTTACAATTGGTTTTGTCAGCAAGAGCAGCACCGTCATCAGCACAAGGGCAACTCCCATAAATAGGATTACCGTGTTTCCAATTCCTTCTGCCACCCGTTTCTTATCTTTGCTTCCAATCGCCTGTCCGATGCTGACCGTTGTTCCCATGGCAAGTCCCACCAGCATAACTGTTATCATATGCATGACCTGTGAGCCAATGGATACCGCCGTAGTGCTGGCAACTCCTTCAAACTGCCCGATGATAAATAAATCTGCCATTCCATACAATGTCTGTAAAAAATAAGATAAAAGGTATGGCAGCGAAAATATAATTACATTTTTAAATACACTTCCTGTAGTAAGATTCCGTTCCACCATTTCATTCTGCTTCCTCTAAGCCAGCGCTGCGCCCAGATGACGGGTCAGCAAATCCACCAGCCATGCATGGTCTTCTGCTGACAGCTCGCTCTGCCTTACCAGAATCACCTGATTGGACAGATTTCTGATATAAATATAATTTTCATAGAATCCCCAGTCCTTATAGGCAGTCCACAGATTCACACCCTCCGCTATTTCTGATTTTATGCTGATGCTTTCTTCACTGAAAATATACTTGCGGTGGCCACTTACCAGTGCCTTCTGTGCATTTGCATAAAATCTCTTAAGTCTTGCTTTCTGCTGTACCTTTTTGCCGCCGCATGCAAAATATAGAAAAGCTGCCCAAAGAATCATAAAAAGTGAACCCATTTCTGCCCTGCCAAGCATAAAGCTTAACATTCCGGATGACAGACAGACTATGCACATAATCACAGAAGTAATCGTTACCACTTTTCTTCTCTTCCGGTATACATCCGATTGCAAAGTTATTTCCAACAGCGCGTCCCGCTCTTCTTTTCCGATTTCAATTTCATATTCTAACATCTCTGTTCCCCCATTTTCTTTTCGTCTATTTTTTATTTATTTTCTTTCCATTCATTTCTCATTTACTGCTTTTCCCAGATGACGGGTCAGTAAATCAATCAGCCATGTCCTCTCTTCTGCCGACAATTTATCCTGTTTTACAAGAACATTTTCATTCGACAGATTCCTGATGCAGATGTAATTTCCATAGATTTCCCAATCCTTATAAAGTGTCCATGCAGTATTTCCTTCTGAAACTTCTGATTTTAAAAGAATTCCATCTTCACTGAAAGTATACTTCCGATAACCGGATTTTAGTTCTTTATCCATTACTGTAACAGATTTCTTTAATACCGTCTTCTGCATCAGCTTGCTTCCTCCGCATATCATAAAAAGACTATATGCAGCCAAGAGTGAGCAAAGTACAACAAGCCTTGTATCGCTATTTGTTACTCTCCATATTATAATCAAAATACAAGCTACAATCAGAATTAAAAATTTTATTGCTTCCGCTTTTCTTTTCTTTCGATACTCCTTCGAATTCAAAGCGATTTCAAGCAGCGCATCCTGCTCTTCTTTTCCGATTTCAATTTCACATTCTAACATCCCTGTTCCCCCATTTCTTTTTTCTAAAAACATTGTAATGAACACTGCTTATTCTGTCAAACACTATCGGTTGTTATCTTTGCTGTTCTGCTTTTGCATGAAACTCTGACTCCTTTTGAAATTCCGGGAGCACTGCTGATACTAATCGGCACAATACCGACTTCTATAGAAAATGCCTCATAGACGCATAAAATGTCTATGAGGCATTATAACTTTACTCGGCAAATATCTGCTCAATTATTTTATCAAACTCTAATGTGTGATATCTTCTTTTTAATGAATCGAGATTGTAAAGTGCCTGACCATTTATCAGTCCATTACAAGTATCATTATCATCTCCTTTATTTTTTGCTACAGCTCCCGAAAATTCCAAATCATCTGTATCAGAAAGCCATAAGGATGTCAGAAATCCTTCACACTGAATTCCAGGCATTGTATATCCATACATTCTTTGTGGCATAGATAAACCGTGCTGCATTCCTAATGTTACAATTTTTCCCAATATAGCCAGTTTTTTATTCCCGCTATACTCTGCAATTCGCATTAAATCTGGTACGAATTCTACAAATTCATCGTCCACATAGCTACATCCCGGAATAACATCACACCCTGCCCAGCCAGTTGTTCCAAAATCATTCTTTCCAAGAAGTGTATTTTCATCAAACGGAATATCCCAAAGATAAGTCCATGATGCAAGAATCTGTGCTGCTGATTTTGCGCCATACAAATATCGTTCTTTTTTGGTAGTTTCATATGCCAACAACAATGTCCGCATATTATACATTACTCCAACAGCATCTATCTTTACAGACTTTTTATGCGTTGTATCATTTAATCCTCCCAGATATAAAACATCTTCTACATAATGTTCCATAATAAAATCAGCAGCTTTACACAATGCACTTCTATATTTCTCATTACCGGTGTATTCATGTACTAATGCTAATACTTCTCCCGGAAAAATTGTTCCTGACCCCTGCTCTATCACATTACTTCCAAACCATTCTTCCGGATATGTCATTGGAGTACCTTCCATCGTATATGCCCGATACCAGGAGCCATCTGTATTCTGAATTTCAATCATTTTATCACAAAATGCAACCACTACATCCAGCCAGTCTTTATGTAATGTTCCATTTTCCTTTTCCTCCAGAAAACAGAGCATTAAATAATACATAGCCTCCGTCATAGTCCGGCAATAATTTCCTTTTGTTCCTTTTAATTTTTCTGCAATTCCCATCATTGCACCTACGACCTGATTCCCCAGAAATTTTTCTAATTCTTTCCTGTTTTCCGAATACTGAAATGGCATTAATACGCCAGTCCACCAATAAACAAATTCTTCTTTTTCTACACTGTACATTGCATTCGGCAAACCACTTTCTGCAATACAGTGTTCCACAAAAAATTGTATTGTTTTTAATGCCCGTTCCCTATATTCTTCCTTTCCTGTTTCTTCTGCAGCCCGAAGCATTTCATAGCAAACCATAGTCTGATTTCCAGAAAATCCATATTCCAGTACATTCTGATTTCCATATTTTTCTCTTGGTGAGAAATGGCACACATAACCACAAGGATGATTTTTCTTTTCTGGAAAATCTCTAAAGCTATTGTGTAATAAGTCTCTTCTGTATGGTATTGTTTCTTCCAGACTAAATGGATGTCTGATATCATCATTAAGAATTCGTTCCATCTGAAATACGCTCGTCTTCCACGATGCTTCTGTCAGATTTTCAGCTTCTCCAAACTGCAGGATATATGAAACTTCCAATTCTTCTCCCTGTTTTATCTTTCGATATGCAGCCCACTCCGATCCATCTACATTTAAGCAAAATGAATTTCTCTCATAAAATGGATAATCACAACGTAACAAAAATTCTTCCATTCTATTTGCAGATGGTGCAATTCCCAGGGATCCAATATCTGTATTATGAACAAAATGCCTTTCTGCTATCTGTTTTCTGGTTATTGTAGTATCCACCTTTGGAATATCTGCCCGAATTAGTGAAATAAATTGCTTGTCATTTTTTGCAAATCCTGTCACTGACAAATTTGGATTTCTATCATCCTTATAATCCTGCTCAAAAGTTCCAAGATAATCATCCTGTCCATTCTGGTCTGTATCATTCTTATTATAAAAAGCACCCGGTATTACAAATTGATAATCGTCAAAATTTTTTGCATGTTTTGATTTACAATGGAATTCCGTAGATATCCGGATAGCAGTCTCTTTTTCTGCTGAAATACAGGCCACCTTTCTACTCAGTTTTATATTATTTGTATTTTGTTCCCACATATCAATAATATGAAATCTGTTTTCTTTATTTACTTCTACGTCTGCTTCTGCAATATGAATGTTTTTTTCACTTCTTATAACATCATACTTTGCTTTCTTATTTCTTTCCTTTAAAATCTGAATCTGAACCGGCCACGGTACTTCTATTTTTATTCCGTCCCTTTCTATTAAAACTTCATTTTTTTCTAATCCTATCGGAAATTTAAGTTCCATCACATCATCCCTTCCTTTCCACTAATTCGATACAAATTTGATTTTTCCTACCTGCTATAAGCTTTTCTTCCAGTTCAGCCTGATGTAGCACAACAAAGGTACTATTTATCTGATTCTTCCATACTTCTCCATTTATGCTAAGTTCTCCCAACTGATATTCTCCATAATCCAAATATTTTCTGTTATAAAAAGAAACACATACTTCTTTTTCCGCAAATAATGTGTCTACTGTTAAAACTTCACCGGAATCATACTGCTCCTTTACTAGTTTTGGTTCAATTAATAAGTCTCCAAGCTTTCCCCTCACACCATATACCTGTGTCAGCATTAGAAAAATTGTCCAGCTTCCTGCACCAGTAACATAAGAATACATTCCCCTTCCTCTGCTACTGATATACTCCGGCACACCAGGATATATTTGTGCTATTTGTGTATTTGTAGAAAGTTCATAAATAGATTTTATAATCTGATAACCTTCCCTTGCATACCCTCTGCTATATAACGCATAAGCATACATAGTTGTCATATGGCTAAACATGCCACCATTTTCTTTTTCTCCATAAATAAGTGCAAATCCTCTTCCAAAATTCCAGGTATTATCTCCCAATGGTAACGTCAGCCTGATTCCTCCGGTATTTTTATCCGGAAGATAATTATTTACAGCATGTATTGTTTTTTGAACCTGTTCATCCGTCGCCGCCCCTGACATAATAGAAAAGGTCTGGGCTGTCAATCCAAATCGCAATTTTCCATCTCCAAGAATTCCATCAACTGCATTTCCATTATTATTATAATAACCATTAAAAAAGCCTTCTTTTGATGATAATTCAATCCATTCATTTTCTCGGACCTGCTGTAATAATTGTTTTCCTTTCCAGCGCAACATATCTTTTAATTCTAAAACCGGTATTTTTTTCTTTTTTCCGCTTATTCCAAATCTTATGTGTTCATAATATTTCTTTAATACTTCCACTTCTTTTTGGGGTTCCTTTTCCTTTAATCCCTCAAGCAGTATTTCCATTTCTTCAAATACAGAAATCGTTTTTCGGTCTTCTTTCTCTATTTGAATCTCAAGTAAATCTGCTATATCACATATATTTTTTCCATAAAAAGCCGTAAATGGTATTGTTTCCCCTTTATCCGGAGCCATATCCAACTGATCATTCCAATCTCCATCTTCAAGCTTTATATTCCCGTGTTCTCCAATATTTAAGCTGCAAATTAAATTTTCTAAAAGTAAATGCTCTAATATTGTTCCGGTATAACATTCACCATCCTTTGTCTTTTGACTATTTCCATCTTCTTTTTTCCAATTTGTGTCAATCCTTTTCGCTCTTTCAATTTGTGCATCTTTCCAGTAAGACACTTCTTCATCTAAAATAGAAATATCTCCAGTTTGATTCATATATAACAACAGTGTAAATAATGGCCAGACACCATGATCCATCCAAACTCTGGATATTTTGTTTCTGTCTGCCTGAAAATTGCCCTCACCGTCCAAAATAATAGTTGCATTACTTCCATCCAGTCTGACACCTTTCATGTTATGAACAAAAACACTTCGAACCCGCATTGGATTTTGTAATAATAATGTCAGATAATCCTGCCACAAATCTCTCCACCCGCGACCACCTCTTCCATAATCATGATATGGAAGAAATGAACAACCATATATTTTTCTTAAAACAGGCTGTATACTTACCCACCTTAACCAGCCATCAAACTTATCTGAATTACCTTGAAATTTTATCTTGTCAGCTTCTCCATTCCAATGCTCTTCATTTTGTTTCCACGCAGCTTCAACCTTTTCTTTACTGTTATACTTTTCAAACTCCTTGTTAAAATTTTCTTTTTCAGTAATTCCAGCGCAGATAATATATTCTTTTTTTTCGCCTGGTGCTAACCGTACCTTTGCAAAACGCATTGCGCCAATGCATTCCATACCATCTTTCCGATATGTCATATCATGTTCTGGTATACTATTTTCTACTACTGTTCCAGGCCAGTCCAATGTTCCTCCCTTTCCAATAAACTCCTCTACTGTAGGGAACATTTCTACTGCTGCCTGCCCGCTTTCATCTGATCCATATACAAAATAACTTGTATCATTCGGTTCATGACCTCTTTCATCATGGTGTATCGTTGGCTTTACAACAATCCCGTTTTCTTCCAATGTTATCCTCTGCATCAGTGATGTTGCATGTCTATGATCTCTTAAATTATCTGCCGATCGTCCAAAAATAGGAAATGCCGCTGTTGGCACAAATTCCAGAATTTCTGACCCGTAATTTTCCAGAATAACCCTGTTAATTTCTACTACATCCTCATTTGCCGGACAAAACGTTGTAAAAATACAGTTTAATTTCAATTCAGGGATTGCATAATACAAGCTGTGATATAGCAATCCGCACTCTATTTTATTCCATTTTTCTTCATCTTTAAAGCAATGCTCCGCTCTCTGTCTTGCAGAATTTCCCACCACAGAAAATGCTCCCTGCTCTTTTGTATAAACCCAGAAATTTCTTCCAGAACGATTATTATGTAAGTCCTCTACTGAAACTGGCAGATACAAAAATTCATTTTGATTCTTTTTGGCATCTCCATTTAAGCAGGGTGTCACCGATGCTTTCATTCCAGCCTCATTGCATATAGGAAAATATAATTGATTTACTTCCCGGGCATTTTCACAAACAAAAGTCCCTTTTTTGTCAATAAAATTCCACTTAAATCCGTGTTCCATTCTTTACTCCTTTTTCTTAACCCTTAACCGCTCCTGCCGTTAATCCTCCTACAATATATCTTTGGAAAATTAGTGCTAATACCATTGGTACAACTGTAGCCAGCAATCCTGCAGTCATCATCATTCCATAATCAATTCCATACTTTGTTCCAAACTCTGATACCGCAACCGTTAATGTCTTCGAAGTTTTTGATGTAGTAAAAATTAATGCGTACAGAAATTCATCCCATGCCATAAGGAATGCAAGAACACCTACTGCAACATACCCCGGTAATGCTGTTGGCATAATAATTTTCCAAAACACCTGATTCCAACTACAACCATCTACCCGTCCTGCTTCTTCAAGTTCAAATGGAACCGATTTAAAATATCCGTTCAAGACCCAGATTACATAGGCAAGAACTGCATTTGTATTAATTAATATTAATGTTCCCAAATGATCCAGCAGCCCCATCCGGCTAATCATGATATAATACGGTATTACCAATGCAATTGGTGGTAGCAGCTGAAAAAACATTACTCCAAATAACATTGGTTTTTTCATTCGAAAGCGTAATCTTGCAAACGCATAGGATGCCACTGCACCTAATACAAGACTAATTACTGTTGTTGTACCCGCAACAATGCAACTGTTTTTTATTGCCATTCGGAATACTTCAACTTGTTTTGTTGGATTTTTATCCCACAATAACATTTTGTATCGTTCCCAGGTAATTGATGTAGGCAGTATTTTGTCACTACTTAACAATTCATTTTCTGATATGATACTGGATATAAACATCCAGATAATTGGCAATAGCGTCCAAAGAACCAATAATATCACTGCCAAATATAATAATATCCTTCCTATTCTTCTCTTTACCGTTCGATTCATATCTTAATCCTCCGTTTTTCCTGCTTTCAGGTAAAGAAGGCTCAATAACAATATAACAACTGCTATAATTACGCATATTGCCGAACCTTTACCATAATGTAAGTAATCAAAGATTTCATGATACGCATAAAAGCTTACTACCTGTGTACTGTCATTTGGTCCACCTGACGTCAACGAATATACAATATCAAAAACTCGAATCGTCTGAATTGTACGCAAAACAAGAACCACTATATACATTGGCTTTAATGCAGGAAAATACACTACTTTAAATCTCTGCCATGCATTTGCCCCGTCTATAATTGATGCCTCCTTTGCATCATTAGACACGGTCTGGAGTCCTGCAAGCAGCATAATGATAACAAGTGGAAGCATCTTCCATGTATCTGATAATATAATCATATTAATTGCAAGCTTACCACTTCCAAGCCAGACTATATTTTCATCTATCAAATGTAATTTTAATAATACTTTATTCAAAATTCCTGCGTTCGCATTAAAAATCCATTTCCACAAATTTGCATTTACAATCGTTGGCACTGCCCATGGAATCAGAATAATTCCACGCACAAAGCCTCTTCCCTTAAAATTTTGATTCAGCAATAATGCTGTAAGTGTTCCCAATATAATCTGAATTATCACTGATACAACTGAAAAATATAAAGTAATTTTTAAAGAATTCCAAAATGCATGGGTACTCATAACTTCTGCATAATTCTTTAATCCAACAAATTTCGTTGCAAGACTACCTGGATTTACATCATTTAAGCTGAACCACAATGTAAACAAAACAGGAAATAATCCTAATCCCATGATAATCAGCATGGCAGGAGTAATCATTCCATAAGCAGTTCGTGCTTGTGATATATTTGATTTATTCTTCCTCTTCATATTCTTACCCTCATATTAAAAATGGCAGGCAGTTTACCTACCTGCCATTCTCTGTTTAATTTGCAAAACTTTCCGATACTTCTTCTGCCTGATTTAATGCATCCTCTATTGAAGTTGAACCAGACAGTGCTGCCGAAAATAATGGCTGTACTGTATTAGACCACTCACTGTAATCAGCAAGCTGTGGTCTTGGATGTGCTGTTGCAAACTGCGGATAAAACTTAGCCAACTCTTCATGTTCAGCCACCAGATTCTCATCTTTATATAATGCATCAATTGTCGGCAACACATTATAATTCTCATAAGCATATTTCTGAATATCCTCACTCGTAAATAACTCAATATATTTATATGCATACTCCGGATATTTTGAGGTAGATAATACTCCGAAGCCACCGCCACCAGTCACTGAAGCACTTTCTGCTTTATCAGTTCCAGGCATTAAACATACATCTACATTTCCTGCAACAGTAGAATTTTCCGGATTATTTGCATATCCATACACATAAGCCCAATTCATAACAAATGCTGTGTCTCCCGCCATGAACGGATCCAAACAATCTCTGTCCGTATAGGTAATTGATGCCGGATCTGCCCATCCATCCTGCATAGAATCATACATGAACTGTACTGCATTATTTGCACTTTCACTGTTAACGTCAAATGAACCGTCTTCTTTCTGCCACGTTCCACCAAAACTGTATATCATGGTTGTCAAATCGCAAATTAAACCTTCTGCCTGGGATGCTCCCCATGCAATACCATACTTGCAAATGCCTTTATCCATCATATCCTGAGACATTTCTTTTAATTCATCCCATGTTTTTGGTGGCTCCTCATATCCAGCATCCGCTAACATCTGCTTATTATAAAACATCCATTTTCCACCATTTGCAAACGGAATTGCTTCTGTTTTTCCATTATAAATCATCTGATTTAACGAACTCTCAATCAAACTGTTTTTTACATCTTCATCCATATATTCACTTAAGTCTATGGTTACTCCCTTACTTTCAAATTCTGCAACCCATGGAATATCTACATAGCAAACATCCGCATTGCCTCCACCGGTCCATGTTGTAGTAATTTTTTCGTGTGTACTATCATAGGACTGACAAATCAGATTTACTTTTACACCATACATTTCTTCGTACTTCTTTCCAGCATACTCATAAAGTCCTTCTTCGTCGGTTGTACAAATAACGCTAATGCTTTCCGGTTTATCTCCGGCTTCTGTTCCTGCTACTTTGTTATTTTCTGTTTCAGAGTTACCACAAGCTGTAATTGATACTGCCATTGTCATGCACAACAGTACTGCAACTAATCTCTTCATTCTTTTTCCTCCTTTTACACTAATACTTTTTTGTTCTTCTCCCCTGGCGCCTTTTACTTTATTCTCCTTGCTTTTTGTAGTTTAAATATAACGATTTTATATTCATGATTCAATTTCATTCTTGCTTTATTTTTGCACTATTTTGCGCAAGACATTTTTAATTAAAAAAAGACGAAATATACTAATCACATTTTGTATATTTCGTCTCCTTTATATACTACTATATTTTAAATTCTGGAATGATGATAACCCTCACAGTTTAATTCTTCATTTCCACTTATTTTACGGTATCTGCTTGGTCCCATAGAATATACTTCCTTAAACTTCCGGTTAAAATAGCTCAATCCCGAGAAACCAGATTCATATGCCACTTCACTGATGGGGAGTTTTGTGGAAAGCAATAATTTTTCTGCAGATTTTAATCGGATATGATTTAAATACTCTACAAATGTATAATCTGTTGCCTGTTTAAACACTCTGCAAAATGTATACATACTCATGCAACACAATTCTGCTACATTTTGTAACTCTATATGATTTTGATAATTTTCTTCTATGTAAGACAACGCAGGTCTAATTTTTTCCAAGGCTATCATAACTTCTGTCGCAGGTCTTCTGGCACAAATATAATCATTTCGCATAAAGTATACCATTAGTTCCATAATATACGCAGGTATCCGAATCTCATATCCCAAAATCTTCTTTTTATATTCTCCCTCTATTTTCCACATAATGGATTCTACTTTTTTACTTCTCAAATTAAAATGTCCAACTTTTCGAAACGGATCTAATAATATACTTGGAATGTGTTGATATTCCTTTGCCACAGAAAAATAGGGTAAAACAGGTTCCATTTGAAACTGTAACAACAATATTTTATGTCGCTTTGTAATTTTTTCCGTTTCATGTGGTTCTTCCCCAGAAATGACCGTGATGTCGCCTGGTCTTGAAATAATCTTCTCCCCACCAAATCTTACATATGCTTCACCCTCTAACTGGCACAAAATTTCCCATGAATGATGCCAGTGCATCGCACACCCCGCTAAAGTATAAATTCCTGCTGAGAACGGTAATTTTGCCTCTTCAATATAAAAAAGCTCCGAAGAGTGAAACTTATTTGCAGTTGATATGGGTTCTTTGATTTTTATAATTTCTTTCCTGTCTTCCATTTTTTCTCCTGTTAATCTCCCCCATTCAAGCTATAATTTATTTGTCAAATCCACCAATTTTTCTACTCTGTAATCTGCCTGCTGTTCTAACTCTTTTAATTTTTCATTGGTTATGGCATCTGCCGGATGATACCAACAGGTTTTAAGTCCTGCAGCATGCCCTCCTGCAATATCTGCTGTCAGGGAATCGCCTATCATCAGGCATTCTCCCGGTTTAATTCCAGGCAATTCTTCCATACATTTTTCAAAGAAACGAAGGGCTGGTTTCTCTACGCCAACCTTTTCCGAAACAAAGCAATGTGTAAAATATTTACGCATGCCGCCTCGTTCCAGGCGGTTTAGCTGCTGCTCATACGGTCCGTTGCTTGCTGCACAGAATATGTATTTTCCTGCTAAAGCTTCCAATGTTTCCAATGCACCGCTCACCGGCACTGCACTATTATGAAGATAGCTTCGGAACACATGCTCCATTGCCACACCATCGGCTTTTAATCCCAGCCGTTTTAATATAATCTGCCAGCGGACATAGGGAAGGTCTTCCCTTGATAATTCACCCTTTTCGATTTTGTCCCAGATAATATGATTTTCTTCCTGAAAAACATTAAACATTTCCGGTTTAAACTCCAGCCCCAAATCTGCAAATGCCTGTTTCATGGAATCTTCTGCTCCCGCATCAAAATCAAGCAGTGTATTATCAATATCCCAAAAAAGGACTTTTATATTCTGGATTTTATTCATCCTTTATTTCCTCATCATCCTAAGGTTTTATGCTATGCAAAATGCAATACATCTATCAACAGCAGCCAGACTAATCCATAATAGGTTACTACTGCTACCAGGTCATTAATTGTGGTAATCAATGGACCGGATGCCACTGCCGGATCAATCTTAATCTTATGAAAAAGCATTGGAATCAAGGTTCCCACAAGGCTTGATATTACCATTGCTATCATCAGTGCAAGACCCACGCATCCTGAAATAATAAATGCATGACTCACCGGATTATTCTTTAACAACCAGACATATAATCCGATAAAGGAAAATGCCAGTATCCCCAGAAAAAGCCCGTTCATAAACCCAACACGCATTTCTTTTCCTACCAGATGACGCTTCTGTTTTGATGTAAGATTTTCATCTACCAGTACACGAATGGTTACAGCCAGCGACTGTGTTCCTACATTTCCTGCCATGTCAAGTATCAGCGACTGGAAGCACATGACAATTGGAATTACGGCTACAACGGTCTCAAAAATCCCCACTACAGAAGATACGCCCATGCCAAGTACCAGTAAGATAATCAGCCATGGCAGACGTTTCTTCATACTCTCTACCAGCGTTTCCTGTAAATCTTCTTCGGCGGTCAGACCTGCTAACTTTGCGTAGTCATCACCCATCTCATCATCCACAACTTCTACGATATCCTGAGATGTGATAACACCTAAGATTTCATCATTTTCATCCAGTACCGGAATGGAGTCCTCTGCATAGTCCTTCATTCGCTCGATACATTCACTGATCTGTTCATGATCCCGCAAATACGGATAGGATGTACTGATGATATCTTCCAGTGCATTATTTTCACGGGCAATGATTAAGTCCTTTAAATCAATAGCTCCATAGAATTTGCCTGCTTCATCAGTAACATAAACTGTCAAAATGTTATCATTTTCTCCCGCCTGACGAATCAGCTCCCGCATGGCCTGCCGGATGGTAAGATCATTCTTAATCACAATGAAGTTCGTAGTCATCTTACTACCGACTTCATCATCCTCATAGGACTGAATCATCTTAATGTCATGACTGGATTCTTCATCCAGCAACTCTACCAGCTGTGCCTGCTTGGAATCATCCAGTTCGTCTAAGACATCTACCGCATCATCGGAGTCCATGTAGGAAATAACCCGTGCCGCTTTATCCAGATCCAATTCATTCAGATATAGATCCGGGTCATCAATATAAGTAAAGATTTCCGCAACCTGTTCCGCTCCCAGAATTGGGTATAATCTCTTTCGTTCTTCTTCATCCAGACGCACAAATGCATCCGCAATATCATTTTCATGATAATCGGATAATTTATCCCGCAATTCCTCATTACTCTTTGTACTGCGGATAATCTCTATTAACTCTTCTACATAATTCTGCTCTTTTAATTTCTCGTCCACTGCTTCTGCCTCCTTACATCATTTTCCTGCAGTAGCAGCACAGATGATACCCTCACAATTACAGGAAACACACAGCGCATTTCCAGCGTAAAAAGAGCAATTGTCCTGTCTGGATTCTTATCAGAAATCCATGGCCAATTGCGCCAAAATCATCTTCTGTCTGCCACCGCAGATACTACTTCGCCCAGTACTGTCGCAACTGTCCATGCATTTCACCTCCTGATTCATTCTCTTTTTCCATTCTAATCCTCGGAATGAATCAAGTCAAGTTTTGCTTTGTCTGATATTTGTATAATCTTTGTAAAATATATATTCTTTATTCTATTTCTTCCATAAATATTCCAGGCAATTGTGAATGAGGGATTGAGAAGAGTTGCCACAATAATATTACGTTGATTCGCAGTGGATTTTCTTTCGCTACGAAATACCACAGTTCTAAAATGCGGGGGTTTCTTTTGGTTATAAAAACAGTCTTTCCAATGTTTGTCAGAATCGCTGTACGGTTCGTCGAAGTACAGATGCCTGATAAGGGCTGTTAGGGGCACTGGGAATTTCGTCTGGCAACGGGCAACGCTGGTACAGGGATGTACCAGCGAGGTGCAATTGAACATGGATGTGAATTTGTGCCGGTTGCCAGATGAAATTATAATTATATCGAAATTCCCAGTGCCCCTTGCAGGCTTTATGTGGCATCTGCTCTCGACGGACAGTGCAGCGATTCTGACAAAGCAAGCGGAAAGACAATTTACAAGCAAGAAAACCCCGCATTCTAAGAACTGTTGGCATTTCATATCGGATAAAGATAATCCTCTGTGAATCAACGTAATATTTTCCGTGCAAAATCTATCTCTCTTTCGCAATTGCCTGCTATATTTATCGAATATTTGTATAGTCTAAGAAAAAGCACATACAGCTTGCCCGCTCACTTCCTTCATTCCGGTAAATGTGCGGCTGGTCTGTTTCGAATTTGTAGACCTGGCTCTTTTCCACCTTCTGGCTGTGGTCATGGCATTCTATGGTCAGCGCGCCGTCAATTACCGTAATATATTCTCTCGTCCGCTCGCCGTGGCTTCCACTGGTGTATACACCGCCCGGCTCTACGTCAATCCGGTAGATTTCTACGGACTGGGAGTCCTCAAATGGAAAGCAGGTAAAGACCTTATACTGTCCCTCCAGTTCCTTGGTTGGAATCATTTCTTCCGGCTTCACCAGACAGAAATCCACACGGGGAGCTTCAATTAAAGTCTGAAATTCAATCCGCAGTCCGCTTGTAATCTTTCCAAGCACACCCAATGATGGATTTGCCGTTCCCTTTTCAATCTGTGCCAGCATACTCTTACTTACACCGGTCTGCTCTGCCACCTGATCAAGACTCATTCCCTTGGACTGACGCAGTCTCTTTAAATTTTCCGATACATTGTGTGACAGGTAATCCATGCATTTTCCTCTCTTTCCATTTGAAACTTCCACTTCAAATTTTTTACATCAAACTTTTCGCATCAAATTTTTATGATATTAACCGATGTTTTTGATAAAGATATCTGTTTTACAGTGCCTTGCGGTATAACATTTCTATATCACACTGACGGGATGACCGTGGGTTCACTGCAATATTGCCGCTCTTCATGGCATCTGCTGCCATTGCTTCTATTTTCTCTTCGATGGTCTCCCGGCTGATGCTTCCTGTTTTGCCTGCCTGATTGATGGCTTCCGTAAGATTTGCCGGAATTCCGATGGCTTTGCATAAGGAACGGATGGCATCCACTAACATCATCGGTTCAAATTCATCTTCATAGGCCGGAATTTCACTGATGTAGTTATAAATTTTATAATACCTTCCATGGTCAGCTAAGGCATTATACTCCGCTACTACCGGAAGCAATACTGCATTGGCAACTCCGTGTGGCACATCAAAAAATGCACTGACCGGATGGCTCATGGCATGTACATTTCCAAGTCTTGCAAAAGAAAATGCAATTCCAGCAAACAGTGAGCCTACCATCATTGCCTCTGCCGCCTCCACATCGGTGCGGTTTGCCACAAATCTCCGGATATTTTCTCCGATGAGCTCCATTGCTTTTTCTGCCATGGCATCGGAAAATGGAGAAGCCGCAGTTGAAATATACGCCTCTTCTGCATGGATAAATGCATCAATTCCGCAGGCTGCCGCCACACTGGCTGGTGCCGTTGTAATCAGGTCTGCGTCCAGAATAGCATATGCCGGCAGCAGTTCATAAGAAAATACCGTCAGTTTATAGTCTCTGCTGTGGTCAGTAATTACAGAAAATGCTGTTACCTCAGAACCGGTTCCTGCTGTAGTCGGTAGTGCCACCAATGGAATAATTTTGCCCGGCACTTTATGTGCCCCTTCGTATTCGGTAATGCTTCCACCGTATTTTGCTACTACACCGACTGCCTTTGCTACATCCATCGGAGAACCGCCGCCAAAAGCTACGATAAAGTCTGCCCCAGAAGCCTGAAATGCTTCTGTCGCTGCTTCCACGGTTGTAACGGAAGGATTTCCTTCGATATCCGTAAAGTCATCCACCAAAATTCCTTCGGCTCTTAAAGATTCTGCCGCTTTCTCCACCAGTCCCATCTTCTTAAGATGCGGTCCGGATATGATAAACGCATGCTTTCCACCCATTTTTTTTGCAACTTCCGGAAGTTTTGCCATAGAGCCTCTTCCTACGATAATATTCTGTGGTACTGAAAAATTAAATTCGTTCATAGCTTTTCCTCTCATTTTCTGTCGGTATTTTCAGAACTTACTACACGACTTTTCTATATTCTGCTTTCTTTACTCCATACATTCCATTATCCTGCCAGCCGCGCCAATACACGGTCGATTGCCACATCGATTACCTGATCCAGCTCCACATCATCTGCCTCCGGCATCAATGTTGCTGCATCTTCATCTGAAATAAGCTGTACCAGACTGCCAAAGGACTCTTTGTATTTCTTTTTACAGATTACAAAGAATACAACTCCAAGCAAGCTCCAGGCTCCAACCATCAACCACTCCGGAAGAATCAGGCTGCCGCCGGTTCCCGGAATGCAGTACATGCATACCATAAATCCTGACATTAAGACTGCCATTACACCCACAAATTTATAACCAGGCACTTTATACGGACGAGGCATATCCGGTTCTTTCTTTCTTAAAATCAGAAATGAAATGGATACCATACAATAGGCAAGACAGCATCCAAAGTTACCTGCATCACAAATCCATACCATCATGACACGTCCCGCAAACGGTGCTAACATCGTAAGAATTCCCATCAGGATTAATGCATTTAACGGGGTCTTATGCTTTGGATGAAGTTTTGCAAAAGTTCTTGGAATCATATAGGATTCTGCCATGGAATATAAAGCACGGGAACCACCAATCATAAAGGAGTTCCAGGAAGTAATGATTCCGCACATTCCACCAACAATAATTACTTTTGCCATGACCGATGTTTTAAACGCTACTGCCATGGCATCTGCGGTTACAAGACCGGTTCCTGTCTGTGATGCTGCAATGGCATCCTGCTTTAATACCAGACCTACTGCAATGATAACCAGCGAGTAAAACAGCACTGCCAGTACAACAGATAATATCAGCATTTTTCCAATTTTCTTCGGTGGAACATTGATTTCCTCTGCCGCCTGCGGGATAACATCAAATCCGATAAAATAAAATGGAGATAACACCGCAACACTAAGCACTGCCTTGATTCCACCTCCGGTTGATGTGCCGGCAAACATCTGTCCGTTAAGATTATCCACACTTCCATTGATGACGGATGCAACAATCAACAAAATCCCTGCTCCACCAATGATAATAGTAAGAATGGTCTGTAAAATAGCTGCTGTTTTGGCTCCAAAAATGTTTATTATCATAATTAAAAATGCAACGATAATTGCTACAATCAGCCAGGAAGCATAGATATCAAATCCAGCTACCGTATAAAGATATCCCTTTAAAAATCCCGGCCAGAGATAGGTCAGAATCGTTGGAAATGCACATGCTTCAAAGCAGGTAACTCCGACATATCCCAGGACGATTGCCCATGTACAGATAAAGGAACCATTTGAGCCCATTGCCCGGTAACTGAACACATGCTCACCACCACACTGTGGCATGGCTGCCGTAAGTTCTGCATAAGTCAATCCCACAAAGAATATCATGATTCCACCAAGAACAAATCCGAGAGCTGCTCCAAGAACTCCGCCTTTCTGAATCCAGCCACCGGAGGATACGACCCAGCCCCATCCAATCATGGCACCAAATGCAATGACAAGAATATCCCAGGCATTAAATACTTTATTGAATTCTGTTTTCTTCTGTTCCATATTTACTACCTCCTATTCCTGAAATACTTTTCCGGCTACTTCTTCAATCAACTGTGCAGTTCCATCCACACCCAGCAAATCGCTGTTAATCAGCATATCCCTGTTATGTCTGTCTCCACGATTGCTTCCGGTCAGTGCCATATGTCTTTTGTGATAACGTTTATCTTTTTCCACAATCAGCAATTTTGCATCATCTGCCGAAAGATTGTGGCTTTCCATTACATTCTTTATCCGGATTTCGTCCGGTGCATAAATGAAAATGCGTAATATTGGTTTCTGTTCTTTTAAAATATAATCAGCAGAACGTCCTATAATCACACAGGACTCTCTTGCTGCGAGTTTTCGAATAATTGTTTTCTGGACGTGAATTGCACGTTCTGTCAAATCAGCGTATTTGGAGAAAGAACCCCTGACATCACCTTCTGCTCCTTTACCGGCAATGGTCACTCCTTCTTCTACCTTTTCCATAATATCCTTGGGAATTCCTACTTCTTTGATAATCTCATCTACCGTTTCACGGTCATAAAACTTGATGCCCAAATCCTGTGCAACCTTTTTCCCAATCTGATTTCCTTTTGCGCCATATTCGCATCCTATTGTAATAACAAGATGTTCCATTTTGCTTCCCTTCCTTAATGTATATACATACGTTTTTTCTCATCCATACGAACCTGCCACTGGCAGCTTCGTATGGATGCCTAACAACTATCTGCATAAAAAAGACGAGGGCGCACTTATTTTCTGTGACATCCTCGTCTTTTCTGTTTCTTATTTTTTTATTTTTCTGTTATTCTTCCGGTGCCCGGTTTGAAGGACACGGATTCCTAAATTTCTTACTTTTCCAGTGATTTTACCGTTTCTTCAATGATTGCATATGCCTTGTCGCATTCTTCTGCGGATACGATAAGTGGCGGCACCATACGAATGACATGTGCACCGATAGCTGTAATCAGAAGCTTTCTGTCTAAGCAGCCATGTTTTACATCTACACCGGAAATGGTATCATCAAATTCTACACCAACTAATAAGCCCTGATGTCTTACTTCTTTTACATGTGGTAATTTTTCTAATTTTGCTGAGAAATAATCTCCCATCTTCTTTGCATTTCCGGCTAAGTCATTGTCTAAGAGCTCCCCCACCTCAGCCAAAGCTGCTGCACAGCTGATTGGATGTCCACCAAAGGTTGTTCCATGGGAACCAGGAGTAAATGCTTTGGCGACCTCTTCCGTTGCACAGATTGCACCGATTGGCATTCCGCCGCCAAGACCTTTTGCCATAGATACGATATCCGGTTTTACGCCATAATTCATATAAGACATTACTGCTCCGGTTCTGCACCATCCGGTTTGTACCTCATCTAATAATAAGAGCATTCCTTTCTCATCACAGAACCCTCTTAAGCCTTTCATGAATTCCATGGTTGCCGGATGTACTCCGCCTTCACCCTGTACCGGTTCAATCATAATTGCAATGGTATTCTCTGTGCATGCATTTTTAAATGCTTCCAAATCGTTGTATGGTGCATAAGAAAATCCATAAGTCATTGGTCCAAATCCCACCTGGCATCCATTTCCCGGCTGACCGGTTGCTGACATTGCTCCAAATGTTCTTCCATGGAATCCCATTTTTGCAGTTACGATATGATATTTATTTGGACCGTATTTTTCAATTCCATATTTACGGGCCATTTTAATCATTGCTTCATTGGCTTCTGTTCCGGAGTTCTGATAGAAAATCTTATCCATGCCAATGGTCTTACAAACTTTTTCTGCTAACAGTGCCTGTGGAATGGTATATGGATAGTTGAAGGTATGCATGATATCATCTACCTGATCTTTGACTGCTGCTACTACCTTCGGGTTACGGTTTCCTGCATTGTTAACAGCGATTCCTGCATAGAAGTCAAGATATGGTGTTCCTTTCTCATCATAGAGGTACATGCCCTCTGCTGTCTCAGCCAGGAAATCGAAACGCTCATATGTTTCAATCATATATTTATTTACTTTATCTTTAATGTCCTGTACGCTTAATCCTGTGTCTTTTAATTTCATAATTGAATCCTCCTTGACATATTCTTTACTCTTTTTTGTTTTCTCTTTAAACCGGTTTGTTTTGTTCAATCGACGGAACAAAGCATGTGCCTCGGCACATTCTCGCGCCTGCGTCGGTCGCTTGCGACATCTACCTTATACGCCGCAGTGCGCATCCTCGCGGAGCATTTTTTACTTTACAGGAAAGCAATTTTCTGTAAAGTAAAAAAGGCACTTACCGATTGGTAAGCGCCTTCGCTTTTGTTTGTCTATTATTTTGAACAGTTATACAATATCACGTCTTTTTTGCTCTGTCAATATTTTTTTACAAAAAGTTATATTTTCCTGTTTTTTCTGCTTTTTCCAGTCTGTTCGTTAGAATTAATAGAATATATTGTGTTATTTTGTGTAGTATATTGTACACTTGTATTATCCATTCGTACACTATAATATCGTTTTATCTTTATACACTCTCCGCTCCGATATATGCTTCGATTCTATCCCGCTGCAAATGCTCTCCGATTACAATAATAACTTCCTGGCCTTCCTGAATCGGTTCCATTCGCACTCCGTTGTGGGTAGCATTGAGTTGTATCCAGGAATTATCTGCTGCCTTTATAAATCCCTTAATCCGGAATACTGCTCCGCAGGAGCTGTCTTCTAAGATTTCTTTTGCGACTCTCTGCATTTTTTCTGCTGTCATAGATACATTCATAAAATACTGTGACTCGAAACCGGAGTGTTCCTCCAGATCCATTTTCTCATAATTTTCCATCACATAGCCACTGCTCATAATCCGGTGCAAATCTTCCGAAGTAAGCTGCGGTGTACTCTTACGCAGAATCTCTTTTCCCAGTCTTCTCTTACAGTGAATCTTCTCCAAGGCTTCGTTGATGTGTGCAACCGTTGCATCCATTTCTTCTGCTGTAGCTTCATCAGCATGGCTTAATAGAATGCAGCCTGCATCTGCCACCTCTGATGCCAGAATAAAATCTGCCTCATCGGACAGCTCTTTTTCCAGCTTGGCATCTACGATTGCAATTACATTTCCAATCTCATACCACTGATCCAGCGGTTCTTCCCGCAGTGCATCAAAGAATTCGTCCACATCAAAAATTCCGGATGGCTCCACCAGCACCCTGTCATATCCGCACATGCCCATGGCGATTAGCTTTGTCTTAAAACGTCTTCTGTGGCAGTCCTTATCACAGCCTCCGGCTACCATTTCCAGCTCACAGTTATCTCCCATCAAATCCTGCAGCAGCATCATGTCCACATTTACTGCGCCATAGTCATTCTCCAAGATTCCAATATTCATGCCCTGTTCCATCAGATACTGGGCGTATTTTCTTATAAATGTTGTTTTACCGGAACCTAAAAAGCCGGTAATTAAGTCGATTTTTACCATGTTTGTCTTCCTCCTTCTCAGACATCCCGCTCCAGCCGCTGCAAGAGCTCCTGGTATGCCTCCATTACTTTATCATGATGACTTCGGATATAATCCGTATCTGGAATGTCATGATTCTTGATGGCATACTCTAATCCCTTAAACTGCTCGGACAGCTCCATGGCTCCGATATTCGCAGACACATTTTTCAGTCCATGCACATGAATCTGATACTGTGCCCAGGTCCCTGCCTCATAATCCTGCTGCAGAGTATCCACCATCTCATCTTTCAGATAAACTTTTAATATCTTAAGATAAAAATCTTCGTCTTCCATGCATACGGACATTCCCTGCTTCGTATCAAGATATGGGAAACGCTCCTGTAATGATTTCTTATTTTCTTCTGCTCCACCGTCAGGATTTTTCTTTTCCACTGCCTCTGTCTGCTTGTCCGCCAGAAAACGTTCCAGTATCTTCCACATCTTCTCTTCAAAAATCGGTTTGGAAATATAATCGGCAAATCCATGCTGCAGATACATTTCCTTTGCTCCTTTTACCGCATTGGCTGTCATGGCAATTACCGGTGTAGTTTTATTCTGATGATTCATTCTCTTCATTTCCTCAAAGGTGGCAATACCATCCATATCCGGCATCATCTGATCCATGAAAATAAGATCATAGTGCTGCTCTTTCATCAGAGTCAGCCCTTCTTCTCCACTGCCTGCCACATCCACGATTGCACCTGTCTGCAGCAGCATCTCTTTTGCCACAATGCGGTTCATTTCCATATCGTCTACCACAAGGATATGCGTGCCGGCAAACTGAGGTACCGGCATCATTGCACCGACAGAAAGCTCATAGTTTTCGAAAATCTGCTTCATATCACCAATGCCATCTTCGCAGATGACCTTCTGCGGTATGATTGCCGTAAATGTTGAGCCTTCACCATACTGGCTTTCTACCTGTACTTCTCCGTGCATCATATCTACCAGACGTTTCGTCAGGCTCAGTCCCAGTCCGGTTCCCTCGATATTGCGGTTCTTATGCTCTTCTAATCTTGTGAAATTCTGGAAAAGGTTCTCCATATCCTTCTTCTGGATTCCAATTCCGCTGTCCTTTACATCGATACGCAGGTTGATACTTTCCTCGTCTATCCTGCTATAAGAAATTTTTAAAATTACATGACCACGCTTGGTATATTTTACCGCATTGGACAGGAAATTATTTACAACCTGGCGGATGCGGACATCATCTCCATATAAAATGGATGGAAGATTCTCATCAATTTCCATATACAGATCCAGATTCTTTTTCTTGCAGTTAGAAGCAACTATCGTATAGCAGTCATTGATGAGGGAAGCCAGCTCATAACCCTCGCAAAGCAGCTCCATCTTTCCTGATTCAATTTTGGAAATGTCCAAAATGTCATTTACAATAGCAAGCAAGGTTCTGCTGGCCCGCTGCATATTTCCTGCATACTCTGCAATCTTCTCTCTTGGCAGCGTATCAATCTGCCGGAGCAGGAGACTGTTCATTCCCATAATACCGTTGATTGGCGTACGGATTTCATGGGACATATTCGTAAGGAAATCGGTCTTCGCCCGGTCTGACACCCGTAGCCGCTCTAAAAGTCCTTCTTCGTAAGTAATATCCACTAGCGTTACGATAGTGTTCTGCATCTCGCCATATTCATCGCAGACCATCGAAGACGTTACCGATAAAATCTGATTGCCCTGCAGGCATTTCACCTTGCAGTGCTCTAATTTTCCCTGATAAAGCTGTTCTGCAAATTCTTCCTTATTGCACTCGCAGGTTACCAGTTCTTCAAAAGGCTGTTCCACATCTGCACCGAACAACACTTCTGCATTTGTATTATGTAAAATATGTGCTCTCTGATAATCATATACCATCACACCATAGTCAATCTGATTAAACAGATAATCTGAAACTGTTAATTTTGATATTCCAAAAGTATCATACCGGATACTAAAAAATACAGTCATTAAAAACGAAACTGTTACACCATAAACCGAACTGGGATAAGATTTAATTCCATAAAATGGCAACACCGTATCCGGAATTGCCGAAAGAAGCATAATTGTATTTCCCAGAATGATATATGCCACATATTTTCTCTGACTTTTACGCATAATTTTCTTCGACCAATATAGTACAATATAGATGCAGCACAAAAAGCAAAGCATAATATACATCCAGTGATAAAACACGCTGCCATGAAATTCTGTGGTAAAGCAGGTTCTTCCATTGACCCTGTAAAAATGGCGGATCCGCATACTTCCAAAAGAAACACCATCCACCAGAGATGTCAGTATTCCTAATCCAACCATCAGACCATATCCCTTTATTTTTACACCAGTCAGACACGCCACATAAATTACAATCGCAATGACATATAAATTAAAGCCCACAATTGTCATGCAAAAGAAATTCTGTGCCAATCTGTCATCTGTACAATTTCCATACAATGCTGAACCCAGTGCCCAGATTCCTCCTCCTATTCCCAGAAGCAGGATGCAAATCCGCCCCTTGTTTTTCGTATTATTAATAAAAAAGTAAAAGATGCCAACGCCAATACATATAGTTGCACATGCCACCAAAAGCACTGTTGTAATCATTCCTGCTTCCATCAATTTTTCTCCCGAGTTGTTTTACTTCATTATATATAAAATCCAGTTTGTTCGCAATAAAACAATCCCTGTGGAAGCTGCCACCAGCATTTTCTTATTGCCGCAAAAAAGCAGGAGCTCCGTTCCTGTTCCGGTGTTCCTGCTTTTTTCTGTCTTTTTCTAATTTTCCAACTCTGTTCCTACTTTGAACTTTTATTTTGAACTTTTATTTCAAACTTTTTACTTCAAACTCTTATCCCAAACTCTTATTTTAATTCTCCTGCCGGATGTATCATATCCGGTGTAATCAGCTCTTTGATAATCAGGTACTGCTCAATGGTTTTTACACAGTTCTGCATGCCAACCCGCTCACTGTTTAATGTCATGTCATAATTGACCGGGTTTGTCCAGTAATTTCCATGGGTGTAATATTCATAATAATCTGCCCGGAATTTATCCGTCCGCTCTATGGTTGCATTAGCGACCTCTTCGGTCACACCCATATTTTCCATGGTACGGTTCACACAGAATGCTCTCGGTGCCTCAATATAGATGCTCACCACATTTGGTTTGCCCTTCAGTACATAATCGGCACATTTTCCGACGATGACGCAGGACTCTTTTTCTGCCAGATCTTTGATAATTTCACTCTGATATTCAAACAGCTTGTCATCCGATACGAATTTTTCATTTCTGGAAATGTAACGTCTAGACCGTGGCAGTCCTCTTAAAAAGCTGGAAAATCCACTGGTCTCCCTCATTTTTTCATTTACTTCCTGAAAAATATTCTCATCCAGTCCACTGAGCTGGCTTGCCAGTGTTAAGATTCGGTTTTCATAACAGTGAATACCTAACTCCTTTGCCAGCTGGGAAGCAATCGCCTTTCCGCCTGTTCCGAATCCTCTTGCAAAGGTTATTACAAAATTCTCCATATTTTCTGTCCTCCTTTAACCTGCTAAATAACGACTTAAGAATTCCCGTGTTCTCGGATTTTTCGGATTGGTAAACAGTTCGGATGGAGCTGCATCCTCTGCCACATAGCCGGAATCCATGAAAATGGTTCTGGTGGACACATCCCTTGCAAATGCCATCTCATGAGTAACAATAATCATTGTAAGTCCCGTCTTGGCAAGCTCTTTCATAACATTTAATACTTCTCCTACCATTTCCGGGTCCAGTGCAGAAGTCGGCTCATCGAAAAGAAGTACTTCCGGATTCATGCAAAGAGACCTTGCAATGGCAACCCTCTGTTTCTGTCCTCCGGAAAGCTGTGATGGTTTTGCATTGATATAAGGAGCCATTCCTACATCCTTTAAATGTGTGATTGCCCGGTTAAATGCCTCTTCTTTGGAAATATGAAGCACCTTTCTGGTGCAAAGCATGCAGTTCTGCAATACAGTCATATTGTTAAATAGGTTAAAGGACTGAAATACCATTCCCACCCTGGAGCGGTATTCATTGATGTCCTTCTGTATATTCCGGACTTCCTTATCATGGTAAAGGATTTTACCAGAGGTCTGCCGCTCCAGTTTATTGATACACCGCAGCAGCGTTGACTTTCCGGAACCGGAAGAACCAACTATACAGATAATTTCCCCTGCTTCTATATCAATATCTATTTTTCTTAAAACCTCATGATTCCCAAATGATTTGCTCAAATCCTTGATTGAAATTACTGTCTCTCCCATATCCGTTCCTCCTACTGATTATCCATATACTCAATTGCCAGTGCGTAATCTGTCTTGCCCTGCATTTTCTTTTCAATAAATTTGAAAATCTTATCAAAGACAAAGCACAATACAAAGTAAATCACTGCAATTACCAGGTATGACTCGAAGTATTTGTAATAATTTCCTCCGACTGTTTTTGCAGCCATGAAAAGTTCCTGTACTGCAATTACATTTAATACGGATGTCATCTTCAGGTTTGTCAGGAATGTATTTGCCATCTCTGGGATAATATTTTTAAATGCCTGTGGCAATACCACATACAGCATTGTCTTAAATGGCGACATTCCCATTGCCCATGCACCTTCCCGCTGGCCCATATCAATGGAGCCGATTCCGGCACGTACTGTCTCACCCATGTAAGCTCCGGTATTTAATACCGTTACCACAATACCTGCAAATACCGGTGTCATTTCTACTCCCAGCATTTTTATTCCATAGTATACAATCATTGCTTGAACAATCATTGGAGTGTCACGGAAGATTTCCACATATACAGTAAAGATGATTTTCAAAAGCCGCATCAGAAGCTTCTTGAAAACATTATCACCCTCGCTGATTTTTGCATCATTTACAAGTCCGACAATATAGCCTAACACAAAACCAACCAGCGTTCCGATTACAGCAATTTCCAGCGTAAGCCAGGTTCCTTTGATAAACATACTTGCATATTTCTGGGCTAAAAATATCATCCACTCTAACGAATTACTCGGATTTTCTACTAACATATTTCTCTACCTCACTTTATCTGTTACTCAGCTCACGCTGGAAATATTTCTAGTTTGCTGCCGGCTGCTGTGTCAGAACAGTATCCATCAGCTCATCCATTTTGGCTTTATCATTCCAGCCAATGGCATCCATAGCATCCTGGATTTTATCTCTTAATGCGGTATCATCTTTTCTGGTAGCGATACATACATTTACCATTTCATCATCACCGGTGAAAGAATCATCTGCATCTAACTGAATAATCACAAGATCATCATTGGTAAGTGCTGCTGACTGTGCGGTTGGCAAATCTACGACACATACATCTGCAACACCATTGGATATTGCCATGAAACATTCGGATGTTGTCTCATAATTTCCTGACTGCTCTGCACCTTCAATCTGGTCCAAAAGAGGTACCCAGCCGGTTCCTAACTGTGTTGTTACTTTACATCCGGTTCCTGCCAGATCAGAAAGTCCTTTTACATTTTCATAAGCACTTCCCTTTTTTACTACAATACAGTTATCTCTGTAATAATATGGTTCTGTAAATGAATAAGAAGCTTCTCTTTCTGCTGTTTTTCCCATTCCTGCAATGATTACATCATAATCTCCTGCATCTAATGAGATTCCAATGGAAGACCATTCTACTTTATGAACCTCTAAATCCATTCCCATCTCATCAGCAAGCTTCTGGGCTACTGCCACATCATATCCATATGCATAATAGTCAGATCCATAAATCGGAACCGCCTTGCTTCCATCCGGTGTTGTATCACTGTCCTGTGTCCAGTTAAATGGAGCATATGCACATTCCATTCCAACTCTTAATACATTCTTATCAGATGTCTCTGCTGTCTCTGAGGTTTTCACATCTGTATCGGATGTTTTTGTATCTGATGAACCACATCCTGCCAATGTAGATATTGCCATAACTCCTGTCAGTACCAATGCTAATAATTTTCTTTTATTCATAATATGTTCCTCCTTAAATGCAAATGTGAAGCCGACTTTTTGTTTCTCTAGAGTATCAAAAAAGACGCTTGAGATTTCTTTCTCTCAAAGCGTCTTTGCTGATAGACAGTATAGTATACTTTCTTTTTCTTCTTTTCAACTTTCAAATTGCACAATTTGGTTGTGCGTTTTGCACAGTCTTTTAATTAAACATCAGTCTTTTTACCAGAATACAGTTTACAATATCGAGATATTCCATGGAATCTTCCAGGTCAACCTCCAGTATTTCTTCTATCTTCTTCAGGCGGTACTGCAGAGAATTCCGATGGATATACAAAGCCTCTGCTGTCTTTCCCACATTAAATCCACTCATATAATATGTCAGCAGTGTCTCCACCAGAAATGCCCCATTGGTCTGGTCATACATCTCAAGCTTCTTTAATTTGTCATTGCAGTAGTCCAGTATCTCCTGCTGATTTCCATTGTTAAACATATATTTATAAATGCCCATGGAACTGGCACTAAGCACTTTTTTATTAGTAGGATTCGGCAGATAATCTTTCTTTGGAATCAGATTTTTTGCTTCCTGATAGCTCTTGCCAAATTCAGACGGATCCGTATAAGCTGCGCCTAAAATACAGGTACTGTGTATCAGCCCGGCAAACTGCGGGCGGCTGTCCAGCTTCTTTAGCAATTGTTCAATCTGCCGCTCTGTCTCCTTATCCTCCGTTGCCTCAAACAGCAGCACAAATTTATTTAAGAATCGCATATACATCGGACGATTTTCCATATGCATTACTTCCCGGTTCAGACAGTCCGTATAATAGAGATAAGTATGCTCATCCTGCTCCAGGTTAATTCCATATTTCCGGTCAATTACAATGATTCCAACACGATATGCCCGGTCGAAAGCCAGTCCAAACTGGCTGGATATTTTTTCAATATATTTATCATTTACTTCATATCCAAACAGCAGATTATATAAATAGTCCCCGGTACGCTTATTTGTAATATTGGTTTCCAGTATCAGCTGCCCGATACTCTGTGCAATATCCACGAAGGTTGCGCCTTCCCAGCGGACATAGAACAGTGGCAATTTCAATTCAACCGCCTTGTCTATCATTTTCTGTGGAATCTTCTCCCGGTCATCCACAATCGATATTGCAAGCCCGGAAATTCCCAATGCATTCAGTTCTACCATTGTTTCAAAGGTCTTCTCGATGTCAAACCTCAGATAATCCACTACAATCAGTGCAAAGTTACCTGGATTCATATGCTCTTCATAGGGCTTCGTCTGCACAAAATATGTCCAGGACACCACTCTGTCCAGTCCTACTTCCCCTGTCAGCAGTTCTACTCCATCCAGATCCAAATTATTGACGTCTCTACAAGTAACCATAATGTCTCCCTCTGTTGGTTGTGTGCAAGTTGCAAAAAACCCGGAGAAGTGCGAACACTCTCCGGGTTAATTTTACTTATTTTAGCAATTCATTGCAAGAGCAAAGATTACTCGATAACTGTAGCAACACGTCCTGAACCTACTGTTCTACCACCTTCACGGATAGCGAAAGTAAGACCCTGCTCCATAGCTACTGGATGAATCAGTTCGATAGTCATTTCTACGTTATCACCAGGCATACACATCTCTGTACCTGCTGGTAATTCACAAACACCAGTTACGTCAGTTGTTCTGAAGTAGAACTGTGGTCTGTAGTTATTGAAGAAAGGTGTATGACGTCCACCTTCATCTTTTGTTAAAACGTAAACCTGAGCTGTAAATTTTCTGTGGCAAGTAACAGTACCTGGTTTAGCAAGAACCTGTCCACGAACGATCTGATCACGGTTAACACCACGAAGAAGTGCACCGATGTTATCACCAGCCTGAGCCTCGTCTAACTGTTTACGGAACATCTCGATACCAGTTACAACTGTCTTCTGAACATCTTCCTTAACACCAAGGATTTCAAGTTCGTCATTCAGATGTAATGTTCCTCTTTCTACTCTACCTGTTGCAACAGTACCACGACCTGTGATTGTGAATACGTCCTCAACTGGCATTAAGAAAGGTTTATCTGTATCACGCTGTGGATCTGGGATATAGCTATCTACAGTATCCATTAATTCCATGATCTTGTCGCCCCATGGTCCGTTAGGATCTTCAAGAGCTTTAAGAGCAGAACCCTGGATGATTGGGCAGCCTTCAAAACCATATTCCTCTAACTGCTCTGTAACTTCCATTTCTACTAACTCGATTAACTCTGGGTCGTCTACCATATCACATTTGTTTAAGAAAACAACGATGTAAGGTACACCTACCTGACGAGACAGAAGGATGTGCTCCTTTGTCTGAGCCATAACACCATCAGTTGCAGCAACAACAAGGATAGCGCCGTCCATCTGAGCTGCTCCGGTAATCATGTTCTTTACGTAGTCAGCATGTCCAGGACAGTCAACGTGTGCGTAATGTCTCTTCTCTGTTTCATACTCAACGTGAGCTGTAGAGATAGTGATACCTCTTTCTCTCTCTTCTGGAGCTTTATCGATGTTAGCGAAATCTGTAGCTGTATTACCTGCAACTCTTGCTGCTAAAACTGCTGTAATAGCTGCTGTTAAAGTTGTTTTACCATGGTCTACGTGACCAATGGTTCCGATATTACAATGTGGTTTGGTTCTTTCAAACTTAGCTTTTGCCATTTTAAAACGTCCTCCTTAATTTTATGCCCTTTCTGGGCGCTTATTTTTACATTTTAATAAGTCACTCGGCTATTTCTGATTATATAAAAAACTTGCGAGTTTTTCAAGCATTTTTATTATTTTGCTTTAGATGCAACAATCTTGTCCTGTACAGACTTCGGAACCTGCTCATATTTCTCGAAGAACATTGAGTAGTTACCACGTCCCTGAGTTCTGGAACGTAAGTCTGTTGAGTATCCAAACATCTCAGCAAGTGGAACATATGCTTTAACCATTTTTCCACCACCGATGTCATCCATACCTTCGATACGTCCACGACGAGAGTTAATGTCACCAATAACATCTCCCATGTACTCTTCCGGCATAGTAACTTCGACTTTCATGATTGGCTCAAGAATTACAGGAGCTGCTTTTGCCATAGCCTCTTTGAAAGCCATGGATCCGGCAATGTGGAATGCCATCTCTGATGAATCGACCTCATGGTAAGATCCATCATATACGGTAGCATGAACACCTACTACTGGGAATCCTGCAAGGATACCAGCTTTGGTAGCTTCTTCGATACCTTCGCCTACTGCAGGGATGTATTCCTTAGGAATAGCACCACCAACAACTGCAGAATCAAACTTGAAGAGTTCATCTCCGTTGGCATCCATCGGCTCGAATTTAACTTTACAGTGTCCGTACTGTCCACGTCCACCAGACTGTTTTGCATATTTGTATTCCTGATCAACTGGCTTTGTAAATGTCTCTTTGTAAGCAACCTGTGGAGCACCTACGTTTGCTTCTACATGGAATTCACGAAGCAGACGGTCAACAATGATTTCCAGATGGAGCTCACCCATACCAGCGATGATGGTCTGTCCTGTTTCTGTATTTGTATGAGCACGGAAAGTAGGATCTTCTTCTGCAAGTTTTGCAAGAGCTTCACCCATCTTACCCTGTCCAGCTTTTGTCTTAGGCTCGATAGCAAGCTCGATAACTGGCTCTGGGAATTCCATGGACTCTAAGATAACCGGATGCTGTTCATCACAGATGGTATCACCAGTAGTTGTAAACTTAAATCCAACGGCTGCTGCAATATCTCCAGAGTAAACTTTTTCAAGCTCTGCTCTCTTGTTTGCATGCATCTGAAGGATACGGCCTACACGTTCTTTTTTATCTTTTGTTGCATTCAGTACGTAAGATCCGGAGTTCATTACACCAGAGTAAACACGGAAGAATGCAAGTTTTCCTACGAATGGGTCAGTCATAATCTTGAATGCAAGAGCGGAGAATGGTTCATCATCAGATGAATGTCTCTCTACTTCATTTCCTTCAAGGTCAACACCCTTAATAGCTGGGATGTCTGTTGGAGCTGGCATATATTCTACGATAGCATCCAATAATTTCTGAACACCCTTGTTACGGTAAGCAGAACCACAACATACCGGAACTGCTGTACACTCGCAGGTACCTTTTCTGAGGGCAGCCTTCATATCTTCAACAGATGGCTCTTCTCCCTCTAAATACTGCATCATAAGGTCGTCATCTAACTCACAGATTTTCTCAACCAGTTCGGTATGATATAATTCTGCGTCGTCTTTCATATCGTCCGGAATGTCTGTTACGGAGATATCATCTCCCTTATCATCATTGTAGATGTAAGCTTTCATTTCAAACAAATCGATAATTCCCTTGAAATCATCTTCTTTACCGATTGGTAACTGAAGAACGATTGCATTTTTACCTAATCTTGTACGAATCTGATCAACAGCTCCGTAGAAGTTTGCACCCAAGATATCCATTTTGTTAATGAATGCCATTCTAGGTACGTTGTATGTGTCAGCCTGACGCCATACATTTTCTGACTGAGGCTCTACTCCACCTTTTGCACAGAACACGCCGACAGCGCCGTCCAGTACACGAAGTGAACGCTCAACCTCAACCGTAAAGTCTACGTGTCCAGGAGTATCAATGATATTGATACGATGCTCTAAAGCACCTTTCTTTGGCTTTGTAAACTCTTCCAAAGTCCAGTGACATGTCGTAGCGGCTGAAGTAATGGTAATACCTCTTTCCTGCTCCTGCTCCATCCAGTCCATGGTAGCAGTACCTTCATGAGTATCACCAATCTTATAGTTAACACCGGTATAATAAAGGATACGCTCTGTCAACGTTGTTTTACCAGCATCGATGTGCGCCATAATACCAATGTTTCTGGTTCTCTCTAACGGATATTCTCTTCCAGCCAAGGTTTTTTCCTCCTAATTTTCTTAACCGAAAAAATATGCTCTCGTTCTGATTAGAAACGATAGTGTGCGAAAGCTTTGTTTGCTTCTGCCATCTTGTGCATATCTTCTTTTTTCTTTACAGATGCACCAGTATTGTTTGCTGCATCCATGATCTCATTTGCCAGTCTTTCTTCCATTGTCTTCTCGCCTCTCTTGCGTGAAAACAGTGTAAGCCAACGAAGAGCCAGAGCCTGACGACGGTCCGGTCTAACTTCGATAGGTACCTGGTAAGTTGCTCCACCGATACGTCTAGCCTTTACCTCAAGTACTGGCATAACGTTGTTCATAGCTTCCTCGAATACTTCAAGAGCTGGTCTCTCAGTCTTCTCTGCAACTCTGTCAAATGCACCGTATACAATCTTCTGTGCAATACCTTTCTTACCATCTAACATAATGTTGTTGATAAGCTTGGTAACCACTTTGTTATTGTACATCGGATCTGCTAATACGTCTCTTTTCTGAGTATGTCCTTTACGTGGCACGTTACTTCCCTCCTTAATCATGTTTTGCATCACAGGTCATTGTGCCTGTCATGTAGTATTTGTTTCGATTAATTCAACGGTACTCACATGTGTCTCTCTAAAATGTGTTCGTGCGGAAATATATCGTATGTGACAATAATTCCAACACTTACCTTTAGCTCTGTTTGTGATACTATTGGTGTGCGCTAAGCTTATTTAGCGTCTTTTGGTCTCTTAGCGCCGTATTTGGAACGAGCCTGTTTTCTGTTAGCGACTCCTGCTGTATCAAGAGTTCCACGGATAATATGGTATCTTGTACCTGGTAAGTCCTTAACACGACCACCACGAATAAGAACAACGCTATGTTCCTGTAAGTTGTGTCCCTCTCCTGGAATGTAGCTTGTTACTTCGATTCCGTTGGAAAGACGAACTCTGGCGATCTTTCTAAGAGCTGAGTTAGGTTTTTTAGGTGTAGCTGTCTTAACAGCGGTACAAACACCTCTCTTCTGAGGAGCAGAAGTATCAGTTGCTTTCTTCTTTAAAGAATTGTAGCCCTTCTGAAGTGCAGGTGCAGTAGACTTCTTAACAGATGTCTGACGTCCTTTTCTTACTAACTGGTTAAATGTTGGCATTATTTTCACCTCCTGTGCTATTATTTGATAAATGTGCATTTGTATGCACACTAATTCAGTATATAAGCCGATTCGCCACTTGTCAAGCAAATTTTTCGTGCAAGCTACGAGCCAGAGAAAAAAAGAAGGCTTTCAGCTGTTCAAATTTATTTGATAACGGCTGAAAGCTTTCTTTTTGATGTGGCGACAGCCACGACTGAGATGGAGCGTCAGCGGAATCGAAGTTGCGGTTCTCGTTCTTATGCCTGAATCTTTCCGTTCATGTGGCGACAGCCACGACTGAGATGGAGCGTTAGCGGAATCGAAGTTCTCTGGCTCGCCGGCTAAATCTTTCCTTCCAACCTCACCGGCTTCCTTACCTCTATCAGATTTCTATCTAAATCATAGAAGCGCACTACCTTTTCTTTATACCACATTTTTTACTCCCGCTGCTCCACTACTCTGAGGCTGTCCTTTTCCACCTTACACATAAGAAACAATACTTTTACGCCTGCTGCCCGTGCTTCTTCTAACGCATCTTTAAACTCCGGGTGTGTCTCTTCATTTGCCCGGACTTCCGTTACGCCTTCCATCTGAATCACAAATGCCACAGCACATTCATAACCGGCTTTTTTTGCTCCAATCAATTCCCGTAAATGCTTTACCCCTCGCTCTGTTGGTGCATCGGGAAAATAACCGATTCCCTGCCGTTCTAAGGTACAGCCCTTTACTTCCATCAGATATTCCTGCATCCCTTTCTTCATATAGAAATCAATTCTGGAATTTCCATATTTATACTCCGGTTTCACTACATCATAATTCTGTGTTTCAAGCCATTCCTTTGCCACCTTATTGGGTGCCTGACTGTCAATATTTATTAAGCCAAAATTTTCTTTATAGACCGCAATCAAATCATAGTCTGTCTTTCGTGCCGGATTGTCTGCCACTTCCAGATAAACTTCCGCATCCGGAAGCAGCAGTTCCCGGCACCGCCCGGTATTCTTTACATGTACCGTCTGAATCTCACCGTCAATCTTAACATGGGCTATAAAACGATTCGGGCGGTCTACAAAGCTTCCTTTTACTACTTTTTTATATTTCAAAGTTCTGCCTCATTTCGTTTTTATAAGATATTCCAATTTTAGAAAGTCAGACGCATCTTGTTCCACACCACGTTTCCATGAGTAGATTCCGATACGCCTTCATTTTCAAAACCAAATTTTGCATAGTAATGTATCAGCTTATCCTTGCAGGTCAGCACCAGCCCTTTTCTTCCCTGGGCTTTTGCATCTGCAATAGCTCTTTTTAATAGCTGCTCTGCCAGACCGCATCTTCGATATGCCGGGATGGTATTCACACCGAAAATCATCTGCCAGTCACCCTGTTCCTCATGCAGGTCTGCTTTTTCATACATTTCATCTGTAAGGTCTTTCTGATTGCTCACCATGCCATCTACAAATGCCACCAGATGTCCCTCATTGAACATCAGCCAGAAATGGTCTTTATAATATTTTAAACGTTCTGCAAATTCTTCCCTAGTTGCTGCTTCTGCCGGCGGGAAACATTCTGTCTCCACTGCTGTAATTGCATCAATATCTTCCATCTGTGCGGTACGGATTGTCATTTTGAGTACTCCTTTTATAACCTTTTATAACTTTTATATTCTTTTATAAGTCTTTATAACTTTTTATAACTTTCCACATTCACTGCAATTGTACCATAATTTTTTCTTAAAGCAATGTGAACTTCTTAAGTTGTCATAATGCTTTCCAAATGCATAGGTAAAAATATATTTTTCACTACTCGCACAAGCACAAAAAAGCACAGCAGCCTTGCCCTCCTCAGGCAAATCCTGTTGTGCTTTTCTATAATATTTCCGTAAATACTTTTATTCCTTTGCCGGCACCAGACGGATATTCACTCCACTTACCTTTAAATCCACACCATCACTGAATTCCACATTTTTCACTTCAGAAGTATAAAGACCATTTCCGTCATCCACACCAAATATCTCATTCATTCCACCGTCAAGCAGATTGGATGAACTGACATTTCCGGTTCCGTCCACCGCTGTCACCGTATAGGTTCCTGCCGGAAAATCTGTTCCTGCGGTATAGTTTCCACTGCCTAATTCTACCGCCTGGGATTCATCATATTCTCTTCCGGTCATGCCACCAGTCACTTCTGTATAACTGACCTGTACAACTACATCTCCGGAAATATGAAATACTACATTTTCTTTCATCTTAAGTCCGTTAAAGGATGATTCGTAAAGATCATTTCCATCATCCACGCCGAACATCTCATTGACTCCACCCTTCAGAAGATTGGAGCTGTTTATATTTCCATTTCCGCTGACTGCGGTAAGGTTACATTTTCCAACCGGCAAATCAATACCTGCGGTGTAATAACCTGCTCCAAGGGTATATTCTGTTTCTACAGCGGATAAATCTTCTTCCGGTTCTGCATCTTTTGCATCGGAGTCCTTTGTCTTTGCGTCTTTGTTATCCGTCTGCTCTGTACCGGCAACAGAATTCTTTCTCGAATCCTTTTTGTCACTTCCGCTGCCGCCTGCTGCAATTGCAAATACAACTACTACAATAATTACCCAGAACCACCATTTCTTATAAATCGGTTTCTTTACTTTTTCCATTTTCTTGCCTCCCGGTTTTTCATCATTCTTAAGTATGAAATCATCATATACGAGTCGGAAGGCTTTGTGGTATGCCGGCAGCATACATTTTCAGCCGTGTTCAAAATCGGAGGCATCTTTCATAGCCCGATAACTTTCGATATTTTCTATTTCAGAGACAGACCAAGTAAGGTTATTTTTACATAGTTTTCCAGCTTCATGCCAAAATAAAAGATAGTAAGTGCCAGTATAATCCGGATTATAATCCGTACCGGCTTCTGCAGGGAGCGGATTCCCGGCACTTTGGTGTCCCACAAAAGGAAATTAAATCCAACCCCGCAGGATATCCACGCATAGATGAATACCGCAATTGCTTCCAGGCAAAAAGTCAATGGAGTCTTGCCATACAGCATCAGAAACTGTATGCTTCCCACAATCAGAAATAGATATACAAAAACTGCCACTATCTCTTTCCAGACAACTCCGGTCCGGAATCCCGGAAGAATCGTTTTCTTTTTTACAGCACCCGGATTTTCTAATTTTAATGCCTCCCGAAGTTCCCCGGCATTCTGATAGCGGTTCTGCGGGTCAATCTCTATACATCTTTTTATCACATTACAAAATGGTTTCCGGGCAGTCAGATGCACATTTGGCAGCGTCCCCTCCAGCATCACATTCATAAGAACACCCAGTGCATAAATATCTGCGGTTGCATCTGTCTGAAGGAAACCATACTGCTCCGGAGATGCAAATCCTACGGTTCCAAGAATTGTCGTGTCTGCATTCTGATTTCGCTTACGTCTCCTTGCAATATCAAAATCCAGTAATTTTACAACTCCATCCGTAGAAATGAGAACATTTTTCGGAGAAATATCACGGTGTACGATTCCCTGTGCATGAATCTGCTCCAATGCTTCCAGTAACTGTCGGATATAATATTTTACAAGCTCCGGCGGCATAACGCCCTGCCGGTGCAGCTTCTCATCCAGTGTCTCACCGCTGATATATTCTTCTGTTACCATGCCGATGTCCTGCTGCTCTTCACAGCTTATAATCCTGGCAAGATGTGGACTTTCTAATTGCTGCAGTTTCCGGTAAACCGGAATACTGTCTTTTTGTATTGCTTTTTGAACCAGAATCTTTCCTGTGGCAGCATCCTGTATCAACCGGGTCTGATAGGGCGGCTGGCCCCCCAGTACGGTAAGCGGTATTTGCCGCTGCCGCCGAAAATCCTGATATAATTTTTCACTCATTTGTTATCACTTTTTCCTTTTCTACTTGAATTTTCATTCCCACAATTCTATGATAATCAATATCACTATAGCAGAAATGAGAGGATTCGCCAAATGAAAAAATCAACCCAGGAACTTTTAGATATTTTGAAAAACACACCTGCTTTCTCCAACTATGCAGAGCAGGAGGAAGCTGAGCTGATCGAGGTCTCACTTTCGGATTATCTGAACCGGTTGATTCAGGCAAAAAATCAAGACCTGCCTTCTCTCATTCGAAAAAGCGGTCTTGACCGTACTTACTGTTATCAGATTTTTGATGGACGTAAGCGTCCTTCCCGTGACAAAGTGCTCGCTCTCTGTTTTGCCATGGACCTGTCCTTCACGGAAGTGCAGCAGCTTTTAAAAGCCACCGGCTATCCGATTCTCTATGCCCGTATGGAGCGGGACAGTGCGATTATTTTCTGCCTGCAAAGAAACTGTGCTCTTTCCGATGCCAATGAGCTGCTCTATGAACTAGGGTACGAAGGGCTGGCATAGAAATTATTTTATATAACAGTTCCCAATCAGCCGGAATACCTGCTCTGCCGTATAGCTCATATTCTCATATGCCACTGTCTTCTGCATGGCCTCTTCCAATGTCATCACACCTGGTAAAATTGGAAATGCTCCATCTACAAGCTGCATTTCATCCTGCACTTTCCGGACGCCCTGTGGTTCAATGCTGCCGGCAAATACCAGTACCATGCAGTCCTTTTCTTTTGCCCGCTTTGCAATTCCAACCGGCGCTTTTCCCATAGCAGTCTGTCCGTCAAATCTTCCTTCTCCGGTCACTACGATATCAGCTTCACTTAATTCTTTCTCCGGCAATACCGCATCTAATACTATCTCTACGCCCGGACGTAAATCCCCGCCCAGATAAGATGCAAATGCGAAGCCCAGTCCGCCTGCTGCTCCGGCTCCCGGCATGTTCCGGTTGTCTACGCCTAAAGCCTTTTCTGATACATCAGCAAAATGAGATAATGCCGCATCCAGTTTTACTACCATGGTCTCGTCTGCACCCTTCTGTGGTGCAAACACAGCACTGGCTCCTGTTGTGCCACATAACGGATTGGTCACATCACAGGCTATTTCAAAAGTACATTCTTTCAGTCTCTTATCCAACGCCTCCGTATCTATCGTTTCCAGGTCTTTCAGTTCTTTTGCTCCAAATCCTATTTCAATTCCATCTTTTTTATAAAAATGACACCCTAAAGCCTGCAGCATTCCGACACCGCCATCATTGGTGGCACTGCCGCCAATTCCAACGATAAACTTACGGCAGCCTCTATCCATGGCATGGCTTATCAGTTCCCCCACACCATAAGTAGTGGTTTCCATTGGATTTCGTTTATCCACCGGCACCAGTGGCAGTCCGGCGGCTTCTGCCATTTCAATGACTGCTGTTTTATCAGGCAGGATACCATACGCTGCCTCGACCTTCTGTCCAAGGGGACCTGTTACCGCTACCTTTTCCAGACTGCCCTGCAATCCAGTGGTCAGGGCTGTTACTGTTCCTTCTCCACCATCTGCAACCGGCCTTATCATAACTTCTGCTGTTGGTATTGCTTTTTTAATACCATCTTCCACTGCTTTTCCTGCCTCTAAGGAACTTAAGCTGTCTTTTAATGAATCTATTGCTACGATTACTTTCATTGCATTTTCCTCGTTTGTTTATTCTACCACCTGTATAAAAGCTTAAAAGAATCTCTAACTCGAAAGGGAAACTCCGGCCTATTAAGCCAGAGCTTCCCTTCCATTAGCTCTGCCAGTTCACAGAACTGACTCTTATTCTTCTGTAGAAGCAGTTACTTCTTCTTTTGCTTCTGTCTCTTCGATTTCATCTGTCACAGGTGCTTCATCGAATCCGTCAAAATCATCAAAGGAGAGTTCTTCCTCTTCGTTTACATCTGTGTTCAGTTTGATGTTACGATAACGCTTCATACCAGTACCAGCCGGAATCAGCTTACCGATAATTACGTTCTCTTTCAGACCAATCAATGGGTCAATCTTGCCCTTGATAGCTGCTTCTGTCAGAACCTTAGTTGTCTCCTGGAAGGATGCTGCTGATAAGAAGGAGTTGGTTGCCAAAGATGCTTTGGTAATACCAAGTAATACCTGTTTACCTTCTGCCGGCTCTTTGCCTTCTTCCTCTAACTGCTCATTCATCTCTTCGTAATCCAGATTATCTACTAATGTTCCTGGCAGGAACTCAGAATCTCCGTTATTTTCAATACGAATCTTCTTTAACATCTGACGAACGATAACCTCGATATGTTTATCATTAATCTCAACACCCTGCAGACGGTATACACGCTGTACTTCCTGAATCAGGTAATCCTGTACGGCACGTACGCCCTTAATCTTAAGGATATCGTGTGGATTTACAGAACCTTCGGTCAGTTCATCACCAGCCTCTAATACTGCGCCATCCATAATCTTAATTCTGGAACCGTAAGGAATCAGATAAGTCTTAGTCTCACCTGTTTCATTGTTTGTTACAATGATCTCACGTTTCTTCTTGGTATCTTTAATGGTTGCAACACCACCAAATTCTGTGATAATTGCAAGTCCCTTAGGCTTTCTTGCCTCAAACAGCTCCTCGACACGAGGAAGACCCTGTGTAATATCGTCACCGGCAACACCACCGTTGTGGAATGTTCTCATGGTAAGCTGTGTACCAGGTTCTCCGATAGACTGAGCTGCGATAATACCAACTGCTTCACCAACCTGTACTGCCTGACCGGTAGCCATATTGCTTCCATAACATTTTGCACAAACTCCGATGTGGGAACGGCAGGTAAGAATGGTACGGATTTTAACCTTGGTTAATGGCTCTCCATTCTCATCTACACCCTTACTCATAATTGCTGCAGCACGTTTTGGTGTAATCATATGGTTTGCTTTTACAAGCACATTACCATCTTTATCGCAAATTGTCTCACAGGAGAATCTTCCTGTAATACGCTCTTCAAGACTTTCGATTTCTTCTTTTCCATCCATGAATGCTTTGACATACATACCAGGAATCTCTCTTCCTGTGCCTGCGCAGCAATCAGATTCACGGACAATCAGGTCCTGTGATACGTCTACCAGACGTCTGGTTAAGTAACCGGAATCGGCAGTACGTAACGCAGTATCGGACATACCTTTTCGGGCTCCATGTGCGGACATGAAGTACTCCAATACTTCAAGACCTTCACGGAAGTTTGATTTGATAGGCAGCTCGATTGTTCTACCGGTTGTATCAGCCATCAAACCACGCATACCTGCTAACTGTTTAATCTGTTTATCAGAACCACGGGCTCCGGAATCTGCCATCATGAAGATGTTGTTGTATTTATCCAGACCGGAAAGCAGTGCTTCTGTCAGCTCATCATCAGTCTCTTTCCATGTTTCAACAACTTCTTTGTAACGCTCTTCCTCTGTAATAAGACCACGTTTGTACTGTCTTGAAATGCGGTCTACCGTATCCTGAGCCTTTGCAATCATTTCCGGTTTCTGAGGCGGTACTGTCATATCTGAAATAGATACGGTCATAGCTGCTCTTGTAGAGTACTTGTAACCCATGGACTTAATATCGTCTAATACCTCAGCGGTCTTGGTTGCTCCGTGTGTATTAATAACTTTTTCCAGAATCTGTTTTAACTGTTTCTTTGCCACATGGAAATCGATTTCCAGTACCAGTTCATTTTCAGGCTTGCTTCTATCTACAAAACCTAAATCCTGAGGAATGATTTCATTGAAGATAAATCTTCCCAGTGTTGACTCAACGACACCAGTCTTAACAGTTCCATCCGGCATTGTCTTATGAACACGCACATGGATTCTGGAATGCAGTGTAAGTGCCTGATTCTCATATGCCAGAATTGCTTCGTTTACGCTCTTATAGTATCCGCCTTCTCCTAAGGAACCTGGTCTTTCCTGTGTCAGATAGTAGATACCAAGAACCATATCCTGTGAAGGAACGGCTACAGGGCCTCCATCAGAAGGTTTTAACAGGTTGTTCGGTGAAAGCAGCATAAAACGGCATTCTGCCTGTGCTTCCTGTGACAGTGGTAAATGGGCAGCCATCTGGTCTCCGTCGAAGTCGGCGTTGTATGCGGTACATACCAATGGGTGAAGCTTAATTGCTTTACCTTCTACCAGGATTGGCTCAAATGCCTGAATACCGAGTCTGTGCAGTGTAGGAGCACGGTTCAGCATAACCGGATGCTCTTTGATGACGTCTTCTAAGACATCCCAGACTTCCGGCTGTAATCTTTCAACCATCTTCTTTGCACTCTTAATATTGTGTGCAGTTCCGTTTGCAACCAGCTCTTTCATAACAAACGGTTTAAACAGCTCGATTGCCATTTCTTTTGGCAGACCACACTGATAAATCTTAAGTTCCGGTCCTACGACGATAACGGAACGTCCAGAGTAGTCTACACGTTTTCCAAGAAGGTTCTGACGGAAACGTCCCGATTTACCTTTCAGCATATCGGACAGAGATTTCAGAGCACGGTTACCAGGTCCGGTTACCGGTCTTCCTCTTCTACCGTTGTCAATCAGGGCATCTACTGCTTCCTGCAGCATTCTCTTCTCGTTACGAACGATGATATCAGGTGCACCTAACTCTAACAATCTTCTCAGACGGTTGTTTCTATTGATAATTCTACGATATAAATCATTTAAATCAGATGTTGCAAAACGTCCACCATCCAGCTGTACCATAGGACGTAAATCTGGTGGAATAACCGGGATAACGGTCATAATCATCCACTCCGGTTTATTTCCGGATTCACGGAAGGATTCTACCACTTCCAGTCTCTTGATGATTCTTGCACGTTTCTGGCCGGTAGCATCTTTTAATTCTGCTTTCAGCTCTGCTGCATCTTTCTCCAGGTCAATTGCCTGTAATAACTCAAGAATGGCTTCTGCACCCATTCCAACACGGAAAGAGCTGCCATATTTTTCCCTTGCATCCTGATATTCCTGCTCGGATAATACCTGCTTTACAGATAAATCTGTAGAACCTGCATCCAGTACGATATAGGAAGCAAAGTACAGAACCTTCTCCAATGTTCTTGGAGAAAGATCTAAGATTAATCCCATACGGGATGGAATTCCTTTGAAGTACCAGATATGGGATACCGGAGCTGCAAGCTCGATATGTCCCATACGCTCCCTACGAACGCTGGCTTTGGTAATTTCAACACCACAGCGGTCGCAGACAACACCTTTATAACGAATCTTTTTGTACTTACCACAATGACATTCCCAGTCTTTGCTCGGTCCAAAAATCTTCTCACAGAATAATCCGTCTTTTTCCGGTTTCAAAGTTCTATAGTTAATGGTCTCAGGTTTCTTAACTTCTCCTCTGGACCACTCTCTGATTTTCTCAGGTGATGCCAGACCAATCTGAATTGCATCAAACTGTATCGGCTGGGAAGTTTCCTGTTTTACTGTTCCTGGCATTAATGACACTCCCTTCCTATTTATTCTTCGTCAAGAACTTCATCGGCAGCATCGTCAAAATCGAAGCCTGCGTCATCATCCTCTTCCTCTTCTTCTACGTTGTTGAGTTCTCCACTCTCAGAATCAAATTCCTGTTTGGTGAAGCCCATCTTTCCGAAGGACTCGCTGTCTTCAAACGCGAAATCTTTATCGCCTGAGATAATGGAATTCAAATCTGTGTTACCATATTCGCTGGTCTCCATCAGTTCAACTTCGTTACGGTCTTCGTCTAATACTCTGACATCAAGACCAAGGGACTGAAGTTCTTTGAGAAGTACCTTGAAGGATTCTGGGATTCCCGGTTCAGGGATATTGTCACCCTTAATGATTGCTTCGTATGTCTTCACACGGCCAACCACGTCGTCGGACTTCACAGTCAGAATCTCCTGTAATGTGTAAGATGCACCATAAGCTTCCAGTGCCCAAACCTCCATCTCTCCGAAACGCTGTCCACCAAACTGAGCTTTACCACCCAGAGGCTGCTGTGTTACTAAGGAGTAAGGACCGGTAGAACGTGCATGAATCTTATCATCTACCAGATGATGCAGTTTCAGGTAATGCATGTGGCCAATGGTAACCGGTGAGTCAAATTCTTCTCCGGTACGTCCGTCACGAAGCTGAACCTTTCCGTCACGGGAAATCGGAACGCCCTTCCATAATTCTCTGTGGTCTCTGTTATCGGAAAGATACTGCATTACATCTTCACGCAATGTATCTTTATATTTTGCTTCAAATTCTTCCCAGGTGGAGTTGACATAATCATTTGCCAGTTCCAGGGTATCCTGAATATCAATCTCTCGTGCACCGTCAAATACAGGAGTCTCAATGTTAAATCCAAGTGCTTTCGCTGCAAGACTTAAGTGAATCTCCAGGACCTGACCGATATTCATACGGGAAGGTACACCCAATGGGTTCAATACAATATCCAGTGGACGGCCGTTCGGCAGGAATGGCATATCTTCTACCGGAAGTACACGGGAAACAACACCCTTGTTACCATGACGTCCAGCCATCTTATCTCCAACGGAGATTTTTCTCTTCTGTGCAATGTAAATACGAACTGCCTGATTTACACCAGGGGATAATTCGTCACCATTTTCTCTTGTAAATACTTTCGCCTCTACAATGATACCATATTCACCATGTGGTACTTTCAAGGAAGTATCTCTTACTTCTCTTGCTTTCTCACCGAAGATGGCACGTAACAGTCTCTCTTCTGCGGTAAGCTCTGTCTCTCCCTTTGGAGTAACCTTACCTACCAGAATATCACCGGCACGAACTTCTGCACCGATACGTATGATTCCTCTTTCGTCAAGGTCTTTCAATGCATCATCGCCGACACCTGGAACGTCTCTTGTAATTTCTTCCGGTCCTAATTTGGTATCACGGGCTTCTGCTTCGTACTCTTCAATATGAACAGATGTATAAACATCATCCTGTACTAATCTTTCACTCAGAAGAACAGCGTCCTCGTAGTTGTAACCTTCCCATGTCATGAATCCGATTAACGGGTTCTTTCCAAGAGCAAGCTCACCATTAGCAGTAGATGGTCCGTCAGCAATTACTTCGCCAGCTTCTACATGATCACCTTTGAACACGATTGGTCTCTGGTTGTAGCAGTTGGACTGGTTACTTCGTGAGAACTTGGTCAGTTTGTATACGTCTCTTGTTCCATCATCATTCTTCACGGTAATCTGGTTTGACTCAGATTTCTCAATAGTACCGGATTTCTTTGCAACTACACATACACCGGAGTCTACTGCAGTCTTGGTTTCCATACCGGTTCCTACTACAGGAGCTTCTGTGGTAAGAAGAGGTACTGCCTGACGCTGCATGTTAGATCCCATCAGCGCACGGTTCGCATCATCGTTCTGCAAGAACGGAATCAATGCGGTAGCAACAGAGAATACCATCTTAGGAGATACATCCATATAATCAAACATCTGCTTGTCATATTCCTGTGTCTCATCTAAGTAACGGCCGGAAACGGAATTTCTTACGAAATGTCCTTCTTCATCCAGTTTTTCATTCGCCTGTGCTACATGGTAATTATCCTCTTCATCTGCGGTCATGTATACAACATCTTCTGTAACACGCGGATTCTTAGGATCTGTTTTATCAATCTTACGATATGGTGCCTCAATGAAACCATATTCGTTAATTCTTGCATAACATGCCAGTGAGTTGATAAGTCCGATGTTCGGTCCTTCAGGAGTCTCAATCGGGCACATTCTTCCGTAATGGGAGTAGTGTACGTCTCGAACCTCGAATCCGGCACGGTCTCTGGACAAACCACCTGGTCCTAATGCGGATAAACGTCTCTTATGTGTCAGCTCACCCAGCGGGTTGTTCTGATCCATGAACTGTGACAGCTGGGAAGATCCGAAGAACTCTTTCACTGCTGCGGTTACCGGTTTGATATTAATCAGGCTCTGTGGAGAAATTCCTTCCTGATCCTGGGTGGTCATACGCTCACGAACCACACGTTCCATTCTGGAAAGTCCGATTCTGTACTGGTTCTGTAATAACTCACCTACGGCACGGATACGACGGTTACCTAAGTGGTCGATATCATCGTCATTTCCAATGCCCCACTCCAAGTGCATATTGTAGTTAACGGATGCAAAAATATCTTCCTTGGTAATATGCTTCGGAACCAGTTCAGATACGTTTTTACGAATTGCTTCCTTGATATCTTCCAAGGATTCATTTTCATCCAGGATTTTCTTTAATGCCGGATAATATACCAGCTCAGTAATACCAACTTCCTTCGGTACTACGTCTACATAGGTAGTGAGGTCTACCATCATATTAGAAAGAACTTTTTCATTTCTTTCTTCTGTAGCAATATATACCGCCGGAACAGCTGCGTTCTGAATCTCTTCTGCAAGCTCTCTGGTCAGCTCTGTTCCTTTTTCGATTACCTCTCCGGTAGTCTCAAGAACAACATCTTCAGCCAGCACTTTTCCGCGTAAACGGTTCTTAAATGCCAGCTTCTTGTTAAATTTATAACGACCTACTTTTGCCAGGTCATAACGTCTTGGGTCGAAGAACATTGCGGTAATCAGGCTCTCTGCACTGTCAACAGAAAGAGGCTCGCCCGGACGAATCTTCTTATATAATTCCAGAAGACCTTCCTCGTAGCTTGTAGCAACGTCTTTTCCAAAAGATGCTAAAATCTTTGGCTCTTCGCCAAATAAATCTATAATTTCCTGGTTGGTTCCCAGTCCTAATGCACGCAGTAATACTGTGATTGGCACTTTTCTGGTACGGTCAACACGTACATAGAAAATATCATTAGAGTCTGTTTCATACTCTAACCATGCTCCACGGTTCGGGATTACGGTACAGGAATAGAGTTCCTTACCTACTTTATCATGCGCAATGCCATAGTAAATACCAGGGGAACGAACCAACTGGCTTACGATAACACGCTCTGCTCCATTGATAACGAAGGTTCCGGTCTCTGTCATGAGAGGTAAATCGCCCATAAAAATCTCATGTTCATTAATTTCATCTGTTTCTTTGTTATACAGTCTGACTTTTACCTTCAAAGGAGCTGCATAAGTTGCGTCTCTCTGTTTACACTCCGGAATTGTATACTTCACATCATCCTCACATAATGTGAAATCCACAAATTCCAAGCTAAGATGTCCGCTATAATCCTCAATCGGAGAGATATCTGCAAACACTTCTTTCAGGCCCTCGTCTAAGAACCACTGATAGGAATCCTTCTGGACCTCAATCAGGTTTGGCATTTCCAATACCTCTTTTTGTCTTGAGTAACTCATACGTATGCCTTTTCCAGCCTTCACCGGACGTATTCTGTTTTTCTCCATTGACGTTTCACCTCTCGTTTTTTATTCTCAATCCACTAAATTTCAGCAAATTATATTCTTTGGGCTTCATTTCCTAAAAAAGGATATAGTAAAGCCACCTCACCACAATAGTGCAACGTATATGATACCACAAGTAGTTTTCTAAAGTCAAGCATTATTTTCGCACAATATGCATATATTTTTCAATATTGGGGAATAATTTTCATCTTCGCAGTGATGCAGCCTGCCATCTGCGTTTTTTATAACTGCCTAACATCAGAAAAAGCAGCCATGAAATGCTTTTTTCTTTGCATCCCATAGCTGCTTTTTTCTTTACCCTTTTTTCTTTATTTTTCTATTCTATTACATATTTCATTATCTATTTTATTGATTCCGGTTTTATTTTAAGTCCACATCCAGTTCTGCAATACTTTCACCCGCACCATTTTTGTTGGTTACGGATATATGGATTGTACTCTCTCCATTATAAAGCAGCATAATCCGTTCACTCTGGCTTCCATCCTCATTTGGGGTAAACCGGCCGCCTAACCACCACATTGCATTGCCTGCTTCGTCGGTAATAAATATATCCGGGTCATTATGTGGGTCATTGTACGGTGCGCCGGTAATATCCGGGAGCTGCATGTCAACGATCAAGACGGCACCGGTTTTGATTACCTGACTTACTGCAACACCATTATCTTCTTTATTTACTGCGATAGTCTCATTCTTGGAAGTATCCACATGCACCGGGAAGGAGAGCTGCCAGTCTCCGCTTACTTTTGTGGTGGTCTGATATTCTCCATTTTCATCCCATGCATCGGAAAGATAGCCTTCCAAGGTGTCTATGCTCCAGGTTACGGTAAAATCTTTCAAGTCCGAAATGTCAATCGGATTATCATTTTCATCAGTCAATGTTGATAAATCAATTTGTTCCATCTTCACATAGCTTCCGTCCTCTGCCTTTTCAAAAGGCTGCCCGATTGCCGACTGAATCAGGGTTTCATTGATAGAAACATTTTCCATCACCTTATCACTCTGCGGTCCCATAATCCAGTCTGATTCATTCAGTTTTTCATTGTCTGTGCTAAGGGTGGTTGTGTAGTAAAGCAGGTAACCATCGCAATACACATCCGAAACGCTTATCTTTACTCCACTCTGGTCTGTTTCCAGCACACACTGATTATCCGAAACCAATTCCGTGGACTCTTTTCCAATGGTAGAATAGATATCCGAAAGTTCCTTTTCATCTTTATCTCCCTGTGTTGCGCCAATCAGTTTTCCGATTGTGTTGCTGTAGATGCTGTCTGCCAGTGCAGAATTAGAAAATCCTGCTACTCCTACTGCAACCGCACAGGCTGCTGCCATTCCTGCCGCAATTTTTCTTATATTTTTATTTTTCTTATTCCTTGTTTCCATGTTCATACGTTTTACCTCCATCCGGATTCTCGTTTTATACCGTTCCTTTTCTTCGGAGGATAACTCTTCTACTTCATATTCATTCAAATCAATTTCCGCATCATTTAACATTTCATAGATTTTATCGTCTTTCATCTCTTCATGCCTCCTTCTGTTTCAAATACATGTTTCTCATTTTCCGCTTTCCTCTGGATACCCGGTTGTAAATGACATCTCTCGGAAGTCCGGTATCTTCGCTTATCTGCTCTACAGATTCTTCCTCTACAAATAATTTCATAAATATTTTCCGGTCAAGAGGTTTCAGACACAAAAGCAATTGTTCTACTTCATGGCTTAATTCCCCTTCTATCAGTTGTTCTAACATCCTGTCATTTTCCGCCGCTGTCACATCATCCATACAAAGCTGTTCCAAGTCCCGCTTATATTTTCTAAGATAGTCGATGGCTTCGTACCGGGCAATGGCTGCCGCCCAGTTCTTGAAGCTGTTCTTCTTATCATCAAAGGATGCTGCGTGTTCCCAGATGGAAAGCAGCACATCGTTCATGCATTCTTCCTGTTTCTGTGGCATGGTAAATAAGTGTTTCCGGATGACTGCCTTAAGCAATCCACCATACATATCTATGACATAAATCAATGCTTCTTCATTATGCAATTGTAATTGCTGAATATAATTCTTCTCTGTTATCTTCATTGTTATCCTGCCTTTTGCTTCATGCACCATGGTTTGCATTTTTGCAGCTACACTTATTATTACGAATCTGGTGTCTTAAATCTATCACTTTTATAAAAATATTTTCTATAAAACAAAGAACCTTCCAGCATTTCTGCCAGAAGGTTCTTCTTGTTGATGTCTCATTCTACTGGAAGCTGTCCCAGTCTTTCTGCATAAATAAGTATGTAATTAGTGGGCACAATACTGCGCTGATGATACTTTTTACCACTCCAACTCCGCCAAAGATATTGATTACCAGACCGATTGCTGCACATGCAATCATCAGATAGAATCCAACCTTCTTCTGTGCAAACAAAATCAGGCCGGCACCTACGATAATAAGCACTTCTGCAATGAGGCTGACAATCAGCAGTGGCTGAATGAGCATTAACGGAATCATCATTACTCCGGAAATGATATTGATTACAAATACAATCCAGAGCCATACCTTAAGTCCTGTGTTCATAACTAATCTCCTGTTCTTATATTGTTTTCAAGTTACGCTACTATTATTACATATTTCCTTTTTTCGTCAATAGGTCTAAAGTCCTATAAACTACAAGAAAATCGGATCCATATTTCTATGAATCCGATTCCTATCATTTCTAATTCAGTTGTGAATCAAAAATTATTTTAATGTTACTTTAGCACCTTCAGCTTCTAATTTAGCTTTGATGTCATCAGCTGTAGCTTTGTCAGCCTGCTCTTTAACGATCTTAGGAGCGCCATCTACTAAGTCTTTAGCTTCTTTTAAGCCTAAGCCAGTAGCTTCACGAACTACTTTGATAACCTTAACTTTGTTTGGTCCAACTTCTGTTAACTCTACGTCAAACTCAGTCTTCTCTTCTGCTGCTGCTGCGTCTCCACCTGCTGCTGCAACTACAACGCCTGCTGCTGCGGATACACCGAACTCTTCTTCACAAGCTTTTACTAATTCATTTAACTCTAATACGCTTAACTCTTTGATAGCGTCAATCATCTCAGCTGTTGTTAATTTAGCCATTTTAATTTACCTCCGTTTTTGGTTTTGTTTTCAATAAATTGATTGGTTTGCAGATTATTCTGCTGCTGGAGCTTCCTCTGCAGGAGCTTCTACTGGAGCTTCTTCTGCAGGTGCTGCCTCTTCTGCCTTAACTTCTACGTCTGCTGCGCCGCCTTTTTCAGCGATCTGATTAATAACACGAGCGAAGTTTGTAATAGGAGACTGAATACTTCCAAGGAATTTGGAAAGTAATTCTTCTCTGGATGGGATTGTAGCGATTGCTTTCATTCCATCTGCATCATAGAAGGTTCCTTCTACTACGCCGGCTTTAATCTCAAGTGCAGGAGCTGTCTTTGCAAATTTAGCAATTACTCTTGCAGGTGCTGTTGCATCTGTTGTTGAAATTGCGAATGCGTTTGGTCCTTCCAATACGTCGGAAAGGCTTTCGAAATCAGTTCCTTTGATTGCAAAATTAACTAATGTATTCTTATATACTTTATAAGCAACACCAGCTTCTCTTAACTGCTTACGCAGCTGAGTATCTTCTGCAACGGTAAGTCCACGGTAGTCAACGACTACTACTGACTGTGCATCTTTAATCTGCTCAGAAATTTCCTGTACGATAGGCTGTTTAAGTTCTACTTTTGCCACGAATCGTGCACCTCCTTCTTTATTTTTCATCTTGCGAAAGACAGGTACATTACCTTAAAAAATCCTCTCTGTGGAAGACAGAGAGGATTTGAAATCTCATTTACAAATACATAAGTATCTGCATTTCCTCGGTAGGTTCTCTACGGTTACGCCTTACGGCACCTACTGTCTTCGGCAATATGCTTTGCTATTATAGCAATTAATATCTTGGATGTCAATAACAAAAACTAAACAAGCTTCAGTGGGTTGATTTTTACACCCGGTCCCATGGTAGGAGCTACAGAAACGCTCTTCATGTACTGACCTTTTAATGTAGCCGGTTTTGCTTTGTTTACGGCATCAATAAGAGTCTGGAAGTTGTCCGCTAATTGTTCTTCACTAAAGGATGCTTTTCCAATTGGCACATGGATAATATTTGCTTTGTCTAATCTATACTCGATTTTTCCGGCTTTGATATCGTTTACTGCCTTGGTAACGTCCATAGTAACAGTTCCAGCTTTTGGGTTTGGCATTAAGCCCTTCGGTCCAAGTACACGACCAAGACGTCCAACAACACCCATCATATCAGGAGTTGCAACAACAACGTCGAAGTCAAGCCATCCTTCGTTCTGGATCTTCGGAATTAATTCCTCTCCACCAACGAAATCAGCACCTGCTGCCTGAGCCTCGTCTAATTTGGTTCCCTTTGCGAATACTAATACTTTTACAGCTTTACCAGTTCCGTGTGGTAATACAACTGCACCACGAATCTGCTGATCTGCGTGACGTCCGTCACATCCGGTACGAATGTGAACTTCGATAGTCTCATCAAATTTTGCAACGGCTGCTTTCTTTGCAAGTCCGATTGCTTCTGCCGGATCATATAAAGTTGCTCTATCAATTGATTTTGCAGCTTCTAAATATTTCTTTCCTCTTTTCATTCTAAATAACCTCCTGTGGTATTATCGGGAGTGGAACCCTCCCACGTATTTTCGTTTCTTCTGGGTTACTCTTCTACTTCAATACCCATACTTCTTGCTGTACCAGCGATCATGCTCATTGCAGCTTCAACAGATGCAGCATTTAAGTCTGGCATTTTCAGCTCAGCGATTTCCTGAAGCTTAGCTTTAGAAATTTTTGCAACTTTTGTCTTGTTAGGAGTTGCTGATGCACTCTTTAAGTTGCAGGCCTTCTTCAGCAGTACTGCTGCTGGAGGAGTTTTTGTAATGAAGCTGAAGCTTCTGTCTGCGTAAACAGTGATAACTACAGGAACGATTGTGTCTCCCATATCTGCTGTTTTTGCATTAAACTGTTTTGTGAATTCCACAATATTCACACCGTGCTGACCTAAAGCAGGTCCAACAGGTGGTGCCGGAGTTGCTTTGCCGGCAGGAATCTGCAATTTGATATATCCTTCTACTTTCTTTGCCATTTGAGGTTGCCTCCTTTAATTCATCTTCTTTACATCTGAAAAACTAATCTCGACCGGAGTCTCCCGGCCAAATAAATCCACATTAATCGTACAAATCTGTTTTCCGTGATCCATACGCTGGATAACACCGATGGTGTCCTTCCACACACCACCGATTACAACGACAGTATCGCCTTCATCGAAATCTACGACAATGTTGTCTGACTTGATTCCCAGTGGTCTCATTTCAGCGTCAGTGAGTGGTACCGGCTTAGATCCCGGTCCAACAAATCCGGTTACGCCTCTGGTATTTCTTACCACATACCAGGTATCATCATTCATGACCATATTGATAAGCACATATCCCGGGAACATTTTCTTCTGAACCTGCTTTTTCGCACCGTTCTTAAGCTCGACAACATCCTGCATCGGTACTCTGACTTCGAGTATCTGCTCTTCTAAATGCCGGTTCTCGATTGCCTTATCGATGTTCGCTTTGACCTTATTCTCATAACCTGAATAGGTATGAACTACATACCAGTGTGCCTCTGCCATAATCACCTATGCCTCCATTATAAATTCACTAGAAAATTCACACCATACTGGATGATTGTATCCAGAAGTGTAATTATCAGACCAAGTACAACTGACACAATAACAACTGCTGTTGTCTGACGGGCAAGTGATTCTTTTGTAGGCCAAATGATTTTTTTGAATTCAGCCTTAAGACCGGCGAACCAGCTCTCTTTTACTGCTGTGTTCTTGTTTTCGGTTTCTCCCATTTTGTCACTTCCTTTTCTTTTTGCTCATTGTCACGCATTCACAAATTATTTTGTTTCTTTGTGTAATGTATGAGTCTTGCAGAATCTACAATACTTCTTTGTCTCCATTCTGTCTGGATGAGCTTTCTTGTCTTTTGTCATGTTGTAATTACGCTGCTTGCATTCTGTGCATGCTAATGTAATCTTTGTGCGCACAACTTCCACCTCCATTACTTTCTTTGTGTTTTCTATGCCTATTTTTAGGCATAAAAAAAAGACTTACTTCCAAGCTAGTCTATGATAGCACAAACCACATGGAGCGTCAACTCTTTTTTCATATTCTCTGTAAACTTGTAATCTAGTACATATATTACCACAAAATCTAGCGTTTTTGCAACATTTTTTGTATATCTTGTAGATGACTTTTTCTTATTTTTATGCTATATTAGATATGTATAAATGGATTTTACTATACCCCGGCATCAGGAAGATGCACATTTCATGGAAGAAAGGAGGGGGTTATTTATGGCATCTGCTATTCTTGATAATATGTATAACTATTATCTTACAACTTATGGCAAGTCTACCGTTTCCCGGTATGATTCCCACAAGAAGAGTGAGTTGCGCTCTGTTTACAATAATATTGTAAAAATCAATAAAGAATCCCCTCTTTACAAAATAAAAGATTCTGCTGATGCACAGAAGTTTGCTATCGATATCAAAGAGCATGCCCGTGATTTAAAAAATGTCATTGCTTCTTTATCTACCGGTGACAGTCTTGCAGAGGCTTTTCAGAAAAAAATTGCCGTTTCTGATCAGGATGATATTGTTGATGCAGATTATATTGGAAACGGAGATTCCGGCGAGAATACCAACAGCTTTCAGATGGAAATCAAGAAGCTTGCTTCTCCGCAGTTAAACTACGGTAATTACTTAAAGGATGACCAGCTTGCTTTTAAACCAGGCAGTTATTCCTTTGATCTGAATACCAGCAGTGCTTCCTATGAGTTCCAGTTTAATGTAAATCCGGACGATACAAACCGGAGTGTCCAGGATAAGCTGGCAAAGCTTTTCAATACTGCCAGCATTGGCATTCATGCAGATGTTAAAGAAGATGACTCCGGCCACAGTGCCCTGGTCTTAACTTCCAGACAGACCGGTCTTAAGGATGACGAAGATTTTCTGTTCCAGATTCTGCCGGGAACTTCCAACGAATCCATACAGGCAATGGATAAGCTTGGTATTAACAAGGTTACGGATGCAGCTTCCAATTCCGTTTTTCTGTTAAACGGTACGGAACACAGTTCCTATTCCAATACGTTTACCATCAACAATACTTTTGAAGTACACCTGAAAGCGGTCAGCCCGGAAGGCAGACCTGCTACCCTTGGTTTTAAAGCAAATGTGGATGCCGTTGCCGATAATATTCAGGAACTGGTGGATTCCTATAATTCCATGGTGGATACCGCTAATGAATACCGCGAGTCGCAGCCGACCAGCCAGAAGCTGCTTTCTGATATGAGCGGTGTTGCACAGCATTTTAAAAATGATTTTGAAGCCATCGGACTTATTATAAATTCTGATTCTACTATTTCCGTTGACCGGGATTTACTGGCGGACGCTGTCGAATCGGATGATGCCACCGAGAGTTTCCATGTATTAAACCGCTTTAAGAATGCTTTAAGCGTAAAAGCCAACCAGGCTTCCTTAAATCCGATGCAGTACGTGGACAAAGTAATTGTTGCTTACAAGAACCCGGGCAAGAATTTTGCCACACCTTATATTACGTCTATGTACTCTGGTTTGATGTTGGATAAATATTTATAAGACCTGACTTTTACATGTAGGAAAAATCAGGTCTTATTTTTTTGCTGCCAGTGACAGGGTATGTTCTTTATTTTGCGAAGCTGGTGCTTTGTGTATACAATTCATCCGGACAGATATCCTGACCTTCCGGCCATACAACAGTATATCCATCTGTTCTTACCCTTCTAAAGTAATCCGGATTCTCCAATTTTCCATACCACGAGCCTTTTATATATGGTTTAACATCAAACCGTTTTCTTTCTCCATTATCAAATTCAACATCAAGAATATAACCTTCTTCCGCCCGAACGCTTGTAGCCGTTGGTCTAAGCATCTTCATATCCTCCTTGTTCTGTTCCATTATTTTAATGGAGCTATCCGGAAATAGCCTTCTCCCTCACTTAGCATTTTCCAATTGGCATATAATTCATCTTCATGGATTGTCATCCATGCCAATAGCATTTTTAACTGCCGATTAGGGAACTTGCCTTCCAATACTTCTCCATTCAGCGAAACTACAATTTCCTCTTCTCCATACAACGCATGAATATGTGGTTTACTATGTTTTCCACCTTTTTCACTTTGCATGCGTACAATAATTCCATAAAACATTGATAATGCGGGCATTTCATTCTTCCTCCTATGCAATTTTTCACAGGAGTTTTCTAAAAAAATCCTGCTTTTTTTGTGAGTTTAAAGCATGAATTTTTCAAGAAATATAAGATGTGTTCATTGATTCTATGAAATGAGGCATTATACGGATTCCTTTTTGCATATTGCCAAAATTATGAAAAAATATGCTTCGTAGCTATTGTAACATAACCGTCGAAGCATATACAATACAAGTTTCTAAAAACACTGTAAAGCGTCTCTAATTTTTTTATAAATCCACTATCTTCTACTCCTCCCCAATCTTTTCCAACATAAACTTCAAACGTTTCCGATAGCTGCAGCAGTTCTTCACTTTCTCATAACCGTTCTTTGCTATCTGCTGCCGTTCTTCCTCATGGGTAAGATAGTAGCTGCATTTTTCTACCAGTTCTGCTTCGGATTCAAAGCAAGCCAAATCTTTTCCAATTTCAAAATAATCCGGTAATTCTGCCTGATAATTGGTCAACAGGAATCCACCTGCACCAAGTACATCAAAAATCCGTAGAGGCAACCCGCTCTTGATATTCGGAATCGTAAAATTAAGATTGATTTTCGAATAGTGGAATACCTTCGGCATCTCCGACCAATAATCTACTGAGCCGCAATTCTTTACCCGAAGCAAAGTATCTCCGCCTGTATTTGTATAAAGGTTTACCGGGAATTTAGCCACCAGCGCCAGCAATGCACGCTGCCGCTGCAAAGAAGCAGTTTTAAATCCAAGCACCGTTGTTGCAAATACCAGCCCCAGATCAGAAAAAGAATCCTTCGATTTCTTCAGTTCAAAATATTCCGATACACGCTCTAAGATATCCGCAGTCAACATCGGTTCGATTATATTGCCGCCGCTGATATTAAGCTGTGCCTCCATGACAGCATCAAAATAACCCCGCAAATATTCCGGGAACCTTTTTTCCAGTTCATCATAGCTGTTCTTCTCATATAAATTTCCTACAAAAGAAATCCCGCCTGCAAAATCCCGCACCGAATGTTTTGAGGCATTCCCACTATCTGTTTCTGCTAACTGCATTTTATCCATAGTATCCTGTGCAAATAGCTCATCCAGCCGGTTCGTATCCACTGCCAGCGGCAGATGCCAGATATGTTTTATGCCCATTCCCTTGAATTCCAGATAATTGGTCTTATCAAAGAGAAAGAAATAATTGCAGTCCAAGAATACATTCTTGTGATACATGCTAAGCAGCGGGCTGTCACAGCTCCAGGATACATACTTTATCCCCATCTGCTGGCATACTCCGGAAATCACTGCAAAATAATTCACCGTAAAGACAAAGTCATAGTTTTTCTGCTGCAAGATACCATGCAAACGTGCCGCAAACACTTCATCCTCATCATAGCTTTCCAGTTCCTGCTCAATTACATCCACCTGATGTCCCATGGATTGGAATGTTGCAATGATGTCTATGTAGTTGTAGGAATTCCAGCGGTAAACCAAAATATTCATAGGGTGGCTCCTTTGCTATCTTATAGTCTTCCTTCTCTGATAATTCTTACTGTATGTGCCGTACCTTCTTCTCCACCAAAAAGTCCCTGCCAGCCCAGCAACTCCAGCTTTTCCCCATTCAGGCTGGAATTATCCATGGGATTAAATGCCTGTCGCTCTTCCTCTTTTGGGATTTGAAACTGCACCTGAACCCCTGCTTCCTTTGCAAATTGCTCTGCCAGCTCTTTTATAGACATAATGGAATTTCTATTTGAAATATTATATGCCTGTTCCTTTTCGCCTTTTAAAAGCAATAATAAAATTGCCGATGCACAATCCAGTGTGTAACAATAGGACCTTATCTGCGTGCCATTACTTTTCATAATAAGATTTTTGCCATCTGCTGCATCATATGCAAACATAGAAGACACACGATTATCTGCTCTCCGTGCTGTAGGTCCGTAAATATGCCCCGGACGGGCAATTGTAACATGAAGATTATATTCTTTTGCATAACTGATGCACATTGTCTCTGCTGCACGTTTTCCCATCGAATAAGAAGATCTTGGATTTAATAAATCTATATATCCATATTCCGACTCTTCCAATGGATTTTCACCTGCATGTTTTCCATACACTTCACTGGAAGAGATAAATACCATCCTCTGAATCTTCTGTTTCACTCCATACTTTAACATCTGATCTGTGCCATATAATGCTACCTGCATCGTTTCTACCGGACTTTGAGTAAACATTTTCGGATAGGCAATTCCCGCGCCATGAATAATATAGTTCACCGGGCATTCAAATTTAATTTTTCCAGTAGCTTCATATGGAACAATATGGAACCAGGCTGCTTTTTCATAAGGCTCAAATTTTTCTTCTATCTGTTTCTCATTTCTACCGGCTGCATATAGTTCAACCGGCACATTTCTATCCTTGTTGTACCAGATTAATAAATCTGCAATCGCAGCACCAATCAATCCAGTTGCACCAGTCAGCAATACCTTTTTTCCTTCTAACGCCTTTAAGATATCATTGGCTGACTCAATTGTTTTTTGCAAATCTTTCCGATATGTCTCGCTGTTATATCTGCTCATTTTGCCTTCCTACTTTAACCACTCTGACCGTTTTGCCAGCAGCAGTGCCTTAAATATATCAACATCATCCACTGTTGTAATTTTTATATTCTTCTCTGAGCCCATGGAAAAATGCACCTGTTTTCCCAGTTCTATCATCAATGTACAGGAAGCCACCGAATTAGTTATTCCTGCTTTTTCTGCTTCTCGATGCAATTGGCAGATATCCCCTAATTTAAATCCATGCGGAGTTTGTGTCCGCTTTAATTTTTCCCTTGGATAACTTCCCGTAGATACCATGCCATCTTCTGTTTCAAGCATTGCCTCTGCACATGGAATAACCGGAATTGCATTTCCGAACTGTTTTGTCTTCACAATGCAATCTAATATAATATCTGCCGATACCATTGGTCTGTTCGCATCATGTATCAATATAATATCATCTTTCTCATATTCTTTTTCCAATGCATAAATTCCATTTCGGATAGATGCCTGTCCGCAGTCTCCACCCGGGAAAATATGTTGTAATTTAGTTATATTAAATTGTCTGGCATATGCTTCTAATACATGTTCCCATCCTTCCAGACACACTACCGCAATAACATCTATTTCAACATGTTTCTGAAATGCCTCTAATGTATATACAATAACAGGTTTTTCATTTACCGTAAGAAACTGCTTCGGAATATCCTGTTTCATTCTTGTACCTGCACCACCTGCAATCAATAATGCAATATTCATTTGTTTTCCTCCCTCACATAATAACCCAGTCGATTTAATTCTTCTTTTGAGAAAATATCTTCCGGCTCTAGCAGTTGAATTTTGGATACACTTAAATGTGCCTTTCGTTCTTCTTTTGGAGGAAGTTTCCTGTAATCTCCATATAATTCCCTCAGATAATTATCATATTCCTTAAACACCCGGAAAGAATATCCTTCAAATTGCATATCCATCATTTCATCAAAGCACTCTGCCGGCATACCATATTTTCCATGCGGATAAGGATATGTCATATGACTGACCAATGTTGTCCTTTTCCTGTTACACCTTCCGGCAATTCGATTCCGCCAGGAAAATATGGTATCTCTTGGAACTACACGATATAAACAGCCAAACCACTTCCTTTTCAATCCGGAAGAAGCTGCCTTCATCCCCAATTCAGAATACAACAGTTTACGAATTACATAGCATGCCATATAATGCAGCCTTCTTAAAATATATCCATCCGGAACATTATCAACTACAAATATGTCAAGAAAAATTCCTCTTGTGCTCTGCATATGTTCCTGTCCCAGCCGGACAAATTCTGTTCCCTTACGCCGCAGCTTTGCATAGCCCCAGCGATAGTTCTTATCTGTCCGGTATTCCTGCAAAGTAAAACGTTTCTGATCCAGTTCTCTTTTACACGCTTTATAAAATCTCTGATATTCTTTTCTTCGCATAATGACATCTACATCATCATCCCATGGAATAAATCCTCCATGACGCACTGCCCCAAGCAGGCTTCCTCCGTCCAGCGAATATGCAATCTGATATTTCCGGCAGATACGGTCTACTTCTATCAGCATCTCCAATAAATCCAACTGCAACTTACGCAGTTCCTGATCCGATAATATGATTTCAGTGTTGTTCTGTTCTACTGTATCTTTCTTACGACCGTTCAACTTCAAGAAATGCCTCCCAAAACTGTTTCATGTATTTTTTTGCTCCGGTGGAAATCCGTATCCATCCACTCAATACACCCTTCTTATAATCCCGAATCCAGATTCCTTTTTCTTTTAATTCTGCCACAACCTCTGCCGATGGTTTTACCGGCTTCACCAGAATATAGTTCCCCTCTCTGGCATAACAGATATATTTTTTCTTTTCCAGTTTCTTTAACAGCCATTGTCTGCCTTTCCGCTCCGTTTTTTTCAGTTTCTTTTCCAAATCACTGTCCCGGATTACTTCTAACGCAAACAGAATCGCAACATTATTTACATTAAAAGTTGACTCCGCATTTTCAATATAGGAAATAAGTTGCTCACATCCCGCAACATATCCGATTCGAAGTCCTGCCATGGAAAATAGTTTGGAAAATGTCCGAAGCACCATAAGATTGTCATATTTTTTAACCAAAGAAATAGCACTCTTTTTATAAAAATAATGATAGGCTTCATCAATCACTACGAACGCCCCCATCTCTTGCGCTTTTCTTATAATTTCTTCTATTTCATTGTCCTTATATACCGTTCCAATCGGGCTGTTGGGATTCAGCAATACAACAATATTGGTCTGAGTGTCTATTTCTTTACAAATGTCATTTACATCAACCGTAAAATCATCGTGATATTCTACCATCACATGCTGCATTCCAAACATTTTGGCATATACATCATACATTTCAAAGGTCGGTGCAACTGTAACAACTTTCCCACCTGCTTTTGCAAAACATTGGAATATCAGCCGCATTGCCTCATCTGACCCCGCCGTTACAGAAATATTTTCACAAAGCAATGCATCATGTTTCGCAATTGCTTCCATAAGTCTATCTTTCTGTGGATATGTTGCAAGATACTCCGGTGTAATTTTTTCCATCACCCGCCGAAACACTTTTTCCGGAAGTCCGCCCGGATTTTCATTCATATCCAGTCGAAGTACACCTTCCCGGTTATCATGAAATTTTACTCTGTATAAATCCTTAATATTTTCATTGATGTAATACATATGTATTTCCTCATTAAATTACATATTTTCCAGTTCATTACGAACATATTCCAATGACAGCAGTTTTTCCTTTACCTGCTCTACATTCAGAATCGTGGTATTATCCGATGTAAATTCTTCTAATTTTGCTTTCTCTACCTGACCCTTTTCATAGTACTGTTCGTAATTTAAATCTCTGTTATCCGCCGGAACACGATAGAAATTTCCAAGGTCAAATGCATGCATACATTCTTCTCTGGTCAAAAGAGTTTCATACTTTTTCTCGCCATGTCTTGTTCCGATATAATGAATTTCATTGGTATCATGGAAAAGTTCTCTTACGGCCTGTGCCAGAACTCCGATTGTACATGCCGGAGCCTTCTGCACCATAATGTCTCCAGGCTTTGCATTTTCAAACGCAAACATTACCAAATCCACAGCCTCATCCAAGCTCATTAAAAAACGTGTCATTTCAGGGTCTGTAACTGTAATCGGCTTTCCGCTCTTTATCTGATCGATAAACAGTGGAATAACAGAACCTCTGGAGCACATTACATTACCATAACGGGTTCCGCAGATTGTAGTCACATCTGTTGTTCTTGATTTTGCCACAAAAACACGTTCCATCATCGCCTTACTGATACCCATCGCATTAATCGGATATGCAGCCTTATCAGTAGAAAGACAAATTACCTTCTGCACATCCGCCTGAATTGCTGCTGTTAATACATTATCTGTACCAATTATATTGGTTCGAACCGCTTCCATCGGGAAAAATTCGCAGGACGGAACCTGTTTTAATGCAGCTGCACTAAATATGAAATCTACACCATGCATTGCATCCTGTACGCTTCGTATGTCACGAACATCTCCAATGTAGAATTTAATTTTTGTATTATTATACAACTTTCTCATATCATCCTGTTTTTTTTCATCTCGTGAAAAAATACGGATTTCTTTGATATCGGTATCTAAAAATCTTTTCAGAACTGCATTTCCAAAAGAACCAGTTCCACCTGTAATCATCAATGTTTTGTCTGTAAAGAATCCCATCTATCTAATCCTCCTGTTTCTTAGCTGCTCTGCTGTCTCTTTTGCAATATAAAGTGTATTTTCTATCGTAGACATATAATGAACATAGCCTTTTTTCTCCATCATCTGTGAAAATTCAGCTTCCCGTCCCCATACTTCTACGCAAATCAGCTTTACTCGAAAACGATCTGTATCTAAAGCTTCCAATATTTCAAAGTCCATGCTTTCTGTATCAATGTCAATAATATCCGGGGCTTTGGTACAGTTTTCTTCCAGAATACGATTGATATTCATTACCGGAACATCCTTATAATTGTCTGCAAATCCTTCTCGTTCTGCAACCTCCTGGTTAAATGTATTATAACCTTTCAAGCTGGACTGATGATTCATATAATAGCGGAGAATTCCACCTTCGTCACCACTGGCTCCCGCCTCAACAATTTTATTCTTTGGTCGATATATCTGTGCCAGTTCACACATATTTCCATTCGGCTCTATTAATATGCCATTGGTATAACCTTTTTCATATAGAAGATAAGTATTATTTCTGACTACCGGATGGCAAACCCCGATGTCAACATATAGTGGATCCTTTATTCCCAGTGCCTCTATCAATTGTGTAAAAATAATATCTTCATTTGCAGTTGCATAAGAATGTAAATACGGTGCCTGTGGACAGTCAATTAACCGGGATGCAATAAAATCATACTCTTTGAGGTATTTTTCTATTTCCGGCATTATCTCCAGTTCAATATTCGGATATATAATAAAGCAGACCTTTTTTCCGACAAAATTCTTTAATATTTCCTGGGATTCCATCTTTATGCCACAGCGGATTTTCCCCCAGTTCTCTTTGGCTGCATCAATCATATAATCCAATTGATACAGGCTTAAATTATATCGTCTGTCATATTCATCCCTTCCGGCACCCCAGCCAACCAGATAGTCATAGGAAGTTCTCAATTCATTTATGTTAGTTTTACAGGTGTATCTCATGTGCTATTTCCTCCAGACCTTATCGTCAATAATGCGTGTATAGCTCTGAACAATTCTTATTACAGTTGAAGAAACATTTACGGCTTCATAATCCGGAACTGCTTCTCCAAAATCTCCCAGTTCAGCCATTCTCACAGCCATATCAACAGACTGTAACAAAGATTCTTCTGTAATCCCACCAATTACAAAACAGCCCTTGTCCAATGCTTCCGGCCGTTCGGTAGAAGTGCGGATACATACTGCCGGGAAATGACTGACCGCCGATTCTTCCGGCATAGTTCCACTATCTGATACCACACAAAAAGCATGTTTCATCAACGCACTATAATCGGTAAAATTAAATGGCGGCATTTTCCTTACCAGTGGATGGAACTGATAATTACGCTGTTCTACAAATTTGGCACTTCTTGGATGCAAAGAATAAATAACCGGCATCTGATATTTTTCTGCCATCTTATTTACCGCATTCATCAGACTTTCAAAATGTTTCTCATTATCAATATTTTCTTCTCTGTGTGCTGAAAGAACAATATAATTCCTTTCTGTCAGTCCAAGAGTGGTCAGCACATTGCTTTCCTCGATTTCTTTCTGATGTGCCAGAATCACCTCTTTCATCGGAGAACCGGTTACATAAATATGTTCTTTTCGAATTCCTTCTGAAATCAGATATCTTCTTGCATGTTCTGTATATGGAAGATTGACATCCGAAATATGATCTACAATACGTCGGTTGGTTTCCTCCGGAAGATTCTCATCAAAGCATCTGTTTCCCGCTTCCATATGAAAAATCGGAACCTTTAAACGTTTTGCAGAAATTGCAGTCAATGCGGAATTGGTATCCCCCAGTATCAGCAATGCATCCGGTTTTACCTTCTGCATCAGTTCATAGGATTTTGCAATAATATTTCCCATCGTTTCTCCCAGATTGTCTCCAACTACATTCAGATAATAATCCGGCTTTCTTAATTTTAAATCATCATAAAAAATATCATTTAACCTTGCGTCATAATTCTGACCGGTATGCACAAATATATGTTCAAAATACAAATCTGCTTTCTTTATAATTTCTGATAATCGAATCAATTCAGGTCTTGTTCCGGCAATTGTCATCACTTTCAATTTTTTCATTATGCTATACTCCTTTATACTGTTGATAAAGCTGTGGATGTTTCTGTATCCATTCTGCCATTTCTTTTACCATCTTTTCATAAGACGGTACTTCAAAAATTTCATCCTGCGTATTAACCAATGACTTATTATTAACAATACTACAATTTTCTTTTATTTCAATCTTCTTTTCTCTGCAATATTGATTAAACAATCCCAATAATGCATACTTACTGATCTCTTCATTATTTACCAGATGGTAAAGTCCTTTTTGATTCTTCTTTCCATCTGCTTCAATTGCTTTTGCCAGCTGTAAGGTTGTAACACCGGACCAGATTACATTTTTATATCCGCTCACAGAATTTCTCTGCAACATAAACCAGTGAAAAAGTCCGATTCCATTTTCCTTTAATTCCGGTCCTACAATCGAAGTCCTGATTGTAAGATTGCGGTTATCACAAACTTCTCCCAATGCCTTAGAACGTCCATAATAGGATGTTGCATCCGGCAGATCTTCTTCTGTATACTTTCCTTTTGTACCTTCAAAGACACAATCTGTACTGATATGTATCAGCTTACTTTTTGTATTCTCTAACTTTTCTGCCAGAAAATGTGGGAATACGCTATTTAAATAAATTCCATCCGAAAGTTTCTTATCTACTGCTGTATTCAATACTCCAATACAATTTACCACCACATCAAAATCATCAGCTGTAATTGCATCCAAAAGCTCGTCTTTCCTGCAGGCATCACCTATGATTGTCTTACATATCGCACTTTCTTTTTTTGCAAACCCTGTTACATCATGTTTTTGTTCCAGCAGGTACTGTGCCACCATATGTCCTGCCATTCCATTCACTCCAAGGATTAAATATTTCACGTCAGTCTTCCTCCGATGCATCCATTATTTCATTACAAACATAATCAAAAATTCCTTTTCCAGCACTTCCATCATTCCGTGCAAAAGTATCCAGTACCGCATTTTTTCTCTGCTTTGCATAAATGTCTTTCTTATTTCTTACCAAATCTGCAAAATAAGAAAATCCAAACAGTGAAGAACGGTAAATATATTCTTTTTCTCCTTTACATTCCAGAATTTGAGACACCAGTTCTTCTGTATGCTGCGTCTGAAAACGTTCTTTTTTCAGACTGTTATCTTTCGTATCCAGCACATAGAAATCCGCAAGCATAAATGGTGGAAAATATATTTTATCTTCTACTGCAACCGCCTCTGAAAATGGCTGTTCATGCTGTCTTAAATATTCTATCACTTCAATATGGTCTATATCAATTCGAGTTGGTTTTCCATTTTTCTCTATTTTAATAAAATATGGGACATTTCTTGGTATCAGCCATAAATTCTCTTTCTGCAGTACCATCCGATAAAACAGAAATGTCTTATCCTTGTCTTCCATTGGTATAAATTCATCATATTCAATCTTATTTAACTGCCTAAAATCCTTACTACATTGCAGCAAATATTGTCCATCTGCTGGAAGTATCCACAGCTTATCATCCCAGAATATGCACTGCATGAATCCACCATCTATTTTTTCCAGTTTATGACTGATAACCTCTTCTCTCGTAATTTCCAATATCCGGTTTTCTGTCCGTATCGGAATATACAACTTTTCATTATTGATACAGCTTTGACCATAATAAAAGCTTCTCTGGTTATCGTTATCTTCCGGAAGCGCTCTTTTCTTTATTTCTTCTGTCTCAAGATTTAAAACAAGCACCGGATCTCCAGAAAAAAGTGGTGTAATTACCAATTTATTCTCCTGTCTTATTGCTGAAACACATTTTAAATCATCTTCTTTTTTGTAATAGTTTGGAAGATAATGTACTTCTTTTGTTTTTTTATCAACAACTGCGATATGTCTGGCAAAATTTGGCAGCATGAATATCTTCTCTTCTGTAGAAACCACATAACCATATGCATTTTCCTGCATACGATTTTCTTCTAAAATACTTCGTATATATTGTACCGTTTTCGTCTTCCGGTTGATTGCAAACAATGTATTGCAGGCTCTTCCTGTTCCATAACAGACTTCCTGCTCCAATTCCATCAAATTCGCACAAGAGAACTGCTCTGCCGGTGTCACTTTAAGATTATCAACATCAGAATCCAGAAGATAAACCGGCTTTCCTGTGACTTTATACAAAGTCAGCAAAGAACCTCCATCGCCAAAGTATGCATCACTTAACGCTATTGCACAATGCATGTCCGGTGTATCATCATAAATCACATTCTCTATTTTTTTGAATTGCCGGATAACTGCTTCATATTTCTCATATATTTTCCGGTTCATTGCCAGTGCAGTGCTCTCACTTAATGGATGCGGTCTCCAAATCAGCACGATATCCTTGTTCTCTTCAAAGAACTCTGCAACCTTTCGCAAAAAAGTAAATGCTCCTGTCTTTTCATTGATAATCCGTGACACATGCGTATTCAAAAGAAATACTGTTTTTGTTCCAATTACTTTCTCCCACTGCATCGGAACTGTCACTCCATTTCTTCCTTTCAGAATCTTATCTATCTTCGGTGAACCCAAAGCAACCACTTTATCTGCCCCGACATATTTTGCATAGATTTCTCTCAGTTTTTCAGACTGTACGAAAATCTTCCATGCATTTCTTACACCCGGCACAATACAATACGTCTCATTAAAACTGTTTTCATTTACGACATCATAGGGAACATAACACAAATGGCTGGTATATTTTATTAATTCACTGCTGTAAAACTGTTCCTCAACTCTGGTTACCCGGTTATATCCATCATAAGGATTATGTATAAAGATTACATCCGGTCGTTCCTCTTTAAGCTTATATTGATATGCATCTACAATGGGTAATCCTTCCGGAAATCGATTTCCTTCATATACTGCTGTTTTCTTTCCATCCTCCAAAAGGTAATAAGGAACTGGCATTACAGACACTCTACACTTTGAATTTTGTACGGCAGCCAAATATATGCTTTCCATAGAATCCCACATAGCTGCTTTATATGGCAGAAACAATATTTCATATTTTCTATACAGCAGATGCTTTACATAATAATCTTCTGCCTGCTCCAGCTTTTTTCCTGCTCTTTCATTTTCCACTGCTGCCTGAAGTCTGTTGTTTTTTTTCATGCTCTGAAACATCTGATATACAAGCTCACAATACTCTTCCAACATTCTGATAAAAGGTGCTGTCTGTCCCATATTCTGTTCCACATAATTTCCCAGTTCAATGATTGTGCCCTGATTTTCTTCCAACAGGGCAAAGACTTCTTTCTCTGGCAGACTTTCCAATATATTATGCTGTTTTCGTATATTTTCAAGAATAGACTGTACTTTTTTTCTCTCAGACTGTTTCATAAATGCCTCCATATAACCACTATTCTATCTGCTCTGCAACCTTCACTTTATTACAGTTTGCCTCTGACCAGCCTGCACATTTTTTACAAAAATCCACATAACCTTTTGTAGTATATTTCAGTAGAAATTCAAGTAACTCCGTTTTTCGGACTTCTGAATAATCTTTAAGGTCAAAGTAATCATTTTCTGTTTCTTCTATAATTCCTGCCTTCGCTGCAAAATGTGCAAAATTGCAGGAGTACAATCTTTCATTTTCCAGGCAGTTCCACGGGCTGCCACAATTATCAAAATAGTTTTCCAGTTGTAAATCAGTCATATCACTATGTTCTGTATGTTCCACATCCAGACTGAACCATTCCGGAACATAATTGTCAATCCACTCAATGCCATATTTTTCCAGTTTTTCTACTGTTTGTGTATAGGTTTCCCTTAACTGAGGTACATTCTCACGATAATCATCCAAATAAACCTTTATACGATGTTCTTTCATCAACCGGCATAGTTCATCACCCGGTACAATACTTCCATTAATTACAGTTTCTATACTTTCAATCCTGTTTCTGTAATTTTCATCCAGATAAACCAGTGTCCTTCCCAAATCTTTATTCAGCAAAGGCTCTCCCCCGGAAACCTGAAACCTTGGAGTATAATCAATCCACCGAAACAGCGTATCAATATCTCTTTTTACAAAGGTAAAATCATGTATAATATGCTTTTTAAAATATGGTGAAAAATTCAAACAATCCTTGCATTTTAAATTGCATACTGTACTTGGAATCATACAAACAGAAGAAATCATTAACTTATCGGCTGCAAAAAAAGCATATTGCTGATAGGTATAAAAATCCAGAAAGTCTTCGATATAAAAACAATCGAGAGCCTTTATATATCCTGCCGTTCTAAGCAGCCTCATAACCTGCTCAGCAGCCTTTTTTTCCATAGCAACAATAATAATATGTTCCTCATCTACTTTTTGAAGAATCTTTTCCGGTGCAATTACCTGCTCTCCCAGATAACCATTCTGTTGTTTTTCTACGTTGCGGTCTATAAAACCATCTATATTTCCAAGCCAATTGATTCTATGATACAAATCAGCTCCATAGATTCCTGCTCCGTAAATATATATTTTAGTTTTCTCTCCATAGATTGATTTTACATGGTCTAACTGATGTCCCCGGTTTGTCCATTTCATTACAATTACTCCTTTGCTTTCTGAATAGCTGCATCTTCCAGATTCGGATTAATGGATGTCCAGCCTGCACATTTTTTACAGAATTCTACATATCCCTTTTCATTGTATCGTAATCGGAATTCTAATAATGCTTTTTTGTCTACCTCGCCTGTTAATACAAAGTAATTGTCTTCATCATCCGGTAAAATCCCTGCCTTTGCTGCATAATGTGCATAATTACAGCCTGTTATCTTCTTCTTGCGAAGTGTTGACCACGGATTACCACATCTTTCATAGAAACTTTCCAGTTTCTCTTCTGAATCTTCTTCATGGCTTGAATTTTCAGAATACATACGAATCCACTTTTCTGCATAATTATAAATAACAGAAATTTCTTCCTGATTAAGTTTATTTTTTACACGTTCATACAATGCTTCTCCATTTGGAAGGGTCTTTCTGTAATCATCTAAAAATACCGTTACCTTGCATTTCTTTAAGATCCGGCAAAGTTCATCAGATGGTACAATTGTTCCATTCGTCACTGTCTCAAGGCGAATCACTTTATCTTTATAATTCTCATAAATGTATTCCAATACATGTCCCAGCTCTTTATAAAGAAATGGCTCGCCACCACTAATCTGAAGACGATAAATTAAATCCACCTGTCCAAAAAAGGCATCAATATCTGCTTTTACTTCTTCCAGACTGTCCACAATATGTTTCTTAATATATGGGTTAAAATTCAGACAGCTTCTGCAGTTCAAATCACAAACGGTACTTGGAATAATATTTTCCGATGTGAAAAACAGCTTATTCTTCACATACATAAAATAGATGGGAAGATATGTATAAAGGAAATAACTATAATCGTAAATATCTTCTTCCTTTATTTCATGTTCCAGTAAACCTTTTTTTATCTCTGCAGCTCCGGATGGTGTTGCACAGATTACTACAAAGTAATTCTCTTTCTCCTTCTTCCAGAGTTCTTCCGGAGACATTACACGATATCCTCTTTTTCCTTCCTGCTGTTTTTTTTCATCTCTGTCTACCAGCCATAGTTTCCAGCTGTCTTTACATTCAGAACCCTCATACACATTCAGAATATCCTCTGCATAATCTCCTGCGCCATATATAATCATTGTTTTCTTATCCTTTAACTGATAGCCGATGCTTTCAAATTCTCTTCCCTTATGCTTCCACTTCATGCTCATGTTTCAAATTCTCCTTTAATACTGATTTTAATGGTTCACAATAGAATAATTTTTTGTATATCTCTGAATATTTTTTTATGTATTTTATGTTGTTTTTTTTCAGTTGAAGTTTTATCTCATCTTCTGCCAGTGCAGACACAATAACCGCTGTATGTTCCTGATGTTTCACCAGATAATCCATTCCATAGCATGGAATACCACAGATTCTTGTGTTCCATTTTTTCTCATCATTATCAATATAAGAATGTACCAAAAATCCTCTCAACTGTAATTCATTCAGCATTCTTTTCCCATAATCCCCTGCGCCAAACAAACATATTCTATCTACCCCTTTATCCTTCCATTCCGGGAACAGGAGATTCATATCTCCTTTTCCATCTGACATTATTTCATCCTCTACAAATGCCAGCAGCTTATCCTTAAGATATCCCAGTATGGTATCCGCCTTCGGACTCTGTTTCAACAAAACATATAATCTGTAATAAAAGTTAAATACACTTCCACACATATTTATCTTTTCATCATCTGTCAGCCATTCACAGAAATTTTCAAACATTTTATTATATTCCGGTCTGTGACATGCCAAAGTCTGGCTGCCCTGCTCTCCATGAATTCTTCCCACAAAAAGACTCTCCGGCACAAATACAGATTTCTGTCCCCTCATTACATGAAACAAAAATACAGAATCCTGTGTTGCAATCAGTTCCGGATCGTATAAGCCAACTCTTTCAAAATGACTTTTATGTATCAGGATACTGCATCCATGAATACACAGGAAAACTGGTGCAAAATTACTGTTCGTCAGTTGCTGCATATCATATTGTTTCAGCCAGTCCACACTGGTTTTTTCTCCTGTTGTCATATTTAAAAAATCAAAATTAGAATGAGCAATTGCTGTCTTATCTCCGGATTTTTCAATGGCTTCTATCTGTTTTTCTATTTTCTGCGGATAATAATAATCATCATGAGACAACCAGGAAAAATACTCACCCTTCATCTCCTTTATTCCTCTGTTTACCGCGGTTGCTACTCCACCATTTTCTTTTTTGATATAGCGGATTCTATCCCCATAGGATAATGCAATTTTCTCAGTGGCTCCATTATCATTTGAACCATCATTTACAACAATTACCTCGCAATTCGGATAAGTCTGATTTAATGCGCTATCAATTGCCTCCTTCATATAATTTGCTCCGTTATAAACCGGAATCACAATTGACACTATTGGCTTTTCCACTTTTTCTGCCTCCTGACCTAACTTCTTTCTTTTTGCTTTGCAGGTGATACAATATGATCATTAATATCGACATAACCGCTGCATCTTTTACAGAATTCCACATATCCCTTTTCATTATAGCCCATACGGAATTCCATCAGTTCTTTCATTCGGCTTCTGTCATATTTTTTCAAATCAAATACTTCATCTTCCTGTTCTTCCATAAATCCTGCTACAACTGCATAACTGGCATAATTACAACTGTATATTTTTTCACCGCGCAGCTCCTGCCACGGAACATGACATCCTTCAAACCACTTCTGCAGGCGCAGTTCACTCCAGTCACTATGGTCTGTTGTCATCGGTGCAAGATCAATCCAGTTGTCAACCTTGTTTATTTCATATACGATTCCATATTCTTTAAACAGCTTCTGAATCTCCTGAAATCTCTCTTCCGATGCCGGAACAGCCTCCCTATAATCATCTAAGGTAACATCCACATTATATTTTCTACAGGCTTCCAGTATCTCCTTTTTCGGCAAAACAGTTCCGTTTGTTACTGTTCGCAGGAAATGAACTTTATGTCTGTAATTTTCTCCGATATACTCTATCAACTGTGCCAGATGCGGATATAAGAATGGCTCTCCACCGCTGATATGGAATAGCATAATATAATCCACACACCGGAAAAACATATCTACATCTGCCTTCACAATCTCCCAGGAACGAACCATCGGCTCTTTCATATATGGTGTAAAATTCAGACATGCTTCACAATTTAAATTACATTTTGTGCTCGGCAGAAAAGAAATGGATGGAATATACAATTCTTCTCTCTGATATGCAAAATAAACGGACATGAAGATTTCCATTGTAAAAAAGTCCTGATTATAAACATATCCACTGGTCATCAGCTGCTGTATTAGCGGCTTTCTGGTATAAGGTGATACTGTTATAATAATTCCGGCATTTTCATTATCAATTTCCTCTAAATCAAATACACGTTTTCCTAGATAATGCTCTTTTTGTTTTTCCGGGTTGTTATCAATAAAACCTGCAACCGAAAGCTTATCTTCTAATTCCTGATAAACTGCTTCTCCATATTCACCAGCTCCGAATAAATAGAATTTATCCTTTTTTTCTATATTCTGATAAACTGTATCAAATTCGTGTCCTTTATTTGTCCACTTCATACTTTCACCTGTTTCCTGCTTCTATCTGTTAATATTCCATCAATCTCCTGCCGGATTATGATATTGGTAAAGCCAAGCTTTTGCAATTGTTCCAGCGCACTCTGGCAATTTCTGAGAGCCACTACAACCATAATATTATCCTTATCATCAAGTACCGTTTCCGGTAATTGACAAGGCAATCCATCTATTATCTTCTGATTCTTTTCTGTGCTATTATCTAAAAACAGTTCTGCCTCTATTCCCCTCTTCAGAAGTTCATAATGCATTCTTACCCCATACTGTCCTGCACCAAATATCACAATTCTTTTCCGGTTCTTCTGAAGTTTTTCCGCTAATATCTTGCGGTTTCTATTGTCAGAATCATTCGGACTGCATTCGGCAAGCATTTTTTCTATCACAGAAATATCTCCACCGTAACTCTTTATAAAAGCTGTCATGCGTACAAGAAAACGCCATGGCGAACCGAATACACGTTCCATTTCTTCCAAACTCATTTTCTTTATCAGTCTTATATACAGTGCACATGTCTCCGCATAATAAGACGGTATGGTTCTTGAGCCTGCTGCCGCATGTTCTCTTACCCGAAACAGTGCTTCCGGAACAAAACAGGATTTACGATTTCTTAACATACGAAACCAGAGTTCTATGTCCTGTACCGTATAAATTGTTTCATCAAAACAGCCTGCCCGGGTAAAATTGTCCCGATGTATCAGCGCTCCGCAGGCATGTATCTGTAACTGTAATACACTGAATACAGAATTGGTAATCTGTTCTAACGTGTAATATTTATGAAAATTTGTCGTAGTAAGGCTCCCGGATGCCATATCATAAAAATCATATTCACATTGCACTACTGTTGTCTTATCCGCAAGCGACTGTACTGCCTGCATTTCCTTTTCTATCTTCTCCGGATAATATAAATCATCGTGTGACAGCCAGGAAAAATATTCTCCCTTCATATTTCTAATTCCCATATTCAGTGCGCTCGCCACACCACCATTTTCTTTCTTCAAGTAGCGTATCTTATCTCCATAAGACAATGCAATTGCTTCTGTTTTTCCATCATCCTTTGAGCCATCATTTACAACCAGTATCTCAATATTACGGTACGTCTGATTTAACGCACTATCAACTGCTTCTTTTAAATAATTGCCCCCATTATAAACAGGAATTACAATTGATACCAAAGGCAGTTTACTCATCTTATTTCCTACTTTCTCTTGTATGTGCAACATAATCTATAATTCTTTCATAATCATCAAAATAATCTATTTCTGCCCAGAACTTACCGTCCACATCCACGGTATAAATATCCTGTTCTTTCTGATCCGTAAAGGAATATAATACATTTTCCCACCAGGCACTATGCTGCTGGCTTCGAATCATTTCCTCCATACGTTTTTTAAATAACGGCAGAAAACTCTTTTCCACTTTTGCCATACCTACATATTCGCAGCTGCGCAATTCAATCGGAAGTCCCTTTCCATACTTTTCAATTCGGCCATTCCATGCCGTCTTAAAAAAATAATCTCCCTCCTGCACCCGGGAACGGTCGATTGCCATAACCGGACTTCTTTTATCTTTAAGCAGTGCAGTTAATATCTCTTCAGTAAAGAACACATCTGCATTCATGATAATCAGATCATCATCCATCTCTTCTCTTGCAAACCAAAGACTTGCAAGGCTGTTTGTAACATCAAAAAAAGGATTGTAGCAATATGTAATTTTTTCCATTCCTTCTAATGCTTCTTTTACCTTTTCTTCTTTATATCCGGTACATACAATACACTGCATTCCAGCTTTCTGAAGCAATGCTACGGAACGCCGAATCAATGGTTCTCCATCTATCGGCAAAGTTGACTTTGGCACCATTTCAACATTTCTCGCTATTCTGGTTCCCCGTCCTGCAGCCAATAAAATAGCCTTCATAGTTCTCATTCTCCTTTGTATCTATTCACCCTTTGAGCATGCCCTGATTCTCTCCTGTGCTTTTGCATAATCTCCGCATTTCCGATAATATTCCAGTGCCTGTCCGATGTCTCCGAGGCACTCCCGGATTACGCCTGCATTGTAATATGCCAGATAAGAATTTGTTCCTGTCATCCGTGCGCTCTTATACTCCGTTGCCTTTAAGAACTCAGCTACTGCTTCTTCGTAACGCTCATTATTCATATAGATGAGTCCCATCAGAAACTTGAAATCCGCACAGTCTCCAAACTCTTCATAAATCCCCTGAAACTGCAATGCCGTTTCAACCCGCCTGGTATTCAAAAGTGCGTATCCATAGCTTTCTACCATGTCAATTACATATTCCAGCTTTGGATTCAAGTCATAGCCCAATGCTTTTTCAAAATACCGGATTGCCTCTTCATAATCCTCTGCCATATAATAGCTTTTTCCAATCTGATACATGAAATAAGTATCATCCGGATGGTTCTCCAACTCTTTTAACAATAACTTCAGATTACGTTCTGCTTTTTTCCTCCGCTCCTCTTCGGTGCCTTCATAACCATCATGCAAGATAACAACCGGAGCAAGGTAAGTTTCATACTCTTCTTTATTTTTCGCTGTAACCTGTTCGTGGATACTGCCCGAATATTCATATTGCTGTCTGGAGAATATCCGGTTAATCCGTTCTATGTATTCTGTTTCCTGCTCTCCTACAGAAATGCGGTTAATTCTTTTGATTCGCCCTACCATAGAAGGATGCTGCTTTAACAAGTTTTCCAGCTCGCCTGTATCTATTTCCTGTAAATATTCATCACTGTCTATCATCATAACAATGTCATTGGACGCCTGAGTCAATGCATAATTCCGTGCTGCGGAGAAATCATTGCACCAGCTGAAATAGCATACTTTATCTGCATATTTTTTTGCCATGACAACCGTATCATCCGTAGAACCGGTATCTACTACAATAATTTCAAAGCCATACCCCATCAGTTGTTTCAGGCACTTTTTCAATTTTTCTGATTCATTTTTCGTGATGATACATACAGAAATTTTTCTCATGTTATAAATCCTCAAGTATTACTTTCATCCGTTCTTCAAATCGAAAATCTTCTTTTACCCGCTGTAATCCTCTATCCGCAATTTCTTTCCGTTCTTCTTCATGCTGCAAATAGTAATTTACCAGATAATAAAGCTCTTCTATATCTCCATAAGTGATGATTTCTTCTCCCAGCCGGAAGTACTCTGCCAACTCTTCCTGGAAGTTTGAAATCACAAATCCGCCACTGGCAAGAATGTCCAGTACACGCAGCGGAATTCCTGTCCGGATTGTTTTCAGCGAAATATTAAGATTCACTTTAGAGCATTTAAATACTTTTGGCATCTGGGTATAATAATCGATATAATTCTTCTTTCTTATCTTTGGTATGGCTACATTCTGTTCTCCGGAATAGAGCGCTACATCAAAATGATTGGAAAGAAGCGTTAATATTTCCTGCCGCTCTCTTCGTGTAATCTCACTGGCCAGCAGAAATTCAATTTCACGATGATTTACCGTAATCTCTCCATTCCACTGCTTCTGATAAACTGCATTCATGTTCTGAATCAACTCATCCGTTATAAAATCCGGCAGGAAATAGCCGCCATATACTTTTTTCTGAGCCGCAATCACACCTTCCAAATATCCTCTGTCATACTCTTTCAAAGGTGCCATATACTGTGAATAGACAGTCTGATATAATTTTCCTACCAGTGAAATCTCTGCCCCATATTCCTTTTTATCGACTTCTGTAACTGCAACCGGATAAAATGTTTCCACATCTGCTGCCAGTGGCAAATAGCCGGCATTGATTCCCTGTCTTTGATATTCTTCTGCCTGTCCACGGTCAAAAAAATACACTTTTGCATAGGAATTCTTCAGTGCCTGTACATTGCGGATATGAATCGGAGAATCATAGACCCACGCACGATAAGGCAGTTTATGATTCTGGCATACATCAGAAATAACCGGATTAAAATTTATAGAAATCACTGCATCATACGCCTGCTGCGAAATCCTCTTTTCCAACTGCTCTGCAAACCGATCATCCGATTCCCAGTCATTCATCTGATAAAAGAAGGTATCATAAGCAATATTCAATCTGTGTAACGCACGTTCCATTCCTTTTCCCATAAAAGAATGCCATTGCCAGAATAATATTTTCATCGTTCTCTCCTGCTTTGCAACGAAAAACACTGATACCTTTCGATATCAGTAGTTTTTTAATTCATCTTAACTTTGGCTACTTCTTCCAGTTTTTCAAAGAATGGTATCATGTCCTTCTCAAAGACTTCTGCAAGCTTCTCATCATCTTTTTCCTGATATATTTTGCTGAAATTTACAAACAAAGCATTTGCTGCCTGCTTATCAATAAGCTGCTCGATTTCATTGAGATAGTCCATTGTTCCATTTAAGACCTGAATTTCCCAGTTCATACCTTTGATAATGCTCAAAAGATATTCATCGGTATCCGGCTGACGATTTCCATGTAATTCTTCCATTACATTTCTCATAGATTTTAATAATTTCGGGCTGTACTCCGTCAATACTTTTAACGCTTCTTTTTCTTCTCTTCTATTATCTTCCATGATATTTTCACCCTGGCACATCCTGTGCCGCCTTTCTATAGAATATATATCGGTTCATTCCTTCATTTTCACAATAGTATTTTCACTTTTCACTGCATTTTCTTTCCTGGGCATCTATTTTATCAATAAATGCAAGAAGCTTTTTCGCGCTCTGCTCCCAGGTATAATTTTCCTTTGCTTTCCTGTAAGCATTCTCTGCAATCATCTGCAGATTATCTCTTCCTGCCTCTTCCAGATAATCCGTAAGCAGTTCCGGAATCTTATAAAGTTCATTCAACCGGTACATGAGAATATCTTTCCCATCTGTAAACTGCTCTTTCAGATAAGTGCTTTCATCGGTAAGTACCACGCTATGCTGTAACATGCTGTTTGCAATCCGTTCCGTAAATCCATCCTTATGCCAGGCCATCACATTAAAAGATATAAGGCTTTTTTCCATGACTTCAAGGCTTTCTCTCATATCCACCGCTTCATGGATACGAAGATATGGTGAATCCCCAAACGGGCTCTTCTTCCAACTGTCCCCGAATACTTCCAGTGTAATGCCTGCTTCTAAAATTACCTTTACTGCTTTTTCCCGGTAATAGGACATGATGCAATAAATCATTGGTTTGACACCATCTAATACTTCTAAAAATTCTTCATCCGATAGTACAATTCCATCTTTTCGTAAGGATTCTTCCAATGCTTTCTCCGCAGTCTCTTCCGGGTGCTGTTTCATCTGAAACAGAAAATGGGCTGCTATCTTTTTAATGATTCCCTGGCTATTTCTGATCAGTGGCAGATAACTCCGATAGTCCGTATAGGTGCCAATAAAGGATATCTGATATTCCTTTTTATCCTGCGCCCCCCTCAAATTCCGCTCTGCTTCCTGTTTTCCATTCTCTCCTGCTGCCTTCTCACAACCTCCCGGAAAGATAATGGAACTTCCTGCAATTCTCGGATAATACTTTTCTATAAATGCCGCATAATTTCTGTCATGGGTTGCACTATAGCAATGCTCCGGCATTCTGATATAATGATTCTTCATCCAGATTGGATGGTCAAACTGGAAATTTATTTTTGGTCCCTTTATCAAATCATGTAAATAAATGCCTGCCTTCGGAAGATAAATATCAAAAAGATAACTCTGAAAGCCAATTACCGCCTGATATGTTTTTCCTGCATAAGCTGCCAGAGCAGCTTCGCCGCTCTGCTTCACATCAAAATATTCTACCTCTTCTCCAAGCCTCTGTAACGCTTCTCCCAGTTGCTCTGCAAATGTATTTAAAATGTTATAGCAGATTGGTTCTCCCTTATAGATTAAAATTGTCCCTTTCGCTTCTCTTATTCTATGCGCCATGTTATCTCCCGTCCGGATGCTGTACCTGCTTTTCCTGCCTTATTGTATAAGTTTCCACAAATTCACATAACCTTCGATAGTTTTCTTTTTCATCTACTGCAAGAATTTCCTCTGCTTTTCTGCGGCATGCTTCCTTCTTCTTCTCCATGAATCCTTTATCTTCACAATATTGATGTACCAGATTTACCATCGACTCAACAGAATCACAGGTGAATACCTTGCCCACATTTACCTGCACATCGCAGTTGTCCAGTGTCACTACCGGAATTTCCTGTAAAATTGCATACATGGCTCCGGTACCGCCGCCCTGTCTTGGCGGGTTCAAAAACAAATCTCCTATGGTCATGGTTTTCTGTAATTCTTCGGTATATCCAAGGAAATAAAAACGCTCCCGATATGCTTCTGCTATCCTTTTTTCCAGTGCCTCGCAATTTCCAATGACCGCCAGTACTGCTTTTGGATTTTCCTCTAGCATCGCATAAATCGTCTTAAGAAAATCCTCTGTTACTTCCTGCACCAGCCGGTTTCCCACCAGTAAAATTACGAACTTGTCTTCTGGGATGCCATAATTTTCTTTCTTCTCTTTTTCCACAACCACTGTATTTCCCACAATGGAATGTTTTACTTCCACAAACTGCTGGTACGGTTTCAGCCAGCTCTGATATCGTCTTTCTTCCGCCATGGTATAATCCGAAGCCAGTACGATAATCGGTGCATTGGTCACAGGAATTGTCTTAACGCACCTTCTAGTTAATACGGTAGTGAACTGTCGGCACAAATCAGCCAATATTGTTTTATCACCGATTTCAAGCACCCACTCAGGTGCTTCCTGCCATATCATTTCCGCCGCATCATAAAGCTGTTCCGGATAATTTTCCTGTGTAAAAAGCAGATTATAACCCTTCAGTTCCTCTCCTTCTATCTCTCCCTGAAATGCTCCTGCTGTATTCATAAAATTATTCCACAGACACTGCTTATACCACAACGGTGCTGTATTCCGATTTGGCATATAGGCGACATATAATACCACTTCGTAACCCAGTTCCTTTAAATAACGGTTCATCTGCAATGTTATTTCCGTCGGTGCATGCTGTCTTCCGATAAACTGTTTTGTTATCAGAACAATTTTTTTATTCCGTTTTTCCCACGGCAGATAGGAAAATTCCTTTTTATTCCGCTGTCTGATTTCATCCATCAATGCAGTATAAGCGTCACTGTTTCTCTTATATTCTGCCTCTTCATCCTTTATCATTTCACTGGCAAAAATTGTCCGCTGCAACTGATTCATTAATTCCACTTTCTGCCATAAATTCAAAGAGTCATCTGCCGTTAATTCTCCCATATAAGGAATGATTTTTTCATCCCGAAGAACCGCCAGCAGGGATGACCAGATGTAAATCTGCAATGTTATCGGAAACTTTGCCAATGACTGTTCTATTATGCGCAGCATATTCTGCTGCATCGCTGCATCAAATTTCTGGTAGCTTTCCTTTAACTCCCGCAGCGTTCCTTCTTCATATTCCCCTGTTGCATCCAGCTGCCCCAGTCCTCTTTGTAAAATCATAAAAAACTGTTCCATATATTTTCTTTTCGTCCTGCGACGATTTCTCCTTATTCTAACCTTGTTTCTTTCTTTCGATTTCGTTACAATAGTTATAGTTATTATACTCTATATCCAAGGAAGAGGAAAGTTTATCATGAAAATACTATTCTACCGTTATGGAAGCATTTGCGAACCGGATATTATCGAAGCCATAAAGCATTTAGGGCATGAAGTATTCTGTATTAATCTTGAAATTACCGATAAAAATATTCCCACACAGACAGTCATCAAGCATGTTTCTGATACACTGTTATCATCTTCCTTCGACTGCATTTTCTCAATAAACTTTTATCCTGTTTTATCGGAAATCTGTAATATCATGAAGCTTCCTTATATCTGCTGGACGGTAGACAGTCCTGTCATGGAATTATATTCGGATTCCTATTCGAATGAATGGAACCGTATTTTTCTTTTTGATTCCATGCAATATCAGGACTTTGCGCCATATAACCCGGCTCATACCTTTTTCCTGCCGCTGGCAACCAATGTAAAACGTTGGGATTCCGTTCTTGCTGATTCCAATCCCGATTCTTATAAAAGTGATATTTCCTTTGTTGGATCGCTCTATACGGAAAAATGTCCTTATGATGCCATCAAGAATCCTTCCTCTTATCTCGAAGGATATCTGAATGGAATTATGGATGCACAGGAACAGATTTACGGTGCATTTCTTTTAAATGAATTGCTGCCGGATTCTATTGTCAAAGAATTTATTGACTGTATGCCGGATTATTATATTCCGCCGGAAAAAGCCAGACGGGTTGACCGGGATATCATTGCACAGCAGTACCTTGGCATGAAGGTAACTGCCAATGAGCGGAAGCACCTTTTGTCCCTTCTTGGCTCCCATTTTTCAGTAGACTTATACACCGGAAGTGATGCAGACGCTCTTCCTGTCCACAATCGTGGACGGGTTAAGACTTTAACAGAAATGCCTCAGGTCTTTGCCCACAGCAAAATTAATCTGAACATGACCTGCAAATCCATCCGGAACGGTATTCCCCTTCGTGTCTTTGATGTTCTTGGATGCGGTGGCTTCTTACTGACAAATTATCAGAATGATTTAAGTGAATGTTTTACCATTGGAGAAGATTTAGACATCTATACCAGTCCTGATGACCTTCTGTCTAAATGCGAATACTATCTTTCCCATGAAAAAGAACGGATAGAAATTGCCGAAAACGGCTATCAGAAAGTATTAAATCATTATACTTATGAGAAACAACTTCAGAAAATGTTATCCTCTGCGCTCTCTCTTTAATGAAAGGAACTCTATGAAAATATTATTTCTTGATTCACCGGCTTTTGCCAAAAAAGATATGTTAGAAGCATTTCATAACTGCAACATTGAAACCGATTTATTTATGCACGAGGATTATAATGTCCGCAAAAGTGCTGCCTATGATGCGGCTTTTGATGCTACTGTAGAAAATACTTCCTACGACTTTGTATTTTCCTTTAACTATTATCCGATTCTGGCCACCTGTGCCCATCGGCATAATCTCCGTTATGTTTCCTATGTTTATGACAGTCCGCTGGTGGCTTTGTATTCCTTTACGATTACTTATCCCACCAATTATATTTTTCTTTTCGATTATCCGATTTACGAAGAGTTAAAGCAGGGGGGCATTGACCGGGTATTCTATCTGCCGCTTGCTGCAAATGCAAAAAGACTTTCCACCATGCAGGCAGCAGATTCTATCCTTGATATAATCTCTTCCGAGATTTCTTTTGTCGGTTCTCTTTATAACGAAGACCACCTGCTTTATGACCGCCTATATCAGAAGCTTCCTGCCTTTACGAAGGGATACCTCGATGCAATTATCGCAGCCCAGCAGCAGGTATATGGTGAATTCCTAATTCCCGGTTTATTAAATGATACCATCTTAAGTGATATGCAAAAATCCGTTCCATATGCGCCTAATGAAGACGGCATCGAAACACCGTGCTATATTTATGCCAACTATTTCCTTGCCAGGAAACTGGCAGAATTAGACCGCACTGCAATCCTAAAAAAGCTTTCCGCAGCGCATCAGGTAAAGCTTTATACCAATAATCCTACTCCGCAGCTTCCCAAAGTAGAAAACATGGGAGCAATTGACTATTATGAGATTATGCCTCTGGTTTTCCAGCATTCAAAAATTAATCTCAACATTACATTGCGCAGCATCCAAAAAGGTATTCCTCTGCGGGCATTCGATATTATGGGAAGCGGTGGCTTCCTGCTGACAAATTATCAGGAGGATTTCCTGAATTATTTTGTTCCGGGAGAAGACTTTATTTATTATTCTTCCTATGAGAAAGCTGATGCTTACGCCAGCTATTATCTTTCCCATGAAAAAGAGCGTCAGCAGATTGCTGCCAACGCCCTTGGTAAGATTTTAGATGCTCACACCTTTGAGCACCGGATTCAAACCATGTTATCTGTTATAGACGGTCAATAAATTTTTCATGTAAATCTGCTATGAGTCGGTCTACCGCAGATTCATAGCCTTTGTACCAGGCTTTTGCACGATTGCATAAGTCTGGTATTGTTAAATCTGCAGATAATACATCATCCCCAATGGAAAATTCTATTTCACTGTTATAATATAGTAACAAATCCTGCACCGGCTCTTTCTGGATTTCTTCATTAAGATTTCCAAATTCTGTCAGCAGCTTCTTCTGCTCCTCTATATTTCCATCTTTGGATGCCTGTTCTAACTGCTCCGCAACTTCCCTTGCTTTCTTAATATTTTCCTTTACTTCTTCCAGACGCTTCGGCTCTTCCTTTATCTCATGGATAATATCCTGCCGTTCTTCTTCTGAAAATGCCAGTGGTACTTCCTGCAATAATTTTTCGAAATCAATTTCTTTCGTGCAGGAATCAATGACTTCTTTTAATGTCATCACTTTTGCGCCTTCTATTTTTGCACCGCCCTCTGTTGCATTGATTACCGTAATATCCTCCGGCAATTTTAAAATTTCATTTTCAATCCATTTCCGGTACATATCCATCTGATAGTCTGTATCCAGCATGGTTCCATCATTGCCCTTTACCTGCACAATGACACGTTTCTTCTGATGCTGCTCATTCTCTTTTTCATCCATTTTCAGACCGCTGTTATAGCTCTGTCCTCCGGTAAAAGCAAGGTCCTGGCCGATAAATACAATTTTCTTAAAACCCAGTGCCTTTACCAGCGAAAATGCGCTGGTAGAAATAGAACCTCCGGTTAAAATATCATCCAAGACATAGCCTTTTCTTTCTATTACAGCCTTTGCAAACATATTACACGGAAATTCATCATAGAAATGTTTGCCGGTATGTCTCTTTACGATTTCTTCTCTGGATATTGCCTCAAATACAAACGGAAATGTGCTGATATCAATTCCTTCAAAAAAGCGGTCTGCAACTCTTGCGTCTACCGTCATTCCCAAATCTGGTGTAATTCCGGCATTTACTACTGCCCGGAGTGCTGCATCCACCACAAGAATCAATGCTTTTCCTTTCGCCCGCTTCAGTTCCTGCACATTTTTATTTAAGGATGGTCCTGCCGCCACAATAATTGCCGGTACATCGCTCAAGTCCTCCTCCGCAAGACATTCTTTCAGATAATGGGTATCTGTCTGCCAGAGATAATCATACATATTACTGAGAGCATGTGCCGCAAACTCATCCCGGAAATTATAGATGGTATTCCGATATGTTTTCGTCTTATTCATGAAATATATCATAGTCTCTAACATATGTTTACATTCCTTCGGATAAATGGAATCATAATTCGGAAGAATACCAAGACGCAGCATCCGGATATTGTTGAAGCTGATACCGGATTCTAAATAATCTTGCAGCATGTTCTCTGACTCTACAATCAAATACACATTTTTCTTCTTTAAAAGTTCAGTATAATCAAAGGTCTCTAATGTTTTTTGGAAAATAGCAACGGATGGTTCATATACAATAAGTGTCATGGTCTCATCCAGCGTCTGCGCCAATGCTTCTATACTTCTTCCGTCTCCAAATCCCAAAAGAAAGAACACACTGTAGGAGCCTTCTTTTTCAAACTGGCTGACATACTGCATGGATGCTTCCTTTGGATTATATTTACTATTTAACCGGTATTCCAATCCGCCCTTTGTCACAATCGGATAAAGCATTTCATCTTCCGCTGCTTCATAGCGTATCTCTACTGATTGCTCCGGCTGTGCCGTTTCCAGATATTCATGAAGTCTTACATGGTGTTCCCGGATTGCCTGCATATTCTTTTCGTATATCGTCATATTATATCTCCCATCCCATATATCTGCCATATTCATAGTTCAGGCAATCTGCCAGTTCCATGATCTGATGATTCTGATATGCATGAATCAAATGTTCCAATATAGTAACTGCCTGTTCCTGTATTGCTACGTCGGTTTCACCTTTTTCTGTATAATATGTAATTTGTTCTAACAGGCTATCCTTTATCTCCTGAATATGTGCACCAATCCATGGATAAGTTTCCTCCTGCTGGTTCTGATACAACTTCCGGATTACTGCTTTCATTTCCTCTTGTAATTGACTATACTTTCCTGCTTCCACTTTATAGTACCTCGTCTTATCTCTTTTCTTCTATTCTACATGATACTAATCTTTTCGTCACTAAGAAAATAATTATCACTACCCGTGTAACAAAGAATGTGCCTTAGCACATTCTCGCACCTGCGACATCTAGCTTATACGCACCGTGCGCATCCTCGCGGAGCGCTTTTTTACTTTACAGGAAATCAATTTCCTGTAAAGTAAAAAATAAAGCCGACCCTTTCGGGTCAGCTTTACTTTTATGGTTGAGTACTTATGATTACTGAAGTAAGGATAATACACCCTGAGTAGACTGATTAGCCTGTGCTAACATAGACTGACCTGCCTGAGCAAGGATGTTATTCTTGCTGTATGTAACCATTTCAGAAGCCATATCTGTATCACGGATACGGGATTCTGCTGACTGAGTATTCTCAGATGTGGTATCCAGGTTGGCAATTGTATGCTCCAGACGGTTCTGGATAGCACCCATTGCTGAACGCTGTTTAGAAACAACTTCGATTGCATCCTGAACTGATTTCATGTAAGAACCAGCTTTTGTAAATGTACTTACACTTAAAGTTTTCTTAAGACCAATCTTTGTTGCACACATATTAGCAATTGAGAAGTCGATAGACTGTCCGGAAAGGGCACCTACCTGTAATTTCATCTGATTTGTTGCTCCAGAGAAAGTACCATCTAACAGGTTCATTGTGTTGAACTGTGTGGTAGACTGGATACGGTTGATTTCAGATGTTAACTGATCCAATTCAGCACGGATAGCGCTTCTATCTACAGAAGTGTTAGTTCCGTTAGCTGCCTGTGTAGCAAGTTCGTTCATACGCTGTAAGATAGAATGTGTTTCATTTAATGCACCCTCAGCGGTCTGTACTAAAGATACACCATCCTGTGCGTTTGAAGAAGCTTTGTTAAGACCACGGATCTGGCTTCTCATTTTCTCAGAAATGGAAAGTCCTGCTGCGTCATCTGCTGCACGGTTGATTTTGTAACCGGAAGATAATTTCTCAGTTGATTTTGCCTGTGCACTTGTTGTGATACCTAACTGTCTGTTTGTGTTTGCTGCCTGTAAATTGTGCTGTACTACCATAATTAATTCCTCCTTGAATTTAACGTCGCTTCCTTGCGACTACTTGTTTTTTGTTACAGATATCTTATCGGCCGTACGCTCCTCAAATCCATCTGCTAAGTAACAATATCTTGTTTACTTGTTATATATATCGGACGGTCGTCTCAATACTTTATAGTAAATGGAAAAATTTTTTAAATTTTTCCAGTCTACTTCTTATTATCCAGAAACGTAGAATCCGGTGTTCCCATTTTCATCATATTTCTGTAATAGGAATTCACCGCCTGTCTGGATTTCTTTACTTCCTTAATCTGCTTCTTCACGGAAGTAAATTTCTGCTGCATCAATACCTGATTGCGTTTTTCCTGGCTCTGGATTGCAGTGCTCTTGTCCATGATTGCGTTAATATCCCGCTTCATCTGAGCAATGTCTTCCGAATATGCCCCTCGGTTCTCTGTCAAATCAGCTCGAACCCGGTCATAAATCTGACTGAATCCGTCATCTAACTTTGATAACTGCTCTACCAGATCTGCCTTACGGTTCAGATTTTCTTCCAGTTCATCCGGATCTAAATCCGGATTTTCCAGCATGTCCTTCTGCAATACATTTAATGCCATAATTGTATCCAGCAGTTCTATTTTTTTCGTAAGGCTCTGTTTTAAGATTTCAATATAGCTGTTATTTGCTGTGTGCAAGCTTCATTACCTCTTTCCAAGTATCACGCATGGTGCGAAGGTGTACCAGTACTTCCTCTAAAATTTCTTTATCTTTTTTCATGTTTGCCTCAACCAGACGTTCCTGTAAGTACTTATACACATTTTCAAAGTCCTTTGCAACCGGATACTTATGATTTAAGGTTGCCTGAAACTCTTCTATGATATTTTCTACTTTTACAATATTTGTATGGGCTTTCTGGATATTATTCTCCTCAATTCCCATGATTGCAATATTACAGAATTTGATGGCACCTTCATAAAGCATCAGTGTCAATTCTGCCGGAGAAGCAGTCATAATCTTACTGTTCTGATATGCTGCATATCCATTGTTCATTGTCATCGTGTTACCTCCATGTATTTTCACATTATCACCGGTCTATACCTGTGACTGACATTTATCGGCACTTATGAACCTAAGAGACCTGACAGTGAGGATGTAGACTGCTGTAATTTTGCCAGTGCAGTTTCCATCGCCGCAAATTTCTTATAATAAGAATCTTCCATCGAAGTAATCTTATCTTCCCACTTCTTAATGGTGGTAGTGTAATTGCTATACTCTTTTGCCATCTGCTTATCATTATAAACAGTCATTGCACTGCTCAGAGAATTAGAGCGCATCTTGGTATCAATCTCATTGTATACACCGGTAACAAGCTGCTGCATGAATGCCGTAACTGTATCCGGGTCTTCCTGTAACATCTGTTTTAACTTATTGGTCTTAGAAGAAACCGCTGAATCATCTGCATCACCATCAATATGATAAGCATTTTCCTCATTCTCATCTGCATTGAGATATCCCAGGGTTGAAATACCAAAGCTGGAAAGGCTGTAACTCTTGCCATTCACAGTATATCCCTTATACATGGCACTGGTCATGGAATTTAAAAGATTACCCAGACTGTCATCCCGGCGAAGCAATGCACTCTTTACCTTCTTCTCCCATTCCTCGACTTCAGAATCTGTCATGGCATCTTTTTCTTCCGTTGTCAACGGCTCATATCCTTTGGCAGAATCTGCATTGTAAAGAGAAGTCATCTCATTAATCAGGGAATTATATTCTTTTAAGAAATCTTTTATTTTCTTGTATACACCGTCTACGTCATTCTTTACCGTCACATTAATCTCACTGCCCTCTGTTGAAGCCAGCGCCTCAATCTTCAGTCCGTTAATGCTGAAGGAGTTAGAGGATGACGTATATTTTGCATTATTTACATAAATCTCTGCATCCTGGCCATCTACGCGGGTTGCATCCGTATTATACTGTGTCTTGTCAGCTGCATTGGCAAGCTGTTTTACCGCATAGGAAATACGTGCCTCTAGCGTCGCCTGATCTTCCCCGTTATCTAACAGGGCATATTTTTCAAGAACAGCCTTATTGTCACTGATAATCTGATTCTGGGCAGTAATACTGTCCTGCTCTTTCGTAATCTTATCATTGTATGCATTGGTAAGTTCTTCTATGGATGCATATTCTGAATCTGCTACCCCCTTATAAGCATGCTGTACACTGGTAATGAAATCATTCATATCCGCTTTTTCATCAGCTGTCAGGGTGTCATCAGCTGCCTGGGCATCATACTTGTCTACTGCTGCCTTTGCCGCCGCAAATTCTGCAATGGTAACCTGTTTTACATCTTCTCCGGCATTTTCATCCTTCTTCTCAACAAGGCCTGCTTTGGCTGCAAGGGCATTCAGGCGGTCTGTACCGGTTGCTTTTTTATCATCTGCGACTGTATCGTCTGCTACAATCAGCTTTCCTTCTGAATCTCTTTTAAAGTTTCCATCATCATCCAATTCATATGTTTTGGATAAATCAGCTTTGGACATAGCTGCCAGTTCATCCAAATCACGGATTTCTCCTGCATTATCAAGTCCCTTATATGCATTCATCATGGTCTCATAGGAAGATGCATAATTTACCTTTGTTGTATAACCGGAAATCTTAGAGCGTGACTGTGTAATGCTGTTATTGGCTGCTGAGATTGCATCCTTGGAATTCTGCAGATCCGCAAGAATCTGTGCTATATCCTGTCCATCATACGCTGCCCATGACTTATAATTCTCTGTATTGCTCTTGGAAGCTACCCTCAAGCCCAGTGCCTTTAATGCTGTACTTCCATTGGCATCTACTCCTGACAGACTGAAATCATTGGCTGCTCCCGTTCCGGATGCTGCTACATAAATTCTCTGGTTCGTAGCATCATAAGATGCTTTTACGCCTGCGTCATTTAATTTAGATACAAAATTACTTACGGTTGTATCTGCTGTCACTTCAATAGTGCTGGTCTTTCCGGCAGATGTCACTTCAATCTTTCCACCGGCAAAGCTGTCATCACCCAATAACTCGCTAAGCTTGGTTGCTCCGGTTGTAGAAGCTGCTAACCGACCGCCGGTAAGATAACCGGACTTTGCCACCTGATTAATCTTTAAGCTGTAGCTTCCGTTTACAGCAGTACCCTCTGCACTGACACTTGCCTTGGTAGTATCCGACACCGACGCCATCTTGGTCTTATACGCAGAACTGTACTTTAAGCTTGTCATGTTACTGTAAAGACTCTTTACCTTTTTATTTAATGTCTTCCATGCATCCTGCTTCCAGGAAAGCTTGGTCCGTGCTTTTACATATGTATTTTTCTTTACATTATATGCAGATACGAGCTGTGTAACAATCGACTCGGTATCCATTCCTGACGCTAATCCTGATACTCGAATTGCCATCTTAAGTACCTCCTATCTCTTCTCGTCTACCATCAGCCCTGCCATCTCCCAGAGCTTCTGTATCATGTCAAGTGTCTTCTCCGGCGGATATTCTTTAATCACTTTCTTGCTCTCTTTATCCACAATCTTAATGGTAACACGATTAGTTCCTTCGTGGATACCAAAGATTGCTTCTGTATGAGACTGGCTGCGATTGATGCTTTCCACCGCCTTCTTAACCTGTTCCGAGGAAGAGGCAGTTGCTTTTTCTTCTTCTGTTGGATTCTGACCCTGTGCTGCTGCATTTTCTAATACACTGGCATTTTCCTGCTGCATTTCATCTGCACTTGTCTGTAATCCTTCTGTTGTTACTGCGGAACTTTCTCTTATTGTTCCCTGAACCGGAGAACTTCCCTGATACACCGATCCACTGTTTCTGATTGATTCAATTGACATTGCTTACACCTCCATGTGCTTCTTGTCATTTCCGTTTACCATTGTTCTAACTCTTATATCGGTAGAACCCGTAAATTTATTTAGCGGTTACAGTAAATTTTTCAAAGCTTCTAACCCATCGGCTTTAAGAGAAGCTTCATTCTCCTTCTGAATCTGTAAATATACTTCTTTCCGGTATACCGGCACATTCTTCGGTGCGCAGATGCCGATTTTAATCTGGTCTCCTCTGATCTCCAGTACTGTTATCTCAATATTGTTATTGACAACAAGGGATTCTCCCTTTTTTCTTGTTAATGCCAGCATCTTATTCACCTGCCTTCTTCTTTGCTTCTTCTAAAATTTCATAAATTCTGTATCTTACCGGCAGGTCATCCTCTACGATTATCTGACTCGCTTTTCTTGTGTCTGTATTAATTACAATCGGTGCTTTTAAGTTCACTGCAAGTTCTTTGATATTCTGCGGCACGGTAACTGTTACCAGTACATAAAGGTTATCCTCTTTTATGGTTCCAAGATTCTTTAACAATTCCTCTTCCACACTTGGATTATATGTTTCACAAACGAACAGCGGATCCATTACCGGAAATGCTATCTCTGGCTCGTCCATGGACTGTAACCAGGAAATGGATGGTCTGCCCTCTTTTTCTTCATCGAAGATTAAGGTAAACTTCTTCATATCCGGAAATCCAATGATTCCGTCCTCAAATGTTATGATTTTGCTTTCGTCAATTTCTATTTCCCCAAACAATCTTGTTGCTGCTTTCATGCCAGTTTCTCCTTTCTTACAGATAATCCAGTAAAGTCTGTCTTTCTAATTTAGCGGCCGCCTGTAAAGATGCCTGATATGCAGTATAGGAAGAAGTATAGTCAATGATAATCTCTGATAAATCCTTATCCTCATTGTCTGATTTTAACGCCTCTACCGTCTGCTGCTGATTAGACATGCGGTTCTTTGTAATATCAAGCTGCTGTCCCTTGCTTCCCACATCCGTGATTGCAAGGTTTACATCTGACATATAGCCTTCGAATTTCGTCAATCCCCTGTTAAATACTGTCTGCAGCTGATGGTCTGCATAATCTGCCTGTTTCTGGGCAGCAGCCAGACAGCTTTCTAAATATTCCTGGTCGTCCTTTGAGGAATACTGGCTTAAGCCTTTCATTTCCTTAATGTTATCCACTACACTATGTGCGTCAATCGCTGACTGCACAATGGAAGTAAGATTATCTAAATCTCTTGCGATATCAGAATTGAACACTGTGCTTGCCTGTGTATTTACCACCAGTGTCTGATTCGATGCAATGGTATATTCAATATCCTGCCGGACTCTCTTTCCGTTTTCAAAATTAGTATATTGGATTGGATTAGCTGCATCTGTATTATTGGTACAGTCAAAATAATTCTCCGGTCTTAATTCTCCTTTGGAAAATCCGGTCTTATCATAATTCACAGAAACCGTTGCTCCTAATGATTTCAGATTGGATGCAAGTGTTTTTCCCATCAGAAATTCACCGGTGTCTTTATTAAATACGATGTCATTATCTGCTATTGCATAAGAAGACGCTTCCAGATCACTAGTGGTAACAGTGGTAACATTCAGCTCCTTCATGGTCATCTGTCCGGTTGCTTTGTCTGTATAACTGTAACTGATTTTTCCACCAGTAATATCGGTAATATTGTCATAGGAAAGGCGCAATCTGTGCAGTGTAGTATTCTCCGGTGTACCCGGTGCTGTCTTTGCAGCTACGTCTGCAGCTGTCGGTGTCTTAACATTTCCATAGGAATAATTATATTCTTCTATTTTATCTGCGGATAAATACTCGCTGATATTATATGTCTCTTTGCTGTCTGCCTGGAATGTCAAGGTTGAATTCGTCTTATAACCGGTAAATACTGTTCTTCCTGCATAATCTGCATCACCTTCAGAATAAATCTGGTCACTTAAGGACTGTAACTGCTTTAAAATAGTCTTACGGTTTTCTTCCGTCAGTGTTCCATTGGCTCCTGCATCACACTGGGTGTGAATGGTAGTCAGCAGCTTTTTCATGTTAGTAAGAGAGGTTTCGGTAACATCTAACCATGCCTCTGCATCCGGAATATTTTTTTCATAATACTGATTAATCTGGCTTAAACTGCTGCGCAGCCGAAGTGCACGGATAGCAATAACCGGGTCATCGGATGGCCTGCTGATTTTCTTCTGTGAAGTCATCTGATTATTCAATGTATTCACATTGGTCTTGTTTCCATTGATATTTATTTTGGTATTGCTCATGATCATGTTATTGGTTACTCTCATTCTAACAAACCTCCTTATACTCCGGTCTCTAAGATTAATCTGTCATACATCTCTGCCATAACAGAAACCATCTTGGATGCCAGATTATATGCATTCTGGAATTTTACTAAGTCCAGTGCTTCTTCATCTTCATCTACACCGGATACAGACTGTCTCTGCATATCGATAGTCGACTCTATATTGGAATAATTCTTGCTGAAAAGCTCCGCTTCTTCTGTATCTACAGAAATATCCGAAAGCAGACACTGTAAGAAATCATCTGCCCCCGTTCCACGGTAAAGCTTGGTATCACTCTCTAATTTCTTCAAGCTATCCAGCAATGTATATTTATCCACACCATCGGTGTACTCTGACCTGGTTACTGCTGCAAATCTTCCCGGGTCTGTTATGGACTCTGAATTTACAGCAAAGTTTAATGCTGTCAGCTGATAATAGGTATTGGAACCGGAGGATATCTGTGTATCTGTAAAATCATATTCTCCGCCTAAAGCTTTCTTTCCCACAAAAAAACTTCCCATTTCTTTTCCATTTAAATCCACTGCCGGATCAGCTGCGTCTCCACGTTCAATATCATTAAATGCTTTGGTAAAGCTTCTTAAGAACTGGTTCATCTGGGACATATAGTACGGGATTCCCATGGCATCCACACTCTTTCCAATGCTGACACTTTCTCCTAAGAACTTGCTTCTCTGGGATGCATTTAACTCCTGCTTTAATGTAAAAGTATAACTTCCATCTGCATTCATGGTAAAATCGGAATAAAGATAATCATTGTTTAATACGGTTATGATTCCCTGTTCTGCAATGGATAATTTCTCTACATCCGTCATAGATGGATTCTTTACGGTAATCTGCGTTACGGTTCTTCCATCTACCACAGTATTCCGGATACTTCCGGCTTCTGTTCCTATCTTTCCGGTAAAGTTCTCTGCATTATTTCCATCCCGCATCTCAAACAAAGCTCTTAAGCTTCCACCCATGGATGCGCTGGCTGCATTGAATTTAACTCCGGTATCTGACCAGGTCAGGTCATATAATCCATCAATATCAGTCTGATTAATCTTCTGCTCTCTCGCTTCATAAGAGAGGGTACGGTAATCGTATCCGTCCACCATGGTCTGTCCATTAATTTTCACGGTGTATTTATTAATTCCAAGATCCATATCCGGATAATTACTGTTGGTAATCGGCACTTCTGATATTTCAACCGGAACAATTGCGGAAAGTTCATCCACCAAAAGTGCTCTCTTATCTCTCAGCTCATTGGCATGTCCACCATTGATTTCCACCTGATTAATCTGCTTATTAATCAATGCAATTTTCTCTGCAATGGAGTTTACATTATCTACAGTAGACTTAATCTCATTGTTTAAGGTTCCCTGTAATTCCTGAAGGTTCGTAGCAACTCCGTTAAAATAGGTAGCAAGACTCTGGGCACTTCCGATAAACTGCTTTCTTACATTTTCATCAAAGTTCGTATGCTGTGTGGTATCCAGATTGTTAAACATGGTTTTTAACAATGTGGAAAAACCCTTTTCCGTATCATCATCTGTAAAATATGTCTGAATCTGTTCCATATAGTAAAGACGTTTCTGATACAATCCAAGGTTTCCATTATTATTCCAGTATTTCGTGTCATAATAGCTGTCCCGGAGCTGTGTGACAGAAACCGCATTTACTCCGGTTCCGGTGGTTCCGTATTTTGCATTGACACGCATTCCTTCACCGGCTTCTTTATTCGTTACCTGTTTACTGTAACCCTTGGTCTGTACATTAGATACGTTATTGGCAGCAGTATTTACAGATGCCTGAAATGCATTTAATGCAGATGCTGCTATATTTAATCCAAAAAATTGTGACGGCATATTCCCACCTCTTCTATATTACAATCCGTTAATTAATGTCTCTATCATGTCACTTACCACATTCATAAAACGGCTGGCTGCATTGTAAGCATTCTGGAACTGAATCATACTGGTCAGTTCCTCGTCAGAAGAAACTCCGATTACCTGCTGACGCTTATTATCAACGGTATTTACCGTGTTATTCAGTGTCTCTGACATGGTATTGTAAACAGAACCTGCTGTTCCTGTTTCACCAATCATCTGTGCATAATATTCCATAAAGGTACATTTACTGGTAGCATTTGGATTCAAAGAAATCTCACTCTTCTTCCACATCTCTGTAAATGCGGTACCAAGCTGCTGCGCTACCTGTTTATTATTACTATCCTGTGTCAGATGCGGGATGTAAGATGGCTGGCTGATAATTTCATCATTTACCTTAAGGCTGGACAAGGTATACATTTTAGAAATATCTGTTGCACTTTCCTCATTGTATACATAGTATGTCCTGGTATTTCCAGCCGCATCCGTTACATTCACCTCTGTATAGCGATCCGTTCCTACCCTGGAAAATAGCTCCTGTGGCGGAAGCTTTCCATCACTTCCTACTGCGCAGTTATCTGTATCTAAAACTTTCATCCCCTGTGTAATGGTAAACGCATTTCCATCTGCTGTTGTTCCGGTTAAATCTGTGCCGGCATATTCTACATTCGGACAGAAGATATCATTGATTGCTGTAACCAGTTTATGTACCAGCTGGTCTAATTCTGCTTCTGTAGAAAGCATTACAGACATTCCTGCACCATCATTATATTCCTGACGGGATTTTCCTTCTATATCACGGTAATCTGCCACATAATTTCCACGCTGCATTACCAGTGCCTTCAATTCTCCGATGTCAGTGTTATAAGCAGACGAAATATCTACATTAAAGTTAAATACATCGGCTGTCTGTCCACGATTCGTATCTGACATCTGCGGCCAGTATGGTGTAATATAACCGGTCTCATCATCTACGCTTTTTCCCATCTCATATACCTGGGCACGATTTACGAAATCAACACCTTCTATTGAAACAAATACAGTTCCATCGTATTTTTCATCATAGTCGATATGAACCAGACCTGCCAGCTCGTCCAGTGCGTTATCCCGCTGGTCTCTTAATTCCATTGCAGTCTCGACTCCACCAGCCTCGATTTTTACAATGTTTTCGTTTAAATCATAGATTTTCTTTCCCAGTTCATTAATCCGGTCAATATCTTTGGAAATTTTTGTATTTAAATTATTCTGATAGTTCTGTAAACTTGTGTAAACGGCTTTCGCCCGGCTGATAAACAGACTCGATTTCTGCATTACAAGGTTCTGGTTTACCGAATCAGACGGATCTTTGGAGAACTCTTCAAATGCAGTATATAAAGACGAGATACTATCCTGGAATGCTTCTCCCTCCAACTCCTGAAAATAAGTATAAATTTCATTGGTTGCAGAGTAGCATGCGGAATAAAAAGACTGTCTTCCAGTCTCTGTACGATATGATTTATCTAAAAATATATCTCTTGAATGAATGACATCTGCAATACTTACACCAAGTCCGGACTGCTGATTACTGATTGCTGCATTTTTATCAAATGTATTGTAATGGCGGTCCGCCTGAATGACCTGCTGGCGCACATATCCGGTTGTGTCAACATTCGCAAGGTTATTTGCTGTCGTATTCAAGGCATTCTGGCTTGTCCGAAGTCCAGAAGAACCAATATATAAACTTCCCATTCCATTTGCCATGGTACTTTTCCTCCTGCCTACTGTTTCGTGTCAAAAGCGCTGCTTCCTAACAAATCTCCGGTATTGTATGCAGATTTGTTATAATTTGCCGTTTCCGGTGCCTGCCTCAGGCTCTTAAACAAGGTCAGGTCAAACTCCACCATCTCTAAGGACTGTTTTATCAGTGCCTGATTCTGTGTGTTTAGCTGTGCCATTTCCTTTAACGTCCTGTGAAGTTTATCCCGAAGTGAAATAAGGCGGCTTTGTTCTTTTGGCTGTGATTCCAGTATCTGTATCATGGTCTCAATGGTAAAATCATCCTTTGATTTACCCAGTACATCTGCCATATCCTGTAAGATGGTTCTGCGGCGCACTTCATATCCATGAAGCACATCTGTCATTTCCTGCTCCATTGCAGTAATTTCTTCCAATCTCTTTACATTTCCGGCAACCAGTACATCTGTCTTCTCTTTTGAAAGAACAATCAACTCCTGATATTGTTTATCTTCCTGCAGAAGTACATCTGCCAAATCCTCCATCAAACTAGCCACGGCTTATCCTCACTTCTTACTTCTTCATTTCGTTATATTTTGCCAGTAACATACTTGCAAAATCTCCGGAATCCACATCATATTTTCCTGACTGGACACTTGTTTTCAGTTCTGCTACTTTATCTTCCCTGATATCCGAAGCTTCTGCGACTGCCTGTTTTGCGATCTGGTAATCTTTTCCCAACTGGGAAATCTGCACTTCATCCCTGCCTGTGCTTACACCATATGGCTGCTGTACTTTACCAGTCTTACTTGTTTTATATATGGATGCGATCTGGTTATAAGCTTCTATACGCATAACGGCATCTCCTTTCTTCCTTGAAATGATTCGCATTTCTGCTGTCTAATCTATTTATCGGACGTTTCTTTGGAAAACTTAGTGCAATTTTAAGAAAATATTTTTTCCTCCTGTTACCGGTCTGTAGTGCCTGCCTGCAACAGCTTCTTGCGTAAAATAGCCCCGGCATCACCGACACCAGGGTTATCTCTTTTATTTTCATTCTTATATAATATCCTTAATGGATAAAATGTGACGTTTCATATTTTCAAAATACTGATTCATCATGCGATATGCATTTTCCATGCTGCAATAATGATTCTCTGCAAGATTAAGAAGTGCATCCTCCACCTGGTAAATTATCTTGTCATTGATATGGTACTGTAATGCTCCATTTTCTACCTGAAGATACTTTGTCTTAATCTCAGGCAGTCCCAATGTTGCATTAAGACTGCTTCCTCTTGCATCTTCTTCCAGTAATATGGAGAGGTTTCTTCTGGAAAGGTTATAGATATGAGCATGTACACGAAATCCGATATGCAAATCGCAGTCATCATATACTTTAAATCCTTCATCACTGCCTGATATATCCATAAAATGCACATTCAGTTCCTTCATAATTGGTTCTATTCCAAGCCTTGCATCCGGGAAGCCTCTATGGCAGACAAAATATATTTCACAGTTTCCAAAGAATCTTCTTACAAACTGGGTCAATTCTACTGCCAGACCCCAATTCGCCATGTTTCCGCAATCCGAAATACAGATTTTTCTACTGGATGTCAGCCCTTTTCCGGTATATCTTGTAATTCCAATATGTTCCAAATCATACCATGCCGGACAACCTGTCATCGCTATATTATCGTAACCATTGTTGCGCAATACATTCACGGTTGCAATATCCCTGCATCCCATCTTCAGGCCTTTTTCCATTGCTTTCTGAAACAGTGCCCTCATAGGTTCTTCAAATTGATAACTATACTGGCTGACCACATCTGAATTGTGTTCCCACCATCCCATGCCAAGGAGCATAACTGGGATTTTAATTTTATTTAAATCATCTGTAACTGGTGCCATCCTTGGATAAAATCCATTACAATATCCAGGTCCACCGGCAAACACTAAAATATCGCAGGCATTTATTTCTGGAAGTTTTTCTTCCAGACTCTGATTTCGATAATATTCCACGATTTCACTGTCTGGATAAAAATATTTCAGTAATGAAATTGCCCGGTTCTTTATCAAAAAATCGCCGGCATTAATAATTGCTCCGTGTAATACAGCTATTTTCATCTCCGTCACCTCTCTTCTTTTATTTTACGTTTCCTTTTAATAGTATCTGTAACTTCTCACCGGATGGCTTGCAGTATACACGATTGACAGAATTAAAAGCAGTACACTGATTCCCGCCAGCACAATGGTTGCAATTGCAAGTCCTTTTTTCTTCGTCTGTAAGCCCTGGAATCCACACCAGAATTCCAGCACAATTATAATTGCTCCGTATGTAATACCAAAGAAGGATAACAGCAGTCCCACCAAGCTGATTACAAAACCTGCAATCGTCCAGTTCTCCCTTGTCTTTCTGGATTTCTCCACAAACTGATTGGCACTGTTCTGTGGCGGGATATACCCCTGCTGTGGTGGCATGCCCTGCTGCATCGGTGCTCCCTGCTGCATTGGCATTCCCTGCTGCATTGGCATTCCCTGCTGTGGTGCCATACCCATCATATCAATGCGATGCAGTTCTACAAACAGCGGTTCTAAATCATCCCGGAAAGATTTCTTTGGAATGGCACCTACAAAGCCTTCCAGCCCTCTTGGTTTCTCAAAAGTTCCCATATATGCCAGCACAATCACTTCTGTTCCATGAATGTAATATTCTATAGAACGTTTTCCCTTCATCCACGGGTCATTAAAGAAATAATAATTGGCATTTGGCTTTGGCATCTGTACATACTGGTTGGCTGCCAGATAATTCTGAATCACCTGGTTAATCACTGCCGGTGCCGCATGCACGCTAAATCTGTATTCTGTTTTTTCTTTGCTCATTTTTCCTTCTCCTTTATATTATGTAAACCGCCTTTATTCCATCGGGCATCCCCGGCGTTCCGGTCCTTCCATGCCGCTTACATACCGGGCATTGAATTCCATATTAATCTCCCGGAGTTCCTTCTCTCCATCAATGTATGCCTGATACATTTCCACGATTCCGGCACTGCATCCATCGCAGGTTGCAGAAATATTTCCCAAGGATTCTGCAACAATTGCCTCACGTTCTTCTTTTGTTGTATCTTTGATTAAATATCCGCTCATCCTTATTCTCCTTACCAATCACTTTTACACAAACAGCTTCTTCACATTTCCAGCATCAAAGGTTACGGATGGCACATGGTCTACTTCAATCTGATAAAGGGCATTGGCTGCTAAATGTTCTGCTGCCTGTTCTAAATCACGGATACCGGAAGTATGTTTAAACTGCTCTACAATTGCATCCAGTCCATCCTCTGTTACAACGCACTCTCCCTGATGCAGACCGATTCGTTTTAATACCTTTGGCAGTGCAAAACGGGAGAAGATAATCTTCTTTTCTTCTGAGGTATAATCCGGGATATCAATTACTGCAAAACGGGATAAAATCGGTGCACTGATATCGGCTTTATTGTTAGCAGTAGCAATCGGATAAACTCCCACGGTCGGAACCATACATTCCATATAATTGTCGGTAAATCCAAGGTTATCCAACAAGGTTAACAGCACATCTGCCGGGTTTCCGTTTCCTTTGCCGGATGCTGCTTTATCCAACTCATTGATAATAAATACCAGATTGGATTCTCCCGCCATGGAAAATGCTTCCATAATAATTCCCGGCTTTGCATTGGCATAAATGCGGGAGCTTCCGGTCAGCTGCTCCGGGTCATTGATGGAACTCATATCCAGCGTTGTCCAAGGCAGCTTTAAGATTCTTGCTACCGCATAGGCTATCTGGGATTTTCCGGTTCCTGCCGGTCCCACCAGAAGCAGTCCATATGCCGGCAGGGTATGGGTTCTGTTAATCTGAATGATAGTTTCCATGATACGCTGTTTTACTTTCTCCATGCCATATAGCTCTTCATCCAGAATCTTTCTTGCTTCCACCGGATCAATTGCCTCAAAATAATTGCTCTTCCACTGGATATTCATCATAATGGACAATGCTCTCTGGGCATGACGGCGTTCCTCCGGTGATACCTCATGGGAGCGTGCTACTGCAAGATTTCTTCTCGCCCAGAGACGGATATTATCCGGCATGGTTCTGCCGGCGCAGGTCATAAAATCGGAAATGCTCTGTAAGCTGGTCAGCTTCATATCATCTCCATTTTCATCCTCTTCTTCCTCGTCCATTTCCTCTGTCGGTGCACTGCTGGCAAGAAGTCTCTCTATCATAAACTGTAAAAATCCATCCTCTGCAGACAATTTGGTTCCTGCGCCAAAGGTTGTCTCCCGAATCTTGTATACAGCATACCCCTCTTCCCGGTTCTCTCCCGAAAGGCGCACACTGATATGATTTTCTCCCAGCCATTTAATCAGGCTGACGAAACGTGCATCTATTTTTAAAATATCTGCGCTGTAAGTCTCGCTTTCCTCTTTAAATTCAAAAGCAGTCTGCTGGCTCTGGTTTGCAAACACTCCTCCGGAATGATGTTTCCACTGACGTTTTTTATTATCTAATACAAGAATCGGCTCATCCGCCGTCTTCTCCTTCTCATTGGACTGAAACGTTGTATAAGTGCATACGGACTCTGTTTTCTTCTCACCCGGTGCATTGCTAAAGTCAAAAACTGGCATTTTTCTCTCTCCTGTATCTTTTCATAGGTTCTTTCCATATACAAAGACCTTTTCTCTCAGAATACCACAAGGGTTCTGAAAAGAAAAGGTCTATTCATCCACTTATTCTCCGCTTACTCTACACCTTTTAAGGTTTCTACCATATTGAGACTGCGGATTCGTTTTGAGAACATAAAGCTTACCAGCATCGAAATTATCATAACCAGAATACCGGCTATGATATAATCCACCGGTGCCAGTGACAGATTATAATCGAAATTCTCTCCATTGGTATTTATCATTGCATTTAATGACACATTTCCAAGCGGTGCTCCAATAAGGATTCCGATGATGCTCAGCCACAGATTCTGTATGCTCAGTATTTTTCTTATTTTAGAAGATTGTAAACCCAGTACCTTTAATGTTGCAAATTCTTTTACTCTTTCATTAAAGGAAAGGACTCCGGAATTATACAATACCACAACTATCATAAGTATTGAAAATACCGCCATCATAACAACCATCATATTGATTACCGACATGCTGTTTTCATACGCCGCCTGCATCTCACTTTTACTGTTCACCCCGGTTACATAACTAAGGTCAGCTTTATCTTCTGCCGCTCCTTCATTCGTCATCAGAAATCCCGGTGTATATTCTGCCCCTGTTTTCTCATAGTCTTCTCTCAGATATGCGATTCCCTGGGATTCAAGGCTTCGGTAAATTGTTCCGACTTCTGCTTCATACCAGGTATTCTTACTATAAAGATGCCAGTAAATGGTATCTCCTTTTTCCACATGAAGGTCTTCCGCCAGCTTGCAGCTGATTCCAACGGTTCCCGGCGTCAGATTTTCCACCTGATTATTTAAATCCAGTATATTATAGAGATTCTTTCCTTCTAATACTGTGATGGTCTCTTTCTTCTTTTCTTCTGATGGAGCATTTTTCTTCTTTGCCACCTCTATCTGGTTTACCATCACTACTTCACCATCCAGTTCCTCCGCCATGGCATCTGCATCTTCCGTCTTAGCATCCTCAGAGAATTTAATCTGATATTCGCCTGCACTCACACGGTTAAAATTGATTTCCACCATGCTTCCCAGCAGCTCATTACAGCCAACCGCATATACCATAAGCAGCATGCCTACTGCTGTTCCGATCACACACATAAAGCTGCGCAGTTTTGCCCTGGAAATATCCCTGAGATTATACTGGCTGGTAAAAGAAAGTTTTTCCCAGAATGGCAATTTTTCAAAAATACAGCTCTTTCCTTTCTTCGGTGCTGCCGGCCGTAATACTTCTGCCGGTTTAATACGAAGCAGTTTCCGGCAGCTCATATAGGATGCAAGCACACATACTGCCACGATGCCTGCTGCAATGATAAAATACATCGGATGGAATACCGAATGCAGACCCGGCACGATATACCAGTTTGCAAACATACCAATGACTGCCGGGCTTCCCCACAAAGTTCCTGCCAACAGTCCAAGAACGACTCCAACTACCGAAACAACAAGACTGAAACTGATATAATGCAGCATGATTTTATACCGTTTCAAACCAAGGGCATTCATGGTTCCTATCTGGGTACGCTGCTGTTCTACCATTCTTCCCATGGATGTTGCAATTACTAAGATTGCGATTCCCACAAAAATGATCACAAACAGATAGGAAAATGACTGATGCTGCTCTAACTCACTGTCTAACCGCGCCAGTCCCGGAATAGATTTTCTGTCTACAATGGCTGAATAATCACGGTCGATGCTTTTATCTATCATCTGACCTAACTACCGTCGATTTTCCTGCTCCTGACTGTCCTAAAATCACCACAAATTCTCCCTCGTTAATGGTAAAGTTCACATGATTGACTGCATATTCTAGTGCTTCTCCTTCTTTCGCGAAAGTTAGTCGTGTCTAATTGGAATTATAGCACAAAAAAAGGATAACCAAGTTCTGGTTATCCTGTTGAGAAATATTATTATTAATTTTCAAAAAATTTATTCTGTTAATCCTTTGATTTCATCCACAGATAATCCTGAAATTTCTGCTATCTGCTCCAAAGAAAAGCTGCCCATCCTGAGCATCCGGGTTGCTGCTTTAACAGATGCCTGCTTTTCACCCTGTTCTACCCCTGCCTCAAACTCCGCTTTGCGAAGTTTCTTTTCTTCTTCAACTTTATCATATTCGAAAATACTCATCGCAACTACCTCCGCACGATTCTTTTTCAGGAAATCAGCAAGTATATTCTCCCGGATGCATTCTGTAACCGCTCGTTCCACAGCATCCTCCAACGGAAGCTGTTCTGCATACTTTCTGACTTTCGCTACATACTGCGCATACTCCTTTAATTTTCGGCAATGCTGCATTAATTCGCAATTATGTCCTTCATTGATATTTAATGTTGTCACAATCAGTTCCAATGCCGGTTCTGCTCCGGTATGTAAAAAAGCATCTGACAACCGGCTGATGCAACAGTCCTCTAACGGCTCTATTCCATTATAAAAAACAAAAAAGCCGGGAGTCGGAATCTTTTGAATTGCAGATGAATATAACGATTTCCGGTCGATGAGTTTCTGGTATTCCGCTGCAATATAAAACAAGTCCCGAAGAGGAATATTGGGATTTACTGTAGACTGATGTTCATAAAGATAGAGATTCATGTCTAAAATAAATGCCAGATCATTTTTCATTCCCATATAAATAGCATTTTCCAATGTTACAATTTCCAAGTCATCGGGATTGGTATAATTCCGTTTGTTTACCGCATTATAGAGTGACAGAAGTGACTCCCTGTCTGAAAAAAGCATACGAAAAATCGTATCCTTATAATTGCGGTTTGCTGCTGGTACTTTCTTTGTCATATGTAGTTCCTCCTTTGATTTGCAGGAAGCTGCTACATACTCCTTTTCCTGTAACTTCTCCTGCTTTTTATTTAATAAATGGTATAAAAAGCATAGATAGATACAGAAATGTCATAACGCTTAAGACTGCCAGAATGGAATAATAGAAAATGTTATCTGGATTGTATTTTATGCTTTGGATTATTGTATCACAAAGATTTTGTCCCCGGCAATCCTTTTATGAATATTTTAGATTTCTAAGAATCTCCTAAGTTTTATTAATGGGTCCGTTCATATTCTAAGAATTCTTTTGTCTTAGACCAGTACTTGATTCCCCAGTTTTCAAAATTCCATTCTTCCATATAGGCATTACACTCATAATCCACATAATAGAGGACATTTTGCCACAGGATAAAATTTGTAGGGAAATAATCAATATTTGTATGTGCAGCATATAACTTTGTGCACATTTCTTTTACCTGTTGCAGGCAGATTTCCGGCAGTGCGTCCTTTTCCACCTGCTGATAGACAGTGTCTCCCGGAATGTATTCCTTTAAAATGCGTTCCTGTGTTTCATCGATATCAAGCAGCTTTGGCATGGTAATTCCAATTTCCATAAGCCGTTTATAATCCCTTTTTTCAGCCTCTAACTTATTACCAAACTGATAATAACTGCATGGTTCATGGTGAATCTGTTTCAGGACATATTCCTTCTCCCCATCCGTCACAAGATAGGAATAGCCGCCTTTCCCCTTTCCAAGCAGTTTTTTCACTTTATATTCTTTTCCGTTTAATGTCATTATCTCTTCTTCCGGCAGCTCCATTTCCGCTCCGATATCCAGTTTCTTTTCATAAGCCAGCTTATCCGCCATGCGGATGCTGCGCTGTTTTCCGGTATCATCCACCAGAAGAATCGTAACCATCGGTTCTTCCCCTTCCGGCCGTCCTTCACAGCCGAATTCATCCTCAATAATATCTGTGATTTTGTATTTTTTCATCTGTTGATTCCTTTCCTGTTACTTCCTTTATTTCTTTTGAAATATCTATGCTTCTATTACGAGACCAACTTTTAACTGCTCCACCATATCGCCTAACTCCTGCTGTAGAATCCGAAAAGCTCTTCCTCCCGTACAGTGACCGGTATAAATCTTTTTTACACCGGTTGCCTTTATTTTTTCTGCCAACTGCCGAATTTCAGTTTCCCCCTTTTGAAAAATGTGGAAGCCACCAATCATCATTTTTGCCGGCTTTTCAAACAGTTTGCTGACCTCATTTATAATATTGTCTGCGCCACCATGCGAACAGCTGTTAAAAATAATAAGACCATCCTCTTCCTCTATTACAAGACTTTGTTCATGGGCGAAATCGTCCGGTCGCCAACGTCTGCCGTCTCTGATATACATTTTATTGGCGGCTCCGATTGTCTCAAGACCTTTTGTCGTATGGGGAATCAGATATACATTTTCATAAAGTTTGTACTTTCCGGTCACATATTCAATTCTATCCTTCTGTCTGGTTAAGATATGTTTTGGAATTCCAATATATTTATGAATAAACCACTTCTTAAAATAACAGTTTTCACCGGTTCCCTTTTGAAGATAAAATTTCGCATTCTCATTTTCTTCAAAAAATGCCTGCATCCCATTTGCATGGTCATAATGGGCATGGGACAATACCCCATAATCCACTGCCCCGATATCCTTTTCCAATGCTTTTGCATTTACCAGAAAACGGTTTGATGCACCCGTATCAAGCAGTATATTTTTTCCTGCCTGTTCGATATAAATGCTCAACCCCCATTCTCCAGTTGCAATTTCCGTTCCTATATTATCTACTAATACAGTTGCTTTCAAATTGAATCCCCCTTTTCTTATCTCATTACTTTTCATTATACCAATTTCCACTATTTCTACAATCATATCCTGGCAGCTTTCTTCCTGCAATTTTCTTCATGCATCTATCATCCATTGTAGTTTCTCCTGTTTCTCGTATTGTTAACTCATATCTTATTTCAGGTTGACATTCTATTGATTTTTGTTTATCATAAAGAACTGTAAAATTCATACAGATACAAAGGAGACAAACCATGGATGCACTGACACTGGCACAGGAAATTATTGACGGACGACGCATTACGAGAGAGGATGATTTATCCTTTTTTCTTACCTGCGATTTAAAGGAATTATGCGAAGGAGCCGACAAAATCCGTGCTGCAAGAATCGGAGATAAAGTAGATTTATGTTCTATCATAAACGGACGAAGCGGACGCTGTCCGGAAGACTGTAAATATTGTGCCCAGTCTGCACATAACCATACCAACTGCGAAGTATATGACTTCCTGCCGGAAGAAGATATCATCAAAGCCTGCAAAATGAACGAAAGCGAAGGCGTTGACCGATTTTCTATCGTAACTGCGGGAAAAGCACTAACCGGTCCGGAGTTTGAAAAAGCCATTCACGCCTTTGAATCCATGCATCGGGAATGCAAAATCGATTTATGTGCTTCCATGGGATTTTTAGACGAAGAACAACTGCACCGCCTTCATGAGGCAGGCGTTACCAGCTATCATCATAATATAGAAACATCACGCCGGAATTTTCCAAATATCTGCACCACCCATACCTACGATATGAAAATTGAAACTTTAAAGAAAGTAAAAGCGGAAGGCATGTGCGCCTGCTCCGGTGGTATTATCGGAATGGGCGAAACCTGGGAAGACCGTCTGGATATGGCAGTAAGTTTAGCTGAACTGGGAATTGATTCTATTCCAATCAATGCTTTAATGCCAATCCCGGGAACTCCTTTAGAAAATCTGCCGCAGTTAAGTGAAGATGATATTCTGCGTACCATCGCATTCTTCCGTTATATCAATCCGGATGCAAATATCCGTCTGGCTGCCGGCCGTGCGCTGCTTACCAACGATGGTGAAACTGCTTTTCAGGCTGGTGCATCTGCAACCATTACCGGAAATATGCTGACTACCGTTGCCTGCGCTACCATAAGAAGTGACCGAAAATTGTTAGAAGATTTAGGCAGGGATGTAACTCCGGATTACTGGAAAGAAGCATAATAGATTCTTATGGACCTTTGATAGAAAAAAGGAAGCCGTTCCACCATCGGAACTGCTTCCTTTTTTTTATGCGGATAACCCACAAAATATTTTCCCGCGTTTATACGATTTTCCTACACCTGTATTCGGTCTGCAATTTCATTTCCCATTGCAAATCTGCTGTCTTTTGCCCCAATAATTACACAGTCACGCATTTTCTGGATGAGCTGTATGCGTTCCCCCTCATCTACAGAGTGGCTATGCAAGAAATCAAGCACTTCCGGCTGACCAAACATCCACTGAATGGTATAGGTTTCACCTGGTGTTGCTTTTGACAATGCCTGCATAGAAATTCCTCCTTTTCTCCTATTGTAGTTTTCACCTGCCCTGTTAGTCAATTGCTATCTTAGTTGCAATCTTCCAACAAATAGTATACATATATAACAGGAGTAAGATACGGATTTTCTCTTTTATCTTTTTAAAATATCTTCCAAATCCAGACCATAACGTTTGGCAATATCTCTTGCATAACTTAAGCCATCCGGTGTCGTCCGGATGACCCGGTAACTCCGGGTACCCTCTTCTTTACTTTCCATCATTGCCACCAGATTATCGATTTTGCCTTTATTCTCCGGATGCTCATTATAGGTATCCAGCTGTTGTGTCAAATCATGAATATGGGTCACATAAAGACCGCAGCAGCCGATAATTCCAATTCCGGTCAGCACCTCTGACGCTATGTAGCCAGCCTCAAGTCCGCTGGTACTGGAAAAAGATTCATCCATCAACAGCATATCCGTATCTGACAGTTGTTTCATGATTTCACTCAGCCTTGCACACTCACTTTCCAGCCTGCCCATTCCATAATTATTTTCATCAGAGGATGGAAAATGTGTAAATATTCCGGACACCGGACTCATTACCGCCTCTTCTGCCGGAACAAACAGCCCCAGTTGAAATAACGCCTGCGCCATTCCGATAGAATAGGCAAAAATAGATTTTCCTCCGTGATTTGGACCGGTTATCAGATAGAATCGTCCATTTTCATCCAGTTCAAAGGAATTAGACACAATCGTTTCCTCTACGGAATTCACTGCCAGCATAGGATTGTATACATGCTTTAACTCACAGCGTTTTTCCTGCATGGACGCTATCTTCGGTCTGCACATGGCAAATCCCTTTTCTTTCATGGAAAGAATAAATTTTACTCCGGCAGTCAGAAAACGGATATCATCCAATAAAGCAATAAACATATTGGTATTAATGTGATAATAATTCTGTACCAGCGGTTCAAACTCCCTCAGCGACTTTGCAAAAATAGTCTGCAAAGCCGCATTCATGGAATAGTCTATAGCATCCTGTTCATCATTGTGCAGCACCCGGCTCAGAGGATAGAGTGCCGACATCAGATGCCATTTATCATTTTTCCCTTTTTTCAAAAGCCGGTCCATGATGGTTCCCGGATGGAATTGTTCCTCATTGACAGAAATCAGCCCGGCTTCTTTCGGTCTTAAATTGCCATCAAGATTAATGCCTACGGTTACGCTTTTGATATGCCCGAAGTTCATTTCCATTTTAGGAAGTTCCTCATTCAGGCTCTGGTACTCACTGCCTGCTACGATTGAGTGAATTTCTTTTTTGAAATTCTGCATACCTTTTGAATGAATCTCTGCTTTTTCCAATGCATCCGCAAATAAATTTACAATTTCCTGATACATTTCAAGATATCGCACCGAACGCAGGGCTGAATCTGTCGTAAAATCGCTGTTCAATACCCTTCGCATGTCATTGATATTATAGATAATGGATACCGCCTTGCAAAATGCCTCATAAAGCGACGGATTCTCCACCAGATCTTCTACTACACCCAGACGATACTCTAATACCCGCTCATCTGTAGAGAAGAAATTTTCCAGTGAAAGATCTGCCACTCCCCGGTAGCTTTCTTTAATCAGTATCACCATGGCATCAATTTTTAATGCCTGGATAAACTTATAATCCTTCATGGGAACTGCTTTGCTCCGGTCATAATCCGGTGGATATAATAAATGAAAATCTGTCTGCATTGCACTTATGCTCCTTTTCTCTATCGTATCTTTCTTCGTTATGCATCTGAGCGTGAATATGCATTTTTCATCTGGCTGCTTAATTCAAACAGCACTTTATCCAAAGTATCCTGTGTCTCTTTCTTAAGCATTTCTGCAATTGCATCATTTGCCTGCTGCATCAGCTGCTGTCTTTTGGCAGTCTCTTTTTCTGCCGCTAAAAGCGCATCATATTGATGTAATAGTTCCCGTCCTTTTGCCATAACATGCATCTGATAGCGTTCAATGTGAAACAGGGAGCTGCGGTAAGAAGCATCTGCCATTGCAGCAATCATGCGGCTTGCCCAGTAGAAATTGTCTGTGGAAACTTCTCCTGTGGTATTGGATACATATTCCGGCGTTGTCTCCACTTCACCATAAAATGGAACCAGCACATTAAATGCATTGGATGCAAATGCCACCCACTGTATAATGCTTCCTGTATTTTCGGTAATGTCTGCCTGCTCCGGCCGCATTTCAATGACAGAAAGGAAATCATTCCGGTTGACTCCAATAGAACGGAATGCGCCCTTCATGGATTTCTCTCCATAAGAACCGTATGGGTCATAAGGTGTTCCCTGAAAATGTGCGGACAAGACATATTTTACATCTTCGATTGTTACCTTTTTCTCCGGTTTTAAGCACCATGGAATATCGTCGGATGCCGGCGTATAATCTGCCTGCTCGCCATCCCATTTATAAGTATGTGGATTCAGATAACGCTCCATAAACCAGGCTCTCGGTGTATTGTATACATGGTCGGAATCATCATGGGAACCAAATGCATCTCTTGGATTTAACTTTCCATCCAAAGAAAGGTCAAGATGATTCTTTTCAATAAATTCCCGCAGATTCTTTGAGCACATATAGTCCTTCTGTGTAGTAAGGGCATCCTCTAAATCAAAGCTGTCAAGTCCCAGCTGGTTTGGCATTACCACATAGACATCATCCGGCACTCTTCCTGCCATCCAGTGATGTCCGCCAATGGTCTCAAGCCACCAGATTTCATCCTTATCCTGAAATGCAATTCCATTCATCTCATAGGTTCCATACTGCTCCAACAAACTGCCCAGGCGAATGACACCCTCTCTTGCACTGTGAATGTACGGAAGCACAATGTATACAATATCCTCTTCTCCAATGCCGCCGATAATCTCTTCCCTGCCATTTTCTGCCGGATGGTAGGTCACCAGAGGATCTGCTCCTAAGACGCGGGGATTGGAAGTTATGGTCTCTGTTGCAGTCATGGCAATCTTCGCCTCATTGACACCGCAGGCAGCCCAGACACCTTCCCCGTCTACCGCATTCGGCATTGCCGTGTAACGCATCGGATGCTCCGGCAATTCTATTTTCACATGAGATAATACCGACTGATAGATTGTCGGCTGTTCTTCCGGATGAATTACCACATATTTCTTAGGTGTAAAATGTCCGGCACCGGAATCATCATTTCGTGCAATTATAGTTGCTCCATTATAAGAAGCTTTTTTCCCTACTAAAATAGTTGTACATGGCATATCTGTTCTACCCCTTTTCCTGTTTCATTGAATGTTATTTCTAACGATAGCCCATCTTCGTCTCATAGTTCACGATGGTATCCTCATTGGTTCTCTCTATTTCCGATAACATATCTTCTTTGAAATCGTCCGGTTCAATGGTTCCGTTGTACCAGGATTTTCCATCGAAATATTCCTGCAGTCCTTCATCTAAGAATTTTCTTCCATGTCTTGCATAGATTTCATTTCTGGCAATCCGAAGGTCCTCCTGGGTCAGATTCTCCAAATCAGCTTCCGTTAATAATCGGCTGGCACTCTCCGGAAGAATATATTCTGCTTCCTCTTCTCCAACTGCTCCGTCTGTTCCCATGTCCTCATTTCCGGTTGTATCTTCTTTATTTATTACTTCGGAAGTTTTCTCAGATGCTTCCTGCTGTCCGCTTACACCTTTCCTATCTGTCTGCTCTGTAGACATTTCCGTCTCTGTGGTCTGCTCCGTTGTAACCACCGGCTTATCGGTAATATCATCCTGCTTTGCCGGCTGATTGCCCTTGATAAATAACAATACTATAATTGCAATCAGAATAATAAGAAGAACTGCTGCACCGATTAATAAATATACCATGGCACCGGAGCCGGATTTCTTCTCAGTTTCATTCTTATTTTTATTTGATATTTTTTCACTGTTCTTTGTTTTTGTTACTTTCTCATTCTCATTCTTTTTTTGTTGTGGATGTGGTGCCGGGCTTGCCTGTCTTACCGGGGTCTGCTGCTGTGTCGGTGCCTGTTGCGGTACTGAGTTTCTCTGCGGTACCGGAGTCGGTTGATTTACCGGTGCTTTCTGCGGTGTCGGATTTGGCTGGATTGCTCCCGGCTGAAAAGCTTCTACTTTCGTTCCGCATTTGGTACAGAATTTTGCATTTACCGGTAATGCATTTCCACATTTTGTACAAAACATTTTCTTTCCTCTTTTCTGTTATTTTATGTTTCTTTTGTTTCAAATTTTCAAATTATTTTTATTATAGATTCTATTGTACAAAAATGCGGGACACCAATTCCGTATCCCGCATTATCTTTTTTATCTTTTAAATTTCTTCCCGTCCTGTTTTGGAACGAATTACGAATAATACGCCAATTAATACCACGATACAAACCGGAAGTGCCAGCCATGAAATTCCTGCCAGTCCGACTGCCTGCAGGATACCAATCAGGAAATAGCCTAATAAGCAGACAACCGCAACAGTCAATGCATACGGAAGCTGGGTTGCTACATGGTTAACATGCTCACAGTGACCACCGGCAGATGCCATAATTGTGGTATCTGAAATCGGTGAGCAATGGTCTCCACAAACTGCTCCTGCCAGACAGGACGCAATGGAGATTACCATCATCTGTCCACTTGGGAATACACCAAGGACAATCGGAATCAGAATGCTGAAGGTTCCCCAGGAGGTTCCGGTTGCAAATGCTAAGAACGCTGCTACCAGGAAGATAATCATTGGCAGGAAGCCCTGCATTGCATTTGCTGAATTTGCTACCAGATCAGCCACGAATACTTTTGCTCCTAAGAGATTGGTCATTCCGGATAAGGTCCATGCCATAGTCAGAATCAGAATCGGAGCAATCATCGCCTTAAATCCTTCCGGAATACATTCGGTAAATTCCTTAAAGGATAAAACATCACGCAACATGTAATAGATAAAAGTAAATACCAGTGTTACTGCGCCGCCAAGAACCAGTCCGACGGAAGCATCACAGCCAGAGAATGCCTCTACAAAGGAAGTTCCGCTGAAGAAGCCACCGGTATAAATCATGGCTACGATACAGCTTACAATCAACACAGCTACCGGAAGAATCAAATCCAGTACGTGAGAGTTTTCTTTTACAACTTCCTCTTCATTATCTTCATACGGTCTTCCCGGTGTGGTAAACAAATCACCTTTGATTGCATTCATTTCATGGGTTTTCATCGGTCCGAAATCCACGCGCAAAAGAGTAATTCCAATTAACATTACCAATGTCAGCAATGCATATAAGTTATATGGAATTGTCTGGATAAATACCGCAAATCCATTGATTCCGGAATCTGCCGGAACAGAAGAAGTAACTGCTGCTGCCCAGGAACTGATTGGTGCGATGATACATACCGGTGCTGCCGTTGCATCAATAATATAAGATAATTTTGCACGGGACACCTTGTGCCGGTCTGTAACCGGACGCATTACACTTCCTACGGTCAGACAGTTAAAATAATCATCCACGAAAATCAATACACCAAGAATCATAACGGAAATCTGCGCTCCGATTCTGGTTTTAATATGCCGGGATGCCCACTTTCCAAATGCGGCAGAACCACCTGCACGGTTAAGAAGGGATACCAAAATGCCAAGCATGACAAGGAATACTAAAATTCCCACATTCCATGCATTCGCAAGCTTGTATACCATACCGCCCTCTTCTTGGAAGAAAATGGTATTTATCATCAACTCAAGGTTGAAGTTGGAATACAGCAAACCTCCTGCAATAATTCCTGCTAGAAGTGAGGTATATACTTCCTTAGTAATCAGTGCCAGTCCGATTGCAATAACCGGCGGAAGCAATGATAAAATTGTCGCATAAGCTTTACACTGATAGCTGTCAGCATCAGCAATTGTTCCAGGTGTCTGGCTTGTTACGACCATAAATATCACGATAATCGCAATAAATACCAGCATACCAATCTGTTTTCTTTTCATTTTCACTGTTTTCGTCTCCATCTCATTGTATTTTCAAAATAACCTACTCTGCCTTAATTGCCCAGCGCATCTTAGTAGAACGTGCCCGTCCGTTCTGCGCACACTCCTGTGCAGATGGGCGGATTACATCTTTGGCATAATCGGCATAAATGCCTGCCCGATAGCCTTCTTTTAATGCTTTCTTTACTAACTTGTCTTCGCCGGAATGGAAAGTTAAAATTGCAGCTCTTCCGCCCGGTTTCAATGCATCCGGCAGTTTCTCCATGAATTCATACAGTACTTCAAATTCACGGTTCACATCAATACGAAGTGCCTGGAAGGTTCGCTGGCAGGTCTTTTTTATCGTATCCTTCTTCTCTTTTTCCGGTAGAAAATCAAGCGTCTTTTCAATGATATTCCTTAACTTTGTGGTGGTATCAATCCGGTTGCCTTTTCGAATCTCATCGGTAATCGCTTTTGCCAGTTCTTCACAGTATGGCTCATCCGAATTTTCATAAAGCATTCCCGCCAGTTCATCCTTTGTAATGGCAGCCAGGCGTTCTGCTGCACTGATTCCGGCTTCCTGGTTCAGCCGTAAATCCAGTGGGCCATCCACTTTAAAAGAAAATCCACGCTTCGGATTATCAATCTGCATGGAAGATACACCCAGGTCCGCAAGAATAAAATCAAATCCGCCGGCTTCTTTTGCAATTTCATCTATCGTACAGAAATTCTGTAATCGTATTGTCAGAATATCTTCTCCAAAACCGGCCTCTTCTAACCGCTTTCTTGTCCTGGCTGATTCCTCCGGGTCTACATCCGTTGCATAGATATGTCCCTGCCCGTTTAAGCACTGCAGCATGGCTTTCGTATGACCGCCATATCCCAAGGTCGCATCAAAGCCTGTTTCTCCCGGCTGGATTTTTAAAAAATCCAAAATTTCATTTACCATTATGGAAATATGCATTCCGGCAGGTGTGTTTCCTTTTTTTATTACATGCTCAATCGTATCTTTATATTTTTCCGGCTGAAGTTCTTTATATTTTTCTTCAAATTTCTTCGGATATTTTCCACTGTAACGCACCCTGCGTTTGTGGGTTGTCTGGTTTTCCTCTGCCATAATTAAAGAGCCTTCTTGATTGCTTCCATTAACTCATCATAAGTCTCAAATGCAGGCAGTTCCGGATGGTCTTTCTTAATCTGCTCGGTGCTGCGGAATAAGAATCCTGCTTTACTCGCCTCAATCATGCCTAGGTCATTGTGGCTGTCTCCGCTGGCAATCGTCTCATAACCAATGGACTGTAATGCTTTTACTGTAGTCAGCTTGGAATTTTCAATTCTCATCTTAAATCCGGTAATCTCACCGTCCTCTGCCACCTCCAGAGAATTGCAGAAAATGGTAGGCCAGCCTAATTTCTTCATCAGAGGTCCTGCAAACTGGGTAAAGGTATCACTGATGATGATAACCTGTGTCATGGAACGAAGTTCATCTAAGAACTCTTTTGCTCCCGGCATCGGGTCGATTTTTGCGATGGTTTCCTGAATCTCTTTTAATCCAAGTCCATGTTCTTTTAAGATGCCAAGTCTCCATTTCATCAATTTATCGTAATCCGGTTCGTCTCTTGTAGTTCTCTTTAATTCAGGGATTCCGCTTGCTTCTGCAAATGCAATCCAGATTTCCGGTACCAATACTCCTTCCAGATCAAGGCATACAATGTTCATGTCCATAATTAATCCTCCATACAAACATATTTAATTCAACAAATTACTTCCCTAAAGTATACCTTATTATGAATAAAAGTACAAGAAAGAACCTCATTTTTCAGAAAGCTAAAGCTTTTCTCATAGCCAATATGTGACAAGCTATGTTAATCTTACCAGAGGTATCGGTACACCATACAAACATTCCGCCATCCGGCTCAATACACTTTATCGCCTTTGGAAGCTTTTCCCTGATTAATTTGCACATATATTCGCTCTTTTTCGCATAGAAAGCGGATACCTCTGCAATATGTTTCTTAATATCATAATTCTTATAATACTCATAAACAATCATCTGTGCAAGAATATTTGTATGTACATCGGTAAACTGTTTTAACAGTGTTCCATGTTCTATAATCTTCTTGTTGGCAATCATAAATCCCACACGAAGCCCCGGTGCCACAACCTTGGAAAAGCTGCTGGAATAACATACAATTACCTCTGTTGGAAATGTAAGCTTCAGTCTTGCGCTGATTTTCCTGGGTGCAGCTCTTTCTTATATTTCCTTAAAGAATCTCGACTTTATTTATGATTATTTCTTTCTGGTAATTGTCAAAATGATTCTGATTCCGGTTGGTGTTGCTGCTGTGGTATCACATTTTCTTTCTCCGACCGAAACAACCATTCTTACCCTGATGGCATGTATGCCAGCCATGTCCGCCATTCCGATGATGGCAGAAAACTACCATTCCGATGCGGAATTTGCTTCAAAGACCTGCTTTGTCATGACACTTTGCTCTGTCTTTACAATTCCGCTGGTCTTCTTCCTCTTAGAGCTTCCCGGCATCCACATTGGCTGATGATTTATCTTCTTTCTGAAATATGCTATAATGAGCAGTGCGTACTAACTTAATAGTGACTTATCAAATGCTTATTTTAACTTTAAGAAACCCTTCAGAAAGGAGTCTCCATGAGTATCTTATCCAACCTATCCAGTAAAAAACGTACCTTTGAAGTAGCAGAACCGGACCGGAAATACCTGGCACAGGGCATCTTCTTCATTGCCCTTGGAACCATTCTTATTTCCTGCATTACCGTTACAGAGCTTGATCTGATGCCTCGTTATCTGCTGCTGGCTGCCGGTATTATCCTTGGCATCTTCGGCTGTTTTCGATTATTGAAATTCTATAAAGACGCCAAAGCTTTCCGGGACTACGAACCCGCCTGGGACAAAGGCCGAGGCATGTATGACCGGTTTGCCAAAGAATATAACCAGTGGAATGAAGATGGAACTCCTCCGGTAAGCTGTGATGGTGATATTACATATTTTTTGAAATTGCAGCAGGAGCGTCTTAAGGAAAAGGGCCTTCGTATGAAAAACCGTGTCATTCCGGGAAAAGGCAATACCTACGGCACTGCCTGTCTCACCCACAAGAGTACCTGGTATACCTCGGATACAACTTATGAAGAAATCCGCCATAAGTTCTCTTTTTCCAACACTTCCGGTGAACTCTATTCCCGTGATACCGAGCAGGTTATGTATGAAACAATTGTACACAGCCCTAACGAACAGCAGCTTCCCTTTATTACCGCAACCTGTCCAAGCTGTGGTGCCGTTAATCTGGTTTCCAATCTGACGGAAGGCTGTCCTTACTGCGGTACAAAATTTCGCATAACGGATTTATTTCCCCGTGTCATGAATTTATCCTTTGTAATAAATCCATCCTCTAACCGGAATATGCAGGTATTTCACAATACCATTTTACTTACCATGCTGACATTTTTTGCTGGATTCTTCCCATTCTTTCTCATTGAAAAACAGGAAATTCTTCCTCTGGCACTGTTCTCTGCTTATCTTGCCGCACTAATTGGTGGCGGATTCTTAGGCTTGCTGTTAGGAGATTTGCTGCTTCTTATGGGGCTTGGCAACCGGGATGGCATGAAACATATTTCGGCTTTTGGCTTTCTGCGTACAAAACGGAAGTTAAAGGATACGATGCTTCGTTATGATCCGAATTTCTCTTATGAAAAGTTTGAAAGCCAGATGATTTCTCTTGTACGCATGGCGGTATTTTCCAATGACCCATCCACGCTTTCTTCCTATCGTGGTGGTACATTAGACGAGCGTTTCAAAGATATCATTGAAATGACTTATACCAGTGGCATGACACTGAGAAATCTGTCCGTGGAAAACAATCAGCTGCATATGACCTTACGAACCTGGTGGATAAATTACAGCGAAAAAAATGGAAATATTTCCAAAACCGGTGACTGTATTGATGTCACTCTTTTGCGAAATATTTCCACTCCGGAACCACCTGGATTCTCCATCAGTTCCGTTATCTGTAATAGCTGCGGTGCCAGCTTTGATGCAGTACGACAGCGGTATTGTCCATTCTGTCACAGCGAATATCATATGGAAGATAAGACTTTTATTATCGAAGATATGAAATTAATCCGATGAACTATTCTTTTTCTTCAAAACCATGCTGCAGAAATTCATTCCATGCAGCATTGGTTTTTTCTAATTCTTTTTTCTGCATAATCGCATTCCGGTCACTTAAAATGGCAAGCATTTCATCTACAATTTCACCCTCCGGCAGATATTCATAGTGTGATAAATACCATAACATCCTCTGTGCCGTAAAATCCGTATTCAGATTCCGGGTAATGACATCACAGAATTCTTCCGGATACCCTCGCTCTGTCATGATATGATAAAGCTCTATACTCTTTTCCGACTTCGGTTTCATTTTCCATTCCTGCCCTTCGTCTCTTAGAATTCATATTTTAATATGGCACAGTTCTTCACGCCAAATGCAGCATATTCTTCATTGGTCATTTCATAAAAATAGGACTGCACAACTCTTGATATGCCATTGTGTGCCACCAGAATATAAGTCTTATCGGAAGCTGTTACTTCATCCAGAAGATTGTAAATTCTCTGTGCCAGATGCAGCATAGATTCTCCGCCGTCATAGCGGGTGATAAACTGTCCCTTTGCAATCTTAAATTCTGTTCCATCCCGCGGTGTGGATTCAAATCTGCCAAAGTTCTGCTCTTTTAAACGAAGCTCTTCCCTTGCCGGAATTCCGGTAATTTCCGAAATATGCAATGCAGTATCTTTTGCCCGGATTAATGGGGAATATAATATTTCATCCGCCTTTATGCCTTCTTCTAATATTTTCTTTCCGGTCTCAATTGCCTGCTTATGTCCAAGCTCAGTCAGTGCAATATCTGTTGCACCACATATCTTATTTTCTACATTCCATATGGTCTGTCCGTGCCGGACAAAATATACATATCCCATACTGTTATCTCCCTTAATGCCTTATTTATGTTCTTCGTCATTTTAGCGGTTCACCGGAAAAATGTCAATTTTCATATGTTTAAACAAATTTGAGGAATAATCAGTTTCCAAGTCACTTATTGTCTAAATAATTTTGACTTATTTCCCATAAAGTAGTAAAATTATGATAAATATTTAGATTTTCGCTTTTACTTTTACTATTGTATAACGCAATTGGTGCCATAGTGCCATTGTATATAACGAAGGAGGAACGTTATGTTTGAGAATCTTAAAATTAGAAAACGTCTGGGGAAGGCATTCCGTATTATCGTGACATCCTGCTCCATCGCAGCCGTCCTTGGTGTGGTTATGCTGATTGTAACCATGACTCTGTATAAGAATGCCCTGAACAATTATGGTTTTTCACAGGGTGACATCGGCAAAGCAATGGTTGCCTTTACCGATACCCGATCTGCCACCCGTGCTATTATCGGATATGATGATGACAGTCTGATTAGTCAGATGTCCGATACCCATGATGAAAGAAAGGCCACTTTTGAACAGTATTGGGAAATCGTAGATGAAGTTACTACCACCAGCAAAGAGCAGGAAATCTATGATTCCATTGATACCAAGCTGGAAGATTACTGGACTACTGAGCAGAAAGCAATTGATACCGGCAAAACAACTGACCCGGGTCAGAGCGCAAAAGCCCAGAATATAATGGTTGATGAAGTAGCCCCATTATATGATGAAATCTATTCCGGAATGAGGGACTTGATGAATACCAAAGTAACAGAAGGAGATCGTTTAGCAGATACACTTTTTGTTGTTTCCCTTATTTTTATCATTATCATTGCTGTAATTATTATCGTATCCATCCTTGTTTCTTCCAAGATGGGAGCTTCCATTGCAAGGGGAATTTCAAAACCTTTAGTCGCACTGGAGAATCGTCTTAGCACTTTTGCACAGGGTAATTTACATGACCCTTTCCCGGAGGTGAAATCCAACGATGAAGTTGCAAGTATTGTAGCCACTTCTACTGAAATGGCCGAAACACTAAACGCACTCATCACTGATGTAGGTGTTCTGATGGAGGGCATGGCAAATGGTGATTACACCATTCAGTCCGAGCATTCCGACAAATATGTCGGTGACTTCGAACAGTTACTGACCGCAATGCGTGGCATGCGTGATGCAATGGTACATACTATCCAGATGATTGGAGAAGCTTCTTCCCAGGTTTCTGCCGGTTCCATGAACCTTGCAGAATCTTCCCAGAGTATGGCAGAAGGTGCTACTGAGCAGGCCGGTGCCGTACAACAGCTTCAGGCAACAATCACTGATATTACAAGTAATATTGAACAGTCCGCTGATCAGGCTCAGATTGCTTATGATCAGGCAAAGCAGTATGCTGCTGAAGCAGAAGACAGCAGTGCTGAAATGAAAGCCATGGTTGATGCTATGGCACGTATTGATGAAACTTCTAAGAAGATTGGAAATATTATTTCTGAAATCGAAGATATTGCTTCCCAGACCAACTTACTTTCTCTGAATGCTTCTATCGAGGCTGCAAGAGCCGGCGAAGCAGGACGTGGATTCGCCGTTGTTGCTGACCAGATTCGTCAGCTTGCAGAGCAGACAACCAAATCTGCTGTAGATACCAGAGACTTAATCGAAGGTGCCCTTCAGGAGATTGCTGAAGGTAATGCTGCTGCAGACCATGCTGCTGAATCTATCGGAAACGTTGTAAATGGTATCCAGCAGATTGCTGAATCTTCCAAGCACATCAGTGATGTTGCTAAGACTCAGGCAAATGCCATGGATCAGGCAGAACAGGGTGTAAACCAGATTTCTGAGGTAGTTCAGTCCAACTCCGCATCCGCAGAAGAGACCTCTGCTACCAGCCAGGAGTTATCTGCACAGGCAACTTCCTTAGATGAACTTGTTGGAAAATTCATCTTACCGGAAGACACTGAACAGTAAAATATACCAAAGCCCGTGAAATCATAAAACAACTTTGATTCCACGGGCTTTTCTTTTATTCCAATTTCTTTATTTCAATTTTCCCTGTTCTTCTGCCAGGCTTCGCAGTTCTTTATTTAACATATTATAAGGTCCGAAATTCTCGCAGGTGCAAATACAGGTTTCACAGCCTGCAAGTATTTTCTTAGCTTCTTCCAGTTGTGCTTCTTCCATCGGATAAAAAGCTTTTGCAGTAATGACTTTTGATGCCAGTGCCGTTGCAACAGGATATTCTACGTCATTTTCAAATAAGATTCCTGCTGCAAATGGAATATGCTCTCTCTGCAGTCTGTAATAGGTTGGTATTGCAGCACCACCGCCTCCGATTACGAATACATTCGGGGCCGCTTTATTTCCCGGCATCTGCATGATTCCAAGCATGGAATCAAAGTTCTTTTCCTCAATTCCATAAAGCTTCTGTACCAGCGAACCCTGAAAGATTTCTTCCGGTGTTCCTATGTGGCTGACGGTGGTTCCATCTACACAGGCTACCATATCCGATACTTTCTGTACCAAGTCAAGTTCATGCAGTGACATCATTACTGCTATATTCCGTTCCCTTGCCAGTTTCCGGATGCTGTTTAAAATATCAAGCTTATAACGGATATCCAGATAAGAGGTAGGTTCATCCAATACCAGGATTGCTGTATCCTGGCAGATGGCTCTCGCCAACATAACACGCTGTCTCTGTCCGTCACTGATTCTTGTAAATGACTGCTCTGCCACCTCTTCCGCATGAACCATGGTAATTGCCTCATCCACCAGTTTCCAGTCCTGCTTATCTAAGATTCCAAGTCTTCCGGTATAGGGATATCGTCCGGTTGCAACCACATCCCGGCAGGACATCAGCTCCGGATGAATATGCTCTGTCATTACCATGGAAAGGCTCTTTGCAATTTCTGCCTCTTTCATTTCCGAGGTTGCTTTCCCGTTCAGGTATACTACACCATCAAGGGATTTCAACTGCTTTACAATACTCTTTAGAATCGTAGATTTACCGGAACCATTCGGGCCAATCAATGTCAATACCCTTCCCGGCTCTGCCATTAGATTGACATTCGAAAGAATGACCTTTTTTCCATATCCAACTGTGAATTTGTCTGTTACAAGCCCCTGTTTTCTTTCAGAAGATTTCATTTTTCCTGCCATGCATTCTTTCTCTGTGGACTCTTTTTTTCCTGCTATCTGTTTTGTCATCCCCGCTCCTCCTGTCTGCGCAGCATCATTACAATTACCACCGGAACCAAAAAGACCGCTGTAACGGTACTGATACTTACTTCTGTCGGTGCAAAGAGTGTTCTTGCGATTCCATCACAAAACAGTGTCACTACCGCTCCCCCCAGAAAGCAGCCCGGTATCAGCACCAGTGGTTTTGCTGTTCCTGTGGCAGATTTTATCAGATGTGGCACCGCAATTCCTACAAAGGAAATCGGCCCTGCAAACGCTGTTACACAAGCCGACAATAAGCTGGATAACAGAATCAGGCTTACCCGGAGCACCGTTATATTAACACCCATATTTCTGGCATAAGTCTCTCCCATCTGATACGCACCAATCGGCTTTGCAAGAAACATTGCCGCAAGAAAGGACAGCAAGGTCAGGATAAATATCATCAGGATATTCGACCAGTTCATTCCGGAGAAGCTGCCCTGGGACCAGTTGTGCAAATTTACGATATTCGAATCATCTGCAAAAGTAACACAGATGTCTGTAATTGCCGAGCAGATATATCCGATTAGAATTCCGCATACAATCAGAAGAGACATTCTATGTACCTTCATGGAAATTAAAAGTACAAATCCCATTGCCAGAAGTGAGCCGGCAAAGGCTGCTGCTACCATTCCAAAAGAACTGATTGTAATTCCCCTTCCCAGAAGATAAATCATTGCCAGTGCTACCATAAGTTTGGCACCGGAAGAAATTCCAAGCACATACGGACCTGCAATTGGATTTCCAAAAAAGGTCTGCAGTAAAAATCCGGAAATGGACAATGCTCCCCCCAGCATGACAGCAGCAAGAATCCGTGGCAGTCTGATATCCCAGATAATATGATAAGCGGTGCCTTCTTCTGTCTGTTTCAGTAAAATATTCCAAAGTTCATCCCATGAAATCGAAATACTTCCAGAACCAATATTCCAGAAAATTAATCCCACCAGCAATATAATAATTGTTATAAAAGAGACTGCATACCGCTTCATTTTCTTTTACCTCAGCTTCTTTAAATATCCTGCTTCTTCTGTATCTGTATTCTGAAATATTTTATTCAGATCTTCCATAAAATCTCCGATTGCCGTGGATTTCTGGAAGAAATTATTTGTGGTACAATAGACATTTCCATCCTGTACTGCCTGAAAATCTGCAAACAGTGCATTCTTCTGCTTCAATTCCTCCAGCGTACTGATTTCGCCTTCAATTGTACTGTTATATATTAAGATATCGGCATTCTTTGCATCTGCATAGAAATCCTCCATCTGTATGTTCATTGTGGAAAGTGCATTTTCTTCTTCGCCCGCCAGTTGTTCCGGCACATAGGTTCCACCGGAAAGAGCAATCATCTGCGCTACATAATCATTTGATTTCCGCACACTGATTGTTCCGTTTGCTGTCACACTGAAAAATGCTACTGTTACATTGCAGCTTTCTTTCTTCATAATCGGCTCTAATTTTTCTAATTCTGCTTCATAGAAAGAATCTGCTTCTTCCTCTTTATCAAATAATACTCCATATAAACGGATCCATTCCAGTCTGCCCAATGGGTGTGATTCATAGCTGGAACGCTCCACAAGTACAGGGATTCCAAGTTCTTCCAACTTTTCTTTTACTTCCGGGTTATGATAAATCATTGTATTTTCAATTGCCAGATTGCAGCCTTCATCCAGAATGAGCTCATAGTCCGGAGTACTGTATTTTCCTGCATATAAAATGTCTCCTTCCTCCATTGCCTGCCTGGCTTCTTCTACATACCAGCCATCTTCCTTCGTTCCGGAAAGCCGGATATCTGACATGGCATCAATCTGTCTTACTAAATCCATGACAGAAGTGGATACCAGATATGTTTTATCCAGCGGCTGCTGTAAAACTGTAACATCCTCCGGTATATTCAGCGGCACTGCCGCTCCCTCCGGAATAAGCAAAAAACGACCGCCATCCACGATCGTAATCATTTTGTACCCGCCATATTCATCAACACTATACTGTGTTGCATAATTTAATTCCATACTCCCGGTCCTGCTGAGAGAACTAAAATCTACGGTATCTGCTTTTTTCTCCTGCTTCTTTGTACCACAGGCACAAAGAGTCAGAAGAAGTATACAGATAACGCTTACTATCATAATTTGTTTTTTCTGCATTTTATTTTACCAGTTTAAAATTCAATGTATATTCAATTTCATGAGGTGTGCTCATTGCAACAGTATCACCCACTACTGCAATGTCACAGTCAAAGCCGGATACCGGAATCGTAAAGGTGGAATTTCCACCCTTGTTCTCATTCAGATACTTCGTTCCATCTACTAACATGTAATCATAGTTTGGACTGCTCCACACAACGGTTGCAGTGATTTTTCCATCTTTTATCACAACCTTCGCCGGTGAATCCACCGTTGCTCTTCCGGTTCCGCCCTCTAAAGTTACTTCTGCCTCATAAGAGCCATCAGCTAATTTTTTTTTTCAGGATTAGAAACAGATACTTTGTGGTCGTACCATTTTCCCTTTGTTCCAATTAATGCAAGGTCAAAGTCTTCATCCACTGCAGGAACCGGAACATCAAAGCCGTATACTTCTTCGCTGGTTCCATCACTGTATTCTACTGTATCTGTAGTCGGCTCAAGAAGCTTGGCTCCATCCTTCTGTGCATCTGCTGCTGTTCCAGCAAATAAATTTACAATGTTCTTAGATGGAAGCGTGATATGTGCTGTCATTTTTCCATCCTTTACCGTAAGTTCTGCCTTGCCTTCTTTTGCTTCATTTACGTGAAACATTGTGCTGTCTGTGTTGAAGTCTACGGTATAAGTTCCATCCTCTAAGGTTGCAGAGGAATTGGAACCACCTGCTGTTGCAAGTGGCTCTGCCTCTAAAGCAGCCTTTGTATGTGCTACATAAATATCCTGGACTGCTTTAATTCTTCCAAGACCTTCAATCTGTGTATCTACACTGTCAAATGCTTTGGATGCTTCAAACTGGCTCTTCCAGGAATCTTCATCATCTCCAGCCATATCGTTGTTTGCGTGGTCTCCGGCAACAACCATTAACGGACGAAGAATTACTTTTTTGTATCCTGCTTCTTTTACTTTTTCAATAACTGCTTCACATGCGGTATCTTCCGGTTCACCTTCTACGGTTCCAACAAATGCATTTTTATAATTCAGTTTCTCTAACTGGGTCTGCATCTGGTCATATGTTACATTTGCAGTATGGGAAGTACCATGTCCCATAAATACAAATGCTGTTCCATCTTCTGCTGCTGCATCCATGCTGTCATATCCTGCAGCCTTAACTGCTTCTGATGTAATTGCTTCTGCAACGGCAGCTTTATCTTCGTTGATTACAGTTGCGTCGCTTCCAACTTCACCTAACAGAGGTTCTGCGATACGGACTGTTTCGAATTTATCCTGATACTTCTCAATTGCTTCTACCAGTTCATCATATTCTGCACCATGCATTAAGTGGGTCGGCTGTACCACAAGATTCTTAACGCCATTGTCTACCGCACGCTCTAATGCCTGATCCATGTTATCGATTTTTTCGTCATCACGGGCCTGTATATGGTTAATAATAATCTGTGCTGTAAATGCTCTTCTTACAGACCAGTCAGGATTTGCTTCCTGTAATGCTTTTTCAATGCCGCCGATATCTGTTGCGCGGCTGTCATTAAAGGATGTACCAAAGCTTACTACCAAAAGCTCATTTTCTCCAATATCATCCTGATTTAAAGGATCATCCTTTGATGCATCTCCGGTATCTCTTCCAAAGTAATCCGGGTCTGCATTTTCTCCGGATACCAGTTCCTTCTGAGCATCTGTCAGTGCATCCCATGCTTCTTTTGCTGCCTTACACTGTGCATCTGTCTCATCAGTTCTTTCCTGCACATAAATTGCATCAATCAATGCTGCTACTTCATCTGCTTTTGCCTGATCATCCTTTTCATCTTCTGTCGAAACAGCTTCTGTTGTTTCAGTTGTCCCTGTTGTTTTCTTATCACCACATCCCGCAAACATGGTTGCAGCCATAGTAAGTGTAAGAACTACAGTCAATGCTTTCTTTTTCATTTTTTTCTCCTTTTCTCATGTTCTGGTTTCACTTACACATGAAAAAACTCCGTTCCATATTGCTATGAACGAAGTAAATGACATACTAACTACAGGAAATACGCTTTACGGATTTCCCTTGTTATCAAACAGTACAGCCAATTACTCGTGACCCGGAATCTCTTCCCGTACCAGATAAACGGCAGGTTTCCTGACTCAAAGATTAACGCTCCGTAATCACCTTCCCAATGTCTGTGCATCAGTGGCGCTTTTAAAAGCCTGACTACGTTACTCCCTTCTTACAGTGACGAGTTCGTACAGGATTTACACCTGTTTCCCTTTTACCCTGCATATGAATGAATTTCATTGCAGGCACCGGTTATCTTTCTATGAAATCGCTACTATACTAACACACTTTTTATTTTTTCACAAGCCATAGTTCACCCCGCCTCAACAATCTTCACCCTTAAAAAGTTCTCTAGCCTTTCAGCCGATGGGTCAGTACCTTCATAATGGCATCATAATGTTCTGCCTGATGGGGATATGTGCAGTTGGTACAAATCTTAAGTTTTCTGCCATTTGTCTCTTTGTACTCCGGTGTTCCCGGACAATGCTCCATTTCATACATCGGGCAGTAGCAGAACATACAGTTAATCTGCTCAATGTCCCTATGGCAGGGATAATAAGCGCATGCACGATTCTCAAAAAAGCGGCTGCTGTTATGCACCGGCTCATCTTTGGTCTTTACAATCACGATGGTAAAATATCCGCTGTTTTCCGGTATGTTATCCACACCGGAAAAGACTTTTTCTTCCTCTTTTCCACAATCAGAAACACTATACACTTCTAACGGACGGATAGTGCTTTCCTTTTGCAGCATTTCTTTTAACTGCTTCAGCTTCCTTCCGGACTTCATATAGATTCTGGTGCCGGAAAATTGTCTCGATTCTTCTATCTCATAGGAACCGGGAATAATATGAATCTGCTCTTCCTTTTCTCCCAGCGAAATGCCAAGTCTTGCTGCCACTGCACAAAAAGACGGTACACCGCTGACCATTTCCGTATGGCCACCATGCTCTTCGATTTTCTGTGAAAGATAAGTATAGGTGGAATAAATTGCCGGATCCCCCAGCGTTAAAAAGGCAACCTTTTCTCCCCTTGCAAGATATGCTTCTATATTTTCGCATATCTTATCATGGGCTTCTTCTAACTTTTTCTCATCTCTGGTCATGGGAAAATTCCATGCCACAAGCTGATGTTTCCGGATGTCCGGCACCAGTTTTTCTACAATCTGAAAAGCATTACACTCTTCTATCGGTTCGGACGGCACTACTATGGTATCGCAGCATTCTATCACCTGAACCGCTTTATGGGTCAAAAGCTCCGGCTCCCCCGGACCTACTCCGATTCCATATAAAATTCCGCTCTGTGCTTTTTCTTTCTGCATCTGTCTTCCTCTTATTTTAAATTATCTTTTACTTCTATTTATCTTTTTGCTTCAATTTCGATTGTTGATACAATCCTGCCTGCTGATAGAAATGCTCCACAAAAGAAGGGTTGGACGGATAATAAAGATGAGGAAATCCCCACCAGTGATTTTCTCCTTCCCAGACACACTCCCAGCTTCTGTTTCCGGTCGGTTTCTTTGCCACGCAGTCCGTTCCATTTTCCGTACTGTCAAAATAATGGAATTCGTGTCCCCGGATTCCTTCTTTTTCCGGCAGGAAACAGCTCTCTTTCTCGGTAAGCTCCACATAGCCAAAACGCACCAGCTTTCCCCGGTAATCTGCATCTGCATCAATTACGCCCGCCATGGAATATTGTCTGCCTTCCATATCCTTCAGTGATTTATGAAGATAAAGAAAACCCCCACATTCTGCCAGTGACGGAAGTCCGCCCCGGATGGCTTCCCGGATGGCTGTCTTCATGCTGTCATTTTCGGATAATTCCTTTGCAAAAAGTTCCGGATATCCCCCTCCTAACAGTAATCCGCTGATATGCTCCGGCAATTTCTTATCATGCAGGGGAGAAAACGGCACCAGCTCAAAGCCCCTTTTTGAAAGCAGTTTCAGGTTCTCCTGATAATAAAAACAAAATGCCTCATCTCTTGCGATGGCAAGGCGGAGTTTACTTTCATGGGTGTCATTTTTTTTGATATCTGCTCTCTGGAATACCATATCATTTTCATAGATATCTGCTCTCTGATATGTCACTTTGTTTTCGTGACTATCAACTTTTGGGGCTGCCGCATCCTTTTCTCCGGCTCCCCCAATTGCTAAAATCCGCTCTATCGATACCGTTTCTTTTAAGCTGTCTGCCCCGCGGCATACCTGTTCTTTTAAATCACGCTTTTCTTCTGGAAGTTTTAAGCCTAAGTGGCGGCTCTCCAGATGAAGCTCCTTCTGTTCGGTAAAACAGCCCAGCACTTCTATGGATAATTTGGTTTCGATTAACTCTTTTAATGACGCATAGAACATTTTGCTGACCCGGTTTAGTATCACGCCCTTTATGATTCCGGCTTTGTCATAGGATAAAAGTCCCTGTATCAGTGGAAGTATCGTTCTTCCCATGCCATGTGCATCAATTACCAGAATCACCGGCAGGGAAACAGAATTTGCCAGGTGATAGGTGGAACCTTCTTCTAAAATTCCGCCAAGTCCGTCATAAAGCCCCATGACACCCTCTACCACTGCAAATGCATCTTCCGGTGTCTCTTCCATAAATATCTCTTTTGTCTTTGTTTCGCCGGTAAAATATGTATCCAGATTTCCGCCCGGCACACCTAAAATCGTCCGGTGAAACATCGGGTCTATATAATCCGGTCCGCATTTAAATGCACAGACATTGACTCCTGCTTCTTTCAAGGCTTCGATTAACGCACAGGTAATCAATGTCTTTCCACTGCCGCTTTTGGGTGCTGCAAGAACTACTCCTTTACGCTTCTGCATCCGCTTCTCCTCCCTGCAAATCAAAGGAACATATCATAACCGGATTTTCCGCCTTTGGCATATAATAAGAGCCAAGCTCATGATAACGGCTGACCTGCATCTGAATCAGTTCAAAACCACAGACCGGAAAACGCTCTTTCACCTGCTTGAATTCTGCCACCGTCTCAAGACTTATAGCATTCATTACAACTCTTATTCTTCTCTTTTTTGCTGCCAGTACTTCTAAAATTTCCATCAAATGTCCACCGCTTCCCCCGATGAAAACATGGGTTGGCTCCTCTAATCCATTGCATGCCTCCGGTGCCATTCCCCGGATAATCTCCATATTTGCTACCTGAAACTTCTCTTTATTCTGTGCCAGAAGTGCTAGCGCCTCTTCTTTCTTTTCAATGGCATAGACTTTGATTCCTTTGGATAAATGGGCTGCTTCCACAGCAATCGAACCCGTTCCGCTTCCAATATCATAAAGCACCGAATCTTTCTGAAGCCGCAGGCTGCAAAGGCTGACCTGACGCACTTCCCCTTTGGTCATTGGAACTTTCCCACGAATAAAGGCTTCATCCGGGATTCCCGGTGACAAAGTTGCCGGCTCTTCCTGCGCTTCCTGTTCCCTGCGCTTTCCCTGCTCCGCACATTCTTCATTCGCTTTCTGTTCTTCCTTCTCTATCATGACAACATACAATCCTTCCTGTTCTATCTCCCTGCATGCTTCCGGTGTAAGCACCATCAGCTTCTGCTGCGGATAAGATAACTGGTACCCCACTGTAATTCTGCAATTCTCTTTATCCGAAAAAAGTGCTCCTAATTTCCTGATGTCTTCTGCTCCGGATACCAAAAGAAACAGCTGCCCATTTTCATGCAGCCTGTGCAGCACTTCTGCCTGCCAGCCATCCGTATCTGTTTTGCCATGTATACTGTAAATTCCGGCATTTTCCCAGCTTACGCCACAGGCTGCTGCCATCATCTGAATGGAAGAAATGCCCGGAATGCTTTGCAAGGTTCCATGAAGTATGCCCTTTTGCAGCGCTTCCTGCAGACAGATTCTTACCTTGCTCCAGCCACTATAAAAACCAATATCCCCGGAAAAAAGGATGACTACCTTCAGTTTTTCATGCACCGCATACTGTCTGCTCTTTTCCTGAAGCCATGTAAGGATTTTATCCGGCAGATAAAGTGCCTCTTTTTCAAGCTTCGGTGTCACCGCCTCTATCAGACGTTTCGCACCTAATACAAGGTCCGCTTCTGCCAATGCTTCCTTTAACCGGACGGTCATCATATCTGCATCCCCCGGTCCGATTCCTGCCAGCGTAATCATAAGCTCCGCCGGTCTTAAGGAAAGGTTTACCCCTGTTAATGTTTCGATTTTCTCACAGACTGCATCAAAGGAAAGTCCGTCTTCCTCTGCTGCCTCCCGACGAATGACCAAAAGCGGGATATGATTTTTTAAAGCTGCTTCTTTTTTTTCTAAAAAGCCTCCGGTAATGCCGCCCTGCTTTGTTACCATACATTTTATCCCGTACTGATGAATCAGTGCATCATTGAATTCTTCAGAAAAAGGTCCCTGCAGTGCCAGAATCTGTTGTGGCAGAATTCCTTCCCTCCGGCAGATTTCAAGACTTTCCAGCCCCGGCAGTACCCGGACATAAAGACGTTTTTTTACTTCTTCCGATTCGGTATATACGGAAAGTTCCTTGCTTCCTGTAGTAAGAAGAATGTTTCCCTTGATTTCCTTTAATGCTTCTGCACAGGCCTCATTGCTGTCAAAGAAACGAAGTCCTGCTTCTTCTGACGCATGGATGCTCCGTTTCAGCCGTAAGTAAGTGACCTCAAGTCCATCCTCTTTCATTCCGACAACGCAGCTTTTTATGGTTCTGGTCACTTCCACCGCATAGGGATGAGTGGCATCGATTACAAGGTCAAAGGATTCTTTCCTTAGATATTCTGACATAGCTTCTTTGGAAAGGCGTCCTTCCTGAATCTTCACCTCTGGATGCTCTTTCATGACCAGCTTTCCATAATCGGTTGCCACCGATACAGTGTGGGCTATGCCTGCTGCCGCCATCAGCTCCGATAATTTTCTTCCTTCTGTTGTTCCTGAAAAAATGATTATTTTTTTCATTGCTCTATCTTATAGCCTCTTGGTGTGATTAATTTTCCATCCTGAATTCTGGTTCTGGAATTTCCAACAAAAACGGTAGTAAACATATTTACTGTTTTACTCTGTAATTCTTCTAAAGTACAGGTAACTGTGCTTTCTCCGTCTCTTCCGATATTTTCCACATAACCGCATGCGCGCTCCGGTTCTATCTCCTGAAGCAGAATTTTGCATGCTCTTTCCAAATAGTCTGCCCGCTTCCGGCTGGATGGATTATAAAGTGCAATAGCAAAATCTCCCCGTGCCGCCATAATCAGCCTCTTTTCAATTAACTCCCATGGTGTCATAAGGTCACTGAGACTGATTACACAGTAGTCATGATTTAATGGTGCTCCAAGAACCGCTGCTCCGCTGTTGGCTGCGGTAATTCCCGGTATCACTTCCAGTGAAATCGCCGGATATTCTTTTCCGATCTCATACATCAGTGATGCCATTCCATAGACACCGGCATCGCCGCTGCATACCATTGCCACGCTTTTGCCTTTTTCTGCTTCCTCAAAACACATTCTGCAGCGTTTTTCTTCCTGCCGCATCGGCGTGGAAAGAAATTCCTTGTCTTGAAAACGTTCTCCTAACAAATCAAGGTATACGGTATATCCGATGATTACGTCCACCTGTTCTAATACTTCGATGGCTCTGCCTGTCATCATCTCTTCATTTCCCGGTCCCATTCCAACAATCCATATTTTATTCTTCATATAAAGTCAGTCTCCAATCTTCTTTTGCTATTGCCAGTGTCATTCCATTTTCCGCTTTTTTCTGAAGCACCAGCCTTCCATTATCCCGGCAGGCTGCCATGGCTGCCCGCTCGCAGACATTGTCTACGCCCACCTGACTTTCCACGAATGCCGATGTATCAAATGTCCCGGGCACCCGGCTTAAGGTCTCTGCGTCAAAGACAAGAAATGGAATGCCATGTTCTGCCGCAAGTTTTAGAATTGCCTTCTCATCCTTCTTTTTATCAATTGAAGCAATCGTCCGTATCTGTTTCCAGTCTACTCCGGCTTCCTTTAAACAGCTTTCTGCAAATGCCTTAAGTTCCTGTTCTTCTTTATTCCTTCTGCATCCGATTCCAAGAATATATTCTTTGGGGATTAAGGTCAATAATGGTTCCGGCTTCTGCCCATCCTCTGGTGTGCCGATTGCCACATCCACTTTGGCAGCATATTCCGGAGCGATTGTCATGGAAAGCTTCTTTTTTTCCAGCACCTTTGCAGAAACCTTCTTAATGCCTTCTTTTTTATCAATGGAAAGGTCATGCTTTTGGGCGAATACATCTATGGCAAAGGCATTATTAATGTCGGTCGCTGTGGTAATTACCGGAACTGCTCCTAATAACTCTGCCAGCTGCAGTGCTATCTCATTTGCACCTCCTACATGCCCGGATAAAAGAGGAATTACATAATTGCCTGCCTCATCCAGTACCAGCACCGGACTGTCTGTCAGCTTGTCCTTAAGAAATGGGGCAATTGTCCGTACTGCAATTCCGCATGCTCCGATAAAAAGGATTACATTTCTTAAAGAAAACTGCTCCTTTGTCCACGCATTCAGATTTTCCACCTGTTTTCTTCCATGATAAGTATGAATTTCACAGGGAAGCTGCTGCTCTTTGGAAAGTCTTTTTATCTTTTCGGCAAGCTCTGCTCCCTTTTCGGTAAAGCTGATGACACTCCATTTCAATGACTGCATTTTCTTTCCGCCTTCTTATGATTTTTTTGCTGCCCGGAATTCTGTAGAGAAATCTTCTGCATACAGTCTGGATTTGCTGTATCCGCTCTTGTTAATGACATCTCCAACGAGAACCAGTGCCGTTTTGGTAATTCCATGTTCTGCCGCTGTCTGTGCCAATGTTTCTACCGTGCAGATATATATTTCTTCCTCCGGCCAGCTTACCTTATAAGCCAGTGCCGCAGTGGTATCCTTTGAATAGCCGCCCTTTATCAGACGCTCGGATAACTTTTCCAACATTCCGGCACTTAAATAAATTGCCATGGAACACTGATGGGCTGCAAATGCCTCGATGCTTTCTTTCTCCGGAACTGCAGTCCGGCCTTCCATTCTGGTAATGATAAGGGACTGGGAAATATCCGGCAGGGTATACTCCAGATTCATGGCTGCCGCTGCTCCAAAACAGGCACTTACTCCCGGTGTGGAATCATAGGCTATCTTTCTTGCATCCAGTTCCTTCATCTGCTCCTGCACCGCTCCATATATGCTTGGTTCTCCGGTATGCAGCCGCACCACATCTTTTCCTTCCTGCTCTGCCTCCACCATAACTGCAAGGACTTCTTCCAAGGTCATCACTGCACTGTTATATACCTGACAGTCTGCTTTGGCATAGTCTAAAAGCTTGGGATTTACCAGTGAACCGGCATAGATAATCACATCCGCTTTTTCCAAAAGATGCATTCCTCTTACAGTAATCAAATCCGGTGCTCCGCACCCTGCTCCAACAAAATGAATCATTGCTTTTCCTCCAACAGTTCTTTTAATAATGCCTCTGCTCCCGGCGTTACACCTAAAAGTCCGATATCATTACTATAAACCATACATTCTATTTCCAGTCCATCCCCGGCACGATGCTTAAGATGGTCTTCAATTTTTTCCATGACATATTCCATGGCAGGTTCTAAAAGTCCGGCTTTTCGAATCCGTTCTACCGCATCCTCTGTACCAATGCAGTCTAATATTTCCCGAAGCAGTGTCACTTCTGCGCCCGCCCGGATTGCTGCCGCCGCCAGAAGCTCCATCCGGCAGTCTGCCTCTTTGGAATGGGTGTTCATAATGCCGCCGGATACCTTTATCAGCTTTCCGATATGACCGGTTAAGAGCATTTTGGAAAATCCAAGTTCTTTTACCATGTCAATGGTCTGTCCGATAAAGTTGCTGCATTTTACACTGCGCTCCAAATCATAACCATAGGTCCGTTTCATAAATTCCAATCCGTAGTTGCCCGGTGATATGGCAACAATAGAATGACCTTCTGCCCGCTTCTGTTTCAATTCCACTGCTATGGTATCTAGTAATGCCTTATCACTCATAGGCTCCACAATCCCGCTGGTTCCAAGTATCGAGATTCCGCCCTTTATTCCAAGTCTCGGATTAAAAGTCTGCGCCGCAAGATTTTCTCCTTCCGGCACTGAAATTACGACTTTGATTCCGCCCTGAAAATCAAACAGATGGCAGACCTCTGATACTTCTTTTACAATCATCTGCCGTGGTACCGTATTAATTGCGGCATTTCCTACCGGCTGGTCTAATCCCGGCCGCGTAACCCTGCCAACACCGATGCCGCCATCTATTTCTATCTGATTGTTATTTTCTTCACAAATGCTCACCGTTGCATAAATCCATGCCCCCGTTGTCACATCCGGGTCATCCCCTCCGTCCTTCTGTACCGCGCAGGAAACTTCTGTTTCCTGAATTTCGATATGCTCCACCGTTGCATGGTAGGGAATTCCCTTTGGTGTCTCAATGGTAATCTCTGTTTTTCTTCTTCCACTCAGCAGCATATAGACTGCTGCCTTTGCTGCGGCTGCGGCACAGCTTCCGGAGGTAAACCCATATTGCATCTTTCTTCCCCCTGATTTTACTATCGTCTTAATTGATACAAAATTGCATTGCAGATAGCTGCGGCAACATTGCTTCCGCCCTTTCTGCCCCGGTTAATGATATAAGGTACTTCTGTTTCCATAATCAATTCTTTTGCCGGTACCACATTTACAAAACCTACCGGAACTCCGATAATAAATGCCGGCTGATAGCGTCCCTCGGTTATCATTTTATGAAGCTCGATTAATGCCGTCGGTGCATTTCCCACCGCAAAAATAACCGGTTTTTCAATGGCTGCGGCTTTCTCCATGCTGATGGTTGCTCTTGTTACCTGCCGCTCTCTGGCAAGCTGTGCCACATCCGGGTCTGCCATAAAGCAATGGGCTTCTCCGCCAAAGGAAGCTAATATTCTCTTATTGATTCCGGCAAGTGCCATATTGGTATCCGTTACAATATCCGCCCCCTTAAGAATCAGTTCTTTTGCAATTTCTACTGCATGGTCAGAATAACACATTGTCTCTGCATAATCAAAATCTGCGCTGGTATGTATCACACGCTTGGTAACAGGTTCCTGCTCCCTGGGCAATACAATATGACGCTTTTCTAATTCCTCTGAAATAATCTCAAAGCTGCGTTTTTCGATCTCTCCCGGCAATACAAATTCGATTGGATTCATTTTCCCATCACCTCTCTTAATGCGCTTATCAGCCGCTCATTCTCTGTCTGCCCTCTTACTGCAATCCGGTAATACCCTTTGGACAGACCTCTGTAATTTTCACAATTTCGAATCAAAATCTGTTTCTTTAAAAGTAACTCATATAATGGCAGCTCTGTGTAAAATAAAATATAATCTGCCCGGGAAGGATACACCCGGAAGCCTAAGGATATCAGCTCTTTTGTCAGAATACTCCGCTGCTCTTTTATGAGTTTTCTGCTTTCCCCGATAAATTCCGTTTCTTTTGCTGCAGCGCATCCTGCCATCTGGGCAAATACCGATAAGTTCCATTCCGGAAGCTGTCTTGCAATCTTCTGACATACTTCCCTGTTCCGGCAGATAAGATAACCCAGCCGGACTCCCGGTATGGCAAAGGTCTTGGTAAATGCTCTCACCTGAATCAGATTCCTACATTTCATGCCAGCTTCCATTTCTTCATAAAGCTCTGCTTCTTCACAAAACGGCAGAAAGCATTCATCTACCACCACTATTATATCAAGCTCCTGACACCGCTTTAAAATCCCTTTTAAAATCTCCGGTGGAATTAACTGTCCGGTGGGATTATTGGGATTAGCAAGGTATATAAGCTCCGTTTCTTTATCTAATGCCTCAATAAAGTCCTCTCCCAGCACAAAATTATCCTGTTCCCGCAATGGAAAATAACTTACTTCACACGCTTCCGTTCCGGCAGCCCACTCGTAACCATAAAAAGCAGGAACCGGAATCAGTATTTTCTTTGGTTTTAATGCATGTAGAATTGCAGGAAAAAGTTCGGAAGCTCCATTTCCGCACAATATCTCATCTGCCGATACCTTATCCATCTCAGCAATGGCTGCCTTCAGCTTCTCCTGCCTGATGTCCGGATACCGGCTGCATAAAGCCACCGCTTCCCTAAGGGCTGCCTCTACAGATGCCGGCATGCCCAGAGGATTGATATTTACAGAATAATCTAACGATATGCAATTACGGTAGATGTCTCCTCCATGTACCATATTCCTGTTCCTTTCCTGTATTGTTATCCTTTCAATCATATAAAGAATAACAATCCCATCACCAAAAGGCAAATGCCTTCACATAAAAATGCAGTCGCATACAAAAGCCGGTTTGCTCTTCTGATGTCCTCGTATTCCACCGGACGCAGTGCATCTCCGATAAATGGCTTTTTCACCAGTCTGCCAAAATACCAGGCATCTCCTGCCAGCCGTATGGACAGTGCTCCTGCACAAACTGCCTCTGTCTGGGCAGAGTTCGGACTGGCATGATGATACCGGTCCCTCTTATAAATGTAATATGCATGCTTCCCGTCATATTCCTTTCCAAGGAAATATGTCCCTGCAATCATCAGATATGCACTGATACGGGATGGGATATAATTACAGATATCATCGAATTTTGCGGCAGCTCTGCCAAAATGAAGATAACGTTCATTCTTATATCCTACCATGGAATCCATCGTATTGACTGCCTTATAAAAAAAGCCCAGAACCGGTCCGCCAAGTGCGGTATATAGCATCGGTGCAATGACTCCATCCGAAGTATTTTCTGCCACCGTTTCAATGGCAGCCTTTGCCACTCCTGTTTCATCCAGCTTCTCGGTATCTCTGCCTACAATCATGGAAACGGCATGTCTTGCTGCTAAAAGGTCATTCTCTTTTAAACACTTATATACCTTCATACTTTCTACTTTCAGGCATTTTGCCGCAAGAATCTGATAGGTCATAATCATTTCCAAGATAACACCTGCCACCGGATGAATCCGGTACGCAAGAATCAGAAGAAGTGTGGTCACCATAAGAACTGTCAGCAAAACAAGCGCAACCATTCCAATGCCTGCTCTTACAAGGTATTTCTCACTGCACTCCTTTTTATTCATTCTTTTTTCCAATATCCCTATAAAATTTCCAATCACCCGGATGGGATGTGGCAGCCAGTATGGATCTCCCAAAAGAAGGTCCAGGCAAAATCCCAGTCCGAACGCAATCATGTGATAAATCATATTGTAATCTCCTCAAGGGAATCTAATTTCCATTCTTCCCCGCAAAGTCTAAGCTTACAGCAGTAGCCGCCTCCATTTTTCACCTGATAATCAAAATAATTTCCACCTGCAAGGATGTGAAGCAGAGCCATAATTGTGCCGCCGTGTACAACCGCTGTCACATTCCGGGGCTGACTTTCTGTTATCGGATTTTCTGTCATTTGATTTTCTTCTATCAGTTTTTCAGGCTCCCGGAGTTCTGTTATCTCATTCGCTGATGATGTCTTTGCAATATCTGCTACTTCTCCGGCAATTTTTTCCTCTATGATTTTTGTCGCGGTAAGAAGCCCTCTATGGCAACGTTTTATATATTCCTGCTGGCTTTCGCCTTCGGGAAAAGGTAGTGTGCCATTGCTGTCAATCCATTTCTGATAATAGGCATCATTTTTCAAATCTTCGTAATTTTTTCCCTCATATGCGCCAAAATTCATCTCCCGCCATTCTTCTATCGGATAAGCTTTCTTTCCCGGAAAAAGTATACCAGCACTCTCCTGACAGCGCAGCATCGGACTGATGAAAAGCAGCCATGGTTTTTTTAAAATATCTTTTTCTGCAAGAATCTCCAACTGCTTTCTGCCTTCCCCTGACAAAGCTTCTTCTGTTACACCCAAATACCGGTGTTCCCGATTTGACGGGGTCTTTCCATGACGGATAAGCAATAAATTTATTTTAATCTCTGGCTGATTCCACATACAATGCGTTCTACCCTTTCTGCCTTCTCGGCAATCCATATCTGTAGTCTTCCGGTCCGCTCCCTGTAATCCCGTTCCAGAGCATCCATCGGTACAATTCCATTTCCAATCTCATCACAGATGAAAATAAGTCCCGGATATGTTTCCAGCAGTTTATCAGCCAACAGCTCCACATCTGTCTGCTGCTCAAGACATTTCCGGACCCACAGGTGTAAATGGTTGATGACCGGATTCTCAAATTCCTGCAGTTCTTTTATCATTCCATCCCAGTCTGCAGGAAGGTTTTCGCCCTCTATCACCTGACCTTTACATTCCGGGTGAAGCTTTAACACATATTCCTTTTTTCCCTGGTAACATCCGCCCAAAAATAATTCCATGATTTTTCCTTTCCAGCCTGCTATAAAACAAAGAATGTGCCTCGGCTCATTCTCGCGCCTGCGGCGGTCGCTTGCGGCATCTACCTTATACGCCGCAGTGCGCATACTCGCGGAGCGTTTTTTACTTTACAGGAAAGCAATTTCCTGTAAAGTGAAAAACAACTGCCACTGCAACTGCCATGGCATTTTCGCATAATGACACAAAATATCCTGCGGTATCACCATTGATTCCGCCAAATTCCTTCCGGCTTTTCCAGCTATAATAACCATAACAGAGCAATGCCACAACTACTGCCGCAAGCCCCGCCCATAGGTTTACATAAATCATACATCCACTGTAGACAACTGCCTCTATGATGAGGACTGCCAGCACTCTTTTTTTCTGGGCGCTGTCTGCAAAATAAGCAAGCATACCATCCTTTTTTGCTGCCTTCAGGCTCACCACACCAATTCCGCTTAAGCTTCGTGATAACGCAAAGCCAATTCCCACTACAAGAATTGCAGACAATTCCGTAAGCTCCGCATATGCTGCTCCATAAATAAGATAATATAAAACTAGCATCAATACGGAAAATGCGCCAATATGAGGGTCTTTTAAAATTGCCAGCTTCTTCTCCTTATCCTGATAGGAATGAAATGCATCCATGGTATCCATAAACCCATCCATATGAAAGCCACCGGTAACAAGCAGTGGAATTGCCACCGCTATCAGGGTTTTGCAAAGATGGCTTATCCCGGCTGCATTTCCCAAAAAGAACCAGCCGGCTTCCAATACTCCAATGATAAGACCAATCAATGGGAAGAAGCAGAGGTGATACTGCATATCTTCTTTCTTCCAGTCAAACTGCGGCACCGGTATTTTTGAATATATGGAAAATGCAATGACGAATCCTTTTAAAATTTTCATGTATTCCTCTTCTTTCTTAAATTCCATCCTTTTTTATGAAAATCGGAATTCCTGCTACTACTTCAACGACCTGCTCTGCCCGCTCTGCAATCTGCCGGTTTATATCTCCTAACAACCGGATATAAGCCATTGTGGATGCATCATAACGGATTCCGTCTTCAAATATCTGATTCGTGACAATAATCAGTATATCACAGGAATCCTGCAATGCTGTTACTCCACTTATAATTTCATGGGAAAGCTGCTTTACTTTCGCTTCATCCATCACAGCAGACAGATTTTCTTCTGAAAACATTTCGTTGGCAACGAGGTTCGACATACATTCCAGCAAAACTATTTTCCCGGCCGACACTCCTTCTGCTGCAACTTTTCCTGCTGACACTTTTTCGGTTGCCACTTTCTTTGCTGCCTCTTTAAGTCTTCTCGGCTGCTCTATCGTAAGAAAGCCTTTTCCTGCCCGCATTTTCTGGTGACGTTCTACTTTTTTCTTTCCTTCTTCATCATACACCTGCATGGTGGCTACATAATAAAGGCTGCCGTTGCCTGCGGCTTTCACTGCCATTTGTTCTGCATATGCGGATTTTCCGCTGCCGCTTCCGCCGATTACCAATGCAATCATTCTTCATACCTCTTGTACTGTTCTATCTCAAAATTTGCAAAGGATGCTCCCTGCAAATACACGCCCAGTGCTACATCCAGCAGGGACATCATCATCACTGCACCAGTTCCCTCACCCAGCGCCATATCCGCATCCAGTACCGGATCTAAACGCAGCTTTTTCATAATCGCTGTCTCTGCCAGTTCCCGGCTCTTATGGGATGGTATCATATAATTTACGGCACCCTTGCAAAGTGTCTCTGCCAAAAGTGCCGCAACGGCACTGATGACGCCATCGATGACAACCGGTATCTGCTCGATTGCTGCTCCGATAAATACGCCTGTCAATCCGGCTATGTCCAGTCCACCTACCGTCTTTAATATGGTAAATGCATCCGCATCACGAAGGGAATATTTTTCTATCGCTTCTTCAATTACCCTGCATTTTCTTTTTAATGCCCCATCGGTTAATCCGGCACCTTTTCCGGTCACCTGCTCTACCTCTAAATCCAAAAGTGCTGCTGCAACGGCTGTGCTGGTGGTTGTATTTCCGATTCCCATCTCTCCTGTAGCAAGTATCTCATAGCCGTCTTTATGGCATTGCTGCACCAGTTGTATTCCGGTTTCTATTGCCTCTAAGACCTCTTCTTCTGTCATTGCAGGTTCCTTTGCAAAGTTTTTCGTACCCTTTGCGACTTTTCGTGGCAATACTCCGGGAATTATTTCCTCCGTATCAATTCCAATGTCCACCGGAATTACATCCACGCCCGCTACTGCTGCCATTTTTCCTACAGAAGAATTATTTACTCCCATGGCTTTTGCCACTGCAAGCGTTACTTCTTTTCCACTCTGGCTGACCCGCTCTTCCACCACGCCATTGTCTGCACACATAACAAGAACTGCTTTTTTCTGAATGGATATTCTGGTCGTCTTCTCTATGGCTCCAATCTGTGCAATCAGATGTTCAAACTTTCCAAGTCCATCCAGGGGTTTGGCGATTCCATCCAGCTTCTCTTTTACCCTGCGATACCAACTGTCATCTAAAGGCAAAATCTTTATGCTATCCAATTCTGCTTTTGTCATATTCTGCCTCCTGCAGCATTCCATAAACCGCTTCCATATCAAGATATTTCCGCAGTGTATCCGCCAGCAAATCGTACTGGCTCTCCTTATACTGCTGATAATTCATGCCCTGATTATCTTCATAATGCACTCCCTTTTTCTCCGCTAATGCCCGGATAAAAGTGGATGCGATATCTCCTTCATCAAAAATGCCGTGGACATACGTTCCGTAGACATTTCCCTTCTGCACAACGACTGCATCCTGTATACAGGATTCCTCCTGTTCATGAACTCGTGTATGATTATGAGCTTGCTCCTGTGTCTGCTCTGATGCATGCATCCGCTCTGTCTTCTGTGTTCCGCCGGTATGTCCCATATGAATCTCGTAGCCCTTGTATTCTTTGCCGGAAAGGGAAACTAACATACCGGTGAGAGGGTCTATGGTTCCCGTTACCTGACGGCGTACCTTTTCCCGGCTCATCACCGTCTTAAGCGGCAACAGCTCCATGCCCCGTAAGCTGCCGCCTTCCTCTACCGAATAGGGGTCTTCGAGGCTTTCTCCTAACATCTGGTAACCGCCGCAGATTCCAATGACCGGAGTGTCTGCGGAGAGTTTCTTTATCATAGCTTCCATGCCATTTTCGCGCATCCATTTCAGGTCACCCATTGTATTCTTACTGCCCGGCAGAATAATGGCATCCGGATGATGGATTTCCTGCACCGAAGTCACATAGCGCACCGATACGCCTTCCATATGCTCGAAAACATCAAAATCCGTAAAATTAGATATTCTCGGATAACGGATAACTGCCAGATCTATCAATGCCTCTTTCCGATGCTCAAATTTTCCGGTCAGGCTGTCTTCATCCTCAAGCTGTACCTTCATATAAGGCACCACTCCGCAGACCGGAATGCCGCCTTTTTCCTCTAACATCTGAATACCCGGTTCCAATATGGATACGTCTCCGCGGAATTTGTTGATGATTAAACCTTTTACACGGGATTTTTCCTGCTCTTCTAAAAGCATCAGCGTTCCTAAAAGCTGTGCAAACACACCGCCCCGGTCAATATCTCCTGCCAGAAGAACCGGTGCATTTACCATCTCCGCCATGCCCATATTTGCAATGTCATTTTCCTTGAGATTAATTTCTGCCGGACTTCCGGCTCCTTCTATTACAATAATATCCGCCTGCTCTTCCAGTTTGTGAAATGCCTTTAAAATATCCGGGATAAGCTTTTTCTTATAGTTAAAATATTCCCGCGCCGGCATATTGCCAATGACCGTACCGTTGACAATCACCTGGGAGCCAATATCATTTGTAGGCTTTAAAAGAATCGGGTTCATGCAGACCTGTGGCTCGATTCTAGCTGCCTCTGCCTGCATAACCTGTGCCCGTCCCATTTCAAGCCCTTCTGCTGTAATATAGGAATTCAATGCCATATTCTGTGACTTAAAAGGCGCCACGCGGTATCCATCCTGATGAAAGATACGGCATAAGCCTGCTGTAATCAGGCTTTTTCCGGCATTCGACATTGTTCCCTGTATCATAATCACTTTTGCCATGTGATAAGTTCCTCGATTTCTTTTGTTTTCTATACTATCTTGCTTCCAGTCCCTGAAGCAGTACCACATAACATGCGAAGTCTCCGATTCGTTTTCGCTCTTCCCCTAACCAATCATCCCAGTCATTGCCCAGCTTATGCTCATACATATAGACGGACAGTTTGTTTTTCGCACTGATCACAAGATTATGACAGCGGGTGCGCTCCGCATCTGCCTGTCCTTTCTCTGCCAGCGATTTCTGGTTCCATCCGTTTCTGATTCGCACATAGTCTACTGCACATTTCAAAAAACGGTCTATGAGTTCCCTGCAGGCTGCATCCGCTTCCCCCTGCTCTGCAATCTGGTTCCAGATCTGCATGGCTTCTTCAAAGGGCAGTGACGTCTCCTGTTTTAAGTACTCTTTGTATGTTGTATACATTGGACATCCTCCGCATATTTTTATCTTAACAGATATATTGTATAACATTCCTTGTTTTTAGAAAAGATACTTTCCTTTTTGATTTATGATTCTGCTTTTCATATTTCTCTTCATCTATGTGCGCTTACTCCAAAGGAATATATTAAGCATCTCTAACCTGCTACCGGCAGTTTTTATATTTATTTAACTACTATTATGGAGATGTCCATTAACCATATAGCCAAATTTTTGTATAATTTTGTTATCAAACAGGGCGGTGTTTTTATGCCAACAATTAAATCAAGTGCTGATTTAAGGAATAATTACAATGAAATTTCTACATTTTGTCATAATTATCCTGAACCAGTTTTCATTACGAAGAATGGAAAAGGTGATCTTGCTGTTATGAGCATTGAATCCTACGAAGAACTGACCAGCCGCTTTGAACTTTACAGTCAGATTAAGGAAGGAATGGACGATATTGCCACAGGCAATACCAGACTATTTTCCGAAGCTATGGCTGATATCAGGAGCCACCGCAGTCGATGAGCTATCAGGTTTATATCACTTCCACCGCAGAACACGATATTATGCGTGCTGCGGATTACATTGAATTTACCTTCAAAAATCCTGATGTTGCAGATAATCTGTTAGATGCTGCGACCGAGTGGATAGACTCATTAGCCGACCTGCCACAGAAGTTTCATCCGGCAGACGATCCAATACTGGCAAGCTGGGGCATTCGTTTTGTGAAAATTAATAATTACCTTGCCTTTTATACGATTGATAAAGAAAAACAGACTGTAATCATCGTCCGTTTTCTCTATCAGAAAAGTAACTGGACTTCCATTCTTCGACAGGGATTTCACCTCGTTTAAGGAATCTGTTTTTATGCAGGTTCCTTTTATTTTTTCAATATATATCATGAGCAAAATTTACTCATAATTAACATTCTCTGCTCATTATATTACCACTCCATTGCAGTGGTCGATCTCATGCTGGATAACCTGCGCGGTAAAGCCGAAATATTTTCCATGTTGTGGTTTAAAATCACCATTCAGATAATCTACCTCTATCTCCTGGTATCTTGTGCAGGCTTTGGCTCCATCCAGCGAAAGACAGCTTTCCTCTGTACTGTAGCCGCCTGACTTCTTCGTAATCACCGGATTCACCATTGCAAATTGAAATGGGCCTACTGCAAAGCCTCCTTTGGCATTGCCGTCTGCCCTTTGCGGTTCCAGTATTGCGCTGCCTGTTCAAATTCTTCATCCTCTCCCAATTTTTTGTCTTTCAATATAATTCAAATAATTTCTCTCTTAAGTTAAAGTTTAGCACGAAAAAAGAGGTGCCGCAACCGACACCTCTTGTGGGGTTTTATCCTATTTTCTACTTTGGAATGTTATGAAATATAATGGGACAGGAACTCAAATAATTTCTGATTCGTTTCTTCATTCAGTTCTTCAGCCTGCAAATATTCAGGCAGTGGAATTCCCTGCTGGCATTCTCCACAGATATCAATGCCAAGTATATTTCCATTTTCCAGAAAATGTGAGAGCAATCGCTCCAGCATCGGAAGTGACATATTCCCCTGACTCCAGTTTGTCTCTGTATATTGTTTATCCAAGATGTCTTTGTCTATGGATATATAAACCGGCAGATTCTTTTTCATTTTCTATATAAAATGGATAGATGTCCACCTTATTAACTTAATTCTGTTGTATTATTCCTAAGCCATTCTGTAATGTCATCAATTACCTTATCCGGATCACAGTAATAACGACGGTCACATATTTCAAACGAAATTGTCCCCTCATATCCTCTGCGCTTCAGATCTTTATAATACTTTTTCATTGGAAAATCTCCGTCTCCGGGAACTGTATGTCCCCGATCGTTAAAATGCACATGAACAAGCTGAGCGCCTAAATTATCCATATAGTCATCTATGCTTTCTTCGGCGTAGGTCATCTGATCCAGATCTACCATACCATGTATGTGAGATGAGCCTGTTTCTTCTATCATTCGTTTCAGATCTGAACTTTTTATCAGCACATTTGTTGTTGTTACCTTCAACTCCTCCAGCATCAGCTCCACATTCTTTTTCTCACAATAAGCACCCAACTGCTGCAGAGAATCCCTGCAATACTTCCATGCATCTTCCGGTGACTGATCGAAATATCCAAATCCGGTACTGATCTGAACTTTATGGCAGCCAAGAAATTCCGCCGTATCAATAGCTCGCTGATAATAACGAATACTGGACTCACGTGTTCCTCTATCCTGTGTGCAGAAGTTAACCGGGTATGTACAATTCTCCGGTGTCATTGCCATAACACTTAGGTCTCTTCTCCTAATCTCCTTTTCCAATTCAAGTAATGAAAAAAGAGAATAATCAAATATATTAAACTGTGGTGCACTACAATACAGATCAATACTGTTAAATACTGACTGTTCTACCTTGTCTAGGAATTTCTTCAGCGGATATCTCAAATAATGATAATTCATTGGTGCAAATTTCATTTCTTCCTCCTGTATTCTCCATAATAATTCTAAGATCATGCGCATGTCTTTATTGGTAGTACGTACAATAGTAATTTCATATCTCGCATTTGATATGTATCACTTTGTATCTGATACAATAGTATATCTGCACAACTTCTTTGTCAATACTATCTATTTTTTTCGTTAAATCGACCAATTTCCATTATTATTTTTTATTGTATTTGCATAGTAAAAATACATTATAATACATATTCTATTTCAAAATGTATCTTTTTGATACTTGCAAATGTGCTCATAGATGCATTTATCAATATCATCCAACTCATTTTTGTATTATATTGTTATACTAAAAGCATAGAAGTTTGTATTTTATTTTTCAATATTTTTTCTTTTTTTGCTACAAAATAACAAATCTGCATATACAAATAGTCTCAAATGTATTATTATATATACACAAAAGTATTCAACTATAAAATCAGATTACAATATCTGTTTTTTTATTTACCGGAAAGGAATTTTCATTAAATGGAACTTGATAATGCCATAGCCACACCACTTTATAAACAGCTTGAAAAACTGATTCTGGACAAGATCACCAATGGAACACTTACTCCCGTCAGTAAACTCCCGACAGAAAATGAACTAAGCGAACAATACCATATCAGCTGTGTTACTGTAAGAAAAGCCCTTGCCGCACTGGACAGTCAAGGATACCTGGAGAAAAATCAGGAAAAGGAACATTTATCGCAGAAAAGAAAATGCAGCGTTCCCTTTCTCCTGCTGTTGTAAGCTTTTCTCAAATGTGCCAACGCATGAACCAAAAACCCGGATCAAAAACCATAAAAATTGCCATTGAAGATCCAACTCCTCATGAAGCAGAATTAATGGGACTTGATGAAACCGAAAAAATTTTAGTAATGTATGCAATCATACATCCCATCTTTAATTCCGGATAATGACGATGTGCATAATTACAAATTTTTGCACTTGCTAATAATTGATGGTGCAATGCCTGCATACAGATTTCTTCCCGGTTATCCTCCTCTGTAAAAATCAATCCCCCCGCCTCATAAGATGCAAAACCTGATAATAAGACATTTATTTCATTAAAAGTTATCCAATAACGTACCCGTTTTCCATATCTGTCTAAAAGAAGCTTTGCATATTTCTCATACAATTCAATTAATTTGCGATTTCTCCATCCTCCATATTCCGTACATAATTTCATCGGCATTTCATAATGAGAAATCGTTATAATTGGTTGAATCTGGTATTTTTCAAGTTCTTCTAAAACCCTGTCGTAAAATTTTAATCCTTCTAAATTCGGCTCGCCTTCCCCCTCCGGAAAAATTCTGCTCCACGCAATAGAGAAACGTAATGCCTTCATATTCATCTTTCCAAATAATGCAATGTCCTTTTTATAATTATGATAAAAATCAACGGCTTCATGATTTAGATATTTTTCATCTTTCGACAATTCCAATGTAAGAAAACGCTTTCCATCCTCTCTTGAACCTGTCAGATAATCAATGATACTTGGTCCCTTTCCGCCTTCATTCCAGGCACCTTCCGCTTGATTTGCCGCCATAGCTGATCCCCACAAAAAATCATTAGGAAACCCCATCGTCTACCTCCTTTTTGCATAAAAAAAGCCCAAACCTACAGAGAAATTTTCTCTTATAGATTTGGGTTTTGCCTTCTTTCAAAGTTACACTCCAAATAATTCACTTGTATATTCATATATTATATCAACTTACTATTGTCAATACTTTTATATCGATAGCTTTGGAGCGCTTGTGGGGGATATCCTCTTTTCTACTTTAGAATGTTATGAAATATAATGGGACAGGAACTCAAATAATTTCTGATTCGTTTCTTCATTCAGTTCTTCAGCCTGCAAATATTCAGGCAGTGGAATTCCCTGCTGGCATTCTCCACAGATATCAATGCCAAGTATATTTCCATTTTCCAGAAAATGTGAGAGCAATCGCTCCAGCATCGGAAGTGACATGTTCCCCTGACTCCAGTTTGTCTCCGTATATTGTTTATCCAAGATGTCTTTGTCTATGGATATATAAACCGGCAGATTCTTTTTTATTTTGGAAATCTTATTTTTGTCTTCTCCGGCACGAATCTCTTCTGCAGAAAAAGTAAGGAGTTTTTCTGATATTTCCTTACGATTCATCAAGCCATCTTTTTCCCAATAAAGCTGCTCTATATCCTTCGCCTGCGGTCCGATTAATATCAGTTGCTGCAACCATGGATTCGTCTCTAACACCTTTTCTGCCCAGTCTCCGCAGCTTGTCATGTGCTCAATCATCGGCTTTTGCATGTCCGTATGATGGTCAAATACAACAAGCTGGAATTCCTTTTGAATCTGGCTTGTCATAATTTCTGTCACATAATGATAATTTCCGGAATCCAGAAAATGGATTCCATGAATTCCATATGGCTTGATTTTTTCTCTGATTTTCTCTTCTGCCTGTCTGGAACAATACAAATCACACTCCTCAATTTCAGAGCAGTCCAGCCAGTGGATGCCGGTATTCTTTGGTATGTTTTCATCGCAATATACATGCGAAAAATCTAAAATCAGATGATTGGTTGTCATTGTTGTGCCTTTCTTAGTCTTGCTACTTTTCCAAAGGGTGGATTCACATCTTCATTATCAATCAACCAGAGAACCGGAGTATCAGGTATATCTGCTTCTTCTGGAAATAAACCATATCCATCAGTAAATATAATAATGACAGCTGACAGGTCGTGTTTCATATTACTTTTTATATAATGAAACACAACCGTAAAATCAGTACCACCTCCACCATATGGTATTATTTTTTCTAATTCATTAATATTTTCAAACGAAATTGGTGTGGTTACATCTGTATCAAAGAACCCAAGCTTTCCCTTTATTTTACCATTAAATTGCTCAATAACACCTCTAATTTCTGCATATACTGCTTCAAGCGCATCTTGATTTACTGAACCGGAAGTATCTGCCCAAAACAAAATTTCTTTTGCGACAAAATCTCTTTCGTTGAAATCTGGCAAAAAGAAGTCAAAATCAGAGAATCTTCTATCAGGAGAAAATGAATAATCCATTCCACCCTAACCCTTAGAATATATTGGCTTGGTATCTATCTTGAACTTTATATTCGGATTATTTGTGATAATGATTTTCGAAATAAGTCCCTCCTCATTTACAACAATGCGGACAATTGACGTAAAATTATATTTTTCATCTTCCGCTAATATAATACAACGTTGAATGCCTGATATAATGGGTTATGTGTCACACTTCTTCCATCCAGCGAAATAAACATCCGCTTACCAGAAGCATTCTGATTAAAGGTAACAAGCTTTCCCAAATAGCTCTGTATTCTGCGGCGCTCATTATCATAGCTTCGGGCACTTTTCCGGTCATACTCTCCTCTTGTTTTGAATCCATAAATAAAGAAGTCACGCATGTAGCTTCTTATATTGTCAAAATTTTTTATTAACTCTGAATATGCCATGGCGACCTCCAAATAAAATTTTTATTCTTGTATTTATCTATGTTTACATCCCAGGAATACCGTATACTTATCTTCCCAAATCCGCAAACGGAGCAAACAGCTCATTTAAAGATTCTGACTTTTTCCAATCTATTTTTGAAACATAGGTTGCAAAAGATCTCATGGCATGTTTAGGATCTCTTACGCTAAAAAATGTTCCTATAGTTGCCTTGTTTGCATAATTTATCTGCTCTAGTTCTGGAACTAACTGTACTTTCAATGAATCAATAAACTGTATTACTTCTTCAATCAGAGCCTGTTCCTCATTTATTTCTTTCAAAGCGTCAATTATTACATTTTCAAGAGCGCCTTTCTTATCTGGTGGTACGACTAAAAGATATGTATCTATTGCCTTGGTTAATCCAAAAGAATCCTCTATGGAAATATCACTCCATTCACCAATCTTGAATGATATATTTTCAAACAAGTCGTTTATTCTTCTTCCTATTTTAGGGAGTGCTTCATCATCTCGGTCTGTGACAACCATGATAGAAGCAATTTCTTTCTCTATAATCATGCTATTAATTCTATGCTGCTTAATAAAATGCGAAAATCTTCCATTTCCGCCTACGCCACATAAAATAAGCTGATTTCCATTCTTTGAAAGATTCTCTATATGATCATGAGCATCCAATGGAATCATTCTCAAATTATTCTCTTTTTCGTGTTTCCAGTCATACACATTTTGCAGATAATAACTGATTAACTGCACATCTGATACGCCTTCAACAAGTATTAGTTCTGTCATCATAGGCGCACCTCAAACTCGAACGCTTTTCTGTTTTCATAGACGTACTGACCATCTACATTTCGAGCCACTACGTTACTTCCCTTTCCATCCTTCGATTCTACTTTCTTTAAGGTGATAACTTTGATTGGATCAATCTTATTATCGATATCATCATATTTTCCATACTCGAGAATTGCATCAATGGCTTCCATACTATGTGTTGCAATAAACAATTGTACATTAAGCTTTTTCGCCAATTCAAAGACCACAGGGAATAACTTGTCGTAGTATTTTTTGTGTAAGCCTGTTTCTATCTCATCTATGAGCAAAATAGAATCTGTTGCATCAAACAACTTATTTAAAATATATAATATTTTCTTTATGCCATCTCCATACACTGAAAAAGGCATATTAACTCCATCTTCTGTAATAACGGTTTCCAAGAAAGATCCATCATCTGCTTTTGTATAGCAAATATCCACGATAGCTTCATCAAACTGTTTCAAAATACTTATAGCCAAATTTTTGTACTCAGGATTATCTACGATATTCTGTAACAGATCATATCTTAAATGACCAAAGGAAGGAATATATTGCACTTCCTTCTTAACCACTGGTCCAACAAATGTATTGTCCAAAGAAGTAAGTTTAATCTTCTTTTCCACTAACTTCTTTCCTTTTTGACTAATAATGCTGCCATTAAAAACTTTTACCATCTCAGGAACGAGTGTAGATGTCTTTTTATAGTATGCCTTTTGACGTGACGACATAGTTGATATTTGAAGAGCATCTTCTCCGGAGATATTTTTTTCTGTTCCTCGCATTTCAAATTCGATAGGTCCAACATTGCTTTCAGCGTAAATATCTAATTCTAACGAGTCGCTTCTTTGCATAGCATTAAACATCTTAATGAACGAACTGTAAAAACTACTGTCATTCACGTTCAGCACAGTTCTCTGCTTTATTATATTTTTTATAGAGCCCAACTGAACATTTGCAAATAACAACTGAATGGCCTCCAAGAATGAAGTTTTTCCGCTATTATTATCCCCGACAATAAGGTTGATATTGGAAAACCTGGAAACTTCTAATTTCTTGATTCCTCTAAAATGGTTAATCTCAATTTTTTTTATATTGGCCATTATTACTCATCCCCTTCCACACTTTCAAAGCTAATGACTAATCTTGTATGCGTAGCATCCGCAATCTTCTGTAAAGTCTCTATTCTTGGAACAACTTTTCCATTCTGTATTTTGCTTATATTAGATTGAGACATATTGGTTATGTGACATAAGTCCTCCTGTGTAAGATTATTCTCATCTAATACCCTTTGTATTTCCTGTGATATACCATTTAATATCTCTTTAATATTACTTGTTTTATTCTCAGGTTTTATTTCACTCATTTCAGTCTCTGGTTTTTTTAAATTATTTATCTGTTCAAAGATTGCATTTAATGCATCATTATCCATAAATAATCCCCTTTCACTATGTCAGCATTAACATAATTATTCAAATTTAGTCTCTTTTATGTTATGTGTGACATATTTTCATTATCATTATATCTATATTGTTATATATAACATATTTTAATCAGAATTTCAATATAATTGTTACGTATAGCATATTTTTAATGCTTTATCTGGTAAAATGGGGCATATTGTGATTCGCCTCAGCCTTATAATAGCTTCACCTAATAGCTTCCCATTATGTCCCTGCATTGAATAACACTTCCAACAAACATGCTTTGATCTTGCGAATCTTAGTAGTATTCTTTCCCATACAGTACACAACATACCTATGATACCCCTAATTATGTTTCAGAAGCTTTCGCTTCACTAAGATTACTGAACATGCCTAACTTCCACAATATATATTATACATAAAACCCCCACCAGACAGATTTCTCTATCTAATGGGGGCAATCATCATAATATATTTTTAGTACAGCTTTGCTCCTGCCGGAATGTGGTTATCAACCATCAGAAGATGAAGTTCTTCATCCTCTGAATCCTTAAGGTTGTTGACTGCGGAAAGTAACATACCACAGGAATCAATTCCCATCATCTTACGTGGTGGAAGATTTGTGATGGCGATAAGTGTCTTGCCAACAAGCTCTTCTGGCTCATAATAAGCGTGGATTCCGCTTAAAATAGTACGGTCTGTGCCTGTTCCGTCATCTAAAGTAAACTGTAATAATTTCTTTGATTTAGGAACTGCTACACACTCTTTTACCTTAACAGCTCTGAAATCTGACTTGCTGAATGTATCAAAGTCTACTTCTTCCTCAAATAAAGGCTCAATCTTTACGTTGGAAAAGTCAATCTTTTCAACCGGTTCTGCAGCCTGCGCAGAAGCAGTGCCTGCAGCCTGTACTTCGTTGTTGTTAGATGCCTTAACTGTCTTTTTATCGGAATCAAGACTCTTCATTGTCGGGAGCTTTTTCGCTCCTGCTGTAAAGAGCTGTAAGATGATTTACATTTCTTTAAATCATTACATATTAGATAAAAGCATGTAAAATTTCTTTTACATAGCTTAATTGCGGTCTATTTAGCTTATTTCTTGACTACTCAGGAAAAATATTTCTACCCTCGCCCCACCTGTATTTTCAGAATTTGAAAGTTTAATACCTCCACCATATTTTTCAGCCACAGTTTTGGCAAAAAATAGTCCCATCCCATAATGGGCTTCGCCATTTCTACTTGTGTCATCCATAAAAAACTGCTCTGTGCCATGCAATAATGCTTCTTTTGTAAATCCTGATCCGCTATCCTCCACAATGAATGTCAGCCGGCCATCCTGCTCCTTTGCGTCAATATAAATGATTCCATTTTCTTTTGTATGCTCCACTGCATTCTGAATCACATTCATTACGGCCCGGAACATTGGATCATAAGCAATCGTTACCTTTTTATCACTTTGTTCCGCCTTCCAATCTATCTTCTGGTGATAGATTTCTACCAGTCCGAGTGCCTGTTCCTTTATATCTGCGAAAAAATCTTCTAACCTCACCGTTGTATAGGTAACATCACTGCAATTCCATGATTTTGTGACATCTATCAACTGTTTTACATAACTTTGTATCTGTGTTGTGCCGTTCAAAACATAAGTGATATTTTTCTTCTGTTCTGTGGTCAGTTCAGTCTCTGAAAGTAGTTCTGCATTTCCCCGTACAATCGTAAGAGGTGTTTTAATATCATGCGCCAAAGCAGACATCTGCTGTTTCTTTTCCTGCTCTGTTTTCCACTGCTTTTCTAAAGATTCTCGCAATGCATCTCGCATATCATCGATTGCCGATAAACAGTCATCAAACTCTTTGATACCGGAACAGGATGTCTCATATTCCAGATTTTGATCCTTTATTTGTCTGATTGCGTCTAATACAGGCTGCATCTGCTTTTTGATTCTTTTTCCAAAACGTATGGACGGAATGATGATAATCGCTACCGCTCCAATCACAGACATAATACTCATCACATTCTGTGGTCCTATAAAATGCTCCCTCAAAAAAGCTGAATGATATTGAGGTGTCAGGCGATATTGCAATACAACATATTCATTTTCCCTTACAATTACTTTATAAAAATATTTCCCGGATGCGTTTCCGTACTTTGCAACATTCCATGCTATCTGTTCGTATTGTTCTGACAGATCTCCACCTATTTTCTCTCCATTCTCTGAAAAGATTACATAATCACAAAGTGCAGGAATCATCTCAGCAGTTACTTTATCCGCACGTAAAATCGTATCATATGCTTCATTAATCTTTTGCTCTGCATAATTCGCCGGATAGATACAGCCCACACTAATCAAAAGGTACAGCAGCAGCCAAGCAACAATCACCAAACCTACTAATGATCCAAGCATGACCAGTACATATCTCATAAAAATCCAGCTGAGTGCATTGCTTCTCTTTACTCTTCCCATTTATATCCAATCCCCCAGACTGTTTTTATCGGTGTATAATCATAATCCGCAAATTTTGCTCTTATATTTTTGATATGCGTGATTATAGTACTGTCATTACTCTCATTGTCAAAGCCAAAGACCGCTTCCAATATCTGTTCCTTTGAGAAAACCTGTCCTCTGTTTTTAGCCAGGAATTCACAAATTTCGTACTCCGCTTTCGTAAGAGGAAGTTCCTTATCATCCATCAACAGTTTCTTTTGAGACATCTGAATGCAGACTCTCCCTAAAACCATCCGGACAGAATGTTCCCTGTGCTCTCTTCTAAGATGTGCATTGATCCTTGCCCGAAGTTCCATCACTCCAAATGGCTTTGAAATATAATCATCTGCTCCTAAAGAAAGTCCGTTTACCAGACTGTTTTCCTCCGTTTTTGCCGTAAGAAACAAAATCGGACAATCCACAAGTGCCCTGATTCTTTTGCATAATTCGAAGCCATCAATTCCAGGCATCATAATGTCCAGTAAAATCAGGTCATAACGATGTAATTCTTCCATATTAAGTTTTAGTGGATTACTTACTTTGGTAACCAGATGTCCATCCTTATTCAAAATGCTTTCTATCATTTCCAGAATTGCCGGTTCATCATCAACTGCCAGTATTTTTGCCATAGTTTTCCTCGATTCTATTCCAATATTCTGTTTCCTTCCCAGTGGTTTACCCACCAAAAATAGTATACCATACTAATCCCTGTAAATATTAAGCAACCTGGTATGAATGACAACCATTCACCTACACTAGTTTCTCCCAATACAGATTGCAGATAAGTATATGGTACTCTACCCGTCCAGCAGACAAATACATATTTCCACACATAATCTCCAAGTCCGGTAAGCATCAATGCACTAATTAGTCCTGATATAATCCCTGCTCCAATGGATACCCCTTTTCCAAACTGAAAAGCCAGAATCAGCTGCCACAGATAAAGTGGAACACTGCTTCCCCACAGCAGCAATGCTGCAAATATACATCCTTTCATGATTTCGATATCGCTTGATGCGATTCTTCCAAATCCAATTCCGAATATGATTGCTGTCAATAGGATAGAGCACAGACACAAAACCAGTAGCATCAACAGTTTCGATAAAAATGCTGCAGGTTTATCCGGTAAAGACAACAGATTTTGAAAATTACCTGCATTTTGTTCCTGTTCCATCACACTTGCTGTAAAAATTCCAATAAGTACCGGAAGTCCTGCTCCTATTGCCTGATAAAATGCAATCACTTTCATATTTTCATTCCATGGTGAAAAAAAGTAATATATTAAGAATATAACGCTGGTTATAATCGGAATCAGTAAGTGTGCCAGAATCACAGATGTTCCTTTCATCTTTCGCAAGTCTGCATTAAGAGATTTTCCAATCATCTTATTTCACCTCTCTTCTCTCAAACCATTTCAAAAACAGAACCGTTACAAAAACAAACCAGATGATTGAGAGACACATTCCCGGAGCAATGACTCCCGTATTCAAAAATGGATTCCCCGATTCTGCCGCAAGACCATTCGGTAAAATATGAAGTAACGGACACATCATTCGCATAGGGATTGCCGAAACAAGTACATACCAGATCCTGGTTTGTGATATTACCACACCGCTGACGGTAATAAACAGGCAGACGAACAGGTTTACAATCATTCCAAAGCGTTCGCTTAAAAACAAAGCTACCGGAATCTCCCATAACTCAGAAAACGTCAGAAACAATACTGCAATCAACGCTCCTTTCACCGGAACATGTGTCGTTAGAAGAAAGCCTCCAAGCGTTGCTCCTGCAAACACAATCACATTGGAAAACAGAATCATGCACCCAATATAAATAATTTTCCCCAGCAACAATTTTCTTCTGTCTGTTGGAATAGTCGTTAAATGATAGTATTTTATCTTTTTCTCCTGCGCCACAGAAAGATAACAAAATAGGGCAATCATCCCCGGCAGCAAAAGTGTATACCACCAGTTCCAAACACTTTCTGCATAAGCATTTGTCATCCCAAGAGTAAATATAAATGCCATGACAAATGTAAGAAGCGGAAATCCCCAGATAAACTTTTTTCGCATGGTTCTTTTGGCTTTTTGATGTTCTGCTTTTATAATATTAACCATGGATTTCACCTGCTTTCTGGTTTTTTCTTACCACATTCATAAACAAATCTTCAAGATTATCTCCCTGCTTTAATGCTCCTTCGTATCCTAAGATTCCACCTGAAATAATCCCGACTTTATCTGCAAGTAACTGTACCTCCGAGAGAATATGACTGGAGAGAATTACAGTGATTCCCTGTTCCGGAAAAGACCGGATCAGCTCTCGTAATTCCTCGATGCCTATTGGATCTAATCCATTCGTAGGTTCATCCAATATCAAAAGTTCCGGTTCTCCAAGCAATGCCATTGCAATGCCTAGTCTTTGCTTCATCCCCAAAGAAAACTGTCCTGCTTTCTTCTTTCCGGTGTTTGTAAGTGATACAATCTGCAAGACCTCATCAATTCTGTTTTCATCTGTACCAAGCAATAATTGTCTTACTTTCAAATTCTCTCTGGCGGAAAGATTTTCATAAATAGGCGGATTCTCAATTAACGCTCCTATTTTTGATAAATCTTTCCTATCCCAAAGTTTTCCATCAAAGTAAATCTTTCCTGCAGTGGGTTTCATCATACCGGTCAACATTTTCAATATGGTAGATTTTCCCGCACCATTCGGTCCAAGCAGTCCATAAATCTTTCCCTTTTCGATATTAAGCGAAACATTATTTACCGCTTTCTGTTTTCTAAAATATTTACATAGATTTTGTGTCTGCAACATCATTTCCATCTTTACTATCCTTCCTTCTATATTTCATTTCTCACTGAAATATAATCTATCAGGGAAAAATAAAGATTTGATGAAGCTTGCTACATTTTAGAAAATCTGTCCCGGAAGTTTTTTCTTCTCCATATACGGGAACTCTCTATCAAATGCCTCTGCTTCCTTTTCATTTACCAGATAACCTGCCGGAGGTGCATACTCTCCTGTAATTCCATTAAGATATCCCGGCATCAGTTCTTCGCACAGAAAAAAAGATGCATCCTCGCCTTCCGGCAATCCATGATAGCGGATGCCAAACTCACTCGCCTGTCTGAATCCGCTTTTTCCATAAAAATCAATATTTCCTTCAAAACATAGTGCTCCGCATCCAAGCTCTTTTGCTTTTTCTAAAGAATAATCCAGTAAAATCTTTCCATACCCCTTCCTTTTAAGCTCCGGTGCAATACAGATCGGTCCCATAGTCATAATGGTAATACTTCTGCCATCATCGGCTGCAATCACAGCCTTCATAAACATGTTCTGTCCAATTAACTGTCCATCTAATGTCATGACAAAATCCAGTTCCGGAACAAATGCCGGATCGTTGCGAAGCTGATGGAGTACATAATGCTCCAGACAGCCTGGTCGATACACATTCCAGAAACTCTCCCTTACCAGATTTTCTACCTCATGGTATTCATTTTCTCTTTCCAATCGAATGATAATATTTTCCTTCATTTTCTTTTTCTCCACTTCTTTATATAATGCTGCTAATACTTTTTTCAAACTGCTCTTTTATTCTTTTTTTATCCTTTGCTCCATCATACAGACTATAGTAGAAAAACATGATGGAATAAAACATGGTTGCTTTTTTATCTGCCTCCACTATCCCCATGCTCTTGAATAAATCCTTCACATATTCTGCCGGACCAGACACAAGATACTGCTGATACAATGCCTGCATCTCCTCATTCCGAAACTGCTCTAACGTAAGCATCTTTCGAAATGACGATGCAAAATCATTTTCTGTCCAATACGAAAACATAGATTTACTGTATTCCACGAAATTGTCCGTAGAAATCTCTTCATACTGTTCAGGTTCATTTTCCTTTTTATCAGCAGGCATATCATGTGATTCTGCCTGTTCGCCATCCCCCTGCTCCATCCTTTTTACAATATGTTCAAAAATATCTCTCTTACTCTCATAATGCCTATACAATGCACCTTTTGTCATGCCAAGCTCACCCGCAATCTGACTGACAGAAACTGCTTCATATCCATCTCTCGCAAATAAATGTAATGCAACAATCAATATATCTTCCTTTGTAGTTTTTGACATACCCAAACCTCCTGCCCATAAAATAAACGACCGTTTACATTTTGATCATAGTAAACGGCCGTTTATTTGTCAAGTCAGATATCTCTACACATTTTTACATAACTTTGTTTATGATAATTTTGTCTTTAATGGGAAACAGATGTCAATCTCCATATAACCATCTTCCTCTATCTTCCGATAAATATCAATAATCGGTCGCTCATCCAGCTCATTCTTTCCCTTAGGAGGACTCATAAACAAGGGGAAAACGATATAACACGATACAAGATGTAATCGAAAGGATACCAGTGAAAGGTTTAGTATTTTCAAGGGGGCGACGAGATTTTTATAACAAGATATAACAGTTATTAAATCCTTTAAAAATCGTCATCTGAAAACTGGAATTTGACTAATTATTGTGTTTTAATGATTCTATAAACTACCCCCAATTGAGCAGGGTATGTTTCTTGAATCATTCCATTAAACCATATTGTAACGATATCTCCCACCTGAACATCTTCCGCTAAATTTTCTGCCGATACATAATACTCTCCATCATTCATCTGACAAAAGCCTTCAGCTGTACTCACATGCGTTACAAGAAGTTCTCCATCATCGGTAATTTCTTTTACTTTTGCATTAAAATTGATAACCTCTATTGGAATAGACGTATCATCTTTTTCAATATCTCTAAATATGATTCGTTCGTCATCAATGACTACTATGAGCTGACCTTCAGAACTCCTTTGATAATGATATCCGCTTCCGAAATTTGATTGATTATTTTCAGATGGTAACTCTGTCCCTGCCACTGTTGACACAATTTCTCCATCCATTGTTCCACAACCAGGCATTGACGCTACATATCCTGTGTCTTTATATATAACACCATCAACCATAACACATGGAGGATATGAGCCAGTATCTGCTATTTGCTCATTTTGTACTACATCATCATTTTCTTTATTTTCTGTTTCTACGGACACATTTCCAGACACAGGTTCTTTATTTTCTTGATTCGTTCCACATCCAGCCATTCCCAGCACCATACATAATACAAGCAGATAGATTACTTTTTTCATAATACATGCCTCCTTAACTTATATTTTTTAACTCTATAAACTGAAAGTTTCTTTTTCTTGATAAATGGGGATTAGTTTTCCTTTTTTCCAATCAGCAATAACCACCTATGGTCAAAGCATATTTGTCCCTCCTTGATATAGGGATTAAAACCTGTTTTATCTCCACCATTCAAATCGTATTCCATTTTATCAATAATATCTTTTTGAATATCCTCTGGTGTACTTGTCAAATCCATCCAACTTTGTAGATTTACAGGAACAAGTGTTGTTTCTTCAAGCTGAAGCTCAAAAGCATCCTCAAACAATGCTTCAAATTCTTCTCTGCTAAGTATTCTTGTATGTGAGTTATCACGCATCGTTTCAATAGCGTCATTAGTTTCACGCAATTCTTCTGTAGTCGCTACCATGTCCCAAATAACAAGTTTTCCACCTTTTTTCAAAACTCGTTGCATCTCCCGAAAAGGCTTTTCAGGCTCAACAAAATGGTGCAATGAAAGTCTTGTAATCACAAGGTCAAATGTTTCATCTTCAAAAGGTAAGCATTCCGCATTCCCCGATACAAATGATATGTTCTGAATACCTTCTTGCTTTGCCAGTTTTTTTCCCTGCTCCAACATTGCTTCTGTCAAATCCAAACAAGTAATGTCCTTAACATAAGGAGCCACTGCTCTTCCACATATACAGGTTCCAGCAGCAACCTCCAATGCATGTTCATTGCCCCTTGCCTGAATACTACGAATCAAATAATCGGTATATTCTGCCTTAGACATATGATATGAAGCAAATTTCTCTGCTTGTGTACCAAATGATTTTTTCACTTCATTATAGTTATTCATAAACTTTTACCTCGCTGTAAACTTCAAAGCTTCGCGAGCTTTGTACTTTCTTTAATTTTCTCAGTATTACTGAAAGTTTCAAGTGGAAATTATCAAATCAATTTTTTCGCATTATCTGCATTCAATTCAACATATCCACATTTTGGACATACATAACATGAAACAGTACTATTCTTTTCATTCTCAAAGATACCGTTTTTCTTATTAGTTAAATAAACAACCGTACCTACTGCATCTCCTTTTAATTTTGCTTTAATCATTTCCTCTTTACATCTTAAACAATCCATCTTTATTCCTCCATAAACTTCAAATCTTCTGTTGCTTTCAGTCTCTGCTGAAGACTGAAAGTTACCTTCACTTTACTATTTCTAATAGTTTTCTCACATAATCATCTGCGTGGTTTATTGAAAACTCTCCATGATACATATTAGGAAGAACTTGTATAAAACTATCCTGCAATTTTTCATGAATGATTTTAGCAGATTTTTTCATTGATTGCTTTTCTTTTTCTCCAACATAAATTTGAACGGTTGCTTCACACTCTCCAATGCCATCTTTTAGTGAATATACTGAGTTTTCCTGTAAAAAGGCAATCATATCACTCTTTCTAATAGCACAAGTATCTTTGTAATATTCATCAAACAAATTCGACTTTATTCGTAGTGATTTGAATTGCAATTTTGAAAACCACTTATACTTTATTAAGCCATAGCAACTTCCAAACGCCGGTTTAATCATAGAATATGTAAATTTTGAAGGTATCACAAGTACACTTTCCACTATTGCATACTTACATATATCTTTGCGTTGAGATAAAATTTCAAGCAAAATCTGCCCTCCAAGCGATAGTCCTCCCATCATTAAAACAGAACCGCCCAATTTGCTATTTACAAATTCTATAATATCCAAAGCATTATTCTCTATCGTTGTAAACTGCTTATCACATCCTGCATGACCATCTAATATAGGCAAAACCACATGATAATCTGTTTGAAGTCTTTCAGCAACCTCTTTGTAATTCCACCATGATAAACCGCCTCCGTGTAAGAGGATAATTACATCGCTGTTTTCTTTTCCATATTCTACATAATTCAACCTCTTTCACCTCGCTGTAAACTTCAAATAAACGCGTGCTTTTATAGCTCGCCTCTCAAACGTGCTTCTATATCAGATGCCGTGTATAACACATCCGTTACAATTACCCTTTCATCACGGATTGTATAAAACACTGAATAATTATCGACGAGCATTCTCGCAACTCCATTCTCTTTTCCGGCTCAGAATCCATAATCCTAAATCGTTCTGGGAAAGTGTCTAATGTAAGTATTTCATCAGCAATGCGATTATATTGCCCCATTGCATTATCTGGAGCAAGCAAATCTATAGCAATATAATTGTATATATCTTCCATATCCTGCAAAGCTTCTTTTGTAATCTCTACCTTATATTGCTTCATTAATGCCTCTCTCTAAATGCCACAAACGCACTAGCTGCATCCTCAACATTTCCTTTCTCTATATCGGCATATCCTTTTTCTAACTTTTGATGAATCTGTGTAACAGACATCATATCTGCATTCACTGAATTAGCTGCTTTTGGTAATACAATAGAAAAGGGAATTCCTCCTACTAATGATATTTGTTTTAAATACATATCTATAGCAGTAGCCATTGGTATCCCTAATTGTGCCAATACACTTTCTGCATTTTTTTTTACATCTGGATTTACTCTTATATTTAATGTTGCTGTTTTTCCCATAGAATACACCTCCATCTTTCTTTTATTGTAACGTCTTTTGCGTTACAAGTCAATCTATGAAATATATTTTCGATGCGATAGCTTCACATTGTTTTGATTAACCATTGCATATCTGAGCGTTGTATCTATTTGCTCATGTCCCAGAATTTTCTGTACCTGTTCAATCGGCATACCTTTCTCAATTGCTCTGGTGGCCATCGTCCTTCTAAACTTATGTGGGTGTACCTTTTCTACACCTAACTTCTTCCCCATTTCTCGTAATCGTAACTCCACACCGCTTTCAGTAAGTCTACTGTGTGGTTTGTTTAACGACACAAATAACGCTATATTATTATCTGTCCTTGATTCAATATAATTCAACAAATGAATTTTGGTCTTAGCATCAAAATATGCTTTCCTCTCTTTGTCTCCTTTGCCATAAACCACGCATTCCCGCTCAGAGAAATCTATATCATCAATGTTCAGCCTTACCAATTCGCCTACTCTAATTCCTGTTGAAAGCAGAAAATCAATCATTGCCCTATCACGCAGATTATTACAATTATCTCTAAGAATTTCTATTTTCTCATCTGGAATGGTATCTTTTACAATAACGGCAGTCTTTACCTTATGAATTCTTTTCATTGGGCTTTTTATAATATAGTCCTCTTCCTCTAGCCACGAAAAAAATGTGGAAAGACTTCTACGAATATTATCAATAGTTACCTTTCCACAATTATTTATCGTTTGATACTCTACAAGATATTTTCGTAGCATCTCGGTCGTTATCTTTATGACCGGAATATTTATTGTATCCAACATCTTTTCAATATTACACCTATAATAGCGTATTGTTTTGTCAGAACACCCTTCTAAATGCTTTGCAGTTAAAAACATATCTAGAAAGTCCATATTCGTTGTCTGCAAATAATCAGATACAGTATTTTCAGATAACCGTTTTACCAACACCTCTTGTAGTTTCTGCATCTGCGATGCATTTAATACTTCTGCCATGTCATTGATGATGTCATAAATTTCTCTACCCATAAGAGCACACTTCTTTTTGAAGGAGTATATCGTAGAAAAATCAGCACATCAACAGAGCGTATTACTGAAAGTTTCACCTTATCTGGTTAAAACATGTTTGCAATATTTTGTACATCCACATTTTGGACAAGTTAACTTTCTTTTGGTAATTGTATGAGGTCCCATAACATAGGATTTCATATCAGGAACAAATCGCTCCTTGCATTCAGGACATTCAAAGGCTCCTGCTTCTCTATCTAATACACATGCAATAGCGATTCCCATAACCATTATTACAAATCCAATCCCCATCAATAGCACTCTAGTCCATACCTGCATTTCAAACATTCCCGCAACAACAAATAAAGGTACTGCTGCAACAATTACCAAAACACTAACCATTGCAGACATTATAATCTTCTTTTTACTCTCTTGAGCTTCTTTCACTAAATTCACCATATTTTCCTCCGCTTTCTTTTTATAATCCATCGCTTGCAATCTTTCACCAGATAGAAGTTCATTTACTGTAATTTCTAATTCATTGCAAAGTGGAAGTAACAATGATACTTCTGGGAAACCATTACCCCTTTCCCATTTTGAGATTGTTTTATCGCTGATACTAAGCTTATCTGCCAATTCCCGTTGAGTATATTTTTTTGCTTTTCTTTCTTCAGCAATAAATTTACCTATTTTAATTTGGTCCATAGGTTCGTGTCCTCCTTTCTGGATTCATTGTATAAATTCCTACTGTTTATTTACACCCACGTAACGTAGAATATGGTGAGTTTTAGCGGTTTCTATGCTCCGTAGAGTTGTAATTTACTTAAAAAAATTCCGATTTGTTTACTTTCTGTTCCACTAATAAAACCCTTTCATGAATTACAAATAAGGCTTTAAAAACTTAAAAACATTCAAATATCCATTTGCATACATATGTACACCATCAATGGCATACTCCGATTTCTGTTCACCATGTTCATCAACAAGTGCTTCATTACAATCAAGGTAACGACAACCGTATTTTTCTGCTATTTCTTTTAATCGATGATTACATAATATAAGATTTTCAGGAGTACGGAGTTTCATCCATTGGATTGATTGTTCTGTCTGCCATGGCAGGTGAAGATTTGCAGGATAAAACGCCATGATAAAAATTTCCACATCTGGAATACGGAATTTGATAATTTCCATGATTCTACAGATATTGTTCATTAAATGTAACATCCACTGATCTCCAAATCGTTCTTTTGTAATATCATTAGTACCGATATTGATAAATATCTTTGATGGCTCAAGATCTAAAAGCAATGTATCGATATTTTCCAGAAACTCATCTGTATTCAATCCACTAACGCCGCGATTATATATCACTTGTTCGATACCCTGGCTTCGTGCAATTTCACAGACAGGAAACATTTCCATCAAGGATGATCCTGTAAAAAGAATTTGCCCTGTTGACTCCCGATTTTCTTAATTATACAAACTGGAATTCATCTATCTGCATCGCAGCCATCTGCAAATATCGACCACCTGCACACCCTGATAATCATAAGTTTCATGATGTGTCCTTGCAATTACCATCTTAGGATATGCATCTCGTATTGCAAGCAATGGCGAATATTCCCTCTCAAATGTTGTTTCATCTGAAATATTGTCACTTACCTGAATGTATATCAGTGTGTCTCGTTTCTTTGCTACAAAGTCCACTTCTTTTTTATAAAGTTTACCAACATATACCTCATAACCTCTCCTTCGTAACTCCAGATAAACAATATTCTCATAAACCCTTCCAAAGTCCATATTTCGTGTACCATTGACTGCATATCGAAATGCTGGATCACAAAGATAAAACTTACTATTGTTTTCGAGATATTTTTTCCCCTTTAGGTCATACCGTTTTGCCTCATAAAATAGAAATGCGTTCTCTAAATAACCAATGTATTTTGATACTGTCTTTCTGGTAATCTCTCTTTGGTCATTATTTAATGTCTTGCAGATATTATTGGGAGAAAGCAGGTTGCCAATATTATCCATCATAAATTCAGATATACTGGCAAACTCTGATGTATTTCTTATTCTATATTTCTCAACCAAATCTCTTATAAGAATAGTCCCATACACATCTCTGATATAATCATACTGTCTATCCTCTGTCTTATATACATAAGCTCCCGGCATACCACCGGTTCGGACATACTGATCAAATGCATCATCATACCCATCCGTAATTCCATAATAAGTCAGATATTCCACAAAAGAAAAAGGATATACCTTTATTTCCATCGTTCTTCCAGTAAAAAGTGTTGCCAGATCTGAACTTAACAAAAATGCATTTGATCCGGTAACATAAATATCATAGATTCCTTTTGTATAAATACTATTGATTGCAAGTTCAAACTGAGGGCACATCTGAACCTCATCAATCAATAATACGTTATTCATTCCTTCTTTATATTGACCCAGGATATACTTATGCAATGCATGATATTCCAGCAAATGATCAAACTCTAATTCCTGAAGGTTTATCATTACAATATTGCTCTTTTCCTCTAACGACTGCAGATAAGTGATAAATTCCTGCAGCAAAACAGACTTGCCGCTCCGTCTGATGCCCGTGATTACTTTTATATCTGGCGTCCCATATAATTCAATCAATTCATCTAGATACTTTTGCCTTACCATAAACTGCATATCACTATCTCCTATTCCCATTTTTTGAAATTTCTTTATATTTTGGTAATACATTTCATGCATATTCTAGCACAGTCAGCTGCTTCTGTCATTATTCTATTCCCATTTTTCTTAAATAATTCATTTTCTGGTAATGGCATTTTCTTATAGAACAAAAAAGCAGCAGACATTTCGTAAGCGCATGGTTTGACGTTTCTTCCTAAAACAGACCACTCTGATTGCAGTATAAATAGATTATCTTCACACCATTCATTTTAAATCTCGCCTCTGCATTGCCCTGTGGATACGGCTTCTTCCTGCTGTAACTGCAATCCATGACACCATTCTATTTCAGCGTATGTATATCCTCAACCTACGGAGAGTAGAGTTCGAATTTGCTCATTTATTTTTCCATCCCATCCAGAAGCTTTATAAATCTTTTATCATTCATCTGCTCATTCGTAAGGTATTCTCCATTATAAAACAATGCATAGGTTGTAACCGGTGTCGGAGCATTCTGTGCTTCTTCTTTCGTTTCCAATCTGGTTGCCTGAAACGGAACCTCTCTTTCCCTGGCAACTTCAAGAACACGGTATGTGTGCAAATGATGAAAAATTTGTGCAAAAAAAGAGGTGCTGCATTGTGCAAACACCTCTTTAGATAGATTTTTAAACGATTCTAAATTTCTATTATCTGCTCCACTTTTTTCTGAATATTGCCTAAGTTATCATGAAATATCTTAGTATAACCTCATTGCGAAACACCTCCAAGATTTAATTCATTGGAAATGTATTCAAGGATATTGTGATACTCAAATAGTCCCATATCTCTCAATCTGATAACCAAGGCTGTATAAGATACTCCGATATAAGCTGCCATTCTACGAATAACTGCTTTTTCCTTTGAAGCAATGGTATTATCACCATAAACTTTTATCGGATTTGACTGATTATATTTCGCCAAGGCATTTTCAATAATCCTTCTCGGCATAAGAAGCGAAGCTCCCATTGTATCTGCCTGCCACTCAACAGACGCAAACATCTGAGCCAGTTCCTCTTTGGAATAACTACGCTCACTGTCATACTCTGCATGAAAGCGTCCTTCACTCGGCATTGCATACATCTTACTCAAGATATGATGTGACGCTTCGTGTGCCATTGTAAACCTGCGACGTCCTTGCTCCTTTTCGGCAAGAAGAAATTTATCAAGTATGATGGTATCTTTCGGGAAAACAAAGGGAATAATTTTTCCGTCCTGATGTATCAGCAGTGGTGTTGCTCCATCTGCCAGAAAACCAATCCTGCCTGCATCATCTTCTGCGAAAGAAGCGTATTCAATTCGTAACATAAGAAATTCTGTAATGAAATGTTCTATGTCGATGGATTGAATCACTCGATTGCTAAACTTATTAGCATAAGCTGTTATCAAGCCTTCGCTGATTTCTTCCAACTCGGCTCTTGACATATAAATACTCAAGTTGTGTCCACCTCCGACTCCACCTTGTCCGGCGGTGCAACTCCTCCGGCAAAGTTCTGTTGTATTTCCGCACTATCCAAATTGATTAGATAGCGAATTCCTTCAAGTGTTCTCATTCGTCTGTCCTCTGTTATAGTTCTTTGATGATGTGACAAGCCACACCCTGAATGCAGCACTCATCTACAATGATGTCTTTCATCTTCTTATTTTCCGGATGGAGAATGATTTTCTTATTCTCATCATCTCGGAAGTACCGTTTCAATGTATTCTGATTATCCACAAGGGCAACTACTATATCGCCCTCTTTGGCTTCTACCTGCTTTTTAACAACCACAAGGTCGCCGTCATCAATCCCTGCTTCAATCATAGACTGACCGCTTGCTCTTAATATGAAGAAATCTCCTTTGCCGAAAATAGCAGTAGGAAGTGATACATATTCTTCAATATTTTCTTCCTCATACTGAGGACTGCCACAAGGAATAGAACCTACAATCGGTGTCTGTGTTTGTTCGCCACTGTACTTACGGGTCACATTGGTGCGAATCTCCTGCCCGTCGTACTCAATCATATTCTTCTCAGCCATCTCTACTAAGTATTTATATGCTGTACCTCTGGCAATGCCAACAGCTTCAGCAATTTTTGTAGTCGATGGGGATTGTCTGTTTTGCAGGTAATAATCCTCGATATACTTTTTTATTTCACTCATAAGTTCAGGACTCTTGCTTCTCATACCTGCACCTCACTTTCTTTTCTATCAGAAGCAGTTTGCTAACACCTCAAAATTCCTTTGCTTGCACTGAAATCATTAACTCCAATGGCTTACTATTTTTCTCTATTTTCATCTTTTCTTATACAATACAAGTTCCGGATTCTTACCGAGAAGTTTCTTCTTCATTTTCATTCCTCCAAAATAATTCTATCCGCTATTTTCTTTCTCCGACAAAAGCGCCGTATTGCTACGACGCTTTTGTTTTGCTCGGAAGCTGGAGCAAGGGAACGCTATTCAATTATTTGTTGTACTTTTTCTTTCTGCTGACAACCGTTGTACCAATGGCAGCACCGCTGCTGACAAACAGCAGGGCAATCCACAAAGCAAGGTTGCTTGTATCGCCGGTCTGCGGAGATTTGGAATCGTCCTTCAGCTTCGCCGTTACGGTGTCGGCTTTTTTGATTTCCTTTGTACCGTCCTTGTCGCTGTAATATTTACCGCAGCCTTCGCAGTACCAGTACTCGATATTGCCTTCGGTGGTCTTGGTCGCCGCAGTTGCCGGGAAGTGCTTTAAGTCGGTGTGGTTCTTCGCATCAAGCTCACCGTATTCCGCACCGCAGACTTCGCACTTTGCCTTGTCCTTGCAGGTCGCTTTCCCGCCGGTGTGCTCAATCAGCTTCTTGCCGCAATAATCACACTTGTGGTCTTTGTTATCGTCTGCACACTCGCTGATTATATAATCGCAGATATCACATTTGTGGTCTTTGTTTGCATCGATGCAATTCTCGGTTTCCGTATGGCTGGTGTCACGCTTACAGATTCGGGTGTGTGTCTTTTCATCGCTGTTCTGCGTCCAAGCGCCCCAGTTGTGGTCCAGCGCATTGCCGGAGAAGAAGGTCGCCTCATCCGCCGTGCCCTCGGAGCTCAGACCGCAGACTGCGCAGGACTTGTAGTAGACCGCCTTTTCCGTGCAGGTGGCGGCGGATTTCAGGTACTTTGCATCCACGGTCTCCGCCGTGAAGTCGTGGGGCAGCTTTTCGCCATACTCAGCCTTGCAAAACTCACAGACGGCATTTTGGGTGCAGGTCGCTTTGCCGCCGGAGTGCTCCGCGTAGCCTTTCTTTCCCGCGTTATCCGTCACATCGCAGTTTTCATTGGCACATTCATGCCAGTGATGCGTTGCATCGGACGTCCAATCGGACTTCCAGCTATGGCCCGTAGCTGGAATCGGCTCTATTTTTGTTGCGTCGCACTTGGTGCAGCTATATGTCTTTTTGCCCGCTTTTGTGCAGGTAGGCGCTGTTGTTATCGTACCGTTGTCCCAAGTATGAGGGCCTACGTCATCCTTTTTATCGCAACGGGAACACTGCTTCCAGTGCTCGTTATCATCATGTGTCCAACTGGTAGTAAAATCATGTCCCAGAACATCGCCATATTCCGCACCGCAAACTGTGCATTTTGCTCTTTGGGTGCAGGTTGCCGTGCCACCGGAGCAGTTTTGTGTTTCCACGACATTGCAGGTGCAGCGGCGGCTGTGGGTGCCGTTGTCGTTCGATGTCCAGTTCCCATTGTGGGTATGTTCATCGCCCTGTCCCTTGAACACGGGCAGGGTTATTTTTGCCGCAGCCACATACTGGCAGCTGTCCCATGGAGAATTGTCGCGGTCAGCCTTGAGCAGCGCCAGCACCGTGTCGTTGGCGAAGTTTGCGGCGGTTTTGGACTCTGTTTTTGTAATGTTGCCATTACTATTGTTTTGGCCAACTGCGTTCAGGTTCGTACCGGCAAGATAGTAGCAGTTTTCTACAGTGCCATGATTACGGCCAACGATTTCGCCAACAGCATCACTATTATAGGGTGTTTTAATCGTTCCAACATTGTAGCAATTGGAGATCGTGCCCATGTTAAGCCACGTAACACCGCCAGTTCCATTAATTGTGCCGGTAATTGTGCCAACATTATAGCAGTCGATGATTCTCGCATTGTCAATATTACTGCCAGCAATACCGCCAATATAATCGCCACTGCCGCCAGTAACGCTGCAATTGTTGCTGCAATTTTCAATCGTCGCAGCATCCAAAGCGCCGCCCACAATGCCGCCGACGTGACAGGCTAGACCCGTCAAATTATAATTATGGGATACGTTACCTGCCACTGTCAGGTTTTTAATCGTGCCGCCTTTTACAGCACCGAACAGACTGGCATACCTGAAGTTGTCCGTAACGTTCAGGCCGGAAATGGTGTGGCCGCCGCCGTCAAATGTGCCCTCGTAGTAAATCTTATTTCCTTCGGTATAGTTTCCGATTGGCGTCCACGGTTCGTTATTCAAATCAATGGCTGCTGTCAGCACGGCGCAGATTTTGGTTTCTTCTTCGGTTTTTGCATCATTCACCTTATCCCGGAACCATTTCAGCCCCGCGGCGGTGCTGATTTGATAGGGATCTGTCTCCGTGCCGCTGCCGGTGATGTGATCGGGGGTGCCGTTAAATGTGCCGCCGTTGATGATACCGCTGCCGGAAACTGTGCTGTTAAAAACGCCGCCGGTGATGGTTCCGTTGTTGATGACCTCGCCGTTGAATTTACCGTTTTCGATGGTGCTGCCGGGGGTAACGGTCACTTTGCCCTTGAACACAGTCTCGCCGGAGCCTGTAATGGTACAGGGACCCTCTGTTGTATCTCCCAGCACGACGTCGCCGTCAACCGAGCCGCCGTTGGCGAAAAGTTTCCCATAGCCAGGTGTCGTAGATCCGGTGATGTATAGTCCGCTTCCGTTTGCCGCAGCACAGCCGGCAATGCTCGCACTGCCCGCCAAGGTGATCTCCCTCGCATAAAAGGCGCGCACACCGCCGCCATAGGCTTCGCCGGAGTTGACGGAATTCGTTGCCGTGCAATTTTGAATCACGGCGTTGCCCGACAGGGTGAGCGACGTACCGTTTGCGAGAAAGACACCCCCGCCGTTGGAAGATTTGGAAGAGTTGGAGATTGCCTTACAGTCTTCGATTTTTGCCTCACCAGACATCACAAAGCTGCTGCTGCTGCTGACATATACGCCTCCGCCGTTGGAAGAATGGGAAGAGTTGGAGATTGCCTGACAGCCTTTGATTTTTGCCTCACCAGACATTTCAAAGCTGCTGCTGCCGTTGACATATACGCCTCCGCCGAAAACAAATTGGGTCGCGCTTTCGGCGGTGCAGCTGCGAATGACCGCCTGACCTGACATTTTGAACGTGCCGGAAGCACGAACACCGCCGCCGATGATGGAGGCGACGCATCCGGCGATGCTGCCGCCGGACATAGAGAACTGACCCGATTCACCATCAATATGTACACCGCCGCCGTACGTCGCGGAGCAGCCGATAATATTGCCGCCGGTCATGGTCAACTGCCCGCCGGATGCGATATACACACCGCCGCCATAATAGTAGTAGGAGCCATATAGCAGAATCGGATAGCCCGTGCCGCCGGTGATGACGCCGCCGGTGACGGTCTCTGTGCCGCTTGCCTCGTCCAGCACCCACAGTTTGCCATTCGGATTGAATCTGTGCGAGAGATTACTCGTATTGCTGTCCTCGATCGTCAGCTGCCCGCCGCCCTCGACCACAATCACGCTGCCCTTGTTTGCGCTCTCGTATTTGAGCACATGACCGTTCAGGTCCAGCGTCACGGTGCGGTTGACGGTCAGGGAGTTGCTGATGCTAATGTCCCCTGTCAGCTTGACGGTGTTGACCTTAGAATCAGCAACAGCCGCAGTCAGCTCATCCGCGGTGCTGACTTCTGTTACCGTCTCGCTCCCGCCAATTAACGATGTCAAGGCTGTCTCCGGCTGGGGGTCGGACACTTCCCCCTCCGACTGTTCTTCGTTCTCTTCGCCTTCCGGCTCTGCGTTCTCAATGGGCTCGCTGCATTCGCAGTTTTCCGGCAAAGCGCCCTCTGCGCCGCAGATGGGACAATCTGCGTTCATTGCTTCTGCCGTGCAGGCCGTTTCGCAGGTGCATACAGGCGGTTCTTCCGTCTCGCTCTCGGCAAATGCCGTGGTCGGCACAAGGCAGAGCACCATGCACAGAGCAAGCAGGATACTGAATAATCGTTTCTTCATCTTGTTTCCTCCATTTCGCCGTTCTTTGACAGCTTAAAATCGTATTTCATTTCCAACATGGCAAACAGTTTATACATAACCTCTGTGGCAATTGCTTTAATATCTAATGATTGAATAAAGGCAAGCACCTTTGCCTGCTCTGCCTCCGGTACACGATACACCCGCATCGCCGCCGTCAGAAAACGGCTGAGCTTGCGTTCCAACGGAAAATGAATATCACATTTTCTCGCCATATAGCTGCGCATCAGTCCCGCCGTGCCGATTTCCATCTCGTAAAAGTCGCTCTCGGTATCATCGGGGAAATTTTCACCAAAAATCTGCTTCAGCTCTGCCGTGGTATGCAGGTAGATATACTCCGATGTTTCGGGCAGGGAATAGGCTTCAATGTAGATTTCCCGCAGGTTCTCGTTCAGCTCGGTCAGCGTCAGTTGGATCGCCGTTTCCACCGCATAGGCGTAAACCGGCGGCAGCTTGCTGTCTGCAATGCTTCTTGCCACGCCGAACTGTCCGCCGAACATCGTTTCGGTCAAGTCCAGCAAAATTTTATCCTTGGTGGGAAACAGATTCAAATAGCTTCCTCTTGCAACACCTGCTTCGTCCACAATCTGACTGACAGTGGTGTTTTTATACCCCTGTTCCAGAAAGAGACGGACGCACACAGTCAGTATTTTCCTCTTTGTTTCACTGCTGTCTCTCCGCAAATATATCACCTCTCTTCAAATATTATTAGTATATATACTAATAATATCATCTCGAGAGTGAAAAAGCAACTGGCATTTGATATTTTTCCGCTTAACTCAATTTATTTCTTTTTAACTCAACCAATGTTAAAAGTAAAGTTTTTGTTTTCATTGAAAATTACAGCCTATAAAGGCTTTTTTGTTCAATGAACTTTTATCCTGCAATTTGTGCAGACCGTCTGCACAATTAGATTGTTGCCTCACTGTGGCAACAATCTAAGCAATATATAAATCTTCAATAACAGCCGTATAGATTTTGGATTCACGGAGTCCAAAATCTCTAAGAACACTTTTACTATGTATTATCCTTCAGCCAATAACACTGATACAACATATCTGTCATTTTTATTCCATTGAAAATTTCCGCCCATAAAGGCTTTTTGTTCAATGCAATTTAAATTTGCAATTTGTGCAGACGGTCTGCACAAATTACTTTTTCATATCAATTCTACTTCTAATATCTTCTACGGCAGGTAATGCATTTTTCAAATCTAACGGTAAATCCGTGCATAAGTGATATTCACTGACACCAATCGGTTTTGACATATCTCTCAATGCATACTCTGCAATTGTTCTATTTTCATCTCTGCACAAAATAAGTCCCACTGATGGATTATCCTCTGGAGCTTTCACTAAATCGTCTAAAGCAGATAAATAAAAATTCATCTTTCCTGCCTGTTCTGGCTTAAACTCGCCAGTTTTAAGGTCTATTGCTACATAACATCTAAGCTTTGTGTTATAGAACAGAAGGTCTATATAGAAATCTTTTCCTCCAACTTCAAGATGATACTGCTGTCCCATAAAAGCAAAACCAGTGCCTAATTCCATCAGTAGAGAAGTAACATTTTTTACAAGTTCATTTTCTATATCTGTTTCCAACATTTCTTGCCTGCCATTCATGACCGCAAGCACCTCTCCACCATACTTTTTTATTTGAACCGAAAGTAATGTCATCAGGCGTAAGCGTTAAATTCTTTTCCGACCACTCCGAAACAAGCTCCGGGTGTACTTCTGCTAAACTGTTATTCATAGCCAAACCTCAATCTCCTTGTGCTTAGAGTATATGAAGTTTTGGCTTTATCTTGTAGTTTGCGAATATCCGTATAAATAGAAAAAGCCCTATGGGAAAGGGATTTCTCCTCTCTCAAAGGACAAGTTGGCAAACTGGAAGTTATAGTGCAATCTTTTTCCATTTTCTAATCTTGGTTCTAAAGGTTCCGAACGGAGCAACTGTATTAACATGTATGAATTTGTATACTTCCCAGACAGCTGTTTTAGTTGCTTCGTCAGCCCATTTTCTCATATGTGGTTTAAATAATTCTTCCTCACTCAGAGAATCAATCATTACATAAATAGAGTTGATATTCTCATTCAATCTGTCTTTCAATTCTTGCAGTGACAGCTGAGCATATGTATCTGCGAACCATTGATATAATTCGCCAAGCTGATTCCACTTAAAATTATCCGAAGGAGTTTTGACAGGAATACCCTTTCTTTCGTCTGATTCCCATTTAATAACAAGAGTTGTCCAGCCAACCTGATAAGCAAGATTTTCTGCCGGAGTTCGATCGACCTCATCAATTCTCTTATCTTTTAAATGCTCCGGAATATCATTAAATTCTGAAATATACTTTGCAAAGCTTTTATTTATCTCGTTTTTAAGCTCGTCTTTATTCTCATATGTTCTCAATAGTCTATCTCCTCAGCTTCCGATTTTCCAGTTTCAAAAAAAGGATTTTTCAAATTAGTCTTTGCAAATAACCTTTGAACCTTCACCATCAATTACAATTCCCTGATGGTTGTTAATAGGGCATAGATTCAAATCCGAAAATTCAGTCATTATTTTCTCGGTAACTTTCTTAAATGGTGCTGTAAGATAATGCGGAAGAACATAGAAATCAATCAAATCAAGCCCTGCATCATCTTCTTGTGAGTAGTCCTCCGGCTTTTCATCCATTTGCTCGATATATTGGATGCTTGGAGCGCATATAATCGCACCTGCCGATTCACCAATCATCAGTTTTCCCTTTGCCAATTCTTTTTTCAACAGCTCATCCGTTCCCGTTTTACGGAGCTGGTCTATAAGGAAAAAAGAATTTCCGCCGGTAAAATATATCACATCCGCATCTTCAAAAACAGACTGTATCGTTGAATAAGCCTCCGTTGAAATATCAATTTCAGTTACGATTGCTCCCAACTTTTTGAATAATTTTCGAGCCGAGCCGACATAACCGGTGTAGCCTTCACGCAGCGAAGCTGTTGGAATAAATGCGACTTTTTTATTTTCAATTTCTTCCTTTATCAGACTTCCTACACTTGAAAAGTGCGAACATAAAAACAGTTTCATCAATATTCTCCTTTATATATAAATTCTAATTTTCCAATTTAACAAACTTGAATTTGTAAATATCATTTTACATTTTTATATGAAATCACAATATGACTTGGTGCAAATAATACTGATGCAATAATCAATAGCACTGACCTACTCATAATCCCACTAAATAAGAACAACATTGAAGGAATAATAGAAAGTGCTAATGCTCTGAAAACGCTGTTTTTCTTAAAACATATAATCCAAATAGCACAATAAAGCATTACCAATATGGTATCTACAATCAGATATAGTGCAAATGCTTCGTCAGACCACCACCCGAACCAAGTTCCCGGAATATTGATTATCATGAATCCGAAACAACCTAATCTCCCTACTTGTTCTGTGACCTCAACATATTTATTGTTCCACTTATTATCAAATCCATCTTTACACTTAATCGCAAATACAACATTGGGTATCATAATGACTGCAATAAAAATCAGCCCAAAAACATTAAACCATTCCATATTATCTACCATCACAAACTCTGATTTGTATTTCTGTTTGTTTTAAAAATGGGCAACTCCGATTGGAATTGCCCACTCATTGCACTAATTATGCGATTTTTTCTTGCTTGCACCGATTTCTGCATCAATTGATATAAGTTTGATGTAAATCGCTGTTTTTTTAGTTTTTTATCAAATGAAGTACGTCCCGTCTATTCGGTAAAACGGTACATCTTTACATCATCTTAATAGAGCTTTGCACCTGCCGGAATGTGGTTATCAACCATAAGAAGATGAAGTTCTTCATCTTCTGAATCCTTAAGGTTATTTACTGCTGAAAGTAACATACCACAGGATTCGATTCCCATCATCTTTCTTGGTGGAAGATTGGTGATAGCGATCAGTGTCTTTCCAACCAGTTCTTCCGGCTCATAGAAAGCATGAATTCCGCTAAGGATGGTACGGTCTGTGCCTGTTCCGTCATCTAAAGTAAACTGTAATAATTTCTTTGATTTAGGAACTGCTACACACTCTTTTACCTTAACAGCTCTGAAATCTGACTTGCTGAATGTATCAAAGTCTACTTCTTCCTCAAATAAAGGCTCAATCTTTACGTTGGAAAAGTCAATCTTTTCAACCGGTTCTGCAGCCTGCGCAGAAGCAGTGCCTGCAGCCTGTACTTCGTTGTTGTTAGATGCCTTAGCTGCCTTTTTATCGGAATCAAGGCTCTTCATTGTCGGGAATTTTTTTGATTGCTAAGCTAACTCTTGTATATCCTTGTAAACCCTTGGAAAATGGGCTTTCCCGGATTCTATATACTTGGATACTCTTGGACGTTTTTTTGACTTTTGTGTGTCCAAAAGATGTCATTCGCCTTAAAATACGTCTTTTTATTTTATGCATGTACTGCTGTGTCAAACACAACAATACTTAGCAAGTATAACATATTTGCCACAGTATGAATAGGTATATTTTTCAATCTTCAAAGAGTTCAATCGCAGGACTCTTTTCTAAAAAATATCCATATTTTTTGATAATTTCTCAATTACTGATTTGGTAACATCTGGGTTTGCTTCTGCATATATGTTCATGGTAGTCGATACATCAGCATGTCCCATTACCTCTTGAATTACTTTGATGTTGGTTTCATTCTCGCAAAATCTTGATGCAAACGTATGTCTGAAGATATGGCAGGAGAATCTTGGAATCATAACAGGTTCTCTCTTCTCCTTTTTAGCAGCCACCTCTTCTTCTGAATTATGTGTATCCACAATTCTCTTGATTGCCCGGTTTACTGCTGCTGGGTTATGTGGCATCCCAAATCGGTTTGTAAATACAAAATTGGTCATTCCATCCACATTCTCAACACAAAAGCCTTCTTGCTTCTGTCTCTCATATTCTTCCTGAAGCACATCATATACCTGCTGCATCATAGGTATTCTACGATTACCAGCTTCCGTCTTTGGCAAAGATACTCTAAACTCACATTTATATGAATCATCCGCTCTCTGGTAATAGGTTAAGCTATGATTGATATCAATGATTCGATTCTCCAAATCGATATCATCCCAGCGTATCCCAATTGCTTCTCCTATTCTGCATCCAGTTCCTAACAAAAATACAAAGAATGGATACCAGTGATAAAAGAACGGATTCTTTGCTACATACTCCATGAATTTTCTCTGCTGATCCACAGTCAACGCTCGCCTTGTTTTTCTGGCACCACCATTACGCTTCTTTACTTCACAGTATGCTCCGTCTACCGGATTCTTCCTTATGATATCATCTCTGACAGCAAGCTGAAATGTAGGTCTTAATACTGTGTTAATTGTCTCAAGCGTATTAATCTGTAATCCCTGATTATTAATCAAGTCTGTATAAAAGAATAACACGTCTGAGTATTTCACATCTCTTACTTTCTTCTTGCCAAATGTATCACGAATAAAATGATTCCATGTATACAAATAATTACTGTAAGTAGTGCTACGCAATTCTGTTTTAGTTGATATGTACCTGTCAAACAAAAAGTTTACATCAGCTTTTCCTGCGACATAGATATCAAGTCCATCCAACTGGTCTTTTTGTAACTGTTCTTCTCTTTCTCGAAGCTTTACCAAAGACTTTGCATAAATGGTTCTTTTCTTGCCTAATGGATCAATATATACATATGAGTATCTTCCGTCGCCTTTTCTGTAACCCTCACCCTTTCTTAATACTCTGCCTTTACCATCTTTTCTACAAGCCATTATTCTCTCCTTTCCGGAGAAAAGAACCTGTTCTACTGATTAGCCTGCTGCTTCATTTGTAATTCAACACCCATTCTAATCAATTGCGAAATGGATAGATTATGAGTCTCAGCATACTCAACCATTATCTGGTATTCCTCTTCTTTGAATTTAACAGTTACCTTATGATCAAAAGGTTTATCTGCTTTTGGTCTTCCAGTTCTAGCCATCTGTATGCCTCCTTCATATCTTAGTCATATTATACTTTTGGTCTGACCGAAAGTCAATACATTTTTTCTCTCTTTGCTCATTTTTCTCCATACTTGTTTGTATTTCTTCTATATTAATGCGTCATTTCTCATAATTACTTATAAAACTCGTCATCTACAATATGGAAAGTCTCCAGATATTCATCAATAATATCCAGATTAACCAACACCAGCTGATTCACTTTATAACATGCCTTTGCATCCTTCGCTAACTGCATAAACTTTGACACACTCATTGAATACATCTCTGCTCCTTCTGAATATCTGACAAATCTTTTATTATTAGTCTTTTTAGTTCTGCTGTCCATTTGCTAACTCCTCCATTACCATTTTGCGAGCTACAGGTAACAGATCAAACTGTCGTATCAATGCTCTGTCTATTTCTTCTCTCACGCCGGAATCCTCAATGACAGTTCCACTTTTTGCTCTAATGCAGCCTTTTGAAATTGTCTGTGCATCTTCAGGCATAAAATCAGAGATCTTACTTAATCCAAATCCACTCACATCCTTCGGATTTAAAATCACATGTACCGGAATATCCTTTAACTTACTGCTCAAAGGGACTACTGACACCTGCGGTGCACCATCATGATTACTTGCATCACATGAAATAATTATTCCTGGTCTGATTCCGCCCTGAATGCCATGTGGGTTTTTCCCAAAATCCGCATACACGACATCAAATTTATTATATTTACCATACTTTCTTTTTTCTGTTCGTCTGCTCATATCTATGCTCCCTTCTTGATGTGCATATCCAATCTGCCCTCATCTACAGTCACCACAATGCCGCCTGCTTCAATAACCAGTCCTACCTTAAAATAAGCATCCGCAACACTGCTGGATATAGCTGCCATATTCGCAACAACTACTCCACTGATTTGCTTTTTGCGAATCATATTCACAATCTGATTCCACTGGCGATCAACATCTCTCTGCGAAAAGCCATTGCGTCTTATCTTTCCCACGATTGAATATTCTTTTCTCTTTACAAATTCATGTATATATTTGCTCTGCTTGTCTTCAAGCATATTTACTTTTTCCAATGGAGCCTGCACTGAAAGATATTCTATGCAATCCATCTTTTTAATCTTTCTTCTCATTCTCTGCCTCCTATGCTGACTTCAAAGCCTGCTCTATCATAAAATCAAATGTCTTTTTCAAATAATCCTGCTTATCTGCAGGTAACCGCTTTAGCCTCGAATCTAATGAATCCGGTGTACAGTCTATTGCAAGTAAGCTATTTGCGTCTGTTTCATAAACTTCCATAAGCATATACAAATTTTTCATGCTCAAGTTTCTTCCTCCTTGCTCCACCTGTCCAAGTGTCGAAACACTTATTCCAGTTTTAGCAGCAACCTCTTCAATGAGAAGTCCTTTGTCCTTACGGATATCACGAATCACCGGACCAATTTTATATCCTTCATATTTCATCGTCGTACCCTCCAATGTCCTGTGCCATTTCCCTAATCATCTCTACAGCTGCATCTTCTGTCTCGTACTGACCAAGCCACTTCCCACTTGAATCATGTACAACTGTTCCGAATGCAGTCTGTGTAAATCTGCAATCCTTCACAGCCGAGACTTGTTTGTCCCGACCGGAATGATTTTCTGTTGTCGCTCTACCAAAGGACTCCGTTAGCATCCAAAATCCTCTGCATGAGATACAATAATTGGCACCGGACCGACTTCAAGAGAATAGAGCCATATGCCCATATCTGTGATGGTCTTAACAAATTCTTCCAAATCATAAATGTCATCTGTGATCTCATTCAGGCTTCTGACTACTACAACCTCAAAGTCTTCCTCTTTAAGTGTTGCAAAGAAAGCATTCAGACCTTCTCTGTCATAGTCCCTTGTCATTGAACGATCACAATACGCATCATTGATTATTACTCCATTAGGCATTGCCTGATCACGCATATTCTCGACCATCTGGACTACATTAAGTTCTGCTCTGCGTGACTTTACAAATGCAATACCCTTTGCAAGCTCCTGATTATCTGTACCTTCGTTTCCTACTACGTTAAAATCTCTTTTATTCATTTTGTTATCTCCTTTACATTTTGATTTGTATTGGAGAGTATTGGCGCCTCCACTCTCGTGGTGTGCTGTTTCTAAGCACAATTATATTTTACAAAACATCCATATTTAATTTAATCTATTGGTATTCGGCTTTTATAAAAATAACCCCGAATACTATTCGAGGTTTTTTGTTTCTTGTATATCACTTGCTAGGTGTTATAATTGACTTAACATTTTTGTAGGAGTAGCATTTTCATGATTAACGCAGACAATTTGAAATGGATAATTCCATCTAAAGAACACAGTACAATTTCTGAAAATTGTATCAGATATATTAAAGCCGGACAGCAATACAATATGAATACTGTCGATGATGAAGTAATCATCCAGCTTATTAATCAATACCTTTGTTCTCTATGTATTCCAGCAGTTAGTAATCCGAAGGTAATTCCTAAAGCTCGTGAACTCAGACGTTTTGATTATGCCAGCTATAAAAAAATTTATAATCTAAAAGATAAACGAGATATTGTTTGGTTAAAATTCACCAAGAAAAAACATCACATCGGTGTAATCGGAGCCAGTTGTGACATAAACTTTAATTATGATACTACATCAGGCAAAATAATATCTCACTTGGGCGAAAGTTGGGATGAATCATATGTATTTATTTTTCCACTATATAATATTCCAGAAGAGCTAAATCGATCAGACATTGAAAGTGGCATTGGTAACTATCTCATAGCAAATAATATACCTATTATTGACTTCTATTCTCACAATTATTAATTACAACAAAATAAGCCAACTGCTAGTCTAACAATTTATATGTCAGACTAAGCAGCTGGCTTAGCTAATAAGATGTCTATTATCTGTTCAATTTTTGACAGTTCAAATGGATTACATCCCTTAAGTCGTTGAAATATACGTTCTATACCATCATTCCCCTGTAATTTATAATTTTTACCGAAATAGAAGTAGTCAGCAGAAACATCAAATATCTGGCACATTTGGATAACATGTTCTGGCATACACATAGTTTTTCCAGTTTCAAAATTTGAAACGCTTTCCTCTGAAAGAAACAATAATTCCGCTAGTTCTTGCTGCGTCATTTTCTTCTGTTTACGAATTGTCCTAATTCGTCTTCCAAACTCAACAGCATTATAATGAATTGTTTTGTGCTCCAACTTTCCACTGACACCTCCTTCCTTTCACAACAAATTATAAAATATTATTTACTCAAAGAACTTCTCTAGATTCTTTACCTGAGCATACTCCTCGATTCTTTTTGTTTCCTCAGGATTATCCTTTAAAAAAGCTCCTATTTTTTTTAGCCATGGATAGTATTCTGAAACCATCGTTATATTTTCAGGATCTCTAATCATTTCTATAGCTGTTTCACAATCCGATACCCCTTTTGCTAAAGCATAGCATTCAATAGCAGGTATAGCCTTGTCTTTAGCATCTTCTATCATAAAATCAATGATTTGCTCTAATACATGATAGTAATCCTCCTGAAAACTCAAATCTTTGACAATACTCTTCAAAAGCTCATCAGATAAGGTTTTCTTTTTCTTTTCATAATGGGATGCATAGTCCCTAAATCCATTTTCATGACCTATTACAATATCTCCACAAGAAACAGTACTGTCTCTTACCAATGTTTTAACTCGAAACTCCTCCAATTTATTCTTCAAAGCAATAGTGTTTTCTGCCATATCTACATTTAACAACCCTTTAATTGTTGCTAACCATTCATCTACTGTTACCATATCAGATTCACCAGTCATTTCTGCCCTCATAATTGGTTCTTTTACAGACCAATATAAAAGCAGACATATTTCCGAATCTGATAAATCTAGGCTTCCATTGAACCAGTCTACAATAAGTGGATACTCATCATCTAACGAACTCATTAATAAATTACGAACAATAGCAGCATCCGAATTAGGGATGAGTATATTATTTCCCTCCTTAAAATCTGATACCTTTCTTAACGCCACCTTCTCCACCAAAAAATTCATCTTTTTACGCAAATTCCTAACATAACTCTCCTGTGCCTGTTCTGAAATGTTCTTCATTGTTAAAATATCCTTGTAAATTTCTGCAGCTCTTATGCTCATACTTATGACTCCTCCAACGTTTTTCTTTTATTATATCATCGGGATTTCTTTTTAACAGGAACCAGTTTTGATATTTCTGATTCCTCTTTATGATTATAGAATACTTACTTTTTTCATTTCTGCATAGGACACACGATGTCAAAAAAAGAAGCAGAAATCAGTGAATTCCATCTGCTTCCTACTTCTTTTCCCTTTAAATTCAGTATTAAGATATGACATGCAATGTCCTACTGTTTATTTTTTTCTTAGTTTTTATTATAGATGAAAGAGATGTCAGTCCCATTTGTTCCAGGAACTCATTACATTCATCTATGCTACACTGGTAAAAAACATGTATTAATGCTATATAACCTCTTTCTATTTTCAAGTTTGTTCTAAGTTTGTAACCAGCGAGATCTATGAGTTTGTCACTCTCCCATGGTAAAAGTGACATTGCGATACAGCAAGCAATTATAAATTCTAAAGAAGGCAAATAATCTTCCTTGGTTCGCATTCTAGTTATTGTGCGCTCATCTATCCCAGTAATATCTGCTAACTCTTTTTTTGAAATATTATATTTTTCATCCATTAGCCATGTGAAGTATAACCCAAATGAATCCCCCGGACCTAGACCTCCTGTACCATTAACATAACCCCCCACCTCATTCATAAGATAGCTAGTACTATCTATTACGACACGACCTTTGCGTGACAGTTCTTGATATTGTTTTGCATGTATGAAATATGTTCTCACCTTTATTTCACATGTGTTATTTCTAGGCTTTCTATGTAAATGACCTCGATTGATTCGTGTCAAAAAATACAATGAAGGATTCTTTTTTACATCTTCCGAATAATATACTCCATCATTATTAACAACTATCGTATTATTTAAGCATATGCACAATTTATTCTGAAAATAAAAATAAGCACCTGAGCTTATAATATCTTTAAACTGATGGTTTCTTTTAAACTCTTGTTTAACATCATTTAAAGAAAAGGCATACTTATCGGCTACAAATACGCCATTACTTAATGTAGTATTTATAATCTCTGACATTTCTTTATTCGATAGTTTTTTTCTATAATTACTAATTTTCTTTTCGACTGCTTTGTTGACTTCTTTATCTGTTTTCACCATAAAGACTACCTCCAACTATATATATGATTATATCACATCATTCTCTATATGTATCTATCCAAGAAACAAGGAAATCATCTTATCAATCCTGTCCAGTTCATCCGCACTACAGCCACTAAGCTTAGCCATTATGCTGTCCATTAAAGGATTCTTAACTTTTGATGCACTCTCTATCCCATAGTATATGTAATCAGATGTCACCCCGAACAGCTCACATATCTTTGCTATATTCTCAGGCATACACATTGTCTTGCCATTTTCAAAATTTGAAACACTTTCTGCTGTAAGATATAATTCTTCCGCTAACTGCTCCTGTGTGAACTTGTTCTGCTTTCTGATTGCTCTGATTCTCTTTCCTGTCTCTACTGCATCATATTTGTAATTCATATTTATCCGTCCTTTCGTTTCTGTCGTGGCTAGAAACGTCTAAGAACCGATAAATACTCCTCGATATGTAATTTTCTGCAAATAAAAAAGGACACATGAAAAACAGTTCCAGTCCTCAAACTGGTTTCTAATTTTTCATGCGTCCTTAGGATGGCTCCTTTGCGTATCATCAGCTTACGCTTATTGCAGGTGTCTCCCATATCATGATGACCACTAATTTAATTGTCTTGTCCTGTTGCGACCAAATATCTGCCGCAGCATCTGATGTCTGACTGTATTAATCAGATATAATACTTATCCTGTTCTACTCTATCCAGTAGCTCGCCTTCCTTGAAATTCTTCAAGGTCATTACTCTGCCACAATGGTGACATTTCATCATTACTCTCGGCAGTACCAGATAATTTCTGTTACCTGTAACCATGTATGAAACTTTCATACTCTTCTTACACTTCTTACAATAAAAATCTATAACTTTTAACTCTTTGTTCAATTCAGTTCGCTCCTTATTCATACAAAATCATCAATCTACAATTCTGTACTCGTAAAGGAAAGGGAAATCACCTTTGCAAGCCTTTTGCCGGGAGTTCCGATGAATGTCTGCACATTCCCCGGCTTTGCTGATCTAAAGCCAACTGATATGAATTGTGCTGTCAGCACATAATCACATCAGGCTCCGGCTCTTTCCATAAACCACATATTGTTATCTTCATAGAAAAGGAATATTTCCTTTCCATCTACCACACAGGTATAACGCTCTCCAACGCCGCCAGCCCTTGTACTGGCTGCTCTGCGCTTGTCTTTTACTCGTGTAATCTCATACTTTCTGCCATCTTCCCATGTTATCTCTTTGGGAATGAGCAGTCCGTCCTTTGAAAACTCTGCAAGTACATCAACATATACCTTATTGCTCAATGTAATCACCTTCCTTACAAGATTGCTATTGCTCTGGAAGCATCCATCTTCCTTGCTATATAGCCTTTTTCTTCTAATATTTTCAGATGTGCATAAACACTTGAAGTCGATGCCACCCCTACCATCTTGCATATCTCCCTAATAGTAGGAGCATAACCATTCACACACTGATATTGCATAATGCTTTCATACACATTCTGTTGCTTCTCCGTCAATGGTGCTCTGTCTACCAGATCAATTCTCGCTGCTTCGCTCATGTTCCGCCTCCCTCTTTTTTACTCTATCGCTACTCGTAGTGCAGCTCAATTCCGCTTCGCTTCATTTCGCTCACGGCAGTCGCCGTATCAGATAACCAAGTCCCATATGTTTATGTGCAAGCACAACACATCTGCGCCTTGATTATCTAGCACTTCTCGTTGCTAACCTGAAAAGTATCCATGTGGATGTACTGTGTGTTCTTCTTTTGCATTGACTGCCGACAGAATCCTGTCCCGGTACATAAGTCCTCTCTGGATACTGTAAAATCCAAATCTTCTGCGTATCTCATCCACCGCTGAATCCATCTTCATCTGCTTTTCACGCTTCTCCACACTTGAGAACAAATCAATCTGTTCCCAATAATTATCTGTCACTAAATCTGCACCTCGGACACCAACACTACGGATTGGCTTGCTCCAGTTATAGTTTTCCTTAAATATCTGATAAGCGTATGCAGCTATCTCTCCGGTGATATTCGTTGCGTGGTCAATCTTTTTCTGACGGGTAAAAGAGAATAACTCATTATCCCTGACACTTATCTCAACCACTCTGCACCGGAATCCATTCTCACGAAGTCTTGCTGCAACACTCTCAGCCAGAATATAAAGAACAATCTTTACATCCTCATCGCATACTAAATCCTTTGGTGTCGTTGTGCTGTTTCCCACCGATTTGATTGGAGCGTGGGTATTCTCCAGCTTGACAGGTGAATCATCATAGCCATTAGCAAACGACCATAAGATACTGCCCATCTTTCCAAGGTGACTGTTAAGCACATCTTCATCTGCCCTTGCAAGATCACCTATGGTTTTGATACCAAATAATGCAAGCTTTCTGTTCGTACTTTTGCCAACGTATAGAAGATCTGCCACCGGAAGTGACCAAGCCTTCTGCTTAAATTCACTCTTATACATAGTTGTGATTGCATCAGGCTTCTTATAATCAGAACCAAGCTTTGCAAATATCTTATTGAAAGAAACACCAACACTTACTGTGATGCCAAGCTCTGACTTCATTCTCCTGCTGATTTCCTGTGCAATGAGCAATCCATCCCCTTTAAGGGAGCTGCTCCCTGTCACATCAAGCCAGCACTCATCAATCCCATATGGCTCCTGTCTGTCCGTATATTCTGCATATATCTCATGTGCCATTCTTGAGAACCGAAGATATAAGTCCATTCTTGGTGAAACAAATGTTATGTCCGGACAGACCTGCTTTGCCTGCCAGAGTGCCATTCCTGTTTTCACACCGTACTTCTTGGCAATATAGTCGGCTGTTAAGACAATCCCATGTCTTGCCTCCGGGTCACCGCCTACTGCCAGTGGCTTTCCTGCAAGCTCCGGATGATGCAGATGCTCAATCGAGGCATAACAACAGTTGATATCTGAATGAAGTATTACCCTGTCTCCCATCTTCATCACCTCCTGCATTTAATCTGTCACTACCATAACCTTTAGTCCAAGTATATGAGTAATGTTTCTTACAGAGCATAGTATAACCCCAAGAATAATCGACTGTCAACGGACACATATGTCCTTTTTCTCATTATATTGGATTTTTAGCTTGAATAATTGGCACTATTGCTATATACTATGGAGTGAAAAGAGAGATTTGAAATCAACAAAATGAAAGAAAAGAGGCGTATGTATGTACTCAATCGGAGAAATCATTTCAACATATAGAAAAAAGAAAGGCTTGCTCCAGCAGGATCTCGCTGATGAACTGGCAAAGGAAGGCATTACCATTTCCTATAAAGCCATATCCAACTGGGAGAGAAATCTTGCTGAACCAAGCGTTACCATATTTTACAAAGTGTGTAGAATCCTTGGTATTACTAACATGTATGAGGCATATTTTGGAGTAAATCCTGCCGATCCTTTCTCATCACTTACTGATGAGGGCAGGGAAAAAGCTATGGATTATATCAATCTGCTCCATGCATCCGGAATGTATGAAAAGCAGACTGCTAAGATAATTCCATTCCGTAGCATTGATATTTTTGAAAATGCCGTATCAGCCGGAACCGGTAACTTCCTTGTAGACGGACCGAAAGAGACTGTACACATAGATGAATCTATCCTGCCGGAAGATACTACTTTCGGTGTCCGTATTAGTGGTGACAGTATGGAACCTGAATTCCATGATGGTCAGATCGCATGGGTATTACAACAGGAATCTGTTGCTAATGGAGAAATCGGCATCTTCGCTCTTAACGGAGAAGCCTATATTAAGAAATTACAAAACGATAAAGACGGAATTTTCCTTATCTCACTCAATGAAAAGTATGCACCTATCAAGGTTAGTGAAAATGACCGCTTAGACATATTTGGAAAAGTTCTTGGAAAATCTGATGCTTCTGCTATTACAGGACATTGCCGATAAAATTGCAAGCCCTTTTTATCGGACACATTATTTTGCATAATGACAATAAGAAAATATCTATAGAACTGAAAGAAGGGATTTTTATGGCGGTTACCAATAATATCAGAGAAATCCGGGAACAGCGTGGCATTTACCAGGATGACCTTGCTGCTGCTATTGGATACAGCACCAAAACTGTCGGCAGGATAGAACGTGGGGATAGCACCCCATCTGCCGAATTTATGTTGCGGATATCAAAGTACTTTAATATGCTGGTGGAAGATGTATTCCATGTAGAAGATTGAGTCGGAGCAGCAATCCGGTTCTCCTTCTATTTTGGACAGCTTTTCATGTCCTTATCAACAACTATAATTTTTTGATAAATGCTTGACTGTAAACCTTGTTTATAGCTTATTATTAAGTAAAATAGAGTTGCTCGAAAGGGGGGCATAATATGACTATAAAAGACGTAGAAGAGCGAACAGGTTTATCCCGTTCTAATATCCGTTTTTATGAAAAGGAAAAACTTATTGAGCCTTCGAGAAATGAAAGTAATGGTTATAGAGATTATTCTGAAAATGATGTGGAAAATATAAAGAAGATTGCATATCTACGTACATTGGGAATTTCTATTGAAGACATACGAAGTATTATATCCGAAAAAGTAACATTGCAGGAAATGCTTGAGAAGCAAAAGGAAGTATTAAAAAATCAGATTACTGATTTGAATAAGGCGAAACTCATGTGCGAAAAAATGCTGGATGAAGAAAGTATTAGTTATGAAAAATTACAGGTAGAACAGTATGTAACAGATTTGCATGACTATTGGAAAGATAATCGAACTGTTTTCAAACTGGATTCAGTCAGCTTTTTGTATATATGGGGAAGTATGCTTACCTGGACTATGATTACCGCACTATGCTTGATTATTGGGGCTTTGTCTTATTCTAAGTTGCCGACAGAAATTCCAGTACAATGGAGTAAAGGAGTGGCAACATCCCTAGTTAATAAAAACTGGATTTTTATTTGTCCTGTTATATGTATCATAATCCGTTATTTATTAAAACCTTTTATCTATGCAAAATTGCAAATGAACAATTATTATGGAGAAATTATAACAGAGTATTTGACAAATTATATATGTTTTATTGTGTTGTCAGTGGAAATCTTCTCCATACTTTTTACTTTCGGAGTGGTAAAAAGTGTTGTTGTACTGTTATTTGTGGACACGGCAATTTTTATTGGATTGTTAGTAGTTGGTTTGGTAAAAATGGATTTGAGAGGGAAAGAAGTTTTATGATTCAAATTTTATATTTCAGAAATAACAATAAGATACTATTTTTCCCACGCCTACTATGAGAACGGCGGCTATGAGATAGAAATTGCATATACCGGCGAATAAAAGAACCGCTGTTGCATGGTTTATTGGCTCTTCCATGTAGCAGCGGTTTATACTATGGGTTATTCAGTTAAATTTTCAGAAGGGACAATTAGAATTTTCTTTTCTATGCATTACTTATTGTATCTGTTTGTAAAATAAATATATGCATCCTCCAATGTTGCCGGAACTGACATACACTCCAATTCTGGCTGTATTTCAGAAATCACTCTTAATTGTAATCCTCCCTCAACGTATTGTTTTGATGTAATGCGATATTTACGTTCCACTTCTCTCGCTTTTTCCTCATCTGGTACTTTGCAAACCCATATTTTTCCCTGTGCTTCTTCAGTCAAATTCTTCATAGACCCAGCATATAAAAAACTGCCTTTGTGCATAATTGCAAGTTGGTTACAGGTCGCAGCTAAATCTTCTACCACATGAGTTGAAAACAAAACTGTTCTGTTCTCAGAAAAATCTACTAATAAATTTCGGATACGAATACGTTCTTCTGGATCTAATCCGGTAGTCGGTTCATCTACAATTAGAAATTCTGGTTCATTCAAAAGTGCCTGCACCAATCCAACCCGCCTTTTCATACCGCCTGATAATTGTTTCATTTTTTTCTTTCGATGTTCTATGAGACTGGTCTTTTTCAAATAATATTCTATCCGCTTTCTACATTCTGCTTTCGGGACACCTGCCAGATCTCCCATATATTCCAAACACTCCTGAACCGTCAAATTAGGATATAGTTCAATTTCCTGTGGCAGATACCCTATCTTTCTTTGGATTTTTTCATAGTTTCCTTCGCTATACAAAATTCCGTCTAATGTAACCATTCCGCTTGTGGGTTTCAGCACAGTAGTTAAAACCCTCATCAATGTTGTCTTTCCCGCTCCATTTTCTCCCAATAGTCCAAATATCCCATTTGATATATCTAAATCTGCATGGTCGATCGCTGTGACACCATTCTTAAATCTTACTGTTAAATCCTCAATATGAATACTCATAAATTTACCCTCTCTTTCTTACGATCTTCGGCAATGCCAGTAACAAAATCAGTCCGATACAAATACACAAGCCTTTTCCATACAGCCATGTAATATCAGTAGCATTTTCTATATCTCTAAAAGAATAAGAAAATACATTCCATGCACCTAAAAACTTGTCCGCTCCTGATGAATTTGTTGCTACCCATATCAAAAGACAACTTCCAATTCCCATCCACATATTGCGAAAAAGCATAGACAATGTATTAGCCAATATTCCCCAAAAGAAAATGGTTACTACAATCGCCCCAAAATATGCAATAAACTGAAGTATTTCACTTTCTGTTACTGGATGTGTAACTGGTTTCTGAAACGCAAAAAACAATCCATATCCAAGAACAGCGAGCAGCAGCAAAAAAGTTCCCTGTATCATCAGTCTCTGTATAATAGAATAAATTCTCTTTTTTATCTGATACAACCTCTGAACTTCGGAACGGTTGCTTGTAATTTCCTGAACATAAGTATCTGCACAAAAAACAGCGATCAATATTGCAAATGGTCCCTCTATGGAAAGCCCTATCTCATTTGTAAATACTACTCCACGTATCAAACTCAAAATTACAACAAAAGCGAACGCATAAACCATCTTATAAACTGGCAAAATAATCTTCATTTCCTTCTTCATTCACATCCGCCTCCTCTTCCAAATCTGCATCGTAATCAAAATAATTGCTACAGATGCTAAAATAAGAAAACTCTGATTTAAAAGTGCCATTGGCGGCGGTGCCGTATCAAAAAACTGTCCGGGAAATCGAACCATAATTGCGAAAGGTCTTCCCACATATCCGTAAACTCCTTCCGCATTTCTTCCCCCCATATTGGAATACACCATATAAAGAATCAGAAGTGGCACTCCCGGAAGTGGATTTTTAAATATAAGTGCAATCAAAGCATACATACTCACAATCATTAGCATATTTGGCAGTATATAAAGTATGGTAGATATTATAAAATTTGACAGATGTATTTCAAATCCACTATCTCTTGTATAAAGAATACATAATATCCAAAACAGTAGGTTTAAAACTGCTAAAACAAATGTACAAGTAAGAAATCCAGCGCTTACTTTTCCAAGCACATATTTTCCTGCACTAATTGGTTTTGTATGGAGTAATTCATAAGTATGCCTTTTTGTATCTTGTAAAAACAAAACGGAAAACATTATCGTTGCAAAAAATCCCATATACAGACCTGTAAAATCAGCAAATTTCCTTGCGTAATAATATGAAAATGGTTTCTTTTCCATTTTCTGATCTAAATACGAATTGATTTCTTCTGCCGTCCCCTTAAAGTAAGAGGTATCTTCATATAAATACCTCGCTCCGTACCATTCATATTTTTCGTTAAGATAATCATATGCTTCTTCTAATTCCATATTCTCTATTTTTCCGATAACTTTTTGCACCTCTGCATCGGTTTCTCCATCTTCAAGCAGGGCTTGTTTTAACTGTTCATGCCATAATTCCCGATGTTTCTTCGGATCTGCCGGTATATACCCTTCATACACTTCACCCTCATCAGAAATAGCTGGCTTATCATTGGCGATTTTCTCCCCTTCTGCAAGATAACGTGTATGCAGATAAGGACTTGTATCGCTAAAAACTCCATAAATGACCAACAAAACACCAATCCAAAATAATGGTCGCTTAAAATAGTTTTTTATCTCCCTCCTAATAATTGCAATCATACGTTTGCCTCCTTTCCTTCGTTATAGACATCATAAAATATAAATCACAACAAAAAGACAACAGCGTAAAAAAAATCGGACTGCTCATGCAATCCGATGAAATACTGCTGTTATTACAGCTCCACTCAGTTTTTCGTTTTCTATAAGCAACTGTCCGCCATGCTTTTCACAATACAATCTGCTGATATAAATACCCATTCCTGAGTGTTTTAAACTATCTTTCACATTTTGCTGATAAAAAAGTTCTGTTGCCTTTTGCTTGTCTACTGTAAATCCCACTCCATCATCTTTTATTCTGATTTGTAATTCAGAACTGGTAAGAAACACTTCCATTTCCACTTTTGTCTTGGCATAACGAAAGGCATTTGACAAAAGGTTTTCTATAACCTCTAAAATCACTTCCTTATCTCCTGAAAATTTTTCTGCTGTTTCCGAACATTTTAATTCATACAGTTTTCCAAATTTTTTCTCAAACACATTCATCTCTGCCCGTATGTCTATTTCCAACTGCTTGCTTGTAATTTCTTCTGCCACCAACTCCCTTGCATCTAAACTGCTCATCTTCCGCATTGTTTCCACAAATATATCCATACGTTCAATCTGTTTTTTGCTTTCATTTACCATTTCTAAGGCTTGTTCCATATTTATCTCTTTTTTAGGGAGATATTCTGAAAGCATTTCCTGATACCCCTCAAGCACAGATAGCGGAGAACGTATATCATGCGCAATGGCAGCCCGCAAAGCCTTTTCTTCCTCAAGCATTTTCCATAACTGTTGATTATTTTCTGCAAGTTGTCCTCTCATTCGTTCAAACTCTCTGCACAATCTGCCCATTTCATCTTCATTTTCATAAGTGATATGGAAGTCTAAATTATTTCGACCAACTTGCTGGGAAGCCAGTTCTAATTCTTCAATAGGACACTTCAATTTATGCTTATAAAAAAGAAATACCGCTATAATACTCCCTGCAACAGATACGATAAGCACTGTAAATGTCTGAAGAAAATCACATATTTCCGATACATGATAATCAAATTCTTTCATTTCATAAGAATGTGGTCTCGGAACATCTGGCAAATACCTTCTACCATCCCCTTCAGCCATTTCAAAATATTCTTCCTGGTCTACATACTTCCACCAAATGTTGTTTTGTACTGTGGTTGCTATTCGCATAATTAGTGCTGAAAGATAAAAACTAATTATTAAACTAATTATCATATACAAAACAATGGTTTTCCTTAACGAAAGATTTTTTATTTTGCCCATTTATATCCCATCCCCCATACAGTTTCAATATATTCGTGTTCCGAATACATTTTCATTTTCTTGCGGATTCTGCGAATCAACTCTGTAACCACCCGGCTGTCCCCTTCTGCATCATATCCTCCAATCTTTTCATAGATTCGTTCTTTATCAAACACAATTTCAGGGTTCATAGACAAAAATTCTATAATGTCATACTCTAATTTCGTAAGATCTAAAGTTTTCTCTTTCATATGTACACATTTGCCGGCATAGTCAATTACTAAATCCCCATAAAACCGTTGTTCTGTTTTCCTATGTAAGCGTTCCTCACGTTTCAAATGGGCAATAATTCTGGCATCGAGTTCTTTCAAACTAAATGGTTTCAAAACATAATCATCTCCGCCAGACAGTAATCCCATTACCCGATCCTGTTCTTCTACCTTTGCAGTCAAAAAGATAATCGGACAGGAAACCCTGTCTCGGATTCTTCTGCATACTTCAATCCCATCCATTCCCGGCATATTCACATCCAATAGAATAATATCAGGGTTTGCACTTATCTTTTCCATTGCTTCTATGCCATTTTCTGCAATCATTACTGTATAATTCTTCAATGTAAAGTATTGATTCAGCATTTTTAGCAATTCTCTATCATCATCAACCATTAAAATTTTATATTGCATTATATTTATGTCACTCCTTAAAGTATAAATGCTTTTGAAGATTATCTTTGATTCATTATGCACTATCTAGTATCCCATAATCGGGACTTTTAACTCAACTTTTCAATTATTTTACTTTACTAACGCCGATAAACATTATTATGAATTTCCAATAACTGCTTCAACACATCCTCTATTATCTCATTATTTTCGGTATATAAAATGTTCTCTTTCTCGTTCAAAGTATTTTCCATGATCTCGATATTGCTATCTTTATCAAAGCAACCTTTTATGCTTCTAAAATGATTAAATTCAATAGCAAAATCCTTGCCATCATAAATAGAAATACTAATCTCTATATCTTCAATCATAAAATCGGCATAACTGTTTTTTACATGAAAGTCTTTCTTTAAGAACGGGAGTTTTTGGTTTGGCAGTCGATACCGAACATTGTCTTTTTCTAATTCATAAAGTTCTCCTTTTATGAATCCCAATTTCTCCGCATTCATTTCATCTGTAAAAGCTGACCATCTATCTTTTTATGTATTTTTGTCTTTTTACTTTTTGCCAAATTTCTCCCACCTTTATATAATTAATAACTTTTGCTAGTATAGCGCATGTTTCGCATTTATCTTTTCACATTATAACATCTATCAAATTGATCCGCACTAAAAAAGGACGCAGAATCTCTCCCACGTCCTCTAAATTATCTGGCTTTATCTTCCCTTACCTTCGATACTTCCTTATGTGCTGCTTCCTGCTTCACCTCATCCGCACCTCTTGCCTCAAATGCATCTGCATTATACTGATACTCCTGTGGTTCAGCGACCATAGGAGAGTATACAATCTCCGCTTCCACTCGCTCAGCTTCTACCCTCTCCGGCTCTGTCTGTTCCTTTGTTTTCGCATTCTCCATATGCTTTTCCTTATCAAGCTGCACATTCATAGCCAGATTATCCAGTTTATCAATCGAAGCATCAAGATGAAGTTCCATTGATACAAGCATCTTTTTCACTGCTTTCATAGGTGCAAGCACCGCCTTTGTAATGGGATGTTTCTGCTCTTTCTGTGAATAATCTACCTCCGGCTTGTCTGCAAAAGTACGAAATGCATTGGCTGCTGTCTGTCCTGCCTCACGAAGTCCTTTTCCAAGCAATGCCGTTTTAGCTATATCCTTATCCGTAGTTCTGATTGCACCTCTTACATTCTCCCGGATATTAAGAAGTTTATTCTTAATTCCTAAGAACTCTGATACTCTGTATAATGCAGCTCTGCCTTTTACCTTTGCTTCATCTACAATACTTTTTGCAGTAAATTTCACCTGTTCTTTCACTTCTAATACCTGTGACTTTATCTGCTCACATCTGGTATTAAGTCGCTCCTGTGCTTCTGACAATGCCTTTTTAGCATTATTGACAAGAGTATCTTCCTGCATTTCTTTGATCTGGTTCTGCATATTGGTGAGTTCTTCCGTCATGGAATCAATCTTTTTCTCCAGTCCATCCACATAGCTGCATATCTCAAATACATCATTTGCCTGCTCTTTCATGGCATTCTTCTTTAACAATTCGAGAAGTTCTCTTATGACCTCCTCATTGGTAAGTGTTTTTCCTGCTTCCATATCCATTCTGTTTCCTCCATTCTGTAAATGGGGCAGCCTTGACCGCCCCTGTAACTTGATTACTAATTATCGAAAGGGTGTTGCCTCTTTATCCTTCTCTTTATCGGGATTACCTTAATTGAATACTTCATATGCTATTCCTCGCTTTCTTTTTGTTCTTTGTTTTGCTTTGGTATGATAAGCTCACACCAAAGCTGTTCTATCTGTTCACAAGACAATCTGCCATTAAGCCAGTTGCCAAGTGTAACAACCATTCCATAAGGTCTCCCGGCTGTAACTCATCAAAGGAGACAGTCTTTCCGGCTTCATCCAGTCCCTGTGCCTCCGCTGCCGCTGTGGTTGCACCGCCATAACTAATATCCACGCCTGCATCTTTCCATGAGTAATATGCAAGAGAACTGCAATCATAATAATTGCCGGAATCTCTCATATCCTGACTGTATGGAAAACCAACTCTGTGAAGTGCGTATGAGCAGACTTTTTTCTGCCTGCTGTCAGTGATTCCACTAAGAATAGCATTGATTTCATCCTCTGTCATGGAACTTACTCCCGGACTGCCGCCTCCACCACCGCTTCCGCTGCCAGCGTACCCAAGCTGTCCCATAAAGTCAGCACTCATAATCTGCTCAAGCATTTCCACCTGGTTAGCGTCAAATCCATACACCGAAATCATATCCCGATAAGATTTGAGTGTGACATTCACATACAGAACCGACTTCGTGACAGTAGTTACATTACCGTCTGCATCTGTTTCTTCCACATCCTTTGTTCCGGTGCTTGTGGTGTATGAACACATATCATTTACAACTGCCTGCAGCCAGCCTTTAGAAGTATCATTCATGACTGTTGCAGTATCTCCGACACCATGCTTGACCATATAGACTGCCATGATGTCATAGTAATTGCTTGGATTTTCTTCCATACCTTCATAATCCACATAGACAAGCTCTCCAAGGTCATATCCGGTATGCTCATTCACTTTCGTGTTCACATCCCGGTTAAACTCCTGCACATAGGCACTCGTTACTGTCTGCACGGTATCTCCTGATTCAAGTGGTGGCAGGAATAAAGCAAATGGAGAATTGTAAAGGATTGCTATCACCGCTATAACCGGAACCGCAATCATGGCAACTACAAGAACAAGTAATAAAAGCACCAATCCGATAATCGGTGCAGCTGCCTTTACCCAGGTAATCGCTTTTCGCACAATCAGATCCTTTACCAGCTTTGCCACACTATCCGTCTGATTCTCCTGTGCTTTCATCTTATCCAGAAAGAACTTTATCTTCCTGCTCCGGTTTGTCATCTTTTCATCCTTGACCTCTATGGACACACCTGCCGCATATCCGGCTGCCATGCCGATTGCCGTGCCTACTCCCGGTGCAACCGCTGTTCCTGCCGCCGTAGCAGCTGCCTTTGTAGCAGTTTTCGTTGCAACCTTGGCAGTAGTCTTTGCTGTTTCTTTTGCCGTCTCTTTAGCTACAGTCTTGGCTGTATCTTTGGCAGCTTTCTTTGCTGTCTTTTTTGCCAGCTTCTTTCCTGCCTCTACCTTCTTGATACGCTTCTTTGCCTCGGCTGCCGCCTTTTTCCTGAAAAGTGCAGCCCCCTTAGAAGCAGTTCCGGTAACAGGGCGGCTTGCTTCATATGCAAGATATGCTGCCTGCGATACCTCCTGACCGCCTTCCACCTGATCTGTTACTGCCCCCGCTACAAGTGCTCCAGTTCTTCCTGCAATGTGAAGATTCGTGTTCTTGGTCTTGATGGAAGTGTTTGATTCCTTAAGGTTTTGCTTGAATCTTGATAATCCCTTATTCTTCGGCTCCGACTGATGAATGGTACTCTTGCGATAGGACTTCTTTCTATCCGTATCAGTTACCTTTGCACCAGCTGTCTTAGGACCTCTCTCTACTGTATAGATGTTACTCCCCTTAATCTTGGCTCCCTTCGGTTCGTGGGCATGAATCTTGGCTTTCTCCTTGGTGTGAATGACCATCGGTTTGTCATCAACCTTTCTAATTTTCAATTTTCTCACCTCCTACTTTGAAAAATAAAATAAGCCGCTAGGGAGCAAAAATTACTCCTTAACGGCTATGTAAAATCATTCAATATTCAATTATTAAAAGCAACATGAAACTGAAATTTCACGCAGACTATTCCTATACCGTAATGTCTATTCTGACCGATGATTTCTTCTCACCAAAATGCTTTATTTCGATATCCTTCATTTCCTCTATAACATCTTTTTCAATTTGGTGAACATCACTTAATTGTAAATCTCGCTTCGAATCATTTACTATTTTTGCTGCCTCATCTACTGAAACAGTTGTATCTGATGTTAACTGTTCAGACATTTCAGTATCGTTTGAATCCTCTGCAACCTGCCCCTTTTCTATAGATGTCTCTACAATTTCCTCTTCTGTTGGCAAATCCCTATATTCTGTACTTTTTACAAATCTTGTGAATGACTCTACAGCTCTAAAAGTATTTCCCATGATACGTTGAGCTTCCTTAAGCTTTTCACTCTTTGGAATATTTGGATTATTCACGATACTTTTTAGTTCTGCCAAATTTCCATTCATCTCATTTACTTGAAGCCTTTGAGCCTCTTCTTTTGTCTTACATCTCTCCAACCTACGCTCATAAGCTTCTTGTTCCATTCTTGCCGCTTTATATTCCATATAGGCTTTAGGGTCTTTCTGACGAATAGCATCTTCTTCTGAAGCTGTTAATTCTTGACCGCTTGCAATCTTGTTATAAATCTGACTATATGCAGAACTTTCTTTGTCTCGCTCAAGTTGCTCTCGGAAATGCTGAATCATGCTTTCTTCCTGACTTGTTACAGTCATACCCTCTTGCTTCTTTACAACATCCCCGGTAGCCTTCTTTTGCTCCCAATCATTTACTAACTGCATCTGATTCACAGCGTTTCGTATTGTACCTGCAATCATAGCACACCTCCAATTCCCGGTTAATGCTACGATTAAATAGTGATATCAAACTTCATACCCTGTGTTGCCTTTTCTTCTGTTATCTTACTCCAATCCAGTTCAGAAATCTTTTCAAGTAATTCTTCTTTTGAATTTGCCTGAATTGTAGTCCGCTTAACAGTTACATCCTTCTTTTCCTGCTTTTTCTCCTCTGCACGTTTTTCCTTTAATTCTTCAAGCCGTTCTTTCTGCTTTTCTGTAATCTTCTCCAAATCAGCAAAAAGTGTCATCTTTCCATCATCATCAAAGGACATAGTTAACTTATTTAATACAGTTCCACTATTGTCTGTCGTTCCCCAAGCACGTTCAAACCCAAACTGTTCATTGATTTTATCTGACATCTCAACTGCAGTTTTTACCGTAGACAATTTTTCCCGTGCATATTTCTCATCGGATGCCATTCTTTCAAGTTCAGCACTTGAAAAAACAACTGTAAATTCCTTATCGCTTTGGTCTACTAATCCTCTGAAATCATCGCCTTTATCAGCAATAATAAAATCGAAATCCGCATTATCCTTACGCAATGTTTCCAGATATTTCTGTGCCTTAGAAGATAACTTATCTTCGCTGGATTTTATTTTCTGTGCATTGGGCTGCACATCTTTTGCTTTCTCTGTGTTATTTTGCTTACTAACAGTATTGCTCTTATAATAATCTGTTACCTGTGTTAAATTAGCTGCTCTAATCATGGTATCATCCTCCTTGAAAATTGATACAGAAATCCGTTTCTATATCTGTAATATCGGCACTTTATATCCAAAAGTTAATAGTGCGTAAAATTCAAATTTTCTTTTCCCTAATAATTACAAATATTCCTTGGAAATTGCTTCCACACCATACATTTCCATAAATGCATCCAGGTCCGCTGCATCCCCAATCAACATATTCTCGTCAAAGTGTACGATAAGCATATCTTAAAATCCAGCCACATGTTCTCCGGTACAAATGATACATTTTAGAACTGCTTCCTTATTTATTTTTCATATCGAATCTTATATGCTTTCTTCTTAAAAATAGGGAATATCTAATTTATTATCATCAAGGTCGGACATTCATCCGACCTCTTGATTATACTATAGATTCTATAAAAATTCATCTGTTATCACTGCAGCATTGCTTCTTTTTTCTTCTGTTCCGCAATCTTCTCATGAATGTTGGTATTATACAGCCTGTACAAATCCGTATCCTTGCTGATCTGATTATCAAAGGGAATTACTACCGAACCACACTTAATAAGTCCCATTCCAGAGGCGGTATTAGTTACGAACCGAAGCTGTGCCTCTGATACCCCGATAACCTCCGCCATCTTTGAACTGTCTGTATTTGCCTGCTTCAAGAGTGCCACAAACTCAGAGTTTGCAAGCATTGTGGTTGTCTGCCATTCGTGACCGCAAGCACCTTTCCACCATACCTTTTTATTCGAGCCGAAAGTTATGCTGTCCGGTGTCAGTGGCAAATTCTTTTCCGACCACTCGGCAACCAATTCCGGATGTACTGCCGCTAAGCTGTTACTCATATCAAATCCTCTCCTTCCTTTGGCTTTATTATATGAAGAAAAGGTACTTGCCCCAAGTTTGCGAATATGCGGATAAATTAAAAAAGCCCTTTGAGAAAGGGTATTCCTCTCTCAAAGGGAGTTAATCAAACTGAAATTTGTCGCTTTAATACCCGTGGTCAACATGTTCCCAATTCCCACTGTCATTCCTAATTAGAATCCATTTCCAATCATCATATGTTGAATCCGGATTAAGCGAACCATCCCCGCCTGATGAGTCTACATCGAAAGATGATAATATTACGATTGCTTCATCCGCGTCATATTGTTCAGCCCATTCATCAAATTCATCGGCGTATGTATCTCCGGGATAGGACAGTTTTGTCAGTGTGCAGCCGTCAAATTCGTTGCCGAAATAGTCTTTTACTGTTTGGAAAGCCGCCTCAATATCACTGTCTGAATATATTTCCGATGGTTTCCAATCAGGAATTTGAACATTGTCAATATTCCCACCACTATTCTTTCCACTACAGCCGGCAAGAACAAAAATCATTATCAAAGCTGTCAGAAAACAGAATAAAGTTTTCCTATTCATTTTTCGATACCTCCTACGAATTCAAATTTTCATCCCTACAGACTGAAATTTATTTTTTCCTTGTGGTTATACGAAGTAACAAGCATCCTATCAAAAATCCAACGAGAGTCCCACAAGTATTCATAATCACATCATCTAACTGTGCAAACCTTCCAATAAATGTTTGCAAAAATTCTATACCAATCGAAAATACTGCTCCAAGTATAACGCCATTCCACCAATGCTTGTGGATATTCTTAAAAATAAATACTGGCAAAAATCCATATGGAATGAATAGACATATATTCAAAATAGTTGCCGCATTAAATCCATCCTCAAATAATTTAAAACTAATATAACTATCAAGTGGTGAGGATATTCCAAAACTACCACCAATAATTCCTGTAATTTTTAATATTGATACAACTATTAGAATCCATAAGAATTGACATAACCAATTTAAAATCTTAACTTCAATTTTCTTCTTCTGGATAAATTCAATACCCACTTCGATAATCATAACACCTGCAAAAATAATAAGTGCCATTGGAAATAATCTCACTAATATCCATATTCCAGTCCATATTTCCATTGTAATATAACTCACTATCATTCCTCCATAACTTCAAATTTGTCGTTTTCTTTTATCCCCATTATAACTGTTCTCCATAACCACTGCAATGAAAACCTAATCGGTGATTTACATTTCTCTCTCTTCTAAAAATGGGCAATCCCATTAAGGACTGCCCATTCATTCTGCTTATTATGCGATTTTTTCTTGCTTGCACCGATTTCTGCATCAAATGATGTAAGTTTGATGTAAATCGCTGTTTTTTCAGTTTTTTATCAAATGAAGTACGTTCCGTTTATTTGGTAAAACGGTACATCTTTACATCATCTTAATAGAGCTTTGCACCTGCCGGAATGTGGTCATCAACCATCAGAAGATGAAGCTTTTCTTCGCCTTCTTCTTCGTGAATAGCACTGAGGAGCATACCGCAAGAGTCAATGCCCATCATAGCTCTCGGTGGAAGATTTGTGATAGCGATAAGAGTCTTTCCAACCAGTTCTTCCGGCTCGTAATAAGCGTGAATACCGCTTAAAATGGTTCTGTCTGTGCCTGTTCCGTCATCAAGAGTGAACTGTAACAGTTTCTTTGACTTCGGTACTGCAACACACTCTTTAACCTTTACTGCACGGAAATCTGACTTGCTGAATGTATCAAAGTCTACCATTTCCTCAAACAAAGGCTCAATCTTTACCTTAGAAAAATCAATCTTTTCAGGCTCTGCTTTCACTTCTTCAGTAGCCTTAGATTTTACATCATTTTTCTTATTTACATCATTCAGGGTCTTCATTGTCGGGAACAGCAATACGTCACGGATTGCCGGTGAATCTGTCAACAGCATAACCAGGCGGTCGATTCCATATCCGATTCCACCGGTAGGTGGCATACCGATTTCCAGTGCGTTCAAGAAATCTTCGTCGGTATGGTTTGCTTCCTCATCACCGGCTTCGAATGCGGCATCCTGTGCTGCAAAACGCTCACGCTGGTCAATCGGGTCATTTAACTCGGAATATGCATTACACATTTCCCATGTATTGATAAATAATTCAAAACGTTCTACCTTGGTTGGGTCAGACGGTTTCTTCTTGGTAAGCGGAGAAATTGCTACCGGATGATCCATGATAAAGGTCGGCTGAATCAGTTCTTTCTCACAGAATTCTTCGAAGAAGAGGTTGATGATATCACCCTTGGTATGACGCTCTTCGAATTCAATGTGATGTTCTCTTGCCAGCGCCTTTGCTGCTTCATCATCTGCTACGGTATCAAAATCGATGCCGGCATATTTCTTGATGGCATCATTCATGGTCAGACGCTCAAAAGGCTTTCCAAGGTCGATTTCAATGCCATTGTAAGTAATCTTTGTAGTGCCGCATACTTTTTCTGCAAGATAACGGAACATGCTCTCGGTAAGTTCCATCATGCCTTCATAATCGGTGTATGCCTGGTATAACTCCATCAATGTAAATTCCGGATTATGGCGGGTATCAACACCTTCGTTACGGAATACCCGTCCGATTTCGTAAACACGCTCCAAGCCACCAACAATCAGTCTCTTTAAGTATAACTCAAGAGAAATACGGAGTTTTACATCTTCATTTAATGCATTGTAATGTGTTTCAAACGGTCTTGCGGCTGCTCCACCTGCATTGGAAACCAGCATCGGAGTCTCAACTTCCATGAAGTCACGTCCAGCTAAGAAATTACGGATTTCCTTGATAATCTGGGAACGTTTGATGAAAGTCTGCTTGGATTCCTGATTCATGATAAGGTCTACATAACGCTGACGATATCTGGTATCGGTATCAGTAAGTCCGTGGAACTTCTCCGGTAAAATCTGTAAGCTCTTGGATAATAAAGTTACCTCAGATGCATGGATAGAGATTTCTCCGGTCTTGGTCTTAAATACTTTTCCTTTGATTCCTAAAATATCTCCGATATCATATTTCTTGAAATCTTTATAAGAATCTTCTCCGATTTCGTCTCTTGCGACATATGCCTGGATGCTTCCCTTTAAATCCTGTACATTACAGAAAGAAGCTTTTCCCATCACACGTTTGAACATCATACGACCTGCGATAGATACCTCTTTTCCCTCAAAAGCATCAAAGTCGTCTTTGATATCTGTGCTGTGGTTTGTTACATCATATTTGGTTATCTGGAACGGATCTTTTCCATTTTCCTGAAGTTCTTTTAACTTATCACGGCGCACCTTGATTAACTGGTTAATATCCTGTTCCTGTACGTTCTTCTGTTCCGCCATCTTTGTTCTCCTAATCTATTAGTTTGATCTGTGGATTCCTAATACTTTATATTTTAAGTTACCCATCTGGGTCTCAACTTCTACTACGTCACCAACGCCGGCACCGATTAATGCTTTACCAACCGGAGACTCGTTGGAAATCTTTCCCTTTAAGCTGTTTGCCTCTGTAGAACCAACAATTTTATATTCCAGTTCCTCATCGAATTCCATATCAAGGATTTTTACCTGACATCCGATGTTAATCTTGTCTAAATCAACTTCTTCTTCTACTACGACTTCTGCATTCTTTAAGATTTTCTCGATCTGTTCGATTCTTGCTTCGATATCACGCTGCTCATCTTTTGCTGCATCATACTCAGCGTTCTCAGATAAGTCTCCCTGCTCTCTTGCTTCTTTAATCTTCTGTGCAACTTCTTTTCTTCTGACCACTTTCAGATTCTGTAACTCGTCTTCCAGTTTCTGTAAACCCTGATAGGTCAAAATGTTTTTCTTATCCATGCTTATTAGCCCTTCCTTTTATAGATTTTCTATTCTGCATAAAATTCTCGCTCTAATCGATCTGAAACCGCTTCACAGCCTGTAAAACCGGTTCCCTTAACAATCATAATATTATACCCAATAGGTACTTCAATGTCAAGATTTGCCCGCTGATACCAGTTCCTTTTATAAATGGAAATATAGATACTTTTTTCCGATAGAAATTCTTCCCGGATTCTTCCGTCAGCTTCAAAATCCAGTATCAGTCTGCCCTCTTCCGGACCGGTTCCCTTTTGAACTGCATTTTCCTCTTTTCCAATCACTTCTACAATCAGTCCCATCTCTTCATAAAGATAATCCATTTCCTTCCGGTGACATTCCGGCTGGCCGGTGCAAAGCGTATATGCATTAAGTCCCGGATAAAGCTGTCGGAGCATATACTGTTCTTCCTCCTGTCTTAGATATGCGCCATCTTCCGCATCAATGACAAATAGCCGCATGTCCCGGTAGGAAATGCCTTTCTGCTCTAATACTGCTTCGATTATTTTCCGAAAAAATGCATTGCAGGGAAAATAAATTTCTTTTTCAATCAGGTCATCCTGATGGCTATTCCTGTTTTCTGATTGCAGATTGCTTTTATTCCTGCGTAAAAGACTTTTTAATTTTTTCCACCATTTCATGCTTCATTATATGATGCAAAGGTTTCTAATAATTCCTCCAGCTGTTCGTAAGTCTCCACTTCATTGAGCAGGCTTCGAAGCCTGGATGCATGCTTGTAGCCGCCGGTGTACCAGGCTGCGTGCTTACGCATTTCCCGCATTCCGGTAAATTCGCCCTTAAAGGCAATCTGCATCTTTGCATGACGCAGCACCATATCCACCATTTCTTTGGCGGATGGCTTCGGCAGTTCTTCCCCCGTTTCTAAGAAATGGTTAATCTGTGCAAATATCCATGGATTTCCCTGTGCTCCCCTTGCTATCATCAGCCCGTCACAGCCGGTTTCCTGCTGCATCCGATATGCATCCTGCGGTGTAAAAATATCACCGTTTCCGATGACCGGAATCTTTACTGCTTCTTTCACTTTCCGGATAATCTCCCAGTCCGCTTTGCCGGAATAATACTGTTCCCTGGTCCGTCCATGCACCGCAATGGCAGCTGCCCCGGACTCTTCCGCAATATGTGCCATCTCTACTGCATTGACATGGGCTTCATCAAAGCCCTTTCTGATTTTTACCGTCAGAGGCTTCTTTATGGCTTTCGCTGTCTTTTCGATGATTTCACCTGCCAGAATCGGATTTTTCATCAGTGCAGAGCCGTCACCATTATTGACTACCTTTGGCACCGGACATCCCATATTGATGTCAAGAATATCAAACGGTCGATGTTCGATACGCTTTGCCATCTCGCTCATAATTTCCGGGTCGGAGCCAAAAAGCTGCAGGGAAACCGGATGTTCCCGCTCATCAATGGCAAGCAGGCTCTCGGTGTTCTTATTATTATAATAAATGCCTTTAGCACTGACCATTTCCATGCAGATAAGTCCTGCTCCCTGCTCTTTGCAAAGTACACGAAATGGCAGGTCTGTTACCCCTGCCATTGGTGCTAATATCAAATTATTATCAAGTGTTACATTTCCTATTGTCAGTTTCATCGTTTCTGTTTTGCGTAAATAAGACGCATTCCTTCTAATGTCAGTGTCGGATTGTAGTACTGAATATATTTTGTCTCATTTGCGATGATTTTACCCAGTCCGCCGGTTGCAACTACTTTTACATCCTTAAGTCCGGATTCTTTTATCATATTTTTTACGATATATTCTGTCTGTCCAATCTGTCCGAATATCAGTCCTGCCTGCATACTGCTGATAGTTTCTCTTGCAAGGATGGTAGACGGTTTCTTAATCTCGATTTCCGGAAGCTTCGCCGCATCTTCCCAGAGTGCCTTTGCAGAAATGCGGATTCCCGGTGAAGTTACTCCTGCGAAGAAATCTCCATTTCCATTGATGAAGTCATAGGTGGTTGCTGTACCATAGTCAATTACTACAACCGGTCCGCCATAAAGCTCATATGCACCTACAGCGTCTACAATACGGTCTGCGCCAATCTGTGCCGGATTCTCGGATGTGATACGGATTCCTGTCTTCACGCCCGGCTCCACCACCATTGGCTGAATCCCAAAATATTTAATCATTCCACTGCAGAGGGAGTGCATCACATTTGGTACTACCGATGAAATGATGGCATCTTTGATTTCATTATGGGAAATCTCGTTATGCTCTAACAAATCAATGATTGTAATACCGTATTCATCAGAAGTTCTCTGCATTTTTGTTGTCATACGAAATGTTGTAACTAATTTTTCCTTATCAAACACCCCGATGGTAATGTTGGTATTTCCTACGTCAATTGCCAGTAACATATTAGTCCTCCTTATCCTCTGTGAATTCTTCTCCCAGGAAAAATACACGGTAATACATTTCAAGCGATTCAAAGAGCTCTGTCTTTTCCCGCTGCATCTGTTTGATTTTTAACACACTGCCGATTTCATCATAAAAGAAATCTCCATCCTCACATTCCGTCCGGAAATTAAGATTTCCCTCTTTGTCAAATATAAGCTGCAGTGTTCCTCCGATATCCTCTGTATACAGTACACAAAGAATATTCAAATCCTCTTTGATTCCCTCCGGAAGTCCGTTAAACAACGGATTCAGATAGAATTTCTTGGTATAAGCGCTGGAACCGCATAAAACGATTTCTTCCTGCTCCATATATTCATACTCCTTTTTTTATTTATGCCTTTTTTATATCTGGTAAATGTGGCTTTTCCTGTCTATCCTATAAACATCTATCTCTATGCATATCTATACATATCCATAAATCCCGCGGACAGATACTTCCCCGGAAGACACCAGTTTTCTTGCTTCCCAGGTATCCACGATTAATTCGCCCCGGTCGGTAATGCCCTGTGCCACTCCATCAAATGGCTCTTTCGGGTCTAACACTCTTACCTTCTGCCCTTTATTGGCAAGGCTTGCATCGTATTCCTTCCGCAGATCCCGTAAATCCTGATATGCCATAAACCGGTCATAATAATGCTCGAATTCTTCCCAGACAGCTTCTATTAATGCTGCACGGTTTACCCGTTTTCCACTTTGTAACAGAAGTGAGGTGGCATTCTGCGCAATTTCTTCCGGGAAACTTTCATTATTCACATTGATACCAATGCCTACCACAATATGGTTTACATAATCCATCTGTGCACTCATTTCCGTCAGGATTCCTACTACCTTCTTACCATTGATGACAATATCATTTGGCCACTTTATCTTTGCTTCCATACCGGTGCAGCGGGTAATGCCCTTTGCCACCGCCATAGCTGCCACCAGTGTCAGCATGGATGCATTGGAAGGATTCAGCTCCGGTTTTAAAATCAGTGTCATAAAGATTCCGGTTCCCGGCAGGGAACTCCAGCCTCTTCCACGTCTTCCTTTTCCGGCATCCTGCTGGTCTGCCACCACAAGGGTTCCATGCTCTGCACCCTCTTCTGCAAGACGGCTGGCTCTTACATTAGTAGAATCTGTTTCATCATAATAATAGATTTTTTTCCCAATCCAATCTGTTTTACGGATACTGCTCAATTCATTTTCGCTTAAGATATCCGGTGTGCCTACAATCCGGTAGCCCCGGTTCTGCACCGCTTCAATTTCATAGCCATCCTTTTTCAACTGATTGATTGCCTTCCACACTGCGGTTCTTGATACACCAAAGCGTTCACAAAGCTCCTGTCCGGAAACATAACCTTCCGCTTCCCGCAGTGCTGCAAGTATTTTTGCTTTCATAGGTTCCTATTCTCCTAAAGTTGCAAGCATAACTGCCTTAATCGTATGCATACGATTCTCTGCTTCATCAAATACGATGGATTTCTCACTTTCGAATACTTCATCGGTTACTTCCAGTTCGGAGTATCCGAATTTCTCATAGACATCCTGTCCAATCCTGGTCTTAAGGTCATGGAATGCCGGGAGACAATGCATAAACAATGCCTGCTCTCCTGCATTATCCATCAGCTTCTTATTTACCTGATATGGCATCAGGTCTGTAATACGCTCTTTCCATACCTCTTCCGGCTCACCCATGGATACCCACACATCAGTATAGACAATATCTGCACCCCTGGTTCCTTCCATGGCATCCTCTGTTAAGGTAATGGTTCCGCCTGTGCGGGATGCCACATCTTCACAATATGTAACCAGCTTTGGATCCGGGAAATACTTCTTATTAGTACAAGCCACAAAATGCATTCCCAGTTTTGCACAGGTTACCATCAGGGAATTTCCCATATTATAACGGGCATCTCCCATATATGCCAGCTTTACGCCCTTTAATCTGCCAAGATGCTCGCGGATGGTTAACATATCTGCTAACATCTGGGTCGGATGAAATTCATTGGTCAGTCCGTTCCATACCGGAACGCCTGCATATTTTGCCAGTTCTTCTACGATATCCTGTCCATAGCCACGATATTCGATTCCGTCAAACATACGTCCCAAAACTCTTGCGGTATCCGGAATGCTCTCTTTCTTTCCAATCTGGGAACCTGACGGGTCAAGGTAAGTTACGTGCATGCCAAGGTCATGGGCTGCCACTTCAAAAGAACAACGGGTTCTGGTACTGGTCTTTTCAAAAATCAGTGCAATATTTTTGCCAATCAGGCTGTCATGCAGAATACCCTGTTTCTTCTTTGCTTTCAGGTCTGCTGCCAGATCTATCATATAGAGGATTTCTTCTGGTTCAAAATCCATCAGTTTTAAGAAATTACGTCCTTTTAAATTCATTGCTTTTTCCTCTTTTCTTCTTACTCTTTGATACAAAACGGGCTGTCCTACATAGATGTGGCAGCCCGATTTCATTTTAGGTTTATGGTTTCCTTTTTAATTATTTATCTCCGGCAACCTCTGTAATTGATTTTACCAGTCCTGCAACGCCCTGTATCTCAGATGGAATGATAATCTTTGTTGCCTTTCCGTCCGCAGCCTTTGCAAAAGCTTCCAGGCTCTTAAGCTGTAATACAGCATCGTCCGGTGCTGCTTCTTTCAAGAAACGAAGTCCGTCTGCATTTGCCTGCTGAATCTTTAAGATTGCTTCTGCCTGACCTTCTGCTTCTTTTACGGTTGCTTCCTTCTGTGCCTCTGCACGTAAAATTGCGGCAGTCTTCTCTGCCTCTGCATCTAAGATTGCTGATTCTTTCTTACCTTCTGCTACAAGAATCGTAGATTTCTTCTCACCTTCTGCACGAAGAATTGCTTCACGTCTTTCACGCTCTGCCTTCATCTGTTTCTCCATGGCATCCTGAATTGCCTTTGGTGGGATGATATTCTTTAACTCTACACGGTTTACCTTGATTCCCCATGGGTCTGTTGCCACATCCAGGGAAGCTCTCATCTTGGTATTGATGGTCTCTCTTGAAGTAAGGGTCTCATCTAATTCCAGATCACCGATAATATTACGAAGTGTGGTTGCTGTCAGATTTTCGATTGCCATAATCGGATTTTCAACACCGTAAGCAAATAACTTCGGGTCTGTAATCTGGAAATATACAACGGTGTCAATCTGCATGGTTACATTATCTTTGGTAATTACCGGCTGTGGTGGGAAATCAACCACCTGCTCTTTTAAAAGAACTCTCTTTGCGATACGGTCAATAAACGGTGCTTTAAAATGAAGACCTACGCCCCAGGTTGCAAGATATCCACCCAGACGCTCTACAACAACTGCATTTGCCTGCGGTACAATCTTGATACAGGATACAATAATTACCAGTACTAGTATTACTAAAATGATAAGTGCTATTAATCCTTCCATTTTTACCCTCCAAAACTTATATTTTGAATAACTATTCACATATTACTATACTTTTTCCAAGATTACAACAGGGTGCCAAAAACTTCTTTTGACACCCTGACTTTATACTCTCTTATATTTTCTTACATTTTCCTAGAAAAATACATGGTTTCCGATGACTACTCCTGCCTGACCGGAACTTGCACGGCGGAAGCTTAATGCCCCACCGGTATTATCTACACCGGATAATGCTTCCTGTGCTGCCTGTAAACAGCTTCCGCTGACACCGCTTGAAATAACAGATGCAACTTTTCCGTTTCCTGCTGGTGTAAACTGACCGCTCTGGTAAATTACATCATAAAGGCTGGATGGATATACACCACTTCTCAGACGGTTCATAACAACTGCTCCGACTGCCAGCTGGCCTTCATAACACTCACTGCCTGCTTCGCACTGGATTAATGCAGCAAGAAGTGTTACTTCATCACAGTTTGCTGCTACAGATGCATTCTGTGTTACCATGGTTGTTGTAGTCTGTGCAGCTTTCTTTGCTGCCTCTTCTGCAGCCTTCTCTTCCAATGCAGCTCTTTCTTCTTCCATGGAAACTGCTGATGCTACATTTAAGGATACGGTTACATAATCTGCAGATACAAATGCAGTGGAATTCTTTAAGCTGACTGCGACCCATCCTTCCGGAGATTCTGTCTGTGTATCAACTACAAGCTTATCTCCTTCTGATGCTGCCTTGATAACAGATGCATCCGGATTTGCTTCACTGCGGACACGAAGACCGCCGGTGGTTACGGTTGCTACGGTGTCACATACGGTCTGTGCATAAGCATATGCTTCCTGACCTGCCACACAATATTCGCTCTTTACATATCCGTCTACAGAACCGGATGTAATATGATACCAGCCATCTAATGTCTCTACGATATCAGCTGCTGCACCTTTATATAATTTTCCAATTACTTCAGACTCTCCATCTGCGGAGCTTCTTATATATAAGAAATCATCCACATCTGCCATAAGCTTACTGTTCCATGCCTGCTGCTCCTCACTGAGCTGAGGCTCCTCTTCCTGTGCTTCTGCAACAACCACTACATCTGCACGTTCAATGGATGCCTGCTCGGTTGCCGCGTCTCCCAATGATGCCAATTCTTCTATAATGCCGGCGGAGCCATCTGCCTGTACATCTGCCACAGCTTTTGTTTCCTGCTGCGGTTCTGGTACATTTTCTACTGGTGCTGTCTGCATAACTGCTGTGACTGCGGTTACAACGGTAAGCATCACTGCTATAATTGTGCTCTCAATCACTCTTTTTCTTAAATTCATTTTGACCTCCATAACATATACCTTGTTTTTCTTTTTTAAGGATTATTAACAAGTATATGTCATTTTATTCATTTTTATTACATTTATTACAAATTTGTTACATCATGGATTATAACAAAGTAATTTTTATTTGTCAAGTTTCTGTACTTTTTATCCAATTCATGGTATAATTTCCTAATAATAATTACGCAAAATCACAAGAAAAGATTTCGTCTTTTTTCGTAATGGTTATCAAGGAGGATGTATTTTTATGAAGGAACGTAAGCAAAAAGATTCTGCTTTGAAGCAGAATCCAGTAAAGGCTCCAAAGCCTGCAAAAGCACAGAAAGTGCCAAAAGCACCAAAAGTGCCTAAGGAAAAGAAGGAGAAAAAGTCCGGACTTCACTCCATGCGCTTTAATGTTGTACAGTTAGTTCTGCTGAGTATTATCATCAGTGTTGCTTCTCTTCTGATTATGATTATACCGGTTGCTGATAATGCAATTTCCACTCTGGCAGAAAGCTATATGCGTGATGTCTGTGATACCTGCGGTTTAAATGTTGATGCTGCCCTGAACCGGAGCGGTAACATTATTTTAAATCAGGCATATCTTGAAACTCTGATCGGTGATGTCCGCATCAATGATCTGGATTCCAGTTACGCCTATGTGGTTGGTTCAGATGGAACCATGATTTATCATCCGGATGAAAGCAAAGTCGGACAACCTGTAGAAAATCCCGCAATTAAACAGGTGGTAGCTGATTTGGAAGCAGGTAAAGAACAGCAGGATGGTATGGCAATCTATGAATTCAGAGGTGCTGAAAAATATGCGGCTTACTATGTTACTTCCAATAAAGCAGCTATTTTGGTCATTACTGCTGACCGTGGAGATATTTTAAGTGCTAAGGATGCAATTTATGCCCGCGCCGGTGGTGCCGCTATTATTATCTTTATTGTACTGGGAATCATTTCTTTCCTTATTGCAAGTAAAATGACCCGTCCGATTGTAGAGATTACCAATGTTATCAAACGTTTCTCTTCCCTGAACTTTGCAGAAAGCCCGACTACTATCCGCATCAGCAAACGTAAGGATGAAACCGGGCAGATGGCAAGAGCTATCGGAGATTTACGTGAAAAGTTAGTTACAATTGTTTCACAGATTAAGTCCCAGAGTGAACTGCTTTACAATGCATCTACTGAACTGGATACCAATGCATCCCACACAACATCAACCGTAGGAAATGTTGAAACCGCAGTAAATGAAATTGCTACCGGAGCTACCAACCAGGCTTCCGAAACCCAGAAAGCTACCGATGATATCGTTAATATGGGTAACATGATTGAACATACCAACAGTCAGGTTGAAAATCTTACAAGCACTGCTAACCTGATGCGTGAATCCAGCGAGGAAGCTGCTGCCACCCTGAAAGAACTGGACAACATCAACCAGCAGGCAATTGCTTCTATTGATGTTATTTATGAACAGACCAATATAACTAATATCTCTGCCCTGAAGATTAAAGAGGCTACAACTTTGATTTCTTCCATCGCAGAAGAAACAAACCTGCTTTCCTTAAATGCTTCTATCGAAGCTGCCCGTGCCGGTGAGGCAGGACGTGGATTTGCCGTTGTTGCATCGCAGATTCAGAAACTGGCTGACCAGTCCAATGAATCTGCAAACCAGATTGACCAGATTATCCATGCTTTGATTGAAGATTCTGAAAAAGCAGTTAAGACCATGGATGAGGTTAAAACTATTATGAACCTGCAGAGCGAAAACGTACATAAGACCGGTCAGGTATTCGAACAGGTTCGTGATGGAATCAGTTCTTCTATCAGTGGCGTAGGCGAGATTGCCACCAGAACAACACAGCTTGATAAAGCCCGTGGAGATGTTGTGGATGTCGTACAGAATCTTACCGCAATTGCCCAGCAGAATGCAGCAAGTACCGAAGAAACTTCCGCTTCCGTTATGGAAGTCAGCAATGTTATGCAGGAAATCATGGAAAATGCAAATCGTCTGAAAGAGATTGCTTCCATCCTGGAAGAAAATATGAATTCATTTACTTTATAATATGCATAAGAATGTGCCTTGGCACATTCTCGTGCCTGCGGCGGTCGCTTGCGACATCTACCTTATACGCCGCAGTGCACATCCTCGCGGAGCGTTTTTTGCTTTACTGGAAAGCAATTTTCTGTAAAGCAAAGAAAGAACTCCACCCGGCTGGATATCCAATCGGATGGAGTTCTTTTTTTCTTTAATGCAAGGACTGATTCAAATTTAAATGATTTTATCTTACCCTGCTTCAGCAGTTTTTATAAACGTTTCATTAATGCTTCTCTTGCTTCTTCATAACCTGGTTTTCCAAGTAATGCGAACATGTTCTTCTTGTAGCTTTCTACACCTGGCTGGTTAAATGGATTTACTCCAAGCAGGTATCCGCTGACACCACATGCAAACTCGAAGAAGTAGAATAATTCTCCTAAGTAGAATTCGTTCTGCTCTGGAATCTTTACCATGAAGTTTGGAACCTGACCATCGGTATGTGCAAGAATGGTTCCGTTCATTGCACTCTTATTTACAAAGTCCATATCTTTTCCAGCAAGATAATTTAATCCGTCTAAGTCAACCGGTTCTTCCTGAATTGTAATATTGTGCTTCGGAGTCTCAACGTTCATAACAGTCTCAAACATAATTCTGGAACCATCCTGAATGAACTGTCCCATAGAATGTAAGTCTGTTGTTAAATCTACAGATGCCGGGAAGATACCCTTCTGGTCTTTTCCTTCACTCTCTCCAAATAACTGTTTCCACCATTCAGATACATAATGAAGACTTGGCTCGTAGTTGCAAAGAATTTCTACTGCTTTGCCTTTTCTTAATAAAATGTTACGAACTGCTGCATACTGTAATGCATCGTTCTCTGCGAAATCCTGCTCTAAAGCAAGTTTTCTTCCTTCTGCAGCTCCATCCATTAATTTCTGGATATCTGCACCACTTACTGCGATTGGAAGAAGTCCTACAGCGGTAAGTACAGAGAAGCGGCCTCCGACATCATCCGGTACTACAAATGTCTCATATCCTTCTTCATCTGCAAGATGTTTTAATGCTCCCTTTGCTTTATCTGTGGTTGCATAAATTCTCTTTGCAGCTTCTTCTTTACCATATTTCTTCTCTAACTTCTCTTTGAAGATACGGAAAGCGATTGCAGGCTCAGTTGTTGTTCCTGATTTAGAAATAATATTTACGGAGAAATCACGGTCTCCTACTACATCAAGCAGTCCCTGTAAGTAGCTTCCGCTGATGCTGTTTCCTGCATAATAAATCTCAGGAGTCTTACGAACATCCTTAGAAACATTATTATAGAATCCATGTCTTAAGAATTCGATTGCGGCTCTTGCACCAAGGTAAGAACCACCGATTCCGATTACTACTAACACTTCAGAATCAGACTGAATCTTAGCTGCTGCTTTCTGAATTCTTGCGAACTCTTCCTTATCATAATCTACCGGAAGATCCAGCCAGCCCAAGAAATCATTTCCGGCTCCGTTTTTATCCAATAACTCTTTTTTTGCATTGTCTACAAGTTTGCTCATATAGCCAACTTCTTCTTCACTGATGAAGGAAGCTGCCTTTGAGTAATCAAATGTTACTTTACTCATTTCAAATTCACTCCTTTGTTTTTTCTATACACAATTCCCTAATTATGAATAAAATTTCATTAGAGTTTATTTTATCAAACCTATATACATTTATCAAGGAAAAATTTCCTTCAAAACAGCATTAAATACCGCTTCTTCCTGCTGTTTTCTCTTCTTTTCAATAGAATCCCGCATCAGTTCTTCCTGTCTCGATACCAATGGTTCTTCTTTTCCACTGTCTTCAGTTAATATGACATTCAGATAATCTTCTACTTTTCCCTGTATCATTTGCAATCTGCGGCCTGTCCGGTTCACTTTAACCAGAACCTGTAGAATTATTATCATTTGTAAGAGCATTCCTGCCAGAATTATGTAATTTGCATATTCATACACCAAATTCATGAAAGCTCCCATTCTTATAACCTCTTTTCCTTTTTCTTTCTATTATAAAAAGGAACATTCCATTTGAAAAGAGGACAACGCCGTGTTTTCGCCGCATCTTTTTCCATTTTTCCCTTTGTTTCTGCGGTCTTCTACAAAAGCTGCTGATATTCTTCCCCATCCAACATATAGCCGGAAAGGCAGCAGCCATATTCTTCATTTACGCTGATAATCCGGTTATAGGACCCAGCCAGCAGAATATCTTTTAGTATCTTCGTATCCATTCGCTCATTGATATTTCCAACCCAATAACGGATACCTTCTCCTTCAAATTTCCACGGAAATTCCGGATTCCATTTTGACACATCGTCATTGCCGGGAATCGATACAATCCGTACCGTCTTTCCATAGCCCCGATAACGTTTTAAAATCTCTTCCATATTTTTGTGCATATCAATATTTCCCAAAAACAGTACGCCCATTCGAAGGGTTCTGCTCTCCCTGGTAAACTGGTTCCGGAGCATTCCATAATCATTTCGCTGGATACATTTTAACATGCATACCGTTCTGCCGGCATCCAGATACGGAGAACAATGATTTTCTCTGCCAAAAGACTGTTCATACATGGCACCATTGATTTTACTTCCGCTTTCTTTTACCTGACCCGGACCTGCATACATAATAACTGCTGCAAATGCTTCCAAACCGTAAGTCTTCTTATATGCCTCTAATAACCGTTGCATTCCCGCCTGATACTGTGTATTTTCCGGATGACGAAGTGCCCTGTCATAGCCTTCTTTCGTATAATATCTTCTGGTAAACTGATATAGTTCCATTACATTCATTCCATATGCAGAAAAATAAAATACCCACTTATTTTTAATGATGCATCCGGCCTTGACCACCGGAATGTATTCCCGTTCCATAATCTTTATCGTTTCTAAATCCTCTGCATCTGCCAGTTCGAAATAATTTCCTTTTCTGGCATTCTGCACTGCGTCCAGGGAACAGGGCGGACAATTTCCATATAATAAATAGACATTTTCCACCCCCATATTCTTTAATGCATGGTAAGGATGCCGGATGAGGCAGGAAAATTCTAATAGTTTTTCCGGTGACATTTCCGGCCCCAATATCCATTGTTCCGGTAATGCCTTCTCTTCCATATCCTGTTCCTCCGATATCCACTGCTCCACCAGCATACGGTGAATCGGTGCTACATAAGGCATAATCACCGTCTGAATCGTCGTATTTTGCAATAGTGCATACAATATACCAAGACAGTCCCTCGTATATTCTCCTACTACCACAAGATCTATCGGTGCACCGGCCAGTCTTCTAATGGTTCTTTTGTCCAAGATACCGATGCCTGTTATATCATTTGTTCTGCTGCTGTCTTTGCTGCTTACACCGTCGTTTATGTTACTGTTCGTAGGATTTCCGGATAAGTATACATAATTCACACTGCAGTCATTCTCCTCGTTATAGATACTGCCTGCCTGAATCATTCCATTTTCCACATTTTCAAATAAGTACCGATAATACAATGCTTTCATTTTCACATACCCCCCGCTTTATTTTCTGGTATTTTTACGATTGTATAAGGTTTTAAATAGAGTTGACTTTTTTTACCAAGAGTATAATATATTATTCAGCAAATCATTTTACATTATAAGTAATCTGATATTAAAGAAAGGATTCTTTTCATGAAAAAAATCGTTTTAACAGGCGGTGGTACCGCCGGTCATGTAACTCCAAACATTGCTCTTTTTCCTGCTTTAAAAGAGGCTGGTTATGAAATCTCTTATATCGGTTCCTATGCCGGCATGGAAAAACAGTTAATTGAAGAGCAGAACATTCCTTATTATGGAATTTCCTCAGGAAAACTCCGTCGTTATAAGGATCTCCGTAATCTCACAGATCCGTTCCGTGTGATCAAAGGCTACGCACAGTCTGTATCTCTTTTAAGAAAAATCAAACCGGACGTTGTCTTTTCGAAAGGTGGATTCGTTTCCGTTCCTGTCGTTCTCGCAGCGAAACGCCTCCGTATTCCTGCTATTATTCATGAATCTGATATGACACCTGGTCTTGCTAATAAAATTGCAATTCCGGCAGCCTGCAAGGTCTGCTGTAATTTCCCGGAAACTGTAGACTATCTTCCAAAGGATAAGGCAGTTCTTACCGGTTCTCCAATCCGCCAGGAACTTTTAAGCGGCGACAAAGAACAGGCTGCCAGACTTTGTGGTTTTACCATGGATAAACCGGTTATCTTAGTAGTCGGTGGAAGCAGCGGTTCCAAATTTATTAATGATGCGGTACGTGGTCTCTTAGATGACCTGCTTGCCAACTATCAGATTATCCATCTCTGTGGGAAAGGAAATATAGATAAATTATATAACAACCGTTCCGGCTATGTCCAGTTTGAATATGCCGGGAAAGAACTTCGGGATATGTTTGCTTTAAGCTCTCTTGTCATTTCCCGTGCCGGTGCAAATGCAATCTGTGAATTACTTGCTCTTCACAAGCCAAATATTCTGATTCCACTGTCTGCTGCTGCAAGCCGTGGTGACCAGATTTTAAATGCCCGCTCTTTTGAAAAACAAGGGTATAGCTATGTAATTGAAGAAGAGAATCTGACCAAAGAAACCTTAGATGCTGCCATTAAGAAAGTCATGACAGAAAAGGAGACTTATATTTCTAATATGAAGTCCAGCCAGCAGTTAGATTCTATTCATACTATTCTTAAGCTCATTGAAGAAGCCAGTGAGAAAAAGAAGAAGAAAGCATAAGTGCAAAAGGTGTAAAGTCCTGATTCTATATAAGACTTTACACCTTTATTTTTTCTTTTTATTTTACTTTTATCATATCCAGAATTTCTTTCATTTCATCATCAGAAAGCTCTAATGGAGTATATTTTAAAATATCATCATTCTTGTCTCCCTTGTATCTTGGAATCAGATGCATATGGAAATGAAATACTGTCTGTCCTGCAGTCTCTTCATTGTTCTGAAGTAAATTGAATCCATCACAGTTTAATTTTTCTTTCATATGAACTGCCATTTTCTTAGCAAGCTTCATTGCTTTTGCTGCTACTTCCTCATCCATTTCATAAAGATTTGCAAAGTGGTCTTTGGGAATAATTAAGGAATGTCCCTTTGTTGCAGGATTGGCATCCATAATGACACGGAATGTATCATCCTCATATACGGTATTTGTCGGAATATCGCCTGCTGCCAGTTTACAAAAAATACAATTATCGTCTTTCATGGTTACTCCTTCTTTCTATTCAAAAATAAAAATCTGATCTAAGGTACGCAGTGTCTTAAAGTTTCCTTTTGCCGTCATCTCACCGGTCATAAATGCTCTCTGGAATGTCATTCTGCCAGCTAAAATATTATTCATGACTTCTCCCGTAAGTTTCGCATATACATCTACATTTTCCTGTTGTCCATAATAGCAGTTTAACTCTTCTCCTGCTACTTCGACTACCAATGGTTTCTTTTTCTCTTCAATTATAAAGAGATAGTTCGCCGTGAAATCCCCCTGTGGCACAAAATGGCTTTCTAATTCTGTAATATATTCTGTCTGCGTGTCATTCTGCTGTACACTTAACTTATCCTTAAACATGGACGCTAATTCTTCAATATCTTCTTTCTGTTTCTTTACATAAGAATCATCTGCCACGTACTGTGATAACTGCTCACTCTCCTGTGGTGTTAAATCCATCTGCTGTGTCCGCAGGATGGTTCTGGTTACCGCCTGATTAGAAGTCGGCAGACTCTTCTGTTTCTGAGAAATTGTACGATAAAGATTTTCTGCTTTTTTCTCAATAATCAGGGAATAGTCATGATTCATTTCAAAGCTTACCAGATCATCTACATAGCCACACATTCCACTGCACGGCAGACCGCCTAAAATTTCCCATGCATTGGACAATGTCAGTTCCCCTTCACGTTCTCCATACGTGGTTGACATAACAATTGGCTGCATATAGGTTGTCTTAATCTTTTCCTTGTCTCCGTAAAGCCAGCAGGAATCCAAAAACTGCTGCATATAACCACCGATTCCAAGCCACTCTACTGTCGTTGCCAGAATGATTCCATCTGCATCCTTTAAGGTCTGTGGCAACGTAGAGATGCTATTCTTGTGCTCGTATATATTATATCGTTCCACACTGACACGAAGCTCTTTTAAAACTTCTTCCATTTTCCCGATTACATATAAAGTAGGATCATCCAGAAGTCCTCTACCACCGTAATATATATTTACTTTCATTTCTGCCTCCGTATCTTAAGTTTTTCATCTTACTTCATTCAATCATATATCAACAGTATATAAATTTTCCGGAATAAAATCAATCCTTTCTGCGATATAGAAGCAGTGACAGGAAAAATCCGCCAATCAGTCCGCCTACATGACACCAGTTGTCCACTCCGGTACTGGTAAATCCATAATATAGGCTCAATGCAATCATAATTACAATTCCTCTGATATTCAGTTCTTCTACCCTTCCTCTGTTGGCAATTATTACCCAGAGTAAAGCTCCAAATACACCAAAAATGGCACCTGAGGCACCTGCTGACACCGTCAGGGTTCCTTTGCCCTGTGTTACCAGAAGTGAAAGCAGATTACCGCACAATCCTGCGCCAAAATAAATGATAAGATAGCGCCACTTTCCTATCAGACGTTCCAGTCTGTCTCCAGTCCAGAATAATACAATCATATTATTTGCAAGATGTGCCAGTCCAAAATGTAAAAACATGGCCGTAAACAGTCTCCACCATTCTCCCTGTCCAAATACATCCGGCAGAAATACTGCTCCATGTTGTTCCATAAAAGCTGCAGATTCCGTATCGCCAAGTACGCTCAATGACAGAAATACTATGATATTTATCAAAACAATGCCGGCGTTACACCAGGACGGATACTGCTTTATCCTCTGCCACAAAGTAAGATCTCGCTTCTTTTCTGTTCTACGGTAATTATCCGTCTGTGCATACCCCTGTGAAACATAACCTCTTTGCCTTCCACCACCGGATATCTGTTCCTGTAATGCATCTCTTAATCCATAGAAATCTCCCGGCTGGTTTTCAAAAATCATAAGCTGCCCTGTCTGCTCATTAATAAGCCAGACATTCCGACAGCTGCCACCGAGCATACGTGCCTGTCCTATATCATCTGCAACCAGTAACGTCAGTAACTCCACCTGATAGATTGCCATATTCTGTTCACAGCCCGGAATCCTTCCTTCCGGATGAAGAAACAGCTCCTGCAGTTTTTTCTGAATTGCCTGCAATTTTTCTGTTTCCAGTACAAATCCCGGATGCATAAAGATTCCAGCAACCACCTGTGCCCTTCCTTCTGTAAATCTATAGTATACCCCAACCTCTTCCGGCGACACTTTGATAAAGGAATATCCCCGCTCTTTTAAACATGCATCTATTTTCTGAATCAATATAACTTATCCTTCTTCCAGTCTTTTATGAATCTGACAATAACACTTTCAAAAGGCACTGTCAACGAAGGAAATATAACCTTTTTCTTAAAGAAATGTAAACCTCTCACGTCCCAGCTGAATCACATCATTCATGCATAACTGCTCCTTCTCCCGGTATGCCAGCATTTTCCCATTGAGCCATGTTCCGTTCATGGAATTTAAATCTTCCACATAATAATCCTCTTTCTCTCTGGTAATGCGGGCATGCATGCGGCTGACTCCCTGTATACATACATTTCCATCTGCCTGCTCACTGCTTCCTATGATAAAAGGGAAATACTCCATCCGGATATTCGAAATATCCTCTTTTCCATCATAACGCAGAACTCCTTCCGGAGCCCGCTCCGTTCCAAGATAAACGGTCGGATTTTCCTCCTGCATTTCTTTGTAATCCATAGGTGTACACACGATTGGTTCCTCCTCCTTCTCATGATTTATCTTTCCTGTTAAGAATGCCGGAATCCGGCTGATTGCAGCAATGCATTCCTGCAATTTTTCTTCCATTGCCATATTCCAGCCACGGCTTTGAGCATCCTTCTTATAATATTCATCATCCTTTTCAATTGTATCTATCTCATATTTTTTCCAATACCCCTTCTTTTTCTTTGCAGTTGGCTTTTCCTCCACAGCTGCATCTTTCTTTTCCTGCTCCCATGGCATAATGCCCTTCTGCAATGCCTCTACCTTTTTAGATGAAACAGATTTCTGTCGGACCGGTACATAATCCTCTACATCCTGCTGCCGGTACTGATATAATATCCTTAGGATTTCACCCAAAGAAAATCCTTCTTCTGTTGATTTCTGATATGCCTCATAAGATGCAAGAACCATCTGTTCATCTTCATGATTAATCTTTGCCAGAAGATACTCCATCAGCTTTCGGAATCCTTCTGTAACAGGTTCCTGTCTGCCGGGGCAATAGGTGAAGTAGAACTTCTTGGTTCCATTCTCAAGATAAATACTCTCCGGGTCTAATAGAATTCCCTCTTCCTCCAAAAGATATGGCCGGATTTCCTGACAGATTCCCAATAAAGTTTCTAACATTTTTGCAAACATATCTATGGCAAAATCACTGCTCTCCAAAACATGATCCAAAGAACGTTTTCCGGTAATTTCATATCGAAACTGTGTCTCCCCTTCTGAAACTACCGGTTCAAACTGCAATAAATTATGAATATGATTCTGTCGGCACATATGAATCTGATATCCGGAATACGCGGGATCTGATGTAATAAACATATAACTCTGATTCAGATTTCTCTTATAACATATCTCCAATATAAATTTCCTCCATACATTCTATTTTGTTCTTGCTGCTTTCTTCCGCTGCCACCTTTACCCTGTCATGCAGTTCGTAGCTGACTACAATCAGGGTACAGAATATTGCCAATATCATTGGCACTATAACTGCTGCCTCTATGGTATAAGAAGCCGGCAGATAACATTTCTTTTTCCATTGTCTTATAAAATCAACAGAATAAGATATGCCGCCAGCAGAAACGGAATAAAAGGAATGGTGTCTTTTCGTCTTTTTCTGTGCATGAACAGCAATACCAGTGCATACAAAGAGGACAGGAAAAGTCCTGTCAGAAGTAGACGCATGGTATTGATTCCTCCAATGTAAATTCCCGCTACACAAAGTACCAGTCCATCGCCAATTCCAATAATTCCACCAGACACCAATGACAGAATAATAACTGCTGCCCCGACGGCAATCCCTCCTAACATGCTGTATAATGACTGGTTTCTCTGCCAGAGATGCAGCAAAATCCCACCAATGCCAAAACACAATACTCTTATGCTTTGTATTTCTTTTTTTCGGATATCTTCGATGGAACATATCCCCAACATTCCAAGTACAGAACATATTGTCATCATCCCCTTATCTCCTTGTTATTCGTTATTTTCTATCTGCTACTTACTGCTTATAACCTGCTATCTGCCGTTTCTTTCTTCTCATATTTTTCTGATACATTTATTTCCTCAGGAAGCTTTTCTCTTTTCACATTTTCCACAGGGCGAATGATTTCCCGCTTCTTCCAGCAAAATACGGTATACGGTACGCTTTAACCCACTGCAGGAAAGACTATTGTGCACTGCCTCTCCATATTCTGTTACAAATACTGTTTTGGTATCTTTCTTTCCTATGCGGCATTTTTCGCAATCTTTATATTTCGCTCCGGAATCATTCCGTAATCCGGATACCGTCTCTTCCGGCACCGCCAGAATGCTCAAATCCAAATAGGTACAGTCCGAAAACCAGTGATAGGATTTCCCTGTCTCTGTAATATAGACATAAGTTCCATCTTCATTTCCACTGCCTGTATAACCAATCCATTTATGCACTTTTGCCCGCTGATCCATGTCATAAGAAAATAGTCCCAATAACTGCAATGGATTTTCAATCCGATAAGATACACATAAATCAATATCATTTCCCATTAATTCAGAACGCCAAAAAGAGAACCCCTTTTCTTCCCCTTCCACATAAATTACCGGTGCTTTCAGTTCTTCTAATTTTCTTTGAAACAGGATTTTTGCTTCTGCAATTGGCACAACAGATTCCAGCCCGCTTTCATGTGTCATATGTGCATGAATGGCACTTTTTCTGGCGGCATATTGCAAGGCATATTCCACATCCTGCTGTAATTCCAATACCCGGAAAAGAAAGATTACCGATAGTATACAGATTACAAACAGTGGCAATGCGATAGCTGCTTCTATTGTCATAGACGCCGTTGTGGAGGCACATAAAGGTGTCTCTTTTCTGTTTGTAGAATTGCTATACAATAGATTTGTATTATCTGGGTTAGAGAGAGTTTTTTTATATTGATTTTTTATTTGAATTCTGAGAAGAGACACCTTTATGCACCCCCTTTCTTCTTTTGTTAATAAACATAGGAAAATGAATTTTTTTCCTGAAAATGATAATCTCCTTTGAAGCTTTCGCCACTTCCAAACCACCCGAAGAACAATGATTTTGACAGATAACTGCACTGTATTTCCATACTACCAATCATGCAGTCCATCCGAAAATTCTCCCGGTCCGGCAGCAGCCTGACATTCTGCTCCATCAGATTCATTGCCCGATAGGTAAGCTTCTCCTGTCCGGTAAGATATAATAAAATTCTTAAATAATCCCCATAACTTAAACCACTTTCACTGGTCTTACTTTTCTCTTCTTTTGCAAAGGATTCCGACAATGCTCCAACGTCTAATGTCCACTCGGCCTTTCCTTTTAAAAAAGGAACCTTGCCACCCTTTAAAAGCGTTTTTACATCTTTTATGCTTTCTGAAAATGCCCATGCCACAAGAATTCCTTCTTCTACCACCTTGACTACCGCCGGATTAGCTGTCCAGCCCGCAGTTACAAGCGCTATGGTATTCGCCAATGCCGTTTTCTCGGCATCCCCTTTCAAATAAATATAGTTTGCCACCTCACGAATCGCCAGCATGCGTTCTGCAACGCCAGCAAGGTTTGCCACATCAGAATCTTTCCCTGCAATGAGATATTCCATCTCATATTGCAACACTTCCGACTCACTCTGATTTCGGTAATCACTAAACTGCTTCAGTAAATATTCCCGGAAGAAAAGTCCCGTTGTCATATCCTCCTGCTGTGCCTGCCCATTTCCTGTAAAACAGGTTCTCTTTGCAATATCATCGGATAAATCAATGGTCTGTGTCGATACCGCTGATACATCTTCTACCACCAGTGACAGGATACTTTTATTCTTAAGTTCTTTTACATAATCCAGTGGATTCTCATTCTTCTGATTTGCGGCATTCCGTTTTGTGTTTCTTTCCAGCCCACTCTGTGTATCGGTCTCCTGAATAGCAGCTTCGAACTTCTTCTCGATGTCTTTATTGTCTTCCGTCAGTTCCTTTGCTTCTGTTGCCTTTTCATATAATTTTTCAATGGCCGCAATTCCCATGGTACGCTTTACATAATCTGCTGCCTGCCTTCGAAATTCAGTTCCCGCATCATCGGTTGCCATCGTATAATTCGTAATATAGCAGTTCTCTAACTGCATCTCATAAAGATTGGTATATGACATTTTTAAGAATCCCGGCTTCGCCTTAAGGTTCTCTTCTCCAAGTTCCTGCAATGACTGTTCCAGACTACTAAGTTCCGGCTCTCCTTTCCTGCCTGCCTCCAGGAAATAGAGATGATACTGCTCAAAAAGCGCGGTATCATACTCTGCCATTTTGGATTCCAGCAAAAGTTCCGTTTCCATTTTGCTCTGCGCCTCTAATCCATAGAGGCGTGCAGATTCCAGCAGAGTAAATACCAGACTTAAAATCATCGTCAATGCAAGGCTTAAGAACAATGTAATACTCCCTTTTTCCCTTGTTCTTTCCATTTTCTACAAAGAACCGGTCCGCTGGGTAATTGTCGAAAAGATACTGTTTAAAAGAACCGTCAGTTTTGATTTAAAAATAACAATCAGTCCAATCAGAACCACCAGAATCAGAACCACTTCCACAACACCTACCCCATCTTCCTCTTTTAAAAACCGGGTCAGACTTCCTTTTATTCTTTTTACAACGTTCATTGGATTTGTCCGTTTTACATTTACTACACCTTTCATGTTCCTTCCTCCTTTATTTACCTATTGTTTTAGTTACATATTGTTTTAGTTACCTGTTATCTGCTTACAGCCGAAACCTGCCACTGACAGCTTCTTACGGCTGCCTGGTAACTTATATGTGCATGGTCATACATGCAGGCACAACAAGAATGACCATAATCACCACCATCATCATTAGCATAGGAAACAATAATTTTGTTCCTGCTTCCTCTCCCAGTCGCTGCGCCATAGTCTTTCGCTGGGAAAATGCATCCTCTGATTCTTTTGCAAGAATTCTGCCGATTCCTACCGTTCCCTTCTTGAGATTCTGTGTCAGAATAGATGCAAACCTGCGATAGGATGCCAGTCCGCATCGTTCTCCAAACCGCTCATATGCCAGGCTTTCCCCCATTCCATCCTCTAATTCTCTTCTGGTAAGCAGCATTTCCTCGTAACCGGCACGTTTTGGCAGTCTTTGTTCCTTCCGTTTACTCTCATATGTATCTGTCAGCTTCTTCCACGCCTGACGCAATGACATACCGGCTTCTAATAATAATCCCAATCGACTAACCATTTCCGGATAATCTTTTACCAATTCCTCTTCCCAACGTTTTTTTGCATCCTGCTGTTCCTTTTTCCCACTCCATAGAATCACTACTGCTGCAAATATCCCCAGGAAGAGAAAAATAACCAACGGCTTCTCGGTTTCTTCTTCCCAGCGAAGTGCTACACCATCCATATTCTGTGGCAGCTCCACTTCTTTTTCTTCTGCATTTTGATTGTAAAGATATTGTTCTATCTTTTTCCCCAGATTGGTTTCATTCTGATTTTCTGAAGGATAAAGACAGATAGGAAAGGAATACTCTGCCTGATTTTTTCCATTCGATAAAATTGCGGTAGCATTCACCACCTGTCCCGGCAAAAGATTTTCTTCCTCTATATTTCCCTGTAAATCAATCCAGATATCCGGTTCCAGCTTCCATTCCACAGAAATGAGACCATTTTTAACACGTTCGCATAAAACCACCTGTCCACTGACATGGTCTGCCTGCTGCCCGTTTCGAAATACTTCTTCTGCTTCTTTTTCTGCCTCCGGCAATAACTCTTTCCATTCCTCTGCTGTTAAAGTGCGTTCCTGCAGATTTAATACAATCTGCCCTTTTTCCCCACTATCTTCTTCTATATAATTTAAGGATTCCTGATAGTCTCCTTCCCCCGGTTCATTTCTTATTAAACGGTTCTCCTTAAAATGAGAGTCCTGCTTTTGCATCCACTCCGCTGCAATTCCCAGTAAAACTGCTGCCAAAAGTACCAGAATTGCCAGCTTTTTCTTTTGCTTTAACATATACTTTCTCCAATACGTCTTACGATTTTCTCTGACCAAAGATATGCCAGTCCATAGAGAATAAGACACCCTGTCATAATCAGCACCCCCGCCACATTCCCATACAATGCTTCCAAAAAGCTTCCCGATGTCACATTGACAAATGCCAGTATAAATAAGGGAATTACATTCATTACCTTCTGTTCCATCTTCCTTGCTGTCAATGCTGTCTCTATGGTTTCCTGCAATTCCATCCGGTCTGCCATCTGCCGAACTGTATTTCCCATAATTGCAGTAAAATCCCCGCCGCTCCGCTTGGCATAAGAAAAAATTCCCGCAAACTGCTCTACATCCTCTATCCGGCTCCGCTCTGCAAAATCCTCTAACAGCTGCTCCAATGGCACATTACAGTCCATTTGGTGTATCATCTGGCGCATTTCCACCGCCATATCACTTTCCATGCCATACTGCTGTATCACATCTTTTTTTGCTTCCCGCCACGCATTTTCAATGGAATATCCTGCCCGCATTGCTCCTGCTGCCGATAGCAGTGCATCCTTAAACTGAAGCTTTAAATCATTCTGGCGCTGTATCTTAGCAGAATTCCTTTTGTTTCGAAGAAATACTGGACATAAACCAAATCCTGCAAGAATTGCCAGAGTGGACTGATAAAACAGCCAGCCTATCAGAATATCCAGCAGCAGAAATTCTCCAACATATAATAAAAACTGTCTTTTCTTAAAATGATATTGACGATAATCCGGCAGCCTGTAATTTTTCCTGATAGAGAAGTTCTCCTTTCTTCTCCCAGATTCCGCCGATGCTTCCCTGTTCTTTTTTCTCCCGGAACCGGAAGAGCTCGTGTAAACATACCTTGCCATTTTCTACCCCCTTCACTTCCACAACCTGCAGCAATTTTCTGCTGCCATCCCGAATTCTGCCAAGTTGTATGATAATATCAATGGCCGATGCTATCTGACTCTGGATTGCTGCCAGCGGCATATCCATTCCCATCAGCACCATCGTCTCAAGGCGGCTTACCATATCCATTGCCGAATTGGCATGTCCGGTACTCAGGCTGCCGGAGTGTCCGGTATTCATTGCCTGCAGGACATCCAGTGCTTCTGCCCCACGGCATTCCCCGACGATAATCCGGTTTGGGCGCATACGAAGTGCACTTTTTATCAAATCCCGGATGGTAATCTCCTCTGCTCCCGGAAGCTTGATATCCCGGCTCTCCAGACGCACCAGATTGGGTAGCCCAAGCAGCTGCAGCTCCGCTGAGTCCTCAATGGTAACCACACGTTCTTCCTTTGGAATAAATTCCGACAAAGCATTTAGAAATGTAGTCTTACCGCTTCCTGTTCCTCCTGATACAAAAATGTTATAGCCGGCACACACCAGATGCTTTAAAAAATCTGCCACTTCCCTTGAAATAGAACCCCATTCTATCAGTGTCTGCATCCGGACAGGCTCTTTGGGAAAACGGCGGATGGACAACGCTGTTCCATCTATGGCAATAGGTTTTAAGACAATATTTACCCGGGAGCCATCCGGCAGTCTGGTATCTACAATAGGATGTAATTCATTTACCATACGGTTACTGCCTCCTGCAATCTGCTGTATGACATCCTGAAGCTTTTCTTCTGATGTAAAGTGTTTATCCCACTGATAAAGCCTCCCTGCCTTTTCATAAAAGATTCCTTTGGTCCCATTTACCATAATTTCTGTAATGTCAGCATCCTCAATAAGCTCCTGCAAAATATCCAGCCTCCGCAGGGAATGAAAGATTTCCCGAATCATATTCTGCCGCATGGAAATACTCATAGGCATTCTATGGCTGTCTTCTTCCAAAGTCTTTTGCACCAGTTCTAAGATTTCTTCATCTTCCATGGTTCTTGAAATGTCCATCCGTTCCATTACCTGATGCTTCAAGCGTTCCTTTAAATTCTCCTTTGTCTCCATCTGAATGCCTTTCCCCCATACATCTTCTTACTCATTTACTTATGTACTTTCTTATCCATTTCCTTATCTACTTCTTTCCTAAGGCATTTCTTTTTCATTGTCTTCTTCTCTTTCTATTTCCTGTGCTATCCACTCTTTGAAATAGCCTGCTGCTGCAACCGGATTACCGGAATTTTCATATCTTTCACCTGTCTGCAATCGTTCCGGAATCTTTATAATCTGAATCTTTCCTTTTACTTCCTGTGACATAAGCTGTTGCTCTACCGTATCCATTCCATATTCCTGCTTTAAAAATGCATACACCCTGTCACACTCTTCGATAATTCTTCCCGTATCAGCAAGCTCCGGCTGTATCTCTAATATCACATAATCAAAGGACAATTCCTGCCAGATAATTTCTAAAAGCCTGTGATAATCCTGTGCTTTTACTTCACCCAATAAAACTGCCTGTTCTACCGGAACCATAATGCCAAGTTCACCCACAGTAGTAATTCCGCTCATCACACTGGCACCCCCATTGGTACTTCCAAGCCGGAGGGATAGCAGAACATCGGATAAATTATGGCTTTCTTCCATTTCCGGCAGCTTCATGCCGCAATATCCTCTGGTATTAATGTATAAAACCTTTCCCTTCTCTGCCAAAACCTGTGCCACAGCCAGTCCTGCCAATAAAGACAGCCCGTCATACCAGGGTGACAGCAGTCCTATGGTATGACCCTTCCTGCTTCCCCGCAGACAGATTTCCGTTGGATGCTCCGCCAGTAATGCATACATTTCCTGCAGGATGACATTGGCAGACTGATACTTATAAATATGTGGCAGTGCTGCCTCTCTTGCTCCCAGCCGCTCTTCTGCCAGACATACCATTTCTTCCTTTAAAGGAAGGCTTTCCGCTTCTTTTAATATTCCTGAATTAATCAGCCAGATATCTCTTTTTTCTCCATTTAAATCTGCCTCCACACTGTTCCAGTCTGTATATACTTCCGCCTTTGCCACATTTCCTGTCTCCAGCAGATATTCTGCCAGTTTATTTCCATAGGCACTGTCCGCATCGCAGATTGCAATTGATATCTGATTCATTACACCACCCCCAATGTCAGTAAATAGCCGCCCAGTACCGCCGGTGCCAGATGCATGCAGGAATCATCCATACCGGACTGCTCCCGATAAGGCACCCACTGTTTTCTCACCAGACTGCTCTGCATATAAGTTCTAAAATACAATATACGCTGTATTAATGTTCCCTGCCTTATCAGCCGGAACAATCCGTATACTGCTGCCAAACATAAGGAAAAAATAATTGTGTGAAGCACAATAGAATAATCTGTCATGCAGGAGAGTGCCATAAAAAGCTTAATGTCTCCGGCTCCCATTGCATGCATCAAGAATAATAAATAGAATAGAATCACGGGAATTAACATCATTACTGTTACCAGTATAATTCCCTTTTCTCCTTCTCCCCGGATATGTGCTGCATATCCTGTCATCACCCCCATGCCCGTCAGCCAGTTCGGTATTTTTGACTTCCATAAGTCAAAGCAAACTGCCAGTCCAAGCATAATTATCACTAGTATTGTTATAATTCCTTCCCCCTTCGCTGTAATCGCATTATACGATGTCCCCATGACCTTGTACATGTCGAATTGGGAAAGTTTTTTCTTTCGTCACATTCCACAAAATATTACATCAGACGATATGCCATAATTCCATAAAGCAGGGTAAATCCTCCTGCTCCCAGCAGTCCCACCGTTGTAAGGCTCCATGGATTCAGTCCCACCATAACGTCTATGCCATTCTTCGAAAGCAGCTGGTTGCAAAAGACAATTGCCACCGCTCCTGCTGCCATCCGGACAACAAAATTTAAGACAAGGTCTGCCCTCTGTTTTAAGATTCCGATAAACAAAACCAGCAGACAAATGCCTATAATCACCATAATTCCTGTTTCTTTACTCATTACACTGCTTAAAATCCTTTTCAAGTATCCATTTCCTTACCATTAACATATTTTTCTGCAAAAAAAATATTCCTTTTTTTGTATAGATTGGATTTTTCTGATTATACTTAGTAAAAAGAGGATTTATTTTCCATAAAGAAAGTGGGGATCGTATTGTTTGGAATTGTAAAAAACACACCTGCGCCGGATGCCGGCTACCGCTTACTTTTAGATGATTTAAACCGGACAAAGAATGATTTGGACTTCGCATATGCGAATTTTCAGAATGTTGTAGAACCGGATCTGATTGATGCCTATATTTATGAAGTAAATGCCATGCAGCTGAAATATAAATTTCTGCTACGCCGCTTAAAACAAAAAACAGAGGATTCTTACGCGAAGAATCCTCTGGAAGTATCTGACTCCTGAAAATTTTCATTTAATTGTTCTTTTCCATACGTCATACCCGCATATACCTGCTGGGTATTGTGCATTAAGGGTTCTGAGGTATCCTGCTTTGCGACCTCGCAGAAGGCCTGATACAAACCGCTCAGAACTCTTTTTGCATGGGCGATGCCGTCACCGCTCTGTTGATACATACTACACATCAGCTCCCTTCTGCAATAGGAATAAAGCGGATAGAGCTGTGTGGAAAGTTCATATTGAAAATTCAATGCCGCCTGAAGTTCTCCAATCACTGCATCAGCTTTCCGGACGTCTTCTTTGTATACATCAAAATCTTTTTCGTTCAGATTTTTTTCTGCTTCATCAAGATAAGAAAAGCAGATATCATATAAAACCACTACCAGTTCACTGCGGTTACTCTGGGTAATCCTTCTGGTAAAGTCCTGCTTCGTTCTACTATCCATGACAGTCTCCTTTGATTACTGAAGTAACTGTAATACCTGCTGTGGAATGTCATTTGCCTGGGACAATACGGAAATTGCTGCCTGGGACAATACATTCTGCTGTGTATAATTGGTCATTTCCTCTGCCATATCTACATCTGAAATACGGGAAAGTGCAGATGTCATATCCTCGCTGGTCTCATCAAGACTTCCTACAGTAGAATCCAGACGGTTCTCACAGGCTCCAATGGCAGAACGTACGGAAGATACTCTTGCCAGTGCATTATCTAATGCAACGATTGCCCGGTCTGCTCCGGTTACAGTTGTTACATCTAAATCATCCAGATATAAGGTCTCGGTATCAATCTCCGGAATATCTACTTTAATGGTCTGGTTTTCATTGGCTCCTACCTGAAGATCCATGGTTCCAATGTCGGTCACTTCTAATTTAGCAGTACTTCCTGCGGCAAGTCCGCTCTTGGTAAGAAAAGACATTTCAAATCCATCACGGTCTGTAATAGTTACTTTATTGCCATCGACTGCTGCAGTTGCAGTGGTTGAAAATCCGCTTCCTGCAGCATGAATATCTACCTCAGCATTGGTTCCGTAAGATACTGCCGGTGTCATGGAATTAAATCCAAGCTGTGCTGCCAACGCAGCATCGCTGATTGTGATTTCTACTTTGCCTGTCTCGCCATATGCAGTGGATTCAAAGGAAAGCTTACCGCCATCTGCTTTTACGGTAGTCTCGCCTAACTCACCGGCTGTTCTGATTTTCTCAAAGACCTGCTCATAGGTATCGGTTGCTTCTATTTCTACGGATGAACTGTTAATTTTCATTTTACCGGACGCTCCGATTGTTGCTGTCATATCATTAAATGCAACGGTATCTGCATCCTTCTTTGCAGTCTCAGCTGCCTGATTGATGGTTACGGTATAATCTGCTGCGGTTACATTACTGGATACTGCCATTCTTGTAGCGTTAGTTCCATATACTCTTCGCTGGATGCTGCCATCCAGTAAGGATTTGGTATTGAACTCGGTATCCTTGCTGACACGGTTAATTTCTTTCTTTAATTCTTCTACTTCCTGCTGAATTGCTTTCTTATCATCCGGTGTATTGGAATCACTGGCTGCCTGTACCGAAAGCTCACGCATTCTCTGTATCAGGGAAGTCACTTCATTTAAGGCTCCATCGGTTGTCTGTAATACGGAAATACCATCAGACGCATTCTGGGATGCCTGGTCAAGTCCTTCAATCTGTAAATTTAATTTATTGGAAATTGCCATACCTGCCGGATTATCTTTGGAATGATTAATCTTTAATCCGGAGGACAGACGCTCCATTGCCTCGGTTACTTTATTTTCTGTACGCAATAACTGTTTATTTGTAATTACCGCTGACATGTTATGGTTTACTTTCATTTATCTTAATTCCTTTCTTCCATTCATGCCCGCATCCTTGCGGTCTATTGACGTTCCATGTCTTATGTATTGTATATCGGACTACCTTTCTAAGGACTTAACCGCTTTTAGGAAACTTTCTGCCATTCCATAAAGCGTCTTTGTCTGGATTTCCATATCCGAAGGATTTTTTTCTTCCGGCTTGTCTGGATTTTTAGAAAAAGCTTCTGTGTTGTGACGGATTCCGTCTTTCTTTATTTCTCCGGTCATATAGCTGATGCTGACTTCCTGTCCCGGCTCCTGTGCAAAAAGATTTTCCCACTCTTTCGCATAGCTTTCAAATAATGCCGTTGTCTCTTTGGATTCTGCTGCAATATAACCGGAAATCTTTTCCTTGCCGGCACGAAGCTGCGCTGCCACTCTTCCCAACCGGTCTGTCTCAAAAACAATATCCACCAGACCTTTCTTTTCTTCACCACGGACAATCTTAAGTGAAACGTTACAGGTCTCGCCCTGTACCAGCACCGGAACTGCATATTCTTCTTTCTTTGCTGCCGCACTTCCCAATGCAATCTGGGTATGCATCATTTTCAGTTCCTGCAAATCAAGGCTTGTAAGATTATCCTCCGACATCATCATGGTCTTCATGACATTCTCTGCGGTATCTGCCAGCTTCCGCTGAGCCTCTGCCATTTCCTTCGGTGTCTTAACTGCCTCTGCAAAATCAGAAAATATTTTTTCTTTGATATTTTCCAGTTCCTCTGACAGATTTTCGCTCCGGTCTGCCATCTTAAACAGACGGTTAAATACCTGATTCCGGTTATTCATATAATCTGCCGCTGCAAGCACCCGGTTGACGGTTGCCGGCATATCAAGCTGTTCTAACCACTCATAGACTTCCTGTGGTGCCGCCGCTGCCCGGGACAGTTCCTGTACCTGTTCCCTCCGGTAAGCTGCCTCTGTTTCCTCTTCCTGCTCCACTTCTTTCATGGCATCTGCAAGTTCTTCCGGTGTCATGGAAAGCCATTTTTCATCTTCCATAAATGGTGCAATCTTCTCCGGTACCAGTCCATCTTTCACATCAGAAAGCCTATTCTTCTGGTACGCTCCCTCAATCTGTTCCGTAATGGAAATGCCGGCTCCTTCTTTGGTCTGTACGCCTCCAAAATCATCATCTACCTGATAATCCATGGCACTATGCTTTGCGGAACGAACCTGGGTCAGAAGTCCACGCAATGTAATATCTCCGCCCTGCTGCAGCAAGGCTCCGATTGCTGCGCCGTCTGTCTTTTCTACCTGACGGATTAGCCGGTATACACCGATATAAGCACTTCGTTCTTCTTCGCTGATTTCCTTATTCTGCTCTAATTTATAAAGGTATTTACTGAATTTTTCCTCTTCGGTAATGCCCTGTTCTTCCTGAATCTGCTCAGATACGGTATTTATCTCTTCAAAGCTCATATCCAGTGGATTCATGCCTTCTTTTATCATGGTACGAACAACTGCCGGTTTTAAATGGTCAAATGCCCGCTGCACTTCTTCATCCGCAGCTTTCATTTCCGCAATATTTTCCGGTGTCAGCTCCATCTGGTTATAAGCTAAGATTCTGACGGCACGCTGATTTCCATAGCTTGTTTCCAGGTCTAAATCCTTTAAAATATCATCCACATTGCGGAATGCCTTGGAAATGGAATCTCCCATGTCCTGACGTGGTGCTGTCATCATGGTCTCATATCGTTCCCCTGCCTTTTCAAAGGTATCCTTTAAGGCAGCTCCATCTTCATAAAGACTCTGCAATGTTGTTTCATCTACCGGATGGATTCCAAGGGCATATGCCGGCATCGCTTTTAATGCTTCAGATGTGTCCATGACATTCCGGAACAATGCCACATCGGCTTCCTTTGGTGCAATGCCATCCCCGGAAAGGAGTCTGCTGTAATATTCATTTTCCTGTGTTTTCAGTTCTTCCACCAGCTGGGACAATTCCATGGTATCAATGGAAATTCCTTTTTTCAGTAAAGAAAGGTTCGCTTCACTGGTCATTTTCAGTCTGGTTTCCTCTAACTGTCTTCTTGCAGTCAGAAGGTCTAAGCCGCTTTTCGTATAAGCTGTTTTATCCGCTGCCGCTGAAACTTTTGTGTCCTTGTTCTTTATCTCATCCGCAGCTTTTTTCAGATTCTCAATAGTAAGCGGTTCTCCGGAATTTACCACATAGGCAAGTTCCTCATCCGTTACATTGGTAATGACGTCCAATGCATCCTGCGCCTGATCCTTGAAATCATTTCCGGAAAGTACGACATCCTGCGGACGGATTCCATCGGAAATTGCCTCTGCCGATACCGCTACAATTTCTTCCTCACCAAGCGGAAGCTGTAACTGCTGCAATGTGGATAACTTCTCTAAATTCTCTGCAGTCAGTGGAATACCATTTTCAATGAGCCATCTGCCATCTGCCATATTCTGCTCATTGACATCCATACCGCTTTCGGATATTACGGCTTCTATCTGCTGCTTTAACGCATCATAATCAAGGTCTGTCATCTGCTGCATTCCGGCATAGGTTGCACTCCCGGAAAATTCTGCTTTATATAAATTTGCAGTGGTAACCGGCAACTCATTATCCAGCATATATTTCATGCTTCCTTCATCCGGTGTATGAAGTTCTTCCATCATATTGGCAGTCTCTGTAATATCTTTTACATTATTCTCCGTCACCGGGATATTTACGGTATTCAGGGCTGATTCTATATGCTGTGCCATTGCAGTGCTTCCTGCCATCGCTTCAATCTGGGCATCACTGAGTCCGTCCCCGAAATAGCTGATGTCCTCTCCTGATTTTGCCAGACGCATCTTCATCTTATCGGTCTCGGTTACTACCGTTGGAATCTCGGTATCTGTCAGGGAAAATCCATCCTCTTCCATTGCTTTTACATCTTTTCCCGTAGTATGGTCTGATGCAAAAAGCATCTCATTTTTCATCTGGGTTGCGTCCAGATTGGATGCCTGCTCCTTAATCTTCTCTAAGGCATTTTCCTCTTTTTCCGGCTTGCCATAAGTCGGCTGCTCTAACAGACGATCTGCCTTTCTGTCTTTTTCTATTCTTACAATGGATGCATCTTTCTTTGTATCTGCAACATTTTCCTGTCTGGCAGCTCCTATCATTACAACATTTGCATCTGTTTTCTGATTCTGTTCTATCCGCATGAAGTTCCTCCATTTTCACGGTCTTATCAAATGTCCTGCTATTTTATTATGTCGGCTGATTGAGCGAAAAACTTAAGTAGGCAGTGAAAAACCAGATAGCCTTTTCTTATGAAAGAACTATCTGGTTTCATACACTTTTTATTTTATTACTATTTTTCTATAAATTACTTTTGATTTACAGCTCTTCCGGCTTTGACAAATCCGAAAGGCTCATCTCCTGAGATGGCTTCTCCGGTGCTTCGCCATTTCCCGGTGCGCCACCCATTCCCTGACGGCTGATGGTTGTATCATCCGTTACGGTTATGGTCTTTTCTTCTCCGCTCAGTGTATGCGTTCCGTCATCGGAACTGTATGTTCCAACCTCTATCGTAATGGAATCATCACTGACGCTACTGACCTCGCCATATAAGTTATCGCTTTCCTCTGCCTCCGTAGAAACCTCCGTGTCGGTTGCTGTATTGTTTCCGCATCCGCTTAAAGTTGAAAAACTAAGTACAAGTCCTAACATTATAATATGTGAAGTTTCTGTGTTTTTTAATTACAAATTTCCAATCTTAAAATTCTACGATTACAGTCTCGCTCTGTACTGCATCCATTCCGGTATGAAGCTTCATATCCGGGTACTCATCTCCGTTGGTAAATACCAGAATGCAGGTTTTCTCATATCCCTGGGCTTTGATTTTCTCCGGGTCAAATTCTAAGAGCTTGTCTCCCGCTTTTACTTTCTGTCCCTGTTTTACAAAGTAGCGGAAACCATCGCCCTGCATATTTACGGTATCGATTCCTTCATGAATCAGGACTTCTGCTCCGTTTGATAAGGTTAATCCAACCGCATGTCTGGAATCATCCATTAATAAAGATACTGTTGCGGCACATGGAGCGGTAACAATATTTCCTTCCGGCTCAATTGCCAGTCCATCACCTAACGCCTTTGAGGAAAATACCTCATCCTTTACTTCTTCAATCGGAATTACTTTTCCCGACAGATATGCTTTCAGAACCGGTGTCTGGTTCTCTTCTGCAGAATTTTCTTTATTTTTAAAAATGGAAAACATCTCTATTTCCCGCCTTTCTTTTCTTTTTTCACTTCTATGCTGCCAAGCCTGGTTGGTTTACATAACTATAGACAACATCCTCGTCTTTCTACTGCTCTTTGCTTTCTTTTATGAAATACGCCTTTTCCTTTGTCTCCTTTTCATTGCTTTCATAATCAAGCTGATACAAAAATGAAAACATGCAATCCAATATAAAATGGAATGCGCTATATACCGCAAACGTATCTATTTTCTCTTCATAAGAGCCCTGCTCCTGGATGTCCACCAGGATGACTTCCTGACACATTTTCGCCACGGAGCTGTCTGGAGTTGCCGTAATTCCTACGCTGTACCGTTTATTCTTTTTCAGAAGCTTTAAGCTTTCTACCACATCCCGGTTTTCACCAGACTGGGAAATTGCAAGATTGACGGTGTGCTCCGTTGCTGTCAGCGCATAGCCCGGCAGGAAACAGGAACTCATCGTCAAGTTTACTATTTTACCAAAACGCAGCATTTTCTGTTGAAATTCCAGTGCTACTGTGGCAGATGTACCCACACTGAAAACATTAATCATATCAGCTCTGCTCATCCGCTGTACAATGCGGTGCAGCTGGTTATAATCAAATCCAGACACTGTTTTTCTTATAGTCTCCTTATTTAATTTTGCAAGTTTCCTTGCTATCTGTTCAAAAGAGTCATTCCCTGAAAAAGGATAGTTTGCATCTACTACGCCCTGATTTGCAAATGCTTCATATTCTGAATAAAACAGAATCTGAAATTTTTTATATCCATCCAGTCCCAGCTTTCTACAAAATCTTGTAATAGTAGACGGCGACGAAAAAGTCGCACGTGCCAAGGACTGAATGGACATATTCTTTACATCAAACCCATTTTTCATCAAATAAGCCGCAATACTTTTTTCAACATCTGTAAAGTCTGCCTGCTTCATCAGTTTTTCTATAATCATAGCACTTCCCTTTCTTCCGGCAGCCTTTGCCAAATAATTTTACATTTATTTTAGCAGAGAATCCACCGGAAAAAAAGGGAAGATATTGTAAATTACCAGGAATATGCTTTGCGGGTTCCCCGCATCAATTATATTCTAGTCATATTCTTTTACTTTACCGCTCTTAAGCAGGAATGCTGTAATTCCGAATCCCAAAACAATGGATACGATAATTCCTACGCAGTACATTGGGAAATTGACACATCCAAACCAGCCACTGAAAGCAAGCAGTCCTGAAAAGGAGAAGTTTGTTGCTGCAACACCGCCGATTCCAAGAACTAATCCTGCTGCTGCACCGGAAACAATCATTGTTCCAAGCAACCATTTGCTTCTTAAAATGATACCGTAAAGTCCAGGCTCTGTAATACCGCAAAGTGCATTGGTAAATGCTGCTGAACCTGCAGTTGTCTTGTCTCCTGCATTTTTTGCAAATACTGCCACTGCAAGGCAGATTCCAAGTGCTGCGTAGTTACCCATTCCACCTGCTGCCAGCGCCGGCTCAAAGCCCTGCTCTGCCATAATTCCAAGGAGAATCGGAGTAACTGCCCAGTGCATACCAAGAAGGATTACCAAGGAGAATAATCCACCAAATACAATGCCTACAAGAATCTTGCTTGCGCTTACTACACCGTATACGGCATTAATTCCGTTTGCAACAAGTCCGCCCAGCGGTCCAAATACAAGAATGCTAAGTGGAACAAATACAATCAAACATAAGAATGGAACAAGGATAAACTGCACTACCTGTGGCAAAATCTTTTTCAGCCATTTTTCAAAATAACTCATGCAGAATATTGCCAGTAAAATCGGGATAAAGGAACCGCTGAAATTATATGCGGTAAAGTTAATTCCCAATAAGGAAGCTTTCTCACCGGTTACCAGAAGGTCTGCTACGCCAGGATACATAATGGATGCACCCAGTGTTACGGCTACATAAGGATTACATTTAAAATGCTTTCCTGCTGTAAATGCCAACAGAATCGGGAAGAAATAAATCAGCGAATAAAAAATAGAATAAAAGGTCTGGTAAGTAAGACCTGTGCTGTCTACTACGCCAAAGTTTGCCAGTAATCCAATTAATCCGGATGCGATACCACCGGTTGCCAGAATCGGAATATACGGTGCATATACATCGGACATCATTTTTGTAAATCTGTCTAAAAGTCCGACTTTCTTCTTCCCTTCATCCACAGCTTCTGCTGGATTTTCTGCTTTTAATTTGGATTTCAGTGCCGGAACTTCTGCAAGCTGTGCATAAACATCACCTACATTTGGTCCGATTAATACCTGATAATATCCGGAGCCGATTAAGGTTCCCAGTACACCTTTTACTTTCTTTAAGGAAGCCTGATCAAATTTTGCTCCATCCTTTAATGTAAAACGGAGTCTTGTTGCACAGTGAATACAACTTTCAATATTATCTGTGCCACCCACGCCGGCGATAACCGCCTGAATTAATTCTGAGTAGTCTTTCATTCGTATTACCCCTTTCTTTTGTGTAATTCACATTTTTCTTATATATTTAATCCTGCTGCAAACCCTTCAAAATTTGCATTCATAATGTTCGATGGACTGATACAGTCCCCAATTGCTATGGTATCTTTACAAATTCCGTAAAATGCTTCTACAAGCTTTTTCTGTGCCGAAAGTCCGGTAGAAAGAATCAGGTTGTCATAGGAAATACTCTTCTCTTCTCCCTTTTCATCCTTATAAACAACAACATCTTCTTCGATTCTGCTGCAACCGCATTTTAACAGGCTGTGAAGATTCTCATACTGCAAAAACTTTTGACGTAATGCTTCCCGGTATAAAGAGTTGGCATTTGCTGCCAGTGTATCGGTCAGTTCCAGAATGGAAACATTCTTTCCCTGCTCGGCAAGTTCCAATCCTATCTCGCATCCAATACTTCCTCCACCGAGGATTACTATCTCCTGTCCTAGCTGTTCCGGATATGCAATTGCTTTTGTTGCAAGCTGTACCTTGGAACCGTCAATTCCCGGAATCGGAAGAATCCTCTCTACGGCACCAAGGGCAACTATCAATGAATCCGGCTGAAGCTCTTTTATAGACTCCGGTGTTGCTTCTGTGTTCAGACGAACCTCTATCTTTCTTTTTGCCATCTGAGTCCGATAGTAATTTAACAGCCGCTTAATTTCTTCCTTGTGTGCTTCCTTTTCAATGAAACGAAGCATGCCGCCCAGTTCACTTTCCTTTTCCAGTAATGTAACCTGATGTCCCCGGTCATATGCTGTCATAGCAGCTTTCATGCCTGCCGGTCCTCCGCCAACGATTACCACATGCTTTTTCTCTTTTACTTCCGGCAAATCCAGTCCCGATGGAACAAATTCCTCATTATGATATCTTGGATTTACGGAGCAGCCTACATTCCAGTGGTCTGTGGAAATGTGATAACAGTTGGAGCATCTGAGACACGGAACAATGTCTTCCGGATGCCCCTCCAATGCTTTCTTCGGCCAGTATGGATCAGCCAGAAGTGTTCTTCCAAATGCCACCATATCCACATAACCCTTTGCAATAATTTCATCTGCCATTTCCGGCGTCATAACGGCGCTGACCACAGAAACCGGAATCTTAAGCTCCTGTTTTGCAATTTTTGCCCATTTGAGATTCGGCATTTCTTCTTCCAGATTGGTTGTGATGCAATGCACATTTGCTTCAAACACTTTATCAATTCCAGATGAAATCTGAACGGTATCCACATACTGCTCTGCCTGCTTCAGGAAGTACATCACATCCTCAAAGCTTATGGAATCTTCAATCCATTCATAGGCACTGACACGCATATCAATCGGATAATCTTTTCCAACTGCTTTCCGGACGGTTTCTAATATCCGAAGTGGAAAACGGCTGCGGTTTTCGATGCTTCCGCCGTAGGAATCTGTCCGGTGATTGTAATGTGGGGAAAGGAACTGTGCCGGAAGCCAGCCATGTCCGAAGTGAAGAAAAATGGAATCGAAACCAATTTTTCTTGCACTTGCTGCGGTCTCGGCATACCACTGCAACGTTTCTTCCATCAACGCTTCATCCATTTCCTTTACTTCCACTCCATCCGGGCGGATAAATCCAGACGGTCCTTTCGCATAATCCACCGTTCTTGCATCCTGTCCTGCGTGAAAGATTTCGATAGAAGCTTTCGCTCCGCCTTTGTGAATCTTCAACACTTTCTTTCTGGTGGCTTCTCTTTCATACTTGGCAAATGGATACGGTTCTTCCGGACTTGCAAAACTGGAACGTCCCGGTTCTACTATTGCATGTCCCGCAATTACAAGTGCTGCACCGCCCAATGCTTTTTCTTCAAAATCATCACCTGTCGGTGTTGCCACAATTCTATTTTTTAATATCATTCCATTAATAGAAATTGGCTGAAATAAATGATTATACACGTTCTTCTCCTTTCTGCTGTATTTTATTTACCTTCATCTTAAGGCACTTAAACCGCAGAAACAAGCCACTGAAAACAACTGGAAAATATTTTTCACAATCTCTATTTTTCATCATTTATTTATGAAATTTATTATCTTTTTATAATTTAGGGCTTCACTTTTTGTTTTTTTTGTTTTTTAAGTCAAAAAAGCACGTTAACCAACCTGGCTAACGTGCTGCTTTGTTTTCTTATTATTCTTTGCTTCCTACATTACCCGGAATACTGCGACGCCAAACGGTGGCAGCGGATAGGAAATGGAATATTCTCTTCCATCACATTCCGACTTCACCGCCTTATAGCTTGCCGGTCTGCTCTTATCTGCTTCTGTTCCGCCGAAACGCTCTTCATTGCTGTTCAGCAGAAGGTGATAGGTGCCTTTCTTCGGTACACCCACACGGTAATCATCTCTGGCTACCGGAGTCATGTTACAGACAAAGAGAAGTGAGTTCTTGCCATTCTTGCTCTTGCGGACAAAGCTGTAGATGCTTCTGTCTGCATCATCTGCATTAATCCACTCGAAACCGTTCCAGTCGCTATCCTGCTCATACATTGCCGGATATTTGCGGTAAATATGGAGCAGTTCACGGAAGTATTCATTCATCTGTCTGTGACGTGGTTCTTCCATAAGATACCAGTCTAATTCCCGTTCTTCACTCCATTCACGAAGCTGTCCGAAATCCTGTCCCATAAAGAGAAGCTTCTTACCCGGATGTCCCATCATAAAGGAGTATGCGCTCTTTAAATTGCGGAACTTGTCTTCCTCATCACCTGGCATCTTCTCCCACATGGATTTCTTCAGATGCACAACCTCATCATGAGACAGCACCAGTATGTATTTTTCAGAGCTGTTATAGCTCATGGCGAAAGTCATCTTGTGATGATTATTTTTACGGAAATACGGGTCTAAAGACATATAATCCAGGAAATCATGCATCCATCCCATATTCCATTTGTATGTGAAATTCAATCCACCCTTGTCTGCCGGTCCGGTTACCATCGGCCAGGCGGTAGATTCCTCTGCAATCATGACAGTACCGTGATTTCTTCCGGTGATTAAGGTATTGATATGGCGGAAGAATTCGATGGCTTCTAAGTTCTTGTTCTCACCATATTTATTGGCAATCCACTGTCCGTCTTTCTTGCCATAGTCAAGATATAACATGGATGCCACCGCATCTACACGGAGTCCGTCAATGTGATAATGTTCAATCCACATTAAGGCACTTCCGATTAAGAAGTTCTTTACTTCAGATTTGCCATAATCAAAAATCTTGGTACCCCACTCCGGATGTTCACCCATCCGTGGGTCAGAATATTCATATAAAGGGCAGCCGTCAAAATCAGCCAGTCCGTGAGCATCCTTCGGGAAATGTGCCGGTACCCAGTCTAAGATAACGCCAATGCCATGCTTATGCAGGTAGTTTACCAGATAAGCAAAATCCTCCGGCGTTCCATACCGTGAAGTTGGTGCATAGTAGCCGGTTACCTGATAGCCCCAGGAACCATCGTATGGATATTCGGAAATTCCCATTAATTCTACATGGGAATATCCCATGCCTTTAACATATTTTGTCAGTGCTTCTGCCATTTCACGGTAGGAATAGAATCCCTCATCTTCTCTTCCCGGATGGCGCATCCAGGAACCCAGATGTACCTCATAAATTGCCATTGGCTCTGCATAGACATCTTCTGTCTGTTTCCGTTTGTCCATCCACTTATCGTCAGTCCATTTGAAATGCTCAATGTCTGCAATACGGGATGCTGTTCCCGGACGTACCTCTGCATAGTTGGCATATGGATCTGCTTTATACAATTTCCGGCCATCTGGTGTGATAATCAGATATTTGTATAAGTCTCCCAGCTCTGCCTTTGGAATAAATGCTTCAAAAATTCCAATTCCCGTCGGCTCTAAACGCTGCATTGGATTTACTGTCTCATTCCAGTCATTAAAAGTTCCAATGACATAGACTTCTGCAGCATGTGGTGCCCAGACATCGAAAAGAATCCCCTTTTTCTTCCTTATCTCTGCCGGATGAGCTCCCAGTTTCTTGTAAATATCATAGTGTGTTGCCTGGCCAAATAAATACATGTCCAGTTCTGTGAAGTTCCCCATTTATACTACACCTCGTTTCTTTCTTTCCTATTCTTCGAAATCCTTTTCATGGAGAATGACGTAATCATCATCCTTGTATTTCTTTGAGAAAAATACTTTCTTAATGCTGAATTTCTCGGAATTGGCAATTGCTTCGTCCACGATTTCTTTCACCTCGGTCAGCGTGGTCGCTCTGTCTAAGCGTTGAATGTTACTAATTCTGTTGTATAGAGCAAGAACCGCCATCTCATCTATTTCATAGGTCAGTTCGTGGGCATACGATTTTGCAAAGGATACCAGCTCGTCACTGGTAAATATCGGAAGCGTAATCTTCTCGGTAAATCGTCTGGCAAAGGACTCATCTCTTCCCATTGCTTTGGTGATTCCCTCTCTGGTATCTTCTGCGATTACAAGAATTCCGGTATCATCTGCTTCTAATGCCAGTGATAATTTCACGGCTGTTTCCCGGCTGATTCCTCCGATTTTTTCTATAATAAGACATCCACCGGCAACTTTCTTTAAAAGCTCCGGGATATTTTTCTGATTTAATGAAACGGCATCTATCTTTCCGACACGCTTGCCCGGCTTTCCGATTTCATTCTGGATTGCCTTCACCAGTGCGGTGGCAAGTACGGTCTTACCGCTTCCTCTTGCTCCCTGAATCAGGATGTTGCCACCTTTGATTCCCTTTTCTAAATGTTCAATGGATCCTTCCATTGCCTGACAAATCTGCGGCTCCATTCCGGATACCGGAACAAAATAAGTAAAGATAGCTTTCTGCTCCTTGGAAAGATGGGTAATCGGTTTTCTCTCTCCGATGTTATCCTCATCTGAATCCGGCTCTGCAATCTCCGGAAGTTTCTCCTCCGGCTTTGCATCCTCTGTCTCAGCTTCCGGTTCTAACTGTATCTTCGGTAAGACTTCTTCTGATTCTGTTGCTGCCACTTCTTCTGCTATATCATCCGGCAGTGCAATCTCTGGGAGTTCTTCTTCCGGCGAAAGTTCTGTCATTTCTTCTGTGCCAGCCGGCTCTTCTTCATCGGCAGCTGCAATACCTTCTCCTTCCGGAATTTCCATCGCATCTGCTGCATCTGCAGCCGCCTCTCCGTTCTGTCCCGGTACACCGGCAGCTAGGAATTCATCGATTTTCGCATTTGCCTGACTGATGGAATCAATCTGCTGCTGCAAAATATCATTCATATTGGCAACAAGCTGTCCGGCTTCTTCCTCCGGCAGCTTGCCTAAGTATTCTTTTTCTAATAATTCTTTGGAGGTAAGTCCTGCATCCAGCTGCGGAATTACATCTGCAAGACGCTCCATGATATCTCCGGCTTCTGCTAATGCCTTTGCCTTGGCAGATTCTAACTTCTGCTGCTCCGCTTCCTGTAATGCTTTCTCTGCGGCACGCTTGGTCTTCTCCCACTCCTCTAAAATATCCTGTATGCTCATCTGTCCGGTAATCTGTGCTTCTAATGCACTCTTCTCCGGGACTACCATACGCATCTGACCATCATAATCTTCGCCTAACATCTCCTGGAAATTAATTTTCAGGGAGCCATCGATTTCTTCATCGGTTGGGATATCCGCAAAACGCTCTTTCTGTGCTTCTTCATCCTGTGGGAGCTGTAAATAAGGAATCTCTTCTACAATTTTCTTGATTCCCTGCATGGTATCTGCCACTTCTTCCTTCTCTGTGGCATTCATAATCTGCTGCATGCTGCGGGCTAATTCTTCCTGCAGGTTTACCGTATTAAATTTCTCTGCATTGGTGGTTACCGGTTTAATCTGTACCGGCTCCTTGATAATCTCACCGGATTCCAGATAATCCTCCGGCCGCACTTCCACGATGCCGTCCTTCCGCTGTTTAAACTGGCGGTACTTGTCCTCCTGTGCCCGGTTTAATGGCTGATAAAGCATCTTTAATTCCAGTGCTTTCTCTACATATGGACCATCGCCAAACCAGAGAATCAGTTCATCACAGGCATTGATACATTCTTCGCTGCGTCCTGCCTGATGATATAAATATGCCAGTTCAAATGCCCATTTCTCGGTATATTCCTGTTCCTTTAATTCTTCGAGAATCTGAATTAAGACATCCAGACCTGCACCCTTTGCTTTATTCATCTCATAGCGGAGAATATATTTCAAATTATCATGTGGTGCAATCTCTACAAACTCATCATAATATTCCTGTGCTTCATCAAATTCCTTCGTTTTGATGGCAATCTCTGCCAGCTTATAGATAATCATTCGTCCGATAGGAGAACGGTCATATGCCATCAGGAGAATCTCTTTTGCTTCATCATAACGACCAATCTGTGCATAAATATCTCCGGCTTTCATCAGTGCGTTGACATTACGGACCTTTCGCCAGTTGATACTGTCAGCAATTTCAGCAGCTTCTGTATACTGCTTCTTCGCCATCAGATTTTTTATTTCATCTAGTTTTAATTTGTATTCATATTTATCCAAAATATGTCACCTCAATATCTATTTCAAGTAAACTTAAATTCATCTTTTTTCGTCAGGGTATACTGACCCCAATTATTGTTTTAAGTGTACCATAAGGGGTGCCTTCTGTCAAAAATAATCGAACCGGCACGACGGACTTTTTCATGTTTAAAAAAGAATGTGCCTTGCACATTCTCGCGCCTGCGGCGGTCGCTTGCGACATCTACCTTATACGCCGCAGTGCTCAGCCTTGCGGAGCGTTTTTTACTTTACAGGAAAGCAATTTCCTATAAAGTAAAAAATCCGAAGAATCATAACCTTTTATCTGCTATGATTCTCCGGATTATTTATTTCTTTACCAGAATTTACTTTTTCTCTTTTTTCTTTATGGATGGAATATGAAGTTCCTTTTTCTCAGAGGCTTCCTCTACCGGTTCCTCCAAAAGTACGATTTCATTGGTCTTTTCATCGACTTTTTCCAGGCGGATATATTCGTCCGTATCCTCCGGCAGCTTTCGCTTCCGCAGACAGTAATCCACGGTCTTATCAATAATATAATAGATGACTGCGAAGGTCGGAACACCAAGAATCATTCCGCCGATTCCAAAGAGTCCGCCGCCTACCATGATGGCAAATACCACCCAGAAGGAATTCAGTCCGGTGGAATCTCCTAAAATCTTCGGTCCGATAATATTTCCATCTACCTGCTGCAAAATAAATATAAATATCAGGAAATAGATTCCCTTAATCGGATCTGCCAGTGCGATGATAATAACGCTCGGTATTGCTCCGATAAAAGGGCCAAAGAACGGAATAATATTAGTCAGTCCCACAAATACGGAAACCAGCAGGGTATATGGCATCTTCATAATCAGAAGACAGATATAACACAATACGCCGATAATGGCGGAATCCAATAATTTACCGGAAATAAATCCACCGAATATTTCATTACTCTTCCGGAAGGTGTCAATAATTACATTGCCCCGCACCGGTTTGAAAATGGCATATACAATCTTTTTGGACTGACCGATAAATTTCTCCTTCGTCATCAGCACATAAACGGATACGATAAGTCCGATGATTGCATTCATCAGTACCTTTACCATATTGATTACACCACTGGTAATAGATGTAATGTAGGTCTGGATGTTTGGCAGGAAAGACTCCTTTACCCAGTTTTCAAGGTACGTTACCATATCCATCATGTTCGTTTCTAAGGACTGTATGATTTCATTATCTGAATTTGTCAGTCCATTGAACCAGTCAATAAATGAATCCACCTGCTTTGGCAGGGAATTTACCATTCCAGAAATACTGCTGATTAACTGCGGAATCATCATGGCAAATAGCAGGATTACAATTAATACAAAGACAACTACGGCTCCACCGGTTGCAATACTTCTTGCAATCTTCTTGCACTTCTTCTCTTTCTGCACTCTTGGTTCTAAGAAATGCAGCAAATGCTTTTCAAAGAATTTCATAATTGGATTAATGAGGTATGCAATCACAAGTCCGAAGGTAATCGGCTGTAATACCCTCATTATAGTGTCCCAGCCCTTTGAGACACCATTGTACCGGTATATCATAAAGAAAAACATTGTGCAGCAGCAGAACAGTACAAATACCAGCACTGCAAGGCTGATGTACCAGCGCATCCCATGTTCTGTTTTCTCGCTCTTTTTCTTATCTTCTTCCATTCCGTTCTCCTTATTTTTCCGGAATTTTATTTCCGGTTATAGTTAATGAGGCATCCTTTACGGATAATCTCTCTCTCCTCATCAGTAAGGTCACCCAAAGTTAATGAGAACTCGGTTAACTGTCCGCCTTTTACGGCATACGCTTTTACTTCCGGAGCTTTCTCTTCTACTGCTTTGCGGATTTCCGGTACAAAGAGATAGTCTCCGTTGGCAAATGGCAGTTCTCCTTCTTTGATGATAAATGGAAGCATACCCCAGTTAATCAGGTTGGAACGATAACGCTTGGTTGCATATTCGTTGGCAATGTTTGCCCAGCCGCCTAATACTTTCTGGCAGGATGCTGCCTGCTCACGGGCAGAACCGTCGCCTGGTTTTACTGCAAAAATGGTACTTCCGATTCCGGTATTCTCTTCATTGATATCCGGGAACTGTGTACGGATTGCATCTACAGCTGCCTTTAATTCCGGCAGCACTGCGTATGGTTCTTCGCCTGCTTCTCTTGCTGCTTCTGCCTTCTGTACTTCTTTGGCACGTCCAACGTATGCAGGGTCTTTTCTGGAAAGTGTGAACTCTGCCAGTCCCAGCGGATTAGAACGATAAGAAGATGTCTCTCCGGAAGGAATCAGCTCATCGGTTGTAGTTACCGGATCATGAATCTCGGATACTACCTTTAAGATGAGGTTATCGGTTAATGCTACCATCTTCGGCCAGTCTTTAATGTTTGGTCCCATCTGGATTTCTACGGATGGATCTGCTACACCATGGCTGTCAAAGACACGGTTCTCATATATGGTCTTATCAAAGAAATATTTCGGCTTGCTGAAGTTTACATCCACATCAGTTGCTGCGGTTAAATATCCCTTGTTTGCTGCGGTTGCTGCAATAGAACGGGCATCCATCAATGCTACGGATGCAATCTGGCCGTTCTGTACCTTGGAACCTTCACGATTCGGGAAGTTTCTGGTAGAGTGACGGATGGAGAATGCATTGTTAGCAGGTGTATCTCCTGCGCCGAAACATGGTCCGCAGAATGCAGTCTTAACGATTGCTCCTGTCTCCATTAATTTTGCTACAGCTCCGTTTTTCACCAGTTCCATGTAAATCGGGGTACTTGCCGGATATACGCTTAAGGTAAATTCATCCGGTCCGATGCTGCTTCCCGCTAAGATGTCTGCTGCATCACAGATATTTTCAAATCCACCACCGGCACAGCCTGCGATGATTCCCTGGTCTACATATAGTTTTCCATTGCGGACTTTATCCTTAAGATTTAAGTCTACTGCTCCATTGAAGCTTACCTGTGCTTTCTTCTCGCAGTCATCCAAGATGTCCATAAGGTTTGCATTCAGTTCTTCAATGGTATAGGTATTGCTTGGGTGGAATGGCATTGCAATCATTGGACGAATGGTGCTTAAGTCAATTTCAATCATGCCATCATAGTAAGTAACCTGTCCCGGATTTAATTCTTTGTATTCTTCTACTCTTCCGTGAATGTCATAGAATTCTTTCACTTTCTCATCAGTTGCCCAGATAGAGGAAAGACAGGTAGTCTCTGTGGTCATTACGTCTACGCCGATACGGTAATCTACGCTTAAGTTTGCAACACCAGGTCCTACGAATTCCATTACTTTATTCTTTACATAGCCATTGGCAAATACTTCACCGATGATTGCCAGTGCGATATCCTGCGGTCCAACGCCTTTTACCGGTTCTCCGGTTAAATATACGGCTACAACGCCCGGCATATTGATATCATAAGTCTGCTCTAAAAGCTGTTTTACAAGCTCCGGTCCACCTTCGCCCATTGCCATGGTTCCCAGTGCTCCGTAACGGGTATGGGAATCAGAACCAAGAATCATTTTTCCGCCACCTGCAAGCATTTCACGGGCAAACTGGTGAATAACTGCCTGATGAGGTGGTACATAGATTCCGCCGTATTTCTTTGCACAGGTCAGTCCAAACATGTGGTCATCTTCGTTGATAGTTCCACCGACTGCACAAAGGCTGTTATGACAGTTGGTCAGTACATAAGGAATTGGAAACTTTTCCAGTCCGGATGCTCTGGCTGTCTGGATAATTCCAACATATGTAATGTCATGGGAAGTCAGCTTATCAAATTTGATTTTCAGTTTCTCCATGCTGCCAGATGTGTTGTGGTCCTTTAAAATACCGTATGCAATGGTATTTTTTGCTGCTTCTTCTTTGCTTACCGCAGTGCCTGTCATGGATGCAATAGCTGCGGATGCTTCGCTATTGTCTTCTACTACGGTACATCCGTTTACGAGATATGCCCCTGTCTCATGTAACTTCATGAATGTTTCCTCCTGTTTTCTGAACTGATTACTATTTTATACCTCTTCCTATATAGGAAGAAATCGGCGGGGAAAAAGCCACCGCCGATACTCTTTTTCTAATTCGTTATTATAAAGAAACGTCTGTTAAAAATCAACCCTTTTCAAGGATTCCCCACGGTTTGCAAGGTTCCTTATTATGCCAGTGGAAAGGTAATGGTAACAGAGAATAAATCACCGTCCAGAGTTACTTCAAAGGTTCCGCCCATAATCGTGGTAAGATTCTGGGCAATGGAAAGTCCCAGTCCGCTTCCTTCCGTGGTTCTGGATTCGTCTCCTCTTGCAAAACGCTCCGTCAGCTCTGCCGCACTTCCATGCAGTGGCTGCTCGGAAATATTTTTAATAGAGAAGATTACCTTCTGCTCCGATGTCTCCATGGTCACATAGACTCTGGTATGTGCCATGGCATATTTTGCCACATTGTTATAAAGGTTCTCTACCACACGCCAGATTCGTCTGCCGTCTGCCATAATGACAACGGATTCCTTCGGCAGCTTTGTAATCGTGGTCAAATCCTTGGCTTCGAATTTCTCATTAAATTCACCTGCAGTCTGGTAAATCAGTTCCACAAAATTAATTCTTGTCATCTGAAGTGTAATATTTCCGGAGCTGATTCGTGATGCCTCTACCAGATCTTCTGTAAGCTGCCTTAACCGCTGGGATTTTTCTTCCAGTACATTCAGATAATTCTGCATCCGCTCACTTTCCGGCTTCTCCATTTTCATAAGGTTTACATAATTCAAAATAGAAGTCAGCGGTGTCTTGATATCATGGGATACATTGGTGATTAAGTCTGCCTTCATACGTTCGTTTTTGGTATTCTCTTCCACCACAAGATGCAGGCTGTCTCCAATGCTGTTTACTGCCTCTGCCAGCTTTCTGCTGTCGCTGTGCAGATGTTCCAGCGGAATCTTATAAGACAAATCTCCTTCGGTAATCTGCCGGATGCCTTTCATGATTTCCTGTTTCTGTACCACATCCCTTAAATACATTATCCCGATAATGATAATCTGCAGTGCCAGAAGAATCCCGCCTGAGATATGTCTTCGTGCGAAGAAACTATATGCAAAAAACAGGAACAACAACGCATTAAATACAAAAGTTACAATGACACGCACCGATGCTTTCCATGTTCCAAGCACCCGCAATGTGCTGACATATACCCAGTTCGTAAAGCTGTATTCCCAGAAAATTCCGGCCTTCATACGCCTTATAACACTGGTATAGAAAATCTGGAACACGCCGTCATAGATAAAGGAAATCACTCCTACTACCACAAGCATTCCCGGAATATCCCACTCATAGGACGCCGCAGAAAAGCTTAAAACCAATATCAGCACAGAAAATACAATAAATATCAAAAAGAAAAATTCCGTCTTAATATGGTCAATCCAGTTTAAATGAATCTTATCATCCTTATTATTTCGTCCTGCTGCAAGGGTAAGATAAACCAGTGTTACAATCCAGCCTAAAAGGCTTACCACAATGGTAACAATCGAAATCATGCCCCAGGGATGCAGGGTCATAAATTCTGATTTTGCTTTTGTAAAGCCATCTTCATTTGGAAATGTGGTATCTACCGCTACCAGAAAGACTGCATTATTTCCAATGCCGGACATGGTTCCGTCGATGTATTTGTAATAATAATCTTCCATTCCTTTTACATTGCTGCGGAATTTCAAATCCTTATCATTACAGTAGAGATAACTTCCCTTTTCTTTTCCGTAATCTAAAAGGTTATGCGCTTTGTCTCCAAATACATAAGAGGTAATATCTTCTTCCGTATCCTCTAACATATTTGTGTAGATAACCTGCTCATTTTCAATAAAGACATAAGATAAATTCGTCTCAGAATCATCAAATTCATTCAGCGCTTTCCGGTAGGCAGTTTCTTCCTGTCCGATACGGTCCAAAGTCTTTGCCAGTGCCTGATACAGCTCCTGGCCTTCCTCTTCCGTAAGCCTTCCCTCCTGTATGCCCTGGGCAATGGAAACACCGCCCTGTGGCAGGTATTTTTCCTCGATTTTATCGGCATACTGCACATATCCTTCCTTCGACCATGCCACCAGGTCACTTAAGGTATAATTTTCAAACTGTGCCTTGTCATTTTCCCCGTCATATTCTTCTGTGCCGGAGATACTGCCGTCATCATACATCCAATATGCCGAAGCACCATTCCTCACCAGCGTCATGGTATAGCTTTCTTCTGTATCGTTACGGATAATGCCGCTTCTTGCGTATTTGATAACATTGACCTGTTTCTCTGAATCGTATTCCCCGTTCGTTTCAAAATTCTTCCGGGTCATTAAGAAATTAGTCAGTTCCGTTACCTTCTGCTCATAGACATAGCCGTAGTAACTGGAATCCACGTAGCTCTGATTCGTCAGATTATCCATGTCTATCATGTGTTTTCCGTTTAATGCCGCTACCATAAAAACGGACATCAGCAGCAGGACAGAAAACAGTAACTGCAGGAGAATAATGGTATTTTTCCAAGCATTTCCATAGTGTCTGTTCTTCATATTTGCTTTCCTTCGTTAATTCTTCTCAACTTTATATCCAACGCCCCATACTACTTTTAAGTATCTTGGCTCCTTCGGATTAATTCAATCTTTTCACGGATATGACGGATATGAACAGCAACGGTGTTATCTGCACCAATTGCATCTTCATTCCAGATATTTTCATAAATTTGTTCAATAGAAAATACTTTACCCTGATTCTTTACCAGAAGCAGAAGAATATTATATTCAATCGGAGTAAGCTTCACTAATTCACCATCCACGGTGACTTCTTTCAAATCATCATTAATCATAAGACCGCCAACCTGATATACCGTCTCATTGCTTTCGCTGACATTGCCAAGCTGGGTATAACGGCGAAGCTGTGATTTTACTCTTGCTACCAGTTCCAGCGGGTTAAAGGGCTTGGTCACATAATCATCAGCACCGATGTTAAGTCCTAAGATTTTATCAGAATCCTCGGATTTTGCTGATAAAATGATAATTGGAATGCTGCTTTCCTCCCGAATCTTTAAAGTTGCCCGGATACCATCCAGTTTCGGCATCATGACATCAATAATCAGAAGATGCACCTCATTTTTCTTAAGCATATCCAGTGCCTGTTCTCCGTCATATGCTTTCAAGACATGATAGCCTTCCTGTTGCAGGTAAATCTCGATTGCTTCTACAATTTCTTTATCATCATCACATACCAGTATATTCATTTCGTCCTCCTGTCCTCATGCTCTATCTTTACTGATTTTTGAATACTTCATACTGCGAACACATAAACTACCTCATAATTATCTATAGCGTATCAGATTTTTCTTAATAGGAAAAGCGTACTTTTCTTAAAAAACATTTAAAATTGTGTTATACTATATTAAATCCGTATCTTTCATAGCATTTTGTTGTGAAAATATCTGTTTTATGATTGATTATTTTTGAAAGGACTGTTTATGAAGAAGCATTATACCTTTATTCCTTTAAAGGAAAAAGATTTATCCTCCTTCCGGAAAGCATTAATCAGCAGCCTGTGGTTCCGCCCCTGTGCCTGCCTGCTTGCCCTGATTGTCATTGGCATTATCGGTTACCGGAAGCTTGCGGTGCTCACCAGTGAGATGTATTTTCTTATTCTCTATGGAATTGCCGCTGGTTTCATTCTCTACCGCATGATAAGAGAACTTGCCAATCTGCATCAGGTCAGCACCCTGCGTAAATCCAGCCTGCTTCCTTTTATTCATACTGCCAAAGAAGACGATACCTTCTATTCGGAGGAATTATCCGGCGGGTTTATTATCCAGACCGAGCCAATTAATCTGGTAGAGTTATCCACCAGCAAAGAAGTACTCGCTGAGCTTGCCGCCAACTGCGAAACTCAGAATCCACTCTTTGCTTATCTGGAATCCTGCATCAACAGCGGTGATGAAAAATTAATAAACAAAGGCGTCATCTATATTGAGATTATTAAAAAACAATTGGAAAAAGGAAATGTGGATATTCTTGCCACATATGACAAATTAAAAAATTGCAGGGAGGAACTTCTCTAAAGTCCTTCCTGCAATTTGGTTTACGTAGTTCTATTTCTTTTTGTTATCTTTTTCTTTTGCTTTCCACTTGAAGTACTCTGCATCCAGATCCACCGTAACTTCCGGAATCTCTTTCTTTCCTTCGGCTGCATCTTCCTCCGGTTCTTCATCCTCTAAAGGAATTCCGGCTTTCTTAAAGTATTCCGGATTAATCCGGATTTCCGGCTTGATTGCCTGATATGGGGATTTCTTTTCTTCCCTCGGCTCTTTCTTCTCCTTTTCACGTTCCTTTTCCAGTTCGTGATTACGTTCTTCGATTAACTTCAGATACTTTTCGGTATCTACCATATCCTGAAGCTGGCTCTTAAGCTCTGACTGGTTCTCCCGGATAACCACCTTCTGGGTCTTCATATCATCCTGGGCTTTCTTCAGAATATCCTGAAGGGCATCTGTTGTATCCTGCATAATATGCTGTACCCGCTGAAGGGCATCATCGGTATACAACACAGCGGCTGCATAGACATCTTCAGCATTCCGGCTTGCTTTAAAAATCATGGCATCGCCTTTTTTGCGTGCCTCCCGTTCTGCCTTGTCCCTGCTCTGCTGTGTCACTTCATATTCATCCATCATCTCGTAAATACAGGCATTCAGATGATTGAGATATTCAAACATTTTCTTCTTCTCAACAATAATCTTCTCACCGGTATTGTCATAAAGTTCACTTCTGGATATTAATACATGTATATCCCGTAATACCCTCTCCAGTTTGTCCTGTGTACTCATGATATTCTCCCTTCACCTTGGCTATATATATCGTACAATGTCCGAGCCTGTCTCTGCAAGACCTAATTCCACCGGTTCTTCTCCCGCTGCTTCTAACAGTTCTACCACCCGGTCTGTATCTTCTTCTGCCACCAGTATCAGCATCCCGATTCCCATATTAAAAATATTTCTCATCTGCTCTTTGCTGATATTACCATCTTTATGCAGCATATCGTAAAGTGGTGGAATATCTTCTTCCCGCTGCTTTATCACTGCACCGGCAGCATTATGCATCAGAGTATGTACTGCCTTATCAATACCTCCATGAGCCACCTGTACGCAGGATTTGATTTCTATCTCACTCTGAAGCAATGCTTCCATGGCATCCCGGTACATACGGGTCGGTGCCAGAAGCAGATCTCCTAACGTAGAACCTAATGATTCATAATAGATTTCCATAGAAGTCTTCGTCAGATATAGTTTTCTCCGGGCTGCCACATAGCCGTTATTATGAAGTCCATTGGATGGAAGTCCAATAATAACATCTCCAGCTTTCACCTGTGCTATTCCTATTTTCTTCTTTTTCTCTACAACTCCGGCAATAAAGCCAACCAGATCATACTGGTCATAAGAGAAAATATCGGAAAGCTCCTTAATTTCACTTCCGGCATAAGTCACATTTCCCTGCCGGCAGCCATTTTCCATACCCTCTTCCATGTCCCGGATATATTCAAACTTGGGACGGGCACAGGAAATATTGTCATAAAAAAGAAGCGGTTTTGCTCCCATGGCATACATATCATTGATACAGACAGCTGCACAATCATAACCTACCGTGTCAAATCTCGACATTTCCGAAGCCAGCAGCAATTTTCCACTTACCGCATTAGTTCTTGATACCAGCATCGGCTCATCATATTTTAAGAACTCTCCCAAAGGTATTTCATTTGTCAATTCTTTTAAGTCAAACTTATCTCGCACTCTCTAACTACTCCAAACTTTTTTCATCTGTTCTATAGCATACCACACTTCCACTCATGTGTTAACTTTTTTTCAATTTTCTTCTGCGGATGCGGCGTATGACTTTGACAATCAATACGATTATGAAAATCAGAACAAGGAGTACCACAAGAACAACTCCCACAATCATTGCTGCATATTTATTCGGATTTTTCAGTCTTGCGCCAAGGCTCTTATCATCATCTACCACCTTGCGGTCATGAAGTCCGTTATAATATTCCGGCATCTCTGCAATACCATTTTCTCCTTCTTCAAAGGATTCCATATAGCGGGCAATGGATACCCATGCCTTTAATTCCTGGTCACCATCATAAATAATGCAGTCTTCAAAATCTTCTACTTTACTTCCATCTGCATTCTTTGGCACAATGGAAAGCAGTCCATATGACATATCCGTTACTGCACTAAGCATCTGGCCGCTGTAAAGGTCAGCTACGACGCAGTATAATTTGTCATCTTCAATTTCTTCTCTCTTATCATTCTTCGTCAGATATACATCTGTTACCCGGTTTAATATCAGACGGTTGGGATTATAGGTCATATTCAGTCCGGAGCAGTAAAGTCTTGCCGTTGTCATATAATCGGAAATGGAAGCATCAATCTCTGCTACCGTCTTTAATTCTTTTCCGGTCAGGTATACCTTAATCAGCGGGTAACCCGGCACACCATCTGCCCCGATTCCAAGGGAGAAGGAGTTAAAGACATCTGTTACCGTAATATCCCCCGGCACATAGGTATCACGGACAGTTCCGCTTGGAACGACTGCCACATCAATTTCTTCTCCATCATAATCCTTCGTATGGGTTGCCCCGTAAATATAGGCATCCGCCATAATATCTCCCAGATTATGTTCCGTATGCTTCGTATATAAATCATCTACTGACGCAAATTCATAATCATTTTCACACAATACTTCAGAAGCAGTGTATCCAAACTGTTTCAGGTAAGTATCATCAATATTGGCTTCAAAAGCATCTATCTTCTCCTGGGCCGCCTCATCTGCCTCAATATCCGGGCGAATCGGAATCAGATTATAATCCTCTACCTCCCAGCGTCCTTCGGCATTCTGGGAAAGGTGCATACTTCCTACATTAATGCCATATTCTCCGGCAGATACAATAGCTGTATTTCCTTCGATAATCGGCTCTTCCAATGTGGTATGGGTATGTCCGCTGATGATAACATCCAGCTCCGGCACTGCCTTTGCAAGAAGTTCATCCTCAGATTTCTTCGGGTCTTCACTGGTTCCACTGTGGGAGAGGCAGACAATCATATCCACATCTTCTTTTTCCTTTATGGCTGCCACAGTCTCCCTCACCGCCTCGATCGGATCTTTAAACTCAAGCGCACAGGTTGGTGCACAGGAAAGGGAATCCTTGCCGAATACTCCAAGCAATGCGATTTTTACACCGCCCTTCTCGATGACTTCATAATCCTTTACACCATAATGATCAAAGGCATCTTTTAAAAGCTGTCTCTCATCATTCATCTCTGACCAGTCAACATTACAGACCAGCAGGGACGGCACTACATCACCGCTGGCTGCCGCTGTATCAAGCATCTGCGCTAAGCCTTTGCTTCGATAATCAAATTCATGGTTTCCAAAGGTCGTTGCATCATAGCCAAGATAGCCTAACATCCGAAGCTCAGATGCCTCTTCTTCATAAACTGTCTGGAACAGTGTTCCCATGGAAAAATCACCACCGTCTACCACCAGTGTATCCGGATTTTCTTCCTTCTTCTCATCAATGACTGTTTTGATTCGTGCAAATCCGCCTGCTTCCACATTTTCTCCATCTACTACCGTACGGAAGCTGTTCAAATGGGAGTGGGTATCATGGGTAAATACGATATCCACCGACTTCGGCTTTTCTTCTGTTGCGGATGCTGTTGTTACCTGCAGACTGCATACCCCCATGCATGCTGCCAGTAATAGTGCTTGTAGCTTTGCTCTTATTTTTTGTCCCCTCATATTGTTCTCCTTTTTTTCTATTTTAGATGCGAAAGAAATTTTTAGGGTATTGTAATTTTGTTTTCTGGATTTATCCATTAGATTTTCTTTTAAGCAGAATACGCCTGCTTCTTTCAGACATTTTTGCTTTCTGCCGTTTTGTCTTTCTGGTTGCTTTGACCGGATACTTCCGACTGTCCGTCTGCTACGGATACCAACATTATGTCTGCAAGGGACTCTAAGAATTTCGATATACAATCTATATTTTGCGGCAACCGGCGCAAATTCACATCCATGTTCAGTTGCGCCTCGCTGGCACGTCCCTGCGCCAGCGTTGCCGGTTGCTGTCGAAATTCTAAGAGTCCCTAACAGACTGCATAAATGGTATCCGTATGCAGACGAACCGCCGGAAGTATACTATCAAACATTGGAAAGACAGGACGCTATAAGAAAAATAAAAATGTCTGAATTAGAAGCAGCTGTGTTCTGCTTTTGGAAATCGTTGGATAAATCCAGAAAACGAAAACAATACATAAAATCTCTTCCGTATCGAAATTCGTTTAAATACGGACTAACTCGTAGTTACGGGTTCCAAGTCCGATTTTTTCTGCATGCTCTACACAGGATTCCCAGTTGGTATCCGGATGCACCATATGAAAATGGTCTTTCTCATGAACATGCTGCATCTGTTCTTCCAATACACTGCCGTGTACTACCGGCTGCTTATTGCAGGCATCTGCACATGCCATGTCCAGTGCTACCGGATCGAAGGATGCAAACATTCCTACATCCGGGATAATAGGAATATCATTTTCTGGATGGCAGTCGCAGTTCGGTGACACATCACATACCAGCGAAATATGGAAACACGGGCGGTTCTGGCAGACTGCCTTGGAATACTCTGCAATCCGGTAATTCAAAAGATTGGATGCATCCCAGTTGGTTGGATTGACTGCGTCTTTTGGGCATACGCCGATACATCTGCCACAGCCCACACATTTATTTTCATCAATACCTGCCTTGCCATCTGTGATATGTGGTGCATCATGGGCACAGATTCTTACACAGGCTCCACAGCCTACACACAGGCTCTGGTCTACCGCCGGTTTGCCGGAGCAATGCATTTCCATTTTTCCGGCACGGGAACCACAGCCCATTCCAATATTTTTTAAAGCACCGCCAAATCCGGCCCCCTCATGTCCTTTAAAATGTGTCAGGGAAATAAATACATCTGCATCCATCACGGCTCTTCCGATTTTGGCTTCCTTCACATATTCCCCGTCTACCGGAACCAGTGCTTCGTCTGTTCCTTTCAGCCCATCTGCGATAATCACATGGCATCCGGTGGAAAATGGTGTAAATCCGTTTTCATATGCTGTATCCATATGATCCAGTGCATTCTTTCTGCTTCCTACATAAAGGGTATTGCAATCCGTAAGAAATGCTTTTCCTCCACATTCTTTTACAAGATCCACCACTACTTTGGCATAATTCGGACGCAGAAATGCAAGATTTCCTAACTCTCCGAAATGAATCTTAATTGCTGCATATTTATCTTCAAAATCAATATTTTTCATTCCAGCTGTAATACAAAGGCGACGCAGCTTCTGCAACAAATTTTCTGAGCCGCTGGTTTTAAAACTGGTATAGTATACTTTGGACGCTTCCATACGTTTTCCTCCTACTTGTTTTTACTTACTATTTACACACTTTTTATACTTCATATCATAATATAATCCGCCGCTTTTTTCAATAAAACGCAGACTGTTTTGTATCTTTGTGCGTTCCTAAAATTATTTCAGCACTCATCAAATCTGCATGCAGGTTTGAATTTTCTTCTATATATTCCACCAGAAAAAAAGCAGCATCCGGTTTCGTGGAATAAGACTTTCGCTTTTCCCCGATCGTGACGCTGCTTCTGTTATTTTTATATTGGCTACATTGCTTTTCTCTGTTCAAAATGTACTTCTGTCATCATTTCCGGATTCAGTACATGCTCTAAATCCGTTTCACTCATCAGCTTCCGTTCCAGAACGATTTCTCTTACACTCTTGTTCTCCCGGAGTGCTGTCTTTGCAATGTCGGCAGATTCCTTATATCCAAGATACGGGCAAAGTGCTGTGGAAATACCAACACTCTTGTCTACCAGACTGCGGCAGTGTGCCTCATTGGCTGTGATTCCATGTATACAATTCTTTGTCAGTGTCTCAACCGCTTCTTTTAAAGTATCGATGGAATCAAAAAGGCTGTAAAATACCACCGGCTCAAAAGCATTCAGTTCCATCTGTCCTGCCTCTGCCGCCATGGTAATTGCTGTGTCATTTCCAATGACATGGAACGCTACCTGGCTTACCACTTCCGGAATAACCGGATTTACTTTGCCCGGCATAATAGAAGAACCATTCTGTCTTGCCGGAAGGTTAATTTCACCAAACCCGGTTCTTGGTCCGGAGGATAACAGTCTTAAATCATTACACATTTTTGAAAGGTCTACGGCGCATGCTTTCAGTGCACCGGATACCATCACGAATCCATCCAGATTCTCTGTAGCATCAAATAAATCCTCTGCCTGCTTCAGTGGATAACCGGTTATCTTTGCCAGTGTCGGCACCACGTTAGATAAATATGCCGGAGAAACATTGATGGCAGTTCCAATTGCGGTTCCCCCCAGATTTACAGTAAACATTTCACATCTTACTTCTTTCAGCCGCTCATAATCACGTTTTACCATGGTTGCATAGGCATGAAAGGTCTGTCCGAGGCGCATCGGCACTGCATCCTGAAGCTGCGTTCTTCCCATTTTTAAGATTCCATCAAATTCTGCTGCTTTAATCCGAAGCTCCCTCTCCAGTCCATCCAGTTCTGCCAGCAACGGTTTTAACAGTTCCAGCACCGTAAGTTTTCCGGCTGTTGGAATCACATCATTGGTGGACTGGGACATATTCACATGGTCATTCGGATGAATCCGGCTATAATCACCTTTTCTTCCTCCCATCCATTCATTGGCACGGTTTGCCAGCACCTCGTTCATGTTCATATTGGCACTGGTTCCGGCGCCACCCTGAATAGCATCTACAATAAATTCATCGGCAAAACATCCACGAATCACTTCATCACAGGCTCTTATAATTGCTTCTGCCTTATCTGCCGGAAGAGCCAGCGCATTCCGATTACTCTGTGCCGCTGCCTTCTTTACTTTTGCAAGGTTGCGGATAAATACAGGATGCAGACTCTGTCCTGTAATCGGAAAATTCTGTTTTGCCCGCAAAGCCTGTACGCCATAATAAGCCTCCTTTGGCACTTCCATTGTTCCAATTGAATCGGATTCCATACGCATTTCTTCTGTCATGATGTTTCCCTCTCTCTTTCTTATTTTTTAGCCCTACTTAGTAACGCAAATAGCGTCAAGACAGTCTTATCCTGTCCTGACGCCATTGTCACAAGGGTTTGTTTTCAATTTTTATTTTTTGTTTTTTGGTTCTGTCCAAGACTAGCACTCTTTGACCAGAAGGTAAATAGTTTTAAGTCAAAACGTGCTTTATATTTGTTTTTAGTGTAGTTTTGATTAATTATTTTAATATTGTTTGTTGTTTTCTTTATTTTCTTAAGTGTCTGTCTTTTCAACAAAATAGAGGTATGATATAATACTTGAAAATAAGCCAACATACTTGTATGTGTAAAATCCAGACAGTGTATACAGCAAAATATTCTCCTGCCTCTGCGCAGATATGTATTCCACGGCAAGGGGCACTAAGGCATTTTGATAGGAATAGAAAAATAACCGGCAACCGGCACAAATTCACATCCATGTTCATCTGTGCCTCGCTGGTGCGTCCATGCACCAGCGTTGCCTATGTTTCTACAAAATGCCAAGTGCCTCTAACCGTGTCATAAATATATCTGCCCGCAGAGTCAGGAGGATATTTTCTGCAGCTGCCTGCCATTTGATATTCACCGGCTACAAAATTTTATATATTACTTTACCTGCTATTTCATTTGTCATTTTTCAGCATTATATTTGCAGATAAATTCATTTTTTACATCAACTGTATTTTTCAGGAAACGAAAGGAGCCTCTATGGAAAAAGAATTAGACAACATTGATAAAAGCATCATCCGGATCTTACAGGAAAATGCCCGCACTCCGGTCAAGGATATTGCAAAGGAAGTCTTTTTATCTTCCCCGGCGGTTTCTGCCCGGATTGAGCGGTTGGAAAAACGAGGGATTTTAACCGGCTATCATGCCACTGTAAATCCCATGCTCTTTGGCTATCACATTAAGGCTTTCATTAATCTTGAGGTGGAACCGGCACAAAAAAAGGAATTCTACCCTTTCATCGATAGAATTCCCAATGTGATTGAATGTAATTGTGTCACCGGTGATTATGCCATGCTGGTGGAAGTCATGTTTCAGACTACCATCCAGCTTGACCACTTCATCAACGAACTGCAGCATTTCGGACGAACCAAAACACTAATTGTATTCTCTACTTCTGTGGAGCACCGCGATGTGCCCGTGAACTGATGAATTTTGCAATTCCTTCCACCCCGATTGTCAGGTAACGGAACAGTGACTCTGCAGCAAAAGCAAATACAATCATCAGAAGAATACTAATCTTAGACATCTGACTCATGGCAAATAACTGGTTTAAGCAGATGCCGCAGAAAAGCAGCCCGGCGATATTAAAAATTAAAATTCCATATTTAAACTTATTCATCGGATGGCTGATTTTAATCAGAATCATAAATCCTACAACACATAAAAGCATGGTGGATGCAGTTGCCACATCGGAGGCAGGTATAGAAAATACTTCTCCGCAGACTACCAGCGAACCAACGATTAATACATCGGTCAGTCCTGCCGGAAATGCTTTTAATAATACTTTCCGTAAAAACCGTCCTTCAATACGGTTGCAGTTTGGCTCCAATGCCAGTAAGAATCCCGGTGCCCCAATGGTAAACATACTGATGAGGGAAATCTGTGCCGGCTCTAACGGATAAGTAATTGTCGATACCACTGCAAAGATTGCCATTAACAGAGAGAATATATTTTTTACCAGAAACAGGCTGGCAGAACGCTGCACATTGTTTACTACCTGCCGTCCTTCTGATACCACATCCGGCATATGGGCAAAATCGGAATCTAAAAGAACTACCTGCGCCGCCTGTGCTGCTGCTTCACTTCCGGACGCCATCGCCACGCTGCAATCCGCATCCTTCATTGCCAGAATATCGTTAACTCCATCGCCGGTCATTGCTACGGTATGTCCCGCATCCTGCAATGCATGTACCAGCTTCTGCTTCTGTTTCGGAGTTACCCGTCCAAATACGGTATAGCGGTCTGCCGCATCATAAATTTTCTCATCGGTATCCAGTGTGCCTGCATCCACATATTTCTCCGCATGCTCGATTCCGGCACATCGTGCCACTTCGGATACGGTCTCCGGGTTATCACCGGAAATTACTTTCACTGCTACACCCTGAGTCTTAAAATAACCAAAGGTCTTCTTCGCATTTTCACGAATTGGATTGGAAAGAATCACATAACCCAGCGGCTCCGGTTTTTCGGTCAGGGTTCCCTTGATATCACTGCCCGGATATTTTGCCAGCAAAAGCACACGATAACCTTTTTTCGTATATTCCCTGATTTCATCTGCAATTTCTTCAAAGGCATTTCCCATCACAAATTCCGGCGCACCCAGAAGATATTTTCCATCCTCAAATACAACGCCACTGTATTTTGTTGCAGAAGTAAACGGCATAACCTCCAGTGCTTTCCGCCGGGCAGCCATAAAGGTCTGTACTTCCGCTGTTTTATCTTTATTGCTGTCGGTATCACTATCTCTATCCTTATCTTTGCCCTTCCGCTCCAGATGATCACGAATTGCTTCCATAGTAGCATTATTATCCGGCACTGCTGACGCATAATCCCGAAGCAGAGACTGAAGAAATGTATTTTCCGCATCCTTCGCCGGAACAATTTTTGCCACTTCCATACCGGCTTCCGTTATGGTTCCGGTTTTATCGACACAGAGCACATCAACTCTTGCCAGTGCTTCGATACTCTTCATGTCATGGAGCAGTACATGCCGTTTTGCCAACCGCATGGTTCCAAGTGCCAGAGCTATGGTTGTCAGAAGATACAAGCCCTCCGGTATCATTCCGATAATTGCTGCCACCATGGAAACGATGCTCTTCTGGAAAGTCTCTCCATTTACGATATAGCCCTGCCAGAATAAAATGATTCCAATCGGAATAATCACAATACCAATCCATTTTACCAACTGGTTAATAGAGCGAATCATCTCGGACTGTTCTTCATTTCCCATCGCTTTTGCTTCTGCAGTCAGCCTGGAAATGTAAGAATGCTTTCCTACCTTCTCCAGTCTCGCATAACATTCTCCGGATACCACAAAGCTTCCGGACATCAGCCTGCTTCCCGGTGTTTTCTCAATTTCATCGGCTTCTCCGGTCAGCAATGATTCATTTACCTGAATCGTACCTTCCAGAACAACGGCGTCTGCACAAATCTGGGTTCCTGCAGTCAGTAAAATGACATCATCCTTCACCAGCTGCTCCGATAAAATTTTCTTCTGCTCTCCATCCCGGATAACAATGGCATGGGGTGCATTCAGAAGGCTCATCTTATCTAAGACTTTCTTCGCCCGCAATTCCTGAATAATTCCAATCAGCGTATTTCCGATGATGATTGGCAGGAAAGTCAGGTTCCGGAAAGAACCGACCACACAAAGCAGAATCGTAATGACCAAGAAAATAAAGTTAAAGTATGTAAATACATTGGACTTTACGATTTCCTTTGTGCTCTTCTCTGTGCTGATGTCTGTTTTATTTACAAATCCTTCTATAAAGCGTTCTTCTACTTCTTCCTTTGATAATCCCCGCAGGATACGTTTTTCTTCCGGCATTCTGTTTTCACTCATAAACTGTTTCTTCATCCTTTTCATTCTGTTTGAAATTCATTATATAGCTTTCCCCTATGGTATGGTATAAATATTTTCTTAAATTATTATAAACTATGTAGAAACCTTTCTTAAAACATATCCCCCTTTTTCACTCTACCGGAAAACAATTTTCTGTAAAGGAAACAAAGAATGTGCCTCGGCACATTCTCGCGCCTGCGGCGGTCGCTTGCGACATCTACCTTATACGCCGCAGTGCGCATCTTCGCGGAGCGTTTTTTACTTTACAGGAAAGTAATTTCCTGTAAAGTAAAAAATACCCTCTCTACCGTTTTCTACGGTAAAGAGGGTACCTTCCTTACATCATATTTTATCTTTTGTATACACCGTTTTTAATGTTTCACTTCAATTCGCACCAGCGCCTTACGCAATGCAAATTCCGCACGGAGCATATCTGTATCTGCAGCCTTAGCTGCAATACGGGCTTCGGCACGCTCTTTTGCTGCCTCGGCACGCTTCTCATCGATTTCATCCGGCCACTCGGCAATCTCTGCCAGCAGTGTTACCTTATCGCCCAAAATCTCTGCAAAGCCTGCATGAACCGCAGCTTCTTTTACATCTTCGCCATTGGTAATGGTCACAACACCGGGAGCAAGCACCGTTGTCAGCGGAATGTGGTCCGGATAGACACCGATTTCTCCTTCTGTTGTATTGAATTCTATCATGGTTGCTTCCCCGGTATAAAAGATTCGCTCCGGGGTAATGATTTCTACCTCAAATGCTTTCTTCTCGTCTGCCATGGCTTCACCCCTTACTTCATACGGGCACGTACTTCGTCAATACTTCCGGCATTCAGGAAATAGCTCTCCGGTACATCATCATGCTTTCCTTCTAAGATTTCACGGAAGCCGCGGATGGTCTCGGCTACCGGTACATATTTTCCGTCAAGACCGGTAAACTGGGTTGCTACGAAGAATGGCTGTGACAAGAAACGCTGTACTTTTCTTGCACGGCTTACTACCAGCTTGTCCTCTTCTGACAGCTCATCCATACCAAGAATTGCAATAATATCCTGTAATTCTTTATATTTCTGAAGAATCTCCTGTACTCCACGGGCTACCTCAAAATGCTCCTGCCCTACAATACGAGGGTCAAGGATTCTGGATGTAGAACCAAGTGGGTCTACTGCCGGATAAATACCAAGTTCTACAATTGAACGATCCAGTACAGTGGTGGCATCCAGATGGGCAAATGTAGTTGCCGGAGCCGGGTCAGTAAGGTCATCCGCCGGTACATAGACTGCCTGAACGGATGTAATGGAACCATTCTTGGTAGAAGTGATACGCTCCTGCAATGCACCCATCTCAGTCTGTAAGGTCGGCTGGTATCCTACTGCGGAAGGCATACGTCCTAACAGTGCGGACACCTCAGAACCTGCCTGTGTGAAACGGAAAATGTTATCAATGAATAACAGTACATCCTTTCCACCTTTATCACGGAAATACTCCGCCATGGTAAGTCCGGTAAGACCTACACGCATACGTGCTCCAGGCGGCTCGTTCATCTGACCGAATACCATGGTGGTCTTATCAATAACTCCGGATTCCTTCATTTCATAATAAAGGTCATTTCCCTCACGGGTACGCTCACCTACACCGGTAAATACGGAATATCCACCATGCTCGGTTGCGATATTATGAATCAGCTCCTGAATCAATACGGTTTTTCCTACTCCTGCACCACCGAAAAGTCCGATTTTTCCACCCTTCTGGTAAGGGCAGAGAAGGTCAACAACCTTGATTCCTGTCTCTAACATTTCTGTAGAAGTTGCCTGTTCATCAAAGCTTGGTGCTTTCCGGTGAATCGGCATATATTCCACATCCTGTGGTGGAGCCTCATTGTCAATTGGTTCGCCTAATACGTTAAACATTCTGCCTAAGGTATGCTCACCTACCGGTACGGAAATCGGTGCACCGGTTGCTTCTGCATCCATGCCACGGATTAATCCGTCGGTTGGTCCCATGGCAATACAACGTACGACATCATCTCCTAAATGCTGTGATACCTCTACTACCAGAACTTCACCATCTTTTCTGGTAATACGGATTGCTTCGTTAATTGCCGGAAGCTTTCCTTCGGTAAATTTAATATCCAATACAGCACCTATTATCTGAGTGATTTTTCCAATATTTGTTTCTGCCATCTTTTTCTATCACTCCTTATTCTCTATTCTTATAGATATGATTAAGAAATTGCCGATGCTCCGGCTATAATCTCTGTCAGCTCCTGTGTAATGGAACCCTGACGGGCACGGTTATACTTCAGTGACAGGTCACTGATCATATCCTCTGCATTGCTGGTTGCAGAATCCATTGCCTGCATTCTAGCACCATTTTCACTGGCTACTGCTTCTACCAGTGCTCCATAAAGAAGGCTCGTTACATACTTTGGTATGATTAAATTAAGCGCCTCCTCCTGGTTTGGCTCATAATTCATCAGCACATTATCTTCTTCCTGCTCCGGCATATCTTCGATATCCACCGGAAGAAGCTTGATTAATTTTGGCTCATGTACCACCGTATTCTTAAAATGTGTATAAGCAAGGTAAATTTCGCCAACTTCACCTTTTTCATAGGCTGCCAGCACTTCCTTTGCTAATACGGACGCCTCGTCATAAGCCGGTGTCTCAATCAGTTCCGGAAGTTCTTTTACAATCGAATATCCCTTATGCTCTAAGGACTCTCTTCCCTTATTACCAACTGCATAAATGGAAAGCCTGTCCTTTGGAAGATCACTCTCTGTAATCAGCTTTACGACATTCGCATTATACCCTCCTGCCAGTCCACGGTTCGAGGTAATTACAATCACTGCCTTCTGCCCGGAATCTTTACCGGTAAGGTACGGATGATTGATGGAACCGCTCTTTGCCAGCATGGAAGTTACGGTCTGATACATATAATTAAAATACGGATTTGCCTGTTCTGCATGTCCCTTCGCCTTTTGCAGTTTTACGGTAGAAACAAGCTTCATGGCCTTTGTAATCTGCTGTGTGCTGGAAATACTGCTTTTGCGCCGCTTTATATCACGCATGGACGCCATAGTCTCTCACCGCCTTTTACCATATTACATGCCTATTTGAAATCTTTCTTACATGCTTCAATTGCTGTAATTAATTTCTGCTCTGTTTCTTCGTCTAACTGCTTTGTTTCACGAATGGATTCGAAAATCTCCGGATACTTGGTATCAATGAGCTCTAATAATGCTTTTTCAAATGCCAGAATTTCATCCACCGGAATATCCAGTAAATATTTCTTGGTTGCAGCATAGATAATTGCTACCTGTTTTTCCACCGGCATCGGCTGATACTGTGGCTGTTTCAACATTTCACGGATTCTTTCACCCTGTGCTAATTTCTCTTTGGTATCAGCATCCAGCTCAGAACCAAACTGTGCAAATGCTGCCAGCTCACGATACTGTGCCAGCTCTACTCGGATTGGTGCTGCAATCTTCTTGATTGCCTTAATCTGCGCAGCTCCACCAACCCGGGATACGGAAAGTCCTGCATTGATTGCCGGACGGAAACCAGCGTTAAACATATCTGTTTCCAGATAAATCTGACCGTCTGTAATGGAAATTACGTTGGTCGGAATGTATGCGGATACGTCTCCTGCCTGTGTCTCGATAATCGGCAGTGCAGTCAGTGAACCTCCACCCAAAGCATCGGAAAGTCTTGCTGCACGCTCTAATAATCTGGAATGCAGATAGAATACGTCTCCCGGATAAGCCTCACGTCCTGGTGGTCTCTTAAGCAGCAAGGAAAGGGTACGGTATGCAGCAGCATGTTTACTCAAATCGTCATAAACGATTAATACATCCTCTCCGTTCTCCATCCACTCTTCACCAATTGCACATCCTGCATACGGTGCAATATACTGTAATGGTGCCAGCTCACTCGCTGTTGATACAACAACTGTGGTATAGCTTAATGCACCGAATTCTTCTAATGTTTTTACCAGGGATGCTACGGTAGATGCTTTCTGACCGATGGCAACGTAAATACATTTTACGCCCTGTCCCTTCTGGTTAATGATGGTATCAATTGCAATTGCCGTCTTACCGGTCTGCTTATCTCCGATGATAAGCTCACGCTGTCCACGTCCAATCGGCACCATGGAATCGATTGCCTTAATACCGGTCTGTAATGGTGTATCTACAGATTTTCTGGAAATAACACCGGATGCCACACGTTCAATCTGGCGGTATTTCTCCGTCTCAATCGGTCCTTTTCCATCAATCGGCTGACCCAGCGCATTTACTACTCGTCCCAGTAATGCATCTCCGACCGGAACCTCTACTACACGTCCGGTGGTCTTTACTGTATCACCTTCGTTGATGGAACGCTTATCTCCTAACAGAACCGCACCTACATTATCTTCCTCTAAGTTCAGCACCATTCCATATACTTCGCCCGGGAATTCCAAAAGTTCTCCCTGCATTGCATTTTCAAGGCCGTGAATTCGTGCAATTCCATCTGCCACCTGAATGACAGTTCCTACGTCTGCCACTTCCAACTGGGATGCATACCGCTCGATCTGCTCTTTGATAACGGAACTGATTTCTTCTGGTTTCAATTTCATGAAGCGGTTTCACCTACTTTCAACTGTATTTTGGATAATTCACTGGTTAGCTTCTGCAGCCTGGTTTTGATACTGCTGTCCACTACCCTGTCTTTTATGCGGATGACCATTCCTCCAATGAGTGATGCATCCACCTCATAATTCATTTCAATTTCTACATAATGTGTGGTTTCTAATAGTTTCTTTACGATTTCGTCTTTCTGCTGCATTGACAGCTCCATCGCAGAAATAACATATGCCGTTCCGATATTTTTATATTCTTTTACGGAATCCACAAAGCATGCAAACACACTTTCCATGTCCTTAAAGTGGTCTTTTTCTATCAGCTGGCACATCAATCCCACGATTTCGTCCGCGGTCTTTCCCTTGAATATGTTTTCAATGATCTGAATCTTCTCTTCTTTTACAATCTGCGGATGATTCATCAATTTTGCCAGTTCCTCATTCTCATGGAGAATCTCAAGAAGTGCTTTCGCATCTTCTAACCAGGCATCTTCACATCCCTTTTCCACGGCGAGTTCAAACAATGCATCTGCGTATGTTTTGGAAACTAATTTTGCCATGTTGTATCACCCATCTCTTTCAAGGTTTCTTCCACGAGGGCATCCTGTATTGTTGTATCAATGGATGCGGCTACCACTTTGCCTGCCATCATAGATGCAATTTCTATCATTTCCTGTTTCATCTCATCCATCACGCGTTTTTTCTCCAGTTCTGCCTCTTCATTGGCACGCCGGATAATCCGCGCAGCCTCTTCCTTTGCCTCGCCAATGATGCGGTTCTCATTGCGCAGGGCTTTGGTTCTGGCTTCACTTAAGATAACCTCCGCCTCTTTATCGACGTTCTTAAGCTTCTCTTCATACTGCTGTCTTAATTCTGCTGCTTCTGCCTGGTCGCTTGCCGCAGATTCCAGTTCCGTCTTTATCTTCTCCTGACGTCCCTTTAACATCTTACGAACCGGCTCGAAAAGGTTATAAGACATTACGGTAAACAATACGAAAACGGATATCGCCATAAGGATGGTATCATGCAATAACTGAAAATCAAGATTAAATAATCTGGTCATTTTCTTCCTGCTGTGCCTCCTTTCTTTTCGTAATCATTCTTTCTCACTTTATACCAGTGGTTTTACGAAAAGCAGAAGCATTGCAATCAACAGACCATAAAGACCGGTAGTCTCTGCTACTGCCTGTCCAAGAAGCATGGTTGACATAATATCTCCCTTTGCTCCCGGGTTACGGCCTACAGCTGCTGCTGCGTGTCCTGCTGCAATACCCTGTCCAATACCAGGTCCGATACCTGCGATAACTGCAAGTCCTGCACCAATTGCTGAGCATGCTAAAATTAAATCCTGTCCTGTAATGTTCATAATTATAAATCCTCCTTATACTGTTCTATTCTGTTTCCATCTGCTGGTTCACATATGTCATAGTCAACATACAGAATACATACGTCTGAATTGCTCCTGAGAACAAATCAAAGTACACATGAAGCGCTGCCGGCCAGACAATTGCAATCTTGGACAACAGTCCATAGACCAATGCCATCATTACGGTTCCTGATAATACGTTTGCAAACAAACGAAGTGACAGGGAAATCGGCACGGCAATCTCGCTGATGATATTGATTGGCAGCCACAGTGGCAGCCATGGTGGTAACGGCGAACACATATCTTCCCAGATTTTCTTTGGTTTCTGGTACTTTATCTGGCAGATATGGATAAGCGAAAAGGTGATAAGTCCCAACGCCAGTGTCGTTCCATAATCTGCGGTAGGCGGTCTTAGCCCGAATAATCCAGATATATTACTCATGAGAATAAAGATAAAAATGGTGCTGATGTAATTCACCAGCTTCGGTGCATTTTTCCCCATGACACCGTCAACCACGCCATCTAATTTTTCCACCATAAGTTCTACTACATTCTGGAATCCGCCCGGTACCTCCGTTGCCGCTTTCATCTTATGCTTTACAATAAACGAAAAGGCAATCAGTATCAGCATGATTATCAGAATACATACATGAGAAGTAGTAATCCATACCTCATGTCCGAAAATCTTATAGGAAAACAGTCCATGAATCATAAAATCTATATCCTGGGCACCCGCTGCTAAAATTCCGTTATCCACGCTTTCACCTCCTTATATTATATTTTTCTTCACCCTAAGAAGATTCATCACCTCTCCCTAAAAGTTTTAAAATTACTTTATGTGTAAAGGGTTGAACGTAAGCTCCAACCTTCAATCCCATTACTCCCACAAATGCTACAATCACATTGCCTATTTCAAAGTATGCCGTAACAAAAAAGACTGCTACAACTACGAGATACCGCAGCACATACTGCAATGCAATCCGTCTTGTCCTTCCGGATTCTGCCATATCCATACTGTCCCGCAGAACCACTGCCATATGGACTGCCATTCCGATTGCGGTTGCTGCTCCAATCAGAAGGCCGATGGAATATCCCAATTTGTCCTTTACAAACCAGATACCGGTAAATTCCACCACAATTTCGTATATAAGGATTCCCAGAATCAATTCCGGTAATGCATCATTTATCCTTTTTAACATCTGATTTAACCTTTCCCGTGTCTTTTTTCTGCCAAAGCCTCTGTGCCATCCGGTAGCAATTCTGGAATCCCGCTGCCGCCCCAAGGAAAAACAGCAGAATCACCAGCCACGGATGCCCGTATCTTCGGTAAATAAAAACCCCGAGTCCAACACATAAAAAAATAGGAACTATCATGTTGATACCGAACTGCATGATTAAAATCAAGGAATCATACACTTTATTTCTGTTCTTCATGAATAGCTCCTTCCCTTACATTTTCGTGAAACGCTCTGCAAAACGTGCCAGCATGATGACTCGCTTACGCTCATTATATCATTTTTGAGGAAATTGTCTATAAAGATTTTATGAAAAATGTCTATAAATCAGCTTTACGATTTTACAATTTTACATATTTTTAACAAATATTACCAGAACATTTTTCCCTTACCTTCGTCATTTGTTCAATTGGTTGTAAACCTCTGCAATTGATTGTTTTCTCGCCTGTCCATTACAAGGTAATATTTATTTCCCGGTTGGTGTGGGTGTACTGATAGTAGCGCACGCCTGCCGCATCTAACATCCGTTTGGAAGCAATAACTGCCGGTGTATTCTGATACTTGTCACTGTCATATACGATAGTCTTGATTCCAGCCTGAATGATTGCCTTGGCGCACTCATTACAAGGGAACAGGGACACATACATTTTCGCTCCCTCCAATGAACCACCCCGGTAATTTAAAATTGCATTTAATTCGCTGTGGGTAGTATAGAAATATTTATTTTCCAGGGGTGCACCTTCTCTTACCCATGGAAATTCATCATCGGAGCAGCCCTTCGGCAGTCCGTTGTATCCCATGGAAAGGATCTTGTTATCCTCACTGACAATGCAGGCTCCCACCTGTGTATTCGGGTCCTTGGAGCGCATTCCGGATAACATTGCCACGCCCATAAAATATTCATCCCAACTAATATAGTCTTCCCGTTTCTGGCTCATTTTATTTCCTCCTTGCTGCGGTTTTTCTGTTGCTATTTTACCATATTTTTTTATGGTTTTATACGGTTTCTGTGAGATTTTTACGGAAATGACACAGTTCTTAGCTGAATAAAGTACTTGCCGGGGCGAAGCCCGCTTCCTTCACTTGGGATACATGATAAAGGCTGTTAGGGGCACTTGGAATTTCGTCTGTTTCTAGGCAACACCGGCACAGGGATGTGCCGGTGAGGTGCAGATGAACATGGATGTGAATTTGCACCGGTTGCCGGAATAGACTGTATCTTTTTCGAAATTCTTAGTGTCCCTTGCAGGCTTTATGCCGTATTCAAAGTGAAGGATGTGGACTGCGCCAGACAGTAATGTAAAAAAGGTTCTCAAGCCTTTCAACTTAAGAACCCTTCACATTTCATATATCTTCGAACTTATTTTGTTCCGAATATTCTATCTCCTGCATCACCAAGTCCTGGTACGATATAGCAGTGCTCATTCAATTTCTTATCTAATGCTCCGATATAAATGTCTACGTCCGGATGTGCTTCCTGCATTGCCTTTACACCTTCCGGTGCTGCAATGATGCACATAAACCGGATATTCTTTACACCTCTGTCTTTTAACATCTGGATAGCTGCTATAGAAGAACCACCGGTTGCCAGCATCGGGTCTACAACAAATACTTCACGCTCATCGCAATCCTCTGGAAGCTTGCAGTAATATTCTACCGGTTTTAATGTCTGTGGGTCACGGTAAAGTCCGATGTGTCCGACTTTTGCTGCAGGAATCATTGCAAGCATTCCGTCTACCATTCCAAGACCTGCACGCAAGATTGGTATCACTGCCAGTTTCTTTCCTTTTAACTCTTTTACAGTTGTCCTGCAGATTGGAGTCTCGATTTCGATATCGGTAAGTTTCAAATCCCTGGTTGCCTCGTAGCACATTAACATAGCGATTTCGCTGATTAATGTACGGAACTCCTTAGAACCCGTTTCTTTTCTTCTTATCCAGCCGATTTTATGCTGAATCAGTGGATGATCCATTACAAATACTTTTGACATATCATTCTCCTTCGTTTAATAATTTCACTAATTTTTTTATACTCTTATTCATGGTCTCAAAGCAAAGCCCGTATGACTGAAGTGTGCCGCCGTAAGGATCTAAGATTTCCAGTTCATCCCCTACTAACTCCGTCAGTACCTGAACATTTTCTTCCTTCGCCTCCGGAAACATTTCCAATAATTTCTGTCTCTGCTGTGCTTCCATTGTAAGCACCAATGTATCTTCGCCAAAATCCCCTGCTGTAATCTGGCTTGACATAAAACCTTCCATGTTAATGCCATTGCTTATCATAACAGCTTCTGCCTTCTGATTCAGTGGTTCCGGGAATAATACCACAAGACCTCTCACTAACACTTCTACCGGATGATTCAGGGAATATTCCCGAAAAATACCGGCCGCCATGGGTGCCCTGCATGTTCCGCTTTCCGCCACGAATACAATGCGATCGTATGGCTTCATAAAAACCTCCTCTAAACTGTAATCACCTGATGTCCTGCAGCCTTCAGCAGACGATTCATAATTGCCTGCCCAATACGCGGAGTTGCAAAACTCTCGGAGTAAATAATATCTACTTCTTTCTCATCAAAGTCCCGCAACAGTTTATACAAATGCTTTGCAATTGCATCCTCATCACTGCGTGCACCAATACTTACCACTTCGCCTTCCGGATAACGGTCTATCGTTTCGTCTGTTCCGATGATTCCTACCTTCTTTCCCAGCAGAACCGCTTCCTTTGCCAAAGCATTAATCTTTGCTACTACCTTCTCTTCTTCTCCATCTACCAGAATCAAATCTGCTTTCGGTGCATAATGCTTATATTTCATTCCCGGTGCTTTCGGCTTCTGTAGCGAATCCGAAGCAATAATTCCAGGATCCATTTTCACTTCCCCGATTACCTTTTCTAACATTTTCGGTGTAATATAGCCCGGTCTTAAAATCATTGGTATGTCTTCTGTCAGATCAACAATCGTGGATTCAATTCCAATTCCCACAGGACCCCCATCCAGTATCATCGGAATTCTGCCATCCATATCAAATGCTACATGCTCTGCCAGAGTCGGACTCGGTTTACCGGATGTATTGGCACTCGGTGCCGCAATATATCCACCGCTTCTCCTGATCAGTTCCAGTGCAACCGGGTGATTTGGCATGCGGACTGCCACCGTATCCATCCCCCCTGTAGTTTCATATGGAACCTTATCATTCTTGCGCACAATCATGGTCAGCGGGCCCGGCCAGAATGCATCTGCAAGTTTCTTTGCTTCTTCCGGCATCTCCTGTGCGATTTTCTCCATGTCTGAAAATTCTGCCACATGGACAATCAAAGGATTATCAGATGGTCTTCCCTTTGCCGCATAAATTTTCTTCGATGCCTCTGCACTCAGTGCATCTGCGCCCAGTCCATATACCGTCTCAGTTGGAAATGCCACCAGCCCTCCATCCCGGATAATTGCGGCTGCACGTTCCAGTGCTTCTGTATCCATATTATTCTGATCTATTTTTATCACTTCTGTTTTCATAACGCCTATTATATCACGTTCCCTTTATGTGTTCAAGAACTGGAATTGTTTTCAAAATCCATTTCCATCGAAAATCGAAAACACCCGAAAACCGCACTTCCTACTTGCTATGTAGCTCTAAGTGTGGCATAATCAGTATGTTCACTAGAATATTATGGAAAGGAGTTTCCAGATGAAAATTACAAAAAGCGAATTTGGCATGACCAAAGATAATCAGCCGATTTCCCTTTATACTATTGAAAATGCATCCGGTGCTTCCGTTACACTTTCGGATTATGGATGTCGTATTATTAAGATTATGGTTCCGAATAAAGAGGGAAAACTGACCGATGTAATTTTAGGCTTAATGAATGCCGATGAGTATCTTGCTGATGATGCCAGCCTGGGAGCTGTTGTCGGTCGATGCGCCAACCGTATCGCCAAAGGGCACTTTACCTTAAATGATAAAGAATACAATCTTGCCATTAATAATGGGCCAAACCACCTGCATGGTGGTCCTACGGGATTTGGTCAGCGTGTATGGACCGGAAAAATTACAGATGATAAAGTTACTTTTACCCGCATTTCTCCGGATGGAGAAGAAGGTTATCCGGGTAACCTTACAGTTTCCGTTACCTACGGATGGTCTGAAGACAATGAATTATCTATTGTTTACGATGCAGCCTGTGATCAGGATACTGTATTTTCTGTTACCAGCCATGGTTATTTCAATCTGAATGGGGAAGGAAACGGTACCGTATTAGATCAGGAATTACGCATTGATGCAGATGCGATTACAGAACTGGATGACACACAGTGTCCTACCGGTGCATTTCTCTCTGTGGAGGGAAGCCCATTTGATTTCCGTGAGATGAAGAAAATCGGTGACGGCATTCACTGTGACAATGCCCAGTTAAAATTAGGTGGTACTTACGACCATAACTTTGTAATCAACGGGGATGGCTTAAGAGAGGCGGCTGTTTTACAGTCTAAGGAAAGCGGCATACGGATGACCTGCTTTACCGACCAGCCGGGTGTACAGCTCTATGTCCCTTGTTATACCCTTCATCAGAAAGGAATTGATGGCAAAGATTATCCGCCATATTCCGCAGTATGTTTAGAGACACAGCATTATCCAAATGCAATTAATATCGAACATTTCCCTTCTGTTGTTTTAAAAGCAGGCGAGAATTTCCGTTCCAAGACACTCTATCATTTTTCTGTGATGGGCTAAACCCGAAAAAAATATAAGAAAGCAAAAGATTCCAGACCATTATGGCTGGAATCTTTTTTGTAATCTTTCTTTATTTCTGATGCATTTCAATGCTGTTTCACTTTCTGTTTTTCTGTATCTGCAGTCTCATTACTCATGCCGGCTTCTTCTGTATCTGCTGTTTCATTGCCCAGACAGTCTAGAATTCCATCTGCAATAGCTTCTGCCACTGCCTCCTGATATTCCCCGGTAGATAATTTCGCGGCCTCCTCAGAATTACTTAAGAAGCCGCATTCTACGATTACCGTAGGATATGCCGTTTTTTTCAGGAGATAATAACTCTCATTGGCTTTTGCTTCCCGCTTATTTTCCGTATCCAGATGCGACCGCAGGCTTTCCTGCATAATCCCGGCAATTTTTCTGCCCTCCTCGGACTGTCCAAAATAGAAGCACTGAGCTCCGCTTATGGACTCTTCCGTATAACTGTTCTGATGGACACTTATGGTAAATAACGGCTTCGCCTCATCAATCAGCCGGCAGCGGTTACGCATATCTGCCACCTTTTTGCTGCCGCTCTCCCCTTTATCAAGACTTTCGTCTGTCTCCCGGGTCAGAATCACTGTTATATTTTCTTTTTCCAGACGGGCTTTTACCTTCTTTGCAATGGCAAGGTTAATGTCCTTTTCCAGTTCGCCGTGAATCCCGATTTTGCCCGGGTCATCACCGCCATGGCCTGCATCCACAACAATACATGGCTTTTCTTCTGCCGCCCTCATGCTGCTTACCAGCACTGCTCCTTCTTTTGATAACAGGCATACTGCCACCAGCAGAAGAACCGCCATATATAATTCCATTCTTTTTTTCAAACCACACTTCCTAATTCTTTTCTTTATAATAAATATGAAAGTGCCGGCTCAATTATCCTGTTTTATCTGTTAATCTACTTTAAACTTCGCAATTCCTACTACAATCCGTTTCAGTTCCTGTCCGGCTTCCACTACTTTGTCGCCATCCTTGGAGAATTCTTCGGAAATATCCATAACAACTTTTTCATGGGCCTCTCCTTTGCAGTTTTACACTTTAGTTATTTGTATATTTTATAATGGTATCCCAGATGCTGTCTGTCTCAAAGCCAAGCTTCCAGAAAGATATTCCCGCCAGTTTATTTGACTTCATGACTTCTAACTTCTTCTCAAGGGAAGCTGCGTCTTCTATCCAGACTTTATAGGTAACCCCATCATTTACATATTCTGCGTAATTCTGCCCATCTTCTTCCGACCAGGTCGGCGTTGCTCCATTTAATTCCAGACGTTTCTGTACCGTATCCATTCCAACAGCTTCGCTGGTCAAATCATATGGTACATAGTCCTCTGCTGCTGCAGCTGTTGTATCTTCTTCATCATCTGCTTTTGGTGTCTCTGCCCATATTCTTGTATAGAATGGACATCCCAGAATGATCTGGTCTGCAGGTACTTCCTTTAAGGTATCGGCTACTCCGTTGGTTACAAATCCAATGGATGCAACAGATCCTTCATCTGAGCCGGCATAATGCTCATCATATCCCATAATCACTACATAATCCGCAAAATTTGCCTGCTCTTCCCGGTCATAAAATGCAGTATAAGCACTCGGCACATAGTTGTCCACGGATAATACCACACCGTTGTTTGCACATTTTAAAGAAAGTTCACGGATAAACTGGATATAGCTGTCTCCCACTGCTTCACTGTTTAAGGATTCAAAATCCAGGTTAATTCCATCTAAATCGTACTGGATTGCTGCTGAAATAATCTGATTGACCAGATACTGTCTGGTAGAGGTATGGGTCAGAACAGCAGCTGTGTCCACGTCTTTATTTTCAAGATTGCTTACCAGTCCCCAGACCTCAATATTATTCTGATGGCAGTAGTTTACATAATCCAACGATGCAAGGTTTGCAATGTTGCCGTTATTATCATTTAAGTAGAACCAGGTCGGTGCGATTACATTGATTCCCTTGGTATTCTGCAATACCGTTGCAATGGTGCTGTTGGCATCCTTTGTTGTTACCTGATGCCATGCCATTTCTATGGTAAAGTCCTTGGAAATATGGGTAAATTCCGGCTCTGTAAAATCATTGTTCAAGGTTTCAGTGGTTACTTTTCCTACGAACTTATTCTTAAGGTATCCGATAACACCATCTTCTGTCATGGCTTTGGTCCAGCTGTCACCTGCATCCAAAATTGTCAGGGTCTCACCTTTTTCTAAGTCTTTCACGATCGGACTCTTGATACCGCCCTTTAAACGAAGCTGTGTTGCCTTCTTCGCCGGTGCTGTATCCACATCCCCCCACACGGTATTGATTACGGTACGATTCGGGCCTTCATATACTTCGTGGGTAATATTGGTATACTGCTCTACGAAATCAAGTGCAAGATACATGGTATTGCTGTCATTCCGGACAATTGTATAATCTGCACTCTGGTTTTCCTTCCCTACCTGATAAGTATTGCTGCCTGCTGCCACGGTAACGAGATTATCAGGCAGTGTATAAAGCAATACATTTTCATTGGCATCCCAGTAAAAACGGTCATTGAAGCGGTCATGTACCGTTTCATAATCCACATATACTTCGCCGTCTATATATTTGCCCGGTGTTTCTAACACTTCATGATCCACCACCAGCGAAATATCATCATCCGCCTGTAAATGATAATATTCTGTCATATCCTGATGCTCTTTACTCGGAATATATTTCTGAATGATTTTCGTTCCTACGGCAATCAGCAGCACCAGTAATATCAATACGATTACCACAATAACCGGTGCTAATTTCGTGTTTTTTCTGTTCCGTCTGCGGTTCCTGTTTCTATTTCTATTTCCATTTGTCGGTCTGTTCGTTCGCTGCGTTCTCTCCAAGCCTGCGTCCTCCTGTACTTTACTGTTCTATTTTCTTATGGTTTTCCATTTTTGTTTTCTTTGCCATAAGCATACGTCATTGGTGGGAAAATTTCAAGTAAAAACCACCTGGAAACACGCTTTGCGAATTTCCCGCGTAAAAAGAGGCACAGACTATAATTTTTGTCTGTGCCTCTTACCTTTCTTTTTCTTTACATTGTGCTGCATTCTGCAGCGGTGTGAGTAAGCATTCAGGGTAACCTTCTCACATCAAAAGCATATATTTCTATTTATTCATCTTTTTTTGTTTTTGGTTTCTGTTAAATTTACATACCTGCTTTCTACTTTCCTTTTCCAAAAGGATAAGCGTTCGTGATATGTTAAACTAAAGTTTTTAAAAACAGGCGCTCTGCTTCTTTTAAATGAAGCGGGTCCTCCATAAAAGGAAGGGTATGGATTGGTATGCGGTATTGTTTCTGAAAATCTTTTTTATCTTTTTTCATCCCAAACTGTGCCAGAAACGTCACGTTATCCAAATACTTTTCCTCTTCCCATATGACGGACATAAAATACTCTAATTCCTTTCGTTTCCATGGACTTAAGGAAACCAGAATCAGCTTCCGGTCACAGCGCAAGAATTCCCGACGAATCCTGTAAAACTCACTTCCGCCGTCTATGATGTAATATTCATAGCCCTGTCGGATATATTCCGGCATATTATCACTTCCCGCATTTGCAAAATAGTGTTTTCTGTCCGGCCGCCCCCATTTACCCTGCTGCTGTTTCTGCAGTTCTTCCAATTCGTGATTTCCACTTAATTCCACCAATGCCGTGTGACTTTTCAGACAGTCCGCACAGTAATGGGTCAGCGCAGTGCACAGATGCGTCACACCCACGCCCTGCTGCACACCAAATATTCCGATACTTTTTCTTTCTTCCATGGTTTGTTATCTTCTCCCTTCTTTCGAAAGCATTTGTGTGAAGAATGCTTCCTTTTCTCTGCCACCATCAAATGGCATTGTGTCCCTCGGATAACAGTACACTTCTCTTCCGATGAAAGCTGCAAATTCTCTCGCCTCCATGGGGCTGCTGTGATTACAGATAATTTTAAGATTTGGTACACAACGTAATGTTTGCCAGGCTTTCATGGAAGCCTCCCGCTTCCACAAAGACAGATTCACTACGAGTACTGTAATCTCAGCCTCTTCCATGCAGGCTTCTTCCACTGCAGCTCCATAATCGAAAATGAGTGTGTCTTCCCCGCTTCCGATTGACTCACTTCCCCGGAAATTCCGGCAGATGACGATATCTTCTTCGCACTCTGCCTCACGGCTCCGCCCAATTTGTTCCACCACATTACTTATCTTTTCCCTCTTTTCGGACTGAATTTCCCGATACAGGGCATTTGCGCCCCCCGCATTAAAAAATGAAGTCAGTGCAATGGCTATATGGGTGGTTCCGACTCCGGATTCTGCCCCCACAACAGATATGCTTTTTAAGAGATGCTCTTTCCGATTCCCCTTCTGCTTTAACGCACGGGTCAGTGCCTGTTGTAATTCCCCGGCGCTTTTGTAACGCTTGTTTGGATTTTTTCTTGTGGCTTTTTGTGCGATATGCCGGAATGCCGGGCTGCTTTTGTGAGAATGCTTCTTAATATAAAGTAAAAAAACAGCCCCGATTGCATAAATATCGCTTGCCGTATGCAGTTCATATTCCCCGTACTGCTCCGGTGCCGCAAAACCTTTTGTTCCATAGTTCTGATAATTTTTTCCACGACTGGTAATATATGATGCAATTCCAAAATCGATTAATTTTACCTGATTCCCACATACTATAATGTGTGACGGTTTTAAATCCTGATGTAATACCGGAAATGGTTTCTGGCTGTGCAGGAATGAAACGATTCCGCAAAGCTGTATGCCAATCTGTATCATATACTCCTGGGAAACTGACGTATTCCAAAGCAACTTCTCTAACGATTCCCCTTCAACATATTCCTCAATGATATAATAAAAGGCTTCATCTTCCTCTATATCATATACAATTGGAATTCCGGGATGTCGTAACTTAGCGAGAATGTTCGCTTCAGAAAGAATTGAAGACGGCATAGAACGTGTCTTTGAAATACACTTTATTGCACGATATGTCTCCAACTTCAGATGTCTGGCAAGATACACCTTTCCTGCTGCGCCGCTTCCTAACTCCGACAACAGCTCGTATCTGTCAAACAAAATTTGTGTTTCTATATGTTCCGCCCCTTCCTTCTTTCAAAGGAACCGGAACGCATCTCTTGGAATAGTTTATAGCACAAAGCAATTATGCTTTGCAATAGAAAATCTGTTTTTTTAGACTTTTTAGAAAACTTTAATATTTTTTACCGGGTTTACAAGTATTTTGCATTCCATTATAATATAGGCGTAAACTTCATACAATTTTCTATAGATAAGGAAGTGATTTTTATGAAAATTGAAAAAGTGAATGATAACCAGATTCGCTGCACACTTACCAGAGCAGACTTAGATGACCGCCATCTGAAGCTGAGTGAGTTAGCATATGGCACGGAGAAAGCAAAGTCCCTGTTTCGTGACATGATGCAGCAGGCGAATTATGAATTTGGATTTGAAGCCGAGGATATGCCTCTTATGATAGAAGCCGTTCCCCTGACACAAGATACAGTATTGCTTATTATTACCAAGGTAGAATACCCGGAAGAGTTAGACACCCGGTTTTCCAAATTTTCAGAGCCGGATGAAAATGAATATCCGGATTTTACAGATGCAAAGAACACTCCTGCAGCCGGAGCCGATGATATTTTAGGCTTCTTCAAACAGCTTCAGGAGAAGCAGAAGAGCGAACTTGCCAAGTCAGTGAAGGCTGCTGCCCCGGCAGAAGCTCCTGTCAAGAAGGCTGCCGCTCCTGCTCCGAAGCCTGTCGTAGAACCGGTGGTAGATATTACCCGGCTGTTCGTCTTCGACAGCTTAGAGAAAATCAGCAATCTTGCCCGTATTTTAAATGGCTTTTATAACGACCGGAATTTCCTTTACAAGAATCCGAATAAGAGTGCCTTTTATCTGGTACTGCACAAGGGACACCATTCTCCGGAAGATTTCAATAAGGTCTGCAACATCTTATCGGAATACGCTTCCACCGAGAAATACAGCCGTGCTTCGCAGGCTTACTTCGATGAGCATTTCCTGCCTCTGATTAAAGAGCAGGCATTACAGGTACTTGCTGGTATCTAGGTCAGAAGATATATGCCCTGCAGTAATCTGACCGCACAACTGTGGGAAACACATTTTGTATATTTTCCGCGTACGCGTAAATGAAAAGGGAACTGCCTTTCTGCCTCATATCACATGAGACAGAAGCAATTCCTTTTTCTTATTCTCTATTCTTCTATTTTATGTAACCTTCCATGTTCCATTTCATATACTTCATCACATAGCAATTCGATGTCTTCCCTGTTATGGCTTGCCAGCAATAAAGTTTTTCCCTCTTCTTTAAAAGAAAGAAACAATTTCCTCATTTGTTCAACCCCATCTTTATCTAATCCATTCATCGGTTCATCTAAAATGAGAATATCCTGATTTTCCATCGTTGCCTGTGCAATTGCAAGACGCTGCTTCATACCCAGAGAATATTTTCCCACCGGTTTCTTTAACTCCGGATCAAGTCCGACTTTTCTCATACTTTCTTTTACATATTCCCGATTTTTCTTATGATTAATCATATATAACAGTTCAAGATTTTTAAGTCCGCTGTACTGCTTTATAAATGCCGGTTCTTCAATAATTGTTCCCAAATTTTGAACCACATCCATATCTTTTCCAACCATTTTCCCACGAACTGTTATTGTTCCTTTTTCTACAAGATAGAATCCACTAATGCACTTAAAAAGTACTGATTTTCCTGAACCATTATACCCTACAATTCCATATATTTTTCCACTTTCACAAGTCAATGATACATCCTTTAATACTTTATGCTTTTTAAAAGATTTCTCAATATGTTCTACTTTAATAACCTCTGCCATAGCTATTCCTCCCTGCTTATCCAGTCTATTCTCTGAATCTGTCTCTGACCTGCAACCACCAGCAGAAACAGAATCAGAAAATAACCTACATAGATATATACAAAATTTGGTTTACTCAAATCATATCCATATCTCCAATTTCCCACATTTTCCCATGAAAATGGTGAAAAATATATAAGTCCTAATTTTGCACCGGCATCCAGATAGTTTACCATTGTAGAAAAGAAAATAAGCAGAATAGTGACTATATATGCACCTACTCTTCTAACATAAAGACTTAATGTATATAATAGCATTCCAATTACTGCAAATGCTAATATATCCATTAAAATTACATGCCCCATCATCTGGTAGGGTGTAAATGCTGACATTACTTTTGTATCCACAATCAGCGGAATCTGATATTTTTCCATACCATAAACAGAAACCGTCCTGTACAGACTTCCCCATGAATTGCTAAAATCAACTGCCGGAAAGTTCAATAAAATGCTTAATAATACCAGTATTACAGCTAATAAAATACTGCTTCCGAAAATATAAAAAATATTTCGACTTCCCCACCGCTTTTTTCCTATACGCTGTACAAAATATAATTCATTTCTCTCCATAAATGGAGCATTCGAATAAAAACATAACACACTTAAAAGTACAACCTTCATAAAGAAATCATCATTTTGAATAAAAGGTAATATTGCAAAACTGTCTTTTACGTTCAATTCCATTGCAAGATTCCGGTAGAGTCTTAACATATCATCTACCATAAATCCCCAAATGATAAGTAATGTCAAAAAACGCATGGACTTCATTCTGCAATAAAGATTCTGTATTTTTGACTGCAAATTCACATACTTTCCCCCCTTATCTCTTTTGTTACTCTGGCTGCAATCAAATTACCCAATACGATAACACAAAGTATTGTCATTAAGAATATGTATCCAAGACTTATCCATGCATTTCCAAATACATCTGTAGAAAACATAAATAGAGAATTCCAATCCCAAATACCACCTTGTGGAAATAATACGCCAAGATATGTAACTATAAAATAATAACCAGCCATAGGAATGCAGATTGCAAACATCTGATTCTTAGCCAATAGAGACAGCAGCATGGATACCAGACACAGAATGCCTCCTAACAATCCAAATATAATTGCAGAAAAAACCAAATATAATATTGGCATTCCATGCATTGCAAACCATCCAAAACAATTCCCACGCAAATCGACACCATTTGCTGTAAAAAATTCATCCTCTAACATCAGCAGGGGATGCCAAAAACTATCCTGCTGAAAAAAGAGTAACTGTCCTGCGAAAACAGTAATATCTGCTGCCAGAAATCCGCTTAATACTTTTGACCATATATAACTCTTTAAATCTCCACGCAAAATTTCATTCTGCCAAAAATGATGTTCCTGATCTTCTCTTAATGCATTTCCATATGCAAAGCTGCTAAATGCAAATATTGCAATTGTAACACTCTGAAATTTCATAACTTTATATCTGCTAATAACATCTATTGCCGGTTGTCCAACCTTCGCCATTAGATTCATCGTAATATATACCCCTATCACTCCAAGCCAAAATGGTGCTGAAGTAAATACCCTGTATAAATCCATTTTTAAATATTTTTTCAGCATATTACTACTCTACCTCCAGTTCAACCATCTCTTCTCCTGTGACAGCATTAATTGGTATATAATTATATGATTCATTCCGTCCTTCTCCCTGATATTTCCCAATCTGACATATCCATACCGGCACCATATCATATACCCCGTTCTTCTTTTGTAATGGATACATTACAAGCTGACATTTCCGAACAGTTATTGGTTCTTCCGTAATAACACTTCCATAGTTCTTTTCTAAAGCCTCTGCAATTTTATCAAAAGAAACCAGTGATAACTTCTTTTTTTCTAATTTGCAGGAATATAAAACAGGAATCTGAAGTTCCCCTAATCCATCTTTCATTGCATACACCTGCATATCGCCATACATTCCCGGATAATCCCTGATATTTTCATACCGGAAAATTTCGATTCCCTGTAAAGTCTGAGAAAAATAGAATAGATAACCCTCTTCCTCTTCTGACCATTCTTCTTTTGCATCTTCTTCGGATAAGCTGCCATCCTTTTGTAATATTTGCGTCTGCTCTTTTAAATCTTCTGCGTGCATACAATAGCTTTCATCATATTGCAGACTGCTTTTTTCTATTCCAAGCAGGCTCATTTGTTCACATGCATTTTCCCATGCTTCTTCTCTGCTAAAACCAGTCAAATCATCTGCGTCCTGAAACACACGCTCATTATCCATGGGATCCTCTGCTCCATATTCACCATTCATATGCAGTACCTGTACTAAATATCTCATTAACGGTTCTTTCCAGTAAAGTCCCTGTTCGGCATCTAAACGTAAAAATCCTTCTGATTCATTATCGTAAACTTCGGCATTCAACCTGTCCCCATTTCGGCTTTCTGTTTCAAAACAGCTTTCTTCATAGTTTAAATTATCCTTTAAGAACATTGTTTTCCACTTATCCGCATCCGGATAAACAATGCTTGCTGTTGATGCATATAAATTTTCATAATCAATATTTTCCCCTGTAATTATCTTTGCATCAAACACAAAACTATCGTTCACTGTTTTTTTATATTCTTCCGGAAAAGATACTGAACTCTGTTCCCTTTCTGTTGTATTTTCCGCTACACTCTGATATTTTGTCCGTTCATATGGCAGATGAGCCTGTTTCCATAAAATTGCTATGCATATTATTACTACTGTATAAAAGGCAATTGTTTTAATAACTTTTTTGCAGTTATTTATTTTCATATCTACTCCTTTTGCAGGTGGGGCTAACCCCACCTGCAATATATATAAGTTCTTTCCATTCTTTAAGATGTGTACCTTCCAGATATTGTTATGGTATGAGAATGTGCTGCGCGCCTGTGATTCATTTTTTACAGAAACAGCAAACGGACTTGCATCATTTGTCAATTTCCAATATTTTGGAAATAAATTTAAATATCACAAAATAGAATTCTCTTTTCTTTACTTAAAGAACCGGAATCCTCTGCTTACATTTCTCTATATCATTTTATTCTGGGAAATTTGATATCCAAGACTTTGAATATCAAATATAGCGATAACCGCAACTAAGAATTTTCTTGTCATCATAACTCCCTCTCCTCTTGTTTTCAATAACTATAAAAAGCTTAGTATTTTTCATTTTTTCTGTCAATATGAATTATTATCAAAACGAATTATAAATATTTGTATATTTTATACAATCTTACCTGTATATTTTAACTTCAAAACTCACTTTTTCTATCACACTATTTCTGTATCATTATAATCTGCAGAACCTGTCACTGACAGCTTCTTACGGATGCACGACTATAAAAAAAAGACCAGAACGCACGATATTTTCAAGCCTTACGGCATTCGATTATCGGACTGTTCTGGTCTTTCTCATTATATTTACTTCTTATTTAGCGTCTTTTGCAAGGAAATCATTGATTTCATCAACTAAAGACTGTGGCTCGATTCCATGAACCATTGCTGCCTGTTCAATTGTCTCCATCTGTGAAGATGGGCATCCCAAACAATGCATTCCTATGTTTAAAAGAATCGGTGCAATATTCTCATCGATCTGAAGTAATTCACCAATCATGGTATCCTTATTAATCTGTGCCATATTTTTTTCCTCCTTCTTGTTTTCAATGGTGTTATTATAATCCCTCCCGGCAAAATATGCAATTAGTTTTCCCTTTTGTCCACGATTATATACACGATTGCTTTTTCTTTAGTACATGATGGAGAAGTATTGTAAATCGCAATTTTTTGTATTAAAATAATTGCAAGCTAGATTCTAGCCTATACATTGTTTATTATTTTTAAAGGAGGACGATAAAATGGCATATGTAATTTCTGATTCATGTGTAAGCTGCGGTACTTGCGAAGGTGAATGCCCAGTTGGAGCTATCTCTGCAGGAGATGGAAAATACGAAATCGCTGCTGATACTTGCATCGAGTGTGGAACTTGTGCAGGTGCTTGCCCTACAGGAGCTATCAGCCAGGAATAATTTTCGTACTTAATTCAAAAGAAGCTGTTGGTTTTGCCACACAGCTTCTTTTTTTACGCGAGAATCTCGTAGTTATGCCCTCATTTGTGAAGGCTATGCTTCATTCGGTTTCCATTCCTGTTTCTTATGAAACAGCTTCTTCTCTTTCTTTCCCTTTGCCTTCAGGCTCTGACGAATCAGCTCGTCCAGTTTCTTATAGCGTTCTTCCTCCGCTTCATCCTGTTCCCTCATCAGATAATTCATTTCTTTTAATACATAATCCCGCACCAGTTCGCTGACTTCTTTTCCCAGTGCATGATTGTTTTCGGCAATCGCGCCTTTTACAATCTGTGCCATCATATGCTGGAACTGCTCCATCCGCCTTGTGTTGTCCTCTACCTCCGTGGAAAGAGTCTGCTTTGCCGGCTCCGATGCTGCTGTTGCCGCTAATAGCTCCGGTGCATCTTCCCTGCCGCCATTATGTATTAAAAGCTTGATTGCCTTTAACTGATAACCCTGCTCTTTCCATTCTTTTATCTTCATGAATTGCTCAATGTTTTCTTTTGTATAATAACGGTGTCCCATTTCGTTGCGGGGTACCGTAAGTTCTAACTCTTCTTCCCAGTATCTAAGTACATGGGATTCTACATTTACAAGTGCTGCAGCATCTGAAATCATATACCGTTGCTTGTCCATAATTGCTCCTCCTTTGCCACTGCTTCTTCTTTAAAATTATAACGCTGCGGCTTTTGTCAGTGCAATTATTTTCCATCGTATTATTCCGACATATTGTGCATGGTTCGCACAATTATTGACATTTCAGAAAGACTCCTGCAACATGTTTTACCACAATCTGGCTGCCTGCTGTCAATGCATTTCCATCTTCGTTCGTGGCTCCTGTCAGCTCCAGCGCATATTGTTTTCCACGTATCATCTGCTGGTCTGTACTCACCATGGTTCCATTTTCGATGGCATAAAATTTCTTATTTTTGCCGGATGCCGGATTGATTCCATTGGAACCGACCTCTACCTCTCCTGCAAGGTTCAGTAAAATGTAATCATCTTCCGGCTCTGCTATCGTATCAAAATCCAATGCATTTATCATTTCCAGTACAGCATCCCACGGCATAGCCTGCATGGTATCTGCTGATTCAGACTCTTTGATTTCCTTTATCTCAACGGATTTTTCCATGCCATCCAATGAAATCTGATATTTTTTATCATTTACTTTATCAAAAATAATGAATTCCGACTTTGCAGCATAACGTCCCAGAAGGTTTCCATCTTTCTCCAGATAAAATGCACCTTCCATTACCTGACAATCATCAGAAACCGAATAGCTGTCCTTTAATACTTTATCACATTCTTTTAAGACTTCACCAATTCCCATTTGATTTAAAGGAATAGAATCTGATAATCCCGTTATATTATCCACAAAACTATCTTCATCTTTACCAGCATTCTCTTCTTTCTCTATTTCTTCTGATTCTTCACCTTGTTCTTGCTGGGATTCTATTATTTGTCCAATCTGTTCCAGAAAAGAATTATTGTCTTCTATTAACCTTAGATTTGTTGTAGAAACCACTATCTTTTCTCCTAAATAGTTTTTTCCACCACAACCAGATAGAATTGAAATTAGAATAAATACTATTAAAATATTATAATTTTTCATGCACTCACCCCTTCTCTATATATAGAAAACTGCTCTATATTTTAGATATAATTTTTTTATGTATTTGTCAAGCCCTATGTGGAGATTTTTTAGGTAACTTTTTATTTCTTTCGGTGCAATTATTTTCGGTGTTCTTACCATCCGCTGTCCTATCTGCCACCGGCAGTTTCATTTAAAAGATATTACGCCGGATGATTTTTGTCCATTCTGTGGAGAAAAGCTTCATATTCTGTCTGGTAATGGGATTTTGATAAAGGAAAATGGATTTGCAGGAATCCGGAAAATGCGTTATGGTATACAAAAGATGCAGGAAGGATGGTTTTGCTTTATGTTTTTTATTATGGGAATTTCAAATGGTGAGAAAAAGCTGGCTTTTGACCAGTTAGAAATATGTAATTGCTGCGGAAAATATGGACATCTGGAAGTGTATATGACTTACATGTTCTTTTCTTTCTTTTTTATTCCGCTGTTTAAATGGAACCGCCACTACTATGTGCGCATGAATTGCTGTAATGCCACCACCGAAATCAGTGCCGACTTAGGCAAGGCAATTGCCAGAGGAGAGGTTAAGAAGATTCCTCTCGATACCCTGCATTTTGGTAGATATGAAAATCATATGAAACATTGCAGTTACTGTGGATTTACGACAGAAGAAGACTTTCAGTATTGTCCGAAATGCGGACGGGAATTGTAGCGGGGAACTGCGGCGTATAAGGTAGATGTCGCAAGCGACCGCCGCAGGCGCGAGAATGTGCCGAGGCACATTCTTTGATCCAAATACCTGACAATTATAAGAAACTTGCTTTGCTTGTTTTCTCATATTATCAGCTTTTCACATATCTTTGATTTCTGCTGTTCGGTTTATCCGGTATCGTCATCTGAATCAAATTCATTTTAAGTGATGGCTGAAGATAATTTCTTCGGAATCCCTCTTTCGAACTTAATCCAAGTTTTTCCATCAACGCTTTGCTTGTATAAGGAACATCATATTCCATAGCTTCAAGCAATTTTTGTACTGCTTCCGGAAGATATTCATTTTTCTCACTAATTTGAACAGAAATATCATCCAGAATTTTATCAATTTGAGACAGCATAAATTCAATAAAAATTGTAGACTCTCCCGCAACGTGGCACCGGGAAATGGCATCGTAATATTCATCCTGAAACTTCTCAATCTGGCTTTCAATCGGAATATATTCAAACACCGGTTTCCAGTCAGAGAGAATAGCCGTGTGCCACAGTCTTGCCATTCTGCCATTGCCATCCGAAAAAGGGTGGATAAATCCAAATTCATAATGAAATACACTACTTAAAATCAGTGGATGTACATTATCCTTCGCTTCTTTCATCCAGGTAAATAACTCATCCATAAGCTGTGGTACAAGTTGTGCCGGTGGAGCCATGAAAATACATTGATTTCCATTAAAGACACCTTCTTCACCGGAACGAAATTCACCGGATTCCTCCACAAGATACTTTGTCATAATTCCATGAAATTGTTTTAACTGTCGAATGTTATAAGGATTAATTTCTGAAAGACGCTCATAAGCAGCATAGGCATTCTTTACTTCCTGAATTTCTCTTTGTTCACCAAATACAGTCTTACCGTTAATTACATCCCGAACCTGTCCAAACGTCAATGAATTGGCTTCAATTTTCAAAGAGGAATGTATCGATTTTATTCTGTTATTCTTTCTCAGGTGCGGTTTTGCTTCAAGATTACTGATTGCTGTTATACGTCCTATCTTTTCGGAAATAGATGCTACATGAGATAATATTTTATTTGTTATAGTAAAAGGCGGTTTATATTTCCCCATATGATACCTCCATTAACTTACGTATTATCTTGCGTATTTTCTTCCTCATATTATACGATTTTTACAAAAATATTCAACTTATTTCATCGAAAATTTTCCTTCTACCCATATATATAAAAACCCCGGATGCTGCTTTTTCAGGCAACACCCGGGAATGTTTATTTCTCCATATTGGCAAATCTCGTGTACTGAGGCAGCCATACCAGGTTGACGGTTCCGATAGGACCGTTTCTTTGCTTAGCTACGATGATTTCGGAGATTCCTTTCATTTCACTGTCTTTGTTGTAATAATCATCACGGTAAATGAACATTACAACGTCGGCATCCTGCTCGATAGCTCCGGACTCTCGAAGGTCGGATAACATTGGTCGATGGTCAGGACGCTGTTCTACGGCTCGGCTCAACTGGGACAGTGCCACTACCGGCACATTCAGCTCACGGGCCAGCGCTTTTAAGGAACGGGAAATATCTGAGATTTCCTGCTGACGGGATTCGGAATGTCTGCCGGAGCCGGACATCAACTGTAAGTAGTCGATGATGATTAATTTCAAATCGTGCTCTAATTTATATTTACGGCATTTACTTCTAAGCTCGGATATGGAAATACCCGGCGTATCATCAATGATTAATTTGGAACGGCCCACGTTGCCTGCTCCTTCAATCAGCATTTCCCAGTCTGCATCTGTCAAATTACCGGAACGCAGCTTCTGGGCATCTACTCTTGATTCCAGAGAAAACATACGGTTTACCAACTGTTCCTTACTCATTTCCAGAGAGAATATTGCTGTTGTCTGCTGGGAATGAATGGCTACATACTGTGCGATATTTAATACAAACGCCGTTTTACCCATGGAAGGACGGGCTGCAATCAGAATCAAATCGGAAGGCTGCAGACCTGCCATCTGATAATCCAGATCCACGAAGCCGGTAGCAATTCCGGTTACGGAGCCTTTTTGCTTGGATGCTTTTTCAATCTTATCCAGCGCATTGATTACGACCTGCTTAATCGGGACATAATCTCCACCGCCACGATTCTGCACCAGATTAAAAATGCTCTTCTCGGTATCTGCCAGAATATCTTCAACACTTTCTTTTCCAAGATAACATTCATCTTCAATGGACTGGGTGGTCTTAATGAGCTTACGCAGAACTGCCTTCTCTTTGACGATATTGGCATAATATTTTACATTGGCGGATGTCGGTACGGATGTTACTAAGTCTCTTACAAATTCCAGGCTGCTGATTTCCGCCGGCACATCCTTTTCTTTTAACTTATTCTGCAATGTAATCAGGTCAACCGGTTCTCCTGCATTAAACAAATCCAGCATGGATTCAAACAGAATTCCATACTGCTTGTGATAGAAATCCTCTTCAATGAGAATCTCTCCGGCTGTCATAATTGCTTCTTTATCCATAATCATGGAACCGATAACTGACTGCTCGGCTTCCAGACTGTTTGGCATAATCCGCTTTACCAGTGCCTCTTCCATGGAGGTTCCTCCTAATCTACTCTTCCGTTACTTTTACACGTAATGTTGCAGTTACCTTTGGATGAACCTTAACCGGCACTTCATATACACCAAATGATTTGATGGCTTCTTTTAACTGCATTTTCTTCTTGTCTAACTCAAGACCCAGCTGATCATGCGTTGCCTGGGAAATCTCTTTGGTGGATACAGAACCAAAGGTTCTTCCGCCTTCTCCGGCTTTCATTTTCACTTCTACGGTCTTATCCTTTATCTCATCTGCCAGCTTTAATGCTGCCTGATAATTCTCTTCTGCAACCTTATCTGCATGTTTGTTCTGCAGCTTTAAGTCATTTAAGGTCTTGTTGTTTGCCTCAACTCCCAATTTCTTCGGAATTAACTGATTTCTTGCGTAAGCATCACTTACATTTACTACCTCACCTTTTTTTCCAAGGGATTTTACATCTGCTAATAAAATTACTTTCATTCTTCTATATCTCCTTCCTCAAGCATTTCGTCTATGGTGTCTTCTATGATGCGTTTTGCCTGGGACACGGTACAGTCACGAAGCTGGCAGCCCGCCATGTTCAGATGTCCGCCGCCCCCAAGACGTTCCATGATTTTCTGCACATTGATTTCATCAATGGAACGGGAACTTACATATATTTTGCCCTGATATTCGGTTAATACAAAGGACGCTTTGATTCCGACAATATTTAACAGCTCATCTGCCGCCTGGGCTCCTACGATGGTAGGGCTTTCAATCTTATCTGCCGGACAGATGGAAATGGCAAATGCACCGCGGTATACTTCCGCATGGCGGACCACTTCTGCTCTGGCTTTGTAGGCATCCATATCATTTCGAAGCATTTTTCTTACACGGGTTACTTCCGCTCCGCAACGTTTCAGATAAGCAGCTGCTTCAAAGGTACGGACACCGGTCTTAGTCATAAAGTTGCTGGTATCGATTAAGATTCCCGCATAAATACAGTCTGCTTCGTGGGGTGCCAGCTTGATATTTTCTGTAAAATACTGCAGCACCTCTGCTACCATTTCACAGGTAGAAGATGCATACGGCTCAATATAGGAAAGTACCGGATTGGAAATGACCTCACTGCTCTGGCGGTGATGGTCAAATACTACGATACTGTCGGTCCGCTTCAAAAGGCCCGGACACTCCGTATGGCTCGGACGGTTTACATCCACCACCATAACCAGTGTGTTATAATCCGTCAGCTCCAGCGCACGTTCACTGGAAACAAACATATCCGGTGGATAACCCTTCTCTGTGGTAAAACCTTCCTTCAATGGACGAAGGGATGAAGTTACCTGGTCTAAAACAATCTGCGCTTTCTTTCCTAATACTCTTGCGGCGCAGTAGATTCCGATTGCCGCACCAAAAGCATCTGTATCGGAAATGGAATGTCCCATAATCATAACATGCTCACGGCTCTCGATAATCTCCCTCAGTGCATGGGCTTTGACTCTTGCTTTTACACGGGTGTTCTTCTCTACCTGCTTGCTGTTACCGCCATAGTAGACAACGTTTTCACCCTCTTTGACTACCACCTGGTCGCCGCCCCGGCCCAGTGCCAGGTCGATTGCCATACGGGAATATTCATAATTCTGATTATAAGTATCACCGCCGACACCGATTCCGATACTTAAAGTCACCGCCATTTCATTTCCGACTTTGACCGTCTTAACATCTTCAATCAGACTGAACCGGTCGCTCTGCAGCTCCGCAAGATATTTATGCTGGAATACCACAAAGTATTTGTCCTTCTCAATCTTACGAACCAGTGCATCCATTTTCGTAAAATACTGGTTTACCTTCCGGTCAATCAATGCCACTAAAAGTGAACGTTTTACGTCTTCAATACTGTCTAACGCCTCGTCGTAGTTGTCTATGTATACAAGACCTGCCACCAGCTTCTGTTCTTCATTTTCACGGATGTAATTATAAAGCTCTGTCTCATCAAAAAGGTACAGCGCTGTCAGATACTGTTCATCCTCTTCAATAGATACAATGCTGCTGTTTTCCGCCATTTCCTCAAAATAAATCTTGCTCATTTCAATACGGAAATTATGCTCCTGCCAGACCATATTTACATCTTCCACGAACTGCTCCTGCTGAATCAGCTCTCTGGTAATGCCCGGGAAAATGCTGGTGATGGATTTATGGAAATTTTTGGTCTTTCCTGTAATCTCCGTAAATTTCTCATTGACCCAGAGAACCTTTCCGTTATAGTCCAAAAGTGCATACGGTATTTCGAATTCATTGAGCAGCTTCTTCTGCACCGTTCCGTACTGAGTGGCAAAATTAATCAGCTCATTCACCAGCACCGGTTTATTAACATTATAAGATATCACCACAACAATGAGATAAATCCCAAGGAAAATGGATACCAGTAACGCTGCCCCTTCATTTACAAAATACATCGGCACGTTCATGCATGCCAGCAAAATAGTAAGCATCAGCGGCCAGTACATATAATTTTTCAGATGACCCTTCAGCTTGATTTTTTTCTTCATAAATTTCTCCTATATAAATGCGGATATTTTTACACAATTGTTACGACCACATACATATACAGAGTGTATTATAGCATTGTTTCTCCTGTTTTACAATTCAGTTCCGGTACGAATGTATTTTTCGTAGGACCAAAGCAGATTTTCTATCTGTAATGCAATGCTTTCCGGGAAAGTTCCGGCATACTTCAGTGGTATTTTTATCCAGAAATCAAGATTCTGATAGCGTTTCTGTCCTCTGGTATTCGCCCTGTCCTGTTTTGCTGCCACCCGGATTTTCACCTGCGCCCGCTTCTGCTCCAGCAGCGGCACCAGAATATAATAAAACCGGTCATCTTTTAATGAAAGATAACCTGCTGCCTCGCCGGACTGCTTCTTTATTTCTTATTGGCTTACTTCTTCTTTGCCATCAAAATAATCTTTTACCATCTTCACCACGACGCCGGACAATAAGAATACCGCAATCAGGTTCGGGATTACCATAAGTCCGTTAAAAGTCTCTGCTATACTCCACATCAGTCCCAGATTCATAGTTGCACCCACGATGGCAACCAGTGAATAAAGGAGCATAAATGGCTTATTGGCTCTGCTTCCAAACAGGAATTCTATACAGCGGGTTCCGTAAAGTCCCCAGCCGATAATCGTTGAAAATGCAAAACAGCACATGGCAACTGCAGTAAAAATAGACACCCAGCCGCCATATACAGAAGTAAATCCACTGATGGTAAGTTCTGCGCCTGCTGCCGCACCATATCCAACCGGAACTCCACTGCAAAGAATGACAAGTGCAGTTAAAGTACAGATTACAATGGTATCTACAAATACTTCAAAAATTCCAAAGAAGCCCTGTTTTACCGGTTTTCTGGTGTCTGCACAGGCATGTGCAATAGAGCCGGTACCAAGTCCTGCTTCATTGGAAAAGATTCCACGGGATACTCCTTTTTTCATACTCATAAAGAAACTTCCCACTGCACCGCCTGTTACGGCTGCCGGGTCAAATGCGCCCCGTATAATAGAAGAAAATACGGTCGGAATGCTTCCTATATGTACTACTACGACACCTACTGCCAGCAGAATATACATAATTGCCATAAATGGCACCAGTTTCTCTGTCACCTGTCCGATTCTCTTGATTCCGCCCAGGAGAATCAGTGCAATCAGAACCGCCAGTACGATTCCGATAACAAGATTTAAGGTTGCTGCTCCATCTTCTGAGAGTAGATTATAATTATATAATGCAGAATCAATTGCTGTTGTAATGGTATTGACCTGTGTGGCATTACCGGTTCCGAATACCGTCAGCACACCAAATGCAGAAAACAGATATGCCAGCCAGTGCCAGTGTTTCTTTAATCCATTTTGGATGTAATACATTGGTCCGCCAACGTAATCGCCCTCTTTATTTCTTTCCCGGAAATGCACCGCAAGGGTTACTTCCGAGAATTTGGTACACATTCCCAGCAATGCGGATATCCACATCCAGAATACAGCTCCCGGTCCACCAATGGCTATCGCACCTGCCACGCCGGCTACATTTCCGGTTCCTACTGTTGCCGCCAGTGCCGTACAGACTGCCTGGAATGGAGTCAGTGCTCCGTCAGAGGCTTCTCTTTTCTTGAGCATCCGCCCTAATGTAATTTTCATCGCATATGGGAATTTACGAATCTGTAGAAAGTTGGTCCGGATACTCAAATAAAGTCCGACCCCGATAATGCAGATCATGGCTGGAACGCCCCAGATGAAATTATTCACTGCACTGTTGATGGATTCAATCATTGCTAACATTATGTGTTCCCCTTTTATCTTATTTTCCGGTGGGATGGAGGGGGAAAAACATATCCGGAGAGAAGATTATGAAAATCAGGTTTTCGGATGTCTCCTTTCCACCCTTCATCCCACCTGTAAAGTCAGTGTAACGCATGAATTATAGCATAATTTTTCTCAATTTACCATGACTTTAAACAGAATATAAGCCCGGGTGAATGCAGATTTTCTCTCCGTTGCGGAGAAGATAAATATCCTGTCCGCTTCCGTTAAATAATATTTTTTCATCCACGCTGGTATATACGCTTTTTACTGCCATAAGATAATGGCAGACCTCTGCATTGGTAGCATACCAGATATCTTCCCTGCCGCCTGTCATTTTGCAGAATTCTTCTATCACATCCCAGTTCTTATCCCGGTCAAATTCATAGCTGTGTCCCCAGACATAGAAAAGATACTGGAACTGTGGCAGATCAAAGGCAAGAAATTCTTTCGCATGTTCGATCAGTCTGTTGTTATGGTGACAGGTAGGATTCCATTCATAGAAATCCTGCGGATGCGTGTATTTTCCGCTGTCCGTTGCTGTTCTGGCATAATGGATGCCAAGGGAGGGAAGAAGTGTTTTTATTTCATGGCTGTAGGAACCATTCGGATAAGCATGACCGCAGACGATTTTTCCGGTCAGTTCTTCCAATGCCTCGCGGTCGTTTAATATTTCTTTTACTACATCCGTCATAGGGCAGCGGGCTATGGTCAGATGTTCCACGCCATGGGTTGCAACTTCATGCCCCTTATAAAGCTCCGCTATCCTGTCTTTTCCAATTCTTCTCTCTTCCTGCATACAGCCGGAATTCAGGTTGAAGGTTCCCCGGATTCCATAACGGTTGCATATTTCCAGTAAATGCACATCTGACCATAAGCCATCATCATAGCTTATGGTCAGTGCCTTATTCCGGAAACCCGGATATGTATAATAAATCACAATGCAATTTCCTTAAGATCAGCAAATGTTGTCATCGGATAATCCGTTTTCTCATAGAAAGCGGCATCTCCGATTCCGGCAGCCTTCATTCCACCGTTCTTTGCTGCTTCAATTCCGGCAACTGCATCCTCAACCACCAGACAATCCTCCGGTGCAAGAGCAATGTATTCTGCCGCTTTTAAAAATACTTCCGGATCAGGTTTGGATTTTGTAATATTGGTGCCGTCAGAAACTGCATCAAATACATCATCCAGTCCTACCTGTTTTAAAATAAATTTGGTATTCTTGCTGGAAGAACCAATCGCAACTTTTATGCCTGCTGCCTTTAATGCAGCTAAGGTCTCCCGGACTTCACCTGTTACATCATCCGGTGTCATGCTTTTTAATTCTTCTTTATAGTAATTATTTTTTTCTTCTGCCAGTGCTTCCTTTTCTTCCTGGGAAAGTGCCGGTCCATGGTAGTTTCTTAAAATAATTTCAAGGCTTTCCATTCTGCTTACACCCCGCAGCAGGTTGTTAATCTCTTCATTAAATAGAATTCCACGGGCATCCGCTATTTTTTTCCAGGCACGATAATGGAGTTTATCCGTATGAACTAGTACTCCATCCAGATCAAATAAAATTCCTTTAAATTTCATCTTGTCCTCCAATCTTATAAATCCGCTACCCATTTTCCAGCTAATGTAATCCAGTCCTGACAACGTTTCTGAATGCCGAATCCATTTTCTGTAATCTGTGTTTCTTCATTGGCAAGAGAGAGTCCATGAAGTCCTTCCGGGAAAATATGAACTTCTACAGAAACCTGGTTTTTCACCAGTTCTTCTGTAAACATCAGGGTATTCTGGATTGGCACCGACTGGTCGGTTAAAGTATGCCAGATAAATACCGGCGGTACCTGCTTTCCTACCTGATACTCCAAACTTAAAAGCTCTTCTAATTCTTTGCTCTTTTTCGTTCCCATCAGGTTTTCAATGCTGCCGTGATGTGCATATGTTCCGGATGTAATTACCGGATAAGAAAGCAGTAATCCATTTGGCTGCATCTGCTCTGCGGTAAGTCCTGTTTCTCTTGCCAGCCAGTCTTTGTCCCAGAACACACCAAGGCTTGCTGCCAGATGACCGCCTGCTGAGAAACCGGCTACGATAATCTTATCTTCTTTGATGCCATATTCCCCGGCATGTTCTCTTAAATATGCAACGCTCCATGCCAGTTCGCATAAGGACTGTGGAAATTCTGCCGGTGCCACGCTGTAACGCAGAACACAGGCATGAAATCCTCTGGCAATATACTGCACCGCAACTGCTTCTGCCTCCCGGTCGGAGGTAAATTCATAGCCGCCGCCCGGGCAGATAAGTACCAGCGGTCGGGTACGATTGCTGTCAATCTCTTCAAAATTATCTAAAATATAAGTATACAATTTTGCATCGGTCGCCTTTGGCGTCTGAACCGGTATTACGTTATATTTCATAACTTCACCTTCTTTTTTCTATTCTTTACTAATTCTCCTGATAAGATACTTCTGCCTTCCGGCTGCCTGCATCCACCGTATACTCCTGTCCATAGATGCAAAGTGAAACCGCTTCGCCTTCTAACAGTTCTACACTGCAGGTTTCTTTATTTACGCATATCTCTAACAGGCTTCCATGATAACGGACACGGAAATGATATCCCTGCCACTTTTCCGGTATGGATGGTGCTAAGAAAAGTGTCTCTTCTTCTGCCCGTAATCCGGCAAATCCATTGACAATTGCCATATAGCTGCCGCCCATATTGGCTGCATGGATTCCATCTTGGCTATTCTTGTGTGTATTTAATAAATCCATCTTGGCTGAATCGCCAAAATAGTAATATGCCTTGTCCTTAAGACCAAGTCTGGATGCCATAATACTGAATACACAGGTAGAAAGAGAGGAATCATGGGTTGTAATTTTCTCATAATACAGGAATGATTTTTCTTCCGTTTCTCTGTCCTGATAATCCGGGAAGAGATAGTGTGCCAGTACAGTATCTGCCTGTTTGCATACCTGATAGCGGTATAAATGCAATGGATGGTAATGCAGTAACAGCGGGAACTCTTCCTGTGGTGTATGCTCTAAATCCCACACCGGTTTCTCCAAGAAAGAATCGTCCTGCGGATTGATTCCAAATGTCTCATCATATGGAAGATACATTTTCTCCTGCGCTTCTTCCATTGCCTCGATTTCCTGCTCTGTCAGGTCATTTTCTTTACAAAATTCCTGATAAGCTTCTTTTTCTTCTGCCAGCCGTTTTGCAAATTTCAAAAACCACTGCATGCTGTATTTTGCGCTGGCATTGGTATAATAATTGTTGTTTACAATACAGGTATATTCATCCGGTCCGGTTACATCATTGATTACAAAGCGGTCTTTATAGTAGTTTCCTACATCAAGCCACAGCCGGTTGGTCTCTAAGAGAATCTTTAAACCCATTTCCTTGATGAATTCCCAGTCACCGCTGGTCTTATAATATAAAATAACTGCGTATGCAATATCTCCATCAATATGATACTGGGCTGTTCCGGATGGGAAATAACCGGAACATTCTTTGCCGGTAATGGTACGCCATGGATAGAGTGCACCTTTTTTATGTCCTAATAAAGCCGCATTTTCTTTGGCTTTTCCCAATGTCTTATAGCGGTATTCCAAAAGCTTTCTAGCGATTGCCGGATTGGTCATGGCAAAATACGGTACCATAAACATTTCCGTATCCCAGAAATAATGTCCTTCGTAGCCTTCACCACTTAAGCCTTTCGCCGCAATGCTGGAATATCCGTCGTAACCGGCTGACTGCAGAAGCTGATACATATTAAAGCAGAGGGATTCATTTAAGTCTCTGTCTCCCACGATTTCCATGGAAGAGTTGTTCCAGAACTCTTTTAAATATTCCTGCTGTTTTTTATAATAAGAAGCAATTCCCTGCTCCACTACTTTGGAAAGCTTCTCGTCTGCGGCTTTTCTGCAATCCTCTTCCCGGATAGAATCTGTAAAAATACTGTATTTTATGATTCTTACTTCATCTCCCGGCCGTATATCAAAGCGGTAGCTTACGTCCATTGCATGTGCGGTCTCATCATAGGTTACTACTTCTGATGGCTGGCGCTTCTGGTTAACAGTGACTATGTTTGCCACTGCACTTGCCACCTTAAGATGGCTCTCTATGGTAGAACTTACGAGACATGCACCGGATTCGCATATGTGAACATCTTCTTTTTTCAAATGATTGTGGCTTTCCCCTGCCAGTCTTGGGTCATTTGGATTAAAATAATTTCTGACCAGTCCTAAATGTCTGGAATGTATTTCTACTGTTCCGGAAAAATCAATGGACTGGAAGCAATAATCAATGGTAAAAAGGGAACGTTCTTCAAAGGAAGCCATTCTTGTAATATTAAAATGAAGCTGCTTTCCTTCCTTGTTGCTCCAGTCTACTTCACGTCTGGTAATTCCTTTTTCCATATCCAGCGTTCTTACATAACGGCAGTCTGCGTCATCCGCCATGGAAAATTTCTGCCCGTCAAAGGACACCTCTATGGTCTGGGTATCTGCCACATTTAACATACTCTCTTTGTCTTCCACGAGATTGCAAAGTTTTTCTGCCTGCTTCATAGGTGCAATATCATAAAAGCCATTAATATACATGCCCCGCATGGTGTCGAAATCTGCTGGAACGCCTTCTTCCAGGGTGCCGCGTACTCCGATATAGCCATTGGCATTATGAAAAATTGTTTCCTGCAGCTGCAGGCTCTTCTCATTTAATCCAATTCCTGTTACCTGATAAATTTTACTCATATACGCTCCCTCTCTTTAACCCTTTACTGCACCGGCTGCTACACCTTTGATAATATGTTTCTGGCAAAGCAGATAGAAAATGATAACCGGAATAATGGTAAATGTCAGTGCCGCCATTGCCATATTCCACTCGATGGTATACTGTCCAAAGAACAGTGACATTGCCAGCGGAATGGTCTTATTTTTGATACTGGTCAGTGTCAGTGATGGTAATAAGTAGTCGTTCCAGATCCAGATAACATCCAGAATAATTACAGTTACGGTAATGGATTTTAAAATTGGGAATACAATTCTCCAGAATAGCTGCCAGGTATTACATCCATCAATAATTGCGGCTTCCTCTAAGGATACCGGAACGGAGGATTTGATAAATCCATGGAATAAGAACACACCCATGCCGGCGCCAAAGCCTACATACATAAAGATTAATCCACCTAAGGAATCTTTAAACGGAATACCGAAGAATTTCCCAAACTGATTCATTTCCTGCATCAATGGCATCATAATGGTCTGGAACGGAATCAGCATGGTAAGAATCAGAAGTCCGTATAAGAATTTACTTAATTTATTATTAGAGCGGACAAACATCCACGCTGTCATAGCACTCAGTAATACGATAATTCCTACTGCAATTACTGTTACGATGATGGAATTCTTAAATGCCATTAAAAAATCCATTTTCTTTAAAGCGCCCTGGAAATATTCCAGTGTAAAATGTTTTGGAAAGGCGAAGATATTTTCATATAATTCTGCACGGCTCTTGAAGGCATTTACGATTACCATATATACCGGAACCAACCATACGCAGCACAACAATATTACCAGAATATTTACGATTATTTTTCCAACTGGTTTTCTCTTCATTATGCTGACACCTCCTTATCGCCAGTAATCTTAACCTGAATTAATGTAATCAATGCAATGATGACAAAGAATACGATTGCTTTTGCCTGTCCATATCCGAAATGGCTCTTGGTAAAGATTTCATTAAAAATATTCATGGACACCATTTCTGTTGAGTTGTTTGGTCCACCGCCTGTCAGTGAAACGTTTACATCATAAATCTTGAAACAGTTGGATAATGTTAAGAACAGACATATTGTAATGGATGACATAATCAGCGGAAGCTTAATGTTGATTAAAGTTCTCCAGAAGCCTGCCCCGTCAACCTCTGCAGCTTCGATTACATCATCGGAAATTGCTTCTAATCCTGCGATATATACAATCATCATATATCCTGCCATCTGCCATGTAGATACTACAATCATGGCACAGAAAGCCATTTTCTTATTTACAAGCCAGTTAAAAAATATGTTTGTTAATCCGGTCATATCTCCGATTGTACTCATTGCGTCTCCAAGAACGTACTGCCAGATATAACCTAAAATCAATCCACCAATCAGGTATGGTAAGAATAACATGGTTCTTGCCACATTACGCACCTTCAGTTTGGTTGTTACCAATACTGCAAATGCCAGTGCCAGTACATTGACAATTACTACAGTAATTAATGTAAATAATGTTGTTCTTACTAATGATGTCAGAAATTGTTTATCCGAAAAAATCTTTGCATAGTTGGACAATCCTACAAATACCTTTTCACTTTTTGCCAGTCCATCCCAGGATACAAGGGAATAACCCATTCCCGTGAAAAACGGAATGATTACTATAATGCAAAACATAATCATCAATGGAGCGGTAAATAATGCATACCAGCCTTTTTTTATCTTCATCTTTGTCCCTCATTCCTTTTCTAAAGTGAACAGGTGCTGCCAAAGGCAACACCTGCAATTAATGTTTACTCATTTGCTGCTGTTACGAATGAATCATTTAATGCTCTTAAGAATTCATCGGTTGTCATATCCGAGGAGAAGTATTCCTCTGCGTTCTGTACCAGGTAAGTTGTGATGATACCTGCAGGCCACTCCTCATTGAATGTCCAAGGAATGATGTTGCCTTCTGCGATTGCATCAGATACTGCCTGTGATAATGGGTCTAAGTTATCAGCTTCCATACCATCTACTACCGGAATGAATCCAAATTTGTTGGTAAGGTAATCAGCTCCTGTTTCACTTGTATATAACCAGTTTAAGAAATCTTTTGCTAACTGTTTGTCACTGTCACTTGCGTCTGTATTTACACACCATACAGATGGAATACCGACTGCGATGGATTTGTTGCCTGCGATTGGTAATGGAGCAATTCCCATATCAAAGTCTACATCATAGGATGAAAATAGGGAGTAGCACCAGTTACCCTGATGAATCATTTCTGTTTTACCGGTTGCAAAGTCACCACAGTTGTCATCATAAGATACTTCCAGTGGATTCTTCTGGTTCTCTTTGATTGCTTCGAAAATCTGTCCAAGTTCCTGGAACTCTTTTACGTCAGCGATGTTTACCTTTCCATCGTATACATCCTGACAGAACTGTGCCGGATCATCCTGTAATGCGAATGGAGTATTTAAAATCTGTCCGATTAAGAAGTACGCTTCCTGTGAAAGTCCAAGTCCTGTCTCCCCATCGGCTGCTGCATCTTTGATAGTCTGAACCAATGCATCGGTTGTATTAATCTGGTCTTCACTGATTAAGTTTTTGTTATAAACCAGTCCGAAGCCTTCTGCTGTCATCGGAACACCGACTGTCTTATCATCGCTCTTTGCAATAAGGTCATCATTAATCTTGTCTAAGAAACTCAAATCACTTAAATCCTCTAAGTAAGCGGACATTTCCGCAATCTCTGTGCTGGAAGAAAGTGAAAATACGGTAGGACCGGATTCACTTGACATATAAGTCTTTAAGTTCTGGTAATAATCATCTCCGGAAATCTGCCAGACTTCTACTTCTACACCGGTCTCTTTTTCATAGTCTTTAGCAAGTTCTTTCAACTGATCATAAATCTCTGTTTTCTGCTGGAAGATGGTAATCTTTCCTTTACTCTCTCCGCTTGCGCCCTCTGTATTGGAAGCATCAGATCCTCCCTTAGAACCGCATCCTCCTAATACCATGGAAGCACCTAAAACTGTTGCCAATACTAATGATACGATTTTTCTCTTCTTCATTTTGTACCCTCCTTGTGTTGCTTTGTTTTTGATAACTATACTTTACATAAATTTTACTAATTCGTCAATCCTCTTCGTTATCTTTCTACCTTTTTCACTGTTTTTACATGGTTTTGTTGTGCAAAACGACCGTTTCAAGACTTGTTTTTAGTAAATTTAGTAAATATTTACCTTTTTTTAGTAAAACAAGCAATATTATTATAGTAAATTTTCGCTACTCTCACAAACTACACGAAACACGCTTTGCGAATTTCTCGCTACTCGCGAAAAAAAGAAGAACCCTCTGTACCAGAAGATTCTTCCATGTCCTATTTTTTATCTTATTTTCTATCGTGTGGTCTTTCTCCAGTGAACCTTCGCGGCAATCTTAAAGGTGTCAAAACTGCAGCTTCCCGCAATATTCTGAAGCAGAAACTGGGCCGCCAGATAGCCTCTCTCATAATCCGGGATATCTACCGTGGTAAGTCCCATCAGTTCTGACATCTCGGTTCCATCGAATCCGGTTACTGCTATATCATCCGGAATCTTAAGACCTTCCTGCCGCAGTGCCTTCATTGCTCCGATTGCCATATTGTCATTCGCACAGACTAACACTTCCGGAATATTATCTGATAAAAGCATCAGTCTTGCTGACTGATAACCGCTCTTTTCATAATAATCTCCCAAGAAATAATTTTCCCGGCTGAATGTAATTCCATTTTTCTGCAATACATCTTTTAATGCCCGATAACGTTCCTGGTTATCCAGCGTATCTATTCCTGCAATATATCCAAAGCGGCGATAGCCTTTATCCACCAGCCCCTGCACCAGCTCTGCCATTGGCGCATAGTTATTGACTACCACGCTCTTAATATTCGGCACATCCATAATCCGGTCCAGTGCCACAATGGGATAACCTTCATTTGCCTTCTGGATTAAAGTGGAATTCTTACATTTCATATCCAGCATGATGGTTCCGCAAGTCAATGCCGGGTCCATAAATTTTTCACAGGATTTATTGGTACATATCATTAAATCATATCCTCTGGAATACACATAATCGCTGATTCCATGAATGATTTTCAGATAAAAGTTACGCTCATAATCACTGAAATTAAAAAGAATGGTATTGGTATCTTCTGCCGGCTTCTTATTTTTCCCCTTGTTAATATCATAGCCATTTTCCTTGCAAATCTCTAAGATCCGCTGTCTTGTCTCTTCCCCCACATTATTCCGGTGATTCAGTACATTGGATACGGTTGCCGGTGATACATTCGCCAGCTTTGCAATTTCTTTTACTGTCATACGCTTCCTCACTTTATTTTCTGCTCCCAAAGTAAATAATTACCTTTGTTTAACACCTCTTCAGTAAACGTATCACATTTTTTATATAAATTCAACTGAATGTTATAACAAAAAATGTGCCTTGGCACATTCCCGCGCCTGCGGCGGTCGCCTGCGACATCTACCTTATACGCCGCAGTGCGCATCCTCGCGGAGCGTTTTTTACTTTACAGGAAAGCAATTTCCTGATTAGAACGCTCATCTGCTATCAGCCGGTCAAATCGTCTTTCTTTTACAATCGGAAGCAGCTCATCCAAAAGCTGAAATGCATACTCTTTCCGGTCACTTAAGAAATAGCTGACTGCACACAAAAGATTCATTTCACATAAATCCATGACGCGGTCACCCTTTCGCAGCGGCTCCCTCAAATACTCTGCCAGCGAAAGCATTGCCAGATATTTTTCTTCCAGAATATATGCCCGCATCTTTATCATATATTTATAGGTATCCAGCATATTCAGTTCTCCAAATTCGCTGGGCGCCTCATTTTCCATCCATTCCGTTACTGTATCCACATCACCATCATACAACAGTCCCCAGGCTTTCATTGCTCCGAAATTCTCTAAAAGCCATCTACTCTGTTCCTTATGAAGCCTCTGATATATCTCTTCCAGAATCGGATATACCACCGCTATCTGTCCGGTTGCTATCATAATCCGCATCTGAAGGCTCAAAGCAATAAACAGAACAGCAATTTCGCCTTCTTTTTCTATAAATGGAATAATTCCAACTAATGTAGTAATTGCTTCAAAACATTCATCTCTCTGATAGCATACTTCTGCATAAGTTATTTCTGCAATTCCAAGGGAACTGTCTCCATAGAAGCATTTTACCCAGTCCTTTAGCTGTTCCTTCCGGTCATGCACATAATTTCCATACATGGTCATATCCCGGTTTTTCATGCATTCCCCTCCGACACGATTCAACACTTTTTATCTGTTTTTATAATAATTACGAATAACCTGCCTGTAAACTACCCGAAAGTGTAGGTTTTTCATTTACCCGGGAATTTTTTAAAACAGGGAATTTAAAACACTTGACCGGAAGATAAGTTAAAGTGCAAGAATTGCACTGCACAGTAAAACAGCAAGAGTCAGCTATTGCAAACTCTTGCTGTTCGAATATACCTTTAAAAAAGGGACTATTAATATTTCTATTTTCTCTGTAACCGCTTCTGCAGCACGCCCTTTGGATCTTTGATTAAAAACATTATCAGCCAGATGATTAATCCCAAGACCACTACGGATATTCCAAGAAAGAAATCATTCAGCATGTCCACCGGTTCCGGTGTAAAATACGCCGCCTTTAATTCTATGTACTCAACTACCGCATCTACCAGCCACATCAGTGTGGCGCCCCAGTACATAAGACTTAAGGTTCCTATTCGCATCTCGTTGGTGCCGTCCTTAAAATACCATACCAAAGTTACAATCACTGCCGCAATGGCTGCTGTAAGTAAAGTCATTACTGTATCTCCTTACCTGTTCCGATAACCGGACGTTTCTCGATGACATTGGATACTGCTACCATACCAGCCCACACAGCCGTAACAAGTACTGCCATGGCAACACCAGTTGTTGCCATCTCATGGAGCATTGCCATCGCATCCTCCGGATTTCCTGCTGCTGTTAAAAATGGGAACCATGGTGTCACTTCGCCATGCCAGATATGTTCAAATGCCAGCAGCGCAGAACCGCCCCAAAGCATATGGTTTAACCATTTTAATTTATGAGAAAATGGTGTCTTACTGCTCTCACTTAAGGTAACTTCCTCTTTATTTATGCGTTCCTCTTTCCCCTTTACTACATGCTCTGCAATTGTGGTAACCGCAGCTTCCGTTGCCGGAACTAAAAAACATGCCATATTTATATCCTCCTTATAAAACTGATACTTTTATTATATGAGGGAATTTTCTCAAAGTCAATTGTATTCGGCTGTTTCTGCGGGTTTCTTTCTACTGCATTTTTGCTCGAAGATATATACTATCACCGTAAGAATTGCGGAAGTTATCAACAAAAAGTAGAAATTTATTCCACGGGATACACACATGGATGCTGTAAGATAAGTGCCCGGAAATACTCCCGCGAAAATGCTCTTATACATCAGCTCCGTAATTCCCTGTGCTCCCGGCAGTGGCAGCATGTCCACGGCGATATAGACGGATGCCTGGAGCATCATGACTGTAAGCACATCTGTGCCTTTTAAATGAAAGCCAAGATATACAAGATAAGTCAGGAAAAATACACTGCATCTTTGCAGCACAGTGAATAATGTGGCCGCCACGATTTTTCCCTTATGTCCGGCAAAAAACTGCACGGTCTCACGGTATTTTTCCACAAAGCCGGAGAGTTTCCCGATTCGCTCCTCCGAATACTTCAGCAGATGAATCCGCACGCAGAACCGCTCTACTCCTGTCACAATATTGTGAAACAGCTTTGGCCCGAACATCACGATTAAAAGAAAAATCACCAGCACTGTATTTAACAGAAGTCCCAGATAAAAAAGCCACATATAGCTTCCCAGATAATTCTTTAGCGGATGATAGCCAAACAGCAGCATGAAAAGTCCAATCACCACCAGCACAAATTTGTAAAGCACTGCTACCGTCATTAAGACCACAGTACTTTCCGATATTTTTAACCCATCCTTTTTCATATGATAGAGCTGCATCGGCTGTCCGCCTGTAGCGGACGGTGTGATTCCCGAATAGAAAAATCCGATAAAGGAATATTTGATACACCTGCCTGCTGCAACGGGATTTCCCAGTGCCCGCAGAAGATAGCAGATCATCAGCCCTTCTGCCGATACGAAGAAAATCCCCAGACCCATGGCCCCAAAGAGATACCACGCATCCATTTTTCTTACTGCCTTTGCAACCTCTGTCATATCATTTCCCTTACAGATAGCAGAGAAAGTCAGTGCCGCCAGTAAGAGAAACAGCAGGACACTGATGAGATTCTTTTTATTCTTATGCAATTTCTGTCCGATACTGCTCCATACGGATGAGCTGCTTAAGTTCTCCTTCATAGATGACCTCTTTCTGCTCTAATTCATAAAAATCTTTTGGAGTTACCAATGAAAAATGCTTCGAAAAAAGCTTTAATCCATTCTCCTCTAGCACACGGGCAATAAAGGAGGAACAGGTATAGCGTTTCTCCCGGAAGAATTCCTTCTGCAATAAAATAAAAGGCAGCCCTGCGATGCAGTAATGATATTTGTAGCGGTTTTCATAGCATTTTTTCAGCTGCTTTCTGATATTTTCCTTCTGCTCCTCCGTGCAGTCTATGGCAAATATCATATAACGCGCCGTTGGAAATGCCCGCATGATTTTCTCCTTTTCTTCCCGCTCGAAGCCCGCCAGAAGCGGTATTGAAGGAAATCTTCTTCCCACACTGTAGCACTCATCCAGCATCTCGTCCATGCCAAGCACCACATGTATGTAATCCTGCCGGATGGCTTTGCGGATCATCCACGCAAACAGCCCCGGAGTATCTACTAATCCGATGTATAATTTTTCCATTTTCTTATCCTCTTATACGATTTCTGCTGTTTCTTACTGGAACTGGTACATTTTCCGTGCCAGGCGATAGCCGGTCAGGGTTACAAAACCGCCTGCCACACCCCCCGGCAGATAAGTAAATCCGCTTAATCTCCGGTATTTTAAAATGCTATAAAGCTTTGGATGCAGTGCCTTTATATGCTCCCAAAGATTCTCCCGTTTCGCATAAGCTTCCTTATCTCCAATCAGCAGCAGATGGATGGAAGAAATTGCCATCATGATAGAGATATTTCTTGTCATATAGGCTGCCAGCTTCGGATAAGTTTTTGATATCTCACCAAGGTTCACGCAGTCTGACACCAGTTTGGTCACCTTAATCTGCTGGTCAATCCGCTTCATTAAGACCTTTTCATTCACGGACTGGTCATCTCTTCCCAGGAAATAATGATACAAATCCAGATTCAGATAACAGATATTTTTCACATAAGGCAATGGTTTATATGCAAATATGTTATCCACATAAAAAGTATGCTTCGGCAATTGCAGCCTGCAGTCCCGCAATATCTGGGTGCGGTAAAGCAACGCATGCATCACAAGGTACTGGGACGGCTTAAAATTGCCCATGTCATTCCAGGTACAAAGCTTCTTCTCCGGAAATACATTGGTATAGCGCATTGGCTTTGTCTTATTCTCATAAAGGTGGTCATAGACATAATTGCAGACTACCAGATCCACTTCTTTTTCCTGCCACTCCCATTCCCGAAGTTCTGAAAGAAGCTCCTTTAAGCTTTCCTCATCCAGCCAGTCATCAGAATCCACTACTTTAAAATAAGTCCCTGAAGCTGCCTCAAGTCCTGCATTTACGCCGGAACCATGTCCACCGTTTTCTTTATGTATGACTTTCACAATATCCGGATATTCCTTTGCATACTCGTCGGCAATCTCTCCGGTTCTGTCGGTAGAGCCGTCATCTACAATGATAATTTCCCCTTCCTCTTTGCATACCAGAAGAGAATCTATGCAACGTTTCATATAATCCTGTGAATTATAACAAGGTACTGTAAATGTAATTTTCTTCATTTTCCTAACCTCCTGTATCTCTGTTTACTAAAACGAATGAACTTTCCTTTTATCTTCAATTTTCTTTTTGTGTATTACTCCATTAATACAATTACACAATTAAAGCAATTTGTCAATTTACATTTCCTTAAGATTTGTTAAACAATAAATAACAAATTTTTAAATCCGGCTTTTAAAATCTTATGTTTGACAAATTTTAAGTTACCCCCTATAATGGGGATAATTAAGGCAGTTACAGGCTTTGATGGGAACAAGTAATAGCAAAGGAAACCTACAGAGAGTCACCGGTTGCTGAGAGGTACAGGGGCAGCTTGTTATGAATACATCCCGGAGCTTCGCACCAAATATTCAATATTTGTCAAATCAAAATTAAACTTTACAAATAAATGGTTTGTGGAAATTTGAATGAGTAGGCTGCGACGGATTAGCACACGTTATCGATGCGTAAGTTGCCAGATATCCTTAAGGCACTGCAGATGGCAGTCCTGTCGGTGACGGACACTTACTGAGGCAGGTTATGCGAATAATCTGTGAAAAAAGGTGGTAACACGAGACTTCGCCCTCGTCCTTTCATAGGACGGGGGCTTTTTTATGCGGGAAACAGGATAAAAATATTTCCCGGAATTTTAAAAAATACATTTTCAGAAAGGATTTTTATTATGACTTTATATGACGAATTAGTTGCCCGTGGATTGATTGCCCAGGTAACTGATGAAGCCGAGATTAGAGAGCTCATCAACAATGGAAAAGCTACTTTTTATATTGGATTTGACCCAACTGCAGACAGCCTTCATGTCGGACATTTCATGGCACTTTGCTTAATGAAACGTCTCCAGATGGCTGGCAACAAACCAATCGCCCTGATTGGTGGCGGAACTGCCATGGTCGGAGACCCATCCGGACGTACCGACATGCGCCAGATGATGACACCAGAAACCATTCAGCACAACTGTGACTGCTTTAAGAAACAGATGAGCCGCTTTATTGATTTCTCCGATAACAAAGCTCTTATGGTAAATAACGCTGACTGGCTCATGGACTTAAATTACATTGAAGTACTGCGTGAAGTTGGTGCTCATTTTTCTGTAAACCGTATGCTTACTGCAGAATGCTACAAACAGCGTATGGAAAAGGGCTTAAGCTTCTTAGAGTTTAACTACATGATTATGCAGAGCTACGACTTCTATACCTTATACCAGAAATATGGCTGTAATATGCAGTTTGGTGGCGATGACCAGTGGAGCAACATGTTAGGCGGAACCGAGCTGATTCGTCGTAAACTTGGAAAAGATGCTTACGCGATGACCATCAACCTTCTTCTGAATTCCGAAGGTAAGAAAATGGGTAAAACACAGTCCGGTGCTGTATGGCTTGACCCGAATAAGACTTCTCCATTTGACTTCTATCAGTACTGGAGAAATGTTTCCGATGCAGATGTATTAAAATGTCTGCGTATGTTAACCTTCCTGCCGTTAGAGCAGATTGACGAAATGGATAAATGGGAAGGCAGCCAGTTGAACCAGGCAAAAGAAATCTTAGCTTACGAACTGACCAATCTAGTTCACGGCGAAGAGGAAGCCAAAAAAGCACAGGAGAGTGCAAGAGCATTATTCTCCGGCGGCAATCATGCAGATATGCCTGCTGCTGAAATTACAGAGGCAGACCTTCGCGATGGCGTTATCGATATCATGGGACTTCTTGTTTCTGCCGGACTTTGTGCTTCCCGTTCCGAGGCACGTCGTGCCGTAGAGCAGGGTGGTGTTACCATCAACGGCGAAAAAGTAACCGACATCAAGACCACATATACTCCAGATGATATCAAAAATGCAGAAGAATTTGTTCTGAAACGTGGAAAGAAGAAATTCTGTAAAATTGTAATGAAATAATCTATAAAAATAAGCCAAAAGAGTTGTACCGATTTGTCCTGATGGACATTCCGGTACAACTCTTTTTTGTCCTATAACTCTATTTCTTTCTGAATCTTATCGCTTTATAAATCCAAAGTCTTTCCATACTTTTCTAATACCTGTTTTGCCTGCTCTTCCGTTATCTGTAATTCTTCCTGCAGCAATGCCAGGATTTCGGCATCTGATTTTCCAAATTTACTACCGAGCTTTATGATTTCTACTTCTTTTCCCTCCTGCAAGCCTTCTTCTAAACCAGCTTTCTTACCTTCTTCCAACCCAGCTTTCTTACCTTCTTCCAGTCCGGCTTTTCTTCCTTCTGCTTCGCCTTGTTTTCGAATCCGCTCTTCTCTCTCAAAACTCTTCATATATGCAAGACCTACCTCTCCATCCCGCTTAACTGCCGTTACCATCCGATGTAACTTTTTCAAGTTTTCAGATGGAGCATTCTCTATGGATGAATGCTCCATGTAATGCAGTAGCTGTTTTAATTCCTCCGGCGGGTTTCCTTCCCTTCCCCTTGTATACAAGAATATCGTCTGTGCGCCATCCTCATATTCTAATTCCGGTACTTCGATACATCCATTTTTGATTGTATACACCATACGATTCAATCCAAAGGGATCATAAGTTGTAATAAAGATTACGATGACATTCCGAAGACTCCCATAGGTATCCCCTGCTGTCAGATTTCCTGCGTCAATCTTCGCATGGTAAAACCGAACTCTTCGGGGCAGTGATACGATTTCTTCTTTTCCATCATTCTGGTCTGGTTCTATATCAAAGATTTCTCCGTTCTCTTCATCCAGATACACATCCAGCCGAATGCCGTGAGTCTCTGTATTCTCTCCACAGAAGAAGCGCTGCGGCACTACTGTAAGCTTTCCTATCTGCCGACGCAGAATGCATTCCAAAATGTACCTCGCCGACTGTTCCCCGTAAATTTTGTGGCTGGTCAGGCTGTTTACCAGAAAGTCATCCACCAGATTCAGTTCTTCTAAAGTTTTCATGTTTCCTCCTTTTCCCATAGTGCAAGGAAAAGCAGGATGATATACTTGGCTTTTCGTAAGAACGAATTTTCATATCGTTCAAACTTATTTGTCAGGTACTGTTATCATAATCTCATTTCCGATTCTGAAATTCCACCTATCCAATGCACTATGCGTTCGTAAATTGTAATTAGAATTTAAAAGCATAGAATTCATTGAATTGATACCAGAAATTTAGATTGGCTTTTGCCACTCGAAAATCAGAATATATGCTTTGTGTTGATTGTAACAAATGCCCTTGAAGAAAACAAGTAAAATATTTATAAAACCGGTACCGTAAAACCGGTACCGAAGGCTTCTACCCCCGGAACCGGTCTTTCACTTTCTCCACATATTGAACACACAGTTCTTTCCGTTCTTCCACAAAACTGCTACAGCGCTCCTTCTTCTCTTCGAAGTAAATTTTACAGTACTCCTTCTGCTCCCCTGCCATATAAAGGTAACATTCTTTCCGGTCCCGCATCTGCCGTGCCAGCTTTTCCATTCTTGCACGGACGGTTTCCATATGTACGGTCGTATAAACCACATCAACTACAAAGAGAATATATAGGAAAAGTACCACTCTGGTGAGCACCAGCTCCGGAATTGCTGCGGTAAGCTGCATGATTACCGGATGAACGAAGCGGAGCAGTATCACGTTTCCGATTCCGAATATGATGCAGCCATAAAGACAGATTCTCCCGTTCAGATTATATCTGTATCTGGTATAATCCCACCAACGTTTGTGGAACATACACTCCATCGCATAAGAAGTAATATACTCTACTACGCCGGAGGTAAACATGGCTGCCACAAAGATTGCCGGCACATTTCCAATCCAGCCAATGAGCCAGTAATTAAGCACTGCTCCCGCTCCATAAATCGGAATCCACGGACCTCTTAAGTAGCCACGGTTGATAAATTTATGATATTTTATCCGGGAGCAAATGGCAGATTCATAAAGCCATCCTGCTGCACTGTAAATCACAAACCACAGGAAATAAATTCTGCCAGCTACCAGAAAATGCAGGAACACATTTCCGCATGTGCCCATAAATTCTCTTACCTGTACTAACATACTTCCTCCCTGCATCTGCGCTGTAAGGTCTCTCTGGTAGAACATCTCTTGTCAATCCAGCAGACAATCCAGCTTTCCAAGTATTTCGGCGGCACCAGCGTCAGCGGAAACATATGCTTCTTGATAATGTCATGCTCTATCGGAGTTAATTCCACATCCATGCTGGCATTCTGCAGTGCTACACCCGGATGGAAAAATCCATGCAGATGATGCGGCGTCAGCTGGTTATGCCAGTCATATAAGAAATAATCGTGAAGCAATGCTCCCCGGATCAGCTGCTCCATTTCTACCTGAAGCTGATGTTCTTTTGCAAAAAGGTAACTTTCATATGCCACCTGAACGCAATGCTCGTATACCGTGGTGGTTCCATGCTGAATATGCTCCCTGGACTGCAAAATTCTGGTTTCTGCCTCAACCTGCTTTAATATATTCATGAAATAAGTATCTTTACTATAAGCTTCCATTTTCTTTAACTTCCTTACTTCTCATCTTATTCCATCTTAATCAATATCATGTATTACGTCAATGCCCGGATTCTTACGATTTCCTTAACCTGTAACCATGAATGTTTTTTATAAATACCTGAAAGCTATAAAAACACCTTTTCGCAGCTTATCATTGCCCGCTTCGGCTGCTTGGAATGCATGGAAAGCGCAACTGCTGCCATCTGGTCTGAATCATTTTTTAATAAGATGGTTGCCTGCTCATCTGAACCAGTTGGTGATACCTTTCTCTGACTCACAACCTCTTCCGGCTTTTTATCCATGAAGCTTCTTACAATAGAAAGTGCATATACGCCAATGTCAAGCATTGCCCCGCCTGCAAGATTCATATATAAAAAAAACTTCATCTATGGAATCATAGACCTTTGCAATGCCATATTTTTCCGCAAATGCTACTGCTTTTTCATATTATCTCTTCCTTTTTTCTTAACTGATTTCTCACTTTTGCCATAATCTTATCATAAGAAAATGCATTTTATAAGAGGCTGCCACAGCCGGATTTTGGTAAAAAATCTATCCAGTGTAACAACCTCTTTTATGTCATATCTTTACTAAATTTACTTTATCAAATCGACGCAGTCCGGTTTTATCTGATACAATGCTTCTGTAAGACTTCCGTCTTCATTGCGGAAAACAACGGAAATCCGAAGTGTGGAAGCATCTTCTTTTCCATCGTTTCCTGACATGGTAATTGCATTGACGCTAAAATATTCATCCTCTGCAAGCCAGTTGGAAACTTCGCCGCTTCCGCCATTTGCAACATAATCTTCTTTTTCAATATACTGTGTTCCAAAATCTACCCAGCCATTTTCGTCCGGTGTAGCAGAAAATACCGGATAATCCTTTACGATTTCAAAATAATCCGATAAATTATCTGCTGTAATTCCATCCACGAAATCTCTGACCTGCTGATTCATATAGCCTGCTGCAGCTTTACTTTCTGTTCCGGTGATTATGCTAACTTCTGCTCTGCCGGCAGTTCCTTCCGTATCTGCTGTCTCAGCTCCTGCCGCAGCTTCTTCAAGCTTCTTAAGGTACTCCTCCGCTGCCGCCGGATCTGCCTTAGTGGTATCTAATGGCAGGGTAAAAAGTGCAATTGTGCCAGCATAGTCTTCCACTTTACGGTAAGAGCCACTTTCATTGTCCATTCGAAATGCAGCCGTTTCGCTCCCGAAGCTGTCCACGATTCCCAACTGTACGCCACGGTCTGCAAATATTTCCAAATCATCACATTCTATCAGCTCATAAAGAACGCCGTCTTTACAGAACCAGGTAAGTGTCTCATCCATGGTTGCTGCATTGGCATCCAAAAAAGACACGCCATTGATTAACGGTGCCACAAAGAAATTGCGGTCTTCCATATCCGTTCCGTCACTTTTTGCAATTGCAACAGCTGCATAAGTATGTGATTTGCTGACATTTTCCCGAGTTTCCTGTGGTACACAAAGCTCTAATTTTTCTCCGGACACCAGTCCTAATAAGGTAATATCATAGCCATTGCTCTGCTGCGTCTCATTGACGCTTACCGCATCCTCTCCGGCAAATGCCCGGCTCAATGCTCCATTGTCCGCTACTTCATCCGCAATCTGTGACGGACTTAGGAAATGATACGCTGCATAGGCACTGCTGCCGCCTAACAACAATACGGCGCAGGCACTTGCTGCGATTAATTTACGTGTTGGATGAAATTTTCTATTATGATTCATATTGACCTCCAAAGAAATATGTCCGGAGGCATGCAAAGAAGAAAAAGCCTGTTTATATCTTTCTTTATCTGTCATTTTCCCATTCCTCCTTTAATACATTTCTGAGCAGTCTGCGACCACGCGTCAACCTGACCTTCACGTTGCTTTCTGTCACATTCATAATCTTCGCGATTTCCCGGATGGTGTAATCCTCATAATAAAATAAATGTATGACGATTCGATACTTCTCTGGAAGCTTCATGACTTCTGTAAACAGTGTCTGGGCTTCTGGTGTCTCAAATGTCAGTGTCTCCATATATTCTTCTAACGGCACACCTTTCTGCCGCCAGAAAGAAAGATTGATATTCTTTGCTTTATTGATTGCCACCCGAATGAGCCATGCTCTGATATGCTGCTCATTTTCAAATTGTCTGTTGGTTGTATGATATTGAAGAAAAGTATCCTGCACCACATCATCGGCATCTGCTGCATTTTTACAGATATTGAAAGCCGCTGCAAATAAATGGTCTTTATACTTTTCCGCTAATACCTCAGTTGCTATTCTCATGAGTGATCCCTCATATTTCTTTTCTGTTTAAAAGGCCTTTCACTATATATACAAATGGGGATGGAAAAAGGTTACAAAAAAAGAGCTGACCGACCCAAACCTCAACTGTGCCACAGCTCTTTTTATTGTCCAAATCTTTTTATAAATTATAACATATTCCTTTGAAGCAGTTCTTCTATTTCACTCTTTTTTGGTATTGCACGGATAACACCTTTTCTGGTTGTCACTATAGCTGCCGCTGCATTTGCCAGCTTTAAAAGTTCCTCCAACTGCTTTTCTGTCAAATTATTAAAATCATGTTCCAGAAGATAATTCAGCACACTTCCCATAAACGTATCTCCTGCGCCTGTTGTCTCGATTGTCTTTACAGAAAATCCACTACATTCCACACGCATTCCCTTATAATAAGCGCGGCTTCCTTCTTTTCCCATTGTTAAGAGAATGAGTGGTATCTGATATTTTTCCTGAAGGCATCTGATTCCCTCATCATAATCTTCTTTTCCAGTAACAAACTGAATCTCATTATCAGAGATTTTCAATATATCACATTGACTAAATCCATAATTCATCTGTTCTTTGGCTAATTCTAATGAACTCCACAAAGGTTCCCTTAAATTTGGATCAAATGAAATGAGTGCTCCACTCTCCTTTGCCGCTTTAACCGCTTTCTTTGTTGCAGCTCTTACACTATCCTGTGTCATAGATAACGTTCCAAAATGGAAAATTTTTGCCTGGGAAATAAATGTTGTATTAATTTCATCTTCTGTCAGCATCATATCAGCACCCGGATTACGATAAAAAGAGAACTTACGGTCACCATCCGGAAATGTATGTACAAATGCAAGTGTTGTATTTACAGTACTGTCTGTAAAAAGATTGGAGGTATCAATTCCAATATCATTTAACGTATTTCGAAGCAATTTTCCAAACTGGTCTTTTCCAACTTTGCCAATAAATGCTGTTTTCTTTCCCATTTCATTTAACATTGCCAGAACATTACATGGCGCTCCACCAGGACATGCTTCAAACAAATCATTCCCCTGTTCACTCTGTCCATTCATCGTAAAATCAATTAATAATTCTCCCAATGCAATAACATCAAAGCTCTTTTTCATATTACGATTCCTCCTATATTTCTTCCTTTTGTTTTTATAGAAATGAAACCAGTTCTTTTCCGAACTGGTTTATCACTTCCTTTTCTTCTATATCATCATACCATGAAATGAAATTCATTTTTTCACGGTTCAATTCCATACACTTCTACATTTTCCAGCACAACACTTCCTTCCACTGCCTGAAAATATATTTTATTTTGTTCATTTCCCGCAAATACATTCATAGAATGATTATTTTGATAATTATCAGTAAATAATTCTAAGGAACTTTGATCAGATAAAATATGAACATCTAATACATCTTTTTCTTTTAAAAAGAGTATACTGTGTGATATCCCTTTACTCCATCCATCTGCCTTATTACGATTTACTTTTAATTCTCCATTCTTCAAATCAAATATACAAACTGTTTGATTTATTTCATCGCATCTTAATTTTACAAGTAATTGCTGTGCATTGCTCGCTCGTAAATTTATATTAAATTTCAGTTCAAATGCTATTCCATCATCTGATTTTAACTCTTGTTGCGAATCACAAATCACCAACTTGTCCTGAACATATTTACCAGTTTTTTTTCTACATTTTTTTAACTCCCGTATCGGAACAAAACTCAATCTTCCACTTTTGGTCATATTAACTTCGCGCGGAAAATTAAAGAATCCGCACCAGTCTTCCCTGTAAGTCGGTCCCCAGTCTTTAAAAAACGGCATCCATTCCCATTCATTTGCCCATGCAACCATAATTCTTCTTCCATCAGGTGCCTGAAATGATTGTGGTGCATAATAATCAAAACCCCAATCAATTTCTCCTGAAACATCATAATCAAACCTGCCGGTATCATAATCAAACGAACCGGTTAAATACACACAAGTCCTCTCTCCTGCATCGATAGGTGAAAAAGTTAAAACATACCGGTTTCCTATACGAAAGAAATCAGGACATTCCCACATGGTTCCCCATTCTCCCCTGCTTTCTGCTAATACATTTATAAATGCCCAATGTATCAAATCTTCTGAGCGATACAATAACGCCTGTCCTTTTTGATTTTTTGAAGCTCCGCATACCATATAATAGCTGTCTTCGTGTTTCCATACCTTGGGATCCCGGAAAGAATCTGGCGAAATCCCTTCCGGTGCTGTTAAAACTGGATTTTTTTCATATTTTTCAAAATGAATACCATCTTCACTATAAGCAACACACTGTGTCTGGACAAATCCATTTCCATGATTCGTTGCTGCTGTGTATATTAAATATAGCTTTCCGTCAAATTCAATTGCACTTCCGGAAAAACATCCACCCTTCAAATGATCTTCATAAGGTTCACTTGGTGCTAATGCAACCGGAAGATACTCCCAATGAATCAAATCATCACTGACAGCATGTCCCCAGTGCATATTTTCCCAAAAACTCTGATATGGATTATACTGATAGAAAAAATGATACTTTCCTTTGAAATATATCAATCCGTTTGGATCATTAATCCATCCCGTTTCTGCCATAAAGTGGTATTTCTGCCTCATTTTTCCCTGTGAAACTTTTTCTTTATTCTGATTAATTACTATTTGTGCCCGTTCAATTTCCTGAAGCATTTTTTCCTTTGACATCAATTGACCTTTCTGCTCCCTTTTCTATCTTGGCCATCTTTTTTCTTTCTCAGGAAGCTTTGAAAAAACATTATGTGGTTCCTTCTGATACCAGTATGCAACACTTGACAAATCATCCTGACGTTCAAATAAACCTTTATGTCCAACACCAATCTGTTGCACAGTAACCTTAAGCTCCTCATCAAAAAACACCGGATCCATGACATGCCAGCGATAAAAACCGCGCATTGGTGGACAATCATCATTATGATATAAATTATTTACCAGATCATCATGCCTTGAATAATATGGATATCCAAGAAAAGGAGTTGTATATGTCTGTTCTATCGTTTTTCCGTCTTCATGTTTGGCAAAACTCCAGGAACCTCCAAAATAATCTTCCATTCCGGTTCCACAGATTGTTGGATATTGTTCATCTCCATCAATATAAAACTTTACTTCTCCTTCACCCCACCAATATCTTTGAAGTGTAGACAATGCTATATATGTACCGATATAATGACCACTACCTTTTATTCCATCTGCAATAACATAATCTTTTCCCAGCTCGGTAAGAGCTTCTCTTCTCCAGCTTGCGTGAAAATATTCCGTTTCTTCTGGCAGATAATTGTATAAATTATAATCAATCTGATAAAAAAAAGCCGGAATTGCATTTGCATGCTGATTTTCTAATGTAATAACTGCTCTCTTTTTAAATGGCATCTGAATATAAGAATTTAACCCTCTGGATGGGACAACTGTTATAAGACTGGAATTAATATAACACTCTTTTCCAAATCCACAACAGAAAAAATCCCCTAACGGTACTTCTACTGATGGATTTTCCTCGCCGTCCCAATACATTCTGAGAACCAGGTCCCTAAGAACAAAGCAATCTCCTTCTGACGTTTTATTATCCGTTGTTATCCATATATGATGAATAATTCCCGGACCATCTATTTCTCCTAAAACAACCGTCTCTCCCGGCTGGATATCATTCAAACACGGACTGCCTTTTCTTGATTTTCCGAGAACGCTGGCTGCCATACCTCCCTTTCCCTTTTCTCCTGTCCTGTTTTCAGCATTAATCGCCCTGCTTTTTCCATGTGTCAGATAGGGAAGCATTGCTGCTGTTCCTGGCAGCATAATCATATTTTTATCCATTTTATACCTTATCCTTTCGTTGCACCCATAGTCATTCCAGCTGTTACCCATTTATTTAATGCAAAATAGATTACCAGTGGAGGAAGAATTGAAATTGCTATTGCAGCAAATGTTGAACCCCAGTCCACATTTCCAAATGCTCCGACATAATCTTTTAATCCCATTGCCACTGTCTTGGCTGAAGTATCACTAATAAATGTATTTGCAAAAATAAAGTCATTCCAAATCAGAATACTATACATGGAAGCAATTGTAATAACGGTATTTCTTGCTAATGGGAACACAATCTGAATAAAAGTCCGAAGCGGTGAACACCCATCAACAACCGCTGCCTCTATCAATTCATTCGGAACAAATTCGTAAAAACTTACAAACATCATAACTGATAAAGGTAATGCAAATCCTACCTGTGGTAATATTAAAGAAAAACTTGTATTTAAAATACCTAGTTTACTATAAAAAATAAATAATGGTATTAATGTAATCTGTACTGGAACCATAATTCCAAATGTAAAGAAAGAATAAATTGTTTTTGTTCCTCTTACTTTAAATTTTGACAATGCATATCCTGCAGTAGAACTTAATACTACAATCAGAATCAGCGAAATAACGGTCACCTTTAAACTATTCCACATATACATACCGATTTTACCATCTGATAAAACCTTAGAAAAATTTTCCAGCGTAATACTCTTTGGAAATGCAAATGGAGCTGCTGACAACTCTACGGTTGGTTTCACACTTGCAACAAACAACCATATGACCGGATATATCTGAATGATTAAGAAGAGAATAATCAATACTGCAAATATTATTTTTATTATTTTTTTCTTCAATGATTTCCCCTCCTATTCCTTCTGATGCGTTCTTTTTCAATTCTTTTTTCTTCTTTTTGTTCCTTTGAAGTAAAAATTTTTCTTAAAATATAAACAACTAAAATACTTTCAATAATAATAAACACCGCTAAAGTACTGCCATAACCATACTGGTTACTTGAAAACGCCTTTTTATACATATATGTAGACATTAATTCGCTGGCATTTCCCGGTCCACCACTTGTCAATAAAAATGGAATATCAAATCCTCTTAATGCTCCTGTCAAACACATCGTCAAAGTCAGAAGTATAATATCTTTTATCAATGGCATTTTAATTTTAAATAATATCTGCATTTCAGAAGCGCCATCTATTTTGGCAGCTTCATATACAGAAGGATCTAATGAAACCAGTGCAGCATAAAATATAACCATATACATTCCAGTAAATCTCCATCCTTCCGGTATGGATACAGCTGGTAATACAGTACTTACTTTCGCAAGCCAGGACGTTACCATTCCACCTAAACCTACTTTTTGTAATATCTGATTCAATAATCCCATAGGCTCTGTTGAGTACATACTTCTAAAAAGCTGTGTGATAGCAACTGTTGTAATAATACATGGTACATAATACAACGTTTTAACCAGTGTCACATGCTTTGTCATATATGTCAGCAATATTGCAAAAAACAGTCCAATTAATAATTGCATGGAAACTACAATAACAAGGTAAATCAGATTGTTAAAAAATGCCTTATAAAAAACTTCGTCGTGAAACATAGTCACATAATTTTCCAATCCGACAAACTGCTTTTTTCCTATTCCTCCCCATTTCATAAAACTTAATCGAATAGACTCTTCTATTGGATAAAATACTGCCAAAATATAGAACAATAATCCTGGAAGTAAAAATGCCAGAAAGGCCTTTTTGTTTCTTATAACGCCCATTATAACTCCTTCCTTTTCATTTATATAAATCTGTTACGAGATATGTATTACCAATCATGATAATACATATCTCGATATGTCATTTACTTATTTTGTATATTCTGCAATAGAATCATCTACCAGTTTACAAAAATCGTCTACTGATAAATCACCGGATGCCAGCAATAATAAATTATCCTGCATAACGGTATTGGTATTGGAATCAAGGTATGTATCCCAAGGCTTCAGGAAGTTTTCACCTGTAGACTGCATATCTTCCTGAATTTTCAGATAAAGATCTGAGTATTCAACATCATCCGGTAAATCGGTTTTAATTGGAGACATCTGCTGTTTTCCAGCATATAATTTACCATAATTATCAATTACATATAAGATAAAATCTTTTGTTTTTTCATCAAATGTTTCTGCATTAAATGCCATACCAATTCCAGAATTTATACAAAATTCATTTGGCTGTGTTTTTGCACCTTCAATAGTAGGAAGATAAAAATAATCAATTTTACCCTGCTCATATGCATCCTGCATAGCGCCGATTTCCCAGTCACCAATATAATACATTGCAGATTTTCCATCTAAAAACATTGATTGTGCTGTTGCATAGTCTGTTGCAGCAAATCCATCATTAAAATACTGACCCATTTCTTTCATAAATTCTGCTGCTTCTCTTCCGGTTTCACTGTCCATTTTCTCTTTTCCATCTCTTAAATTAATGATAAAATCATTTCCGGTTTCTCTAAATGGAAGCATTGCTAAGTATCTCTGTACCGGCCATCTGTCAACACCATCTACCGAAATCGGTGTAATTCCATTATCTTTTAAGGTTTTACATACATTCAGCCACTCATCCATGGTAGTTGGTGGTGTCAGATTATACTGTTCAAAAATTTCTTTGTTATACCATGTCATTTCCACATGATATTCTAATGGTAAAGTATACATGGAACCATCTGTAAATTCCTGATATTTTAATGCAATCGGATAGAAATCATCATATCTGTCATTATCTTTTAAAAATTGTTTTACATCTACTAACATTCCTGCATCTACCAGCTCCTGACAATATGGATCGGCATCAATATCAATTATATCCGGCATATTGCCTCCGGCAATTAATGTCTTTAATTTCTGTAAATAGGAAGGTCTGTCCGCTGTTGTTTCAAATTCAATTTTCCACTTTCCGCCTTTTTCTTTACTGTACTGATCTGCAATTTCATGCATTACCTGATCTATTTCACCATCCACAGGTCTTGATGTCATCCACGTAACAGTTACCACATCATCATCATCATTTTTTGCTTCTTTTTTTGTAGAACCACAGCCTGCAATCAACCCTGTTACCATTGTTGCTAACAATAAAATACTCATCATTCTCTTTTTCATTTTAATCCCTCTCTTTTCTTGTTTTTATCACAAAATTGTTTAATTCTACTTCTCCCTGTACCACATAAACACCGGCATAGCCACCTTTGTGATCATACATTCTGGTAGATAATACAATTTCATCATTAATATACACAATACAGATATCATCTTCTCTTATTATCAGTAAATGATATTCATCTGCATCCGGAAGCCTTCTGGATGTTTCTATCTGGTATGGTACATCACCTTTTATCTGCCACTGATAGATGCCCTTTTCTGAACGTGGCCACATATCCCATGCTACTTCCTTTTTCCGTTGATTCATTCTTAAAAAATAACCCTTTTCCATTTCAGAATCAACATGTAACGCTATTCCGAATTCATGTCCCCGCTTCACACAGACATCCATTTCAATTGAAAAGCAATCTTCCGGAATTTCATAGACACCGGAGCCTAAGGTATCACTTATTACATGAATTCCTTTTTCTGTCTTTGTTATCCGGCTATTATAGCCTGCTGCTGGTTTCATATCCTGTACTTCATCATAGAACTCTTTCACACCTGGAATAACACGGACTTTTAATGTTCCATCTTCCGGATTCTGAATCAATTCATGGAACACCATTGTTCCACCCCATTCCCATGGTCCAAAATCTTTATTTCCATATTTGCTTGCAATCCATCCAAATGCAAATCTTCGCTGTCCATCTGATGCGGTTTTGATTGCATAATCTGATCTGGTGTCAAAGACATCATCTTCCGGAATTTCCCATGGTCCATTTGGACTTTTTGAAATTCTATAATGTGTAGTAAATTGATCCGAAAAAGTGGAGAAAACCAGATACCAGTAATTTCCCATCTTGAAAATTTCAGGACATTCCATGGTGATATACATGCCAGGGGCATAAAACGGTTTTTCATAGGTCCATTGTTTCAAATCCTTTGACTTACACAATGCAATACAGCCTCCCCTTAATTCACCTCCTCCTTTAATTCTTGAAGCCAGAAGCATGTCATAACATTCATCTTCTTCGTTCCAGTATACAAATGGATCCCGCCAGTCAAATTCTTCATATTGCTTTCCATCAGAAACAAACAAAAATTCTTCTACTGTATTAAGATGTTCTAAATCTGTTCCTACTGCCTGCATTACAGACTGTACACTTTTTCCATTAATTTTTATATCTTCATTATACGCAGTAAAAAATGCATGATAAAGATTTTCTTTGTCTTTTATTACGGAACCAGTGTAAGCATTCTTATTTGGCTTGTCATCTCCTCCTCTCTTGATTGCTTCCCCTTTGTATTCCACATTTACAAAGTCTTTTGTTGTTACAAGATGCCAGGTAGTTTCTTCTGCATACTCTTTGTCTCTGATTCTTGGATCATGCAGATAATAACCATAAAAAGTTCCATTTTCATAATACGGTATTAAATCTCCAACCCATGCATCTTTTGGTCTGTACAATAATTTTTTCATATGCACCTCTCTTTGCACTATTTGCATGTTTTTTCTCGTTCTTTTTATGCTCAAATTTTAGCATATGCACTATTTATTTTCAACATACCTTTCTCAATTTTATCATTTTCTATTTTTTTTACATAATAAAAACTGTTGTTTTATACATGTTATACATCTTTTCATTGTTATTTTGTGCATTTCATGCATTTTTATTTTTCGCACATTTTCTTCTTCCTTTATTCTTAATAAAGTGTTACAATAAATCTGGAGGTGGAAGTATGAAATGCACGATTAAACAATTAGCCGAAGAATTAAACTTATCCAGAAATACTGTTGCTAAAGCTTTAAAAAACAGTAATGAAGTTTCTTCGAAAACAAAGCAGCGGGTTTTAAATAAAGCCAGAGAACTGAATTACAATAACATAAACAAAGAACTTTTTTCCGAATCGGGAGATGTTACTTCTCCATCTAATGTGAATAATGGTTCTATCCTGTTTCTTACCAAAACCTATGCACCAGACTCTGAATTCTGGACTGCGGTTTTAACAGGTATTGAATCCATCTTATCTAATGCACATTATCATCTTGTAATTGGAATCATGTCTGAAAGTGATTTGAAAAAAATGGATTTTCCTACTGCATTAAAAGATCCTTCCATTAAAGGTATTATTCTTGTGGAAATTTGTGATGGGGCTATCTGCAATGCATTGTTACAATATAATCTTCCAATTATTACTGTTGATTTACCAAAGGATTATAATCCTGCTTTAGATATGATAGATATTGTTACTATGGAAAACAAAAGAAATATTCACCGGATTGTAAATCATTTAATTTCCAAGGGTGCCGAGCGTTTTGCCTTTGTTGGAGATATTTATTCCGCAAATGTAGGACGAGGTTTTCAGGAACGTTTTGATGCATTACAAGAATGTCTTTCTGATAATCACCTGGAACTAGACCGGAAACATTGCTTATTAACAGAAACTTCTGATGAATTTCAGGACTTTCAAATAGTCGTTAAAAAATTACAAAAGATGGCTTCTGTCCCGGATGTATTTATTTGCGGGAATGACCGTACAGCAATCCAATTAATATATGCTCTTCAATTTTTGGGTTATCAGATTCCAAAAGATGTAAGTGTAGTAGGATTTGATGGTATTCCTGCTTCTGAAAGGATTACGCCTTCTCTCACTACAATACAGACTCCAAAAAAATACCTTGGTATTGCTGCAGCCCGCCAGATGTTAGAGCGGATACAATACCCAAACTCTCCTCATTCATATATGGAATATGAAACAAAACTTATTATCCGGGATTCCACAATATAGAATTAATTTTGAAAGGATATTATACTATGGAAAACTTCTTTTCACTTGATGGTAAATTTTTTCGATTTATCAACAAATTTACCAGTTTAATTGCTTTAAATTTTTTATTCATTATTACATCCCTTCCTATCATTACAATCGGGGTATCCTTTTACGCCCTTTATCAAACAAATTTAAAACTTTCACAAAATACAGAATCCTATATTGCAAGAACTTATTTTTTCTTTTGGAGAAAAAATTTAAAGCAGAATATTCTTCTTTGGCTACCTGTAATGATTTTATTTATATTTTGTCTGATTAACTTATACATTTTACCTTTTATGCCAGAAACCTTTTTCAGGTCTCTCACTCTCTGTATACAATTTCTTATTTTGTTGTTATTGCAGGGATTTCTTATTTATGCATTTTTTCTTCCGGATCAATACAGAACTACTTTAAAACATACCGTAAAAAATGCAGTTATATTGACTTTTAAATATCTTCCAGCTACTTTTTTATGTATTTGCATAAATGCACTACCAGTTTCTATTCCCATATTGTTACCAAAAATAACCGGATATGTGTTAGCAGCTTTTATTATAATAGGCTTTTCCGGAATTTCATTTCTGCATACTTTCATATTGCAACTACTATTAAAAAAAGAGAACCTCATCGGTTCTCTTTAAAAAGGCGTCTGCCGGATTTGAACCGGCGATAAGGGTGTTGCAGACCCGTGCCTTACCACTTGGCTAAGACGCCACATATTTAATTGTGTCAATTCACACTCATATAGTTTACCAAAGCAGCACAAATCCGTCAAGAGAGAATTTACAGATTTCTACCTGCTTTTTACACAATTCCATGCAAATTTATTTGCTTTTTTTACATAAGAACAGTATACTTATAATGTTATAAAATATTAAACCATTTTTAGGAGGAACAAATATAATGGAAAAAGGTAAGTTAGGAATCAGATTATCATTTTATGCAGTAGCCGCATTTATCCTTGCATTCTTAGGATACAGCACTGTTCTTGCATTACTGACTGGTTTCGTTCTCATCGTGGAGAAAAATGAATGGGCTTCCCGTCAGGTAATTCAGGCATTTTTCTTATGTATCTTTGCAGATATCGTAAATGGTATTTTAAACATTTTCGATTTCTTATACCAGATACCTCTTATGGGTTCTGTATGGGGAACAGCAATTTCTGTCATCGATGGTATTGTAAGCCTTGTAGTTCTGATTTTCTGTATCATGGCTCTTGTAAACACAGCCAAAGGAAACGAAGCAAACGTTCCTGGATTAAACGGACTTGCAAACTGGGCTTACGGCATTGTAGCTCCAAAGGTAAATCAGGCACAGCAGGCTTATTATGGACAGCAGCAGTTCAACGGACAGCAGCAGTTCAACGGTCAGTCACAGCAGTTCAACGGACAGCAGCAGTTCAACGGTCAGCCACAGCAGTTCAATGGTCAGCAGCAGTATCAGCAGCCAGAACAGCAGAATCCAAATCAGCCACAGTAGAATTATTACATAGCGAAAAAATTTAAGCGCAGAGCATTCATTGCCCTGCGCTTTTCTTATGCAGTTCTTCAAAAGATTATAAGGAAATCATCAGATAACGGATAACAAAGAGTGCGGATAATACTACTGTGATAATATTTAACTCCTTGAACTTTCCGGTAAAGATTTTAATTAATGTATAAGCAATCAATCCAACGGCAATTCCGTTTGCGATGGAGTAGGTAAGCGGCATCATGATTAATGCAAGATATGCCGGAATTGCTTCGGATACATCATCAAATTCCATATCTTTGATAGCACTTAACAAAAGACCACCTACGAAGATTAATGCCGGTGCTGTTGCACAGGATGGGATGATGCTTACAAACGGAGCAAAGATGATTGCTGCTAAGAACATGATTGCTGTAAATACAGAAGTCAGTCCGGTTCTTCCTCCCACGCTGATTCCGGAGATACATTCACCATAAGTGGTAACGGTGGAAGTACCAAATATAGAACCGCCAACCGTTGCAATTGCATCACAGAGAAGGCTCTTCTTTGCATTTGGAATATTTCCATCTTCATCTAACATATTTGCTGATTTTGCAGTTCCGATTAAGGTTCCGATGGTATCAAACATGTCAACCATGGAGAAAGTGATAATCAGCATGATCAAAGTTAAAATTGCCTGTCCTACCGAGCTTCCCATAAATAATTCCCGGAAACCGCGGAAACATGCGAATAAAGAAACATCTGCAAAATCTTTTACCTGGGCACCAAAGTTAATCTGGAAGCCATCAAATACAGTATTTCCGGTGAAAATTCCAAGAATAGTTACTACAAAAATACTGATTAAAATAGAACCGGTTACTTTTTTCTTATAAAGAACGGTGGTAAGCACGATTCCAAAGAAGGCTAAAATTGCACCCCAGCAAGCCACCGGATTTTCAGAAAAAGTAGAAAAATCCACCAACGATACCATGGTACTTTCATTTCCTACAATAAGACCAGCATCCTGGAAGCCGATAAATGCAAGGAACAATCCGATACCCACTGATATGGCAACTTTTATATTTTTTGGAATTGCCATTACAATTTTTTCCCGGAAGGAACATAAGGTAATCAGGATAAATAATGCACCGGAAATGAATACCATTGCCAGTGATGCTTCATAGGAATAACCCATGCCAAGCATTACGGTGTAAGTAAAAAATGCGTTCATTCCCATACCAGGTGCCTGGGCAAACGGCAATCTGGCAAGAACTCCCATTAAGAAGGTTCCTAAAAATGCAGACAGACAGGTGGCAAAAAATACGCCGTTGAATACCTTATCATACATATCGGTTCCTTCAAAAGGTGTGGCAAGCATTGCCGGATTTACCATGATGATGTAAGCCATGGTAACAAATGTTGTGATACCTGCAATAAACTCGATTTTTACGCTGGTACCATTTTCTTTCAGTTTGAAAAACTTTTCCATAATAAACGTCCTTTCTTTTGTTTTATCTAAACCAGTTCACAGACTGGAATAAATCGATTATTTATAATATCCAATAATCCCCGGTTGGTAATTGCCATCTCCGGAATGACGGCAAGGGAAATCTGAAGACTCATGGTGAGGATTGGATTCTTAAGGATACAGCCGTGTTTCCATAAATCAGCTAAAAGTCTATCTGTTTCCTCTACAAATGCCTCCATTGGCTTCTGGCTTAATATGCCAAGTACCGGAAGTCCCACAAATTGTTTCTCTTCTCCATCCCTTACATAAGAAAGACCACCCTGTTTTGCAATCACCTGATTAAATGCCAGCGTCATATCCGAAAGAGAAGTTCCAAATGCAATCAGATTCTGGGTATCCTGTCCTACCGAACCGGCAAATGCTCCCTGCAGTGCTCCTGCCTGGCTGATGATGCCGATTCCGATGGAACCATCTTTCCGGTAACGGTCTACTACTGCACAATACATTAAGTCATCCTCTAAAATGAGTGCACCGTTCTTTACCGGAAGCTTTCTCTCTTCGTGAATTGTCTCTAAGGTTCCGTCCACGATTTTTACAATATTGACTTTTACTTTGCCATCTATGCAGCCTTCCGGCAATGGAATCGTAAGTTCTCCTTCTTTTAAATCATCCCGCTTTATGGAATGGATCACTTCTTTCGGATAATCCATTCGCAGATAAGAAGCCTTTGCAATTTCTCCGTTTACAATAACATCCTGCACCTTAAAGTCTGTTAAATTCTTCACAAGTATCATGTCTGCACGATATCCTTCTGCAATGACACCTCTGTCCTTTAAGCCATAGGCTGCTGCCGGATAAACCGTAGCAAGCTTGATTGCCTGAAGCGGCTCCACACCTTCTTCCACAATCTGCGCCAGTGCATAGTTCATATGTCCATGCTCTGCCATATCTTTTGCTGTAATACAGCCATCGGTAGAAAGTAAAATATGGTCGCTGTCTCCTGCTTTATCTAAGAATTCTTTTGCACTTGCAGGCTCTTTTAAGGAGCCACGGCGGATAATGACATACATTCCTTTCCTGAATTTTTCTAACATTTCCTCCACCGTTACACTCTCATGGTCGGAGCTTACGCCTGCTGCAATATAGGTATCTAAGTCAGCTCCCAATACACCCGGCGCATGTCCGTCTATTTTTAAACCTTTTTCTTTTCCATAATCTAAGATTTCTTTTAAAGAAGCTTCCTTTGCAATGACCCGGTTATAATCCATGGCTTCTGCAATTCCATACATGCCATATTCTTCCACCATCACTTTGACATCGGAAAGCATCACCTGTCCATAACAGTCTTCATATCCCGGTGCTGACGGAACACAGGGAGATGCCATCCAGACCGGTGTAAGATCTGTCTCCTTCATCTCTTCCATCAGATATTTTGCACCTTTATGTCCTAAGACATTTACTGCATCATGAGGGTCTAAGACTGCTGCTGTGGTTCCGTTTTGTATCAGTGCCTCTGCAAAAGATGCACTGCTTAACATGCTAAGCTCCACATGGGTATGGGCGTCAATTAATCCCGGCAGGGCAGTAAGCCCTTCCCCATTGATTACCGTAAGATGCTCCTTTTCTTCTATTTCACTGGCATCAATATGCTCTGCAATTTTCTCAAAACGACCATCTTTGATATAAATATCGCCAGTTTTTATCTCATTTTCCAATACATCTGCAATTGCTGCATGTTTAATCAACAGGCTCATAGGATTCTTTTCCTTTCTGAAACAATGGTAGTTTCTGTAAAAATGTGATATCTGTCCGCTCTGCCGCTTTTCCCTCTGCCAGAATTGCAAGCCTGCTGCAAACCTCGCCTCCGGCTTTCTGCACCAGACGTTCTGCCGCAGCCAGGGATTCTCCTTTTGAAATCACATCATCCACAATTGCAACTTTCTTTCCCTTTAACTTCTCTGCATCCGTTTCATCCAGAAAAATGTCCTGATTTCCTTCTGTTGTAATGGAATGCACCGCATCCTGGATAAATGATTTCACATAGGACTTCACGCTTTTCCGGACTACCACAAATTCCTTCATATGAAGCTGCTTTGAAATTTCGTACGCCAGGGCAATTCCCTTTGCTTCAATGGTCAGGATAATTTCCGCTCCATTGGCAAATGCCGCCAGTTCCTTACCTGCTTTCTCAATCAGCTCTGTATCACTGATTACCACAAAACTTGCATACGCTGTTCCATCTGACAGTTTCACAAAAGGCAGTTCACGTTTCAGACCACATACTTCTAAATCATAATGTTCCATTTTATCTATATCCTCTTATCCATCATTATATATCCGCCGGAGAATGTTCTGTCCCTTCGGATGTATTGTAACTATGAAAAACACGAAAGGTACAACACGTCCCCGTATTGCACCTTTGCTTACATACATTTGCATTATAATAGAAATTGTTTTATAATAAAAATACTATTTTTACTTGGTTTCTATAATATTTTTATTATATTGTGTAGAGGGGAATTGTAAAAATATTTACTTCAATATAATTAGCCGGTTATGCAGGAAGATTATTTTATCTGATATGAAATGTCTGCAGTTCTTAGTTACATGTTTTTCTTGATTATAAACTGTCTTTCCATTGCTTTAAGAGGATAACTGCTCTGTCCGCCGAGTACGGATGCTGAATAATGTCTGCAAGGGGCACTAAGAATTTCGACCTATAACTGAATAAGCCTGGCAACCGGCGCAAATTCACATCCATGTTCATATGCGCCTCGCTGGCACTTCCCTGTGCCAGCGTTGCCGGATGCCAGACGAAATTTCAAGTGCCCCTAACAGCCCTTAAAATGCATCCGTACTTCGGCGAACCGGGAAGTTATCATGTCAAACATTGGAAAGACTGTTTTGATAACAGAAAGAAAAACATGTGCTTTAGAACTGCGGCATTTCATATCAAAAATAATCTTCCCTGCATACCCGGAACTATATTGGAAATCCTATATTTTTTACAATCCCCCCTACAAACCACATAAATTATATTTTCAAATGATTCCTACAAAACAAAAGAGGTATTTTATTATGACATTAGACTCCTACCGTAACTTTGTAACCATTGTAGATTGCGGCAGTATCGTAGCAGCTGCCAATAAGCTTCTGATTGCACAGCCTTCTTTGAGTAACCAGCTAAAAAATATTGAGAAAACCTATGGTGCGAAGCTTCTTCTCCGGGGAAACCGTTCTTTAGAGCTGACGGATGCAGGAAGAATCTTTTACAAACGTGCCAAAGAGATTTGCATGATGGAAGAGGGCTTACGAAATGAATTGCTGAATCAGAAAGCCGGCTTCTCTGAACTGTTGAAGATTTCAATTCCAGCCGGTAACTCTCCTTATTTTCTGCACAAATTTTTTGATGCCTTTATCGCAAAGCACCCGAAAGTAAATTATGACTTTTATGAGATTCCAAGCGAATTTGTTATTCCGAATGTCTTAAATGGAATTACGGAGATTGGGCTGATTCGCTCTGCCGCACCCGGACATGGTGCGCTTACACTTTATCCCTATGAAAGAGAGGATATTGTTGCGCTGTTTCCAAAAGACCATCCCCTTGCTAAAATCAAAGGAAAGCTTTCTGTCCCGGACCTTGCCAACTACCCGCTGGCAATTCCTTTTGACTGTCTGGATATTGTTTATGCTTCTTTTGGACACTATCTTCTTTCGCCAAATGTTTCCATGATTACTTCTCCGAAAACCACTGCCATTGAATGGGCGCGCTCTTTTGGAAGTGTAGCCTTAGTCTCCCTGACGAAAGAGGACATACGTGAAATTAAGGATATGTGCATCAAATATATTTCCGATGAAAACCTCTATATTATGAGTGCTTTTATTATCAGCAAAGACCGGCACCTTTCGAAGATTGCGAAGGAATTTTTGCAGGTGCATGGTATTGAAGTTTCTTAAGGTGCTCGCCAACTACGAGAAACACGCTTTGCGAGTTTCTCGAGTTATCGCGGTGCTCGTCAAATCTGCATGCAAGCATGCGATTTTTCTCGCTACTCGCGTAAAAAAAGAGAATCTATAAAAGATTCTCTTGAAAGAGGCGACAACCAGATTCGAACTGGTGATAAGGGTGTTGCAGACCCGTGCCTTACCACTTGGCTATGTCGCCATATTCTGTTGTAACACTTCCAGTATATGCAGTGGCACATTTTTTATGCCTCATATTCCGTTCGTGTAATGACTCCGACGGGAATCGAACCCGTGTTACCGCCGTGAAAGGGCGATGTCTTAACCGCTTGACCACGGAGCCAGATACGTTCCAACGACCGTCAGAACGTGTTTTAGTATACCATAGAGTAGTGGTGATGTAAAGCGTTTTTTAAGAATTATTCGTCATAATTTTGCTGGAGTAATTTTGCTCAAAATTTTGTCTCAAAATTATTCTCTTTAAGGGTACACTTCTTTTCCCCTTCTGTCCATCTTTTAAAATTTTCTTCTTGACATTACTGTCTTAGTGTATTATTGTAGTAATACAAATAAAGAAGGAGATATGTTTATGGAAACAATATTGCAAACAACGAATCTTTCCCGGCAATTCGGTAAGAAGATGGCTGTAAATAATGTAAATATGACCATTCACAAAGGTGATATTTACGGATTCATTGGAAAAAACGGTGCCGGAAAAACAACTTTTATGCGCCTTGTTTTAGGTACTGCTTTCCCTTCCAAAGGAGAAATTAAATTATTCGACGGCGAGCCTTTCGATAAAGCCAGACGCAAAATCGGTTCTTTAATCGAAGCACCTGGACTTTATAAAAACTGTACCGCCTATGAAAACTTAAAGCAGTTTTCCTTAATTTACGGTGGCACCGATGCAGAGATTAAGGAAATCCTTTCTCTGGTTGGGCTTGCTGATACCGGTAATAAAAAAGCCGGCAAATTTTCCCTTGGAATGCGCCAGCGTCTTGGTATTGCCATTGCACTTCTCGGCAATCCGGAGTTCTTAGTCTTAGATGAGCCGGTAAACGGTCTTGACCCTGCCGGAATGAAGGAAGTCCGTGATTTGATTTTAAAGCTGAATCATGAGAAAAATATTACAATTCTCATTTCCAGCCACTTATTAGATGAGCTGTCCAAAATCGTTACCAGATATGGAATTATCAACGACGGTATGCTGATTGAAGAAGTTACTGCTGCAGAATTAAATGAACGCTGCCAGCACAAACTGATTTTTACAGTAGATGATGTGCAGAAAACAACCGCTATTTTTGCAGAAACTATTCCGGCAGAACAGATTCGCATTGCCGGCAATCAGGTGATTCTCTCCTCACATCTTGAGGAAGCCGCTGAATTAAACAAACGTCTGGTTCAACAGGACGTTGCGGTAAATAGTTTCTGGGTGCATGCAGAAGGACTTGAACAATACTTTATGAAACGGATAGGTGGTTAATATGGGACAATTATTTAGATTTGAATTTCGAAAATTATTCCGTCAGAAGAGCTTTTACATCTGTGGCTGTGTGTTAATCGGATTAATTCTTCTGACCGCAGTAACATTAAATATGATTTACAGTTTATCACAGGGAAATATGGAAGCTGGCGGCGTAACCGTAAGTGCTTCTGACGATGGATTCCTTTATACCGGCATATATATGCTGGTTGGTGCAGTTTCTTCCAGCAACTTTACCATTATACTGGCTGTATTTCTTTCCCTCTTTGTATGCAGCGACTACACCAATGGCACTTTAAAAAATATCATTGCAAGAGGCTACAGCCGCACCCGCATTTATGCGGTAAAATACATGGTATCCTTAGCTGCCACAACGGTTTATACCATTGTCTGCTGGCTTACCGGATTCCTTGCCGGCACTGCATTCTGGAAAGTTGGAAGCCTTTCCGGTACCACAGGAGATCTGGTTATCACCCTGCTTTTACAGCTTCTTGGTAACTTTGCATATACCTCCCTTTTCTTCCTGATTGCAGTTCTATTTAAGAAAACAGGCGGTTCCATTGCAGTCGGTATCATCGGTCCACTGGTTTTATCCATGATAATCTCACTGGCAGACACCCTGACCCACAAGAAATCCTTTGATTTTGCCGACTACTGGCTGGATAACTGTATGGTTGAGACTGCAACAGACCTTATGGCTTCAAATATGATTACCCGCTGTCTCATTTGCTTCCTTATCTATGCGGTACTGTTCTATGTAATCAGTATCTTCGTAGGAAGACGCAATGAAGTGTAACTATATGAAAAACTCTTTATGAGTTATTCACCATAAGAACTTGCTACCGGCAGCTTCTTACGGATGCTGAGCAGCATAAAAAACTCCCGCAGATATGTCATGATATCATGAGCAAAATCAGTTCATCATATCATGATGTTATCTGTGGGCGTTTTTTTGTGCTATTTTTTAACGCTATTCTTCAGTGATACTTATAGTGCTATTTCTTAACGTTACTTCTAATGCTGCTTTTTAACGCCATTTCTTACACCTATGACAATTTCCATTTTTCATTTGCCCTGTAAGCTTGTTGCCTGTGTTCACCGTCATTGTGTTTTCACTATCCCGGAAGAGCTTCGTGCTTATTTTCTCAAAGACAGATCTCTCTTAGATTGCTTATTCCATCCTGTCCGCGATGTTGTCCTTCGTACGTTTTCTAAAATGAACAAAACGGAAAACTGCACTATTTACCATTCGCTTTTTTGTCATGTCATTTTTTATTTCCAGTTCATTATACATTATTTCTGACGATTTAAGGAATTTCCTATAAATTAAAAAACTCGATAGCAAAATCTGCTATCGAGCAATTAACTCCCCGAGTAGGACTCGAACCTACGACAGCGCGGTTAACAGCCGCGTGCTCTACCAACTGAGCTATCGAGGATTATTAAGTTAAAGAATGACGTTCGCCTGAAATCAGGTAACGTCATTGTTAAAGGTACATACCTTCAAAACTTCATACAGATTACTTTCCGAGTTGCTTTGGTCAAGCCCTCGACCGATTAGTAACAGTCAGCTCCAC
>NZ_QTXS01000010.1:0-532 GCF_003461765.1 Roseburia sp. AF02-12 | reverse complement strand
CCTGCATTTCGCAGCATGGATGCCAATGCATCTGCCATTCTCTGTGCTTTTACTATTCTCTTATTTTAGATGCCAGTACGGTATAAAATTCTTTTTCCTGTTGCAGATATGCTGCCCTTTCATCTGTAACTGCTGCCAGCGGATTTTCTATTCTCTCCAATATTTTGTTGATAGCTGCCAAACAGCTTTCTTTCGTTTCTCCAAAAATATTATCATTACCACCTGTCTGAAAATCCTGCTCCACAGATAGCTGCGTTAATGTACTGGATAAATCAGTCTGAAATGGATTAACCCCCGTTTCTTCTAATGTTTCCTGCCACGCCGCTTTTACACTCTCCGGTACTGTTTGAAGGTAATAATCACTAATATAAGCAATCTGTTTTTTGGTTTTTTCGTCTGCAAACTGATAGGTTCTGTTATTCGCTTTTAACTGTTCATATGCCGCCTGCGCATCACTGTTCGCTTCTGACTCATACCAGCCATCTTTATTTTTGCTATATTTCATACCATTGACCGTAAAATCTTTGGAAGT
>NZ_QTXS01000001.1:1852068-1939032 GCF_003461765.1 Roseburia sp. AF02-12 | reverse complement strand
AGCTGGGAGAGCATCTGCCTTACAAGCAGAGGGTCACAGGTTCGAGCCCTGTAGGTCCCACTTTTCTTGTAGTTATAAGTGTAGCGCAAGATATGCCGATGTGGCTCAATTGGCAGAGCAGCTGATTTGTAATCAGCAGGTTATCGGTTCGAGTCCGATCATCGGCTTTATACAATTTCATATTGTATAGAAATGGGCAGATTCCCGAGTGGCCAAAGGGGACAGACTGTAAATCTGCTGCAAATTGCTTCGGTGGTTCGAATCCACCTCTGCCCATTCTTCTTTTTAGAAGATAATTGAATAACGCGGGATGGAGCAGTCTGGAAGCTCGTCGGGCTCATAACCCGAAGGTCACAGGTTCAAATCCTGTTCCCGCAACTCTTGCCCAGTTAGCTCAGTTGGTAGAGCAGAGGACTGAAAATCCTCGTGTCTCTGGTTCGATTCCGGAACTGGGCATTCTCAGAAAACCTGAGAAATGGGATATTAGCTCAGTTGGTAGAGCACTTGACTTTTAATCAAGTTGTCCGGGGTTCGAATCCCCGATGTCTCAGTCGTTGAAAATGGCGGAAATGCTGATAAATACAGTATTTCCGCCATTTTTGTGAGTAATCGGAAGTAGTGCTAAGTAAGCCTAAATATTCATCTTCACCCCATCTTCAAGGGCATTTTTGAATCCCTTCATCTTCAAAAATTAATTGAATTTTTTACTACTTCCTGCACGTTTTCTTTCTGTTCCAGAACATGATTATAAACCTCTAAAACCATCTCCTCAGAATCACCTAATAATTGTGCAATTCTTTTAATACTGATGTTTGGCATCTGATAACATAAGTTTGCACAGTAATTATGCCGAAAGATATGCGCGGTCAGTCTGGTTATTATTTTAATCTTATTTGACCCACTGGCAGCAACATTCATTTTGGAAATAATATTAGACCACATCTTATTATAAGCAGAAGCAGTCATATATTCATTATTGGCAGAATAGAAGAGATTGGTTCCTGGTAAGGCCTTTATGTATTCTGAAATAAATTCATTAAAAATGGTGGTATGGGAACTATACGATTGCCATTTACGGATTTTGTACCCTTAAAGTAAGGATTATTGCCATCAAAGGGCTAAAGCCTTGTTTACGGTCAATTCATTACGTTCTAGGAATATATCAAATATAGTAAGCAGCCTTTCAAATAACCTGATTGATTTTGATACTCCTATTCATGTGGTGAAAGGTTTTCAGGGTGATAATTTGGAAGAATTGCAGACCAACCTGAAGACAAAAAAATAATTGGTGTGGATGATGACGGCGGTGTTGATGTCAAGACCGTGGATGTGCCATATCAGACGAGACAGGCAAAACTTGAATTGGATGAAAAAAATATTTACCGGTTTGGAATGGGGGTGAATACAGCAGGACTTAAGGACACAAATGCAACAACCAATATAGCAATTAAGGCAGCCTATTCTTTACTAGATTTAAAGTGTTCCAAACTGGAAATAAGATTAAAGCAGTTACTTAGAAGGCTTTTGAAGCTGATTATTGTTGAAATCAATGAAACTGATGGTACAGATTACCACTGCAATCAGGTTTACTTCGAATTTAGCCATGAAGTCATGTCAAATGAGCAGGAAAATGAACCCGCTGAAGCACAAAAGGCTTTAGATGGAGTGAATGCAGATGAATCAGAGACAAAAGGAAATATATTGACTTCTTGTGGGCAACAACAAAAAGAAACGGATGAGCAAGAAGTGTCTAAAACAACAGAAACAACAGAAACAGATTTTACCGACAAAGGACAAAGTGAATTGTCAGAATTAGAGAAACAAATTGAAGAATTTGAAAAAGGCACTTCAGATGAAACAACTATTACACAGGATATTCTTAGAGGTGAATGGAGAATGACAAGTAAGGATGACCTTGTAAATGGTGGATTTCAACCAGAAACAGTAAAACTAGGCAATCTTGAAGTGGATTATGATACTAGTTCAAAGGATTCCAAGATTATATTTACGGATGATGAATTTATGATTTTCTATGATGAACCAGAAGTAAAATATGGAGAAGAAGAAAAACGGTATAGTAAACTTATGAACGATATTACAGTGTCTGGTTTGTATCGTGTTATTAATCAGGATAATTTTAACGAGGAAAAGGACTCGTATGAATCAGAAATAGAGTTATTGATAACAAATGTTTCTCCTAAATATGGATTTATGAATACTGATATATATTCTGAGCTGAATTCATTAATCGGGACGACTATCAATAAAGAAGTAAAATTTTACACTTTTTACGAAGATTGGTCGAATGTAACAGAAGAAGAACTTAATGAATATGAGATAGAGGTGCATGAAGAGGTAAATATAAGTATTGGGGGAGAAATTACAATGAGTGGATTCATATACTATGATGAACCGATTTTGAGCAAAGGTTATCCGATGACTTGTGGATGGTTGTCACAATCTGATGATGAACAACTATATACAGGATATTCACGAACTAAAACGAAAAACACATTGAATTTAAATAAGAAAGAGAAAAAAGGAGTATGGCTATATGATGTGACACCGCAGGAAGAGGTTGAAACAACAGAATAAATGTATAGAGAAAAAGGAATGACTGCATTTTTTAATTGTAGCATTTCTTTTTCTCAGCTTTTGTTTCAATAGTTATTGTATTAAAAATTATGACATGGAGGAAAGAAACATGGGAATAACGTTTAAAAGTGTTCGGCAAAACAACATCGTGGAGTTGATATTTTGGCGTTCATCTATTTTTAACAGCATTTTTGAATCCCTTCGTCTTTATTTCATTAAAAAAAGAAAGTCAAAAAGTAATTCATAAAAGAAAGCTAAAGATAAGCTATATACATGCGAAACAATAATAAGTATAATATGATATGTAAATTGTTGTGGGTAAATAGAAGTTAAAAACAAGAAGAGCGCAAAAAACGGAGGTATTTTTATGAGAAAATTTAAAGCAGTGGATGCAGTTTGTATTATGGTACTTGCGGGAATTGTAGGTTTCTTTATGGGGGATTTTTTGGACAATTCAATGGGAGGAGCTATTTTATTTTCGATGGTTGCGGGATTTGCCTGCGTTGTTCATGCAATCGGTGATAGAGAAGAGTGAATGAAGAGGAAGAGTGAACGGAAAAGAAGAGAGAACGCAAAGGAAGTGTAAATGAAAAGGAAGATTAAAAATAGAATGAAAAACAAGATTACAGGGAAAATGAAAAGATTTGGCATAGTATGTATTTTAGTTATGGGGCTATTGCTTACTGGCTGTAATAATAAATTTGCAAAAGAGCAGTACGATTCAGATATTCAGATAGCAGAGGGTGGGGACCGGTATGCTAAAACAAATAGTGTATTGAATAATTATGGAAATAATGTGACATACACCGTTGGAAAATTCGATGGCAGGGAGACACTCTGGGAAGCGAATTGCAGCAGCGCGACGTGGGTAGATATAACGCTTGTGTTTACGCTGGATGAAGGAAAAGCAAAGCTGGTGCAGATTGATGAGGATGGAAATGTGTCAACGGTGGTGGAATGTACGCCGGATTCTGAAGTGAATGAACTGACTACCTATTCTATTCAGTTGAAAGAGGGAAAAAATCGACTGAAGTTCGTAGGATATGATTGTAAGAATGTGACATTTTATATGGAAATCAAAGAATCATAAAAAATTAAGTATTATTTCCTCCGTTCTGTGATATGATACTGCTGTACGAAGAAGACAGAAAAAATGCGACCTGGAGGAATGATTATGATAACATATATGAATGCGTCACGAAGAGATATGGAGAATCTGATGAGTACCCGGCTGGAGATGCTGCGGGAAGTAAATGATTTGTCAGAGGATGATACATTTCCGGATAATCTGGTCGACAGCAGCAGATTGTATTTTGAAGATGGCAATCAGACGACAATTCTGGCAATGGATGGAAGAAAAGTAGTTGGCTGTGCATCGGTCAGCTATATTGAGGTCATGCCGACATTTGTCCATCCTACCGGAAAACGTGGACATATTATGAATGTATATACGAAGAAGGACTATCGTGGACAGGGAATTGCCCGCCACATGATGGAACTTCTGATAAATGAAGCCAAATTGCGTGGTGTGACAGAACTGAGTCTGGATACAACGGAGAGTGGCAGAGCCTTGTATCATGCCTGCGGATTTACCGAATCCAAAGAATGTATGGTTTTAACATTAGAGCGGGGAAAATAAAAATTTCATAAAAACCCATGCACAAGGAGGAGAAGTATGAGAAAAATCTTGGTAACTGGTGGCACTGTATTTGTGAGTCGGTTTATTGCAGAGCATTATGTGGCAAAAGGTGATGAGGTTTATGTGTTAAATCGAAACACCAGACCGCAGTCGGCGGCTGTAAAACTGATTCAGGCAGACCGGCATGCAATCGGTGATGCACTGCAGGGACTGCATTTTGACCTGGTAATTGATACGGCATATACCGGGGAAGATGCAGCGGATTTGCTGAATGCATTGGAAAGTTACAAAGATTATGTTCTTATAAGTTCAAGTGCCGTATATCCGGAATATGCGCCGGCACCATTTACGGAAGAAATACAGCTTGCAGAAAATGTGCACTGGGGTGCATATGGAACAAATAAAATAGCGGCTGAGACAGCACTGATGCAGAGAAATCCGAAGGCATATATCCTTAGACCGCCTTATTTATATGGACCGATGAATAATGTATACCGGGAAGCCTTTGTATTTGACTGTGCATTGGAAAACCGGAAATTTTATCTGCCACAGGAGGGCGGCATGAAGCTGCAATTTTTTCATGTGGAGGATTTGTGTAGATTTATAGATATTCTGGTGGAAAAACAACCAAAGCAGCATATTTTCAATGTTGGAAATAAAGAAAGCATATCCATTCGTGACTGGGTAACTCTGTGCTATCAGGCGGCAGGAAAGCAGCCGGAGTTTGTGGAAGTTCCAGCGGAGGAAGAACAGCGCAATTACTTCAGCTTTTATAATTATGAATATGCACTGGATGTCAGGAAACAGCTTGCACTTATGAAAGAAACAAAGCCATTGGCGGATGGGTTAAAAGAAGCTTATGACTGGTATGTGGCAAATCAGGATAAGGTAAATAAGAAGCCATATATTACATACATAGAGGAACATCTGGCATGAAATAGGATATTTCACAAACTGGGAATTTCTTTCGATTAGAGTTTCGGTGGTTGTAGAGAAAAGAGCAAAATAGTATAATAAACGAAATAAAAATCTGAGACAGACGCAGATTTACAAGACACAGGATAGAACGGAGAAAACATGAGCGTATTTCAGGTAGAATTAAAAAAAGTAGTAGATGACAGCTATGAAATAGAGATTGGCTACCAGTTACAGGAAAAATTAATTGATGATTTAAAAAATGGACTGGTTGGCAAGATTAAGAAGTTTGCAGTAATTACAGATAGCATTGTAAAGGAACTTTACGCAGACCACATTGTGGAACTGCTGCTGGAAGCAGGTTATCAGGCAAAAGAATTTGTCTTTGCGGCAGGAGAGACCAGTAAGACCAGAAAGACAAAGGAAGAAGTAGAAGATGCCATGCTTGAGGCTGGCTTTCGGAGAGACTGCTGCATCATTGCCGTGGGCGGCGGTGTAGTGACGGATTTGTCTGGATTTCTGGCAGGAACCTATGGCAGAGGCGTGCCATTTATTAATTATGCTACGACACTTCTGGCGGCGGCAGATGCATCGGTCGGAGGAAAGACAGCAGTAGATACGCCATTGGCAACGAATCTGATTGGGCTGTTTAATCAGCCGGAGAAGGTATATCTTGATATTGCTGCATGGAAGACATTGCCACAGCGGCAGCTCTCCAGTGGTATGGCAGAGACAATCAAGCATGCCTGCATGGCAGATAAGGAAATGTTTGAATTCCTGGAAAAACATATGGAAGATATTTTCGCGGGAGACAGAGAAGCCTGTGAATACATCGCAAAGAAGAACTGTCAGATAAAATATGCCGTGGTAATGAAGGATGAAAAAGAACAGGGCTTAAGGGAAATCTTAAATCTTGGACATACCGTAGGACGTGCCATAGAAACAGTCAGTGATTATAAACTACTTCATGGGGAAGCACTTTCCATTGGAATGATTGCACAGACGGAACTTGCCCACAGACTTGGCTATATGACAGAAGAAGAGAAGGCAGAAGTGAAGAATCTGCTGGAGAAAGCGAAGCTGCCGGTAGAGATTCCGGAATATATCGATAGAGAAGCGCTGGTTAAGAAATTATATACGGACAAGAAAGTCCGGGATGGAAAACTTCGTTTCGTAGTAGAAAAAGGAATTGGCGGAATCGTGGAATTTGAAGAGGGTGTATTTGCAACACCGGTAGAGGCAGCTGTCGCAAGAGAGATTATTATGAATATGAAATAGAAAAAGATGACATTCCGGGTGGCTTATGTTATACTTGGAAAAACAAAGTGACGCAGGGAGGGTGCTTACTATGGTTATATTTATTGGAATTCTGATATTCGCCGCAATGATTGGATTTTATGCCTGCTTCGGACGTAGAATCAATGAAAATATCGGTTCTGGATTCGGAAAAGAGTACATGAAAGATAAATGGGGAATGGATGAATAAAAGAGCGGTTTCAGAAAGCCGGATGGGTTGACCATCCGGCTTTTTTTCCGCTATTTTCATAGCGTGTGTTTCTTACAGCTTATAGAAAAACATAGCCTACTTTTTAATACTTGCACGCCGTTTGACCTTTTCCTCGTAGAGGATTGCATCAGAGTGCTTGAGAATGTCTGTTAAGTTCATCTGCGGATTACAATAGAATTCGTAGATGCCGACAGAGATTTCTACATAAAAAGGTTTATCGCATACGGCATTAAAAGCATCACTCTCTGTTTTCAGATTCTTTAAAAGCTGTTCTTTGAAATCCGGTATATCTGTTAAGATAAAGGATACAAATTCATCTCCACCGAGTCTTGCAGTAATGGCATCTTTCGGCAGGCATTTCCGGAGCCGTTCAGATACGGTACGCAATGCAAAATCACCGGCAAGATGTGAGAAACAGTCATTGATTTCTTTTAAGTGGTCTAAGTCACCAAAGAGAAGATAAGCCTTTTTGCCGGAATTGGATTCTATAGCATGGGATGCCCGTTCCATAAATCCACGGCGGTTCAAAAGCTGGCTTAAGTCGTCATATTCGGAGATATAGCTTAAGATGCTGTTCTGCTCCTGAATGACTTTCATGGAATCCTGTAATTCTTTCTGAATCTGGCGTTCGCTGGCATTTAACTGGATAAAATGCAGGAGTGCACCAATCTGGAGGCTGCAAATCTGCATAAAGGAAATATCTTTCTGTTCCACTTCGCAAAGCAGCAGACCGAACTGTTCATCTCCGGAAAAGAGGATAAATGATGTATAGCAGTGGCTGTGTTCCTTTGGAAGAAAACTGGAAAATCCATTGGCAGTCGTTACTTTTGGACGTTTGCCCGGTTCATGGTAGACTGATTTTTCATCATGGTAATATGCTGCCAGATAGATTTCGTCCGGATACTCTGCAAGCTCATTTTCCTGATGAATGACCGGTTTGTCAAAGAAGAAAAAGAAGGAACTTTTGACATTCATCAGATGCAGCCGCTCCATGATATGTGTAATCGTTTCTTTGAAATTGGCACCGGAGTTAATCAAATCTCTTGTAAAGGAAGGTACAAACCAGGCTTTCCGGTTAGAATCCATGATTTCTTTTTCTAGCTGGAAGACATCCGCAGAATGAACGTATTGCTGGGTAAAGGATAAAATGCCGGAAAGCTGTGTCTGCAGCAGTTCTTCCTCCGAGAAGTTAATCAGTGTACGGAGTAATGAAGTAAGTTGCTCTAGGAGCATTTCTCCGGAAATATGGGGATATGCAGTAAGCTTTCTCAGATAACGAATCAGAGGCTCGTTGGAGAAGTCAGTTCCCTTCCGGATAAAGATTTCTTCATATATATTTTCAAAATATGCATGTAGAACTTCGGTATAGTAATTACGATCTTTTTCGTATGAAATGGAAGAGAATAATTCCTCAGCCATAGCATCGACCTGCTGGTGTATAAAATCGTGCAGCTGCTCCATGCTGATATGACGCAGTGTGGTAAAGCCGGTGTGCAGCTGGCAGCCGCAGGAGCTCCTCTGGTGAAAAATGGCTGACATCCGGCAGGATTGTGGCTTCTTTCCCTGACAGAGCATAAGCGCAGTCTGTAATGCCTGGTAGCTGAACTGGAAGCTGCTGTGGGAAACACTGGTCAGTGGTGGCTCCATGGTTTTTGCGTGGTCAATGTCGTCAAAACCGGTAATGGCAATGTCATGTCCCACCAAAAGGTCTCTTGCAGCACAGACGCGGTATCCTGCCTTTGCCATATTATCATTTGCAAAAGCAATTGCCTCTAATCCCGGGTTGTGGTCTAAGATATATTCCACCTGCTCGGTGACAAGCTCTGAGTAGTTGCCATAGACGACCATATCATCCGTGACCGGAAGCTGATGTTCCACCATAACATCTCGGTAGGCTTTCAGCCGTTCGTTGGAGTCTTTGTTGTTAGCTGGTCCTGCTACAAAAGCAATCTTACGATAGCCATGGACATTCACAAGATGTTCGATACATTGCCGCATGCCGTTGTAGTTGTCAGCAATCAGATATGGGATGTCCGGATCGTCCGGTGTGTCCTCTAACATCAGAAATGGAATATCTTTGTAATGGGAAAGAAATTCCGCTTTTACCTGATTACTTTTAAAAATAGAAAGGGAACCATAAGTGATGATCAGTGCATCCGGCTTGCTGAAATGTACATAATCATAAATGGTATCGAACTGATAATTATAGTCCCCGTCAAAGCTGCAGGATAAAATATCTTTACAATATTGTGGCATCTGAGGGCCCATCAGAAAAATAATATTGACATCTTCTTCTCTGGCACAGGTATAGAAACCCCGAAGTAAGTCTTCTGAGTAGCTGGACTGGGTGTCACCTAACATAATTGCAATGGTTGGTCTCTGGTTGTTCTCCATAATGTGCCTTTCTCTGGTAAAAAAGTTACTTGGCATTGTAAAAGCCATTCTTATGATTGACTTAAGTATAACATAAAACGATTAAGTAGAAAAGAAAATAAAAATATTACTGGACAAAAAATGCGATATATGCTAATATAGTTGAGCGTGTGAAAGAATTAAATAACGATGCGTGGCTCAGCTTGGTAGAGCGCTGCGTTCGGGACGCAGAGGTCGCAGGTTCAAATCCTGTCGCATCGACGAAAAAAACGAGTAGACTGTTAAGTGTACTCGTTTTTTATATGAAGATTTCTACCCCAATATTGTCTGGAATCATCTTGTCATGTTATAATGAACGTAAGCAAGTCAACATATAAGCGTGATTGGCGAGCTGCAATTGTTTATCAGGAGTTGATTTTCACTTGATAAATGAAAAGGTTGGAAAATAATACAATAAAGGAGAAGACACAATATGAGTATGGAACCGGATTTTCTTACTTTGACAATCGGAAAACAGAAAAATATTGCATTGATTGCCCATGATGGGAAAAAGGCAGAACTGATTCAGTGGTGTAAAGACAATGCAGAGACTTTAAAGAAACATTTTCTGTGTGGAACAGGAACAACTGCAAAGATGATTACAGACCAGACGGGACTGCCGGTTAAGGGCTATAATAGTGGCCCGCTGGGTGGAGACCAGCAGATTGGTGCCAAGATAGTAGAGGGAAAAATAGACTTCGTTATTTTCTTTTCAGACCCGCTTACTGCAGCACCTCATGACCCGGATGTAAAAGCATTGCTTCGTATTGCCCAGGTCTATGACATTCCGATTGCCAATAATAAAGCGACCGCAGATTTTATGATTCATTCTGAACTGATGGATGAAGAATATAATCACAATGTGATTAATTTTAATAAGAATATCAGACAGCGGGCATCGACGATAAAGTAATGTCAGCTAAACTACGAGAAACACGCAAAGCGTGTTTCTCACATAAAAAGGAGAGGCGGTGTGAATACTCACACCGCCCCTTTTTCCTTTTAATTATCCTGGTATTATCCCTCAATGGAAATATATTTCTTTTCTTCCACAGCAGGTTTTGCTTCTTTCTTCGGAACGGTCAGAGTCAGGATACCATTTTCAAAACCGCCTTTGATGTCATCCTGAGTAACGCCATCTCCGACATAGAAACTACGCTGGTAAGAGCCATAGTAACGTTCTTTACGGATATATTTGCCATCTTTGTCTTTTTCGTCCTTGTTGTCCTGGTGTTTGGCATTGACGATGAGGTATCCGTCTTTCAGCTCAGCCTGGATATCTTCTTTCTTAAAGCCCGGAAGTTCAAATTCCAGTTCATATCTGTCGTCAAATTCCTTAACGTCAGTGTTCATGGCAGCGCGGTTGTCTGCTGCAGGAGCATTGTAAGCTCCGAATGGAAATACATCATCGAATATATCATCTACAAAGTTGTTTGAAAAAATACTTGGTACTAACATAAGTCATTCCTCCTGAAAATAATTGTTGTAATTAATAATAATGTTTTTTATTTCTGTGAGCCTCTCTGGCTTCCTCAACAGCCTCATGGTCGGCTACATTAATTTTTGCTTTTACTTTCTTCTTCTTTAATGGATGTTTTGGATTTTTATCTGACATAATAACATGCTTCCTTTCTTAATCTAAATCAGATACTATATAAAATTCTATTATCCTTCAATGGCAATGTACTTGTGGTCTTCTACTGCAGGTTTTGCTTCTTTCTTCGGAACGAAGAGTTTTAAGATACCATGTTTAAATTCGCCTTTGATATCCTCTTCGGTAATGCCATCACCGACATAAAAGCTTCGGCTGCAGGCTCCGGAATAACGTTCCTTACGGATGTACTTGCCGGATTTCTTATCTTTATCTTCCTCATCCAAGCCTTTGGCGGCACTGATGGTCAGGTAACCATTTTCTAAGGAAGCACTTACTTCGTCTTTCTTAAATCCAGGTAAATCGATTACCAGTTCGTAACCATTGTCCTGTTCCTTAATATCAGTCTTCATCAGACGTGCGGCTCTACGACCGTAAAGTTTTTTTTCAGTTTTTTTCATGTCCATGTTATCGTCCATCCATGGAAAATCCTCAAAGAAGTCATCAAATAAATTCTCTCCAAAAATACTAGGCATCAACATAAGTCATCTCTCCTTTTTTAAATAAATCTATCTATGCTTGTTTACCTTGTTTCTTTGGAACCGGGATGTTTTAGGAACCTCTTTTTGTTCCTCTCCTTTGTTCTGACTACGTTATAGCACCAATTATTAGCACTGTCAAGAGGTGAGTGCTAATAAAATTGTGAAAAATTTGTGAAATAACACAAATTGTGCAAAAACATAGAAAAAACATGGAAATGCACTGTAAAAACAAATGAAATATATGGAGATATAATGCAGAAATATAGGGGGAAATAAGAGGCAGCATGATAAAAAGGAAAGAATATTGCAGGAACTATGAGACTGTGTTATGATTTCTATAACTTTGCGTCATGGAAATTATGAGTTTAGGAGAAAAAACAAAATGAAGACACAGAATGAGAAAAGAAGTACATTTTCGGGGAAGATAGGGTTTGTATTATCAGCAGCAGGCGCTTCTGTGGGACTGGGAAACATATGGAGATTCCCATATCTTGCGGCAAAGTATGGGGGAGGAATCTTTCTGCTGATTTATATTATACTTGCACTGACTTTTGGATATACGATGATTATGGCGGAGACTTCTATCGGAAGAATGACGAAGAAGAGCCCGGTGGGAGCATATCATACCTTTGGAAAATCCCGCTGGCTCTCTTTCGGCGGCTGGATAAATGCGATTATTCCGGTTTTAATCGTGCCATATTATTCTGTAATTGGCGGCTGGGTAATGAAATATCTGGTGGAATATATCAGGGGAAATGGCAGTAAGCTTGCATCGGATGGATATTTTTCTGATTTCATTTCCAGCGGACTTTCCACAGAAATCTGCTTTGCTTTTTTTGCAGTATTTACGTTGGGGATTATCTTTGCCGGCGTCCGGAATGGTATTGAACGGGTATCCAGATTTATGATGCCGGTGCTGGTTGTTCTTTCTATATTAATAACGGTTTATTCCGTAAGCAGACCGGGAGCATTAAAAGGAGTTAAATATTTTCTGATTCCAAATTTTGAAAATTTTTCCTGGATGACGGTAGTAACAGCCATGGGACAGATGTTTTATTCCCTGTCCATTGCCATGGGAATTCTCGTTACTTTTGGTTCTTATATGAAGAAGGAAGTTTCTATTGAGGAGTCCACGAAGAACGTGGAAATCTTCGATACAGCGATTGCCATGATGGCAGGGCTGATGATTATTCCGGCAGTCTTTGCATTTTCCGGTGGAAATCCGGAAACCCTGCAGGCGGGTCCATCATTGATGTTTATTACGATTCCAAAAGTATTTGACAGCATGGGACTTGGAACCGGAGTCGGAATTTTGTTTTTTGTACTGGTGCTGTTTGCAGCAATAACAAGTTCTATTGCATTAACGGAAAGTGCAGTATCGACTTTTGAAGATGAACTGGGCTGGGAAAGACGGAAAGCAACGGTAATTGTCGGCATTGTAATGCTTCTTCTGGGAAGTCTTTCCACACTGGGATATGGACCATTGGCGAATATAAAAATTATCGGAATGCAGCTTCTTGATTTCTTTGATTTCCTGACGAACTCCGTGATGATGCCGATTGCGGCTATTGCAACCTGCCTTCTGGTATCAAGAGTGGTGGGAGTACAGCGGATTGAAGAAGAAGTAACCCGGGGCGGCAACCCGTTCCGCAGGAAAAAGATATTTACGGTGATGATAAAATACCTTTGTCCGATCTTTGCAGCGATTATTTTAATCAGTTCCATAGCAAATGCTTTTGGATGGATTCAGATGTAATTAATGACAAATTAAGAAAATACAGAAATGCAACTACGAGAAACACGCTTTGCGAGTTTCTCGAGTTATCGCGGTGCTCGTCAAATCTGCATGCAAGCATGCGATTTTTCTCGCTACTCGCGTAATCAAAAAGAGCGTTCTTTCCTAATTAGGAAAGACGCTCTTTTTGGACAGAATCATATTATGAATTTGCCATATCCTTGACGGCATTCAATGCCTTCTGGACTGGTGGCAGACAGATAATGATTAATGTAATAAGTGCTTCTGCACCAAGGTATGCACCGTTGTAAGCAAGAGAGTATACCACTGCATTCGGGAATTCTTCCGGAGCATACATGCCGAAGAAAATCCAGCCGGAAAGGAATGCGAAGAAGTATCGGCCTAATACACCAGCGATATAACCTTTGATAAGTCCATGTTTGGATTTGCTGAAAAGTCCGGAAAGTCCTAATGCACCAAAGGCGAAGAGGTAGTCCACTAACATCTGTGGAACACTGATGATGTAAGGGTCAACGACTAACTGCAGAATTCCGTAAGCAAAAGCTGCGGTTAAGCCGGCACCCAGACCGTACCAGTAACCAATCAGAACGATGAATAACATGCTCAGTAAAGTAACGGAACCGCCCATTGGCATATCGAAAAGTTTAATCATGGAAGTTACCATGGCAAGGGCAATTGCCATAGCCGAAAATGCAAGCTGCTTTGCACTGAATTTCTTCTTTCCACCGAAGATAGCACAGCCAATCAGAAGAATGGCAATCATGATGATAACGAGGGCTGTAAAACCTGCGGTGGTAAGCTGGTAAGATGAGCCGTCGTATGTTGCAAAAATTGACATAAAAAATCCTCCTTAAAGATGATACTCTGCCAGGAGGTTGAACTATGTGCTTCCTTACGCCGGTATTATCCGGTTCAAGTAATAAGGGTCAACGCAGATGCGTTTCTCAGCCAAAGGCGCCCCTAGCAAAGTGATATTTTGTTTTCAGTTTGTAATGGTAACAGTGGCAGCTTAAAATGTCAAGTATATTTTTTAATGCAGATTTTATGGAAAAATCTGTGGATAAATGTAAAGAAAAAGTAACTTCCGGTCGATAAAAAAACTAGAAGTGTATTATTCTGTGCTTTTTCGGAAAAAGGTTTCCCTTGAATCTGAAAAGCAAAAAGAATATAGTAAGAATAAAGCGAAAAATGATGAGGAAACAAGAAGTAACAAGGAGAGGTTCTATGCGTAAGTACAAGGATGTTGGAAAAAGAATACTGGTATTAGTTTTAAGTGTTTGTATGATTGCAGGCGTTCTTCCGGCAATACCGGCAGAGGCGGCGGATGCATTTCCGGGCAATGGAAAAATTACATTAGGAGCAGATGCAAATGGAGCGACTGCAACGGAAAATGATACTTATACCTATACCGGACAGGAGGTCAGACCGGCGGTTGCAGTACAGATTGACGGAGTGACATTAAAGGAAAAAGAGGATTATTCCGTTTATTATCGTAATAATACCAACGCAGGAACAGCTTATATTGATATCGTTGGTATCGGAGACAGCCATAGATGGCAGACCACGAAGAGCTTTACGATTGCACAGCAGAAGTTAAGCTATATTGGTGTTAATTATAAAGGAGTGGAAGGAACCGGTGAAGACGGATATGTTTATTATACCGGAAGTGATGTATTGCCGACGATTACCGGTGTGTATGGTATTGTAAGCGGTACATCTACCATGGTGAACCTTTCTTCTGATGATTACAACGTAGAATATACTGCAGGAAGCAATACTTCTGTTGGAACACATTCCTTTAAGATTGTATTAAAGAGCAGCAGTAATTATACTTTTTCAGGAACAGTAGCAGAAAACCGTTACAAAATTTATTATAATATTGGGGCAGATTCTGTAACTGTTTCAAATGGACTGAGTGATTCTACTTATACCGGAACTGCACAGAGACCGGAATTTACACTGGTTGACAGCCAGAACTCCGCAGGAATCCAGGCGTCTGACTATACCACCAGCTGGGCAGACAATACGAATGCCGGAACAGCGAAGATGACAGTAACAGCAAACTCCTCTTCCCTGTACCGGGGCAGCAAGACCTTTACCTTCTTAATCGGTAAAGCGGATTTAAGTGCAGCAGGCATCAGTGTTTCCTTAAAGAGTGATAAATATTATTATGTAAAGAATAGTAAACCAGATATGACCAATGAGGTAGTAGTGAAGTTGAATGGCGTGGAGATTCCTGCCGGCAACTACAACGTGGCATACCGAAATGAAACTACTGCAGGACAGACCGGAACCAATAACCTGATTATTACCGGAACCGGAAATTTAACCGGAAACGCATTTATCAACTTTGAGATCTATGACAAGCTTGGGAAAGCAGTATTGGATAAAAATGAACTGGAATATAATGGAAAGAAAAATGTGCCAAACATTACCGTTTCCAATACATCCGGTGATGTCATTAGTAATTCCAGATATAAGATTACTTATTATAAAGATGCAGAATATACTCAGGCAGTATCTGAACCGACTTCCATCGGAAGATATTATGTAAAAGTTACCGGTCTTGATTATTATGAAGGAGACCTTGGAACCAAGGCAGAGCCGATTTATTTTGATATTGTAGCAAAATCTTTAGATAAATGTACCTTTAAGTTGGCAATCAACGGAACAGAAGCAGGTGTCATTAATAAAGATACCAGTTATTCCAGTTTCTTTGACGGCAAGAGCAAGGTATTATCCCTGACAGCAACCGATGATGAGGGTAATGCCTTGAAAAAAGGAACGGATTTTGACTATGCTGTTTATCGTGACCCGGAATGTACCGAGCTGGCAGACGATAAGGAAGAGACTACGGGCGTACAGGAACTGATTCATGCAGCAACCTATTATCTTAAGATAACCGGTCTGGATGGCAGTAATTATGCCGGAGGCGAAAGAGTATATACTTATATGATTAAGCCAAAGAACATCAGCCCGGTAGACATTGTGATTACTGACCAGACTTATACCGGAAGAGCGGTTGTTCCGGATCCGGCAAATATTACAGTATATTATGCAGAAGGCGGAAAGAATGTTACCTTAGACAGCCAGTATGTGGAAGTGGTTTCCTGTGAAGATAACATCGAAATTGGAACCAACAATGCAAAGGCTTATATCAGACTGACTGGAGATTATGCACTGGCAGAGGGTGGCGTGAACCGTGGAACTTTCAGTATTGTGCCAAGAAAGTTAAATGAATGCGAGTGTAATATCGTTGAAGGTTCTGCAAACTATGATCCGACACAGGTTACCTTTGAATACAATGGCAGCATGCAGGTACCGGCAATCCGTATTACTGATAATAACGGTGCCAAAGGCCTGGTACAGGGCGAAGACTTTAAGGTTACTTATTTTACGGATTCTGCTTACAAGAATGTCATTGCAGAACCGGTAGATGCAGGCACTTATTATGTATTAATCAGCGGACTTGGAACTTATGCTAATTTAGACGGAAGTATCCGTACTTCCTACAAGATTACTCCGAAGAGCATGAGTTCATTAACTATAATGGCAAGTAACTGCGGTTATACAGGAGAAGCAGTGGAGCCGGGCATCAGTGTATCTGATGGAAACCGTGTACTGGTTGCAGGCGTGGATTATGAAGTCGAAGGATATTATGACGATGAATTATGTAAACAGGTTTCAGAACATAAGAATTCCGGTAAAGTATATGTCAGAATCAAAGCAGTAGACGGTAAGAATTATACCGGAACCGCAACAACCACATTCTTTATTGGAGCAAATATTGCGACCGTTGTGCCGGCATTTAATATTTCTGGTGGAACCTATAACTGCAATTCCCATAAGGATGAAATGATTCAGGCAATTGAGACAAAAATGATGGATGCAATTCCGGATCCGTCGTCCTATAGCATTTCCTTCTATAGTGATGCAGCACATAAGAATGTTGTAAGCTCTGAGACAAATGAGGCATTTATCAATGCGGGGACGATTTACTTCGTAGTATCCGGCAAGGGTCAGTATTATGGAGATATTTCCGGATATGCAGTCATTGTAAAGAAAGATATATCTGAACTGAATGCAAGAGTAAATGGAACTTATACATATAATGGAATTGAGCAGAAAGTTGTAATTTCTACTACCGCAGACGGAGATGGTGTTGTATTACAGTACCCTACCACCAATGGCTATATTCTGACCGATAAGGAATACAGTATTGAAAGCAGTGAAAATGCAATCAATGCGGGAATTGCAACACTGACCTTAAAGGCGGCAGAAAACAGCAACTATACGGGAACAACAACCGTAAGCTATACCATTAATCAGAAGGACATCAACGAGTTGAGCAAACTCCGGGTAGACGTAAGTAGTCCGGTTTATGCCAATAAAGTACTGACTCCTTCCGTAAAAGTAAGCTATGGAGATTCTTCCAGCTTATTGTCAACGAATAAGGATTATCAGTTTGAAGTATATTCGGATGAGGATTATCAGAATGTAGCAACAGCCGCAGAAAAAACCAATGCCGGCACGACTTATGTAAGAATCCAGGGTATTGGAAACTACTGTGGTGTATTGGAAAGCGCAAATTATACTGCAGATAAGATTGCAGGTTCGAACCAGTTTATTATTCAGCGGAAGAGTATTGATGGTGTAGGCGTATCTTTGCAGGGAATGAGTTACATTTTTAAAAAGAATATTCCGGATTTCACAGTAACACAGAGTTTTCCGAATGAGTCCGGAATTGGAGAATATTCATATACACTGCAGCCTGGCGTAGATTATACCTATACTCCGACCCAGGTAGATAAATTTAAAGTAGGACAGCAGGATATTACCATTGAAGGAACCGGTAACTTTAAGGGAACCAAGAATAGTTACTTCTACTATGATGGAGATATGAATAATTCTGCTGACCAGATTGAAGTGAAGTTAAGCTATGATACCATTGAGTATGATAAGGCACAGGCAGCATCCGGCGGAATGAAACCTACCGTTACCGTGTATGTAAAAGGCAGCGATACCCAGGAACGTCTGATAGAGGGAACACATTACAGCGTGTCTTATAGAAATAATACTGTTCCAGGGCAGGCCAGTGTACTCATTACCGGAATTGAGAAGAATCACTGGGTAGGAAGCTATGTTGCGAATTTCGCTATTACCGGTAAAATTGAAGATGCTGAGATTACGATTCCGGCACAGAAATATACCGGAAGCGAATACAATACAACCACACAGCCAATTGAAAATATGACTGTAGTATGTGATGGCAAGACTTTGGCACTTGGAACAGACTACAACATTAAGAGCATTGTAAATGGTAAATCTGTTTCACTGACTGACCCGACCGTAACGATTGAGGGAACCGGAACTTATTTCAGTGGTGAGAAATCGGCGAAGTTTGCGATTAAATATGACCTGGGCAGTGATGATTTAAGCATTGACTTAGGTGGAGATGTATTCTCCTATACCGGACAGGAAATCAGACCGGTTCCGGTTGTGAAATATGCATTAACCGGTTCTACCTTTGATACCTTGGAAGAAGGAAAAGATTATACGGTAACTTATCGTAAGAATACTGCAGTTGCAGCAGCAAATGGCGAGAACGGACCATGTGTAGTCATTCAGGCAACAGCAAACGGTAAATTGATGGGAACCACCAAGGCGAAAGCATTTACCATTGATTCCATTCATATGGAAGATTATGAGATTACCGGAATTGCGGACAGCTATGTTTATACCGGTAAGCTGATTAAGCCGGATTCTCTGGTCATTAAGAAGATTGGCGGTTCAGAAGTAATTGATCCGGCAAACTATAGTGTGTATTACCAGACGGATGCAGATAATCCATCCAGTGCACCGGCAGGCGCAACCGAGACCATTACCGTAATCGGTAAGGGCAATTACAAGGGAACACTGACTAAGACCTTTACTATTACAAAACGTGATTTGTCTACGGTAAGCAAGATAATTGATGACGTAACCTACAATGGTGAGGCACAGGAGCCTGAAATTAAATTAACATTTAATGATGAAAATAACAAAGAACAGACCCTTACGTTAGACACAGATTATGTAGTGGATGAGTATCGCAATAATATCAATGCAGCGAACGCCGGCGGGGCAAATGCACCATATGCAGCAATCCACGGTGTGGCAAGCTGTACCGGAACTGCAACGGTAGAGTTTAACATTTTAAAGAAAAATGTTGAGGATTTAGTATACTCTAAAATAGAAGATCCACAGTATGTACCGTTAAAAACCAAGTATGAACCGGAATTAAATGTTTACATGACATCCACCAGTGCAGAACCGCTGGTTCGCAATGTAGATTATACGGCAGCTTACTTTAACAATGAAGCTGTAAAAGATGCAAATGGAACTTCCGGACCATTTGTTCAGATTACTCCGAAGGATACCACCAACTATACCGGAAGCAAGACAATTCCGTTCTCTATTCTGGCAAGGGATCTTTCTTCTGAAAATATCAGTGCGGCGTTATCCGATGCTTCTGATACAGGATTTGACCCGGCAAACCGGAACTATCCTTATATTCAGGGGATTACTTATACACCGAATATCAGCCTGAAAGATAATTCGGAAAATGGAATTGTAGCACTGGTAAATGGAACAGACTTTACTTATGAATATTCTACCAATAACAGTCAGGTGGGAACCGCATGGATTAAAGTAACCGGACAGGGTAACTACAGTGGAACACGAATTGAGAAGTTTACCATCGGTACCTTACTTTCCAATGATACTTTAACGGTAACCGGAATTTCCGATACTGTATATAACGGTCTTGATACCAAGCCGAAGAACATTCAGGTGAAGTTCAATAAGACCGGAAGCTATCTGACAGAAAACGAAGATTACATCGTAAAATACTATATTGATAAAGATTGTACGACGGAAGCAAGTGCCATTGACCTGATTCATGCTGGAACAGTATATGTTGGAATCGTTGGTACGGAAAATGACCAGACCGGATATGTAGGAACAGCTGTATATCCATATCAGATTGCAAGAAAGTCACTTACTTCTGCAGATATTGAGATTACCGGAACCGATAACGTAGATTATACCGGAAGCGAGATTAAACCGGTACTTACTTTAAAAGATACTTCTACCGGATTAACCATTGATTCTTCCCAGTATGAAGTAACTTATGAGAACAACACTGCAATCGGAACTGCAAGTGCAACGGTAACTGCAACCGAAAGCGGTAACTACAAAGACAGCATTACGGTATACTATAAGATTACCAAACATGATATTGGAAATGCTGTGGCAGAAGCAATCCCAGATCAGAAGTATACCGGCAATTACATCCGCCCGGCACTGACGATTTATGACAACGGAAAGCTTTTGGTAGAAGGGAAGGATTATCAGGTTGTCAATGGCAACAACTTAAGGGCAGGAGAGTCATGGGTAGTAATTAAAGGACTTGGCAACTATGATGAGACCAAGCGCGTTTACTTCAATATTGTGGCAAGCCTTGAGGATGCAATTATTGACAGTGTTCCGGAACAGCTTTATACCGGAAGCCCGATATGTCCGTCTATCCATGTGGCATGTGGTGGCAATACCTTAACGCTGAATGAAGATTATGAAACAACGTATGCAAATAATGAGCTGGCAGGCGATGCATCCATTACTGTGCGTCCGCTGACCCAGTATTATACCGGAACAATTGTTAAGAAATTCAAAATCAGCAACAGCTTATCCAAGGCAACAGTTACCGGAATCCCTGCTTCAGAGCAGTATACCGGACAGACTTATAAGCCGGTTCCGGTCGTTAAGATGGGAAGCAAGGTATTAACAGAAGATGTTGATTATACGGTAAGCTACAGTAACAATAGAAATGTGGGAACTGCCAGGGTAATCATTTCCGGTATTGGTGTATACTCCGGAGAAAAAGTTGTTACCTTTGTAATTAAAGAAAAGAGCATTGAAAATTGTACGGTTCTGGCAGTTGCATCACAGACTTATAATGGAAGACTGCTGACTCCGCCGGTTGTTGTCAAAGATGGGACAACAATGTTGAAAGAAAATGTAGACTACAAGCTTTCCTATCGTGACAATTATTCTGTAGGAACAGCTTATGTAACCATTACAGGAATTGGAGACTATAAGGGCAGCGTGACAAAGTCCTTTGCTATCACAGAACCAGTGCTGACTTCTGACGTAATCGTTCAGAGCAGGAATGCAGCAGCAGGAACCTTTGATATTGTTGTGGATGGAGTCCCAAGTTATGTGACTTCTGTTAGTGTTCCGGTCTGGACAAAGGCTGATCAGAGCGATATTGTATGGTATAACGCATCCAGAGTAGATGCAGATACCTTTATCGTGCATGCCAATATTGCAAATCATAAGAATAATGTGGGTGTATATAATATCCATGTATATGTAAGTGGTGGCGGATATAAAATGCGGTGTGCATATGCAACGACTACCGTATTTGGTGCAGGCTATGAAAGGGTCTTTGACTTAAATTATTACATAAAGAATAACCCTGATGTAGCAAATGCATTTGGCGGCAATACAGAAGCAATTTTTGCACATTTTGTAAATAATGGTGAGGCAGAAGGCCGTCAGGCAATTGCAAACTTCAATGTTGCATCTTATCGTGCCCGGTATGCGGATTTAAGAAGTGCATTTGGAAATAATCTGAGAGCATATTATGATCATTATCGCATCAATGGATATGCTGAGGGACGGGTAGCAACCGGAAGTACAGAACTGCAGAATCCGACAACCGTATACAATGGCGTGGATTACAAGCTGGTATATGACTACAATTACTACATCAACAAATATCCGGATATTAAAGCGGCATTTAATGGTGATGAAAATGCAACCTTACGTCACTTTGTGGAATGTGGTATGAATGAGGGGCGTCAGGGAAAAGCATCCTTTAATGTAGCAGCTTACCGTGCTAATTATGCAGACTTAAGAAGCGCATTTGGAAGAAATCTGAAAGCATATTATATGCATTATATTGGCAGTGGCTATCGGGAAGGACGTAAAGCAACAGGAAATGGCGTGCTTAAGAATCCTGTAACCGTATACAATGGAGTGGATTACAGCCTGGTATATGACTACAATTATTACATCAGCAAATATTCTGACCTTAAGGCAGCGTTTTATGGTGATGATACAGCCGCATTGAGGCATTTTGTGGAGTGTGGTATGAATGAAGGAAGACAGGCAAAAGACTCCTTTAATGTGAAAAAATATAAGAATAGATACAATGATCTTCAAAACGCCTTTGGAAATGATTTAAAATCCTATTATATGCATTATATTGGAAGTGGTTATAAAGAAGGACGTAAAGGAAATTAAAAAGTGTGAAAGAAAAGGGATTCTGTTTCGGATGAAAGGAAGGAGCAGAATCCCTTTTTGCTTTCCTGTAAAGTAAAAAACTCGCAAAGCGTATTTCTTGTAGATTGCAGCCGGTCATACATAAAAAGCTGCCGGCAACAGGTCTGGTATGTAAAAAAATACAATAAATACGCATAAAACCAGAGCTTAACAATTGTAATCCAAAAATAAATCTCTTATACTAAAAACGTAAAATAAGCGTTGAAATTGTATTGATTCAGAAAAACAAGAGGGACGAAGAAATGGCAGCAGATACCAGAGTGGCTGTAATCGGCATTGTAATAGAAAAGGACGAATCAGTCGGAGCATTAAATGAAATTTTACATGAATATGCAGCTTATATTATCGGAAGAATGGGAATTCCATACCGGGAGAGAGGCATAAATATCGTAAGTATAGCAATCGATGCGCCGCAGGATACCATCAGTGCACTGACCGGTAAGATCGGAAAATTACCGGGAATCAGTGTAAAAACAGCATATTCCAGCGTGGTGACCAGACATGAAGAATAGAGGGAAAGAATTATTTGATAAGCTGTATGAGGATACACTGCTTACAGAGACAGAATATAAAGAATTATTAGAACTGCATACCGATAAAGAAATTGCAGAGTACGGCTTTGAACTGGCGAGAAAAAGACAGAAAGAGACCTTTGGAAATGAAGTCTATACCAGAGGACTGATTGAAATATCCAATTACTGTAAGAATGACTGCATCTATTGCGGCATCCGAAGAAGCAATCGGAATGCAGAACGTTACCGCCTGAGTGAAGAAGAAATCCTATCCTGCTGTGAAAATGGTTATGCATTAGGGTTTCGTACCTTTGTCCTGCAGGGTGGCGAAGACGGCTACTACACAGATGATTTATTGGAAGATTTACTTCATAAGATAAAAGCTGCTTACCCGGACTGTGCCATTACACTGTCCTTGGGAGAACGGAGCCGGGAGAGCTATGAAAGACTTTATACGGCAGGAGCAGACCGCTATTTATTGCGTCATGAGACCGCGAATGAAGCCCATTATGGGAAGCTTCATCCGGCAGAAATGTCTCTTGCAAATCGGAAACAGTGCCTGTATGCTTTAAAAGAAATCGGTTATCAGGTAGGATGTGGCATTATGGTTGGCTCCCCATATCAGACCATAGACAATCTGGTGGAAGACCTTGTCTTTATGAAAGCATTCAATCCGCATATGGTAGGAATCGGCCCGTTTATTCCACAAAAGGATACACCATTTGGAGAGATGGAGCAGGGAAGCCTTGAGATGACATTGTTTTTACTGGCAATTACCCGCCTGATGCTGCCGAAGGTACTGCTTCCGGCAACTACAGCATTGGGAACCATCCATTCAAGGGGCAGGGAGCTTGGCATCCTGGCTGGAGGAAATGTGGTAATGCCGAATCTGTCACCGGTAAAGGTGCGGAAGAAGTACGCCCTTTACGATAATAAAATCTGTACCGGGGAAGAGGCAGCGGAATGCCGTGGATGTCTTGGCAACCGTATGGAATCCATTGGATATAAACTGGTGGTCTCAAGAGGAGATTCACCATTTATATAAATAAAGGAATACAAAAGGTATTTCTTAAATCACCATATAATAACCAACGGGAAAGAGCTTCTGACCCGGAAGAAAGGAAACATTATGTATAACAAAGCATCATTAAAGGCAGAAGAATTTATCTGCCACGAAGAGATTGAAGAGACTCTGGCATATGCCGAGGCAAATAAGGACAATCTTGCCCTTATTGACGAAATCATTGCAAAGGCAAAATTACGGAAAGGGCTTACTCACAGAGAAGCATCAGTATTGCTGGCCTGCGAGAACGAAGAGAAAATCCAGGAAGTATATGACCTTGCAGAACAGATTAAGAAAGATTTCTATGGAAATCGTATTGTAATGTTTGCACCATTGTATTTGTCCAATTACTGTATCAATGGATGTGTGTATTGCCCGTACCATGGAAAAAATAAGCATATTGCCCGTAAGAAGCTGACACAGGATGAAGTGCGTCAGGAAGTAACGGCATTACAGGATATGGGACACAAGCGTCTGGCAATTGAAGCAGGCGAAGACCCGGTGAATAATCCAATCGAATATATCTTAGAGTGTATTAAGACCATTTACAGCATTAAGCACAAAAACGGCGCAATTCGTCGTGTTAATGTAAATATTGCTGCAACAACCGTAGAAAATTACCGGAAATTAAAAGAGGCAGGAATCGGAACTTATATCCTTTTTCAGGAAACTTATCATAAAGAAAGCTATGAAAAATTACATCCAACCGGACCAAAGCATGATTATGCATATCATACCGAAGCCATGGACCGTGCCATGGAAGGTGGCATCGATGATGTTGGCTTAGGTGTACTTTTTGGACTGGAACTTTATAAATATGAATTTGCAGGACTTCTGATGCATGCAGAACATTTGGAGGCAGTGCATGGAGTAGGACCACATACCATCAGCGTGCCACGAATCAAACGTGCCGATGACATTGACCCGGATGTATTCGATAACGGAATCAGTGATGATATTTTTGCAAAAATCTGTGCATGTATCCGTGTGGCAGTTCCATATACCGGAATGATTATTTCTACCAGAGAGAGCCAGGCGGTACGTGAGAAAGTTATCCGCCTTGGCGTATCCCAGATTAGTGGTGGTTCCAAGACTTCCGTTGGTGGATATGACCATCCGGAGCCGGAAGACGAACGTTCCGAACAGTTTGATGTCAGTGATACCAGAACGCTGGATGAGGTAGTGCACTGGCTGATGGATATGGGTTACATTCCAAGTTTCTGTACGGCATGTTACCGGGAAGGCAGAACAGGAGACCGTTTTATGAGTCTTTGTAAGAACCAGCAGATTTTAAATTGCTGTCATCCGAATGCGCTGATGACATTGAAGGAATATTTGATTGATTATGCTTCTGAAGATACCAGAAAAATCGGAGAAGCGTTGATTGCTAAGGAGATAGAGAAAGTACCAAATGAAAAAACAAGAGAAATTGCAAAACGTCATCTGAAAGAAATTGAGGAAGGACAGCGCGATTTCAGATTCTAGGAGGTCTTTAGCAATGTCATTGAATGAAACACCAAGTGCAAACCGGATACATATCGGTTTTTATGGCAAAAGAAACAGCGGAAAATCTTCTCTGATTAATGCATTTACCGGTCAGCAGGTAGCGATTGTATCGGATGTAGCGGGAACCACAACGGATCCCGTCTACAAGCCGATGGAGGTACATGGTATCGGTCCATGTGTATTTATTGACACGGCAGGAGTGGATGATGTAGGAGAACTGGGGAAAATGCGTGTAGAGAAGACGGAAAAAGCCGCAGAGAAAACAGATATTGCGGTGCTCTTGTTTTCCGGGGAGGAATATCAGGCAGAGTTAGAATGGTTCCACTATTTTAAAGAGAAGCATACACCGATCTTGTGTGTACTGAGCAAGGCGGATACTCTGACCGGTTCAGATGCTATAGCTGCACAACTTAAGGAAGAGACAAAACAGGAAATTCTTGTTATCAGCTCAAAAAACAAAGAAGATATAGAAAAGTTTAAAGAAGAATTAATAAGACTTGTGCCGGATGATTATGGTGAAGAAACCATAACCGGAGCACTGGTAGAAGAAGGAGATTTGGTCCTTCTTGTTATGCCGCAGGATATCCAGGCACCAAAGGGCAGACTGATTCTGCCACAGGTACAGACCATCCGTGATTTGCTGGATCATAAATGTCTGGTAATGAGCTGCACAACGGATAAGTTAGAGGATACGCTGGCGGCGCTGGCGCGACCACCGAAGCTTATTATTACTGACTCCCAGGTTTTCCGCACAGTATATGATAAGAAGCCGCAGGAAAGTCTTCTGACCTCATTTTCCGTATTGTTTGCAGAGTACAAGGGAGATTTCGCTTACTACAAAGAGAGCGCAGCAGCCATTAGCAGTCTTACGGAAGAATCAAAGGTACTGATTGCAGAATGCTGCACCCATGCACCACTGAAAGAGGATATCGGCAGGGAGAAAATTCCGAATATGCTGAGAAAACGTATCGGAGCAGGACTGACAGTGGATATCGTCAGCGGAACAGATTTCCCAAAAGACTTATCTAATTATGATTTAATAATTCAGTGCGGAGCCTGTATGTTTAATAAAAAATATGTCATGACGAGAATTGAACGTGCAAAAGAACAGAAAGTTCCAATGAGCAACTATGGTGTTGCCATTGCATATCTGTCTGGAATTCTTGATAAAATCAGCTATTAGAAATGATGAAAGGAAGCGTAACTATGTCAATCGAACGCGCGCGAGCATATTTAAAAGAATTTGGAATGGAGGAGCGGATTATGGAGCTGGCAGAATCCAGTGCGACAGTGGAACTGGCAGCAGAAGCACTTCATTGTGAGCCGGAGCGTATTGCAAAGACGCTTTCTTTTCTGGTGGGAGAACAGCCGATTCTGATTGTAGCTGCAGGAGATGCCAGAATCGACAACCACAAATATAAGACAACCTTCGGAACCAAAGCAAAAATGATTCCGGCAGCGGCGGTGGAAGAATATATCGGACATGCCGTTGGCGGAGTCTGCCCTTTTGGAATCAATGAGGGTATAAAAGTATATCTTGATGAAAGCCTGAAAAAATTTGAAACAGTATTTCCGGCATGTGGCAGTGGAAACAGCGCCATTGAGCTGACAATCCCGGAATTGGAACAGTGTTCCGGATATCAGGAATGGGTGAATGTCTGCAAGGAGGAGTAACAGCTATGACGCAATTACTGTTGGCAATTATTTATCTTGCGTTTATCAGTCTGGGACTGCCGGATTCCCTTCTTGGTTCCGCCTGGCCGACCATGTATCAGCAGTTTGGCGTGCCGATTTCCTATGCGGGAATTATTTCCATGATTATATCCGCCGGAACAATTGTATCCAGTCTGCAAAGTGACAGACTTACGAAGAAGCTTGGAACCGGAAAAGTAACTGCAATCAGCGTAGCTGCAACGGCGGTGGCTTTGTTTGGATTCTCTTTTTCCCACTCCTTCTGGGCATTGTGCCTGTGGGCAATTCCTTACGGTCTTGGTGCAGGAAGTGTAGATGCGTCTTTAAACAATTATGTGGCATTACATTATGAAAGCCGCCATATGAGCTGGCTCCATTGCATGTGGGGTGTTGGAGCAACGGCAGGTCCTTACATCATGGGAATTGCACTTTCCATGGGACAGGGCTGGAATATGGGCTATCGATATATTGGAATCATTCAGGTAGTGTTGACTGCGATACTTATTTTCAGTCTTCCGTTGTGGAAAGAGCGGAAAAGTCCGACCGAAAATTTGCAGAATGCAGAAATGGAACAGTTACTGGAGAATGTATCAGAAAAAGCTGGCACAACATCAGAAAAGGTTTTGTCACTCCATGAAATCTTAAAAATTGCAGGAGCCAAAGAAGTGATGCTTTGCTTCTTCTGTTACTGCGCACTGGAGCAGACCGCCGGATTATGGGCAAGCAGTTATCTGACTTTACATAAAGGTGTGTCAAGCGAAACAGCAGCAATCTTTGCAAGTCTCTTTTATATTGGAATAACGGTTGGGCGCGCCATAAGTGGCTTTATCACAATGAAATTAAATGATACACAGATGGTGCGGCTGGGACAGAGTATTATTGTCCTTGGAATAATGGCAATGGTGCTTCCGGGAAGCAATGCATTGGCACTGGCAGGTCTGATTCTCATAGGACTGGGCTGTGCGCCGATTTATCCTTGTGTCATTCATTCCACACCGGCACATTTTGGCGCAGACAAATCCCAGGCAATCATTGGTGTGCAGATGGCATTTGCCTATATTGGAATATTGGCGATGCCGCCGCTGTTTGGCGTGCTTGCCAGCAGGATTTCTGTGGCACTGCTGCCGTGCTATTTATTTGCAATACTGGTTGTAATGGTAATCATGCATGAACTTTTAACAAAGAAAACGGCATAAGCGTCGGAAAAAGTACAGCAGAGGAAATGGGAGCGTGTTATGTTTCAGTTACTTGAACTAATCGAAAATGAAGAGGACAGGGAATTTTGCAGGAAGTTGAGTGAGCAGTTTGACTCTGCAATGTACCATGTGGCATATGGAATTTTAAAGAATTCTGCAGATGCGGAAGATGCTGTGCAGGAAAGCTATATTGCAATTATAAATAATTTAGATAAAATTTCTCGTGAAAACTGTCATAAAGCGTGGAATTATATTGTTACTATAGTTAGGAGCAGAGCAATTAATGTATATCGTAGGCGGAACCGCGAAAGCAAGATGGACGAGGATACGATTGAAAATCTGCTGCAGGAGTCTCAGGGGGACGGAGAAATCTTTGAACTTCCGGATGGCAGCAGCATGTCAGAACTTATCGGCAGAATGAAATATCCATATAAGGACGTATTATATTTACGATATTATAATGAATTGAGCTATGAAGAAATTGCAACTGCTCTTGATACAACAGTTGACAATGCAAGACACATTTCCAGCAGGGCAAGGAAGAAGCTGCAGGAAAAGTTAGAGAAGGGGAATTCATTATGACAGAACAGGAACTGAAGGATGCCATTGCATCGGCGTGTAAGGCAGATTACGAATGCGCAATGGCTGCACCAAAGCATCGCTTTTCAAGGACATTTCGAAAGAAAATAAAAGTGCTGCTGCAACCGGACATGGGAAAACATACGATACCGGCACTTTATCCGGTGCATGGCAGACGTCGCGTCATTGTGGTTGTGGCAGTGCTGGTATTACTTCTTGGAACAACCGTAACGGGCAGAAGCTTTTTCCAGAGCCTGCTCGGAAAATATATTCTGACCGGGTATACCGACCATGTGCAACTGAATCTGGGCGAACCGGAGAAGCTGGAAATGGTGGCAATAGAGGACAACGCAAGGAACACAGCGGAGATTGGTGCTGAACCGGATTCGGAGGAAGATTTCGAATTTGTCTGCATGAAACCGCAGTGGGTGCCGGAAGGGTATACCTTGGAGAAAGAGGTTCATGAAGAAGGATGGGGAACATATGAACAATGTTATACAAACGATAAGGGACAATGCATGCTGTATCGGCAGATGAGTAACGATATAGTAGATAATCTAGGAATTAGTTCCAATGGAAATGAACAGCAGGAAGTTATGATTAAGAATGTGAAAGGATATTTTATTTCCGATGATGCACAGGATGAAGGAAGAGGGAATTTCGTTTGGGAAGATGGAAAGTATCTTTATATGATTGCAGGAGATTTAACAAAAGAAGAACTAATCCGGATGGCAGAAACAATAAAATAGTAAGTGAAATAAAATATTATTACAAAAAATAAAAAAATTGGAAGAAATTGTCATAAAACCTCTTTTTTATTTGTTACATAAGTAGAACAGGTGGAAAGGAGGTTTTGTAATGGAAAGAAAAATATTAAAAAAGAAAATCCTGAGTATTGCTTGTGCATTATGTCTTTGCATGTGTATGACTGGTGGTAGCACCGTAGTGTATGGAGCAGGTGTGGATAGCTGTGTAGACAAAATAGCAGAAGCAAGATATGCCAATATTGCAGCCTATAGTACAGGACTAAGGTTGAATGGTTCTACATTTACAGCGCGTGCAGAGGTTAATGCCAAAGTAAAGGCATCTATATCAACTACTATGACATTGCAGAGACAGTCAGGTACAAGATGGTCAGATGTAACAAGCTGGTTTGATTCTACAACAGGCTCTGGCTTAATTTTGACTAAGAATTACGTCGCAGGCACAAGAGGAAATTATCGTGTGCGTGCAGTTTATACTGTGAATGGTGAAACAATAACAACATATAGCAGTACAGTCACCTATTAGCAGCAAAGGGAGAAAGTTATTTCGAGATATAAGAATGAACAGAAAATACGGGAAAAAGCACGAGAGGCATGAGCAATATTTATATCGACGGTAAAATCGGTATATCAGAGGATGAAAAATGAACATATTCACAATCAAAATCATAGCATTAATCTTGATGCTGATGGACCATATAGGCGAGTTCTTTCCGGACTCGCCTATATGGTTTCGGTGGCTGGGAAGATTAGCGGCACCACTGTTTTTCTATGCACTGGCGGTGGGGTTCCAACATACAAGAAATCGAAAGAAATATCTGCTGCGTCTATATCTGGCAAATGTCGGAATGGTATTTTTTAATCAGATTATGTGTATGCTGCAGAGAAAACTGGACTATGTGGCGTATCAACCGAAAAATCATAATATATTTACAACCCTGTTTTGCGCCGGCGTGCTTATCTGTATATGGGAAAACCGGAAAGAGAAGAAAAAGTTTTTTACATACATTGGGATATATATCTTCTGGCAGGCTATGGTGATGGGACTTGCAATTCTGGCAGAGGCGTTTGATTACATATGGCGCGGTAATGCGCTGTTGCAAACAGTCTTACGGACAAATTATATTTTCCCACTACTGGGTGGAATCTGGGATGCGGAAGGCGGCGTGTTCTTTATTGCATTGGGAGTCTGTTTGTATTGTGCAGTAGAGGACAGGTGGAAGCTTACACTGTATTATATTCTATTTTGCGGAACATATCTGTTGATGTGCGAAGGAGATATCCTGTATCGGATAATGAATCGATTTTCTTTCTGGGGCTATCATAAATTAGCGGATATCATATATGTGGGAAGCTGGAGCACGGGCATTCCCCTTGGAACATCGGATTTATCCCTGCTTACGGAGTTTTATCAATGGATGATGATTGGTGCGTTGCCAATCATGCTTGCATGTAATGGAAAGCGTGGCAAAAGCCTTAAATGGCTGTTTTATGCGGCATATCCGCTACAATTTCTGGTATTGTATGGCATAAGTTATTATAAATAAGAAAGGTATATCGGCTGTGTACCGACCCCTAAAAGTTAGACCAAAAAATCTAACGATTGGAGGTCGGTATTTTTATGTCTAAATATAATTATGAATTTAAAAAGAAAGTTGTAAATGCTTATCTGAATGGAGAAGGCGGTTATAAATATCTCGCCGAGCAATACGGCGTTCCTTCTCATAGTAAAGTTAAGTTATGGGTGGATAATTATAAGTCTTTTGGAGATGATGGGTTAAAACGTTCACGTCAACAAGTAAAATATTCTTTCGAAAAGAAACTTTTTGTTGTAGAGTTATATTTATCAAGTGAAATCTCATATCAAGATTTAGCTCTGCAAGAAGGAATTACTAACCCGTCTATGATAGTTGATTGGGTTAATCGCTTTCGAGCAGCTGGACCTGATGCGTTGAGGCCACGTAAGAAAGGTCGAAAGAAAATATTGGATAAACCAGATAACAATACACAAAACAAACCACTTGTAGAATCTCCTGTTGATACAAGTGTAGAACATGTAAAGGAACTAGAGGATGAACTTCTTAAGTTAAGGATAGAGAATGCCTTTTTAAAAGAACTGAGGAGACTGCGTTTAGAGGACGAAGCAAAAATGAGAGAACGGCGCGAATCATCAGCAGCCTCCGAAGACAGTTCAAACTAAAATATCTTCTCTCATATACAGGAATGCCTAAAGCAACATATATGTATTGGCAAAAAAGATTTGATAGAGAAAATCCTGATAAGGAAATCGAAGAAAAAATCCTTGAAATTAGAGAACTTCACAAGGATTACGGATATCGTCGTATGCTAGGAGAACTTCGCAATCAGGGATATGTTATCAATAAAAAGAAAGTTCAGCGAATCATGCAAAAACTCGGATTACAGGTAACCTCATTTACACGCAGGAGTAGGAAATATAGTTCATACAAAGGAAAAGTTGGAACTGTTGCGCCTAATAGAATTCGCAGACGCTTTAACACACATATACCTCATCAGAAGATCACCACAGATACAACAGAGTTTAAATACTATGAAGTTGATGTTAAAGGACATATGACTATGCACAAACTTTATCTGGATACATTTATGGATATGTGTAATGGAGAGATACTAAGCTTTGGTATTGATAAACGCCCGTCTACCAAGAATGTAATGGATGCTCTAGAAAAAGCAATAGAAGTAACATCTGATTGTCCCTATCGAAGAACCTTCCATTCGGATCAAGGATGGGCATATCAAATGAAAGCATACTCATATCGCCTTAAAGGAGAACGAATATTTCAGAGTATGTCTAGAAAGGGAAATTGTCACGATAATTCAGTGATGGAAAATTTCTTCGGACTATTAAAACAAGAAATCTATTATGGTGTAGTTTATTATAGCTATGAAGAATTGAAATCGGAAATAGAACGATATATAAAGTATTATAACGAACAACGAATAAAAGAAAAACTAGGATGGATGAGTCCTGTGCAATACAGGCTTAGCCTCTTGGCTGCATAAAAACAGCGTAGCAGCCAATAAAATTGCTACGCTTAAAAGTCTAACTTTTTGGGGTCACGTCACTGCTGCCGGTATACCTTTTTTGCGGGAAATTCGCAAAGCGTATTTCTTACATTTTCCGGTATCTGGTAAGGAAACCACAGGGAAACTGTTTCGTTAATAATTCACAAAAATTTCCTCTTTGTGCACATTGATAAGAAATCACTGTGAAACATCTACAAAAAATCCAAAACAAATTAGTAAAAACCACCATAAAATAAGGGAAAACGATTACCTAAATAAGAATTGACCGACAATTTCGGGTGAAATATAATCAGCTTATCAAACAAAAAGCGCGCAGATTGTTTTGGAAGATACTGATGAAGGATGTATAGGAGGAATGTTTATGAGTAAAGTGATGAAAAAAATAATCGCATTTTGCTTTATGGCAGTATTGACGATAGCCATGATACCGCAGACAATAAAAGCAGACGAAGCAACGGATGCAAAGAAAGCAGTATATGTACAGGTGCCACAGGACTGGAAAAATCCATGTGTCTGGGCATGGGATGATGATGGAAATAATGCATTTGAGGCGTGGCCGGGCGAAGAGATGGACGCAGACAGCGCAAATGAAGGCTGGTATTACATCTGGGTTCCAACCTGGGTAAATCATGTGATTGTAAATGCCAATGATGGAAATGTCCAGACTGCAGAGCAGGTGCTGGATGGAGAAAAGGACTGCTGGATTACCGTAACAGACGCAGATAATGCAGAAGTAACCTATGACAAGCAGACCACCGGTGAGACACCGGAATATGTGGAGAAATTTGCAATCCATGCAAAAGTAGATGCAGGCTGGGAAAATCCTTGCCTCTGGGCATGGTCAGCACCGGATGGAACTAACGCATTTGAAGCATGGCCGGGCATGGAAATGAAGCAGGATGACAACGGCTGGTATACCGCCAAAGCTCCAATCTGGGTAAATTCTATCATTGTCAATGCCAACGAAGGAAGTGTTCAGACCGATGACATTTCTATTGATGCCGCAGAAGTCTGGGTAACAGTAGATGCAGACGGAAAAGCAGATTTTAGTTATACAGACCCGGATAAAGCAGAGGTGGCAAATATAACCGTACATGTAATCGCACCATCTGACTGGGATGCACCTTGCCTTTGGGCATGGTCGGCACCGGACGGAACCAATGCATTTACATCCTGGCCGGGCGAAGCCTTAGAAGAAGGCGAAAATGGATGGCTCATAAAAGAAGTACCGGGCTGGGTAAATTCCATTATTGTCAATGGAAATGAAGGAAGTGTTCAGACCAGTGATATTTCTGTGGATGCAGGAAAGGATATCTGGCTTGTGGTAAAAGATGCCGATAACTTTGAAGTAAGCTATGAAGAGCCACAGGTAGATGCGGCAGCAGAACCGGCAACCGAAGCTCCGGCAGAAACAGCAGAAGCAGGAAGCAACAATACTGCTCCAATCGTAATCGGTATTGTAGTTATTGCGGCAGCAGTTGTGATTATAATAGTTGTAGCAAAGAAAAATGCAAAAAATAAATAAAGATTAAACAAATAAGAACCAAGAAAAAGTCACAAGTAAAAGACAGGAGGACAGAAGTGAGAAGAAGAGTTAGAAGTAAATTGATGTCAATGGCACTTACACTTACCATGGCAGCAGGATTGTTAAGCGGCTGTGGCGGAAACAGCGTGTCAGAGACGGATAAGACTACCATAACAATCTGGCATGATAAAGAAGATGCAGTGGCGGAAGTCCTTCAGAAGAAACTGGAGGAACTGGAACCGGATGTGCATGTTGTGCTGGAGAAGAAAAGTGATTTGACAGAAAGCCTTAAGATGGTGGGAAGTGACCCGAAAGCAGCACCGGATATGTATTTCTTTGCCCATGATAAAATTGGAGTATATGCAGAGATGGACATTCTTGCACCGATTACAGACATTATCCCGGAAGAGGAACTGGATGTATATATGGATAATACCTTAGAGGCAGCAACCTACAAGGGAGAAATCTATCAGCTTCCTGTCTATTACGAGACTTTGTTATTCATGTATAACCGGCTTTATATGAAGGATGATGAAGTGCCGCAGACTACGGAAGAACTGTATCAGTATATGCAGAATAACACTGCCGGCGGACATTATGGCTTTGTGGAACAGCACAGTACGCCATACTATGCAGCAGGCTGGATCAATGGCTTTAACGGTACGATTCTCTCAGCTGATGGCACACCGGGGCTGGATTCCAAAGAAACCATTGCAGCCCTGGAATATCACAAGAAATTTGTGGATTTGATGCCGGGCGAGACGGAGTATGCAACGGTAAATACCCTGTTTAAAGAAGGTATGGCACATTCTACCATTGCAGGGCCTTGGCTGGTGCCAACCGTAAGAGAAAGCGGAATGGACGTTGGTGTGGCAGCAATGCCGGTAATTGACGGGACCGGAAATCCGATTTCTCCATATATGGGAGTGCAGGGAATTCATGTACTGAAAAATGCTGCAGAAAATAAGAAGGATGCGGTAGAAAAAGTACTTCGTGCCCTGATGGATCCGGAAGTAGAGGTGGATCTTGCAAAAGCAAGCGGCTGTGCACCGGCGATGGAAAGCTGCTATGAAATGGATGAAATCACATCAGATGAAGTGGTTATGGCAATGCACGATACCGCAGAACATGCAGTACCGATGCCGAATATTCCGGAAATGGATGTAATGTGGACGGTGGTTGGTAATCTTTTAACCGATGTCAACATGAGTGGAAAAGATGTGACGGAAAGTGCAGAGGCGGCGCAGCAGGAGGCATTGCAGTTGATTGAAAGTATGAGGTAACAAATTGAAGAAAAATAAGAAAAAAGAAATCCTGTTTGCCTATTCCTGGTCAGCACCATCCCTGATACTGATTTTGCTCATCGTAATCTTTCCAATCCTGTATACCGGGTACATTTCACTGACCAATATGAATGTGTATCACTGGAATAATTATGAGCTGATTGGACTGAAAAATTATAAGGATGCCCTGCTGGTGCTGGATAATGGCTTTATACAGGCGTTTCTGGTAACGGTTTTATGGACAATCGTAAATATGGTGTTGCAGCTTATCATCGCATTTTTGCTGGCAAACCTGTTGAACCTAAAGCGGCTCCGCCTGAGAAATTTATATAAGACGCTGCTGATTTTCCCATGGGCAATGCCGGGTTATGTATCCATTCTTCTGTGGAAAACAGGAATGTTTAACTCCCAGTTCGGTTTGCTCAATCAGTGGCTGGCAAAGTACAACATCGGGCCGGTAAAATGGCTGGGCAGCGATGGTATGGCATTTTTATGCTGTACCACCGTAAACCTCTGGCTGGCACTTCCATTTATGATAACGATTATGGACGGTGCATTGCAGAGTATTGAAAAGAGCTTTTACGAAAGTGCTGTTTTGGACGGAGCAACCTGGTTACAGAAAATGTGGTATATTACGATTCCGATGATCAAGCCAATCATTGCACCATCGGTCGTAATTACAACATTCACCACCTTTAAGCAGTTTGATATCCTGTTCCTGCTGACGCAGCAGGTGGGTGCCAAGACCGGGTCGAATCTGCAGACAATCCTGACCTATGCCTATGAAAAGGCATTTATAACGAACAATTACGGCTACAGTTCTGCAATTTCCATGATAATATTTGTCATTCTGATTGTATTTTCTGTGCTGACCAATATGAAGCCAAAGGAGGAGACGGACTAACATGAAGAAACGAACCAGAGAAAATATTGGACTCGTCTTTGCAAATATCTTTCTTATCCTGCTTTGCTTTGTGGTATTGGTGCCGGTATTGTATGCATTTTCCGTGTCCCTAAATGCGGATAACAGCTTATTGAGTACAAATTTTTCTTTCCTTCCGAAGCATTTCACCCTGGCAAATTATAAAGCAGTATTTACGGAAAAACCGATTATGCTGTGGCTGAAAAACAGTCTGATATTAGCAGTAGTAACCCTTGGCATTTCCCTTGGAACAGGAATTCCGGCGGCATATGTTTTCTCCAGAAAGGAATTTCCGGGCAGAAAAGCAATCCTTCGGACACTGATACTGCTCTATGCATTTCCATCCCTGCTTTCCATGACAGCGCTGTATAAGCTGCTGTCACCCATGGGACTGATTAATACCAGAACAGGTCTGATTATTGTATACACGGGAACCATGGCAGTATTTGCCCTGTGGAATATGAAAGGATATTTTGACACGATTCCGGTAGAAATTGAAGAGGCGGCAATGATTGACGGTACAACGCCTGTGCAGCTTGTGACGAGAATTGTACTGCCGCTTGCAAAGCCGACCATCGCAGTAACAGCCATGATGGTGCTTATCTATGTATGGAATGAATACATTTTTGCAATCAATTTTATGACAGGTTCCGATACCTATACGTTAGCAGCAGGCTTATATTCCCTGCAGGCAACGGAAATGAGCGGAAGCTGGCCGATATTTGCGGCAGCGTCCATTGTGGTATCGATACCAATTCTGATTGTGTTCTTTGCACTTCAGAAAAATATGACAACCGGACTGACCTCCGGAGGTGTAAAAGGTTAAGAAAGGCTGGACAGAGAATGAACAAAAGTGCAATTTTACATATACCCATGTCACAGTATGCATATGGAACAGACGAAGAGCATGTGACAATCCGGCTCCGTACAGCCAAAGATGATATCAAACGCTGCAGGTTGTATTTCGGAGACCGGGCATGCCGCCTGACACCGGTAATTTTCACGGAAGCAGAAATGCATGTGGTGGCAGGCAGTGAATTATTTGACTATTATGAGGTGAAGCTGGTGCGCCCCTATAAGCGGCTGTGCTATTATTTCAGGCTGGAAAGTGGGACGGAAGAAATCTATTATTACGGAGACTGCTTCAGTGCAAAACTGGTGGATGACCGCTCCGAATATTACCAGCTTCCTTTTAATCACAGAGCAGACATCGTAAGACCACCGGAGTGGGCGAAGGATGCCGTTATTTACAATATTTTCCCGGACAGCTTTGCTACAGGAAAAACGTATATCAGCGGCAAGCCAACAGAAGCTGCCTTTGAAGGAAATGTGGTAAGAGGAAAGCTGGGAGGCTGTCTTAAGGGCATTACCGAAAATGTGGATTACCTGAAAAACCTTGGCGTCAATGCCATCTACATTAATCCGATATTTGCAGCAGGCGAATATCATAAATATGATTTGCTGGATTATTTTCACATTGACCCATGCTTTGGAACAAATGATGATTTTAAAGAGCTGGTGGACACCTTCCATGCCAACGGAATCCGGGTGATTATTGATGGTGTATTTAATCATTGCGGCTGGCATTTCCCGGCATTTGAGGATGTGGTGCAGAAAGGCGAAGCATCCGATAAAAAGGGCTGGTTCTATGGATTGCAATTCCCGGTTATCCGCCCCAAAGACCCGGAGGAGTATCCGAATTACGAATGCTTCGGTTACGAGCGGATGATGCCAAAGCTTGATACGGCAAACCCGGAAGTGGCAGATTTTATCTGCAAAGTAGGGCGATACTGGGTGGAAGAATTTCACACAGATGGCTGGCGGTTAGATGTGGCAAGTGAGATTAATGATGCCCTGTGGCGCAGATTCTACCGGGAAGTAAAAGAAGTCAACCCGGAGGCAATCTTAATCGGTGAAGTCTGGGAGACTGCCAATCACTGGCTGGATGGAACCATATTTGATTCAACGATGAATTATGATTTCCGGAAACACTGTAAACGCTTCTTTGGAGAAGAGAGCATCAGCAGCGCAGCATTTGACAGCCGGGTTACAAATATGCGGATGCGTTACCGGGAACAGACCGTGTTTGCACAGTTAAATCTCTTAGACAGCCATGATGTGAGCAGGTTCTATTCCCTTTGCAATGAAAATGAATGGCAGTACCGGCTGGCACTGATTTTCCAGATGACATTTCCGGGTATGCCATCCATTTTCTATGGTGATGAGCTTGGCGTAACTGGAATTGAAGAGGCGGACTACCGGCAGGCAATGCCATGGAAAAAGGCATGCAAAGCAAAAACAATGGAAGAAAAGGGACTCCGGGAAAAATCTGGTGAACAGAATTCGGGCGATACTCTTTTTGACTTTATGCAAAGCCTGATTCGGTTGCGCCTGCATGAAGAACTGCTGCGAAGAGGTGATTTCCGCACGGTTTATACCCAGAAAAAAGGCGGGTTCTATATTTATGAAAGATATAGTGACACAGAACGGATTCGTGTTATGATAAACAGGAATGAAGAACCGATGGACGTTGCAGCATTTCTGGCAGAGCCGGGCAGCAGACAGAGCGAGATTCTGCTGGTGCATGGACTGCTGGGAAGCAAATTAGACGGCTACGGTTATGTAATAATGAAAGGCAGAGTGGAAGAGTGATAGCACGCATTGCATGGTAACAGGATATCGGGCAATAGCATGCAGATATGATGGCGGAAAATTATTTTGGCGCAGAAAGGACAGAAAATGGCGGTTACGATTAAGGATGTGGCAAAGCAGGCAGGAGTGTCTACGGCAACGGTCTCAAAGGTTATGAATGGCTCTTATTCCATTTCTCAGGAGACCATAGACCGGGTGAAAAAGGTTATGCAGGAACTGGATTACCATCCGAATCTCCGGGCGAGAAATTTTGTCACACAGTCTACAAAGACCATTGTCTTTGTGACCTCGCTGGGGAAGAATGCAGGATTTGCCAACCCGCATATGTTTGAAATGGTATGCGGAATGGAGCATGTCTTAACGGAAAAGGGCTATAGCCTTGTGATAAAGAATATGTCATCTATAGAAGCGAGGGATTATATCCACAAAGCAGCAGAAGAGAAGGCGGCAGACGGCTATATCATTCATGCGGCTGTAATTTCCAAAGAACTGGATGAAATGATTTTTCAGGAATCCATTCCACATCTGGTGATTGGCAATCCTAACTTTACCAGCCATTTCTGCTGGATTGATATTGATAACCGCCTGGCGGGTGAGCTGGCAGCGAAACATCTGCTGGAGCAGGGCTGTCAGTCCCTTGCATTTATTGGTGGAACAGAAGAGGATAAGATTTCCATGCACCGTCTGGACGGCGTGTTGTCAGTTCTGAATGAGCATGATGTGCTGGTGCCGAAGGATTATGTGCAGCGCGGGGAGTCCCAGTGTGACAGTGGCTATGAGATGACCAAAGAGATTCTTTCCAATAAAGTAAGACCGGATGGCATTATCTGTGCCAACAATTACATTGCCTATGGCTGCGTCAATGCATTACATCATGCCGGAATAGAGATACCTTCGGATATCAGGGTCATTACTTTTGATGATTATCCATTTTCACAGATATTGAAGCCGCAGCTGACCGTAGTAAATATTGATATGTATGACATGGGAATACAGGCGGGAAAATACATCCTCCAGAAAATCAGAAAACCGAATCTGTATGCCCAGTCTTATATTACAATCCCGACATTGATTGTAAGGCAGTCGACCTGATATCGTAGCTGACTGATATCGCTGCAATCAGATACGGCAGTTAATCAGACCCGATGGCCGGTTGGAAATAACAGTTTGCCGGGAAGATAGAAACTACGAAAAAACGCTTAGTCCGAGTACTTTTTTAGTACAAGGTCTAAGCGTGTTTCTTTAATTAAATTCTTAAATCAGGATTTATTTACTACAGGAATTGCGGTATTGTACCGGTGTCATCTCGTATTTCTTTTTAAAGAGGCGGTTGAAATGCTCTACATTCTGATAACCCACGGAGTATGCAATGTTTTCAACAGTCATATTTCCGTTCTTTAAAAGAGTTCTTGCTTTTTTCATGCGGACACCCTGAACCAGTTCAACGAATGTTTGACCGGATTTTTCCTTAATATATTTGGAAATGTACGGCTCAGAGAGGTGGAACTGTTTTGCCATATCCTCTAAGGTGACGGTCTGGTAGTTTGTCTGAATGTAATTCTTCATTTCCATTAAGCGCTTATCCTGAATCTCAACACTGGATTTTATGGAAGGAACCTGATTTACTGCAACAACCAGTGCGCTGATAGAGGATTTGATGATATCGTCGTCGATACCAACACCCCAGTACATCTGACCATAGCAGGTGATTCCTACATAGGACATAGCCTTGGAAGAGGAACCATGGCTCAAAGCGTGTTCTTCGTATATGGACAGCTCATAGCTGATGCCGAAGTACTGTTTGATAATGTTGCTGACAGCATCCAGACGGCCATTTCCGTTGGCGCTTACCAGGCGGTTCTGCCCACCATGAACAATCGTAGCTTCTGCCATAATACCATCCACCTGTTTGAAGTGGCATTCTTCGATCTGGAAGTAAGGCTGGCGTTTTACATACTTATCTTCAAAGATTTCATATACCCACTGTGGAGACAGCTCTTTGTGCTCTTCATCGGAAACATGTTTTACCAGATAGCCGACTTCCTCACGCATTTTCTCTGGCAGAGAAATGCCAAAGTTCTGTTTCAAAATGTAGTTTACGCCACCTTTACCGGACTGGCTGTTGATACGGATAACGTCAGAATCGTAAGTTCTGCCCACATCCATTGGGTCAACCGGAAGATAAGGGACAGACCACTCGTTGAGCTTTTTCTCTTCACGCCATGCCATACCTTTGGCAATGGCATCCTGATGGGAACCGGAGAAAGCGGTAAATACCAGATCACCGGCATATGGCTGACGTTCGTAAACGTGCATTCTGGTAAAATTTTCATATTTCTCACGGATTGCAGGCAGGTTGGAGAAGTTAAGCTTCGGATCAACGCCGTGTGAGAACATATTCATGGCAAGAGTGATGATATCTACATTACCGGTACGCTCACCATTACCGAAAAGAGTTCCTTCGATACGGTCGGCTCCGGCAAGAATACCAAGCTCTGCGTCACAGACACCGCAGCCACGGTCATTGTGTGGATGCAGGGAAAGTGTTACGGCATCACGATATTTCAAATGCTTGTGAATGTATTCTACCTGAGTGGCAAATACATGCGGCATTGCATTTTCAACAGTGGTTGGAATATTAATGATTGCTTTATTAGAAGCCTTTGGCTGCCATACATCAAGTACTGCGTTGCAGACTTCCACGGCATAGTCCACTTCAGTTCCCGGGAAACTTTCCGGGCTGTATTCGAAGGAGAAGTTACCTTCGGTCTCAGAAGCCAGTTTATTCAAAAGCTTTGCCCCGTCAATGGCGATCTGTTTTACTTCCTCTTTGCTCTTTTTAAATACCTGCTCACGCTGTGCAACAGAGGTAGAATTGTAAAGATGAATGACTGCGTGCGGAGCACCTTTTACCGCTTCAAAGGTTTTCTTGATGATATGCTCTCTTGCCTGGGTCAGAACCTGGACGGTAACATCGTCCGGAATCATATTGCGGTCGATTAAGGCGCGCATAAAGTTGTATTCTGTCTCGGAAGCAGCAGGGAAACCAACTTCAATTTCTTTGAAACCGATTTTAACCAGCATTTCAAAGAACTGCAGCTTTTCCTCTAAGCTCATCGGCTCAATCAGAGCCTGGTTGCCATCACGTAAATCAACGGAGCACCAGATAGGCGGATTGTCGATATAATCCTTCTTTACCCAGTCATAAGTACATTCAGGCGGCATAAAATATGCACGCTGATATTTTTCGTATCCTTTCATATTGAACCTCCAAAAAAATATTCTGATTATGTTGCAGCGTAACCTGCGTAAAAAAAATCTTCCGTCTCTATCATTCGAAGATGAATCATAGAGACGAAAGAAAACCTTCGCGGTACCACTCTGTTTCATGTTGTTACATGCACTCATTAGCACTATCATGCTATTCCCGGGTAACGGTGGGAGTCCGTCGCGACCTACTATAGGGTTCAGCCGGCAGCTTCAAGGCGAGTTCACTGTATTCCTTCTGCCGTCTTGCATCAACCGGCGGCTTTCTGAGAGAATTCCTGACAGTTACTATTCCTTTTCATAGCCTTTTTCAAATGTCTTTGGTAATACTAACACAAAAAAGTACATTTGTGTATGATTAAATTTAATCACTTATATTGATATATTTTAATAAGGAATCTGACCACTCTTGCTATATTTATTCCAAGCACCCTGATACTGGAAAGTTGCCACAATAGCATAAATTGCTGCCACAAGAATCAGCCATCCGCCAAACTCTCCCGACGAAAGGAATACGAAAATGGTATTAATGACGCCATAGACACAAAGTAAAATGGAGCATACACGGCTCTGCGCAAGATGAATAGCAAGTCCGAGTCCGAGCATAATTGCAGCATCAATCAGTGAGGTATAATTATGTAAAAAAGCAATAAGAAGCAGATTAATTCCTACACATATATAAATGATAACAGAAGAAGCAATAATATTTCCTCTGTATTTCTTACAGAGTGGAGAATGATAGAAATCGTGTTTGCTCATTCCCTGTGGAACCTGATTCGGTGCAGCGTATGGATTGCCATAAGGATATTGCTGAGCATTGTTAAACTGAGGCTGTCCATTATAAGGGTTCTGCTGAGCGTTATTAAATTGGGGCTGTCCATTATAAGGGTTCTGCTGAGCGTTATTAAATTGGGGCTGTCCATTATAAGGATTTGGCTGTCCGTTGTATGGACGCTGGTTTGGCATTGGAGCCGGTGCACCGCAGTTCGGGCAGGTTCTAAAGTTATCTGGATATTGTGTTCCGCATGATTGACATTGCATAAAATGTCTCCCCCTTTTGTATTCATTATATTATATAAGGTAATGCAGATGTATTGTATTCAGGTCATTGACAGAATGAAATCATCTTTCTCTCAAAAACCTTAAAAATATCATCGAATCACCTATATCATATCATTCTATCTGTTTTCCTGATATCTGTAAACAATAAAATAAGAAGAAATCCCCATCTGCCTTACACGCTGGCATCAATATGAGCTGCTTTTTTACGGAGTCCGGAAAGATGGATATTAATTTCGCGTCGTACAGACTGAGCAGTGACAGGTTCTTCACCAGACTTATCGTCATGCTCTGCTTTGACCAAATCGGCAGTGTGCTTATCTGAGCCATTATCCGCTGCACCAACAGACTCTTCGGTAGAATCTGAACCGGAAGAGATTTCTGCATTATCGGTAGAATCGGATGTCGTTGCATCGGTTGAATCGGAAGAGTTTTTATCCTTATCAGATGGACTTATATCTTCATAAGGCTCTTTGTCCGGTTTTGCCTGATATTCCGGCGTCTTGGTATAATCATTGTGTTCTTTTTCAATGGCATAGGTGCGCTTTAAAATCTGCTCTAACATAGCCTTTTTCTTGGCTTTTGGAATGTGCGGATCATTGGAAACCGTCTTAACCTCGGACATAAACTGCCCCATTTTATAGAGCTTTAGCTTCTCAACGTCCTTTTTGGTACGGCAGTTTTGAAGCTGTTTGCGGTAAGCTGCCACTTCTTCCTTTAGCTTTTCATGTTCTTTTAGGGCATCCGGATTGACTTTTTCTAAATACTGTTCTTCCTCCGGAGTTAATTCCTGACCGGAATCTAATTTTGCCTGAAGCTCCTGCTGGAAATTGCTTTCATGCATCTGGGAAATCTGTTCCTGATAATGCTGTAACAGGCGTTCCTCCTGGGTCAGCTCCTGGTTCCGTTCTTTTTTGGTAGGCCGCTGCGGGAGCCCCTGTTCCTTCTTGCGTTGGGAAAGAACCACAAGTGAGTTTTCGAGTTTGAGATTCATATCTTTTCCTCCTTGAAAAGTTCTGTGAAAATCCATTTTCACATATGCCGTTTATGAGAATCTTCTATATAAATAATATCGGCAAAATAAAATAAGACTTTACAACAAAACAAACAATTGCTATTCTAAATATTAAGTAACTTAAGAGGAGGACATTTTATGTTTAACAGTAACGTGCTGTGGATTCTTGCAGCATTTGTGGTATATATGGGTATAATGATTGCCATAGGTGCGAAATATATGAAAAGTACAAAGAATTCAGAAGATTATTTTCTTGGAGGAAGAGGCTTAAGCGGCTGGGTGGCAGCATTAAGCGCACAGGCATCTGATATGAGCGGATGGCTTCTGATGGGACTTCCAGGTGCTGTATATGCATTTGGAACCGGTCAGGCGTGGATAGCTATCGGATTGTTTATTGGAACGGTCTGCAACTGGATGTTTATTTCCGGAAGATTGCGCAGATATACCATCCGTGCCAATAACTCCCTGACTTTACCGGAGTATTTCCAGAATCGTTTTCATGATAAGAAGAATGTGTTGTTATGCATTTCTTCTATAGTAATAGTCGTGTTCTTCCTGGTGTATACTGCATCTGCATTTGCAGCAGGCGGAAAATTGTTCCATGCAGTAACCGGTGTTGATTATACCGTAGCTTTAACCATCGGTGCAGTTGTTATTTTACTGTATACCTTCATGGGAGGTTTTATGGCAGTATGTGTAACAGACTTTATCCAGGGAATGCTGATGCTGGTTGCACTTCTTGCAGTGCCTCTGATGGCATATGCGGTGGTAAGTGGCAATGGCGGATTAAGAGAACTTTTAGATGCCAGCGGAGTAGCAGGAGGAAGCGATTCCTATATGAGCCTCTGGCAGAATGGTGGAGAGCCATATCGTGCCATCGATATTATTTCACAGCTCGCATGGGGATTGGGATATTGCGGAATGCCTCATATCCTGACCAGATTTATGGCGGTAAAGAGCCAGAAAGAATTAAATAAATCCAAAGGTATTGCAATTGTCTGGGTAGCATTATCCTTAACCTTTGCCTGCATCATCGGTGTGGTTGGAAGAGCGTACCTGTATCCGGAAGTGCTTGGAAGCGCTGGGGCAGATTCTGCGGAAAATGTATTCATTAATATGATTACACATTTGTTTACGAAGCAGTATGCGTTGCCGTTTGTTGCGGGAATCTTCCTGTGCGGAATCCTTGCAGCAATTATGTCTACTGCAGATTCACAGCTTTTAGTAACCGCATCTTCCGTATCAGAAGATATATACAAAGGTGTAATAAATAAAGAAGCAAGTGATAAAAAGGTTCTTATGGTCAGTCGTATTACCGTAGTGGTAGTTGCGATTATTGCTTATATTATTGCACTGAATCCGAACAACTCCATTATGGGACTGGTATCCAATGCATGGGCAGGATTTGGCGCTGCATTTGGACCACTGGTAGTATTATCCCTGTTCTGGAAGCGTACGAACAAACCGGGAGCAATTGCAGGAATTATATCCGGCGGTCTGGCAGTTATCATCTGGGATTATATTCCTTTGATGAAAAACGCAGACGGTGCCATGGTAACACTTGGAACCGGAACCGGAATCTATTCCCTTCTGGTAGGATTCTTCTTAAGTTTAATCTGCATCGTAATTGTGAGTCTTTGCACCAAAGCACCAAGCGAGGAAATGCAGAAAGAATTTGCAGATGTTGCTGACAAGAGCATAGAATTGTAATAGAAAAGAAAAGCTGTTTATTTGCAATGGCAAAAGGATGCCGGCAAGTAAACAGCTTTTTATAATGAAAAAACAAGGCAGAAGTGAAAAATACCGTAAAAAAGATAGAAAATGGATTGTACACAAAAAAATACAATTTTTCTAAAAAAAGTATTGCAAAAGCGTAACCTGTCGTGTATACTAATCCTTGCTGTGACATTGATAGCGTAGAAGCGTGAGGTTGCTGCCCACTGTGGCAGGTTTTCCGTGGAGCGAATGTCAAGTTAGGAAACTGGCGACAAGTCACTGTATCACGAATATGGTCTACAGAGGTAGAAACAACGTGTGTAAAGCTTATGACACACACGGAGAAGTGTACAGTCACCGCTTGTCGTACTGAATTAAAGTGCGAAAAGGAGGCGACTTTTTTTATGGCAAGTCAAGTAATGAGAATCACATTGAAAGCTTATGATCACGAATTAGTAGATTCATCAGCAAAAAAAATCATCGAGACTGTAAAGAAAAACGGATCACAGGTGAGCGGACCGGTGCCGCTGCCAACTAAGAAAGAGGTAGTTACCATTCTTAGAGCAGTACACAAGTACAAAGATTCCAGAGAACAGTTCGAGCAGAGAACTCATAAGAGACTGATTGATATCATTGCTCCGACACAGAAAACAGTTGATGCATTATCAAGATTAGAAATGCCAGCTGGTGTCTACATCGATATCAAAATGAAATAAAGTCAAAACAAGTAGTAAATCCTGAGGGGCCGCAAGGCTTTCTAGGATGAACGGGAAACCGTTCCGCTGTAGAAAAAACAGGAGGAAAGATAATGAAGAAAGCAATTTTAGCAACAAAAGTCGGAATGACTCAAATCTTCAATGCAGACGGCGTATTAGTGCCGGTAACTGTATTACAGGCTGGTCCTTGTGTAGTAACACAGATTAAAACTGTTGAAAACGACGGATACAGTGCAGTACAGGTTGGTTTTGTTGACAAGAAAGAAAAAGTTGTAAACAAAGATGCCAACGGTAAGAAAGAAATCAGAAACAGACATGGCGTAAACAAAGCTGAAATGGGACATTTCAAAAAAGCTGGTGTGTCTGGAAAGAGATTTGTAAGAGAGTTCAAGCTTGAAAATGCAGCTGATTATAATCTTGCAGATGAAATCAAAGCAGATATCTTTGCAGAAGGCGATCATGTAGACGCAACTGCAATTTCTAAAGGTAAAGGATTCCAGGGCGCTATTAAGAGACTTGGTCAGCATAGAGGACCTATGGCTCACGGTTCTAAATTCCATCGTCATCAGGGTTCCAATGGTTCCTGTTCTACACCTAGCCGTGTATTCAAGGGCAAAGGAATGCCGGGACATATGGGAAGCGTTAAGATTACAACTCAGAACCTTGAAGTTGTAAGAGTAGACGCAGAGAACAACCTGCTTTTAATCAAAGGTGCTGTTCCAGGACCTAAGAAAGCTTTAGTAACAATCAAAGAATCAGTAAAAGCAGCAAAATAGTGCATTTAAGAAAGGAGGAACACACAGATGGCTAAAGTATCTGTTTATAATATGGAAGGCAAAGAAGTTGGCAATATGGACTTAAACGATGCTGTGTTCGGTGTAGAGATTAACGAACATCTGGTACACATGGCAGTAGTTCAGCAGTTAGCTAACAATCGTCAGGGAACTCAGAAAGCTAAGACACGTTCTGAAGTATCCGGTGGTGGAAGAAAACCTTGGAGACAGAAAGGAACTGGTCATGCAAGACAGGGTTCAACAAGATCTCCACAGTGGACTGGCGGTGGTACAGTATTCGCTCCAGTACCAAGAGACTATTCTTTCAAATTAAACAAGAAAGAAAAGAGAGCAGCTTTAAAATCTGTTTTAACATCTAAAGTTCAGGAAAATAAATTCATCGTTGTTGATGAGCTGAAATTAGACGAAATCAAAACAAAGAAATTCGCAGAGGTTATGAACAATCTGAAAGCAGACAAAGCATTAGTTATTTTAGGCGATATAGATACAAACGTAATCAAATCCGCTGCAAACATTGCAACTGTTAAGACAACACAGACCAGCGAAATGAACGTATTTGATGTATTGAAATATGACACAGTAGTAGCAACAAAGGCTGCTGTTGAAAAAATCGAGGAGGTGTATGCATAATGGCAAACGTACAGTATTATGATGTAATCCTCAAACCAGTAGTAACTGAGAAGAGTATGGCAGCTATGGGAGAAAAGAAATATACTTTCTTAGTACATCCGGAAGCTAACAAAACCATGATCAAAGAAGCAGTTGAGAAAATGTTCGAAGGCGCTAAGGTTGCCAAGGTTAACACAATGAACCAGGAGGGCAAGAACAAAAGACGTGGTGCTGTAGTTGGAAAAACTGCAAAAACAAAGAAAGCTATCGTTCAGTTAACAGAAGATAGTGCAGATATCGAGATTTTCTCCGGACTGTAAAATCCGGGAAACTCAGCTAGGCACAGAAAAGTGCGATAATAAACTTATTTATTGAAAGGAGAAAAACAATGGGAATTAAGACATACAACCCATATACACCTTCCAGAAGAAATATGACTGGATCTGATTTCTCTGAAATCACAAAGAAGACTCCTGAGAAATCCCTTACAACTTCTTTAAAGAAGAACTCCGGTCGTAACAATCAGGGTAAAATCACAGTAAGACACCAGGGTGGTGGAAACAGAAGAAAATACAGAATCATCGACTTCAAGAGAAGAAAAGATGGTATCCCGGCAACTGTAATCGGAATCGAGTACGATCCAAACAGAACAGCTAACATCGCTTTAATCAGTTATGCAGATGGCGAGAAAGCATATATCCTTGCTCCAGAAGGATTAACAGACGGAATGACTGTTATGAACGGAGCAGAAGCAGAAGTAAGAGTTGGAAACTGCTTACCACTGGAGAACATCCCGGTAGGTACCCAGGTACACAACATTGAGTTATACGCTGGCAAGGGCGGACAGTTAGTACGTTCTGCAGGTAACAGCGCACAGTTGATGGCTAAAGAAGGAAAATACGCAACACTTCGTCTTCCTTCAGGAGAAATGAGAATGGTTCCTCTGAACTGCCGTGCATCCATTGGTGTAATCGGTAACGGTGACCACAACCTTGTAAATATCGGTAAAGCAGGACGTAAACGTCACATGGGTATCCGCCCGACAGTCCGCGGTTCTGTTATGAACCCGAATGACCATCCACACGGTGGTGGAGAAGGTAAGGCACCAGTTGGACGTCCAGGTCCATGTACACCTTGGGGCAAACCTGCTCTTGGACTTAAGACACGTAAGAAGAAAAAAGCTTCTAACAAGTTAATCGTAAGAAGAAGAGACGGCAGAGCTATTAAATAGTAGATAGGAGGAAATAAAATGGCAAGATCACTTAAAAAAGGACCATTTGCAGACGAAAGCTTACTGAAAAAAGTAGATGCTATGAACGCAGCAAATGATAAATCAGTTATCAAGACATGGTCACGTCGTTCCACAATTTTCCCATCCTTCGTTGGACATACAATTGCTGTTCATGACGGAAGAAAACATGTTCCTGTATATGTCACAGAGGATATGGTTGGACACAAACTCGGTGAGTTCGTAGCAACAAGAACTTACAGAGGCCATGGAAAAGACGAGAAGAAATCAGGCGTTAGATAAATAGAATTTTGAAAGGAGGTTTCACTCATGGCAAAAGGACATAGAAGTCAGATTAAGAGAGAAAGAAATGCAGTAAAAGATACTAGACCTTCCGCAAAGTTGTCTTATGCAAGAATGTCAGTTCAGAAAGCTTGTTTCGTATTAGATGCTATCCGCGGTAAAGATGTTGAGACAGCACTTGCGATTGTAACTTACAATCCAAGATACGCATCAAGCGTAATAGAGAAGTTATTAAAATCTGCTATTGCAAATGCAGAGAACAATAACGGAATGAGCACAGAAAACCTTTATGTTGAGGAGTGCTACGCAAACAAAGGACCAACAATGAAGAGAATCAGACCAAGAGCACAGGGTAGAGCTTACAGAATCGAGAAGAGAACAAGCCACTTAACAATTGTGCTGAATGAAAGATAGGAGGGCAAACATGGGACAGAAGGTTAATCCTCATGGCTTAAGAGTCGGCGTTATCAAAGACTGGGATTCCAAGTGGTACGCAGAATCTGATTTTGCTGATTTCTTAGTAGAAGACTATAACATCAGAACATTTCTGAAAAAGAAATTATATGCTGCAGGTGTTTCTAAGATTGAAATCGAAAGAGCATCCGACAGAGTAAAGGTTATCCTTTACACAGCTAAGCCGGGCGTTGTAATCGGTAAAGGCGGAGCTGAAATCGAGAAAGTAAAAGCTGAATTACAGAAATTTACAGACAAGAAACTTGTTGTAGATATCAAAGAAGTAAAGAGACCAGACAAAGATGCTCAGTTAGTAGCTGAGAACATTGCACTTCAGTTAGAGAACCGTGTTTCCTTCCGTAGAGCAATGAAATCCTGCATGGGAAGATGTATGAAAGCTGGAGCAAAGGGTATTAAGGCATCCGTATCCGGACGTCTTGGCGGAGCTGATATGGCTCGTACCGAGTTCTATTCAGAAGGAACTATTCCACTTCAGACATTAAGAGCAGATATCGAGTATGGATTTGCTGAAGCAGACACCACATACGGTAAAGTCGGTGTTAAAGTTTGGATTTATAAAGGAGAAGTACTTCCTACAAAAGGAAATAAGGAAGGAGGAGTTCAGTAATGTTAATGCCTAAGAGAGTAAAACATCGTAAACAGTTCCGTGGTTCTATGGCCGGAAAAGCGATGAGAGGAAATAAAATTACAAATGGTTCCTACGGTATCGTAGCACTTGAACCATGCTGGATTCGTTCCAATCAGATTGAGGCAGCCCGTATTGCTATGACAAGATATATCAAGCGTGGTGGCCGTGTCTGGATTAAAATTTTCCCAGACAAACCAGTAACTGCAAAACCAGCAGAAACCCGTATGGGTTCCGGAAAAGGAACTTTAGAGTACTGGGTAGCTGTAGTAAAACCAGGACGTGTATTATTTGAAATCTCTGATGTATCTGATGAGGTTGCAAAAGAGGCATTACGTCTTGCTACACACAAATTACCTTGTAAATGCAAAGTGGTTTCTCGTGCAGACTTAGAAGGCGGTGAATCAAATGAAAACTAGTAAATATTTAGAAGAATTAAACACACAGTCCGCTGCTGATTTAAAAATGCAGTTGGTTGAAGCTAAAAAAGAACTTTTCAATTTGAGATTCCAGAACGCAACAAATCAGCTGGATAACACGAGCAGAATCAAAGAAGTTAGAAAGAATATTGCCAGAATCCAGACCGTTATTACTCAGAAAGAAAAAGTTGCTGAATAATTTCAAAAGAATCATACCTGCTTAAGCAGGCAAACAGGCAATCATAAATGAAAGGAGATTCGTCGTGGAAGAAAGAAATCTTAGAAAAACACGTGTAGGCGTTGTTGTAAGTGATAAAATGGATAAGACCATTGTTGTTGCTGTTAAAGATAACGTAAGACATGCATTATATAACAAGATCGTAAAGAAGACATACAAATTAAAAGCTCATGATGAGAACAACGAGTGTAAAATCGGTGATACCGTCAGAGTAATGGAAACAAGACCACTCTCTAAAGATAAGAGATGGAGACTTGTAGAGATTATGGAAAGAGCAAAATAATAGAAGGAGGCTACCGGCATGGTACAACAGGAAACCAGACTTAAGGTTGCTGATAACACTGGAGCAAAAGAATTGCTGTGCATCCGTGTTATGGGCGGTTCAACCAGAAGATATGCAAATATTGGTGATGTAATTACAGCTACTGTTAAAGATGCAACACCAGGCGGCGTTGTTAAAAAAGGTGACGTTGTAAAGGCAGTCGTTGTTCGTACAGTAAAAGGTGCTCGTCGTAAAGATGGCTCTTATATCAAATTCGATGAAAACGCTGCAGTTATTATCAAAGATGATAAAACCCCAAGAGGAACTCGTATTTTTGGACCAGTAGCAAGAGAGCTTCGTGAAAAACAGTTTATGAAAATTGTTTCTCTGGCTCCGGAAGTATTGTAGGAGGTACCCGAAAATGGCAAGCTTGAAAATTAAAAAAGGTGATACTGTAAAGGTAATCGCTGGAAAAGACAAAGACAAAGAAGGCAAAGTAATTGCTGTAAATAAGAAAAACAATACTTTACTTGTTGAAGGTATCAATATGGTAACAAAACATGCAAAACCAAGCATGGCTAACCAGCAGGGTGGAATCATCCATCAGGAAGGACCTATTGATGCTTCTAACGTAATGTATCTTCACAAAGGAAAAGCTACCCGTGTAGGTTTCAAAATGGATGGAGATAAGAAAGTACGTTATGCAAAATCTACAGGTGATGTAATCGATTAATCGTAAGAGAGGAGGAGCAGCAAGTTGAGTAGACTTAAAGATCAGTACCAGAACGAGATCATTGATGCAATGACCAAAAAGTTCGGCTATAAAAACATTATGGAAGTACCAAAGCTTTCTAAGATTGTTATCAACATGGGTGTTGGTGAAGCAAAAGAAAACGCTAAAATCTTAGAGTCAGCTATGAAAGATATGGAAACAATTTCCGGTCAGAAACCAGTTACTACAAAGGCAAAGAATTCCATCGCTAACTTCAAGTTAAGAGAAGGAATGCCGATTGGATGTAAAGTTACTTTAAGAGGCGAGAAGATGTATGAGTTCGTAGACCGTCTGGTAAACTTAGCTTTACCACGAGTACGTGACTTCAGAGGAGTTAATCCGAACGCTTTCGACGGTAGAGGTAACTACGCTCTTGGTATCAAAGAGCAGATCATTTTCCCTGAAATTGAATTCGATAAGGTTGATAAAGTAAGAGGAATGGATATTATTTTCGTAACAACTGCAAAGACAGACGAAGAAGCACGCGAATTATTGACATTATTCAATATGCCATTCGCTAAATAAGACAGGAGGGAATTTAAATGGCAAAGACTTCTATGAAAGTAAAACAGCAGCGTAAACAGAAATTCTCTTCTAGAGAATACAATCGTTGCAGAATCTGTGGTCGTCCACATGCATATTTAAGAAAATATGGAATCTGTAGAGTTTGCTTCCGTGAACTGGCTTACAAAGGTCAGATTCCGGGTGTAAAGAAAGCAAGCTGGTAGGCTGTAAAGCCATTCTCTTAAATTGAGTGAGACCGAAGCCCTTGTGGTGTAGGTCGAACTTGACGGAGAACATCTACAACAAAGAAAGAGAAGAATAATAGGAGGCAGACACATCATGACAATGACAAGTGATCCAATTGCAGATATGCTTACAAGAATCCGTAATGCAAACACTGCAAAACATGATACAGTTGATATCCCGGCTTCTAAAATCAAAGTGGCAATCGCAGACATTTTAGTAAGAGAAGGATACATTGCAAAATATGACATCATTGAAGATGGAATCTTTAAGACCATTCGTGTAACCTTAAAATATGGTGCAGATAAGAATGAAAAGATTATTACCGGACTGAAGAGAATTTCTAAACCAGGACTTCGTGTATACGCTGGTAAAGATAATCTTCCTAAGGTACTTGGTGGACTTGGAATCGCAATTCTTTCCACAAACCAGGGAATCATCACTGACAAAGAGGCTAGAAAGCTTCAGGTTGGTGGCGAAGTATTAGCATTTGTTTGGTAGGCATTGAACACTTGATGAAATCGAGCCGCAGGCGAAGATTGAGGCTAGTGTGAAAGCCGTTCTGTGAGATTACTGAGCGCAAGCCCTTTGGGGTGCAGCGCGAAGTTAGCGAGCAGAACTACCTTAAGAGTATATTCTTAAGGCATAGCGCAGGTAACAATAAACCACAAATTATACAGGAGGTACGGGCATGTCACGAATTGGAAGAATGCCAATCGCAATTCCAGCAGGTGTTACTGTGGAATTAGCAGAAAATAATCAGGTGACTGTAAAGGGTCCAAAAGGAACATTAAGCAGAGTATTACCATCCGAGATGGAAATCAAAGTAGAAGGTTCTGAAGTAACCGTTACAAGACCAAATGATTTGAAGAAAATGAAATCCTTACACGGATTAACAAGAACACTGATTCACAACATGGTTGTTGGTGTAACAGATGGATTTACCAAAGAACTTGAAGTAAATGGTGTAGGTTACAGAGCATCTAAAGCAGGAAAGAAACTTACATTAAACCTTGGATATTCTCATCCGGTAGAGATGGAAGATCCAGAAGGATTAGAGTCTACAGTAGATGGTAACAAGATTATCATCAAAGGTATCGATAAAGAAAAAGTTGGCCAGTACGCAGCTGAAATCAGAGATAAGAGAAGACCTGAACCTTACAAAGGAAAAGGTATCAAATATGCTGATGAAGTTATTAGACGTAAAGTTGGTAAAACTGGTAAGAAATAATTAAAGGAGTGACGAGAGATGGTTAATAAAGAATCAAGAACAGCAGCTCGTGAAAATAAACATAGAAGACTGCGTAATCGCCTGGCTGGAACAGCAGAGAGACCACGTTTAGCTGTGTTTAGAAGTAATAATCATATGTACGCTCAGATTATTGACGATACAGTTGGCAATACCCTCGTAGCAGCATCTACAATGGATAAAGATGTAAAAGCAGCTTGCGAGAAGACTAATAACGTTGATGCAGCAGCACAGGTTGGTACTGCAATTGCAAAGAAAGCATTAGAAAAAGGTATTACAACAGTTGTCTTTGATAGAGGCGGTTTCATATATTCCGGAAAAGTAAAAGCATTAGCTGACGCAGCAAGAGAAGCTGGATTAGAATTCTAATAAGGAGGAAAACAGTACATGAAACGTACAATTATTGATGCTAGTCAATTAGAATTAACAGAAAAAGTGGTATCAATCAAGCGCGTTACGAAAGTTGTAAAAGGTGGACGTAACATGCGTTTCACAGCTCTTGTTGTTGTTGGTGACGGCAATGGTCATGTGGGCGCAGGACTTGGAAAAGCAACTGAAATTCCTGAAGCAATCCGCAAAGGAAAAGAAGATGCTATGAAAAAACTTATCACTGTAAAATTAGATGAGAACAATAGTATTACTCATGATATCAGTGGAAAACATACTGGTGCATCTGTTTTATTAAAGAGAGCTCCAGAAGGTACCGGTGTTATCGCAGGCGGTCCGGCTCGTAACGTATGTGAGCTGGCAGGAATCGAGAATATTCGTACAAAATCTCTTGGTTCCAACAATAAGCAGAACGTAGTACTTGCTACTATCGATGCTTTAAGCAAACTGAAATCCCCGGAAGAAGTTGCAAAACTTCGTGGATTATCTGTAGAAGAAGTAGTAGGTTAAGGAGGAATAAGAAATGGCAAATTTAAAAATTACACTCGTAAAATCTACTATCGGTGCAGTGCCAAAGAATAAAAAGACAGTAGAAGCATTAGGTCTTAAGAAAATTGGCGCATCAGTTGAACGTCCGGATAACAAAGCTGTTAGAGGAATGATTCAGCAGGTAAGACATTTAGTGAAAGTAGAAGAAATCTAATTATAGAGATAAGGAGGTGCCAGAAATGGATTTATCCAATTTACAGCCGGCATTAGGTTCTAAGCATAGTGATAATTTCAGAAGAGGCCGTGGTCACGGTTCAGGAAACGGTAAGACCGCTGGTAAAGGACACAAGGGACAGAAAGCTCGTTCCGGAGCTCCAAGACCAGGCTTTGAAGGTGGCCAGATGCCTTTATACAGAAGATTACCGAAGAGAGGTTTCAAATGTATTAATTCCAAGACTATCGTTGGAATCAATGTATCTGCTCTTGAAGTATTTGACAACGATGCAGTAGTATCTGTTGAAACTTTACTGGAAAAAGGTATCGTAAAGAATCCAAGAGATGGAGTTAAGATCCTTGGAAACGGCGAACTTACTAAGAAGCTCACAGTTCAGGCTAATGCATTCAGCGCAAGCGCAAAAGAAAAAATCGAGGCTCTTGGTGGAAAAGCTGAGGTGATCTAATGTTTGATACAGTTCGTAACGCATTTAAAGTAAAAGATATTAGAAATAGAATTTTATTTACCTTTTTTATGCTGATTATCATCCGAATCGGTTCACAGTTACCGATTCCGGGTGTTGACCGGAATGTGTTTGCAGACTGGTTTGCTAATCAGAGTAGTGATGCGTTTAACTTTTTCGATGCAGTAACAGGCGGTTCATTCTTACAGATGTCCGTCTTTGCATTGAATATCACACCATATATCACATCTTCCATCATCATGCAGCTGTTGACGATTGCAATTCCAAAACTGGAAGAGATGCAGCGTGACGGCGAAGAGGGAAGAAAGAAAATTGCAGAGATTACACGTTATGTGACTGTTGTTCTGGCTTTAATCGAAGCAATTGCAATGGCAATCGGATTCTCCAGAAGCGGTTATCTGACCGATAAAGGATGGCTTACGGTTCTTCAGGTAATTGTAACCTTGACAGCAGGTTCTGCAGTACTTATGTGGATTGGTGAGAGAATTACGGAAAAGGGTGTTGGAAACGGTATTTCTATCGTACTTGTAATCAACATTATTTCACGAATTCCTAGCGATTTTGGAACACTGTATGAGCAGTTTGTAAAAGGAAAGATTCCTGCAAAAGCAGTTCTTGCAGTAGTAATTATCGCAGCAATCATTTTAGTAACCGTTGTCTTTGTCGTTGTCCTTCAGGCAGCTCAGAGAAAGATTCCGGTACAATATTCGAAGAAAATTCAGGGAAGAAAACAGGTAGGCGGTCAGTCTACGCATATTCCTCTGAAAGTAAATACCGGTGGAGTTATCCCGGTTATCTTCGCACAGTCTTTAATGCAGTTCCCGGTTGTTATTGCGTCTCTCTTAGGAAAGGGCAATGGAACAGGAATTGGCAGTAAGATTTTAAAGGGATTATCCCAGTCTAACTGGTGCAACCCACAGGAGCCAATCTACAGCATTGGTTTGGCTGTATATCTTGTATTGATTATTGCATTTGCATACTTCTATACATCCATTACATTCAATCCGCTGGAGATTGCGAACAACATGAAGAGACAGGGTGGATTTATCCCGGGTATCAGACCTGGAAAACCAACCAGCGATTATCTGAATCGGATTTTAAATTACATTGTCTTTATCGGTGCGGCAGGCTTATCCATTGTTGCAGTTATTCCAATCTTCTTCAATGGAGTATTTAAAGCAAACGTATCTTTCGGTGGAACATCTATCATCATTATCGTAGGTGTTGTTATCGAGACAATTAAACAGATCGAATCCCAGATGTTAGTTCGTTACTATAAAGGATTTTTGAATGACTAATGTGTACCAGAAGGGGGTGCTGCAAATGCAGCGTCTCCTGTGGTGCACTAAAGTTGTTTATAGAAGAAAAAGCAGATTAGCTTGCAAAGAAGAAGGTAAACAGGAGGTTTTCTTTATATGAAAATTATTATGTTAGGAGCGCCGGGTGCTGGTAAAGGTACACAGGCAAAACAGATTGCAGATAAATATTCTATTCCACACATCTCAACAGGAGATATTTTCCGTGCAAATATCAAAAACGGAACAGAATTAGGCAAGAAAGCAAAACAGTATATGGACCAGGGAGCTTTAGTTCCGGATGAATTAACCTGTGATCTGGTAATGGACAGAATACAGCAGGATGACTGCAAGAACGGCTTCGTACTGGACGGTTTTCCAAGAACCATTCCTCAGGCAGAAGCATTGGATGCAGCACTTGGTAAAATAAACGAGAAGATGGACTATGCAATTGATGTAGATGTTCCAGACGAAAATATCGTAAATCGTATGAGCGGCAGAAGAGCCTGCTTAAATTGTGGAGCAACCTATCATCTTATTTCCATTCCACCAAAGGTAGAAGGAATCTGTGACCGTTGTGGCAGCGAAATCGTATTGCGTGAAGATGATAAGCCAGAGACAGTTCAGAAGAGATTAAAAGTATATCATGAGCAGACACAGCCATTGATTGATTATTATAAGAATCAGGGAATTTTAAAATCTGTAGACGGAACACAGCCGATGGATGAAGTATTCAAAGCCATCGTTACAATCTTAGGAGCGTAAATAATGTCGGTTACGATTAAATCAGCAGAAGAAATAGAGCTGATGCGTCAGGCAGGAAAGTATCTTGCTAAAGTACATCAGGAACTGGAACGTGCAATCAAACCTGGAATCAGCACATGGGAGATTGATAAAATCGGAGAAGAGACCATCCGCAGCCTTGGCTGCGAACCGAATTTCCTGAATTATCAGGGCTATCCGGCATCCGTCTGTGTATCGGTCAACGACGAAGTTGTTCATGGAATTCCAAGAAAAGACCATATTATTAAGGAAGGCGATATCGTAAGCCTTGATACCGGTCTTATCTATAAGGGATATCATTCCGATGCGGCAAGAACCCATGGAGTTGGTGAAATCAGTAAAGAGGCTGCTCTTTTAATAGAAAGAACCCGGGAAAGCTTTTTCCAGGGAATGCAGTATGCAAGAGCCGGAAGAAGGCTTTATGAAATCTCAGGAGCAATCGGAGATTATGCAGAAAGCTACGGCTACGGAGTTGTATATGATCTGGTAGGGCATGGCATTGGAACCCATCTTCATGAGGAACCGGAGATTCCGAATTTCCGTCAGTGGAGAAGAGGACTGAAGCTGAAGGCAGGAATGACATTGGCAGTTGAGCCGATGATAAATGCCGGAAGCCCGGATGTGGAATGGATGGATGATGAATGGACAGTAGTAACCTACGATGGTTCCTTATCTGCACATTATGAAAACACCATTTTGATTACAGAAGGAAGACCGGAAATCCTTACATTGACAGAGGAGGAAAGAGAATGTATCTGGCAAGAGTAAAGGCAGGTCACGACCGGAATCAGTACTATGTAGTGCAGTCACAGGATGAAAAATTCGTCTATCTTGTAAATGGAACCACAAGAACCTGTGACCGGCCGAGAAAGAAAAGCTACAAACATGTACAGCTTGTAAAAAAGCTTCCGCAGGAAGTCTTAGAAGCAGTAAATAACCCGGGGCTTACAGAAAATGCAAAAGCAGCAAAGCTGATTAAGGCTTATGAGCAATATATATTAACCAGAAAAGATTGATTTAGCAGGAGGAAAGAAAATGTCAAAGGCAGATGTAATTGAAGTAGAAGGAACAATTTTGGAAAAGCTTCCAAACGCAATGTTTCAGGTGCAGCTTGAGAATGGCCATCAGGTACTGGCGCATATCAGCGGCAAATTAAGAATGAATTTCATTCGTATCTTACCAGGTGATAAGGTTACGATTGAGATGTCTCCATATGATCTGACAAAGGGCAGAATTATCTGGAGAGATAAATAAGGAGAAAATTCGAGAAAAGTAGTTGATTTTTCGGATTCTCTATGCTAAAATACTAAATGGACGCTTTTGTGAAAACAAGGGCATATTATGCTGTTTAGCAGAAAGAAAAGAGAAATACCCATGGAAACAGGTTTTCCGGGGCGCAGGCAAGTAGAAAGGAGGATTATGCTGTGAAGGTAAGATCATCAGTTAAACCTATTTGCGAGAAGTGCAAAGTTATCAAAAGAAAGGGAAGCATCAGAATCATCTGTGAAAACCCTAAGCACAAACAGAGACAGGGTTAATTTCCACTTTGTTTGAAAAATTATGTGCGGCTGCAGCGCATGAGAATGTGCTGTTCATAATATAACGCGAACGCGCGTGGTCTGTTGCGCAGTCCTTACATACCGAGAGGATGCAGCAGATTGTGGCTGGGATTGCTAAGCAATCATTACTATAGGAAGAAAAAGGTGTATGCACACATTTCAGGGCGGGAAACCGCAGCTGCATGGGTCTTTGGAATTCCTTACTATTAACAAAGAAATCTATATGGAGGTGTAAACACACATGGCTCGTATTGCAGGTGTAGATTTACCAAGAGAAAAACGTGTTGAGATTGGTTTGACTTATATCTATGGAATCGGCAGAGTTAGTGCTGACCGTATCCTTGCTGAGGCAAACGTTAATCCTGATACCCGTTGCAGAGACTTAACTGACGACGAGGTAAAAAGAATTAGTGCAGTAATCGATGAGACTCAGGTTGTAGAAGGTGACTTAAGACGTCAGACAGCTCTTGATATCAAGAGATTACAGGAAATCGGATGCTATCGTGGAATCCGTCATAGAAAAGGACTTCCGGTTCGTGGTCAGAAAACAAAGACCAATGCAAGAACAAGAAAAGGTCCTAAGAGAACTGTTGCAAACAAGAAAAAATAATTCTTGGCAACTTTATAATTTTAAATTTAAGAAAGTAGGTTAGTTTAGATATGGCTAAAGTTACAAAAAAAGTGACAAAAAAGCGTGTAAGAAAAAACGTTGAACATGGACAGGCACATATTCAGGCATCCTTCAATAACACCATCGTTACATTAACAGATGCTGAAGGTAATGCATTATCATGGGCAAGTGCCGGTGGTCTTGGATTTAGAGGTTCAAAGAAATCTACTCCATATGCTGCACAGATGGCAGCAGAAACTGCTACAAAAGCAGCTCTTATACATGGATTAAAAACAGTTGATGTTATGGTTAAAGGACCAGGATCAGGAAGAGAAGCAGCAATCCGTGCCCTTCAGGCAGCCGGACTTGAAGTTCTTTCTATTCGTGACGTAACTCCAGTTCCTCATAATGGATGTCGTCCACCAAAACGTCGTAGAGTATAATTAGGAGGGATATCTAAAATGGCAGTAAATAAAGTTCCTGTTCTGAAAAGATGCAGATCTCTTGGTTTAGAGCCAAGTTATTTGGGATATGATAAAAAATCTAACAGAGAATTAAAGAGAGCGAACAAGAAGGTATCTGAGTATGGCCTTCAGCTTCGCGAAAAACAGAAAGCAAAATTCATTTACGGAGTATTAGAGAAACCATTCCGTAACTATTATGATAAAGCAGACCAGATGAAAGGTATGACAGGTACAAACCTGATGACTATCTTAGAGAGCCGTCTTGATAATGTTATCTTCCGTCTTGGATTTGCAAGAACCAGAAGAGAAGCAAGACAGATCGTTGACCACAAATTCGTTACAGTTAACGGAAAGTTAGTTAACATTCCTTCTTACCTGGTAAAAGCTGGCGATGTAATCGAAATCAAAGAGAGCCGTAAAAATTCCCAGAGAATGAAAGATGTCGTAGAAGTAGCTGGCGGCAGATTAGTTCCGGAATGGCTTGATGTTGATGCAGAGAAAATGCAGGGAACCGTAAAAGAGTTACCTTCCAGAGAAATGATTGATGTACCAGTAGACGAGATGCTTATCGTCGAGTTGTATTCTAAATAATCATAAACTAGCGGGCTGAAAGAAGAAACAAATTACCCGAAAGAAGGAGGGGCTTTGTAGTGTTCGATTTTCAAAAACCAACAATTGAAATTGCTGAAATTTCTGAAGACAAAAGATATGGAAGATTCGTATGCGAACCTTTGGAAAGAGGATATGGTACAACACTTGGTAATTCTTTAAGAAGAATCATGTTGTCATCCCTGCCAGGTGCAGCAGTAAGTCAGGTTAAAATCGATGGTGTACTTCATGAGTTCAGTTCTATTCCTGGCGTAAAGGAAGATGTTACTGAAATCATTATGAACATCAAAGAGCTTGCAATCCGTAATAACAGCGCTGATGATGAGCCTAAGGTAGCTTACATTGAGTTCAGTGGTGAAGGCGTTGTTACAGCAGCAGATATTCAGGTAGATCAGGATATTCAGATTATGAATCCGGATTTAGTAATTGCACACTTAAACGGCGGTGCTGATTCCAAATTATACATGGAATTAACCATTACCAAAGGTAGAGGTTATGTCAGCGCAGATAAGAACAAAGATGCAGATTTACCAATTGGTGTAATCGCAGTAGATTCTATCTATACACCGGTAGAGCGTGTGAACTTATCCATTCAGAATACCCGTGTGGGTCAGATTACCGATTACGATAAACTGACACTTGACGTATATACCAATGGAACACTTGCTCCAGATGAAGCAGTCAGCTTAGCTGCAAAGGTATTAAGCGAGCACTTAAGTCTTTTCATTGACCTTTCCGAGAATGCTAAGACAGCAGAAGTCATGATTGAGAAAGAAGACAATGCGAAGGAAAAAGTTCTTGAGATGAACATTGACGAACTGGAGTTATCCGTACGTTCTTACAACTGCTTGAAGAGAGCAGGTATCAATACTGTTGAAGAACTTACAAACCGTACACCGGAAGATATGATGAAAGTTCGTAACCTTGGACGTAAGTCTTTGGAAGAAGTATTAGCAAAATTAAAAGAATTAGGCCTTCAGCTCAATCAGGGCGACGAGGTTTAAGATAACTCAGTGCAGCAGCACCAGTAAGTCCGACGAGCGTGGTGATGTTGGTTCATGAGTGGCACAAAACAAGCATTCGGTAAGTAAGTCCGATGAGCATGGCCGGATGTACCACAAATGGAGGAATAAAAATGGCAAAGTATAGAAAATTAGGAAGAACATCTTCCCAGAGAAAAGCATTACTGAGAAATCAGGTAACAGCATTATTAAACAATGGTAAAATTGTTACCACAGAAGCAAAAGCAAAAGAAATCCGTAAAATTGCAGAAGGCCTTATTGCAATGGCAGTTCGCGAGAAAGATAACTTCGAAGAAGTTACTGTAAAAGCTAAAGTTGCAAGAAAAGACAAAGACGGCAAGAGAGTAAAAGAAGTTGTAGATGGTAAGAAAGTTACTGTATATGACGAAGTTGAAAAAACAATCAAGAAGGATAATCCTTCCCGTCTTCATGCAAGAAGAGAGATGTTAAAAGTTCTTTATCCTGTAACTGAAGTTCCTACAGAAGCAGCTGGAAAGAAGAAAAATACAAAGAAAGTTGATTTAGTTGCAAAATTATTCGACGAAATCGCACCTAAGTATGCAGACCGTAACGGTGGTTACACAAGAATCGTAAAGATTGGTCAGCGTAAAGGTGACGGAGCTTTAGAAGTTCTTATCGAGTTAGTATAATTAACATCGTTTTATATGAATCAAAAAAGAGTCAGGACATTCGTGTCCTGGCTCTTTTTTTGCTTGTTTACAGGAAATGAGACATTTGTCAACTTGATGGAAAGAGACAATTGTATATAATGAAATTAAGACAAAAGAATGGAGCAGGGAACAGACAATGAGACAATTTATGAAACCAGAAAGAATTCGAATCATAGCAGTGCTGGCTATTTTCAATTATATATTTTTAGGCTCGGAGTATCTGTTTGACAATATGATACGCTATGCAACAGATTCCGCAGGAGTAGTAAGGGCACAGAACTATGTGCTGGGAATCAGCGTAATAGGATTCCTGTTATTCCCATGCATTAACCGTTATTTTAACCAGAAGATGCGGGAGATAGGTTTATATTTATTGCCGATGGCAGGAATCATCTGCATTTTCGTAATTCAGGAGCATTTGTCCTATCGAAGTATGCTTTTATCCGGATTCCTGCTTTATATTTTATATGGCATGATTGGAAGTGCTGTACATTATTATGCTGTGGTAAGCCTTTCGACAGAAAAAGGACTTGCACAAACCGTTGGATTTGGATATGCCTTTGGATTATTGCTTCAGTTTATCAGCAATAATCTGATACATAACAGCACTGTAGAGTCTGTTGTACTTTCCGTTTTTCTGGCGGCAATGGTATTGCTGGTTCGCAGACTGAGTCTGGAATGCAGCCGGGGGATAGTAGGAGCAGAGGATTCAGGGTCAGATTCAGATACTGATATCCGGAAGAATAACAGGCGAAGCCTCCGGCATCCGATGCTTGCGGCATTGCTTTTGATTTCGATAGTGGTTCTAATGACATGCATTTTTTCCAGTCTGGACAATGCAGTAACTTTAGTACATGCAGGTGGAAGTATAGATATTGGTCAGTGGCCGAGATTATTGCTTGCGGTAAGCGGACTGTTGGCAGGAGTGCTTTTTGATATAAAAGAGCATAGATTTATGCAGATTATGATGTACTGTGTGACACTGCTTTCAACAATGTGTGTAGTGATAATAGTCTGGGGCGGACCATTTATGGCGGGTCTTATTGTGTTCTATTTGTCCGCAGGCTTCTTTGTGGTATATTTTACCACCAGTTTTATGGACCTTTCCTATTATATGAAAGTACCGGAGTTATGGGCTGGACTTGGAAGGGCAACAAATAATATCTGTGTCGGGATTACAGGAACTATTTCCCTGATGCTGATAGAGACCGGGGATGGAATGCGCATCAGCATCATAGCATTGATTTTATTTGCAGTTATCAGTATGCTGGTATATTTGTATATGGTACAGTTTCGTATGGATATACAGGAAGAAAATATGGCGAAAATGTTGGAAAAAGAACGTGAAAAATTTTTGGAGGATAAATTTCAGGCGTTTGTGAAGAATTATGCACTTACAAACAGGGAGCAGGATGTGTTAAGGTTATTGCTTTCTTCTGATGAAAGTGCGCAGGTAATAGCAGAGCAGCTATATATTTCAAGAGCAGCATTGTACCGTTATATGGCCTCTTTAAATGAAAAAACAGAGACGAAGTCGAGAATTGGGCTTCTTCAGTTCTATTATAGCTGGAAACAGCCATAAATTGTGGAAAATCCCTAACATGAGACAAATGTAAACTTATCAAAACAGGTGGGAAAAGCGTATATTCATATAGTAAAAGGACAGAAAAGGAAGGAGGAAAAACGTGAGAAAAAAATCCATTAGAGGATTGCTTTGTCTGCTCGTGCTGGTGGTACTGGGAGGCTGCGGAAAGGCAAAAGTTGAGTCTGCTTCTACAGAGGAGATCGTTCCGGTAGAAGAAATGGAACAGGCAGAAACAATTAACAATACGGATGATACAGAGGAAGAAAATACAGAAGCTGTCTGTGAAAAGATAAAGGAAGCTGCACAGGAGGTTATTACTGAAGAAAAAATTGAGGCAGAGCTGGAGGTGGCTGATTATGAAAGTGAGAATGCAGTGCCGCAAAATCCATGCACTGCCTGTGGCGGAACCGGAAAATGTCAGGAATGTAAAGGTGATGGCTACCGGGGAAGTGGATATAGTGTATCCTGTCCGAGATGTCATGGAGCATTGACAGAGACCTGCATTTATTGTGATGCAAACGGAAACAGTACGAAGCATGAAGGAATTTGTGATTTCCCGAACTGTATGGGAGCACATGTATATGCATGTACCATATGTGGCGGAGGAACCAAATCGGTCACCTGCGAAAGCTGTGGAGGCACCGGAGCCTGCAATGTGTGCGGTGGAAGTGGCAGTTTATAGAAGAAAGTAAAGGAGAAAAAATATGAAGATGCGAAAGAAAATTTCCTGGTTGTTAAGCTTTTTTATGGTATTTTCATTATTTATGGGAAGTGCCGGCATGATTGTAAAAGCTGATGGACAGAAAGCAGTGGTCAGAATTGCAAGACAGGACAGCACAGCGACCGGAACCGTGTATTATAAATGGGATACGGCGGCTGAATGGACGGAAGTAAACCAGACTGCATATAATGATACACCAATAGAAATAAACAGACCGGATGACAGTCTTGACCATACAGTACATTTTAAAGTAGTATGTGGAACGGATACAATAATCAATCACTGTCAGGTGAATAAAAATGGTGCACAGGATGCAAGTCTTGACAAGAATATACTTACATCAGAGGGAGGACAGGCATTTTCTGTAAGTGCCTCAGAGCAGGTGGAACTGATTCTGGAATTTCGCACTGCAGCATCCGGAGGCGGTGGTTCCACAACAGGTCCGGCATCCGGAGAAACAATTGCAGTTACCGCAACTGCAGTGGGAGGAACAATTGGAGACTTACAGATAGATGGCATGAGGATTGGTTCCGGAATGGGAACGAATATATCGGGCAGCTTTGCTGGAGATAAGACGCAGCAGCACAGAGTGGCAATTGCAGCAGATTTTGGTTATGCATTTGCATCCATTATGGTAAATGGAACAGCAATTCCATTAGGTGGAACGACAGACAATCTGGAATTTGAAGTGGCTCCGGCAGATTCCTATCAGATTGAAGTAGCACTGACTACGAACAGCAGCCGTAATTATAATATTATATGGGCACCATCCCTTACAGTAGCAGAACAGCATGGATTTGGAAATGACTGCGTTATTGAACATGGAAGCGTGGAAATAATCAGTGCACAGTTAGAGGATGGGACTGTAGTAAATGCAGCAGAACTGGCAGGTAGAAATATAGCAGATGCATCCACAAGACTGGATGGAGACTTTGGCTATGCCGAATTTAAAGCAGGCACCAAAGTAACCATTAAGTTTACACCGGATTATGGTTATCAGTTATTAAGCGCATCTTTAAATGGCGGAAAGCTGACAGCAGTAGATTCACAGGTAGGTACCTTTGTATTGGATATGCCTGCAACAGATTTACATCTGAGTGCATTATTTACAAAGTCAGAGGATAAAGTAAATACGGCAAGTACAAAAGTAGACGGTGCAACCCTTGGAAATGCAGAAAACATTATTGGTTCCGGAAATCTTCAGTTAAATATTGCAGATATCAGTGGAACAGAACTGAATCAGATACAGAGTGGCATGCAGGCACAGGCAGGAAATGGAGAGATTCAAAGCTATCTTTCCATGGATTTATTCCAGGTCGTAAACAAAGGAAATTCCAACGATGCATGGGAAACCCAGTTGACCGATTTAAATGCGAAATTAAATGTAACCCTTCAGGTAAAAGATGAGATGAAGAACCAGCAGGGAACTTATTATGTGATTCGAGAGCATGATGGTGCCTATGAAAAACTTCCTGCAACGTATGATGCAGCAAGTGGAACCATAACCTTTGCAACTGATAAATTTTCGGCATATGCACTGGTATTTGAAGCCGGAACTTCATCAGGTACAACAACGCCGGGAAGCGGAACAACAGGAAATGGTGCGGCAGGAAGCAGCACAGCAGGAAACGGTAACGGCACAACAGGAAGCGGTACTGCAGGAAATAGTACAACAGGAAATACCACCGCAGGAAACACATCACAGACCACAACCGTGAAAACAGGAGACATGACTCCGGTTGGCATCTGGTTTTTACTGGCACTGTGCAGTGGCGTAGGAGCTATTTATTTTGGATGCAGAAAACGGATAAAAAATTAATAGAATATATTGGCAGACCACTCCGATATTGTTATAATGAAGAAGGTTCATGAAAATGTTATGCAAATCAGCAGGAGGGTTTAGAAATGAGATTTAATATTGAAGGCCAACCAATGCCGGTTGTAGTCTGTGAATTAGAGTCAGGCGAAATGATGATTACCGAAAAGGGAGCAATGTCCTGGATGTCTCCGAATATGCAGATGAATACGGTTGGCGGCGGAATTGGAAAAATGTTTGGAAGAATGGTTAGTGGAGAGAGTATGTTTGTAAATACATACACTGCAATGAATGGTCAGGGAACCATTGCATTTGCATCCAGTTTTCCAGGATGTATCCGGGCATTTGAGATTCAGCCAGGTTCAGATATTGTATGTCAGAAGTCAGCATTTTTAGCATCTACTTCAGGAGTTGAATTGTCCGTATTTTTCCAGAAGAGAGTAGGAGCCGGTTTCTTTGGCGGAGAAGGATTTATTATGCAGAGACTTTCTGGACAGGGAATGGCATTTGTTGAATTTGACGGCTATATCAAAGAGTATATGCTTCAGCCTGGCCAGTCAATTATCGTAGACACAGGATATCTTGCAGCAATGGATTCTTCCTGTTCTATCGACATACAGACCGTACCTGGCCTTAAGAATATCATGTTTGGTGGAGAGGGAGTATTCAATACCGTAGTAACCGGACCGGGTCGTGTATTCTTACAGTCCATGCCAATCTCACAGATGGCAGGATGTCTGCGCCCATATCTTCCGAGCGGAAAATAAGAGATGAATTTAATTAACAGTAGATAGATATGCTCCCTTCTGGGTAGATAAGTGAAATAATAAAATCACTTACTACTTAGGAGGGAGCATTTTCTATATCTAAATCAAAAATAAGGGTGAGCGCATCCAATCGTTTACTGGGAAATTTGTGCTTGAGACGAAAGATGTGATACATCCATATAGTTTGGAAGTCCGTTGTGATATGCAATCGGAACTTCGCCCTGTATCAGCGGGGTGAGATAAGTAAGCATCTCATACGTGACATTGTTGCCTCTGGCATTAATCCATTCGCGCGGAACGGATTTCGCTTCGTTTGCTATATTTTTGATCTCTGCGTAGTCGTATGCAATGGTATAGGGTGCATCAGAGGTTCGTTTCATAATGACCATCGAAGCGGTGACACCCTGCAGAGCCAACGATACGGCTTTCTCTCCGGATAAGAACGCTTCCTTTAAATCGGTGGCAGAGGAGAGATGCACTGCGCAGCGCTGCAGGATGTTAATTTCAACGGAGCGGACCTTGACAGGAAGGCTTGCCCTGATCAGAAGTTCCAAAGCTTTTCCGGCGCCACTCAACTGGCTGTGACCGAATGTGTCGGAAGAGTTTTCTCCAGCACTGATGTAATTGCCGTTACGGTCATGAATTCCCTCTGAGACGGCGACAATCACATTGTTTTGCACGGTGAGAAGATCACGCACATCTTCAACAAAACTTTCGGTGTTAAAATCACTCTCCGGAAGATAGATCAGGTGCGGCGCGCTGCAATATGAATTGCGAGCGAGTGCGGATGCAGCCGTCAGCCAGCCGGCGTCGCGTCCCATAATCTCGATAATCGTAACGCTTTTAACTGGATAAATAATCGTGTCATGCGCAATCTCAAGGAGTGTAGATGCGATGTATTTTGCAGCAGAGCCAAAGCCCGGAGTGTGATCGGTAATCATAAGATCGTTGTCGATGGTCTTTGGGATGCCTATAATCTGAATATTGCTACCGATTGAGTCAGCATAAGAGGAAAGTTTTAACACGGTATCCATTGAATCATTTCCACCGATATAGAAAAATGCCTTAATGTTTAAAGCCTTAAATTGTGCAAAAATCTTCTCATAATCGGATGCATCTTCATGGTAATCCTTTAATTTGTAGCGGCACGAGCCCAGATACATGGCCGGTGTAGTTGCAAGCCGCTGTAATGTGTCTTTGCCGGAAGCCGCCAGCTCCGTAAGATTTAAGTAATGCTGGTTCAGAATACCGAGAATACCATTGATCGAACCGTAGACTGTTCCATAATGTCCAATAGATGCGCGGATGACGCCCACAAGACTGGCATTGATTGCAACGGTCGGACCGCCGGATTGCGCAACGATGCAATTAGGTAAATTTATATGCTGTGTCATGGTAAAAATCCTCCTCCTATACGATATAAAGTTTGATACCCATATCCTGAATAATGTTTTTCCATTCATCCGTAATGCCGCTGTCTGTGACAATTGCATCGACGGAATTGAGCGGTGCAACAAAAGCAGAACGTACCAGTCCAAACTTGCTGGAGTCTGCTACGAGAATTGTGGAAAGAGAAGAGCTCATTGCCGCCTTTTTCGTCAGAACTTCATAGTTGTGCGCACAGGTGATGCCGAGTGCTTCGTGAATACCGGATGCAGCAAGGAAGAACTTGCTGGCACGGCGGCTTCTGATCAGTTCATTGGCATAGGAAGATTCAAACATCTGATCTGCCTTGTGCAGCAGACCGCCTGCTAACGTGAGCTGGATGCCTTCCTTTGGGAAAAGCTGCGTTAATGTATAGTAGTTATAACATGTAATATTCAGATTAATATGTTCCGGAATAAAATATGCCATAGCTGCAATCGTTGTACCGGAATCGAGGATGATGGTGTCGTTCGGTTGAATCAGTGACGCGGCAAACTGTCCTATCATCTGTTTTTCCTTCGCAAACTTCGTCTGTTCCGAGTGAAGCGTGTATTCGCTTTCAATATTTGTAATCATAGACTTGTCATTGACCGGCAACTGGATTCCGTGACTGCGCACAAACAGGTTATTCTCTTTTAAATATTTCAGATCCCGCCGTATCGTCATCTCGGATACATTTAACATTTCCGAGAGATCTTTGACCGATAGGGAAGGTGATTCCTGCAAAAAGGAATAGATTTCATTGATTCGTTGCTCCTTTTTCTTCAATATGTTCACCTCTCATTAAAAAAATCACAAGTTATTTGTATAAAGTATAACATAATACAACTTAAAAATGTTAGAAAATGTTCAAAAATGTTTGATTCATGAAAAATATACAAAAAAACAATATTTGGATTGTGGAAAATAGTTATACTGATAAAATGAAAATATTAAGAAAATATTGGAAAATAAAGAAATATTGAGAAAATGTGCGAAGTAACAAAAAATATAAAAATGTTAGAAATTGTTCAAAAACTAACAAATTTGGATTTGATGTACATAAAAATTCGTGGTAAAAAATAATTACAACGTATGAAGTGCACTACAATATACAAAAGTAAAGGAGAACGATATGGTAAATTTAAGCAGAAAAAAGTATGTGAGACTGCTTGTCGTAGCACTTATCATCTGTTTGATCAGTATGATCGGCGCAAGTCTCGTCAATACGAACTTTGGACACATCAAAGTACAGAACTTTAGTATTGAGGATGCAAACGGACACAAGATAGCACTCGTAATGTACAAACCGGAAAATGCAACGGCTGAGACGCCTGCACCGTGTGTTGTAACATTACATGGTAGTTTCGATGCAAAAGAGACACAGGATTACACCTGTCTGGAACTTGCAAAGAGAGGATTTGTTGTATTGTCCATGGACTGTGACGGACATGGAGATTCCGATAACTACAAAGACAACCCAATGGATGCTTTCTTTACAGTAACCGCGAACCCGGGTTCTGCATTTGAGGATATTTCTACATCTCCTGGATCAGGAATGTGTGATGTTGTAAATTACGCTTACAACAGCCTTTCATTTGTAGATAAGGATCAGATCGGTATCACAGGACATTCTCTTGGCGGTAAGATGGCGAATGCCTGCCTTGCTTACAACAAGATTCAGGAAGCAAACGGTGGTGTAAATCAGGTAGCAGCAGTATTCCTTATGGGAAATCAGCAGCTAAACATTGATGGTGTATGGCAGGATCATTTAAATTATGATCCGGATGACACACCGGACAGCGGCGACGAGATTCCGTTATACTACGATGTCGATTATGGTATTGATGCCGGACAGTTAGATGAGAACAACTATCAGACAGAAGCCGGTGGACCGCAAAACTTCTATAAGTCAGCCAATGCAAGAGTTCTCATTAACGAGCTTGATAATTATGATTTGCAGGAAGGCGATGATGTTGAAGTTGGCAAGATCTACGAAGGAACCGTACAGGGTTCTGAGGAGAAATATATCCGTGCTTTATATCAGCCTTATGAGACACATATTTTAAACCATTACTCATTGGCAACAACATCAAATCTGGTTGACTTCTTCCAGAATGCTTTTGAAGCACCGAATTACATTGATGCAGGAAGCCTTACAATCCAGTACAAGTGGTTCTTTAATACCATTGGTGTAATCGGATTCTTCCTCTCAGTATATGCATTTGCAAGTATTTTATTAACAACCGGTTTCTTTGGTACATTACTTGCCAAGAAGGAAAGCGACATCTACGTTCCGGCAGCACCAAAGGGTGTCAAAGGAAATGTAATTTACTGGGTATTCTTAGCATTAGGCGGATTACTTCCGGCAACATTCATGATTCCATTAGAGCAGTGGATTGGTGCCCACAAGGGAGCAGATTTCGCGACACGATCACTCTTCGGAACGAAGATCTGGCCACAGGGATTAACATTAGAACAGGGTATGTGGACAGGTGCGGCAGGACTCCTTGGATTAGCATTCTTCGCAATCGGTTATTTCCTGGTTAGTAAGAAGAATGGTGTAAAACCTGCTGACTGGAACTTAAAGATGAGCAGGTCCAATGTAGGTAAGACTATTTTAATCGTACTTGCATCAATTGGATTTGGATATGGTGTTGTAGGCTTTGCGAAGTACTTCTTCGGAGTAGATTTCCGTTTTATCAGCTATGTGATCAAGTGGCCTTCAAGTGGATCGCTCCTGATTGCATTAAGATTTATCCCATTAGTTGCAGTATTCTACTTTGCAAATGCACTGTGTCAGAACCTTTGCAATATGGTGGCAGGAAGAAAAGAGTGGTTAAATACATTACTGATGTGCCTTGCAAACATTATTGGTCTTGTATGCATCTGGGTTTACCAGTACTCAGGACTGATCTCAAAAGGAGTTGTAAGACTCGATAGTGCACGCGTAATGCTTACATGGCCATTATTCATTAACCTGACTGTGTGCACCATCATTTCCAGAAGATTCTATAAGAAGACTGGAAAGGTTTATATTGGAGCACTCATGAATACAATCCTGTTTACAGTGATTGGTTGCGCAAACACAATGACATTGTACTGTACAAACTGGTGGTTCTAAAAAACTGGGGGAGTATCCGGGATACTCCCCCAGCTATTAAAATCTGGTATGGAGGTAGAAATGAGAAAGATTATAAACGATCCTGATAACATTGTAGAGGAGATGATGGAAGGCTTTATTGCGGCGTATCATCATATGTATTACAAACATCCTGAAGTAAACAGTGTGATCAGCCGATGCAGAAGAAAAAACAAAGTGTCGTTGATTATCGGCGGTGGAAGTGGACATGAACCGATGTTTTCCGGTTTTGTAGGAGCAGGACTTGCCGATGCTGCATGCTGTGGAAACATTTTTGCTTCACCGGATCCGAAGAATATTTACGAAACTGGAAAAAGCATTGATGAAGGCAAAGGAATTCTGTTTGTATATGGCTGTTATGCAGGCGATAATCTGAATTTTGATATGGGTGAAGAGTTCCTGAATGCCAAAGGAATCAAGACCGCACATGTGCGTGTACAGGACGATGTGGCGAGTGCACCAAAGGAGCGAAGGGAAGACCGAAGAGGCATCGCAGGTGATGTCTTTGTGATCAAGATTGCCGGAGCTGCATGTGATGCAGGATTAGAACTTGAAGAAGTAACAAGAATTACGGAGAAGGCAAGAGACAATACCCGTACAATCGGAGTAGCCACAGCACCGGCTCAGCTTCCGGGAGCGGACAAGCCCATCTTTGAATTAGGTGAGGACGAGATTGAATACGGAATGGGACTTCACGGTGAAAAAGGTGTAGAGAGAACCAAATGGGAACCGGCAGATGTTCTGGTAGAGAAAATGTACCGTCAGATTATGGAAGATTCAGACTTGAAGCGTGGTGACAAAGTATGTGTTTTGGTCAACGGCTTAGGTTCCACAACAATTTTAGAACTATCAATCGTGTTCCGTAAGTTAAACGAACTGTTAAAAGAAGATGGAATCGGGATTTATGACACGGATTTAAATAACTACTGTACCAGTCAGGAAATGGGTGGATTTTCTATCACATTGATGAAACTGGACGATGAACTGAGGAAATATTACGATATGCCATGCTATTGTCCATTCTACGCAAAGGGAGCGGTTGAGCCTGTTGGAGGAGTGGCGGATGAGATTGAAGATACAGCACCAAAGAAAGAGAAGAAAGAAAAGAAGCAGCGGATAGCAAGCACTTATGTGAGAGGAAAGCATTACGAGAAGTTAAATGCAGAGGACTGCAGACAGATGCTTTTGTATATCGCGGATAAGATTCTGGCGAATGAGCCGTATCTGACCGAGGTGGACAGTGCAATTGGAGATGGCGATCATGGAATCGGCATGGCGACTGGCATGAAAAATGTGAAGGAAGTGCTTCTTGATATGGAAGGCGAGAAAAATGTATACAGTATCTTTGAGGAAGCCGGTAAAGCAATGCTTCTTAGCATGGGCGGTGCTTCCGGTGTTATCTTCGGAAGCCTTTATCTGGAAGGTGCTCTTGGTACGGAGAGCAAAGACTACCTTACTGCTGAGGACTTAAAGGCAATGGAAGAGAAGAGTCTGAAAGCCATCCAGGAGCGTGGCAAGGCAAGCGTCGGAGACAAAACAATGGTTGATGCGCTGGCACCAGCGGTAGAAGCAATGCAGCAGCATTACACCGAAGGTTTGGAGAAAATGCTCGAAGAGGCAGAGGCAGGCGCATTGCGCGGAGTGGAAAATACGAAGGATTGCATCGCCAGATTTGGCAGAGCAAAATCACTCGGCGAGAGAGCATTGGGATTCCAGGATGCAGGTGCAACCTCAACATGGTTGATCTTCCAGAGTATGAGAGAATTTGTGAAAGGAGAATAAGTAATATGAAGATAGCAATCGGATGCGACCCAAACGCACAGAAAGAAAAAGAAGAGGTTATAGCATTTATTGAGAAGAAGGGATACGGAACTGTAGAGGATTTCGGAAGTGAAGATCCAATCTATGCAAACGTGGCCATTAAGGTCAGCGAAGCAGTCGCTTCCGGTGGGTACGACAGAGGAATTTTAATCTGCGGAACCGGAATCGGAATGTCCATCTCCGCAAATAAAGTAAAAGGTGCATACGCGGCACTGGTTTCGGATGTTTATTCCGCACAAAGAGCGCGTTTGAGTAATGATGCAAATATCATCTGCATGGGAGCTTTTACAACTGGAAGCAAAGTAAGAGAACTGTTAGTTGAGGCATTTTTCGAGAACGAATTTGCAAAGGGATGTGTTTCACAGCCGAAAGTTGATGCGTTTGTGGAGTACGATCAGAATAGATAAGCAGGTAAAGCATATGAAACGAAAGAAATATTTTGGCAGTAATTTAAAAATGTATAAGAATGTCGCACAGACGGAAAGCTATCTGAAGGAGCTGGCAGACAGAACGAGAGAGCTTTGCATGCAGAATCCGGATATGGAATTGTTCATTCTGCCGTCTTACACGTCTTTGGAAACAGCGTCAAAAAGTACGGATCAGTCCGAAATCCATCTTGGTGCACAGAATATGTGCTGGGAGGATGAAGGTCAGTTTACCGGTGAGATTTCTCCGGTTATGTTAGAGGAACTTGACCTTCACCTTGTAATGGTAGGTCATTCCGAGCGCCGACATGTCTTTGGAGAGAGCAACATTGAGGAAAACAAGAAGATGCTCGCCGCGATGAAGCACGGCTTTACTGGTCTTCTATGCATCGGCGAGACGAAAGAAGAGAAAGGGTACGGTATCGCAGATGAGGTACTGCGTACACAGATCAAGGTTGGTCTGCATGGAATTGCGGCAGAGGATCTGGATAAAGTATGGATTGCATATGAGCCGGTATGGGCGATTGGTGTCAATGGTATACCAGCACCAGTGGAGTATGCACAGGAAAAGCATCATGTGATCCGAGAGACATTAAGAGAACTGTACGGCGAAGCCGCAGATGTTGTTCCGGCACTGTATGGCGGAAGTGTGAATCTTGAGAATGCGACTAGGCTTTTTGTACAGCCGGATATTGATGGCTTATATGTAGGAAGGGTTGCATGGGATGCAAAGCGTTTTGCCAGACTGATTGCCGATTGCCTGGCAACGGGTGTCAGGTAGAAAGGAGTCAGCATGACAGAATCAGAATTAAAGAAGACAGCGAATGAGGTGCGCAAAAATATTATGACCGCAGTGTATTATGCACATTCCGGTCATCCGGGAGGATCCTTATCCGCAGCAGATATTTTAACGTATCTCTATTTTGAGGAGATGAACATTGATCCCAAGAACCCGAAGAAAGCGGATCGTGATCGTTTTGTATTGTCTAAGGGACATGCAGCACCGGGCTTATATTCCACCCTTGCGGAGCGCGGTTATTTTGGCAAAGAAGAGTTAAAAGGCCTTCGCCATGTGGGCTGTTTCTTACAAGGGCATCCGGACATGAAACATACACCGGGGGTAGATATGTCATCTGGTTCGCTCGGACAGGGCATTTCTGCAGCTGTAGGTATGGCTTTGGCGGGCAAGATGGCCAATGCGGATTATCGGGTTTATGCATTGCTTGGTGATGGCGAGATTCAGGAGGGACAGGTATGGGAGGCTTCTATGTTGGCAGCCAATCACAAGCTCGACAATCTGGTTGTAATTGTGGACAACAATAATTTACAGATCGATGGAACGGTGGAAGATGTCAATTCTCCGTATCCGATCGATGAGAAATTTAAAGCATTCAAGTTTCATGTGATCAATATCAACGGAAACGACTTTGGAGAGATCGCAGCAGCCTTCAAGGAAGCACGCGAGCATAAGGGACAGCCTACTGCGATCATTGCAAAAACGGTAAAAGGCAAAGGCGTTGCGTTCATGGAGAATCAGGTCGGCTGGCATGGCAAGGCACCGAATAAAGAGGAATATGAGACAGCAATGAAAGACTTAGAGAAAGCAGGTGAGGCATTATGTCAGAAGTAAAAAAGATTGCGACGCGTGACAGTTACGGCGATGCATTGGTTGAATTGGGAAGGGAGCACGACAATCTCATCGTATTGGACGCAGATCTGGCTGCTGCCACGAAAACTGCCGTATTTAAGAAAGCATATCCGGAGCGTTTTATTGACTGTGGTATCGCGGAAGCGAACATGACCGGTGTAGCGGCAGGACTTTCCACATGCGGAAAGGTTCCGTTTATCAGTTCTTTTGCAATGTTTGCAGCAGGCAGAGCGTTCGAGCAGGTGCGTAATTCCATCGGGTATCCGCATTTGAATGTAAAAATCGGTGCGACACACGCAGGAATCACTGTCGGCGAGGACGGAGCAACCCATCAGTGTAACGAGGATATTGCCCTGATGCGCACGATTCCGGGCATGGTTGTGATTAACCCGGCGGATGATGTGGAAGCACGCGCAGCCGTCAAGGCGGCTTACGAGTACGAAGGACCGGTGTATTTACGATTTGGCAGATTGGCACTTCCAGTCATCCACAATGAGTCAGATTATACATTTGAGATTGGAAAAGGCGAAATTCTTCGCGAGGGAAAGGATCTGACAATTGTTGCAACCGGTGCAATGGTGAGCAATAGCCTTGAGGCTGCCCAAAAACTGAAAGAAGACGGTATCGAGGCAAAGGTGATTAACATTCATACAATCAAGCCACTCGATGAGGGCCTGATTGTTAAAGTAGCAAAAGAGACCGGCAAAATTGTCACGGTAGAGGAGCATTCCGTGATTGGCGGACTTGGAAGCGCGGTATGTGATGCACTTGCGGTGAAGGCTCCGACTCAGGTTTTAAAAATCGGAATCAACGATACGTTCGGCGAGTCCGGACCGGCAGTGGAACTGCTTAAAAAATATGGGCTGGATGCAGACAACATTTATGCAAAGATTAAAAGCTTTGTAAAATAATTCAAATAAGCAGCAGGAAAGCCTATATAGATGGTTTATAAAACTGCCTTATAACTCTTCCCGCTGGGCTGCCGGCAGGGTGAAGATAAATTCTGTGCCGACTCCTTCGGTACTGATGACGTTGATATTTTCATCATGTGCCTGAATAATTTCTTTTACGATAGAGAGTCCAAGACCGGAACCCTTCTTGTCCTTTCCACGGGACAGGTCGGTTTTGTAGAAACGCTCAAAAATTTTGTTCTGGCTGTCTTTTGGAATTCCGATGCCGGTATCCTTGACAGAAACAAATACTTTTTCGCTTTTCTTGGTGGTCTCAATGGTGATTTCAGAATCATGGTGGCTGAACTTGATGGCATTGTCAATCAGATTATAAACCACCTGCTGAATCTTGCTCATATCCGCTTTTACATAAAGTGTTTTACCGGCAAGAATCAGGTGGAAGGAAATCCGTTTGGCTTTGCAGGTTCCCTCAAAGGTAAGACAGGTCATTTTAATTAACTGGTTAATGTCAAATTCGCTGACGTCTAACATTGTGCCGTGGCTGCCGTATTTATTTAACTCTAAGAGGCTCTGGGTGAGCTTGGACAAACGGTCTGTCTCGAAAACAATGATATTTAAATATTTTTCCTGCATCTCCGGTGGAATCGTTCCGTCTAACATGGCTTCCACATAACCTTTGATGGAAGTAAGCGGAGAACGGAAATCATGGGAGACATTGGAAATAAATTTACGCTGGTCATCCTCCAGGGTATTCAGCTCGTTTGCCATATAATTTAGAGAAGCGGCAAGATAGCCGATTTCATCATTTTTATGTACCGGAATTTTATAACTGAAATTGCCCTCGGCAAAAGCATCAGCACCCTTAATCATTTTGCGGATTGGGATGTAGACCTCGAAGCCAATGATAATCAGTAACAGGGTTGCACAGATAAAAATCAGAAGCAGAGTCAGGTACATAATATTCAGTAAATGTGCATGATGGTGCGTGATTACGGAAAGCGGCTGGTGAATCAGCACATATCCACGCACCTTGTAATTAATCGTAATCGGCGAAAATACCGTAAGATGCGTATCGTCATAATAATTATAAAAAGAACCGGTGGTGTAATATTTGCTGCCAAAATCTGCCACATTAAATCCGTCAATGTGTGTCAGGTGGTCCATGTCCACAGATGCATTGGAGTTAATCAGAATATCACCATCTGTATTCATGACCCATATTTCTGAAGAAAGATAAGTGCTAAGGGTGGCAAGACTGTCATGCAAGTCATCTACCGTAATATCTTCATTGAAATAGTTTGAAGCATAGGTAGATGCAATCATATTGGCTTCCTTGTAAAGCCGGTCAACTTCGGTATCTTCAATATATTCATAAGTATAGTGGGAGCTGAAGGTGGATACGAGAATAAAGCCGAGAATGCCAAAAATCACATATCCAATCAGCAGCTTCAGATAAAGTCGTTTCTTCATTCTTTAACCTCGAATTTGTATCCGATGCCCCAGACCGTAGAAATGCTCCAGGCGGTATGATCGTTAATTTTCTCACGAAGTCTTTTTACATGAACGTCAACGGTTCTGGTATCGCCTACGTATTCATAGCCCCAGATATGGTCTAAAAGCTGTTCTCTGGTAAATACCTGATTCGGTGAGGATGCAAGAAAATAAAGAAGCTCTAACTCCTTTGGCGGCATATCAATTGTTTTGCCGTAATATTCTACGGAATAGTTGGAAAGATTGACCACCAGATCCGGATAAGTAACACATTTTAAATCCGGCTGTACAGGCTCCTGCTTCACCGGCTGGTAGCGGCGGAGCACCGCCTTGACTCTGGCAACCAGTTCTTTGGAATCAAAAGGCTTCATGATATAGTCATCTGCCCCCAGCTCCAGTCCGAGAACCTTGTCAAAGATTTCACCTTTGGCAGATAACATAATAATCGGAACATTTGCTTTTGCCCGGATTTCACGGCATACCTGATAACCATCAATGCCCGGAAGCATCAAATCAAGAAGAATCAGATTTGGTGCATAGGTTTCAAATTCTTTCAAAGCAGATTCCCCATCATGAACCATCTTTGTGTCAAAGCATTCCTTCGTGAGATACAGGGAAATCAGTTCTGCGATATTAACATCATCATCTACAATTAAAATTTTCTGTTTTGCAGCCATAGGAAACTTCCTTTCTGTTTTACGTAGTTCATATACTTGATTTATTTAAATTCTGCAATGGTAACACCGGCATCTCCTTCACCAAATTCTCCTAAGTGGAAGGACTTGATATAAGACTGTCGTTTCAAATGACTCTGTACGGCACTGCGCAGGGCACCGGTTCCTTTTCCGTGTACGATGCGTACGGAAGGAAGATGTGCAAGATAAGCATCATCCAAGTATTTATCCAAAAGAGCAATAGCTTCATCCACTGTTTTTCCAATCAGATTGATTTCTGTGGAAACAGAAGCGGATTTACTCATCTTAAGCTTTCCGGCACCGGTCTTGGCATATTTCTTGCTGCCCGGAGCAGCATCTTCAATTAGTACTAAATCCTTGATGTTTACCTGGGAGCGGAGAATTCCCATCTGCACAAAGAGGTCACCCTTTGCATTCGGCAGGGAGTGTACCGTTCCGGTTAAATTCATACTTAATACTTTTACGCTGTCACCGATACGAAGCTTCTTTGGAACCTTTGGATTGTAGATGGCAGTATCTTTTTCCTTTGAGCTCTTTTTCTCATTGGCAGCCATTTTCTCCCGGATATTGGTACGCTGTTTTTCCATTTCCTGAATGGAAGGTCTGGTAGTGCCATATTTATTGAAATTACGGATTGCCTCATCTGCAGTATCTTTGGCTTCCTGCAGAATCTGGTTTGCTTCTTCTTTTGCTTTACGAAGAATGGCATCCCGGCTTTCATCTAATTTTTCCTGCTTGTTCTTTAACTGCTGTTTTAATGCAGCAATTTCTGATTTGTAACGGTTGATTTCGGCCTGTTCTTTCTCTATGGTGATGCGGCTTGCTTCCAGGTCAGAAAGTAAATCTTCAAAATTCTGTTCATTACTGCTGATACGGGTTCTGGCATCCTCGATTAAAGTATCGGAAAGACCGAGTTTTTTGGAAATTGCAAAGGCATTACTTTTTCCCGGAATACCGATGAGAAGACGGTAAGTCGGACTTAAGGTCTCTACATTAAATTCGCAGCAGGCATTTTCAATTCCACTGGTAGTTAAGGCATAAATCTTAATCTCACTGTAGTGGGTGGTCGCCATGGTACGGATGCCTCGACTGTGAAAATAAGATAAGATAGAAACCGCCAGGGCAGCGCCCTCCGTAGGGTCAGTTCCGGCACATAACTCATCAAAGAGAACCAGGGAATGTTCATTGGCTTCTTTTAAAATGTGGATAATGTTGGTCATATGGGAAGAAAATGTGCTTAAGTTCTGCTCAATGCTCTGTTCATCTCCAATATCTGCAAAAATATCGTCAAAAACAGCAAGCTCACTGCGGTCTCCGGAAGGAATCGGAAGTCCCGCCTGTCCCATCAGAGTGAGAAGTCCCACAGTTTTTAAGGAAACGGTTTTACCACCGGTATTCGGGCCGGTAATGACAAGCTGGTCAAAATCGCTGCCTAAGGAAATGTCGATAGGAACTACTTTTTTTGCGTCCAGCAGAGGGTGTCTGCCCTTTAAAATACGAATTTTCCGTTCCGTATTAAAATGCGGTGTAATTCCATTGTATTCCAAGGCATAAGCTGCTTTTGCAAATATAAAATCAAGCTCTGTTAAAATCTGATAATCGGTTTCAATGGCAGGAATATATTCCCCTGCTTTTGCCGATAAAGTGGCAAGAATAACGGCAATTTCGTCCTGCTCTTTGATGGATAATTCTTTTAATTCGTTGTTCAGATTTACCACAGCCATTGGCTCAATGAAAAGAGTAGAACCGCTGGAGGACTGGTCATGCACCATACCGGTAATCTGGGATTTGGCTTCGGCTTTTACCGGAAGGCAGTAGCGGCCGTTACGCATGGTAATGACAAAATCCTGCAGGCAGTTTCTGACATTCTGGTTATTTAACATCTGGTTTAACTGCGCATGGATGCGGTCGCCGGTTGAGCGGATAGAACGGCGGATGGATTTTAAATTACTGCTGGCATCATCACTGATTTCATCCACAGAAATGATGCAGCGGCGGATCTCATCACAAAGAGGACTAAGAGGTTCTAAACCATCAAAAAGTTCGCTCAGGGAATCAGACGGAAAATCTTCCCGTTCCTTTCTGCCATAGGCTTTGACCCGGCGGGCAGTCTCTAATAATTTACAGAGGCCGAGAAGCTCTTCGATATTCATGGTTCCGCCGATTTCCACACGCCGGATGGCGGAAGAAAGCGGTTTGATACCGGAGCAGTCAAGCCGTCCCTTTTTCAGGCTGCGGTTCATGGCATCCTTAGTCTGCTGCTGTGCATTGGTAATCTCTGAGAGGCTGGTGGAAGGAAGCAGGGAAAGACAGCGTTCCTTGGTATCCGCACCGAAAGCATACTCCGCGAGCCGCTCTACAATTTTATTATATTCTAATGTTCTTAAAACCTTTTGATTCATAAATATTCTCCGTAAAATGTACTAAAAATCACTGCTTCTATTATACCCCAAACCGATTGTGGTGAAAAGGGCGGTTGAAAATAAGTTTCCGGATAAATGACGAAATTGGCACGTTTTTTACATTCCGGCATCTTTTTTAAAAAATGTTGCAACATAGGCAGATAGAAAGTATAATTAAAATTGGTTGTATTTACAGTAGAAAAGAGGATTCCCTATGTCAGAAAATGAAAAAGAGGAATTTGCATTTATCAAAGAGAAAATCAAGAACAAGCCGTTAAATAAGAGACGTATTATTTTAAAAACGGCATTTACGGTTGTGCTTGCGGTTGTCTTTGGACTTGTATCCTGTTTTGTATTTACATGGATGCGCCCGGTGATGGAAGAGTGGCTGAATAAGCCGGAGGATACCAGGGTGAGCATCCCAAAAGATGAAGAGGTACAGCCGGATACGGAAGAAGAGACAAATTCCACGGAGACAGGTGTAGACGAGCCGGATGTAGAAGAAGGCTTAAAAGAGCTTACACCGGAGGAATATCAGAAATTACAGAGTAAGCTTTATGCGATTGGAAGCGAAGCAAATAAGTCCATTGTTACGGTGACAGGTGTGACCAGTGATGTGGACTGGTTTAACACGCCTTATGAGAGACAGGGACAGGCAAGTGGGGTCATTATTGCGGATACCGGTCAGGAGCTTCTGATTATGACAGAGCGCAAGGTCATAAGCGGAGCAAAATCCATTCATGTGACCTTCCTTGATAACAGCACCGTAGAAGCGGAGCTTAAAAACTATGACGGAAATACCGGAATTGCGATTTTAAATGTAAAACGTTCCGACATCGAAGAAAGCACTCTGGGCAGAATTAAAGTGGCAGTGCTTGGAAATTCACTTCAGACCACACAGGGCAGCGTTGTGCTGGCACTGGGCAGTCCGCTGGGAACGAATTTCTCCATATTGACAGGAAATATTACATCGACTTCTAACAGCATTTCCACCTTTGATGCAAACTACAATGTACTGACAACAGATATTGTGGGCAGTAGTCAGGGAAGTGGTGTACTGGTCAATCTCTCTGGTGAAGTGGTTGGAATTGTTATGCAGGATTACAGCAGCGGCGATGAGAATACGCTGACCGCAATTTCCGTTTCCCAGTTGAAAGACATTATCGAGAAGCTTTCCAATGGACAGGATATTCCGTATCTTGGACTGAAACTGACTTCTGTAACATCTGACATTGAAAAGGAATATGACATACCAAAGGGCGTATATATTAAATCAGTGGGAATTGATTCCCCGGCGATGGCAGCAGGCTTGCAAAGCGGTGATGTCATCGTAAAGATTGCCGGAGAAAATGTAGAGACAGCGCAGGCATATAAGAATGTGTTATCCGGGCAGACTCCGGGAGATGTTGTAAAGATTACCATAAAACGCCAGGGGGCAGCAGGCTATGTAGAAATCGAATGTTCTGCAACCGTTGGTGTACTAAAATAGAAAGAGGAAAATTATGCATTATATTGAAACATTACGCGAAGGCGAAAGAGTAAATGAAATCTATCTTTGTAAAAATAAGCAGTCAGCGCTGACGAAGGCAGGTAAGCCTTATGAAGCATTGATTTTACAGGATAAAACAGGCACACTGGATGCAAAAATCTGGGAGCCGGGCTCTGTGGGAATTGATGATTTTGACCGCTTTGATTACATCAATGTGGTGGGAGATATCACAAGTTTTCAGGGCGCATTACAGTTAAATGTAAAGAGGGTCCGGAAAGCAACAGAGGGAGAGTATGAACCAAAGGAATATCTTCCGGTCAGCGAATATAATGTAGATGAAATGTATGAGCAGCTACTTGGATATATTAAGCAGATGGAGAATCCATATCTTAAGAAACTGGCAGGCAGTTTCTTTATCGAGGATGCAGATTTTGCAAAACGTTTTAAATTCCATTCTGCAGCAAAAAGCGTACATCACGGTTTTGTGGGCGGACTTTTAGAGCATACTTTAAGCGTAACGAAGCTTTCTGCTTATTTTGCTGACAACTATAAGATTCTCAATAAAGATTTACTGGTTTGTGCCGCCATGTTTCACGATATCGGAAAGTTAGAAGAGCTTTCTACTTTCCCGGAAAATGATTACACCGACGAGGGACAGCTTTTAGGACATATCATGATTGGAGCCATGGAAATTGCAGAGCGCATCAAGACCATCGATGGTTTCCCGGTGAAACTGGCACATGAGATGGAACACTGTATTCTGGCACATCATGGAGAGTTAGAGTATGGTTCTCCGAAGAAGCCGGCATTACCGGAAGCTGTAGCATTAAGCTATGCAGATAATATTGATGCAAAGATGGAGACCATGCGTGAGCTTTTGGCAAACGTACCGGAAGGAGATACTCAGTGGCAGGGATTCAACCGTCTGTTTGAATCGAACATCCGCAGATCGAGTATATAAGAAATATGAAAAAAGATGACATTGTTACACTGACCATTGACGATATCGGAACTAACGGCGAAGGTATCGGAAGAACGGAAGGCATCACACTTTTTATCAAGGATGCTCTGCCGGGAGACATGGTTCGTGCCAAAATCATGAAGATGAAAAAAACTTATGGCTATGCCCGCCTGATGGAAATTCTTAAGGAATCCACCATGCGGACAACCCCGCCATGCCCGGAGCATAAGCGGTGTGGTGGCTGCCAGATCCAGGCACTTTCTTATGGGAGCCAGCTTAAGTTTAAGGAAAATAAAGTACGCAACAACTTAAAACATATCGGCGGATTTGAAAATCCAAAGGTCTTACCAACACTTGGCATGCAGGAGCCTTACCGCTACCGGAACAAAGCACAGTTTCCGGTGGGTTATGATAAAGAAGGCAATCTGGTGGCAGGCTTTTTTGCGTCCAGAACCCACAACATTATTCCGGTGCAGGACTGTCTTTTGGGAAAGGAAGGCAACGGAAGAATCCTGTCCCTTATTTTAGACACCATGAAATCCTATGGCGTCAGTGCCTATGATGAGAAAACCGGAAAAGGCTGCGTCCGCCACATCTTAATCCGTTACGGCGAGAAAACCGGAGAGTGGATGGTCTGCTTTGTCATCAACGGAAAGAAGCTGCCGCATGCAGAAAGTTTTATTGAAGTATTAAAAGATTTGCCGGGAATGACAAGTATTACTGTAAATATCAATGAATCCCGGGGCAACGTGATTTTAGGAGAAGAAACATATACCCTCTATGGAAAGGGTTACATTACAGATTATATCGGAACGATTTCTTTTCAGATTTCTCCGCAGTCTTTCTATCAGGTAAATCCGGCGCAGACAGAGGTGCTTTATAACAAAGCTTTGGAATATGCCAATCTCACCGGCGAAGAGACGGTCTGGGATTTATATTGCGGCATCGGAACCATTTCCTTATTTCTCGCACAGAAAGCGAAGAAGGTTTACGGTGTGGAAATTGTACCGCAGGCAATCGCAGATGCCAAAGAGAATGCCCTTCGAAATCACATTTCCAATGCAGAATTTTTCGTTGGAAAAGCAGAGGAAGTCTATCCGGCATACTGTGCCGCCCATGGCAAAGAAGCCCGTGCAGAAGTTATCGTAGTGGACCCGCCACGCAAAGGCTGCGAGGAAGCCCTCCTTGCCATGATGTGTCAGATGGCACCACAGCGTATCGTCTATGTAAGCTGTGATTCCGCAACCCTGGCCCGGGATTTGAAGTATCTTTGCAGCCATGGATATGACCTTGTGGAGGTGCAGCCGGTAGACCAGTTCGGTCATACGGTACATGTGGAGACGGTTGTATTGATGTCAAAAAAATAAAATCAAGTGCCAGAAAGTAGCGTATTTCCGGGCTTTTTCGGAGGTTTGGATTAGAAGCCAGACTTCTGAAAAAGCTCGGTTTTCTTATATGGAAACATATCTACTGCAAAATGTGTGTCAGGTTGTGACTTCGGATTAGATAACGCAAATTGAGTGTGTGGATTAGATGTCAGGGATTTTGAAGTGATTTTTGAAAGAGGAAAAAGTTGACAACAAATCCGGCAACTCGACCATTTTTGGTGGTTGTAGGCAGCGGAATAGATGTTGGGAAGGAGGAGGTTAGAATGCCGACCAAAAAGCAACACTTTGTTCCACGTGTTTATATGAAGGCATGGGAAACACAAGTTGAAACCCTTAAAGAGCCCGATAAAAAATTCAATGGAATTTATGTAATAAAAGATGGAAGTATTGGGGATGGCGCAAACAGAAATTCCGTTCTTTGGAAGCCTCATTTATATACCATAAATTTTAAGTATTCATTTATTTGCAATTCATGTGCAAAGGTGAAATCGCAATATGTTGATTTGATTTATGATTTGCTTAAGACGGGATTTAAACAGCCTGTTTATGGGAAATTAGGATATAGCATCATCAAAACAAAAAAGAGCATAAATAAGCATTTCTTCGAAATACATGATTGGGACTTTTATTATTACGATGGAAATGTAGCAAAGAAAGCTGCTATATTGAGTCAAATAGATGCACTTAACTGTTATATTTTAGAAGATTCATTTGATGATTACTTGGGAAAAAACTGGGAAAATATCATGAATTCATTCGTAAGTGGTGTTCATAATGGCCAGCCAATTGGACTTGAAAGAAGTGAAAGAATCATATATGAAGACATCGCAAGGAATATGATATGTACCCTCTTTACTGGACAACCAGTAAGGAGGGTGTTTTTATGCGTTATAGTTATGAGTTTAAACTGATGTGTGTTGAATTGTATCATTCAGGTTCGTATCCAGATATCCCAGAGGGTACGAATCCAGATACTCTCAAAAGACATATACGAGAATGGTCTGGATTGGTTGATTTACATGGTCCAGAAGTTTTAAAACATAAGGTGTTCAATAAAGTGTGGACACCAGAAGAAAAGCTTGAACTGGTTTTAATGGTTATTGCAGGTATACCA
>NZ_QTXS01000001.1:1566951-1851682 GCF_003461765.1 Roseburia sp. AF02-12 | reverse complement strand
CGATTAAAAAATGAAATGTATTATGGCTATGAAAAAAACTATTCTTCTTTCGAAGAATTTTCACAAGCGGTTGAAGAATATATAGATTATTATAATAACAAAAGAATTCAGGCAAAAACAAAATGGATGCCGCCTGTACAATACAGGATAGCATCCATGTGTTCAGTCTAGTTCGTAAATATGTGTCCAGGATTCTGGGTACATATCAATATGCTGGCGTCGTTTTTCATTATGCTTTGTAGAAATCCAAAATTTGACGCTATGGGTGTTTATACAAAAATTAAAGAGAAATTATTGTATCCTGTTTTTGAGTCAATGTGTAAAGATGAGGAAGCAGAAACACTAGATGTAGGGAAAAGCGAAGGAAAAGAGTATGCAGATGAGTTAATGACCGGAATATGGTATTCTGAATTATATAAAATGTTTTTTAAGAACAAAGGTGGCTTTTATCATAATGTTGTACAACATGCTTTAAGTGGTTGTCAGATGATTCTTTTTGAAACCTACGATAATGCAGGACAATTTATTACGTCTGATAATCCAGCGTTTGAGCATAAATCTACTGTTGTCGAAAGCAATAATGGAAGTGGTCTTATATTTCCGATATCTCCTAAATATCTAGTTTTTGTCGCTAAGGGAGATGAAGGAATTAATGTTGTTGACCATAGATTTGCAGATACAGATACTGTTAAGTATTTTAATAGAATAATAAATGCACACAAGACAGAGATAATAATATCTTCATCGAAAAGCTTAATGGATATGATTTGATTCGCGAAATTTACAAGGCCTATTATAGAAAACCAAAGGAGGTATTTTATGGCAATAGCGCAAGATGCATATTTCATTCCTGATGATATAGCAACAGGATTAGCAACAGGAATATATCGAAGAATCGGTAGTGTGGTAAGGTGGGCAACTGGTCCTAATAAGGGACAAATAGTAAAGCACCTTAAGCCAATTGACCTACCAGCAGCAGAGCAGGTTCAGGGTGTTGGTGCTAAAGCATTACAGTTTGTAAAACAGCATAAAAAAGGAACAATAATTGTTGTGGCGAGTGCAGTAGCTGTTGGCGCTGGTGCTTGGGTTTGCAATAAAGTAAAAAAACATGAACCAAAGGTTGTAACAGAATTCAGAGCTAGCCTGAAAAGCTATATTGATGCAATTCGCAAGGGGGAGATGGATATTGATAAGATTAATAATCTAATGAGCTCTTTGGAAGCGTTGAAAGCTGACAAAAATTATTCAAAAATCAGTATTCAGCTTACATCAGAAGAACTTGATGTTTTAGTAGGACGAATTTATGAATATACCCTGAAGCTGGCAAGTGATAATGAAATAGAAATAGCCGCAGACGATTTAGAAGAAGAAAAAGATGTTATCAAGAATCTGCAATATTATCTTAAGGTACAGAGACGTATATTTGCTGAAGCTGCATAGAATGGAGGATAAATATGGGCTTTTTCGGGAATTTATTTAAAAGTAAATTTGAAAAATGGGTTGAAGGAGCTTCTCATGAGGAGTTATCAGAGGCTTATGAAGAAGAAAGACAGGATTGGATTAAGAACGGATTCAATGGTGGAACCGGTGAAAAAACTCCTAAAATGAATCGTCTTAATAAAGAAATAAGTAAACGTGTAGCTGAAGAATGGGAAAATGACCCACGAAGAAATAAAGACCCAAACTTCCGTTGGACAGATGCTAATCGTTGGGATAAGGATTAAAATGATAAAGACTCCCCATCACCGGATGTATTCCAGTGGTGAGGAGCCTTTTTGAGTCTAAGGGACATCATCCTTCAATCTCAATTTTCAGTCCGGACTTAAGCTCCACAGTGAAGTGGTCATCCCAGACGATGATTCGCTCAAGCCAGCGCTTTACCAGGGCCTCGTCGAAGGCTTCCAGGTGAGAGGGTTGCTGCTTGATGAAGTCCTGCAGTTCATTGATGCGGGCAATCTGTGCGTCCCTGGCCGCGGTGTCAACCGTGCATTTTTCTCGCTGTTCCCGGAGTTTGAAGATCTCGTCGGCAATCTCATCATAGGCCTCTTTGTTATTGGCTTTTTTGAGAAGCTCTTTCTGGAGCTCCTGCAGTCTTTCATTGATACCATCAGCGGTATTTTGCTGAGCGCTTCGGATCACCTTTGCAATCCGGACAGGTTGAACGTATTGTTCAGCGAATGATAAAATTGCTTGAAAAATAAGGAAAGGTTTATTTATAGCATTTAACTGCAACAGGATTCAGTTATTCGAAAAATTCGAATAACTCATAATTACAAGAGTGGTCAGTTATCCGATAATTTTGGATAACTGCTGGTAGCGGTTATTCACAGGGCGAAATTGGAAAAACAGTATCTACTCAATTCGCAAATCAGTTTAAATGAACTATTCGGAATTTCCGGATAGTTCAAATCTAATGGAAGCTAGGGCATATGTAATACCGATAAAATAATGACCGGATACCAGGTCGAGACAGTGGCAGGGAGCAGCAGTGTAAAATTGCCTTGCATTATATAGATAGCAAAGGCCTTATACAGATTTGTTCCCATAGACTTCAACGGTCAAGACCGTGATATGAATGTCAATTTTGCTACAGATTGCATCTGTTTGCATCTGTGAATGTGCGATTTCAGAAGCTGTGGACATGTTTCCGTTTTGACAGGATATGTTTCCGCGAACGGGTACAAAACCTGACATCAATCAGAAGGTATCTAAAACTGATAGGAATGATATCTATCTTATCTATTGTTACTTGTTCTGATTTCTCCATTCCCGTGGGGAGACACCATAAATATTTTTAAATGCACGGGAAAAATGAAGCTGATTTTCGTATCCGACAGCAGAGCCGACATCTGCAATGGATAAGGAAGTCAGCTTTAATAATTCCGTAGCCTTTACCATGCGGTAGTTCATAAGAAATTCCTGCGGGGAGCGGCCGATCGAGTTGCGGAAGATTTTTCCGAAATAACTCCGGTTGATGCCGCATACCGCAGCGATATCTTCAATCGAAATATTATTCTGAAAATTCTGTTCCATATAATTGATCGCTTCTTTTATATAATAATCACTCATGCGTCCGCTGGAGACCAGCTTTGTCGATTTTGCCGACTGTAGCAGATAATCCAAAAACAGATACAGATGCCCAATCAGATGGAAGGAGGATTCCTGCGGATGATTGACGATATAAAGCATTTCATCGGCAAGCTTTTCCCGTAATTCTTTGGAGTGTGAATGATAAATGGGCGCGTCTTTGCACAAATCTGTGACACTTAAAGCCTCTTTTACACGTAAGCCGTCAAATTCGATCCACATATATTCCCATGGAAGCTGTTCATCGGAAATGTAAGTATTGATCTGCCCCGGGAAAATCATAAATCCCTGTCCGCTTTTTACGGAATAGGTCTGTGTATCCCCGTTTGCATTGTCTGCCATGAGAGTTCCGGTTCCGGAAAGAATGTAGTGAAACAGGTAGTGGTTGCGTGTTGCAGGCCCGAATGAATGGCCGGGATCACACTGTTCATATCCAAACTGATACATGCACAGATCGATAAAATTTTCATTTGGAAAAATATTAAAAAATGTATTACTCATAAAACACTCCGTATATACCAAAATGCGATATTTGTATCTATTATAGCACAAAATATTGCATTTGGGTATAAAATTTAAAAAAAACGGGTATTTAAGGATGCATAAAGGTATGTTATAATCAGATTATCAAAAAGGTAAGCGGATATATTTAAGAAAAGGAGAGAAGAATATGGCAAAAAGAAGTATTTTCCGCAGTGTTGCGGTGGTGCTCGCACTTGGCATGTGTATGACGGATCTTGCCGGATGCGGAAGTGAAAAAAGGGCAGACGGGAAAACCGAAATCGAAGTGGTTTCCTACAAACCGGAAGCAGTTAAGGCATTTGAAAAGATTGAAAAGCAGTTCAATGAAACACATGATGACATCCATCTGACGATTTCATCTCCAAACGAAGCAATGACCATTTTAAAGACACGTTTTATCCGGGAGGATTATCCGGATATCATCGCAATCGGAGGAGACATCAACTATTCCAACTTTTTAGATGCAGATCTGTTTGATGATATTTCCGATCTGGATGAAGTCCAGACCGTAAAACAGGCATATCTGGATATGGATAAGGAACTGGAGTTTATTCCAAAGGATGGCACGTATGCACTTCCATATGCGGCAAACGCGGCAGGAATTTTATATAACAAAGATATGTTTGAGGAAAATGGCTGGAAAGTTCCGACCACCTGGCAGGAATTTACCACACTGTGTGATGAAATAAAACAGAGCGGAACACTTCCGCTGTATCTGGGCTTTAAAGATACCTGGACCTGTCTGGCTCCGTGGAATGCGCTGGCAGTCGGACTTACCGATTCGGATACCTGCAATCAGGTAAATATGGGAAATACCACATTTTCCGATACGTATGGACCGGTAGCAGAAAAGATGCGTGCGCTTTTGGATTACGCAGAAAAAAATCCGTATGCATATGGTTATAACGATGCATGTACAGCATTTGCCCGCGGGGAAGCTGCCATGTATCCGATTGGAAGCTATGCGATCCCGCAGATCAAATCGGTCAATCCGGATATGAATATCGGCTCTTTTACATTTCCTGCAAATGATGAGGAATCAGACAATGTATTAAATTCAGGAATTGATCTGCAGTTTTCCGTAATGAAATCATGCAAAAATAAAGAGGCTGCATATGAAGTTTTAAAATATCTGTATGACGATGAGACCATTCAGATTTATCTGGATGATCAGGGCGGAATTGCCTGCAAAGACGGGGATTTTGCAATTCCGGAAACACTCGAGGATATGCGTCCTTACATTGAAAACAACCGCATGGCAGATTATCAGGATCACCATTATCCGAGTGAGATGAGTGTGGATGCCATGATCCAGACGTTCCTGCTGGATACAAGCGACAATGCACAGGAAAAGTTTTTGAAAAAATTTGATTCCGACTGGAAGCGCTACAACCGGGATCTGATTCGGAAAGTACAGGATTATCAGAAAGAACAGGGGGATGCATAATGAAAAAGAAAATGTCAAACAGGGACAAAACATTCTGGGCGGTTATCATACCGGTTGTAATCTTATTTTTTGCATTCAATACACTTCCAATGATCAAAGGGGTGATTTACAGTTTTACCAATTATAAAGGATACGGAACTTACGATTATGTCGGGTTCCGGAACTATGCAGATCTGTTTACGGATTCCCGCGTGGGAAAAAGCTATTTGTTTACGTTTAAATATGCACTGGCGGGAACTGTACTGGTAAATGTGCTGAGCATGATCATGGCAGTTGGATTAAACAGTGCAATCCGTTTTAAAAGTGCACTGCGCGGTATTTACTTTGTGCCAAATATTTTAGGCGGACTTGTCATCGGTTATATTTTCAGCTTTATTTTTACTTACATTCTTCCAACTGTGGGAAATGTGTTCCATATTGGATTTTTACAGAACAGTATTCTTGCAAGTGAAAAATACGCATGGATTGGTGTGCTGATTGTTGGTGTATGGCAGGCAGTTGCCATGAATACCATCATCTATATTTCCGGTCTGCAGACTGTACCGGAGGAAATCTACGAGGCGAGCATGCTTGACGGAGCCAGTAAATGGAAGCAGTTCTGGAAAGTAACATTTCCACTGGTGATGCCGTTTGTGACGATCAATCTGGTACTGAGCACAAAGAATTTCCTCATGGTATTCGACCAGATCATGTCATTGACCAAGGGAGGTCCGGCACAGAGCACCGAATCCATCTCTTACCTGATTTATAAAAATGGTATGGATGGCGGACAGTTTGGATTCCAGAGTGCAAATGCAGTCATTTTCTTTATTGTGATCGTGGCGATTTCACTTTTCCAGATGACAGTCATGAATAAGAAGGAGGAGCAGCTATGATGAAAGAAAAACAGAAAACAAACTGGGTACTTACGATTGTTCTGATTTTGGGGACGGTTACGGTATTTTTCCCGCTGTATATGGCAGTGATCATTGCGTTTAAGAAACCGAGTGAGATGACAAACGATGTGGCGGGTGCACTTTCTTTCCCGAAACAGTGGAGTTTTGAAAATTTCCGTCAGGCAATGGAAGTGACCGATTTCTGGCACTCTCTTGGAAACAGTTTACTGATCACACTGGTAACAATCGTACTGGCAATCCTGATCCACTCAATTGCAGGCTACGTGATCGGACGCGGCATGGCAAGAAGAAAAAGTTTCCGATTTATCTATCTGTATATTGTCAGCGGAATGTTTGTTCCGTTTTCCATCTTAATGATGCCTCTGGTAAAGCAGACGGCGCATATGGGACTTGGAAACCGCGCGGGTGTCATTCTGTTGTATCTGGTATTTTATATGCCAATGAACGTCCTTCTTTACAGTGGGTACTTAAAAAATATTCCGATAGCGCTGGAAGAGGCGGCAGATATTGACGGAGCAAGCACATGGACTACTTACTGGAAAGTGGTCTTTCCAATGATGATGCCAATGCATGCAACAGTTGCAATCCTGACAGCTCTTGGAACGTGGAATGATGTTATGACACCGCTTGTGATCATGTCTGGAACCGGACAGAATACGCTGCCGCTTGCACAGCTTAATTTCCAGACACAGTTTGGAACCAATTACAATCTGGCATTTGCTTCCTATATTATGGCACTGATTCCAATCCTTATTTTCTATGTGATTTGTCAGAAACAGATTTTAAACGGTGTGGCAAACGGTGCAGTCAAAGGATAAAAATAAAACGAGGTGACTTCTATGGCAATTATATACAATCCAAATAAAAAAATATTTAACCTGCATACGTTGCATACAACTTATCAGATGCAGGTCGATTCACTGGGATATCTGCTGCATCTGTACTATGGAGCTAAAACAAACAGCTCCATGGATTATGTTTTAACCTATGCAGACCGTGGATTTTCCGGAAATCCTTATGCAGCGGGCATGGACCGCACCTATTCGCTGGATGCGCTGCCACAGGAGTATCCTTCCATTGGAACTGGGGATTACCGCAATATTGCGCTGAATATCAAAAATGAAAAAGGAGTGGAAAGCGCAGATCTGCTTTTTAAAAGTTATGAGATCCGAAGCGGCAAATACCAGTTACAGGGACTTCCGGCTGTCTGGGCAGACAAAGAGGAAGCACAGACACTGGAAATTGTCCTTGCAGACGAAAACGCACAGGTTGAAGTTCGTCTGCTGTATGGTGTTTTGGAAGAAAACGATGTCATTACAAGGAGCGTCCAGATTAAAAATACGGGAACTGGGCAGATTACGATCGAAAAGGCAGCGGCAGCCTGTCTGGATTTTGTACAGGGAGATTTTGATGTCCTGCGGTTTTATGGAAAGCATGCCATGGAGCGCAATCTGGAGCGTACGCCGCTGGGGCATGGAACCATTGCGTTTGGCAGCCGCAGGGGAACGTCCAGTCATCAGTATAATCCGGCAGTGATTTTGGCAGAAAAAGGAACAACAGAGACCGCAGGCAGCTGCTATGGAATGCTGTTTGTATACAGCGGAAATTTCTCCTGTGAGGCAGAAAAAGATCAGTTCAACCAGACGCGCCTGCTTCTCGGATTAAATGAAGAACTGTTTTCCTATCCGCTTGCGGAAGGAGAAACCTTTACGGTACCGGAAGTCATTTTGTCTTATTCGGCAGACGGATTGTCTGCACTGTCGCAGCAATATCATAACTGCATCCGCAACCATGTGTGCCGCAGCAAATATGTCCATATGCAGCGCCCGGTGCTGATTAACAGCTGGGAGGCAGCATATTTCGATTTTACGGGAGATACGATCGTGGATCTGGCAAAAGAAGCTGCTTCCCTTGGAATTGATATGGTAGTGATGGATGACGGCTGGTTTGGGAAAAGAAACGATGATAATTCTTCCCTTGGGGACTGGCAGGTCAATGAAGAGAAACTGGGGGGGAGCCTGGCAGAGCTTATTACCCGTGTGCATAATCAGGGGGTGAAATTTGGCATTTGGATTGAGCCGGAGATGGTCAATGAAGACAGCGACCTTTACCGGGCACATCCAGACTGGGCAATTCAGATTCCGGGGAAAAAGCCGGTGCGCTCGAGAAACCAGTTACTGCTTGATTTTTCCAGAAAAGAAGTGCGCGACTGTGTATTTGATCAGATTTGTGCCGTGCTGGATCAGGGAAAAATTGATTATGTCAAGTGGGATATGAACCGCAGTATGGCAGATGTCTATGCCGGAAATCTTTCCTATGATTACGTGCTTGGTGTCTATGATTTTATGGAGCGCCTGTGCAGCCGGTATCCGGATCTTCTGCTTGAGGGATGCAGCGGTGGCGGCGGCAGATTTGACGCAGGAATGCTTTATTATTCCCCACAGATCTGGTGTAGTGACAATACCGATGCAATCAACCGCACAAGGATCCAGTACGGAACGTCGTTTTTCTATCCGGTTTCCGTAATGGGGGCGCACGTTTCAGCGGTGCCGAACCACCAGACCGGACGGGTAACAAGTTTCCACACCCGAGGGGTGACGGCGATGGCTGGAACCTTCGGTTACGAATTAAACCCGGCGCTTTTATCCGATGAGGAAAAACAGCAGATCCGGGAGCAGATTAAAACATACAAGAAGTATGAAACGCTCATTAACGAGGGAACCTACTGGCGGCTGTCCGATCCGTTTATGGATGAAATTGCGGCATGGATGACGGTGTCAGAGGAACAGGATCATGCATTAGTCAGCGCAGTGCGTCTTAGGGCAGAGGCAAATCAGGCAGCCGTTTATGTCCGACTGCGTGGGTTAAAACCGGATGCCGTGTATCTGGAAGAACAGAGCGGCAGACAGTATTCCGGTGCAGCACTGATGCATGCGGGAATTCCGCTTCCGCCGTTTACCAGAGAATATGAGGCGTATCAGTTTGTTTTTACAGAGCTGAAAGAGGCTGGAGCATTATACGAAAAAGTACAGAAATGGTGTGAGAGGAATACCAAAAATCGCATGGTTATCAGCATTTACGGTGGCTCCGGTTCCGGAAAAACAACACTTGCCACGGCATTGCAGCAGTATTTTTTAAATGACGGCAGGGGCTGTTACCTGCTCTCAGGCGATGATTATCCACACCGGATTCCAAAACGCAACGATGAAGAACGGCTGCGTGTGTATAAAGAAGCCGGGGAAGACGGACTGCGTGGATATCTCGGGACAAAGAAAGAGATTGACTTCGACCGGATCAATGAAGTGCTTGCGGCATTTCATGAGGGAAAAGATTCAATCACATTGCGGCATATGGGACGGGAAGATGGCGAGATTTCATCGGAAGAAACCGATTTTTCCGGAATATCCGTATTACTTCTGGAGTGGACACACGGAGGCAGTGACGATTTACATGGTGTGGATCTACCCGTCTTTCTGGAAAGTTCCCCGGAGGAGACCAGGGAGCGGCGCATCCGCAGAAACCGCGATGAGAATGCCGCAAGCCCGTTTATCTGTCGCGTGGTAGAACTGGAACAGGAAAAAATTGAAGTGCAGCGCAAAAATGCAGGATTAATCGTGGGAAAGGACGGAAGAGTTTATGAACCATAAACCGATGCTCAATGCATATCCCGACAGCCTTGGAGGAAATCTGGGAGATATCGTAACATTGCTGAAAACTGAGGCTTTGCAGGATGTATTTTCTTCTTTTTACATTCTGCCGAGCCTGTACCATTCCGATCTCGACCGGGGATTTTCCGTGATCGACTATGACCTGAATGAGCAGCTTGCCGACCGGGAAGACCTTGACCAGTTAAAGAATATGGGAATTGATTTGAAACTCGATTTTATTTTAAACCATGCTTCCGCACAGTCCCCGCAGTTTCGGGATCTTGTGGAAAAAGGGGAGGCTTCTGCGTACCGCGATTTCTTCATCGATTGGAACCATTTCTGGGAAGGGCATGGAACCATGACGGAGGAAGGTTATATCCAGCCGGATGAAAGCTGCCTGAAGCAGATGTTTTTCCGCAAACCCGGGCTGCCAATCCTGATGGTGGAATTTCCGGATGGAAAAAAAGTGCCGTACTGGAATACCTTTTATCAGGAAGTGCATGGCAGACAGTATCTCGGACAGATGGATGTAAACATCCAGTCACCAAAAGTGTGGGAGTTTTATCGTGAAACACTGGAAAAAATAGCCTCTTACGGTGCGGCGATTGTGCGGCTGGATGCCTTTGCCTATGCGCCGAAGACACCGGGAAAGAAAAACTTTCTCAATGATCCGGAAACGTGGGAACTTTTACAAAAGATCCATGCACTGGCAGAACCTTTGGGACTTACGCTTTTGCCGGAGATCCACGCGGCATATGACGAAAAAATATATGAGACACTTGCAGAAAAAGGCTATGCAACCTATGACTTTTTCCTGCCGGGATTGGTCATTGATGCGATTGAGAACCGGCGGGGAACGTACCTTGCGGCATGGGCGAAGGAGATTGTGGAAAAGAAGATCTCCACGGTCAACATGCTCGGCTGTCACGACGGTATCCCGCTTCTGGACTTAAAGGGGCTGCTTCCGGAAGAGGAAATCCAGTCGCTAATTGACCGGATTGTATCCCGCGGAGGCATGGTCAAAAATTTACATGGACAAAAGAATCTGTATTATCAGGTAAATGCCACGTACTACAGTGCATTGGGAGAGTCGGATGAAAAAATGCTTCTGGCGCGGGCAATCCAGATGTTTATGCCGGGCAAACCGCAGATCTGGTATCTGGATCTGTTTGCCGGAAAAAATGACCATGAAGCGGTGCAGCGCGCGGGAGAATCCGGACATAAGGAAATCAACCGGACAAATCTTTCCACTGATCAGATCACGGAAGGGTTGAAAAAAGATGTGGTTCAAAAACAGCTTGCGTTAATCCGCATGCGAAATACCCATAAGGCATTTTCGGAAGGCGCAGAGGTAGCAATCTCCGGAGGGGAGAGGTCTCTGGAAATCCGCTGGGAATATAATAGTGCATTTGCAACATTATATGTAAATTTTGAATCAGGAACATATACAATAGTAGAAAGCAGATAGTTAAGTTGGGCTGTCGATTGTACATGAAACCTAAACTTTATAATGGAAGCTTTCATGAGAGAGTAATTCTGATAATAACCGTGGATTATATTTTTCGTCAGTCAGTATTTGAACTGCATCATCATTGAGATGCAGATCGGATACTGACTTATTTGTATGTTCACGTAGTTTGGTTCGACAAAGAAGATAATCGGTGCTTACTTGATAAAAGTCTGCAAGCGTCAGTAGATTGCCAAGTGACATATCTACATTTTCATCTTTCTCATAGTTGCCGGGTGTGGAACTTGGGATGCCGGTAGCATCAGACAATTCCTGCAATGACATTCTTTTTTCTGCGACTCTCAAATCTTTCAGCCGTTCCGGTATGGTAAGCCTTGTGTGCATAGTACAAAGGAAGTGTGGGAAGCAGGTAATCGGAAGAAAGCAATAAGGACTTGTCAAAAAAATTTTTAAAAAAATAAAACCTGCCATAATATTATTCCGTCATATAAGTGAAAACAATAATAAAAACCGGTGGAACATCGGAGAAAAGAGGAAAATATTATGGCAAAAGAAAAAAGAAATCTTTATGAAGAAGTGGAATTTGGTAACGATTATGGTTATGCAATGCAGGTAAAACGGGAAGCGGAGACACAGTTATATGAGATTCAGAAAATCTGGGGACTGGCAATTGCTGGAACGGTCTGTGGAGGTATCAGAATGATGCTGGCATTCCATCCGATTTTTATTATGATAGGATTTGTTATGGGCTGTGTTTGTTACAGCAAAGTGGGTGGTTTTGGAATAACGGCAAAATGGGCATGGAACATTGCAAAATTTGGCTGGTTTGTAGTCCCGTATTTTCCGATTGATTTATTAGTCGGTGCCATCGCATTGTGTTTAGGTTTCCTTTCCTTATTTTTCCTGCCTTTTTTCGTGGTTAATCATATCAGAAAACAGGCACAGCAGAACCAGCAGCTGGCAGAGGCATTCCTGCATACATGCCAACAGAATGATGGTGCAGCCGCATAGTTATTCGTCAAAATATATATAAAAATTATGAAATATCAAAATATTTTGATATTTCATCCAAAAAAATTCTATTCTTTCAAGATTGGTTTGTGATTATAATGAATTTAGTCGATGAGACAGGTTCGGAGAAACCAAAATCAACAAATTGCAAACCAGGAGGAAAAAAGAATGAGAAGGAAAAAATTATTAACTGTATTGGTAGCAGCAACACTTGCATTATCCATGGTTGGATGTGGCTCTTCCGGAGGAAGCGGCTCTGGTGACTCAGGAAGCACCAGCAGCGTAGCAAACAAGGATAAACCACTTTGCTGGTTTAACCGTCAGCCATCCAACAGCTCCACAGGAGAACTTGACATGGATGCATTAAATTACAACAAAGATACCTATTATGTAGGCTTCGATGCAAATCAGGGTGCTGAACTGCAGGGACAGATGGTTCTTGACTATATCAAAGAAAATGCAGCGACCATTGACCGTAACGGAGACGGAGTAATTGGTTATGTACTTGCAATCGGAGACATCGGACATAACGATTCTATTGCACGTACCCGTGGTGTCCGTTCTGCACTTGGAACCGGAGTAGATGCAAATGGAGCAATTGATTCAACACCGGCTGGTACAAACGTAGACGGTTCTGCAAAAGTTGTTCAGGATGCAACACTGGATGTAGATGGAAAGACTTATACAATTCGTGAACTTGCTTCACAGGAGATGAAGAACTCTGCTGGTGCAACATGGGATGCAGCTACAGCAGGAAATGCAATCGGAACATGGACCGCATCTTTTGGTGACCAGATTGACGTAGTTGTTTCTAATAATGATGGTATGGGAATGTCAATGTTTAATGCATGGGCAAAAGATAACAAAGTACCAACCTTCGGATACGATGCAAATAGTGATGCTGTTGCAGCTATCGCAGAAGGATATGGCGGAACAATTTCACAGCATGCAGATGTTCAGGCTTACCTGACATTAAGAGTGCTTCGTAATGCATTAGATGGAGTAGACATTGATACCGGTATCGGTACTCCGGATGATGCAGGAAACTGCTTAACAGAAGGAGAAGATTACAGATATAGTGAAGAAGAAAGATCTTACTATGCATTAAATATAGCTGTTACAGCTGATAATTATCAGGATTTCACAGACTCAACCAAGGTTTATGACAAAGTATCCAATCAGCTGGATGAAAGCAAGAGCCCAAGCAAGAAGGTATGGCTTGATATTTACAATGCTTCCGATAACTTCCTTAGCTCAACCTATCAGCCACTTCTTCAGAACTATGACAAACTTTTGAACCTTGAAGTAGATTATATCGGTGGTGATGGACAGACAGAGTCTAACATTACAAACCGTCTTGGCAACCCGGGTGAGTATGATGCATTTGCAATCAACATGGTTAAAACAGACAATGCATCATCTTATACATCACTTCTTTCAAAATAAGGTTATTGCCTGGAAGAAAACAGCATAGATACAGAAGGGCATCAGATAAAAATGGTGTCCTTCTTTTCAAAGAAAAGGAAGTAGAATTATGGCAGAGGATAAGAATAAATATGTCTTATCGATTAACGGCATGAGCAAATCGTTCGGAAGAAATAAGGTTCTGAATCATATCAATCTGAATGTCAGACCTGGAACAATCATGGGACTTATGGGTGAAAATGGTGCCGGTAAATCGACAATGATGAAATGTCTCTTCGGAACTTATCAAAAGGACGAAGGAACAATAATATTAGATGGAAAAGAAGTTAATTTTTCTGGCCCAAAGGATGCACTTGAAAATGGTGTCGCAATGGTTCATCAGGAATTAAATCAGTGTCTGGAGCGCAGTGTCATTGACAATATGTTCTTAGGACGCTATCCGAAGAATTCATTGGGAATGATTGACGAAGGAAGAATGAGAAAGGAAACTTCCGATTTATTCCGTAAACTTGGTATTACTGTTAATCTGACACAGCCAATGAAAAAAATGTCTGTATCACAGCGCCAGATGTGTGAAATTGCAAAAGCAATTTCTTATCATTCCAAAGTAATCGTATTAGACGAGCCGACTTCATCACTGACAGCACCGGAGGTTGCAAAACTTTTCAAGATGATGCGGCAGTTAAAAGAACAGGGAATTTCATTGATTTATATTTCACATAAAATGGATGAAATTTTTGAAATTTGTGATGAAATATCAGTTCTTCGGGATGGCAGCCTTGTTATGACAAAGGCAAGTAAAGATACCAATATGAATGAACTGATTTCTGCAATGGTTGGCCGTTCTTTGGATAACCGTTTTCCACCGGTAGATAACCAGCCTGGTGAAACGGTTCTTTCTATACAGAATCTTTCAACTAAGTATGCACCAAAATTACAGAATATTTCTTTTGATATTAAAGAAGGAGAAATTTTTGGACTGTATGGTCTGGTTGGAGCCGGTCGTACGGAACTATTGGAAACTATTTTTGGTATGCGTACCAGAGCGGCAGGAAATGTAATTTATAATGGAAAAGTAATGAATTTTACATCCCCGAAAGATGCAATGGATCATGGATTTGCTTTAATTACAGAAGAACGAAAAGCAAATGGACTTTTCCTGAAAGCAGATATTACATTTAATACTACAATCGCCAATATGAATCATTATAAAAATGGATTCGCACTTTCCAATGATGATATGGTTCGTGCGACGGCAGAAGAAATTAAAGTCATGCATACAAAATGTATGGGACCAGATGATATGATTTCCAGTTTGTCCGGAGGAAATCAGCAGAAGGCAATATTTGGTAAATGGCTGGAGCGCTCACCAAATATATTTATGATGGACGATCCTACAAGAGGAATTGATGTAGGTGCCAAATACGAAATATATGAATTAATTATCAATATGGCAAAACAGGGAAAAACAATCATTGTTGTATCCTCTGAGATGCCGGAAATCCTTGGAATCACAAACCGGATTGGTGTTATGTCAAATGGACATCTTGCCGGAATTGTTAATACTAAGGAAACAAGTCAGGAAGAGTTATTAAGACTCAGTGCGAAATATTTATAATCAGGAAGGAGCATTGGATATGGCAGACAGTAGTATTATTCTTTCATCCGCTGCAGAGGCAGAGCTTTTGAAGCCGATTGATGAATATGTAGGAAAAATACAGGCACAGATTGATGAACTTCGTAAGGATGGTTCAGATAAGGTGCGCAGCTTAAAAAATCACATTGCAATCGTAAAGGAAAATAAGAATTTAACAAAAGAAGAAAAGAGCAGAATGATTGCAAAGGACAAGGAAGCCTTAGAAAAGGCAAAAGCGGTAGAGTCTTCGAATAAAGACAAAGTATCAAAGCTTATCGCAGATGCAGAAGGTTATCTTGCAAAACATTATAAAAATGATTACTATCAGAAAGTTGCTGATAGCTGCAAAGCTGAGAAAGAAGCTGAAAATGCAGAATACAAAAAGATATGTGCTTCCATCAAAGCAGAGCATGAGCAGAATATGAGCAGACTCAGCGATGCAGATGAGAAAAAAGACGAGAAGTATGTTTATAAGAATAAATTATTTGATGCCCAGATGGCACATGAGTCCAGACTTCAGGAGATTAAGGACAGAAAGCATGATGCATATGCACATAAGTATCATCTGATTGACTTACTCCGTATGTCAAGATATACATTTGCACAGAAGAGAGCACAGAAATTTGAAAATTACAAATATACCTTTAATACCACACAGTTCCTTTATAAAAATGGATTGTATATTGTCATTATTTTAATCTTCATTGCTTTATGTATTATTACACCGGTTGTAAAGAATACACAGTTGCTGACAACGACAAACATCTTAAATATTCTGCAGCAGGCTTCACCAAGAATGTTCTTGGCATTAGGCGTTGCAGGACTGATTCTTTTAACAGGTACTGACCTTTCTGTTGGACGTATGGTTGGTATGGGTATGGTAACAGCAACCATCATCATGCATAACGGAATTAATACAGGTGGTGTATTTGGCCATATCTTTGACTTTACCGGTATCCCGGTTGCTGCAAGAGCAATTCTTGCATTGGCAGTCTGTATTGTACTTACAACAGCATTTTCTATGCTGGCAGGCTTCTTTATGGCGAAGTTCAAGATGCATCCGTTTATTTCAACCATGGCAAACATGCTGATTATTTTCGGACTTGTAACATATGCAACAAAAGGTGTTTCCTTCGGAGCTATTGATTCTGCAATCCCGGCTATGTTTATTCCGCAGATTGGAAAATTCCCGACAATTATCCTTTGGGCTGTTGTTGCAGTTATCGTAGTATGGTTCATCTGGAATAAAACAACATTTGGTAAGAATCTGTATGCGGTTGGTGGAAATCCTGAAGCAGCAGCAGTTTCCGGTATATCCGTATTTAAAGTAACATTAGGAGCATTTATTCTGGCAGGTATCCTGTATGGATTTGGTTCCTGGCTGGAATGTAACAGAATGGTTGGTTCCGGTAGTGCAGCATATGGACAAGGATGGGATATGGATGCTATTGCAGCCTGCGTAGTTGGTGGTGTATCCTTTACCGGTGGTATTGGTAAGATTTCCGGAGTTGTAACTGGTGTACTTATCTTTACATCCCTTACATATTCCCTTACCATTCTGGGTATTGATACAAATCTTCAGTTTATTTTCGAAGGAATCATCATTTTGGCAGCAGTAACACTTGACTGTCTGAAATATGTACAGAAAAAATAAGTAATTCGTAATCAGAATCATTCATATATAATCACCATAGGCCGCCCGCTCATCGCCAGAGATGAATGGACGGCCTAAACAATATCAGGTATTCAGAAAAAGACATTTGTCTGATATAATAAGAGCAGGAGAAGAAAGAGCTGAACATGCTGAAAGAGGAACGTCATATGGAAAAGTATAAAGTGATTTTAGTTGATGATGAAATAGAAGCAATCCAGGCAATGGAGCATAAGATGGACTGGGATGGACTGGGCTTTGAGGTGTCAGGCAGTGCAACCAATGGAGTGAAAGCCCTGGAACTGGTAGAAAATATACAGCCGGATGTTGTGATAACCGATATAAAAATGCCTTATATGAATGGCCTGGAACTGGCGCAGAAGTTAAATAATGATTATCCAAATATACATATTATTATTTTTACAGGATTTGATGAATTTGAATATGCCAAAGAGGCAGTACATCTGGAAATTGAAGAATATATGTTAAAGCCGGTAAATGCAGTTGAATTATCTGACTGCATGGAAAGATTGAAAGAGACTTTAAACAGGGAAAGAGAAGAAAAATTAAATGTTAAAAAACTGCAAAATTATTTCCAGGATGCACTTCCGGTGCTAAGGACGAATTTTTTTGTTTCGTTAATTGAAGGCAGGGTAAATGAGACAGAATATGAGAAATTTTTATCTGCCTATCAGATTCCACTGGAGGGACCCTATTATTGCAGCGTGGTATTTCATACTTCAGAGCACCATGTGCCGGAAGGAATGAATCCATTGTTGTTATCCATGTCTGTCGAGCATGAAATAAAGGAAAGGATTGCATCAGAACTCAACTGTCAGGAATTTATGTATCTTGGGAATACAGTTTTGATAGTATCGCTTGATTCAGAAGATAAGGCAACAGAACTGACAGATTTTTGCGATAGATTCTGCAGATGGGCGAACCGTGTGATTGGTGCAGTTGTAACGGCCGGTGTTGGAAGATATTGCGATAGTCTTTTGAATATCAGTAATTCTTATGAAGGTGCAAGAAAAGCAGTATCCTACCGGGTTCTTTATGGAACTGCAAGGGCTATAAATATTGCGGAAGTAGTTCCACGGGAGCAGACGGTAGCCGTACAGTCAGAAGATACGAAAATGCATGAGTTGTTTAAAACGATTTATCTTGGAAATGTAAAAGACATTGAGTCAGCAGTAGAGAGGGAAGTGGAAAAACTTCATAAAAGTGCTGCCACAGTAAATCAGTATCATTTATCAGTTATGGAGATGGTAGGTGCTTTTTACCGGTTCTGCGCCAATAATTTTATGGACTTTAATGATTTCTTTGAAGAAAAAGAAAATCTCTATGAAAAGGTGCCGGAACTGGATAAAGCAACTCTGATGAAGTGGATGAAAAAAGCAGCAGTGGCAATTAGTGAAAAGTTGAAAAGTGCAAGAAATAATACTTCAAGGCGGCTGATTACAGATGCAAAGAATGTTGTGGCAGAGCGTTATATGGAACCTGATTTTTCCCTGGATACGGTATGCTCAGTGCTTGGTGTATCCAATTCGTATTTTTCAACTATATTTAAAAAAGAAACCGGGAAATCCTTTATTACATATCTGACGGATTACCGGATGGATGTCGCAGTCAGGCTTATTGTAGAAACCAATGATAAAAGTTATGAAATTGGAGAAAAAGTAGGGTATCTGGACGCAAATTACTTCAGTTATGTGTTTAAAAAGAAATTTGGAGTATCTCCGTCAAAATACAGAAAATCACCAGAATAGGAATGTGGAGAGGTATGAATCAGAAAAAAAACAGAAAGAAAAAGCACGAAAAAAGGAATATAATTCAAAATATGATGCAGAATATTTCAGCCTGGATGGATATACAGTCACTGCTTATGACAGTTCTTTCTGCCATGACCATTGTTACAACAATAGTTATGGGATTACTGATTTATAGCCGTTTTAAAATGTCAGTAAAAGAAACCGCAATTTCCAATGCAGAAAGCCGGATAGAGAGTACAGTGGATCAGGTAAATAATGAATTGCGGAATATGAGACAGATTTGTAATGCTGTTAATTATAATATCGTACAGGAATATGATATTTCTGACCAGGAATTCAGCAGGCAGTTCAGTCTGTTGTATGAAGTAAATAATGATAAGCTGCAGAGTATGGCCCTTTATGACAGTGATGGGAAAATTATTGCAGCAGAACCAGTAGCTACCAGAGAAAAGAATCAGAAAGTAACAGAGCAGGACTGGTATAAAAGCGCTATAGATGAGATAGAAAATATACATATATCAACACCCCATATACAGGATTTGTTTGAGAATGAGACATATCAATATAACTGGGTGGTGTCTTTAAGCAGTCTTGTGGATATGAATCATGGTGACACTCCGGACAGTGGAGTATTGCTGGTTGATATGAAGTATTCCATGATAGAAGAGGTTTTAGATAACCTGAATGAAGCAGCGGGAGAGACGTATTATTATTTATGTACAGATGATGGGGAAATTCTTTATCACCCAAGAAAAGCAGAAATAGACAGGGGATTTTTTACAGAAGATAGCAGTACGGCTGCCGGTTATGCAGATGGTACATATGAGATTTCTGTGAATGGGGTAAAAAGTAATATAGTTGTGAACAGTCTATCTTATACCGGATGGAAACTGGTAGGAGTTGTACCGGAGGGGGTACAGACGGCAAGCATTAATAAGTTCCGGTATTATATAATTGCCACGGCAATTATTCTTCTGATGATGCTTTTTGTTGTGAATAAAATTATGGCAAGAAAGATTTCGAAACCGATTTTGAAATTGGATGAATCCGTAAAGTCTTATGAAACAGGAGAAAAGACTGAAATATATATAGGGGGTGCTTCAGAGATAAGGCATCTGGCATATTCTGTCCAAAATTCATATAAGCAGATAGAACAATTGATGGAAGAAATTATCCGGCAGCAGAATAAGCGGAGAAAAAGTGAAATGGATGCACTGCAAAGCCAGATTAATCCACATTTTCTTTATAATACACTGGAATCCATCACCTGGATGGTAGAGGCAAATAAGAATGAAGAAGCTGTTTTTATGATTTCGGAACTGGCAAAACTGCTTCGCATCAGTCTTTCAAAAGGAAAGACAGTGATAAGGATTTCGGAAGAATTACAACATAGCAAAAGTTATATGAACATACAGCAGATTCGTTATAAAGACCGTTTTCAGGTGGAATTTCTGATTGATAAAAACGTAGAGGAATGCTGTACTGTAAAACTGGTAGTACAGCCATTGCTTGAAAATGCAATTTATTATGGAGTAGGAAATATGGATGAAGATGAGGGTGGCAAAATTATTGTCCGCGGTGAGCAGAAAGGGAATGATATTTTCCTGTCAGTAGAGGACAATGGAATGGGCATGAGCCAGGAAGTGGTTGATAATCTTCTGACAAATAGTGAAAAAGTTCCAAAGCATGGTTCGGGAGTTGGGCTTATCAATGTGCATACCAGAATACAACTGATGTTTGGCAAAGAATATGGATTAAAAATTTACAGTGAGCCGGATGAAGGAACAAAGGCTGTAATACATATCCCGGCAATTCCTTATTCAGAGGAAAAACGTGGAGAACTTGAAAATCAGAACAGAAAAAGAGAGAGGGTAGAAGATGAAAAAAAATAAGATTACCTTTATCCTCACAGAACTGATGCTTATTGTACTGGCTGCATTTTTTATAATCAGGATTTTTTCAGATAATGAGTCTATGAAAAGAGTTGCGGTTATTGTGGAAGATTCCGGAGATAAGAGATGGGATGCATTGCTGAATGGGTTAAAACAGTCTGCGGAAAATAATAATCTGCATCTGATCATTTGTAATACAGATTTAATTGAAAGCATGGAGGATGAAGAAGAACTGATTAATGAACAACTGCAGAATAATGTAGATGCATTTGTAATCTGTCCGGCTCCGGGAAAAGAAACAAAGACTATGCTAAACCGGCTGCAGGGGGAGAAACCGTTTATACTGATTAATGAGGATACCTACGCAGAAGAGCCATCTGGTTATGCAACGGTAAAACCGGATAATTATAAGATTGGTCAGATGCTTGCGGAGCGGTTAATACAGGATGATGAAGAACAACTGGAGAATAAAAAAATCGGTGTCATTCTTGGAAAGGCAGAGACAGAGGAAAATGTGAACAGAATTGCAGGGTTAAAAGATGGACTGGAGGGAAGTGGTTGTGAAATTTCCTGGGAGTACAATTATGCCAGGGGAAACCAGAACACCAGTGAGATTATTGCATCTAAGAAACAGGTGGATTATCTGGTAATTCTGGACAATTGGGCATTAGAAGAAGTGGGGGAGGCTGCAGAAGAAAATAAGTATCACGGTGCAAAGATTTATGGAGTTGGAAGCAGTGAAAAAGCAATTGTGTTATTAGATAATCAGAATATAGAATGTCTTGTCGTACCGGATGATTATGAGACGGGGTATAAGAGTATGAATGAGATTGCAAAAAAGCTAAGGCATTCCTTTTACAAAATGAACAGTTGTAAAACAGAAGTCAGAATAATCAATAAAGAAGATTTGTATTCAAAAGATCTGGAAAGGTTTTTGTATTCATATGAGTAGAACAAGAAGAAGGACAATGGCGGTTACGGTAACACTGATAATACTGATACTGGTGCTGCCAGGATGCAATCAGAAGACAAAGCGGATAGAAAATACGCTGAGGGTGAGTGTAGTTACCTATACGCATGATGACCCGTTTATCAACGCCACGGTGGATGAACTGAAGGAAGAGTTAAAGAAGCGGGAAACAGAAGAACGGAAGATTATAACATCTGTCAGAAGTGCAGATAATGATCAGAAAGCCCAGAATGAAATTGTCGAAGAAATGATAGATGCCGGGTGTGATATTTTATGTGTAAATCTGGTTGACCGAACGGATCCGACAACCGTTATCAGACTGGCAAGACAGAATGATATCCCTGTCATTTTCTTTAACAGAGAACCGGTTCCGGAGGATTTGTCGCAGTGGAATCAACTATACTATGTAGGATGTGAGGCAAAACAGTCCGGCGAGATGCAGGGAGAAATTGCAGCAGATTACATAAAGAATCATCCTGAGGTTGACAGGAATCAGGATGGGAGAATTCAGTATATTTTACTGGAGGGAGAGGCCGGACATCAGGATGCCATCAGCCGTACAGACAGTTCGGTAAAGACACTGATAGAACAGGGAATCAATCTGGAAAAACTGAGCTACCTGTTTGCAGACTGGAACAGGGGACAGGCGGAAAATAGAATGAATCAGATTATCAGTCAGTATGGGACCGAAGTGGAGATGGTTATTTCCAACAATGATGAAATGGCATTAGGGGCAATTGAAGCTTATAAAGATGCCGGTTATAACCGGCAGGAGTGGCCGATTATATTTGGTATTGACGGATTGGAAGATGCATTAGAGGCAATACAGAATGGAACCATGCAGGGAACCGTATATAATGACAAGGAAGACCAGGCTGGAGAAATGGCAAGGCTTGCAGTGGACATTTATGATGGAAAGAATCAGGAAGTACAAAGCCTGCAGGAAGAAAAATACTATGTATCCCAGTATCGTAAAGTTGACATCAGTAATGTTGAAGATTTTATAAAATAGTGACGAAGAGGAAATATTATGCAGGAAGATTCAAAGTGGCTGAATGATTTTTATCAGGAAGTTAATGCTGGAAAAAGAATGGAACTATGGCAGAAGCACGGGTGTACGGAACAAGCAGAAGGAGATACTTTCCGGGAGCAGCTTTTATATGCTCGATATGGAAAGAAGAAAAAGAAAGAGGATACCTTTATTGGTTATCTGATGCAGATGAAATATCTTTCGGAAAGTACCGGAGTAGATTTTTCGGGACAGCGGAAGAAACAGGCAGTTGAAATCATAAATGGGTTATATCTTCTGGATGCAGAGAACCGAAGCCGGGTGGAACAGGAGATACTTCAGGCAGAATTAAAGAATACGTTTCTTACATTTATGGATGTGAGTAAAAAGGGAAGAGGTTTCACCTCTTTAGTATTTGGAATGGGACAGCTGTCAGAGGAAGGAATTGCTAAAAAAATAGCAGAGCAGATAAGTGCAATTGCATTTACAATGCCACATAAATTTCATATGGACAGGGAATTTGCAGTTTTGCAGAAAGCTGCGTTGGAAGCATTCCGGCAGCAATACCCTGAGCGGGAGCATTTTCTGATGAAATAGCAACAGACTTCTGTTGGACAATAGAGGCAAGGGCTATTTCTTGTTCAAAAAGTGTCGAAAATTGCGGGAAATCGTAAGAATATATCATATAAAAACATGAAAATTTGACAATTTTATTGAGAAATAATATTATTAACGAATAGACAAATATGAGATATTATTTGTTGAAATTGAAAAAAGGTAGCTTATGAATATAAGTAAAGGGTGGTGCTTGAAATGAGTCTGGTTTTTACCAATGACAACTGTATTGGGTGTAACAAATGTATTCGCGTGTGTCCTTGTCCGGGGGCATGTGTGGCAGTAACAGAAGAAGATGGAACAGAGCGGATTCAGGTAGATCCGGCAAGGTGTATTGGCTGTGGTGCATGTATGGATGCCTGCAAGCATGGTGCAAGAGAGTTTGAAGATGATACGGAGCAATTCTTTGCAGACCTTGCAAAAGGTGAGAAAATATCCATACTATTAGCTCCGGCGTTCAAGGCAAACTATCCTGAAGATTATGAGAGGGTATTGGGAGGATTAAAGAATCTTGGAGTGAACCGTATAATCAGTGTATCTTTCGGTGCAGACATTACAACCTGGGGATATCTTAATTATGTAAAGAAATACAACTTTACCGGTGGAATTTCCCAGCCATGTCCGGCAATTGTGGGATATATTGAACACTACTTACCGGAGCTTCTTCCAAAGTTATTCCCGGTACACAGTCCGATGATGTGCAGCGCAATTTATGCAAAGCAGGAGATGGGAATTACAGATAAACTGGCATTTATCAGTCCGTGTGTTGCAAAATGGTCAGAGATTCATAACCCGGATACAGAAGGCTATGTATCGTATAATGTGACATTTGACCATTTGATGAAATATGTAAGAGAACATAATATATCAGGCACATTTGCCAGTGATGAAATTGAATATGGACTTGGTTCCATCTATCCGATGCCGGGTGGCTTGAAGGAAAATGTATACTGGTTCTTAGGGGACGATGTATATATACGCCAGATAGAAGGAGAGAAACACACATATCGTTATTTAGAGGAGCATAAGGAAGAAATTGCAAAGGGCATGAATAAAGAATTATTCATTGACGCATTAAACTGTGGAATGGGTTGTATTTACGGAACCGGTGTTGAAGAGGAAATTGCAGGAACAGATAAAGCTTTATATAATATCCATCAGATACAGGAGAACTGTAAGAAGAATACGAAGAACAGTGCATGGTCAAGGAAACTGACTCCGGCACAGCGGCTTGCAAAATTAAATAAGCAGTTCTCAAAATTAGAACTGGAGAATTATCTTAGAAAATATACAGACTGCTCCGAAGAGTGTAATTATAAACTTCCGTCTACAGAGGAACTGAATCAGATTTATGATGAGATGGGCAAGAAGACTAAGGAAGCAAGATGCATTGACTGTGAATGCTGTGGCTATGAAAGCTGTGAAAAGATGGCATTGGCTATTTATAATGGCTTCAATAAGAAGGAAAATTGTATTCATTTTGTAAAGGATACCGTAGAGGAAGAGAAGAAGAGAGCATTAGAACTTGCTGATGAAATCAAGGCAGAAAAAGATGCAGTGGAGAAACAGCAGGAGAATATTAAAACAACGGTGGAGACAGTCAATGACTTGTTTGTATCACTCTATGATTCTGTGGATGATATGGTGAATGGAAACGAAAGTAATGCGACGGAATGCAGTGCAGTATCAGAGGAAATTGGTAATGTGTCTGAATTCTGTGAGAAGCTGACTGGCAGAATGCAGGAGATTGATATGCTGTTGGAATCTATGGCAGAGAATAATCAGGAAGTAGTCTCCATTGCTGCACAGACTAACCTTCTGGCATTGAATGCCAATATCGAAGCAGCCCGTGCAGGAGAGGCGGGAAGAGGTTTTGCAGTAGTTGCAGATGAGATAAATAAACTGGCCATGAATTCCAAGGATACGGCATCCCGGAGTACAGAGAGCCAGGCAAAGGTAAAAGAATCCATTGTGGAGATTATCAAAGATGCAGATGAGCTGGCAAATGTTGTAAATGATACCGGTAACCGGATTCAGAATCTTGCCGCAGCAACGGAGGAGATTGCAGCATCGTCCAATGTGATTTTAAGTGCCGCAAATAGTGTAAAGAGCACACTGGAACAATTATAAAAACATCGGGCAGGATAGGAGAAAAACATCATGAAAACCAGACAAATTACAGTTACTGCAATTATGCTTGCAATCTGTATTGCAAGTCAGTTCTTTAAGAACTTAAGTGTATACATAACAGGACCAGTTATCAATGCAGCATTAATCTTAACTGTATTGTATGCGGGACTGGCATGCGGAATTATTTTAAGTATTATTACACCGGTTACTGCATTCTTTATTACCGGAAGCCCGGTAATGGCAGCCATTCCGGCAATGTTTCCATGCATTATGGCAGGAAATGCCATTCTGGTGCTTTGTATAGCGTTGCTTAAGGGGAAGCTTGGTAGTAAAGCAGGATTCCCGGTTTCTATTGTAATCGGTTCTATCTTAAAAGGATTATTTATGGGAGTTGTAATTTCCCTGGTTATTTTACCAAATATGCTTCCGGAGAAAATGGCACCAATGTTAAAGGTATTGCAGCTTCAGTTCTCATTTACCCAGGTAGTTACCGCACTGATTGGTGGAGTGTATGCATTTATTATTGCGGCAGCATTAAGAAAGACTTCATTAGGCAAGCAGGATTAGTAGAGTACGAACAGAATAAAAATAAAAATGGAATCCCCCGGAGCAGGCGGTTAATAATATGATATGTACCCTCTTTACTGGACAACCAGTAAGGAGGGTGTTTTTATGCGTTATAGTTATGAGTTTAAACTGATGTGTGTTGAATTGTATCATTCAGGTTCGTATCCAGATATCCCAGAGGGTACGAATCCAGATACTCTCAAAAGACATATACGAGAATGGTCTGGATTGGTTGATTTACATGGTCCAGAAGTTTTAAAACATAAGGTGTTCAATAAAGTGTGGACACCAGAAGAAAAGCTTGAACTGGTTTTAATGGTTATTGCAGGTATACCAAGGAGAAAAGTTGCCATAGAAGCAGGAATCAGCGCAGGAATGCTTTATCAATGGGTATACAAATATAAATCACAAGGATATAATGGATTAGCAGAAAGTAAAAAAGGACGTCCAACAAAGGAATCAAGAATGAAGAAGTCAACAAATCCATTACCTTTAACAGAATCAGAACGAGAAGAACTGATACGCTTGAGAGCTGAAAACGAATATATCAAAGCCGAGAATGAAGTAATAAAAAAACGGATCGCCTTGAGGCAAGAAAAATGGGCTGCGCAACTCAAGGCGAAAAAGCAGCAATCATCAAAAAACTTAGAGAAAAAGGATACCAATTAAAATATCTCCTTAAAGCAATGCACATGGCTAGATCTACTTACTATTTTGAGATTAGCAGAAACGATGTTGTTGCCAAACGCAATCAAGAAATACTAGAAGAAATAAAAAGTGTTTTTGTTGAGAACAAGCGCAGGTATGGTGTAAGACGGGTTCACCAGGAACTTATTAATCGCGGGTATCAGGTGAACCATAAAAGAGTTCAGCGTCTTATGCATGAAGCAGGTCTAGCCGGAAAAAGACCAAAGGAGAAGTATCATTCTTATAAGGGTGAAGTTGGTAAGATTGCTGACAACATAATAGACAGGGATTTCAGTACAACTTTGCCTTTACAAAAATGGACCACAGATGTATCACAGTTCAATTTTTCATGGGGAAAGTGTTATATTTCTCCAGTGCTAGATATGAATACAAATGAAATCATCTCATATGATTTATCCATGAGTCCTAATCTTGAACAGATAAAAAGAATGCTGAATAAAGCATTTGAAAAATTTCCTTCAGTTGAAGGATTGATATTTCATTCAGATCAAGGCTGGCAGTATCAACATGCTTATTTTAGAAATGCTTTACAGGAACATGGCATTATACAATCCATGTCACGAAAAGGTAATTGTTATGATAATTGTATTATGGAGACGTTCTTTGGACGATTAAAAAATGAAATGTATTATGGCTATGAAAAAAACTATTCTTCTTTCGAAGAATTTTCACAAGCGGTTGAAGAATATATAGATTATTATAATAACAAAAGAATTCAGGCAAAAACAAAATGGATGCCGCCTGTACAATACAGGATAGCATCCATGTGTTCAGTCTAGTTCGTAAATATGTGTCCAGGATTCTGGGTACATATCAAATAACCCAAATCTGTTTCGGGGGATTTTTGGTTATGCGATAATTGGAAAAACTTGCAAAGCGTGTTTCTCGTAGTTGCCGGGTACCCGTAAAAAGCTGCCGGCAGCTATTGGTGCGGGTTTTGTAGATTGAAATTCTGCCCCAAAAAGCTGGGTGAGATAAATTTCTCATATTTTGAAACGGATGTAGACTGCACAGAATCTATCGTTTTCCTTATAGTGTTTTTATAATACGAAGAAAGGAAGGATAGATTTATGAAAATGAAACGTGCTTTAAAATGTATTGGTGCAGTGGCACTGGCAGCATCCCTGATGATGGTTCCGTCCATGATTCCGGTGCAGGCATCAAATGGACCATGCATGGAAGGAGAGTTTGCATTTGCCAATATTCAATTGAATGATACGGTTGTATTTTCCACCAATGAGAAAAATACAGTGGACGGAGCGTCTTATGACCAGGCAAGCAATACGCTGACCTTAACCAATTATGACCATCCGGATGTTGCACTTTATACCAACATGATGGGAGACGATTTTAAATTGAATCTGGTAGGCAGTAATAAGCTGCAGAATCTTGGAATCTGGCATGGCGGCTGGGGCGGCTCCCTGACAATCTGCGGTTCCGGAAGCCTTACCGTCAATGAAAACAGAAAGAACCCGGATGGTATTGAATTATTTGCAGAAGGCGGCAAGTCGCTGCTGACGGTTTCCGGGGACAGTACAGTAACGGTATATCGTGGAACTGACGGATGTCCGTTTGGTTCATCCTGGAATTATATGTCATCACCGATTGTGGCAAAGGGACAGGTTAATGACATGAAGATGCAGGCAGAGCATCCTTTTGAAATGATTCAGGTATATGGTGGTTATTTTGGAACTGATATCAGTCCGGTCCAGAGTGATGTGTATACAAAAACCGGAGAAGAAGGCCGGTTTGTTATAACAGAAGTAACCGATATGTCCGGAAATAAGACCTACCGGATTGAAAAATTGCAGGAATGCACTACGCTGGGTGCAGAGGTAGCAATAACTGTAGAAGATAAGCTTACGGATATTTCGGCATATACAGCAAATGGAGAGATAGCAGCTTATTATTCCACTACGATGGCAAGTGGAGGAAGTGATGCCTGTCTGGTAAAGAAACAGGATACGGGAGACACCTTTATTTATAGAGGAACCTATTATGAGGCTGGTAATTCTTACCGGATTCTTTGTCCGATTCTTATGAGTTATACGGATTATAATACACAGGAAACCAGATATCTTATGGACGCAGCACATCCGGTTATGAAAGAGCTTGTAGAAAACATGGCGCTTGCGGAAGATACCTTACCGGCTGGTTATGAATTTGAAGGAAAAGAAGTAGAGAATGTTTACAATGTATATTCCGGGGCGGATGTGATTTCCTTTACACCGAAGCAGGTTGTAGTGAATGGCGTAGTGGATGTAACAGATGGAGATACCGTTATTTCCGACAATGGATTCCGGCAGATATTGGCAGAGAATCAGACAAAGGACATTGTTATCAAATCCAATGATGAGCTTTCCTTTACCTTTGGAAAAGGAACCATGTCAGCCGTTGATAATGTTTCCAGCTATGATTTTGGAGTAAAGCTTGTAAAAGATTACAGTGAGCTGGGCACGCTTCCAAATGCAGTAAATAAGAATATTTTCATTGAACAGATTAAGTATAATTATTCCGGTCAGCTTCCGGCAGAAGCACAGATTCGTATTTTTGTGGGAACCCGGTATGCCGGAAAGACATTATATTACAGCCGGTTATTTGACAATGGAACGATTTTAAATATTGATGCGGGAGTAGTAGATTCAGAAGGATATCTGACCGTAAAACAGAATCATTGCTCTACTTATCTTATTACCACAGAAAAGCTGGCAGATACGGCTGCCACAGGAAATGGTGGTACAACATCCGGAAATGGCGGTACAACTTCCGGAAGTGACAGTACAGTTTCCGGTGGTGCGGCTGGAACAGCAGCAAATGCATCAACAACAGCAAATAGCCAGCCAACCGTAAAGACATCCGGTAAACCAAAGACAGGTGATAATTCTGCAATTGCAGTTTGTATGGCATTGATTGCAGCAGGTTGTGGAGGAATGTTTGTTTTCAGAAGAAAGATGGCAACTGAAAATGAATAATCAGAAATAAAAAAGAATAATCAGAATGGAATAAACAGAACAGAATAATTAGAACAACCAGAACAGAAAGGACAGGCACGGATAAAGAGCCTGTCCTTTCTGCTGCCAAAAGAATTGTGCAATCATCTTATTTGCCGTATAATAAAAAATAATATAGTAGAAAGAAGCGATAATATGCGCATACAACTTGCAGCTACCATTCGTAAATATGATAAAAAAAATTTTCCAAAGGATATTCTGGCCGGTATTATTATTATGGCAGTTTCCATTCCGATAGCTATGGGCTATGCACAGATTGCAGGACTTCCGGCAGTCTATGGTCTGTATGGTTCCATTTTCCCAATTCTGATATTTGCACTGTGTTCGACTTCACCACAGTTTATTTTTGGCGTAGATGCGGCACCGGCAGCCTTAATCGGTTCGGCACTGGTGGGACTTGGTATTGAGAGTGGAAGCAGTGAAGCAATTGCAGCAGTGCCGGTACTTACTTTCTTTGTGGCAGTCTGGTTATTGGCGTTTTATTTTATGAAAGCAGGAAAACTGGTGAACTATATTTCGGCACCGGTTATGGGTGGATTTATTACCGGAATCTGCACCACGATTATTCTGATGCAGGTACCAAAGTTAATGGGCGGTACCGCCGGCGTTGGAGAACTCATTGAGCTGGTGGAGCATATCGGGCAGACGAAGGTGAATCTGCCATCACTGATTTTAGGCGGCATTTCCCTTCTGATACTTCTTGTATCAAAGAAAATAATGCCGAAATTTCCAATGGCAGTGCTTTTAATGGCAGCAGGAGCAGTAATGACAAAATTTTTTCCGGTGAGGGAATGGGGAATCCAGACGCTGTCTGCAGTAGAACCGGGACTTCCACAGTTTGTGATTCCGGATATCCGCATGCTTCCGATGAAAGAGGTAGTAACTATCAGCCTTTCGGTGGCAGTGGTCATTATGGCAGAAACGCTTCTGGCAGAAAATAATTTCGCACAGAAGAATGGATATCGAATGAATGATAATCAGGAAATTTTTGCATTCTCCATGGGAAATTTCCTGGCAGCATTTACAGGCTGCTGTCCTATTAATGGCTCTGTTTCAAGAACTGCAATGGGAGAACAGTATCAGAGTAAGACACAGCTGACCGGAATCATAGCCGGTTTATCCATGCTGGTATTGCTGCTTTGCGGAACCGGATTTATCGGCTATCTTCCGATTCCGATGCTGACGGCAATTGTAATTTCTGCATTACTTGGGGCAACGGAATTTGAGCTTGCTGCAAGATTGTTGAAGGTCAGCCGTACAGAATTCTTCATTTTCTTAGGAGCATTCTTTGGCGTGCTGGTGCTTGGAACCATCAATGGCGTTTTGATTGGCATTATACTTTCCTTTACTGAGATGATTATCCGTACTGCCAAGCCATCAAGATGTTTTCTTGGAATCCAGCCGGGACATCGCCATTTCCGGGATTTAAAAGAAAGTCATCAGATACATGCGATAGAAGGCGTTCTGATATACCGGTTCAGCAGTAATCTCTTTTTTGCTAATGTGCAGATGTTAAAGCGGGACATTGAAGACAATATAAAAGAGGATACGAAGGCAGTCATTTTAGATGCCAGTGCTATCGGCTCCATGGATATTACAGCGGCGGATCAGTTGGAAATGCTGTATCAGGGTCTTAAGAAACGTGGTATCTGTTTTTATATTACAGAACATATTGCAGATTTGAATGAACAGATGCGAAAGCTTGGTCTGGGACACATCATAGAAGAGGGCAGCGCAAGAAGAACAATACATATTGCTTTAAAGGATATGGGTTATGAACGTCCTTATCCGCTGGAGGGCGGTGTAGACAATAAACAGCGCAGTGCCTCAAGAAAGAGGGCGGATAACCGGGTGCAGGAATTTGTCTGGGCATTTGGTTCGGAAACTGAAGATGCTATAGAGCGGCAGATTGTGGCACAGATAGAACAGCTGAAAAAGACAGGAGATGTGGAAAAGCTGTTACATGGAAGCTGGTCCCATATGGAAGAACTGGACGAAGATGAGTGGCTGGAGCATTTAGAGGAGCATTTGAAAGAGATTGTTAATATTTCCGGTAAAGATGAAAGAACGCTGGCTATGCGGTTAGAGGAACATCGACGGGAAGTACATGAGCGTATTGCAAAGGAACATCCGGAACTGGCAGAGCGCTTTAAAGAACGCCGGCATGCGTTAGACGAACATCTGAAGGAACGGAGACCGGAGGTTTATGCACTGGTAGAGGACTTAAGGGAAAAACGGACTTCAGGAAAGATTTAATTAGGCAGAGACATCTTGCTTTTTCGACAAAATTTGCAGGAACCAGTCTGATAATCTGAAACAGATTGGAAGGTATTATGCGGGATGAAAAAGGAAAAGCAGGAAAAAAGGTTTTTTACGGTATTGATTGTATGTATTGTGGTTATGGCTTTGATATTTGGCTGGATGTCAAAAGACCTTGGGGGTTCAAATCAATACATTGATAAGAACAGCAAACAGAGTTTATCTGAACTGATGGAACAGATGGAGCGTGCTTACCGGAACCGTCTGGAGATTACTTATGAACAGATAGATTCTATTGAAAAATATATGTTCGGGGATGGGGAAAGGGAAGCAGAACTGAAAGATTACCAGAACTATTTTGACTCTATGGAAAGTAATATGGTGCGGGATATTGTCTTTGTCAATGATGAAGGTGAATATCTGTGCATGCGTGGACTGAATGGCAGAATACAGATGCAGGATGGATTGTCAGAATTATTTGGTGAGAATAAAGGAATTGCCCAGTACTGTACCTGGAAGGATGGAGAGGAAATCTTTATAATTGCAAAATCAGTAGATTCTTTTTTGGTCAATGGGGAAGAATATGAAGCAATTGCATTTCTATTCCGGCCACAGATTATTAACGATCTTTTTGTAACGTCTGCTTATAACGGACAGGCTAATATCTATGTCATGGATGAAAACGGAGAAGTGGCATATGCAAGCATTAATAATGAGCCGGGTGAAGTAACCATAAATTATAATCTGTTTGATAGTTACCATGAACAAAAGATTATGAATAAGAAAGATTATGAAAAAGTGAAGTCGGACTATGCAGAACGCAGCTCCGGGTGTATAACCCTGGAACGTGAAAATGAGTCCGACTATTTTTCGTATCGTGCATTAAAAGGAACACAGTATATGATAGCCTGTGAAGTGGACATTACGATTGTGCAGAATGTACTGGCAGATTATCAGATTATGATGTTGCATATCTGGCTGACAGTGACCTGCATTATCATTGCAATGTTAGCAGCACTGGGTATTAGTATTCTATGGATTTATAATGAAAAGAATAAGGTAGCTTACGCGAGACGAAATGCAATGCAGCAGGCAGAAGCAGCAGAGAAGCTGGAAGAAGTCAATACTGCATTGGAAGAGACGGTGCTGTTTGCAAATACGGCAAAAGCAGAGGCAGAGCGTGCCAATGAGGCGAAAAGTGTATTTTTATCCAATATGAGCCATGATATGCGGACTCCTTTAAATGCGGTTATGGGACTGGCTACACTGATTTCAAGAGATGCTGAAAATTCGGATTGTGTTCGGGAATATGCAAGAAAACTGACTTATTCAGGGGAACATCTGCTTGGACTCATTAATGATGTCCTTGATATGTCGAAGATTGAGGCCGGTAAAACGGTCCTTAATATTATGAACACGAATATTGCTGAACTGGTGGAAGAACTGGATATGATTATCCGTTCACAGACCAGAGAGAAGGGGCAGGAATTCATGATTTATGTACATCGGATAGAAACAGAAGAAGTGGAAGCAGATAAATTACGTCTGAAGCAGATACTGCTGAACATTTTATCCAATGCAGTAAAATATACCCCAAAGGGCGGTAAGATAGTATTTGATATTACAGAAGTACCAAAGAAAAAGGGAAACTTTGCACAGTATCAGTTCCGGATCAGTGATAATGGACAGGGGATGGGTGAAGAGTATCTTAAGAATCTTTTTGACCCATTCAGCCGGGAAGTGCAAAGCACTGTTAATCCGGTTTCCGGAACGGGTCTTGGAATGCCAATTGCCAAGAGCCTGGTGGAGTTAATGGGTGGAAGCATTCATGTGGAGAGTAAGCTTGGAAAAGGAACTACTTTTGAGGTGATTTTGAATTTCCGGAAAATAAAGTACCAGGAGAAGGTTAACTGGTGGAAACTGCAGAAGATAAGCCAGGTACTGGTGGTTGATGATGAGAGTGAATCAGGAAGATATATTATGGATACGCTGCATCCGTTTGGGATTGATGTGCAGACAGCAGATTCTGGCGAAATGGCGGTTCATATGGCAGAACAGGCTGTGGAAGCCGGAAAAACAAAGACCTGGGATGTTGTAATTATAGACTGGAAGATGCCGGGAATGGATGGTGTTACTACAGCAGAAAAATTGCATCAGATTCTGGGAGAGAAAACAGTATTACTGCTTTTTGCCTATGATTGTAAGGAGATAGAAGAAGCAGCGGGTTATGCTGGAATTCAAAGTATTTTAAGCAAGCCGTTTTTTGTGACAAATTTTAAACGGTGCATCGAACAGGCAAGAAAAGAGCAGCAATTGCAGGGAAAAGGACAAGCAACAGAAAAAGAGAAAATGACATTAAAAGGGATGCGTTTTCTGATAGCAGATGATAATGATTTAAATGCAGAAATATTGGAAGAACTGTTAAAAATGGAAGGTGCAGACTGTGACCGGGCAGTAAATGGCAAGAAAGCAGTAGAAATGTTTGCAAGAGCGGAGGAAGGACGATATAATATTATTTTAATGGACATTAAGATGCCTGTTATGAATGGCTATGATGCAACGAAAGAAATCCGGAGACTTAAGAAGAAGGAAGCAGCGAAAATACCGATTTTTGCCATGACTGCCAATGCCTTTGCGGAAGATATCCGGACCTGTATGGAAGTAGGAATGGATGCACACATTGCCAAACCGGTGGATCTGGATTTATTGGAAGAAAACATCCGGATTTATATGCAGGCAAAAGCATAACAAAAGAAGAAGGGAACAGAAGAATGGGTATTTTTAAGAAACGTCTGACTGTAAATGAAGCAATCAATGCAGCGCATACTTCGGAAAATGCAATTATAATTGACTGCCGGGCAAAGGAAGATTACCAGAAAGGACATGTGGCAGGAACAAAGAATATTCCGCTGGACAAGATAACGGAAGACCGTATTTTGCGGAGATTCCCGGATAAGGAAAAATCTTTTTATATTATAGGAAGTTACAGCTACCGGTCCGAAAAGGCGGTAAAAGCATTTAAGAAATTAGGCTATAAGAATGCCATTTTCGGCGGTTATATGGAGGAACACCACGGAATTCTGGTGAAGTAAGCTTAATGATTAAAATTGTATAAAGTCTATAAAGAATAAGAAAAATGCAGAAAATGTTTGTGAAAAAAAAGGAAATTTCTGCATTTTTTTAATACCAAAATATACAAATTGGCGCAAGTGTACAAATTGCATAAAAAAACAACCAAAAAACTGGCAAAAATTGCAGAAGAATATGGAATATTTACACGAAAAAACGGCAAATGGTCAGACCTATTTTCACGGGAAGAAAACGGTTGCGTTTGCATTTTTTTCTTGTTAGAATTTTAACGATTTAAAAATGCCTTAGAGCAGCAGAAGGAAGTGAGACAGATGGATGCTCTGGTAAATAGCCTGATGGAAGAATTGAACTGTGAAACGGTATTTACAATTCCGATTTTCGGAGGCATTCCCATTTATGAATCCGTAGTAGTAACCTGGATTATCATGGCAGTAGTTATTGTGCTGTGCATACTCCTGACCAGGAACTTAAGTGTGGAACATCCGGGACGCAGACAGATTATTCTGGAAACGGCTGTAAACGGGTTGAATAACTTCTTCCGGGATACCATAGGCGAAAAAGGAAAGCAGTATATTCCTTATCTTATGACGGTGGCAATCTATATTGGAATTGCCAACTTAATCGGTCTGCTGGGATTTAAACCACCGACCAAGGATATGAATGTTACTGCAGCATTGTCCCTGATGAGTATCATATTGATTGAGATGGCGGGTATCCGCAGGAAAGGAACGAAGGGCTGGCTTAAGAGTTTTGCAGAGCCGATGCCGGTAGTACTTCCAATCAATATTCTGGAGGTCTTTATCAAACCATTGTCGCTGTGTATGCGACTTTTTGGAAATGTATTAGGTTCATTTGTCATTATGGAATTGCTGAAAATGGTAGTACCGGCAATTCTGCCAGCAGTATTTAGCTGTTATTTTGACATTTTTGACGGATTGATTCAGGCATATGTATTCGTATTTCTGACCGCATTGTTCGTCAAAGAAGCAACCGAATAGGGAAGAAAAAAACAAAAAGAGAAACAAAAAAGTAGAAAAGAAAAGGAGTGCATATTATGTCATCAACATTATTAGTAGCAATCGGAGCAGGTATCGCAGTATTAACAGGTATTGGAGCAGGACTTGGAATTGGAAAAGCAACATCATCCGCAGTAGATGCAATTGCAAGACAGCCGGAAGCAGAGAGCAAAATCAGCAAATCACTTCTTCTTGGATGTGCATTGGCAGAGGCAACTGCTATTTACGGATTCGTTATCGCATTGTTAATCATCCTCTTCTTAAAATAATAAAGAAAGATTATAGAAAGGCAGGTACGGGAAATGCTTAGCATTAATTTTTGGAATATCTTATGGACCGTTGTAAATCTGCTGGTATTATATGTAGTCTTTCGTAAATTTCTTTATCAGAGAGTCATGAATGTGATTGAGGCAAGAGAAGAAATGGTAAAGAAGCAGTTCGACGATGCAAAGAAAAGCGAAGAAGATGCCAGAAAATTAAAGGCAGATTATGAAGAACGCTTATCGGATGCAAGAACGGAGGCAGACCAGATTATTATTGATGCCAGAGCAAGAGCAGAAGAAGAACATGCACGCTCGGTAGAGAAGACCCGGGAAGAGACTGAGCATATGTTAGAAAAAGCCAAGGAAGATATTGCAAACGAGCAGGAAAAGGCACAGCAGGCAGCTCAGGCTGAGATTGCCAAACTGGCAGTCATCGCTGCACGGAAAATTATGAAAACAGGTGATGCTCATGACACAGGAAGCAGTAAATAACGCAAAGGTATTGTATCGGCTGGGTGCCACAAGACAGGAGGCAGATGAACTCCGGGAGCTTTATGAGCTTACACCGGAACTGCTTAAGGTTCTCACAAGTCCGGTGATTTCCATACATAAGAAGGATGCCGTGATAGAGAAAATTTATCAGGATGCCGGATTATCCAAGGTGCTTGTGAACTATACCAAGATGATGTGCAGACTGGGTTATATCGGAGAAATAGAGGATATCCTGGATGCATTTTATCTCTATTGGGACAGACAGAATCATATCCTGCGTGCAGAACTGACCTGTGCAGGCACACCACAGCCGGAAGAAGAAGCAGAGGCAAGAAAGATTCTTGCAGAGAAATATCCCGACTGTGAGATTGTTCTGACAGAAAAGGAAGATGAGAATCTCTTAGGCGGATACATCATTAAGGTTCATCATAAAGAATATGACAGAAGCTATGAAGGCCGCTTACGTCAGTTGGAAAGAAAATTAACAGGGAGGTGAAGCCTGTGGGCGCAATTAGTGCTGCAGACATAATCTCGATTATCCAGAGCGAGATAGAAGAATTTGACTGGGATGAATCCAGTCGTGAGACCGGTTCCGTAATCTGGGTTGGTGATGGAATTGCAACCATTTACGGAATTGACCATGCAATGTATGGTGAAATTGTTGTATTTGATAACGGTGTCAAAGGAATGGTACAGGATATCAGACAGAATGAAATCGGTGTTATTTTATTCGGCCGTGATACCGGAATCAAAGAAGGAACCAAAGTGGTTCGTACCAGGAAAAAAGCCGGAATCCCGGTAGGGGAAGGCTTTGTTGGAAGAATTATCAATGCATTAGGCGAGCCGATTGATGGAAAGGGCGAGATTAAGGAAGATGATTATCGTCCAATCGAAGAGGAAGCACCGGGCATTGTAGAACGTAAATCAGTAAATACACCAATGGAAACAGGAATCTTATCCATTGACTCCATGTTCCCAATCGGTAGAGGACAGCGTGAGTTAATTATCGGAGACCGTCAGACCGGAAAGACCTCCATTGCAACAGATACCATCATTAACCAGAAAGGCAAAGGTGTAATCTGTATCTATGTTGCCATCGGGCAGAAGGCGTCCAGTGTAGCAAAAATCGTATCTACACTGACCAGGCATGATGCAATGGATTATTCCATCGTGGTTTCTTCAACTGCAAGTGATCCTGCATCCATGCAGTACATCGCACCATATGCAGGAACTGCAATGGCAGAGTACTTTATGCATCAGGGAAAAGATGTGTTAATCGTATATGATGATTTATCCAAACATGCGGTAGCATATCGTGCAATCTCTCTGCTGTTAGAGCGTTCTCCGGGACGTGAAGCTTATCCTGGTGATGTATTCTACTTACATTCCAGATTGTTAGAGCGTTCCAGCCGTTTAAGTGATGAATTGGGCGGAGGTTCCATTACCGCACTGCCAATCATTGAGACACAGGCAGGAGACGTATCTGCATATATTCCGACCAACGTCATTTCCATTACAGACGGACAGATTTTCTTAGAGAGTAACCTTTTCTTCTCAGGTATGCGTCCGGCAGTCAACGTCGGTTTGTCCGTATCCCGTGTCGGTGGTGCTGCACAGACCAAGGCAATGAAGAAGGCATCCGGAAGTATCCGTATCGACCTGGCACAGTATCGTGAGATGGAAGTATTTACCCAGTTTGCATCTGACCTTGATGATATGACCAAGGCACAGTTACAGCATGGAAAAGCATTGATGGAGCTTTTAAAACAGCCGCTTTGCAATCCGCTTTCCCTGCATGAGCAGGTAGAGACACTGTGTATGGCAAACCATGGTGTATTTGATAAAGTAGAAACAAAGAATGTAAAACAGTATCAGAATGAGATGCTTGAATATATGGATTTGAAGCATCCGGAAATCGGCAGGGAAATCGAAGAAACCAAAGTGCTTTCCGATGAACTGACCGATAAGATTATTGCGGCTGCAAAAGAATTCGAAGACAGTAGAAATCAATAGGAATGAGCAGGTGTTGTTATGGCAAATGCAAAGGAAATTCAGGATCGGATGAAGAGTATCAATGATACATTGAAGATTACCAATGCAATGTATATGATTTCTTCTTCGAAGCTGAAGAAATCAAAGAAAATGCTTTCTGACACAGAACCTTATTTCTTTACCCTGCAGTCGGAAATGAGCAGAATCTTAAGACATCTTCCGGATATTGAGGACATTTATTTTAAGACCAACGAAGAGAAAAAGCCGGAAGAACGGATGGTAGGTTATATTGTTATTACGGCAGATAAGGGTCTGGCAGGCTCCTATAACCATAATGTATTAAAGCTTGCAGAGGAGCATTTGAAAGCACATAAAAATAACAAACTGTTTGTATTAGGTGAGTTAGGCCGTCACTATTTTGAACAGCGTGGAATTGAGATTGATAAGCAGTTCCACTATACCGTACAGAATCCGACACTGAACCGTGCAAGAAATATTGCAGAGGAACTTCTGGAACTGTACCGGAAAGAAGAGTTAGACGAAGTCTATATTATCTATACCAGCATGGTCAATGCGATTCAGGAGGAGACACAGATCAGACAGCTGCTCCCACTGAAGAAAGCAAGTTTTAACGTGAAACTGCCTGCAGATATTCCGATGGAGGAACTGGCATTGAAACCATCTCCGGAGGCAGTGATGGATCGAATTGTACCGGATTATGTAGTTGGTTTCATCTATGGGGCGTTAGTTGAGTCTTATTCCTGCGAGCAGAACGCAAGAATGATGGCAATGGAGGCAGCAACCAAAAGTGCCAAAGATATGCTCCATGAGCTGGATATTTTATATAATCGTGCAAGACAGGCAGCAATTACCCAGGAAATAACCGAGGTCATTGCAGGAGCGAAGGCTCAGAAACGGAAAAAGAGGCAGTGATAAGGAGGCTTTTTCATGAAGACAGGAAAAATTATACAGGTGTTAGGTCCGGTAGTGGATGTCTCATTTGAAGACGAAGAATTGCCGGCAATCAAAGACGCCCTTGAAGTGAAAAACGGCGATAAGAAGTGCATCATGGAAGTGGCACAGCATATCGGAAATCATACGGTACGTTGTATTATGTTAGCTTCCAGCGAAGGACTTTGCCGTGATATGGAAGTAACCGCTACAGGAAGCGGAATTAAAACTCCTGTCGGAGAGCAGACATTGGGAAGACTGTTCAACGTATTAGGAGAAGCAATCGATGGTGGCGAACCATTGAAGGATGCACCGGAATGGGTCATCCATCGTGAACCGCCGGCATTTGAAGACCAGAATCCGGCAGAGGAAATCTTAGAGACCGGTATTAAAGTTATCGACCTTTTAGCACCATATGCAAAAGGTGGTAAGATTGGATTGTTCGGTGGAGCCGGAGTAGGTAAAACCGTATTGATTCAGGAGTTAATCAGTAACATCGCAACAGAGCATGGCGGATATTCCATTTTCACCGGTGTTGGAGAGCGTTCCCGTGAGGGTAATGACCTCTGGACAGAAATGAAAGAATCCGGTGTATTAGAGAAGACAGCCTTAGTGTTCGGTCAGATGAACGAGCCGCCTGGAGCACGTATGCGTGTGGCTGAGACCGGACTTACCATGGCAGAATATTTCCGTGATGAGAAACACCAGAATGTGCTTCTTTTCATCGACAATATTTTCCGTTTCACACAGGCAGGTTCTGAGGTATCTGCATTGTTAGGACGTATGCCTTCCGCAGTAGGATATCAGCCGACACTGGCAACTGAAATGGGTGAATTGCAGGAGCGTATCGCATCTACAAAGAATGGTTCTGTTACATCTGTACAGGCAGTCTATGTACCGGCAGACGATTTAACTGACCCGGCACCGGCTACTACTTTCGCACATCTGGATGCGACCACCGTACTTTCCAGAAAGATTGTAGAGCAGGGTATTTATCCGGCAGTAGATCCGCTGGAATCTACATCCCGTATCTTAGAGGCAGACATCGTTGGAGAAGAACATTATCAGGTAGCCCGGAAAGTACAGGAGATTCTGCAGAAATACAAAGAGTTACAGGATATCATCGCAATTCTTGGTATGGAAGAGCTGGCAGATGAGGACAAGTTACTGGTATATCGTGCAAGAAAGATTCAGAAGTTCTTATCACAGCCGTTCCATGTAGCAGAGAACTTTACCGGCGTAAAGGGTGTTTACGTTCCATTATCTGAAACCATTCGTGGATTCAAGGCAATCATCGATGGTGATATGGATCAGTATCCGGAAAATGCATTTTTCAACGTAGGAACAGTAGAAGATGTCATCCGTAAAGCAGAAGAGATGGAACACCAGAATGCATAGCATATGTTGTGCAGGAATACGCCTGGTGACATCTTTCGAATAAAGAGGTGCAAATATGGCAGGAAATACATTTTATTTAAAAATAATTGCAGCGAACCGGGTATTCTATGCCGGCAGATGCCGTTCACTGATTGTTCCGGAATATGATGGACAGAAAGAGATTCTGGCACATCATGAGGATATGGTCATTGCCATAGATGAAGGTGAAATGCGTTTTCAGCCGGAAGGTACTGCAAACTGGGAATATGCAGTAGTCGGCATGGGCTTTGTGGAAATTGTCAACAACCGTGTGACACTTCTGGTAGAAACGGCAGAGCGTCCGGAAGAAATTGATGTTGCCAGAGCCAGAGAAGCAAAAGAACGTGCCGAGGAGCAGATGCGGCAGAAGCAGAGCATCCAGGAATATTATCATTCCAGGGCATCCTTATCCCGTGCACTGACCCGTCTGAAGGCAACCAGCAAGTACCAGTAAGCAATAGGAAACCCGCAGATTATCTGTTTGAAAACAGGTGGTCTGCGGGTTTCTTGAGCTGCCGGTGGCAGGGTCTATAGGTATCAAATATTTATGTAATATAAAAGTTATTTCATGAGTGCAGTAACGTCCTCTAAAGGAAGATTACAAAGTTCAGCTATTTCTTTCGTATCAAATTTTCCTGTTTTTAAAAGGCGAAGGGCGGTATCGGTAGAAGCCTGCTTTAATCCCTGTTCAACACCGGCATCAAATTCGGCTTTTCTCAGTTTTTTCTCTTCTTCAACTTTATCGTATTCAAAAATACTCATAGCAATTACCTCCGCCTGATTCTTCCTAAGAAAATCTGCCAGAATATTTTCCTGAATGCATTCGGTGACAGCCTTTTGCACGGCATCATCCAAAGGCATCTGTTCTGCAAAGGAACGAACCTTTGCAACATAAATGGAATATTCCTTTAATATCTGGCAATGGGACATTAACTCGTTGTTGTGTCCTGCGTTTACATTGAATGTAGTAACAATAAGTTCTAACGATGGATTGTCAGTTACATGATAAAAAGCATCTGACAAACGGCTGGTATAGCAATCATCTATCGGTGTGCTTCCATTATAAAATACAATAAAATGGGGATTTGGAATTTTTTGTAGTGCAGAAGAATACAGGGATTTCTTATCCACAAGCTTCTGGTATTCCGCTGCGATGTAGAATAAATCCCGAAGCGGAATATTTGGATTCATTGTGGACTGATGCTCGTATAGATAGAGATTCATGTCCAGAATAAAAGCCAGATCGTTCTTCATTCCCATGTAAATGGCATTTTCCAGGGTTACAATTTCGAGGGCACCGGAATCCGTGTAATGACTGTTATTAATTGCATTGTAAAGGGATAATAGTGCTTCCTTATCCGAAAACAGCATCCGGAAAACAGTGTCCTTAAATTTGCGGTTCGCCACCGGTGTGCGTTTCGTTGTTTCAGTTGCTTCATGTGCTTTTCCTGTCATAGGCAAGTCCTCCTTGTGTGTGGCAGGAGGATAAGCAGCAATAGAAAATAAATATCATATCCAGTGGCAAAAGATTATCTGCTATCGAATAATGGCAGTTATTTCCATACTGTATCGCTCCTGCTTTTTAGTTAAATAGTGAATCAAAAGCATAGATAGATACAGAAATGCGGGGTTCTATGCAGAACCGGATTTGAACTATAGAAAGTGCCATATAGATTGTATAATATATGCTTTTTCACATTTTAACATAGGAAGAGTGCAGGAGCAAGACGGAAAAATATGAAAAAAGTATTAGAAGTATAAAATCCGGTACAAGCGCAATGATGAAAAAGCCAGAAAATAAAGGAACTTACAGCCTTTTTGATAAAAAAAACGTGTCGTTGAATCTATTATGGTACTTTGTTAAAATAATGTTAAACAGTTAGTGCTAAATGTAATTTAAGCGAAAGGCAAAAAAGAAAATGAAAGAAAAAATGGTATATCAGTCAATAGCGGATTTAAAGGAACTGAGAAAAATTTTGGGTTTAACAAAAGAAGTTGTAGCAGACAATATTGGATATAGTGTAAGAACTTTGGAACGAATAGAAGAAGAAAATATAGTTTCGACAGAAAGTATTGCAAAGAAGTTATGCCAGTTATATCAATTAAATTTTGAAGAGCATTTTTATAGGACTGATAAAAAAATTGACGATAAAGTAAAAGAACTTGAGATGCAGTTAGGAAAAAGACCTGAAAATCTTATTTACAAGGAGAATGAGTATTATTATTTATATGTCAGGAAAGTAGGCTTGCTTGGAGAGTGTATCGTAGGGAGAGTAACATATATAGCAAATTATAATCGTAATAAAGAAAGAAGAAAATTAGAAAGAGTTAGTCCGGAAAGAGTATTATATAAGGAACCACATATTAATATTATAAATACTGGCGATGAGTGGAAATATTGGCGCTTTAGTTTGAAAATTGGAAAAACATATAAGGTATTAGTTTCTAAAAAGTGTATGAAAGAGTGTTTGAATTGGTGTTTAAAGGAATATATTGTCAGACGAGATGAACTTTTGATTGTGGATGGAATATCGGATTTGATATTTTTAACTTAATAGAAAAAATAATGAGGTGAAACAGATGAGCATAATGGAGGTATTAACATTACTGTTAGTTGTTTTTGAAGTGCTATCATATATAGATGGACATTATTATAAGAAATAACGATTTATCATTAGCAAAAAGGAAGGGAGACCGTTTCAAGTTTTGTGTAAACTATAAAAACTGATATAAGATTTGTGAATAGTTACAAATGGGCAGAGCCGATTTTCCGGATTCTGCCCATATCTGCATTATACAGAAGTTTTTGGGCATGTCAATAAGACCTGCCCAAAACAAGCTGGTTTTACAGGTTGTGTCCGATCAGACGCTCTTCAAAATAGATTTCAAGCTGGGAGTGAATCTGTCCCCAGTCCTGCCTGTGTCCGGTCCATTTTTTTGTGATATCCATAGTTGCCAGATACAGCATTTTCAAAAGGCTGTCATCTGACGGAAAAACGGTCTTGCTTTTGGTCACTTTCCGGAGCTGACGATTGAATCCTTCAATGGCATTTGTGGTGTAAATTAGACGTCTTACTGCCTCCGGATATTTGAAATATGTGGACAGGGTTGTCCAGTTATCATGCCAGGATTTATAGATTTTCGGGTACTTGGAATCCCATTTATCTTTGAACAATTCTAATTCATTTAATGCCGTTTCCTCCGTTGGAGCTGCATATACAAGTTTCAGATCTGCCATCAGCTTCTTTATGTCTTTGTAAGAAACAAACTTCGTTGAATTACGGATCTGATGAATGATACACTGCTGGATTTCTGTTTTTGGATAAACAGCTTCAATTGCCTGTGGAAATCCATTTAGTCCATCCACACATGTAATCAGGATATCTTCAACTCCGCGGTTCTTCAATCCATTCATGATGGAGAGCCAGAACTTGGCACTTTCGTTTTCTCCGACATACATACCAAGAACATCTTTTCTTCCATGCTTTGGAGTTTTCACTTTGTTACGATTTTTAGCTAAACGGATGCGGACATTTTCTTCGCTATAATAACTTCCGAGAGATTTCATATAAGTGAAGTTCTTCTGCTCCGGTGCACGGAAGGACAGGTGTTTTCCTTGGCGGACTTCATATCCGGCTAACTGCATTTTTTACAGAAATTCCTCATAGTTGATGGACGTCCAGATTGCTTTATCAACTGCAATACGTAGCTTGGCTTTCCAACTGGTGCCACGATGATATTCCATGTTCTCTTTATAGCTTTTTCCTTTTTCTCCGGTTGGCATACTGGTGGCAAGTCCATTTTCATGGCAGATACGATTACTGATTCTGCAGAGTTTATGGTAGCTCCGCTTATTGGAAACATACTTGTGATGGTCAACAAAGCTTGTGGCGTTGAAGATGATGTGATTGTGTATATGATTTTTGTCAACATGGGTGCTGATTACGTATTCATATTTTCCTTTCAGTACTTCATCGGCAAATTGTTGTTCTAAGCGATGGGCGGTTTCTTCATCCGTTTCACCAGGCTTAAAAGACTGGATCAGATGAAATGCCAGGTTATCGCCTTTATCCATTCCGTTCTTTTTTGCATGTTCTCTTGTCATGGCAAATTCCAGATCAGCTGTTTCGGGAGAACAGCCGAAACTGGAAACCAGCAGTTTTTCATCTGTCTTATCTGGATTGGTGATATAGTCCAGAGCTTTCTTGTCAGTTACTTTAATGGGGAAGATCTTAATATATGCCATATTTCTTTTACCATCTCTCTCAGTTCTTTCATTTCTTCAGGATACAGATCTCCGGTGGTATTTACCTTTTTTGCAATTTGGTTGATATTTACACCAATCTTGTGCATTTCCTCATACTGTTTCTTCAGAGGAGTGATATCTGTGTTGACGATGTAGCCGTCGATTGCCATTTTGCGCAGATAAGCTCCCATGTTTTTTGTTTTTGATTCTATCATCTTCCTGCGTATAAGCTTCCTTTCTTCTTCGGTGACATAAAAATGGATTTCTTTGTTTCTCTTTCTTTCAGCCATTGGTGGGTTCTCCTTTCTGAGAGGACAGTAGTATCGTTGCTTTCAGCGTTTTTTCAATTTAGGGCAGGGTACCCTAAATTGGGATTTTCCGGAAGTGTATCCTCACTTCCTGTCCTTGCTGTTTTACCCCTCTATCAGTTAAAGTCAGGAGAACCGGGAAAATGCAAAGGAATTTGGCAGGTAGTACGGGAACCGAAAATATGGTATGATTATGGGCAGGATATCAGAAGAATCAGGAGTTGAATAAACTGTGAAGAAAGAAGAAATTTTTGAATATGTGAAGAAACAGTATGGTACGATGCCGGAGTATTTATGGGCACAATCACCAGATAATGCTGTGCTGCGACATAAGAATGGAAAATGGTATGCTGTGGTCATGAGCGTTGAAAAATGCAAACTCGGATTAGAAGGAAATGAATTTGTCGATATTATGGATGTAAAATGTAATCCGGAAATGACATGTATGATTATTCAGACCTTTGGATTTTTGCCAGGATACCATATGAACAAACAGCACTGGATCACAATTTTACTAGATGGTTTGGTCAGTGAAGCAAAGATACTGGACTTTTGGGATATGAGTTATGACCTGATTGATGGTAATTTTAAAAACTAAAAAGAATATGAGGTGAGTACAATAGCAAAATCAGTAAAAAACGAACATTATGTACCAAGAAGATATTTAAGCCATTTTGCGAATGAAAAGAGATTTTTTGTGTTTGATAAGGAAAAAGAGCAAATCAGACCGGGATCAATAGAAGACTATGCCAGTGAGAGATACTTTTATGATATTGATTTCGAGGCACTCAAGGCAGATAAGATGCAACAAGATCCAGACTTTGTGTTTGAACCAGAAATTGAAAAAATAATGAAAGAAGTGGATGAACAGCATATTGAAAAATGGTTTGGAGAAAATGTTGAGACATGGTTATTTGATCCAATAGATACTATTATCTCAACGTTTGTAATGAGTAATCCTGCGAAATTGAATGTTACAGAAGTGATTTCAGAAAAGAATCTCGATTATCTTTCGTTATATATTTCGCTACAGATAATTAGATCAAAAGAATTTAGAAATTATATAATTGAAATGAATGAAAGAGTACCAGTATTATTGGCGAAGAAAATGGCTCTTCAAAAAAAGGATTATGAGCAGCTTGAGTTTTTGGAAAATATCAAAATGAAAGTCAAAAATAAAAATTATGAAAAACTTTTACATGCTCAAATTTTAATGAATGAAGAGGTTTCGTATAAAGTTGCTGAAATGCTTCGCAGTAAAATATGGGTGATAGGATATAACACATCTGATGTAGATTTAATAACATCAGACAATCCAGTTGTGAGATATGGGCGGTTGGGAAAACATGGGTTGAATAGTAAAGGAATCGAAATAATGTTTCCTATTACCCCCAAATTGATAATATGTATTCGAGATCCAGAATATTTTTGGTTCGATGCAGATGTACACAAACACTTTCAGAAATTAGCAAAAGATGAAATCGAATATTACAATTCATTTCAAGTATTACAAAGTTATAGATATGTTTTTGGTAAGAAAAAGGAATTTCAATCAGTGAGCGACATTATAAAACACAGACCGGAACTAAAAGATATTAACAGAGAGAAAATATTGATGGGATAATTATAAAATAGTATATATAAAAGAAAACCGAGGATTTTGAAGGGCATCTGAAGAAAAATTCAGACCCCTTCCTTTTTATCTCTATCCACAGTATACTTCAATTGCTTTAGCAACGAAGCAGCCGTACCCCTTTCGGCTGCATGATCGATGTTTTCGGTGAATTCGCCACCGGAAGCATACAGGGAACCAAGTTCGTTTAAAATCGTATTGGTACACTGGTAAAAATGCTTGGAAATATAATCTTGTAGGCACTTTACCAGCTTCTGGACTTCAAATTTTATGCAAAAATCACTCCACTTCCATTTCCGCCTTGATTTCATCCTCGGTTGCCGCCATTGCCTGTAAAGTCATGGTAAGAAGTTTTTCTAAGTCCCAGCCAAGCTGTGCGGCACCACGTTCAATTACTTCACGGGAACATCCGGCAGCAAAGCCTTTGCTTTTATATTTCTTCTTTAAGGATTTTAATTCCATATCTTTCATGCTCTTGGATGGACGCATCAGTGCGGCAGCCCAGATAAGACCGGTTAATTCGTCTGCGGCAAATAAAACCTTTTCCATTTCGTGAACCGGTTCCACATCAATGGTTGTGCCACATTCTACAGTAATGCCGTAGCCGTGGGAGCAGACCGCATGAATAATATCATCCGAAACGCCGTCTTCCTTTAATAATTCCGGAGCCTTAAGACAATGCTCGGCAGGATATAATTCGAAATCAATATCATGAAGCAGTCCCACGATACCCCAGTATTCGGCATCCTCGCCATAGCCTAATTCATTGGCATACCATTTCAGAACCGCTTCAACAGTAAGCGCATGCTGGATATGAAAGGGGTCTTTGTTGTATTTTTTCAGTAATGCAAAAGCATCATTTCTTGCAATGTGTTCCATTTTTTCGTCCTTCTTTCTTTTGTCAGTTCAGTAAAAATATACACCGGATAAAATAAATGTGCAAATCAAATTTGTGTGGAAAAAGGGCATTTTTTTGCATATAATAAGAGACATAAAATGAAGGGAAAGTGCAGATAAGGAAAGATGGAAAAAGGTATTTTGGAAGATATCCGAAACACTGGCATCGCAGTCTTGAGCTTTTTTATGTTTCAAAGACAGGCTGTACTGTCTGGTGTAATGGAAAGACCAACGTACTAAGAGATGATGACCTTGTGATTATAAACAGTGGAGAACCCCATGAAGTTTACGGCTTTGGTGAGGGAGAAATGGCAGACAGCATGGGAATCTATTTTGATGAAAATATTAACAACCGTCTACGTGGTGTAAGCAGGCGGGAAAGCCTTGAAATTATACTGGAACGCTATGAAGGCAAAGTTCTTTCCGAAGAAGAAAAAGAACATTTGATGGAAAGGAAGAATAGCCGTTACCGGGAGCTTTTAGGAAGCATGAGTAAAAAGGATGTTTCAGATGAAGTAAGGGATACCCTGCGGGAACTTAGGGAAAGAGGTTATCGTCTTGCCATCGGTTCTTCCAGCAAGAATGCGAAATATATCTTGGAAAAGACAGGGCTTACAGAAATGTTTGATGCTATTTCCGATGGAACCAATATTTCCCATTCCAAACCGGATCCGGAGGTATTCTTGAAGGCAGCAGAATTCATAAGCCTGGCTGATTTCAGCCGGGCTTAAAGTGGTAGCACATCAGAAAGGAGCTGCCGGTGGCAGCTCCTGTAAAGAAAAACAGGAGGGAGAACATGACAGGATTAAGAAAAGATTTTTTATGGGGCGGAGCAACTGCCGCCAATCAGTGTGAAGGAGCGTATAATGAAGGTGGCAGAGGACTTGCAAATGTAGATATCTGTCCGGCAGGAAAAGACCGTTTCTGGGTGATGTCAGGACATGATGTAAAGTTTACACCGGATGCAGAGCATCTTTATCCGGCAATGGAAGCCATTGATTTTTATCATCACTATAAAGAAGATATTGCATTATTTGGTGAGATGGGATTTAAGACTTTCCGCCTGTCTGTTGCCTGGAGCAGGATTTTTCCAAAGGGAGATGAGGCAGAGCCAAACGAAGAAGGACTTAAGTTTTACGAAGATGTTTTCCATGAGTGTCATAAATATGGAATTGAGCCGCTGGTGACGATTACACATTTTGACTGCCCGATTCATCTCATTGAAGCCTATGGCGGCTGGAAGAACCGGAAGTTAATTGATTTTTATAAAAATCTTGTTACCGTTCTTTTTACCCGTTATAAGGGTCTGGTAAAATACTGGATTACCTTTAATGAAATCAACATGATTTTGCATCTTCCGTTTATGGGTGCGGGACTGACCTTTGAAGAAGGCGAGAATGAAACAGAAGCAAAATATCTTGCAGCCCACCATGAGCTGGTGGCATCTGCAGAGGCAACAAAGATTGGACATGAAATTGACCCGGAAAATCAGATTGGCTGCATGTTAGCAGCGGGACAGACTTATCCTTATTCCTGTAATCCGAAGGATGTTTGGAAGGCGCAGCAGGCAGACCGGGAAAACTATTTCTTTATTGATGTGCAGGCGCGGGGAGAATATCCGGCTTATGCAAAGAAATTTTTTGAGCGGGAAAAAATTACACTGGATATTACAGAAGAAGATAAAAAGGTCTTAAAGGAAAATACCGTAGATTTCATTTCTTTTTCCTATTATGCATCCAGATGTGCCAGTGCCGATGAAAAAATCGATACCACCGATGGCAATGTATTTGCGTCTGTGAAGAACCCGTATCTTAAGGCAAGTGACTGGGGCTGGCAGATTGACCCGCTTGGACTTCGCATTACCATGAACACACTCTATGAACGTTACCAGAAGCCATTATTTATCGTAGAAAACGGACTTGGTGCAGTAGATAAGCCGGATGAAAACGGCTATGTGGAAGACGACTACCGGATAGCATATCTCAGCGAGCATATCAGGGCAATGATAGCTGCTGTGGAAGAGGACGGTGTAGACTTACTGGGCTATACCACATGGGGCTGCATTGATCTGGTAAGTGCCTCCACCGGAGAAATGAAGAAACGATACGGCTTTATCTATGTAGATAAAGATAATGAGGGAAGAGGCACCTTGAAGAGAACGAAAAAGAAATCCTTCTACTGGTACAAGAAAGTAATCGAAAGCAACGGAGAAATTCTAAGATAAACGGCTGTTATTATCTTAAAAAATATTGCATATTTACGAAAAAATAGGAAAAAAAGTAAAAAAAACCCCTTGTTCTATCGGAAAACCTGTTTTATAATAGAGGGAAAAATGAACAGGCAATACGGAGGAAAAAGTAGAAATGAGCAAGAAACTGATTATCGTAACATCGCCGCCAGCTTGCGGGAAAACATATATTTCAAAAGAACTGGCAAAGAGATTAAATCATATTGTATATCTGGATAAGGATACTTTAATTACATTATCCAAACAGATTTTTGTAGTGGCTGGACAGCCATATAATAGAAGCAGTGATTTCTTTGAGAAGAACATTCGTGATTATGAATATGAATGTGTCGTAAATCTGGCACTGGAGGCATTAGAGTATGAAGATCTGGTTCTTATCAATGCACCATTTACAAGAGAAATCCGTGATATGGAATATATCAAAGGTCTGAAAGCCCAGCTGGCAAAGAAAGATGCTACATTAGTAACAATCTGGGTACAGACAGATCCGGAAATCGTTCATGAGAGAATGATTACCAGAGCATCTGACCGTGATGACTGGAAGTTAGAGCACTGGGATGAATATATTGCATCCTGTAACTTTGAGATTCCGGAAGATCTGCATGATCCGAATGTAAAAGATGATTTACTGATTTTCAATAACAACAATGATGAAGAGTTTGAAAAGTCCATGAAAGAGATTACTGGAATCTTAAATGAGACTATCAATCAGGACTAATTACATAGTTTAAAAGTGGAACCCCGGGCAAAATGCTTCTTACGGGAAGAGAAGTATTTTGCCCGGGGATTTTTTACTTTACAGGAAATTGCTTTCCTGCAAAGTAAAAAACGCTCCGCGAGGATGCACACTGCGGCGCATAAGGTAGATGTCGCAGGCGCGAGAATGCGCCAAGGCACATTCTTTTTTATAACAGAATGTGGAGAACTTTTTGTATTTGTGCTATGATATGAATATGTGGAGCATATATGGAATGGATATCCGGCTGTTAAAAGAGCATCCGGAATATAAAGAACAAATAAAATTGCTTCCCACACGTTGGGAGAAGGTAAATAAAATAAAAAAAGAAGAGGACAGACTGCGGAGTCTTGCTGCAGGCATCCTGCTTTCCTATGGGCTACGGGAAAATGGTATAGATTTAGATGCCTGTCAGCTTATAATGGGAACCCATGGCAAGCCGCAGGTGGCAGGCTGTGAGGGACTGCATTTTAATCTGTCTCACACAGGAAACTATGCAGTGGCGGTATTTTCTGATGCACCGGTTGGAATTGACATCGAACACCGGAGAGCATTAAAGCAGACGCTTTTGGACAAGTGCTGCACAAAGGACGAGCAGGCATGGATACAGAGCCAGCCGGATAAAGAAATGGCATTTGTACGTCTCTGGACAGCCAAGGAAAGCTATGTAAAATGGAGTGGCGAAGGAATTACCTTTCCATTAAAGAACATTGCAGTTCACCGGAGGGAGAATGGCATCGCATCTTATCCGAAGAAAGATGGCATAGCACTTTACCGGGAAGGCATCCTGCAGCCGGTAAACTTCGCAGAGCATGATGAGATACCGGATTACCACATCTGCGTGTGCACGGAGTCTGAGAAAGAAAATGCGGCAGAAATTATATGGCTACAAGAGGACAGCTTCTCATGAGCAATGTCAGCGCATGATTCACATTTGCTGTCTGCTAATTATGGGGCGGGGGAAGTGACAGAAAGGCAGAAGAAGGATGAAAAAATATAACACTGTTATCTTTGACTTGGATGGAACCTTATTAAACACATTAAAAGATTTGACTGATGCAACCAATTATGCATTGGAAAAATATGGGCAGCCACAGCACAGTATAGAGGATGTCCGGAAATTTGTCGGAAATGGCATCCGCAAGCTGATTGAGCGTGCGTTAGAGGGCGGAGAGGAAAATCCGGAATTTGAGCATGTATTTGCAGCTTTTAAAGAATATTATGGTGAGCATTGTAATGATACCACCTGCCTTTATCCGGGCGTGGAAGAAATAATTACTTCCTTAAAGGGACAGGGCTATCGCCTTGCAATTGTTTCAAATAAAGCGGATTTTGCAGTAAAGGAATTACAGCAGATTTATTTTAAAGGAAAGATTGAAGTTGCCATTGGAGAAAAGGATGGCATTCGTAAGAAACCCGCACCTGACACTGTTATGCAGGCGTTAAAGGAGCTTGGAAGCAGCAGTGAAGAAGCAGTCTATGTAGGCGATTCTGATGTGGACATTGCAACAGCAGCAAATTCCGGTATGCCATGTATCAGTGTGACCTGGGGATTCCGGGATGTTCCATTTTTAAAGGAGCATGGAGCAACACATCTGGCAGCTAGTGCTGAAGAATTGTATGCAATTTTAGATGAATTCAATGCGTAAAAAGGAGAATGGCAAATGGAAATTATCCGACAGATGCAGGAGCGGAAGGACTTGACGGAACGGGAAAGAAATATTCGTGATTATCTGATGGAACATCCGGAGGCTGTCATTTCCATGACAGCAAAGCAGTTAGGGGAAGTTTCTTATAGCAGTACTGCTGCTGTAAGCCGCTTTTGCCGGAAAATCGGCTGTCAGGATTATGGAGAATTCCGGCTGCGTTTCCTAAGTGAATTGCAGAGTACGGAGGGTGGACAGGAGACGACCACAGAGCATTTTGTAATACAGCAGCAGGAAAATGCCATGACCATTATGAATAAGATTGCGGACATTGACACCCTTGCCGTTGAAAAGACAAAGCGTCTTCTTACGATTGATCAGCTGGCGCGGGTGGGAAAAATGGTGCATGAGGCCAAGTACATTGATTTCTATGCCTTTGATATGAATATACATCTGGCACGCTACGGCTGCAGCCAGTTCTTCCATTGCGATAAGGTGGCAAATACTTATGCGGAAGATAATATACAAAGGATGATGGCATTGCAGAATAATGAAAATCATCTGTCCATCATGATTAGTCATACCGGAAATAATAAGAAGCTGGTGGAACTGGTAAGGGATTTACATCGGGCAAAAGCAAAAACCATTCTGATTACATCCCAGGGCAAAAGCAGGATGAAAGCATATGTGGATGAGGTTCTGCTGACACCAAGAACACTGACAGAGTGTGGAAGTATCCGGATGGAAGGACTGTGGACAGTGGCATTTTCCGCAGCAACAAAATACCTTCTGGATGTTATGTTTGCAATGGAATTTTCTGCCGGTTATGCTGAAAATATAAAACTGAGCAAGCAATATTATGAGATTGGTGCAAAGAACCTGTGTGATACAGAAAAATCATAGCAATAAAATGAAACAAAATTTCAAGATTTCATTCATAAGAGCCGATTCTTTTGAAACGATCATTCAAAATCCGTCACACTTGTTGCAGAGAACAGAAAACATGTTATCCTTGGACTGTAAGGAAGACATCGCCATATGTCCCTTGCATTTATAGCATGTTGGAGCCCGGAAAATAGATTCCGGGCTCCGTTAAAAAAGGAGTGACGCATATGAAATTAAAGAAGAAAATGAAACGAATGTTAGAAGCAAATCTGATGAATGTAATACTTGCAACAGAGCAGCAGGGATTAAAGAAGCTGATGATTCATTTCTTAGAGACTTTGTAACTGCAATTTTATGACTGGAAATAATGTAACTGTAATATTACATTTATAAAATGGGGATATTATCAGGAGGGAGACGCATATGAGCATAACAGTAAATCTTTATTATACTGGTGAAAATGGAAATGCATTAAAATTTGCTCAGGAGATGGAAAACAGCGGAACAGCAGATGCAATCCGCCGGGAAGAGGGCAATTTAAGATATGAATATTTTCAGCCGCTGCAGGATAAGGAAACAGTACTTCTGATAGACAGCTGGGAGAGCCAGCAGGCACTGGATGTGCACCATGCTTCTCCGATGATGCAGACCATTGCGGCATTGAGGGATAAATACGACCTTCACATGAGAGTAGAACGTTACGTATCGGACGATGAAACCACGCAGGATGATAAATTCATTCGAAAATAAGCAGCGGATATAGAAGACACGAGGTATGTTCAGACAAACAATGGTTGGTTGAAACATACTTCGTGTCTTTTACGTTACTAAGAAGCTATAAAGCACGGTCTATGACAGAACCTGCATGTAGAAAGTTTATCCGTGCAGTCCGGTATACAACTGATAATATTTACCCTTCTGGGCAATTAGTTCATCGTGGCTGCCCCGTTCAATAATGCGGCCCTGTTCTAATACCATGATGCAGTCACTGTTCTTAACAGTGGAGAGTCGGTGGGCAATGACAAAGGTTGTTCTGCCTGCCATCAGTTTATCCATACCATCCTGAACGATACGCTCGGTTCTAGTATCGATGGAGCTGGTTGCTTCGTCAAGAATCAGTACCGGAGGATTGGCAACAGCTGCACGGGCGATGGCAAGTAACTGACGCTGTCCCTGGCTTAAGTTGGCACCATCACCGGTCAGCATGGTATTGTAACCATCCGGAAGATGGCGGATAAAGGAATCAGCATTGGCAAGCTTTGCAGCAGCGATAACTTCATCGTCGGTAGCATCCAGTTTACCGTAGCGGATATTTTCCATTACGCTGGCGGTAAAGAGGTGGGTATCCTGTAATACGATACCAAGAGAGTGTCTTAAGTCAGCTTTCTTAATCTTGTTGATATTGATACCGTCATAACGGATTTTACCATCCTGGATATCATAGAAACGGTTAATCAGGTTCGTAATGGTAGTCTTACCGGCACCGGTAGAGCCGACAAAAGCAATTTTCTGACCAGGAGTAGCAAATAATTTCACATTGTGTAAAACAATCTTATCATCATTATATCCAAAGTCTACATCATCAAAGACCACATCACCCTTTAACTCGACATAGTCAATGGAGCCGTCTGCCTGATGCTGGTGTTTCCAGGCCCAGCGTCCGCTTCGGGTATCGGAAGTCTCTACAAGTTTTTCACCGTCTTTTTCTACATTGACAAGAGTAACATAACCTTCATCGGTTTCTGGTGTCTCATCCAAAAGAGTGAAGATTCGCTCGGAACCTGCCATAGCCATAACAATACTGTTTAACTGCTGGCTGACCTGGTTGATTGGCATATTAAAGCTCTTGTTAAAGGTTAAGAAACTTGCCAGTCCGCCCAGTGTAAATCCACCGATGCCATTTAAGGCGAGGACACCACCAGCCATGGCACAGAGTACATAACTGATGTTACCAATCTGGGCATTTGCCGGCATTAGGATATTGGCAAATTTGTTGGCATTGTCAGCACTGCGGAAAAGCTGGTCATTTAATTTGTTAAAAGCTTTGATACTTTCTTCTTCGTGGCAGAAGACTTTAATTACCTTCTGACCATCCATCATTTCTTCGATAAAACCATTGGTTGCACCAAGGTCACGCTGCTGAGCGATAAAGTATTTACCACTTTTTCCGGCAAGATTTTTTGTGACAAGGAGCATGACATCAACCATTACAAGAGTAAGAACAGTCAGTGGGATATTCAGGATAATCATGTAAATCAGTACGCTGACAATGGTAATGACACTGTTGATTAACTGCGGAATACTCTGGCTGATCATCTGACGAAGGGTATCAATGTCATTGGTGTATACAGACATGATATCGCCGTGGGCATGCGTGTCAAAGTATTTAATTGGCAGTGTTTCCATATGGGTAAACAAATCGATTCGCAAATCATTTAAAGTACCCTGCGTAACATAAATCATAATCTTAGAATAAGCAAAGGTACTTAAAACTCCCACACCGTAAAAGCATGCAACACGAAGGATGGCAGCAGCCAGCGGTGCAAAGTCCTTATCCGGTGAATTCAGAATCGGGATAATATAGCTGTCAATCAGGGTTTTCATAAACATGGTTCCCTGGGTGTTGGCAAGAACACTTAGTACAATAAAGACAAGTACCAGGAAGCAGGCAATTCCGTATTTCCGGAAAATGTAAGCCATCAGACGGCAGAATAATTTGCCCGGATTCTTTACTTTCCTTTTTTCAGCCATTACTGAGCACCTCCATTCTCATCAAAGTCACCACCGCCGCCGGTCTGGGATTCATAGACATCACGGTAGATGGCATTATTTGCTAATAATTCTTCATGGGTTCCAAAGCCGTTAATCTTACCTTCATCTAAGACAATAATGCGGTCAGCACTCTGGACACTGGAGATTCGCTGGGCAATAATCAGCTTGGTTGTACCCGGAATCTCTTCGGCAAAGGCTTTGCGGATTTTTGCATCGGTTGCGGTATCTACGGCACTGGTGCTGTCATCCAGAATCAGAATTTTCGGTTTCTTTAAGAGGGCACGGGCAATACAAAGACGCTGCTTCTGACCACCGGATACGTTGGTTCCCCCCTGTTCGATGTATGTATTGTATTTATCCGGAAAAGTGTTGATAAAATCATCGGCACATGCTAATTTGCAGGCACGGATACATTCTTCTTCCGTAGCATTTTTATCGCCCCAGCGCAGGTTATCAAGAATTGTACCGGAGAAAAGCACGTTTTTCTGCAGTACAACGGCAACCTGGTTACGCAGGGTATCAAGGTCATACTTTCTTACATCAATGCCGCCAACGGAGACAGAGCCTTCATTTACATCATACAGACGACTGATTAAGTTCACCAGACTGGACTTGGAACTTCCGGTTCCGCCTAAGATACCGATGGTTTCACCGGAATGAATAGACAGATTGATATCGGAAAGAACCGGCTCAGCCGCATCTTCTTTGTAGCTGAAGGTAACATGGTCGAAGGTAATGCTTCCGTCTTTTACTTCCATAACCGGATGCTTTGGGTTATTTAAGTTACTCTTTTCGTTTAATACTTCAGAAACCCGGCGGGCACTGGCAACACTCATGGTAATCATGACAAATACCATGGAGAGCATCATCAGGCTCATCAGAATATTCATACAGTAGGTTAAGAGACTCATCAGCTCACCGGTAGTGAGGCTGCTGTTTACAATCATCTTTGCACCAAGCCAGCTGATTAAAAGGATACAGGTATATACCGTAAACTGCATGGCAGGAGCGTTGAAAACAACAACATTTTCAGCCTTTACCAGGAGCTTGTAAATATTTCCGCTGGCTTTCTTAAAAGTAGAAGCTTCATGGTCTTCACGGACATAAGCTTTTACTACGCGGATAGCGGAAACATTTTCCTGGACTCTTGCGTTTAAGTCATCATATTTTGGAAAAGCTTCATTAAAATATCTGGTAGCAAACCGGATGATGATAGCAAGCACACCACCTAAGAGGATAACGGCAATCAGATAAACGCTGGCAAGCTTCGGACTGATAAAGAAGGACATTGCCATGGCACAAATCAGACTGGCCGGTGCTCTCGTACACATGCGGAGGATCATCTGGTAAGCATTCTGCAGGTTGGTGACGTCAGTAGTCATACGGGTAACAAGACCTGCAGTGCTGTATTTATCAATGTTAGCAAAGGAAAAGGTCTGAATATTTTCAAACATGGATTTCCTTAAGTTACGGGCAAATCCGGTGGATGCCCGGGCACCATATTTTCCACCCATAATTCCGGCAAACAGGGAGAAGCATGCAGCAACGACCATCCAGGCACCGACTACATAGATGTGATGGATGTCACCCTTGTTGACACCATTATCAATGATGGAAGCCATCAGAAAAGGAATTAAAGTTTCCATCAGAACCTCAAGGATCATAAAGATAGGAGTTAAGATGGAATCACGTTTAAATTCTTTAATCTGGGCAGCTAAAGTCTTTAACATAAATTTCACTTCCTTTTTTCTAAATTGTATGCTATAACATAAATGTTAGCATACTAACAGATATTGTTATATAACAATATTTTTTATATGTCAATGAATTTTTCGGGAAAGAAAAGAAGGATTATGAAATGTGCAAAGAGAGAAAACTTGGAAACGATATCCGGGTCATACACAATATGATAGGGATGTACTGCGACCGGTATGGTGCGGATCACCGAGATGGTGTGGCACCGATGCAGGGGCGGACACTGGGCTTTTTATATTGTAATAAAGATAAGGTCATCTGCCAGAAGGACATTGAGCAGGAATTCTTAATTTCCAGGGCAACGGCAAGCAAAATGCTGCAGTCCATGGAGAAAAAGGAACTGATTATCAGAAAAGAACTAAAAGAAGATGCACGATTAAAGCAGATTCTTCTGACGAAAAAGGGGGAACAGCAGCATTTGAAAATGATGAACTTCTTTTCTGAAATGGAGAAGCTCCTGGTGGATGGAATGACAAAAGAAGAAGCAGATGAACTATATTCTCTTTTGAAACGTGTACGCTATAATCTTGAGAAGAATCTGTAAAGCTTAGGAAAAGACATAAGGAAAAGAGAAGGTTCTACTTCCTATATATATGACTTTTTGCTATAATAGATGCAAACGAAGAAAAGGGAGGAGCAGGAGATGATTATTTTCTGGTTAGCACTTTTTGTAATATTACTGATTATAGAGATTATTACGGTAGGACTGACAACCATCTGGTTTGCAGGCGGAAGCATGGCAGCCCTGATTGTGGCAGCAGTAGGAGGCCCGGTCTGGCTGCAGGTAATTTTATTCTTTGCGGTATCTTTTATATTGTTATTCTTTACAAGACCATGGGCAGTAAAATATTTAAATCCGCATAAGACCCGGACGAATTACGAGGATGCCATCGGAAAGACCGTACGTGTAACAATGAAGATTGACAATATCGAAGAGACAGGAACAGCTGTATTAAACGGACAGGAATGGACGGCAAGAAGCAATGACGATGCAGTTACCATAGAAGCAGATACTACTGCAGAAGTTGTGGCAATAAGTGGTGTCAAACTGATTGTAAAACCACAGTAGAGTAAGAAAAGATAAGGCAGGCGATTGCATATGAAACTTGGAATGGTATTTGAAGGCGGAGCCAGCAGGACAATTTTTTCCTGTGGAGTGGCAGACGCATTTCTTGAAGAAAATATAATGCCTGATTATTTTATCGGCGTATCGGCAGGAATAGCCTTTGGCTTATCCTATTTGTCAAAGCAGCACGGCAGAAACTTAGAGCTTGCAAGAAAATATATGTCAGATGGTAATTATCAGGGATTTAAGTTCTTATTTGATAAGAACCGCAAAACCTTTTATAATCTGGATTACGTCTTTGATGAAGTGCCAAATAAATTACTGCCTTTTGATTATGATGCATTTGCTGCGTTTCCGGGGCAGGTGGAAGCAGCAGTGACAAACATTCATTCCGGTAAGGCGGAGTATCTTGAGGTGCCAAGAGACAGCTCCAGTATGGCAGTTATCGAAGCAAGCTGTGCACTTCCGGTATTTTTTAAGCCGGTGCAGGTAGGCAGGCGCTATTATCTGGATGGCGGTGTGGCAGATTCAGTTCCGTTTGAGAGGGCATTAAAGCAGGGCTGCGATAAAGTAATTGTCGTACTGACAAGAGAGCGTGGCTATGAGAAGCATACAGATGGCGGAACGAAGATTTCTTCTGTATTATATCGGCGTTATCCGAATATCGTAAAGGATTTAAAGGAGCGTCCGGCAAAATATAATGAGTCTATGCAAAAATTATTCCATTTGGAAAAAGAAGGACGCGTTTTTGTAATTGCACCGGATACGACCCATGGGATAGGCAGAACCGAAAGTGACCCGAAGCGGTTAGAAGAATTATACGAAGAGGGTTATCTTGAGGGCAAAGAACAGATGACAGCATTAAAGAATTATTTAAAGAAGTAAGAAGCAGGAATGATGAGTGAACAGACAGAGCAGGAAAAGACAATTCATTATAATGATGCAAAAATCTGGCAGATTGCATTTTTTTCCATGAATAATACAGCAGCAAATCTGTATCTGGCTTTGATGGGTTATATCTCATACTATGCCAATTCCATGGCTGGCTTTTCTGTTGTGCTGATTTCTTCGCTGGTAACAGCAATGAATATTTTTGATGGTGTAACTGACCCTGTGGTTGGTTTCCTGTTGGATAAGAGTAAAGGACGGTTTGGAAAATTCCGTCCTTTTATGGTGGCTGGAAATATACTGATGGCAGTCAGTGCTGTTCTCCTGTTTGCGACAACACATCTGATTTCAAAGTGGGTACGGATTCCGTATTTTATTATTATCTATGCAATTTTTATTATCGGATATACCTTTCAGACTGTGGTTGCCAAATCGGGGCAGACGATTATTACCAATAATCCGAAGAAACGCCCGCTGTCCACTTATTTCGATTCCATTTTCATCATGGCGGCATACGGCGGCAGTGCCTTGTTTGTAGCCAATTATCTGGTGCCGAAATACGGTGGATTTACCAACGAAGAGCTGTATGTGGAGTATGTATTCTGGGTTGTGGTATTGTCGGCACTGGCAACACTTTTGGCGGTAATCGGAATCTGGAAGAAAGACCAGCCGGGACGCTATGAACATCAGCAGACACAGAAGATTAAGGTGTGGGATTTTTTCTTGATTTTAAAACAGAACAAGCCAATCCGTATGCTGATTATGGCAGCCTGCACCAACCGGTTTGCGGCAACGGTATACAGCCATACAACAGTAGGCGTTATGCTTTATGGCATCATGATGGAAAATTATGGAATCGCCGGATGGATTGGTGTGGTGGCAGCATTGCCGACGCTTTTGGTAGTGACCGTTGGCATCCGGGCAGCACAGAGGATGGGACAGAAGAAGGCACTGGTATTATTTACGGGACTTGGCATTTTCTTCCAGTTACTATTGATTGTGGTGTTGATGCAGGACAATATCAATACGGTTACTTTTAATCTCAAACATTTTAATGCCATTTCCTTCTGGTTTATGTTATTCTTTGTATTATTAAATGGCTGTAAGTCCATTACAAATAATATGGTGGTGCCGATGATTGCAGACTGCTCCGATTATGAGCAGTACCGCAGCGGTAAATTTGTACCGGGACTGATGGGAGCACTGTTTTCCTTTGTAGATAAAATTTTTGCGGCACTGGGAACGGCATTTGTAGGACTGGTAATGTTACTGATTGGATATAATAAAACATTTCCGCAGATTGGTGATGCCTTGACACCGGTATTGCGTTATACAACCATATTCCTATTTTGCGGAACACCGATTATCGGCTGGGTAAGTTCTTTGATTGCGTTGAAATTTTACCGGCTGGACAAGAAGAAAATGAATGAAATTGCGGCAGCATTGCAGGAGGAAGAGACAGAATGAAAATCGTTTTTTTAGATGCAAAATCAATTGGAGAGGATATTGATTTATCCACATATGATGCATTGGGAGAAGTTATAAAATATGATTTCTCGACAGCAGAGGAAGCGGCAGTACGAAGCGTGGATGCAGATGTGCTGGTACTAAATAAAGTAGAAGTTAACGAAAAGACCATTGGAAATGCAAGCCACTTAAAGCTTGTGTGTGTGACGGCAACCGGAACGAATAATCTCGATAAGGCATACCTTGAAAAACGTGGTATTACATGGCGCAACGTAGCGGGATATTCCACAGAATCGGTGGCACAGCATACCTTTGCCATGCTGTTTTATTTACTGGAAAAACTGCCTTATTATGACCGTTATGTAAAAGATGAAAAATATATCGGAGATAAAATGTTTACCCACTTTGATAAACATTTCGGAGAGCTGGCAAAAATGACCTGGGGCATTATTGGACTTGGAAATATCGGAAGAAGAGTTGCAGATATTGCAAAAGCCTTTGGCTGTCGTGTCATTTACTATTCCACTTCCGGGCGAAACAGCCAGCCGGGCTATGAGCGTGTCAGCTTCGAAGAACTGTTAAAGGAATCGGATATTGTATCCGTTCATGCACCGTTGGATGAAAACACGTTGGATTTGATGAATAAAGAAGCTTTTCATCAGATGAAGAAAACGGCTATTTTCTTAAACCTTGGAAGAGGACCGATTGTGGTAGAAGAGGATTTGGCAGAAGCCTTGGAACAGGGTGAGATTGCGGCAGCAGGACTGGATGTCCTCCGGGTAGAACCGATGAGTCCGGAAAATCCGCTGCGCAGAATCAAAGACAGTGAGAAATTACTGATTACGCCGCATATTGCATGGGCGAGTGTGGAAGCCCGCACCCGCCTCATGGAGATTATCTGTGGTCAGATTCAGGAATTTTTCTCTAATGGAAGTCCGGAATCATAAGAGTTGTTTCCTAGCTCTAAGGAAAGTGCATCTAACTGTTCCCGGTAAACCGGCGTTCCAATTGGAAGCGTAAACAGTCTTGCAGTTTTATTTAAGATGGACTGATACCGGGTTCCCGCAGTATCCAGAAGGTCAAAGAAGGACTCATGGGAGACATCTTCTTTGTTCCATGGATTCCGCCAACGGAAATGACGAAGATTCAGCGGGTCTACCGTAAAAGTAAAGTAGTCACTTGGAATCAACGGAGAAATACATGCATAACCTAAAGTCTTTGCCTCGATTTTACGGGCAAGGACTTTTTTCTTGCCCTGCGGGTCACGAATCCATGCGGTATTAAGCTGCACAGCTTCTAAGGCAGCCTGCATGGAGCGGTAAGTAAAGCGGTACTCTTTATATGTGGCGCTGTAAGTCTTTAATAATAAAGAAGCAATGATGTGCCGTTCCTTCCGGCTGATGTGCAGGGTGGCACTCTGGTTGAATTCAGATGGCGCACAGTTCTTATAATAGGTAAGAAGCTCTGCATCAATATCTGTTTCCAGATATACATGATGACCAAAATAACCCTTATCATAAGTGCCATAGTGTGACTTGGCAAAGATATATGGATGACAGGTAGTATCTAAGACATAATGTCCAAGAAAGCCGCAGATATAGGAAATGGCAATCTGCTGCTCCGTCTCTTCCAAGAACATGTCCTTACTTTTTAAAAGCTGGGTAAGAAAAACACCGGTATTTTTGTGGTGTGCCAACTGCCCGATATTTCCGGAAGAGCGAAGGTAGGACGGCAGGTAATAAAAGAAAATATCCGGTCCCTGTAAGCCCATACAGAATGCATGCGGAAATTTACGGATGCAGGAAACAAGATCCGGTTCCTCTAATTCACGAAAAGAATTCAGTCCAAATAAATAGTGGGTGGTAAATCCTGGCATAACAACAATCCTTTCAACTAATTATATTTTAAGTGATTGCAAAAAGGAGACATAAGTCTGCAGGTGAATTTTGATTATCCGAAGGGAATTCTTTTTCTTTGATATGAAATGCCAGCAGTTCTTAGTGCATGTTTTTCTTGATTGTAAACTGTCTTTCCGCCTGCTTTGACGGAAGTACTGCACTGTCCGCCGGATGCGGATGCAACATAAAGCCTGCAAGGGGCACTGGGAATTTCGATTTACATTTCGTTCGTTCTGGCAACCGGCGCAAATTCACATCCATGTTCAGATGCGCCTCGCTGGCACGTCCTGTGCCAGCGTTGCCGGATGCCAGACGAAATTCCAAGTGCCCCTAATAGCCCTTATCATGCATCCGCATTTCGGCGAACCGTGCAGTACTTTTGTCAAACATTGGAAAGACGGTTTTTATCACAGAAAGAAAAACATGCACTTTAGAACTGCGGTATTTTATAGCGAAAAAAGAAGCCCTTTGGATAATCAAAAATCAATCTGTTAGAAATTATTCTTTTTGCAATCGCTTATATATAGATAATTAAAGTATAGCACTTTTTGCCAGGAAATATAATACAGAAGTTTGACAAAAAATGGATATTTGATATAATCCTGTGTGTGACGAATAATCCATGGAGATACGTGGTAAAATAGACAGGCAGCAGAGGAAAAAGAGAACTGGGAGTGAGGTTTTATTAATAAGCGGATAAAGCAAATACTGAAACTGGTTTTTGTAATTGCCATCGTAGCAATTATCATTTATACGTTCCGGGATTCAGCCGGACCAATTTTAAAGGAGCTTTCTACAACTGCACCTTGGGTGGTCATTACCATCTGCGGTGCCGGTGTTATGTATAATGTGGTAGAAGGATGGATTAATTATTCCTTCGCAAAGCAGTATAATCCACAGTTTACATACCGGATGGGTGTAGAGAGCGCCTTTTATTGCTCATTTTACCGTGTGGCAACCTTAGGCAGTGGTGCCGGTGTGGCAGCGGTATATTATTTCAATGAAAAAGGAATTCCGGTTTTTCAGGGAACCGGAATGTATATGGTAGAGTATGCGATTCATAAAGTAACGATTGCAATCTTTTCCATTATTTTCTTCCTGTTAAATTTCGGATTTATGAAGGAACATTATTCCGAATATTTTAATCTTCTGATTGCAGGATATGTGTTGACGGCAGTGATAGCAACTGCATTACTTTTATTCTGCTGTTCAAAGAAGTTCCATGGAATTTTACTTTTCCTGGTGGACAAGCTGAACCGCAAAGGAAAATTCGATGCGCAGGCAGCCATGTTACGGGAACAGTGTGGCATCTTAGAGGATGCAGCAGGCATGCTTCTGACCAAGGGAAAACTAATTGCATCCATTGTAGCTAAGAATCTGTTGAAATTTGCATTCTGCTATGGCATACCATTCGTGATTTTATATCGGGAATATGGATTGACACTGTTACAGTCCTGGGCAGTTACTTCCCTTGCTTTTATGCTGGCAGCAGTCATTCCGTCTCCGGCAGGAATCGGTTCCTCAGAGTTTGTATTTACCGCATTGTTTACAGTATTGGTAGGAACCGGAGAAGCCGGTTCTGCGGCACTGTTATACCGTTTTGCAACATTCGTACTTCCATTTGTTATCGGTGGTGTGGTGGTATTACTGCATAAGCGTATTGACCGACGGATTGCAAAACGCAAGGCAGATAAGGCACAGCAGTAAGGGAAAGAGAAGGAATTAAGATGAAAGAAAGAAAAGGAATCAGTGGCAGCACACTGAAAATCATTGCGATTATAACGATGTTAATTGACCATATCGGAGCCGGAGTTCTTGGCAGACTGCTGGTAGTCCGTGGCATGAATGAGGCGGCAGATCTGAATGCATGGATTGATGCCAACAGTACCCTGGTGATTACATATCAGATGATGCGTTTTGTCGGAAGACTGGCATTTCCGATTTTCTGTTTTCTTTTAATCGAAGGTTTTGAACATACACATGATGTGAAGAAATATGCACTTCGTCTGCTTTCCTTCTGCTTGGTATCTGAAATTCCATTTGACTTATTATTCAATGGAAAAATATTGGAATTCGGTTATCAGAATGTATTTTTTACACTGTTTATCGGACTGATGGTTATGTGGGGATTTCAGGCAGTGGAGAATCAGGAACGGTTTGCGAAGTTTAAGAAAGTTATTTTTGATGCTGGAATTCTTGCAGCAGGAATCCTTGCGGCAGAATTTTTAAATACCGACTATGCTGGAATTGGCGTTGCCTGCATCGTATTACTCTATGTATTCCGTAAGAAAAAATCCTATCAGCTGCTTGCAGGATGTATCGGATTTTCCTGGGAGCTTACCGCACCGCTGGCATTCATTCCGATTGCATTTTATAATGGAAAACGTGGACTTTCTTTGAAATACTTTTTCTACATTTTCTATCCGGCGCACCTTCTGATTTTGTATATCATCTGCTGGGCAATGGGAATGGGACCGATTGCAGTCGCTTAGATTTCTTTAAGATTTTGTGAAGAGACTTGCAAACAAAAAAGACCTGCGTTATAGTAGCGGATGGACAGAAGTTCTGTCACAGAAGAAGACGGCAGGATTGTAAGGAATGAATGAGAATAAAGCAGAAAGAAATAAAATAGAACAGAATAAAAAACATTCAGCTAGACTTATCGAACTGGATTATAAGAAAACAAATATAAGAGCCGGACTCATTGCTTTTGCAGTGATGTTGGGCTTTTGTCTCTATGGTGGGGTAAATGTTCTGGTGGCAGCTGCCGCAGGGCTGATTTATTTTTGTATCAAAAATCTTAAGATTACATTGCCGGAGAAAGCCAATCCACTCTGGGCTGCTCTTGAAATTTTCCTAAGTGCCATCATGACGGAGCATATGGTGCAGTATCTTTTGCTGGATGCAGAGCTGCGGGAGAAAATCAGTGTGAATCACACCAGATGGAATGTACTCTGCTGCATGGCCTTTTATCTTGCTATGTTAGTGATTACAGCAAAGCCGAAGATTGCCTGCATGATAGGACATATTTTCCTTTTAAGCCTTGCAGGAATCAATTACTTTGTCTATCAGTTCCGTGGAAATGAATTTTCTTTCGGAGATTTGAAAGCGGCATCCACCGGACTTTCTGTGGCGGCAAATTATAAATTTGTATTGGAAGACCGGGCGGTCTATGTCATACTTCTTAGCATGATATATGTTGCCTTTATAAGGAAGCTGAATTTTGAATTTAAAAAGAAGTGGATGCTTCGGATCAGTGCCTTTGCGGCAGCACTGGTAATGGGAATTTATGTGGGAATTGCCACAGAAGATACGGTAATGGAATCCTGGGAACAGAAAGGAACTTACCGCAACGGCTATATCTTAAATTTTGTACTCAGCATCCGGGATTCCTTTGTGGCGGAGCCGGATGGATACTCAAAAGATGTGGTGGAAGAGATTTCCAAAGAATATCCGGCACCGGAGAATAAAGGCTCGGAAGATGACCCGACCATTATTGTCATTATGAATGAGTCCTTTGCTGATTTGAGTGTGATTTCCCATTATGGATTTGAGACAACGGAAGAGGTAACACCATTTTTTGATTCCATGGACACCAATGTCATTAAGGGATATGCACTGTCTTCTGTCTTTGGTGCAAAGACACCGGATTCTGAGTGGGAATTTCTGACGGGAAATTCCATGGCATTCCTGCCAAGCGGCTCCGTGCCTTATCAGCAGTATATGTCAAGGAAACCGTATTCCCTGGTGAGCACCTTAAAGGAGCGGGGATATTCCTGCATTTCCATGCATCCTTACTATGCGTCCGGCTGGAGCAGAAGCAAGGTTTATCCGTTGCTGGGCTTCGATGAGAGTCTCTTTATCGATGATTTCGACCAGACCAATATCATGCGGGAATATATTACGGACCAGGAATTATACAATAAAATTATTGACCAGTATGAGGAAAAGACTTCCGATGAGAAATTATTTATCTTAGGTGTTACCATGCAGAATCACGGTGGCTATACCGATTATTATGACAATTTCCGGAATACGATAAATCTTAAGAATCATTATTTCAGTGATGTGAACCAGTATTTAAGCCTGATTCATGAGAGTGACAAGGCACTGGAAAATCTGATTACTTATTTTGAAAATGTGGATGACAAGGTCGAAATCGTATTTTTCGGAGACCATCAGCCGAGTCTGAATAATAATTTCTATCAGTCCATGAATGGCAAGGGATTATCCGGTCTTACCTTGGATGAACTGCAGGAATTATTTACAGTACCATTTTTTGTATGGACGAATTATGACAGTGAAAGTAAAGATGTGGAACTGACCAGCCTGAATTACTTATCTACAATGACACTGCAGCAGGCGGGTATTGAACTGCCGGCATATAACCAGTTCTTAGCAGACTTGCAGGAAGAGATACCGGCAATGAATTCCAGGGCATTTTATTCAAAGAGCCAGGGTGAATTTTTTCATTATTCTGAGGCACAGGGGGAAGATGCAGACCTTCTGAATCAGTATAATATCCTGCAATACAACAACATGTTTGAAAAAGAAAAAGACAAGGATAAAAATCTTTTTCCGTATTATGAAACATCGGATTAAAGAGTGAAAAACATAGAGAAAGTGAAGTGTATGGGAAAAACGGAAAGGCAGGGGGAAGATGTACCGGATTTATCTTGTGGAAGATGATGTAATTATAGCCAGAAGTATTAAAAAACATTTAGAAAACTGGGAATATGAAGTGCAGTGCACAAAAGATTTTTCAGCAGTTACAAAAGAATTTGCGGAGTTTGCACCGCAGCTTGTGCTGCTGGACATCGGACTTCCTTTTTATAATGGATATTACTGGTGCAGTGAAATCCGCAAAATTTCCAAGGTACCGATTATCTTTCTCTCTTCAGCTGCGGACAATATGAATATTGTGATGGCTGTGAATATGGGAGCGGATGATTTTATTGCAAAGCCTTTTGACTTAAGTGTCCTAACGGTAAAGGTACAGGCGATGCTGCGGCGTACTTATGATTTTACGGAAGGCGGCGAAATACTGACCTATCACGGAGTGATGCTTCAGGTGGCAGAAGCAGTCCTTACCTATCAGGATAAGAAAGTGGAACTTACCAGGAATGAACTGCGGATTCTAAAGACGCTGATGGAAAATAAGGAAAAGGTAGTCTCAAGAGATACGCTGATGACAAAGCTCTGGGAAAGTGACTGCTTTGTGGATGAGAATACACTTTCCGTAAATGTAAACCGCCTTAGGAAGAAGCTTTCAGATGCAGGTCTGGAGGATTTTATTCTTACAAAGAAGGGAATCGGGTATCGGCTGAAATGAGATTTGTCAAAAATTATCTGAAAGAAAATCTGAAATGGCTGTTGTTAGTGCTTGCCTGCTTTGGAATCCTGTGCTTTGTAATCGGATTCGAGCAGGTGCCGCTGGCACAATGGGGATATGCGGCATTTTTGTGCTTCTTCCTGTTTTTGCTGGTAGTAATCATAGACTTTACAAGGCGTTATCTGCATCATAAGAAGTTAGAAAAGCAGACTTCTGAAATTGCTGTGACAATGGATAAGCTGTCATTGCCGCGGGGACAGATGGAAACGGATTACCAGGAAATGCTTCGCTCTTTATATATCACACTGCAGCAGCAGATTAATAGGCTGGAAAACGGGCAGGTGGAGCAGACAGAATATTTTACCATGTGGGTGCATCAGATCAAGACACCGATTGCAGCACTGCGTCTGCTGCTGGCAGAGGAAGAGGATGAGCGGAGCCAGGAAATGTGGGAAGAGCTTTTTTCTATTGAGCAGTATGTGGAAATGGCATTGCAGTTTACCAGAATATCAGCGAAAACCACAGATTTTGTAATCGGGGAAGTTGCGCTGGATAAAGTAGTACGGGAGGCAATTCATAAGTATGCAAGGTTATTTGTGCGAAAGAAGATTAAATTGGAATTAAGTCCGATTGATGCACAGGTGCTTACTGATGAAAAATGGCTGGAATTTGTGATAGAACAGGTTTTATCCAATGCAATCAAATATACTGCCGGTGGAACCATTTCTGTTTATTTAGAGGAAGAATCGGAGCAAGAGACAAAAGAGCTGGTTATCGAAGATACCGGAATCGGTATCGCACCGGAGGATTTGCCAAGGATTTTTGAAAAAGGCTATACCGGTTATAACGGTCATGCAGATAAGCGCTCCACAGGAATCGGACTGTATCTCTGCCGGAAAATTATGCGCAAGCTGTCCCATGAAATTACGATTGAGTCGGAGATTGGAGTGGGAACGAAGGTACATCTTGAAATACGGTAGGAGGGGAAGCTTCCATTTTTTTTTCAAAAGTAAGTTAAAGTTTTCTTAAAACAGTATCTACGGAGCGTGGAATCCGTATAAATTCACCATTTTCTACGTCCCGTGGGTGTACTTAAAAATGAAATTACCAGATAATCAAAGCAGAAAGGAGGAAAGCAGATGAATCAGATAATAATTGGAAAATTTATTGCAGAAGAAAGAAAAAGAAAGGGTTATACCCAGAAGCAGTTATCTGAAAAATTAGGAATTAGTGATAAAACGATTTCTAAGTGGGAATGTGGAAATGGTTTTCCGGAGGTGTCGTTGCTATTACCTTTGTGTGGGGAACTGGATATTACTGTAAATGAGCTTTTATCCGGAGAAAGAGTTTCTGAAGAAGATTATCGTAGAAAGGCGGAAGAAAATATGGTGAATTTAGTAAAAGAAGCACAGGAAAGTAAGAAAAAAATAATTTTATCAGCAATGGTGGCAATGTTAGTAATTGTTGCAGCAACACCATTATTTGTGGTGTCAGGAGCTCTTGTAATGGAAAACTGGTTGAGGATTCTTTTAATTGTGTTAGGTACGGCAGTAATTATAATGGGTATTGCGATTGCCTGCGTTCTTGACCGTGATGCAGGAGCGTATGAATGTCCGGAATGTCATGGCAGATTTGTGCCAGAGATGAAGGATTATATTATGGGACCACATACTATCCGAAAAAGAAAACTGACCTGTCCACGATGTGGTGCACGTAAGTATTGCAGAAAAGTGTTGACAAAATAAGATGGATGCACAGCATGTGAAGTAGAGATAAGTGATATACAAAATTATGTCCTGAAAAATGTAAATATTAGCAAATTTATCACCTGAAAAATGTGGAATATAATTATGGTACAATAAAAAAGCTAGAAAATATAATTTCAATCTTACAAAAATGTAAGAGATAAAGGGAAAATGTAAGCAGAATCCATGGCTGACATTTTCCTTTTTTGCTATGATAATGGAAAAGATGACAGAGCAATAAAGTGAGGAGAAAACAATGGCAATCTTAGAAGTAAATAATCTGAAAAAAGTTTATACAACCCGCCTGGGTGGAAATCAGGTAGAGGCATTAAAGAATCTTTCCTTTTCTGTGGAAGAAGGAGAATATGTAGCAATCATGGGAGAATCCGGTTCTGGAAAGACTACGCTTTTAAACATTCTGGCAGCACTGGATAAGCCCACCGGTGGACAGGTCATATTAAATGGCAAGAACATTGTGGATATCCGGGAAAAAGAGATTTCCGCATTCCGGAGAGAAAATCTTGGATTTGTATTTCAGGACTTTAATCTTTTGGATAATTTTTCATTAAAAGATAATATCGTTCTTCCGCTGGTGTTATCCGGTGTGGATTATAAAGAGATGGAGCGGCGCATAACACCGATTGCGGCGCAGCTTGGAATTCTTGATATTCTTGGAAAATATCCTTATGAAGTATCTGGCGGACAGAAACAGCGTGCGGCGGTAGCAAGAGCCTTGATAATCAAGCCGGAGCTGGTACTGGCAGATGAGCCTACCGGAGCACTGGACTCTAAAGCAACGGAAGATTTATTGACATTATTTAATAAGATTAATGAGCGGGGGCAGACAATTCTTATGGTAACACATAGCACTAAGGCTGCAAGCCATGCAAGAAGAGTATTGTTTATTAAAGATGGGGAAGTATTCCACCAGATTTACCGTGGTAATTTAACCAGTGAGGAATTGTATGCAAAGATTTCAGATACACTGACAATGCTTACGACAGGTGGTGAGAAACATGAATAGGGGGTTATATGGAAAACTGGCAGTAAATAATATAAAGCACAACAGACAGTTTTACCTGCCGTATCTGTTGACCGGGATGCTGACGGTGGCATTCTTTTATACCATGTTGTATCTGAATTACAATCCGGGACTGGACGAACTGCCATTTGGTGCCGTGGATGTAAAGTTTGTGCTGGGACTGGGTGCAGTTATCATTGGATTTTTCTCTGTGATATTCCTGTTTTACACCAACAGCTTTATTATGAAACGGAGAAAAAAGGAGCTTGGTATTTATAACATTCTTGGAATGGAGAAAAGGCATCTGGCAAAAGTAATTTTTCTGGAGACGTTTTTTTCGGCAGTGGTTGCCATCGGTGGCGGACTTGTTGCAGGAATTGCTTTCAGTAAACTGATGTGTATGTTATTGTACGCCATGATTGGATACCATGCAGAAATTGTTTTTTATGTATCAGAAAGTGGCGTTGTAAGTACCATCCTTTTGTTTTCCGGTATTTTTATGCTGACCTTTATATATAATCTGTTTCAGATACAGCTTGCCAAACCGGTGGAATTGCTGCATGGAAGCAGCCAGGGCGAGCGGGAGCCGAAGACGAAAAAGCTGATGGCAATAGTTGGAATTGTAACACTTGCAGCAGGCTACTATATGGCAATTACAGTAGATAATCCGGTAACTGCAGTGCTTCTGTTCTTTGTAGCGGTAATACTTGTAATTATCGGAACCTATTTTATATTTATGGCAGGCAGCATTGCAGTGCTTAAGTTCTTAAGAAAGAGAAAAAGTTATTATTATAAAAAGAAACATTTTGTGGCAGTCTCTGGTCTTATTTACCGGATGAAACAGAATGCAGCAGGACTGGCAAGCATCTGTATTTTATCCACGATGGTACTGGTGGTAATTTCTTCAACGGTAAGTATGTATGCCGGACTGGATGATGAACTGGCAACCCGTTATCAGGGAGATATCGGAGTATCCATTATCAGTGAAAATCCGATTACAGAAGGTGATACGTTGCGGGAGTTAGTGAACCGCACCATCCAGCAGGAGAACCGCAGTATAAAAGAAGAACAGGGCATGATGACGCTGACATTTTCCTGCATATCAGAAGATGGAAATCTTGTAATTCGAAAACATGATGATGAGGGCGATTATAGTTCTGATATTATTATGCTCCGCATGATTACAAGGGAAGATTATGAGGAAGCTTATAATGTAAGGGTTCCGGAGCTTTCGGATCACGAAGTGGTGTTGGTAACCAGTGATGGCTATGATAAAGATACGATTACGGTTGGAGATTATACTTATCCTATTTTACAGAAACAGCATTTTTCTTCTGAAAATGGACATTGGATGGATAATCAGGTCTATTATATGGTAGTAAACAGCGTAGAAGATATGGCACCGTTGTATGAAGCACAGAAAGAAATTTATGGGAAAAATGCCAGCAGCTATTATTATTCTCTGTATATCGACATCGATGGAAACAAGGAAGAAAAGATTGCCTGTGGAAATGCAGTATCTGCGGCAATTGGTGCATCCGGTATGGGAGAAGGACAGGAAGGAACCTATTATATTATGCTGGAAAATAAAGCAGAAAATGAAGATTCGTTCAAGCAGATGTATGGTGGCTTTCTGTTCCTAGGTATTTTCCTTGGAATCCTGTTTTTGATGATTACCGTACTTATTATCTTTTATAAGCAGATTTCGGAAGGGTATGAGGATAAAGAGCGATTTGCCATTATGGAAAAAGTAGGAATGAGCAATGCGGAAGTAAAAAAGACCATCAGTGCACAGATCCGGATGGTATTTTTACTACCGATTGTTACCGCTGCACTACATGTGCTGGCAGCATTTCCAATGATCCGGATGATACTGGCAGTGATGAATCTGAATAATGGAAGACTGTTTGCGTACTGTCTTCTTGGTACGATTGCAGTATTTACAGTTATTTATCTGCTGGTATACAAGATGACCTCAAGAACCTATTATCGAATTGTCGGGCATCAGATTAGGTAGAGACTCTAATAATATCAAATAACCGTAAGAATCTGCTGCCGGCAGTTTCTTACGGTTGTCTGGCAAAGAAGAGAAAACTCCCGCTGTACTATGGTGTCATTGGAGCTTTTTTCTTTGGTGTGTATTTAGCAATTGTTTTTAAAAGAAGTTCCGTATCCAGTGGTTTGGTAAGGTGTTCGTCCATACCTGCAGCATAAGTTTTCTGACGGTCTTCTGCAAAGGCGTTTGCAGTCATGGCAAGAATCGGAATGGTTGCGGCATCTGCACGGTCCAGGGAACGGATGGCTTTCGTAGCCTGGTAGCCATCCATAACTGGCATCATGACATCCATCAGAATCAGATCGTATTCCTGCGGAGAGGAGGCTTCAAATAAGGTCAGGGCTTCCTTTCCATTGTGGGCTTCAGTAACCGTTGCACCAGCATCCGTCAGAATAAATTCCGCAATCTCAAGATTAAGAGAATTATCTTCTGCCAGAAGAATATGATAGCCGGAAAGAGAGATTTCTTCATCGGAAGTTTCCGCTTCGGAAGTGGAAGCGGCATTATGGTCGATACAAAAAGGAATCGTAATCCGGTAAGTGGTGCCAATATCCTTTTCGCTGGAAAAATCAATGGTTCCGCCCATTTTATCCAAAAGATTCTTTACAATTGCCATGCCAAGTCCGGTACCGTTGTAAGTAGAACGGGCATTATGGTTTTCCTGAGTAAAAGGTTCAAATAAATGCTCCTGAAATTCTTTGCTCATGCCGATTCCAGTATCAGAGCAGGTAAATTCAATCCAGGCAGTATCTTCCGTGAAACGTACTTCATGACAACTTAGAATGACTTTTCCATTTTCCTTATTATATTTTACTGCATTGCTTACAATATTCATAAGAAGCCGCTTGATATGAATAGGACTTCCGATGAGACAGGGATGCTGGACAGAAGGAACTCCGGAAATAATTTCGATGCCACGTTCCGCAGCCTGCTTTTCTATGATGGTGGTGATATCATTGACCAGGTGTAGAACATGGAACGGGCGGGATTCTAAGACAATTTCGCCTGATTCCAGTTTTCCCATATCAAGAACTTCATTTACAAGTTCTAACAGCAGACCAGAAGACTCCTGGATTTTTTCGAGACATTCCTGCTGTTTGACAGGGTTATCTTTATAATGTCCGGCAATTTCCACCATACCACGGATTCCGTTAATCGGCGTCCGGATATCGTGACTCATCCGCTGCAAAAATTCGGTCTTGGCAAGGTTGGCACTTTCTGCCTTTTGGGCAGCCTCCTTTAGTGATTCCTGATAGAGTTTATCCTTCTTCAACTGGGCTTTCTGGTAGCTCTGGTCAGTCCTCCAGCGCAGCATCTGGAAAATCAGAAGAAGGCAGATATAACCAAACATATAATAAAATACTTTTCGCGGAGTCGTTTCAAAAACTGCATGCTCAGGCAGATAGACGTAGATATAATAATTCTGTCCCTGATCTAACATACCAAAGACATGCTTTGGTGAGGAGACTGTATTATGAACATGAACCATCTGTCCACTTACCGCTTTTTTGTTTATATTCTGTAGTACTTCAATATCATTAATATCTGTTCCTTCGAGTTTTTCTTCATTTGAGGCAATCACTTTATCACCACTGGTAATGACAATGGTGCTGTTACGGCTGATACTGTAGCCGGACAGCAAATTCTGAAAAGAGATACTGTAACTTTCAATATAATCAAGTGGTGTATGGTAATAAGTTACAATAATACCAGAGGTATCGGTACGTCCTACCGCTGCCAGGTCGATATAAGAGCCATCTTCACAGTTGATTCTGGAAGAGTATGTTTTTGCCGGATGTATGGCAACATCCAGAAGAACTTCTTTTTCCAGCGTATCGGTTAGGCCGGCACTGCCAATGGAATCAGTACAATATTCAGAGGTTACAGTTCCGGTTTCATCCAGAAAAATAATGCCGGTAATATAAAACTCTTTTGTAAATTCTTCCATGGAAGCTTTTTCCATGGATGTTGTGCCATGCAGACAGTTATCCGTAGAAATATTGTGGGCAGCCTGCTGACAGCATTCAATAATACGCATCAGGCTCTTGGTTTCGGAGGCTAAATTTAAATTGCTGTAGGTGGAGCATTGTTTCTTCAAATAATTAACCGTATCTGCAAGGTGTTCTTCTGTGGATTCGATATCATCGTTTGCGGAAGTAAAAAATACCAGAAGGAAGAACAGGATGCCAAGAAATATTGAAAAAGGCCAGAAAAAACGCAGTCTAAAGGGTTTGTTCTTATTTGACTTCATAATTTTCTACCTCCAGATAAGTACTTGGATGTGCTAAGTATTTTCCGATGATTTTCTCAGAGGTTCCATCTTTTTGCATTTCCTCTAAAGTATCAGACAGTTTTTCGTTAAGCCCGCTGGTATCATCAAGAGAGAAAGCCACACCCAGTCCGACAGTAAGAAGCGGTTTATCCAGAATGCGGTATTCCACATGATAATCAGACATATATTGTAAAATAGAAGTTTCATGGGCAGCAACCGCATCCACATAACCTTTGCTTAACATTGGGTAAATCAGCTCACGATTCTGCATGGCGAAAAGCCCGTTAATTTTTGGAATGTCGGGGTCGGTCTGGTTGAGAAAAATATCTTCCGGTTTCGTGGTGGCCTGAACGGCAATGTTTTTACCGGCAAGATCCTGCAGGGTGTAAATATTGCTGTCCGGACTGACTGCAACCACCTGCTGGCTGATCATATAAGGTCCCGCCCATTTGTATTCATCCATTCGTCCGTCCATACTAAAACAGCCCCAGGCACAGTCGATACTGCCATCCTGCAGAAGCGCTTTTTTATTTTCCCAGTCGATGGTGACAAATTCAGCCTGATAGCCCATTCTGTGGAAGGCTTCCGTGGCAAGTTCCACATCAATGCCGGTTGGTCTGCCGTCTGTTCCGCTATAATTAAAAGGCGGATAATTGTCGCTGCCGATTACAATAGTTGGCAGCGAAGTTTCCTGTTTTGTGGAAAGAGTATTTTCTGCTTTTCTACAGCTGCATAATAAAATTGTAAAGATACAGAGAACAGCCAATAGCTGTTGTAGTTTTTTCGAACCATTCATATAATAGAGTCACCCCTGAAAAAAATCTTTTTACTGTGTTACTATTATAAAGTAAGAAAGACGCAGATACAACAGATTACAACAGATTGCAATAGAAAATTACTTGAACTTTCGACAAAAAAATTGTATATTTGATATAGAAATGCAAATTTTTATCTGAAAAATTTAAACAAGTAGAAATGCTAAGGGATATGTTAGAGAAGAGGGGAATTAGGATGAAAGAAGTTACAAAACAGGCAGAGGAAACACAGATTAGCCATAAAACACTGAGACTGATGATCGGAACACTCTGTTCTGTCATCGGAACGCTGCTAGCCCTTTATGTGGGAGGCTGGCTTATGTTATGTAAACCAATACAGGGGGTGGTTTCTGCATACTTTGCAGGAAATCTTACAATTGGAATCATCGCACTGGCGGTATTCAAGTGTCTGCTGTCCGTAACAGTGGCGGGAGCCATCTGGTGTGGTGGATATATTGCTAAGTGCAAGTTTATTGGACATGAAGATTATTAATGAGAAGATTCGAAAAGGATAGGAATGAAAAGGCATGACGGATTAACGTCATGCCTTTTTGACGTTTAATTGAAATGCAAATTTGTATCTGATTTATATATAAAGAATTGCATTAAATTTAAATCCCCTCGAACCGTCCGGAAGCCCCACAAGGAAGTGTAAGTCCGTTGGAACTGACCGGAAGACCGATTTCGTCGGCTGTGACTTTGCCAGAGAAACGTTTTAGCTCTGTTCCGATAAGGTAAGAGAGAACCGCCGGCTGTAAGCCTGTAGTATAGGAATTAATCAGGAAGAACAAAGGTCTGTCCACCAGAAGCTGTGCACAGAGTTTGACCAGTGGATGGATGGATTCTTCGATTTTCCAGATTTCACCCTTTGGACCTCTGCCGTAGGATGGCGGATCCATAATGATGGCATCGTAGTGGTTGCCACGGCGGATTTCACGTTCTACGAATTTGACACAGTCGTCTACAATCCAGCGGATTGGTGCATCTGTAAGACCGGAAGAAGCAGCATTTTCCTTGGCCCAGGTAACCATACCCTTTGAAGCGTCTACATGGGTAACGGATGCACCTGCTGCTGCGGCAGCAATCGTGGCACCACCGGTATAGGCAAAAAGATTTAAGACTTTTACTGGTCTTCCAGCTTTCTTAATCAGTTCAGAGAACCAGTCCCAGTTAGCAGCCTGCTCCGGGAAAAGACCTGTGTGCTTGAAACTGAAAGGCTTTAACTGGAAAGTAAGGTTACGGTAGTGGATACTCCACTGCTGTGGCAGGTCAAAGAATTCCCATTCGCCGCCGCCCTTTTTACTGCGGTGATAGTGGGCGTTCATTTTATGCCAGCCTTTTTCTTTGCGTGGTGTATCCCAGATAACCTGAGGATCCGGACGAACCAGGATATAGTCACCCCAGCGCTCTAATTTCTCACCTTTTGAACAGTCTATTACTTCATAATCTTTCCAGTTATCTGCAAGCCACATAGCATTTCCTCCAATATTCTTACGGTATGATTCATGATGATTTCCTTAAAACATCTGAATCCTATTATATAAGGGCAAAAATGTTCCGTCAACCAAAGAATCGGTAAAGTCCGAAGAGAATCACAAGAAAAATGGCATTATAAAGAGTAAAGATACCAAGATAACGTTTCTTGTTACTGCCATCGGTATTGGCATAGAACTTAAAGGAAATAAGGCTTGCCAGTGAAGCAATAAGTGTGCCAAGACCACCTAAGTTGACACCGATAAGCAGTGCGGAATAATTATTGGTAAAACCGGAAAGCAGGATGGCAGCAGGCACATTGCTGATAATCTGGCTGCTGATAATTCCTATGGACACTTCATGCTGAACTAAAAGCACGGCAATAAGGTCGTGAACAAAAGGAATCCGTTTGATATTCCCGATAAAGAGAAAGAAACAGAAAAAAGTAAGCAGCAGAAAATAATCCACATCTTTTAACACATGGTAATCAAGAATAAGAAAACCAAAGAAAACGATAAGCAGCATTATCTGAAATGGCAGAATGTGCAGTACCGTCAGAAGGCATATCAGAAAAAGAATGCAATAAGCGGCAAACAGAATCCGGGGATTCCTGTGACTGCGGGAAGAGTCTGGCTTATCAATGGAACAGGCGGAAGACTCCGTTTGGGCTGCGGAAAAATTGTCTGCATGCAAAGAAACTTTTGGCAGAACCAGAAGAAAAAGGATAAGCAGTAATCCAGACACAGCAGAATAAGGCAGCATAATCCGGATAAAATCCCATAGAGACAGACCGGAAATTGTATACAGATAGAGATTCTGCGGATTGCCAAGGGGAGTCAGCATACTGCCGAGATTGGCGGCAATGGTTTCAAGAACGATAACTGGAATCAATGCCTGTCGCTGGTCAGCCATCGACAGCACCAGAATTGTAAAAGGCACAAAAGTGATCAGGGCAACATCGTTGGTAATCAGCATACTGAAAAAGAAGCAGAGAAAGACAAAAAGGGCTGCCAGTGTCCGCAGGGAATGTACCTTATGAAGGAGCATGGTTCCAAGCCGGGTAAAAACGCCAATCGAAGAAAACCCCCTTACCACAGCCATCAGGGAGAATAAAAGAGCCAGTACCCGGAAATCAATATAAGAAAAGTAATTTACGGATGGTGGAATAAAAAACATGGATACAACTGCCAGCAGGAAAGCAATGCAGCAGACGGTTTCTTTTTTGAAAAAATCTTTTACTTTTGTAAACATACGGGTCTCCTTCTATGAAATCATATCTTAGGCAGTTGCGAAAGATAATAACATTTTGCTAATAATTTCTTCGCTATGTAAAGTATCTTTGTTTTGCATCGAAATACCGTAGTTCTAAAATATTAGTTTTGCTTTTGGCGATAAAACCAGTCTTTCCAATGTTTAACAAAGATAGCGCCACTGTTCGTCAAAGTGCGGATGCCTGATAAAGGCTGTTAGGGGCACTTGGAATTTCGCCTGGCATCCGGCAACGCTGGCACAGGACGTGCCAGCGAGGCGCATCTGAACATGGATGTGAATATGCGCCGGTTGCCAGACGGACTTCTTAATTATCCGAAATTCCTAGTGCCCCTTGCAGGCGTTATGTGGCATCCGTATTCGACGGACAGTGGCACTATCTTATGTCAAAGCAACGGAAAGACTGCTTGCAGACAAGCAAAACATAATATTAAGAACTACTGGTATTTTGACGCACATAAATACACCTACTTCAAATAGCAAAGAAATTTCTGCTAAAATGTTATTCTTTCGCAGCACCTAAATCATTTCCCGCGGGGATTTTCCAAACTGCTTCTTATAGGCACGAAGAAAAGTAGAATAATTGTGAAAGCCGCAGGCAAAGCAGGCATCGGTTACCGCAGTGCCGGAGCTGATTAAATCCCTGGCAAAGAGAAGCCGCTTTGTGGAAAGATAATTTCCGATGGTATACCCGGTCTGCTCCTTAAAAGAGTGCATCAGATAATAGCGGCTGGTAAAAAAGTGCTCGGCTAAAGAATCCACCGTAATATCTTCCGTCAGATGTTCATTCATATAGGTAAGAACCGACAGAATCTTTTCATTTGCCTGAAAGGAATCTTCATATTGCAGAGTGCCGGATAAGGCAGCCCGGTTTAAGTGAATCATAAATTCTAAGAAAAGCGTATTCTGGTAAATCTCATTGGCAAAGCTGTCTTCGGAAAAAGAGTGGACAAGCTCTGTCATGGTATCTAAGAGCCGCCGTTCCTTCATGCCGGATAAGTGCAGGACATTGGACGGCATGGCAGCATCCGGAAGAAAGCACTGGTTTAAGAAAATAGTCTTATCGGATGATGTAACTGTAAAATCCGGGGAAACATAAATAATCATCCGTTCATAGGGTGTGGTGTCATGAATGATTGGACGGTGGACTTCACCGGCACGGACAAGAACCAGATCCCCCGGGGTAAGCTGGTAGGATTTTCCTTCAATACAATAGGTGACATTGCCGCTTAGGAAAAAGAGCAGTTTGTGAAAATCATGATAATGAAAGTCGTAGGCAGACATTTCGTGGTCAGTCAGGTGAAATATCTTAAAGTCATGATGAAGATATCCGGTTTTCTCATATTTTTTCATAAAAATCACATCCTATATACAAAATCAATCTATGGACAGTATAAAGCACGATTTGCAATAAGGAAAGCATTATTTTACTATCAATTTCAATAAAATGTTGGTATAATAATTGATATATGAAAAAGGACAAGTGCATCAATAGACGGTTGTCCTGTTAGAAATGAAAATATCTGGTGGGTAATTAAGACGAAGAAAGGCGGTAACAATATGAAAAACTTCAGCAACTATACCGATTACAGTACAAAAGAGGATTTACATTTTGAATCCAAGGCAGTACATGGAGCATTAGGAACGGAACCATTAACCGGCGCAGTCAGCATGCCAATCTTTCAGGCAGCAACCTTCCGCCATCCGGAATTAGGACAGACAACAGGATTTGCCTATAGCCGTCTTGAGAATCCGACCAGACAGGAATTAGAGCGTACCATGGCAATTTTAGAGGGCGGTATCCAGGGATTTGCATTTTCTTCCGGACAGGCTGCGAATATGGCAGTATTTTCCTTATTAAATCCGGGCGAGCATGTAATTCTTTCCGATGATATTTATGGTGGAACCTTCCGTATCATTGGAGATGTATTTGGAAAATATGGAATCGAGCATACTTATGTAGATATGTCTGAATTAGACGAAGTAAAGGCAGCTATCCGCCCGAATACAAAAATGTTCTTCGTTGAGACACCGACCAATCCGATGATGAAGGTGGCAGACATTCATGCCATTTCTGAAATTGCAAAATCCATCGGAGCATTAACCGTGGTAGATAATACATTTTTAACACCATATTTCCAGAAACCGCTGCAGTTGGGAGCAGACATTGTAACTCACAGTTCAACAAAATATCTGGGGGGACACAATGACACTATTTCCGGAATCGTCGTGGTAAAAGATAACAAAGAAATCGCAGATAAGATTCACATCCATATCAAATCCCATGGAAGCCAGCTGGCACCGTTAGACAGCTGGCTGGTATTAAGGGGAATCAAGACCCTTGCAGTCCGTATGGACCGTCACAATGAGAATGCCAGGAAGGTAGCAGAGTGGCTTCGTACACAGCCGAAGGTAAAGAAAGTATATTATGTTGGTTTTGAAGACCATAAGGATTACGAAGTAACCTGCCGTCAGACCACAGGATTTGGCGGAATGATTTCCTTTACCGTAGACAGCTATGAGACCGTTAAGAAGATTCTTAAAAATGTAGATATGATTATGTTTGCAGAGAGTCTTGGTGGAACAGAGACCCTAATCACATATCCGACCACACAGACTCATGAGGATACACCACTTGATGTGAAAGAGAAGCTGGGTATTACAGACTGCTTCCTTCGTATGTCAGTAGGAATTGAAAATGTGGATGATATCATTGCAGATTTAGACCGGGCAATGAATGCTTAAGAAAAATAAAGGAAAGAGAAAGCAAGGAGAAAATAAATGAAATTTACAAAGATGCAGGCATTTGGAAACGATTATGTATATATCGATGCCATTCATCAGCATCTTGACAATCTGCCGGAGCTTGCGAGATTCGTAAGTGACCGGCATTTTGCCATTGGTTCTGACGGAATGGTATTGATTTGTCCGTCCGAAAAAGGGGATTTCCGGATGCGGATGTTTAACCCGGATGGAACAGAGGGCGAGATGTGTGGAAATGCATTGCGCAGCGTAGGAAAATATGTATACGATCACAGACTGACGGATAAGACAGATCTTGTAATTGAAACCTTAGGCGGCATGCAGCATCTGAACCTGACTGTAACAGACGGTCTGGTAAGCAATATCAGAGCAGATATCGGAGCACCGAGAATGTCTGCAAAAGTGATTCCGGTCAACACAAAGCTGGATGAATTTGTAGAGCAGCCGGTACAGGTACTGGATAAGACCTTCCATATTACGGCAGTATCATGGGGCAACCCGCATTGTGCCATGTATGTAGACAGCGTGGCAGACCTTGATGTAGAAAAATACGGAAAAACCATTGAACATATGACAGAGCTTTTTACCAATAAGACCAATGTAACTTTTGTGGAATTTGTGCGCAGGGATTATGTGAAAATCCGGGAATGGGAAAGAGGAACCGGAGAGACTATCGGATGCGGAACCGGATGCTGTACTGCAGTGGTAGCCGGCGTATTAACCGGACGCTTAGACCGGAAAGTAACGGTAGAGCAGATTGGCGGACCGCTCTATATTGAGTGGGAGGAAGAAAGCGGACATATGTTTATGACCGGACCTTCCCATACGGTATTTGAATCGGAAATTGATGCAAGCCACATTATCGGAACAGCGGAATAATACATTAGGAGAGAAGTATGAAATTAGCAGAAATATGTGAAGAATTGACCTATACCTGCCTGCAGGGAGAGATGGAGAAAGAAATCAGTGATATTATCTATGATTCGAGAAAAGTAGAAAAAGACACCGTATTTGTCTGTATGGTAGGAGTTGTTGTAGACGGACATGACTTTGTTGAAGATGCGGTAAAGAAAGGTGCTTCCGCCCTTGTAGTAGAGCATGCAGTAGAAGTCGATATCCCGGAGAGTTGTACGGTTCTTCAGGTAGAAGATGCCCGTTATGCCCTGGCAATTATGTCGGCTGCTTTCTTTGGACACCCGGACAGAGAGCTTACCACCATTGGACTGACCGGAACCAAAGGAAAGACCACTACTACTTATATGATAAAGAGCGTTTTAGAGGAAGCCGGCAGGAAAGTCGGACTGATTGGAACCATCGGTGCCCTGATTGGGGAGGAAAAGCTTCCGGCAAAGAATACCACACCGGAATCTTATGAATTACATAAGATGTTCCGTGCCATGGTAGATGCCGGCTGTGAATATGTAGTAATGGAAGTATCCTCCCAGGGACTTAAGATGCACCGCGTGGCAGGAATTGTATTTGATTATGGAATCTTTACCAACTTATCACCGGATCATATCGGACCAAATGAGCATGCTAGCTTTGAAGAATATCAGGAATGCAAGAGTCTCTTATTCCGTCAGTGCAAAGAGGGAATCGTAAATGCAGATGATGAGCACGTAGATGGAATAATCAAAAATCATACCTGTAAGCTTCATACCTTCTCCTGTAAGAAAGACGCAGACCTGATGGCGGGAGCTGTTGGCTATCTGGATGAAGAGGGACAGATTGGCATGCATTTTACCACTACCGGCTGTATGAATGTTTATGCAGTGGTTCATATTCCGGGAAGCTTTTCAGTATACAATTCACTGGTAACCATGCTGACCTGTCATCTGGCAGGAATTTCCGATGAGGCAATTTTACGGGGACTGGATAAAGTAAAAGTCAGAGGCCGTGTGGAATTGGTTCCGGTTTCCAAAGATTTTACGGTAATTATAGACTATGCCCATAATGAAGTCAGCACAAGAAGCGTGCTTACCACATTAAAAGAGTATCATCCGAAACGTTTAATCTGTGTCTATGGTGGCGGTGGAAACCGTTCCAAGCTGCGCCGCTATGACATGGGAGAAGTGACAGGAGAACTGGCAGATTTAAGCGTGCTGACCTGTGATAATCCAAGAGATGAAGAAATCCGCGACATCAACAACGATATTAAGATTGGCCTTGCAAAGAGCAACGGAAAATATATCGAAATCGATGACCGCAAGGCAGCCATCAAATATTGTATCGAAAATGCCAAAAAGGGTGATATGATAGTGCTCCTTGGAAAAGGTCATGAAGATTATCAGGAAATCAAAGGTGTAAAATATCATTTTGATGAAAGAGAAGCAATTGCCGAAATAAAAAAAGAGTTAAATTTATAATTCACATATGTGAATTGTACTGAAATATAAGAATAGCAATAAGTAACCGGAGTCATTGACTTATAATTGTGCCACTATTATAATAAAGATTACGTATCAGCAAAACAGGTGAAAGCCTGTGACGCAAAGCTATAGGGTCTTTGAAATGACAGCCAGTTGCAAGAAGGAAGCATCCGTGCATTGGCGGAAGCTTCCTTTTTTCGGTTATGCAGAAATGCGCAAAGCGTGTTTTCTGTAGCCGTACGCAGGTAACAAGGGAAAGGAAAAAATATGCAGAAGTTTGATTATGAAGTATACACAGGAAATGATTTAGGAGCGGTATACTCACCGAAAATGACAAGATTTAAGGTCTGGGCACCGGAGGCAGAATCTGTGAAGCTGAACCTTTATAAACAGGGCGAAGGAGATAATCTCATAGAACAGCATGTTATGAAGAAGTCAGTAAACGGTACTTACGTTTTTGAAAAACAGGGCGATTGCAATGGAATCTACTATACCTATACAGTAGTAAATCACGGAGAAGAGCAGGAAGCAGTTGATCCATATACACGATCAGCGGGTGTAAACGGGCAGCGTGGAATGGTAATTGATCTTGCAAAGACCAATCCGCAGGGATTTGAACTGGATGAATACCGGAATCCGGAGCAGATTGTAGATGCAGTGATTTATGAAGGCAGTGTAAGAGATTTTACGATGGATGAATCCAGCGGCGTATTTCATAATGGAAAGTTCTTAGGCCTGACGGAAGCCAATACTACAAATCATTTTGGAGAAGCAACCGCACTTGATTATATCAGTGGCCTTGGTGTGACACATGTACAGATTCTTCCGGCATTTGATTTTGAGACCGTAGATGAGAAAAATCAGAAAGCACAGTATAACTGGGGATATGATCCGGATAATTATAATGTTCCGGAAGGTTCTTATGCAGTCAGCCCATATGATGGAACAGTGCGGATTCAGGAAATGAAACAGATGGTGCTGGCATTGCACAGCAGAGGAATCGGAGTGATTATGGATGTGGTCTTTAATCATACCTATCGAAGGGATGATTCCAACCTTCAGAAGATTGTGCCGGGCTATTATTATAGAAGTGATGAGACCGGATATACTGACGGATCCGGCTGTGGCAATGAAGTGGCCAGTGACCGTCCGATGGTGCAGAAATTAATCGTAGATTCCCTGATTTACTGGGCAAAGGAATATCATATCGATGGATTCCGCTTTGATTTGATGGGAGTTCTGGATATTGATACAATGAATGTTATTGCAGAGCGTTTAAAAGAAATCCGTCCGGATATTTATCTTTATGGGGAAGGCTGGAACGGTGGCCCATCTTCTCTGGCAGAGGAGAAACGTGCATTTAAAGCCAGTGCGAAAAAGATGCCGGGAATCGGCATGTTCAATGATGACATCCGTGATACCATAAAAGGAAGCGTATTCTATGATGATCATCTGGGCTTCGTTAATGGCGGCACCCATCTGGAAAATGCATTGCGCTATGGCATTACAGGAGCAGTCGCACATCCACAGGTAGATTATGATGCCTATGGCAGTAAGCCGTGGGCGAAAGAGCCGGGACAGAGTATTAATTATGTCTCCTGTCATGATAACTATACCCTGTGGGATAAATTATCCGTCTCCTGCCCGGAGGCATCGGAAGAAAAGAAGAAAGCCATGAACCGGTTGTGCGCAGCCATTGTATTTACTTCCCAGGGTGTGCCTTTTATCCAGGCAGGTGAAGAATTCCTCCGCAGCAAACCGCTGCCGGAGAAAAAAGGTTTTGCAGAAAACAGCTATAATATGCCGGATGCGGTAAACAGCATCAAGTGGGATAATATACATGAATATCCGGATATGATAGCATACTATAAGGGCTTGATGGCACTGCGGAAAGCCCATCCGGTATTCCGTATGCAGAGTGAAGCGGAAATGACACAGAATCTCTGCTTCTTATTAGATACACCGGAAAATGTTGTGGCATATCTTTTAAAGGGAAAAGGTGCAGATGATACACCAGAAAACATTTTGGTAATATTCAACGGAAATGATGAAGAGATTTTGTATAATTTGCCGGAAGGAAAATGGAAAATTCTGGTGGATGACAAAACGGCAGGTGCAGACGGCAAAAAAATTATTTCCGAAAAGGCCGATGTAGAGCCGCTTTCCGCTCTTGTATTAGAAAAAGAATAAACAATTTGGCACAATACCTTGAAAAGATAATTTAATCTGATACAATATATAGTATACGCGTTGAAAATGAATTATTTTGAATAGGGGTGCGAATATGAAAATCATTAAGAGAAGCGGGACGGAAGTTATATTTGATAAAGAGAAGATTTTAGCGGCTGTGTGTAAAGCCAATGAAAGTGTGGTAGACAGCGAGCGTATGACAGAGGCACAGATTAATGCCATTGGTGAAAATGTGGAGAAGGCATGTAATACCATGAACCGTGCATTAACCGTAGAAGAGATTCAGGATCTGGTGGAGAACCTGATTATGAATCAGCGTGCGTATACGGTAGCCAGAAATTATATCACTTACCGCTATAAACGTGCTCTGGTAAGGAAGACCAATTCTACCGACGACCAGATTCTGACGCTGCTTGCCTGCAAGAATGAGGAAGTAAAGCAGGAAAACAGCAACAAAAATCCAACTGTAAGCAGTGTGCAGCGTGATTATATGGCAGGAGAAGTCAGCAAGGATATTACCAAGCGCTTCCTGCTGCCACAGGATATTGTAGAAGCCCATGAGCAGGGAATTATACATTTCCACGATTCCGATTATTTTGCACAGCATATGCATAACTGCTGTCTGGTTAATTTGGAGGATATGCTGCAGAATGGTACGGTAATCAGTGAGACCATGATTGATAAGCCAAAGAGCTTTGAGACTGCCTGCAATATTGCAACCCAGAGCATTGCCCAGATTGCAAGTTCCCAGTATGGGGGACAGAGTATTTCGCTGGCACATTTAGCACCATTTGTCAATGTGAGCCGTCAGAAATTCCGTCGTCAGGTAGCAGCGGAATTTGAAGCGGCAGGACTGGAATTAATAGAAGAACAGATTAATAAAGTAGCTGAGATTCGTGTCAAAGATGAAATCAAACGTGGTGTCCAGATGATTCAGTATCAGGTGATCACATTGATGACAACCAATGGACAGGCACCGTTTGTAACCGTATTTATGTATATTGATGAAGTACCGGAAGGACAGGTAAGGGATGACCTGGCAGCTATCATTGAAGAAGTCTTGAAGCAGAGAATTCTTGGTGTGAAAAATGAGCAGGGCATCTACATTACACCGGCATTTCCAAAACTGATTTACGTGTTGGAAGAAGACAATGTTGAGCCGGATTCCAAGTATTATTATCTGACAGAGCTGGCTGCAAAATGTACCGCAAAGCGTCTGGTACCGGATTATATTTCAGAAAAAATCATGAAACAGCTGAAAGAGGGCAACTGCTATCCATGTATGGGCTGCCGTTCTTTCTTAAGTGTATACAAAGATGAAGAAGGAAAGCCGAAATATTACGGACGGTTCAATCAGGGTGTCGTAACACTGAATCTGGTGGATATTGCATGTTCCTCCGGCGGAGATATGACCCGTTTCTGGGAAATTTTTGATGAGCGTCTGGAATTATGCTATCGTGCGTTGATGGCAAGACATAACCGTCTGAAGGGAACGCCTTCTGATGTGGCACCGATTCTCTGGCAGTATGGTGCACTGGCCCGTCTTAAGAAGGGCGAGACCATAGACAAGCTTTTATATGGCGGCTATTCCACTATTTCTTTAGGCTATGCAGGATTGTGTGAATGTACCCGTTATATGACTGGTAAATCCCATACTAATCCGGAAGCAACACCATTTGCACTGGCAGTGATGCAGCATTTAAATGATGCCTGCGATAAGTGGAAGACAGAGACAAATATTGCTTTCAGTGTATATGGGACACCGCTTGAGTCTACGACCTATAAATTTGCAAAATGTTTACAGAAGCGTTTCGGAATTATTCCGGGCGTTACGGATAAGAGTTATATTACTAACAGCTATCATGTCCATGTAACAGAGCACATTGACGCATTCAAGAAGCTTGGTTTTGAAGCAAAGTTCCAGGAGCTTTCCCCGGGCGGCGCAATCAGCTATGTGGAAGTGCCGGATATGCAGGATAATATTGAGGCAGTACTGTCTGTCATTCGTTATATATATGACCATATTATGTATGCAGAACTGAATACCAAGAGTGATTATTGTATGGAATGTGGTTACAATGGCGAGATTAAAATTGTAACAGACAAATACGGCAAGCTGGTGTGGGAATGCCCAAGCTGTGGTAACCGTGACCAGGATAAGATGAACGTGGCAAGACGTACCTGTGGTTATATCGGAACCCAGTTCTGGAATCAGGGAAGAACTCAGGAAATCAAAGACCGTGTATTACATTTATAAAGAAAATTTAGAAAAAGGAGTACTTTAAAGCTGGCTCCATAAAAATACCCCGGAAACAGAAAGATTCATTCTTTGGAAGAAGGAACCATCTGCTTCCGGGATTTTCTATAGTGCGCTTTTTCGGAACAGCTTCCTGCGCAGCAGGTAATAGGCAAGGAGCATCATGCTTCCGGTCAGCACCCAGGAAATCGGATAGATAATCATAACTACCCAGAACTCATGGAAATACCGGCAGACGGTAGATACCCAGATGAGCCGCAGGACGCAGGAACCGAAAACGGTAATCAGTGCAGGCGACAGGGAATGTCCCAGCCCACGCATGGCACCTCCACTGATTTCATAGGTAGAAGTCAAAAGCTCCAAAGTTGTTGCTATTAACAGACGCTGGACGGCAAAGGTAAGTACCTTCGGGTCATTGCTGTAAAGGTGCAGGAAGAAGCCCCGTCCTAAGATGAAGACGCTGGAAAGGAGTCCACAGAAGATAAGGGAAAATATCATATTTAAGCGGAATACCTTTTTGCAGCGGTCATATTCACCGGCACCGTAATTCTGGCTGGTGAAAGTAACAGTAGTCTGGGCAAAAGCATTTACCACAAAATAGGAAAAATATTCAAAGTTTAACGCTGCGGCAGAACCGGCGACAGCATCAGAGCCGAAGCTGTTAATGGTACTCTGGATGCAGACATTGGCAATGGAAAAGACCATACCCTGCAATCCGGCAGGAACACCGATGACAAGAATCTTCTTTAATTCATGCCAGGAAATAGCAAGTGCCTTTGGCTCTAAACGAATCGGATCATCCTCATGCAGCAGGATGTAAATCAGGATTCCGGAGCTTACAATATTCGAAACCACGGTAGCGATAGCAACACCGGATACGCCAAGGTGGAAGGCAATGACCAGAATAAGATTCAGCCCGGTATTGATAACACCGGCTGCAATCAGTGCATAAAGCGGCCGTCTGCTGTCTCCGGTACTCCGGAGAATCGAGGAGCAGAAGTCATATAACAGAATAAATGGCATACCAAGGAAGTAAATCCGAAGGTATAAGACCGCAAGGTCAATGACATCATCCGGCGTTCCCATCAGTACCAGAACCGGTCTTGCAATAAACTGTCCCAAAACCAGCAGGAAAATGCCGCCAGCCAGAGCCACAACAATGGCAGTGTGAATGGCTGCTTTGATATTCTTATGGACACCCTGACCGATATATCGGGAAATAATAACATTCGAACCCAGTGAAATACCGATAAAAAGGTTAATCATCAAAGCAATCAGGGAACTGTTGCTTCCCACGGCAGCTAAAGCCTGGCTGCTGGCAAAGTTGCCGACGACAGCGGTATCGACAGAGTTAAAAAGCTGCTGTAAGATACTGCTGGCAGCCAGCGGCAGAGCAAAAATCAAAATTTTATTCCATAAAGATCCATGAGTCATATCAATGGAGTTTTTCTTCTTTTCCATCATTTAAATCCCTCGTATATTAGATGTATTGGCAATCGCGAAAGAAAAAGATTCTAAAATATTTTGAGAAATAAATCTTTTGTTTCTTTTTCTTAATAGGAAATATTATGTAATTCCTGCTTCGCATTTTTCCTGATTGCCGGCTGTCTTTCCGTTTGCTTTGATAAAAGACGCTTGTGCTGTCCGTCGATTACGGATGCCGCCTGAAATCTGCAAGGGGCACTAAGAATTTCGATGGGATTCTACTTTCGTCTGGCAACCGGTGTATATTCACATCCATGTTCAGATACACCTCACTGGCACATCCATGTGCCAGTGTTGCCGGTTGCAGACGAAATTCCAAGTGCCCCTAGGCAGATTTCAAAAGGCGTCCGTATTTCGGCGAACAGCCCAAGTGTCTTATCAAACATTGGAAAGACAGGCGGAATAGCAAAAAGAAAAATGCGGGGGATGGAATTACAATATTTCCTATTTAAAAAGAAACAGAAGATTTATCGGCTAAAATATGTTATATATGTTTTCTTTCGCAATTGCTCTATCATTCATGATAACCACAGTGATTATAGTTTCACGGAAAAGAAAAGTCAATAGAATGGATTCCGGATAGAATAAATTAAAAAAAATATTGATTTTTTGAAAAAATTGAAGACAATAGAAAAAGATAATCGTTATATAGTATGAGAACGTTCTTAAAAGACAAGGAGGTGGATAAAAATGTGTCAGGAACCATTTACGCAGATGGTTCATAAATATCAGAATCTGGTATTTTCTATTTGCGTTAAGATGACCGGAGATTACTTTGCAGCAGAAGATTTGACGCAGGAAACATTTTTATCTGCCTACCAGCACAAGGAAGAGTTCGACGGTAAGAATGAGAAAGCCTGGCTTTGCAGGATTGCTTCGAATAAATGTATTGATTACAGCAGACAGGCGGCAAGGAGGATGGTTCCCACCGAAGACGAAGTCTTAGGAAGCCATCCTGCGAGAGCGGGAGGACCGGAAGAGCAATGCATCGAAGAGGTGGTCCGAGAAGAACTGCAGGAAAAATGCGGACAGTTGAAACCGCCTTATGATGAAATCGCAAAGCTATACTTCTGTGAAGAACATCCTGCCGGCGAGATAGCAGAGTTAAAGCAGAAGAATTTGAAAACCGTGCAGACACAGATATACCGGGCGCGGGCAATGCTTAGAAAACTATATGGAAAGGAGCGGAGCTGATATGAGAAAAGAAGATACACAGGAGTATTTAAGTGACGAAGCGTTAGAAGCACTGATTCGGGAAACAGAAGAAGGACCGATGATAAAAGCACCGGAATATTTAGAAGAAAATATTCTACATAAAATTGAGCAGCAGCAGAAGGTTATTGTATACAAAGAAAAAGTGTCAGCGAAGCGGAAGCTCCTGACTTATAGCATGAAAGTAATGGCAGCGGCGGCAGCGGCAATCGCATTTCTGATTGTAGTTCCTACGGTGGAGCAGCAGAGCAGACCAAACATGGAAACTTATGTAGCAGAAGCAAAAGAGCAGGTCAATAAGGACTTACAGGAACAGAAAGAGAAAGCGAAAAAGCGTAGTGAAGAGCAGAATTTCTTACAAAGTGTAAATGATGCGTCCAGTGCATTTTGCAATTTTATTACTGAGACGACAAATGGATGGTTTTTAAAGGAGGAAAGATAACATGACGAAAAAGAGAAATGGATTTTTAAGATTTTGCTGTTCCCTTTTACCGGGAGCAGGGGAAATGTATATGGGATTTATGAAAATGGGCTTAAGCCTGATGTCGATGTTCTTTGGCATTATTGTAGCAGCATCTATTTTTGAACTTGGACCGCTGGCAGTGCTTGCAGTAATTGCATGGTTTTACAGCTTCTTTCATGTACACAATTTAGCAGGCTTATCAGATGAAGAATTCTATGCCGTGGAGGATGAGTATTTATTCCATTTAAGTGGAGAAGGCGGGAAAGATAAATCCTTTGTAAAGCGTTATCATACCATTATTGCAGTCGTGCTGATTCTGCTTGGTATTATGTTAATCTGGAACAGTTTCTATTGGATGATTGCAAATTTAATTCCGGATGAAACGGTCTGGGTACTTCAGGAAATCAGTTACCGGCTTCCAAGACTGCTGGCAGGAATTGCAATTATAGCAGCAGGAATTTATCTGGTTCATGGTAAGAAAAAATCCCTTGAGGAAGAAGAGAAAAAGGAGGCATAAGGAAAATGGATGAGAATGTGAAAGAAGTACGCACCCACAGAGTGGGCAGCATTACCTTAGGCAGTGCACTGGTTTTATTTGGAATCCTGTTTCTGGTGCATCTGTTTGTGCCGGTATTGACCTATGAAATCATTTTCCATATTTGGCCATGTATCTTTATCCTGCTTGGAATAGAAATTCTTCTTGCCAACCGGAAGAAGAATGTGGAATTTGTCTATGATGGTAAGGCGGTATTCCTTACCATCACATTAACCTTCTTTGCCATGCTGATGGCAGGAGCAGATGTGGCAATTCAGCAGGCAGATATCTACATGCACCTTTAAGAATGCAGCATTAAGAATGTACCTTTAAGAGGAATGCTCCTTCCGGTATTGCTTTGGCGTCATTTTGTGCTTGTTTCGGAAAGCCTTAATAAAATGGCTGCAATCGGAAAATCCGGTTTCCTGACTGATATAATTCAAGTCAAGATTGGTAAAGAGCAGCAAATCCTCAGCCTTGCAAAGGCGGATAAATTCAATATATTTTTTACAGGACTGGCCATAGAGTTCCCGGAAGCTTTTGGCAAAATAGGAATAACTCATATTACACATTCTGGCAAGGTCTTCCACCTTTAATGGCTCCTGGGCATGAGCGTCGATATATTCCGTAATGGAGTGTATGGACGCTTCTTCTGTATTTTGCGGAATAGCCAGAGCTTTATCCGTATTAAAACCCTGTGCCCGCCAGATACGCAGGATAAAGGTTAAAAGGGAATTAATCTGGGACTGTACCAGAATCCGGTAACCGTATTCCTGCTGCTGCATTTCGTGTTCACAGGAGGAAAAGATTCCGGCAATGGGATAGCCTGTTAACATCGCTTTGGAAAAATATTTCGGAGCATGGGAATCACCCTTCGCCAGATTAAAAAGTGATACAAAATTAATCCCGGAAAAAGTGGTACTTAATGCATTGCCGGATGGTGCAAGCTGGTTTAAGTCAAATTTCATGACATAATAAACCAATGGCTGCTCTGTGGCAGTATAGATAGAATGGATTGCCTGCGGAAGAAATAACGTCATATCACCTTCTTCTAGTACATAAGTATCATCATCACAGTTGATGATGGCGGTGCCCTCTAACATATACAGAATTTCAACAAAATAATGCCAGTGGGACCGGATGGGAAAAGAATGGATTCTTGTGTCAAATAAGAAGCATTCAAAAGGAGCATTCAGCCGGTCGCTGTATTCAAAAAGTGAATTCATAAAGTCGTCCCCCAATATATTTAAAATAAATGAATTCCTGCCATAAGAGATTTTTACTATTTTTATAATAAATCATTATAGCAAGATTCCAGGGCGAATGCTATAGTTCCCATCATAAAAAGTCATTGAAAGAGGAGAAAGGAAATACTTACCATGGAATATATCTGCGGCATGACATATGCACCATTTGCAAGAAAAGGGAGCTATCAGGAGAAGAGTGCTTTTGACAGCTTAAAGAAAATGAAAGAAAATACCAACAGCAATTTTGTTATTTTAGCACCCAACGGATTGCAGGACACGGCACAGTCGGAAGAGATTTGTTATACTTCTGAAGCAACGGTGTCAGATGATGAATTAAAGGGCATGATTGATTATGCGAAAGAGCTTGGTATGCGTGTGGCATTAAAGCCTACGGTAAACTGCAAAAATGGAACCTGGCGTGCCCATGTCAATTTCTTTGATGAAGACGTAGTCTGTGAACCAAAGTGGTGTAACTGGTTTGAATCCTATACCGAATTTCAGCTTCATTATGCAAGGCTGGCAAAAGAAATGGGTGTGGAAATGCATATTGCAGGCTGCGAAATGGTTATGGCAGAGCGCAGGGAAGCAGAGTGGCGGAAGCTGATCGCTGATATCCGGAGTGAATTTGACGGACTTGTTTCCTATAATACCGATAAATATCAGGAGCATAATGTGAAATGGTGGGATGCAGTAGATGTGATTTCTTCCAGTGGCTATTATCCGTTGGAGGACTGGGAGAACCAGCTTGACCGGATTGAAGCGGTGGTAAAGAAATTTCAAAAACCATTTTTCTTTGCAGAGGCAGGATGTATGTCTATCGTGGATTCTAATAAAGTGCCAAATGACTGGACGGTGCAGGGAGAAGCAGATGCTAAGGGACAGGCAGACTGGTATGAGGCAATGTTTGAAGCCTGCTTAAAAAGAGAATGGGTGAGGGGCATGGCATTCTGGTCCTGGAACAGTCATCTCTACACGAAGAATGCTGCCCTAAAGAGAAAAGATTATGAAATATATGCAAAACCAGCGGAGAAAATCGTGAAAAAATACTACGATTCTATTCAAAAGTAACAAAAAGTTAAAAAACCTAAAATAAACTGTTATGGCATATGGAATCCGTACATTCTGATTTTTCTTAATAAAATAGATTTCTACCATTTTTAAGGTAAAACACTCTATCCCGAAACGGGCGTTTCGTGGTAGAGTGTTTTTATAACGAAAACGATTGAGAGAATGCTTCTGCAATTGTGAAAAATGATATGTTTTTATGATAGGAATATATCTGGGTGGTTCGTCGAAGTACGGATGCATTATAAGTACTGCTAGGGGCACTTGGAATTTTGTCCGGCATCTGGCAACGCTGGCACAGGGAAGTGCCAGCGAGGCACATATGAACATGGATGTGAATTTGTGCCGGTTGCCGGAAGAAAGAACAGGTCTTGCAAAATTCTTAGTGCCCCTTGCAGTTCTTATGTGGCATTCGCACTCGAGGAACTGCACAGATATTCGAACTGAAAAAATTATAGTGTTTTTCATAATTGCAGAAGAATAACACAAGAAATAGAATCAGGAGGAAAACAAATGTTTCGAAAAGACTTTGTATGGGGTGTTGCCAGCAGTGCCTATCAGGTAGAGGGAAGAGACAAAAACGATGGCGCAGGAACCTGCATCTGGGACACCTTTACCGAAGAGGGAAGAACCTTCGAACATCATAATGCCTATGTCAGTGCCGATGACATGCACCGTTACAAAGAAGATTATGCATTGATGAAAGAACTTGGCGTGAAGGCATACCGTTTTTCCGTAAGCTGGGCGAGACTGATGCCGGAGGGAACCGGAAGAGTCAATGAAAAAGCGGTGGCACTCTATCGTGATATGATTCTTGAAATGAAGAAAAACGGCATTGAGCCATATATGACACTTTATCACTGGGAACTTCCGCAGGCATTGGAGGATAAAGGCGGCTGGCTCAATGAAGAAATCATAGATTGGTTTGCAGAATATGCAAAAGTAGTAGCAGAGAATTTTACTGATATCTGCGACAAGATTTTTACTTTGAATGAGCCACAGTGCTTTATCGGACTGGGATATTACCGTGGTATTCATGCACCGGGAAAGAAAGTCACACCAGAGGAAAGCTTCCGGATTGCGCATAATGCATTGCGGGCACATGGAAAAGCAGTTATTACTCTCCGGAAATATGCAAAGCAGCCGATACAGATTGGCTATGCACCAACCAGTGGGGTGGCATATCCAGCAAGTAATTCCCCGGAAGATATTGAAGCTGCAAAGAAGGTATATTTTGGCTTTTATAATGATGTCGACAACTGGACCTGGAATGTATCCTGGTATTCCGACCCGGTTATTTTAGGACATTATCCAAAGGAAGGCCTTGAGAAATACAAGGAGTATCTGCCGGAAATCACGAAAGAAGATATGGAACTGATTCACCAGCCCATTGATTTTTACGGTCAGAATATTTATAACGGATATCCGGTTCGCGCAGGAGCAGATGGAGAGCCGGAATTTGTAGACCGTCCGGCAGGATTCCCAAAGACTGCCGCAGAATGGCCGGTGACACCGGAATGCCTATACTGGGCAGGAAAATTCCTCTACGAACGTTATCAGCTGCCGATTTATATTACGGAAAATGGAATGTCCTGTCATGACAATGTGGAAGCAGATGGCAGTGTACATGATGCCAACCGTATCCAGTTCTTGGATGAGTACCTTGGAAATCTGCAGAAGGCGGCGGACGAAGGAGCAGAGATTGCCGGTTATTTCTTATGGACTTTTTTAGACAATTTCGAATGGCATGAGGGCTATTCCGAACGGTTCGGAATTATTTATGTGGACTTTGCAACCCAGCAGCGTTATGTAAAGGATTCAGCATTCTGGTATAAGAAAGTCATGGAAAGCAATGGAGCAGCGTTATCCTGCAACCAGCCGGATAGAAAAATCCGGATAGAGCGTGGTGCTGCAGAAGTAACAGGTGCAGGATTTAAGGTAGAGAGGGAAATGGATCTGCTGCTTTCTGACAGCACAGATGTCATTTATGTGGCATCCGGCAGCGGTTTAATTGGCAGCATCTGGGTAGATACCGGAGACAGGCTTACGATACCGGAGGGCATCCGGAAGATGCATTGCAGTGGAAAAATGACACTGGTGCAGGCGTAGCATGAAAAAATAATTGTTTCTTCTAGACCAGAGAAGATGAGAATAAAAAAGTTTCTTTTATTCCGATGAGCAATCAGAAGGAATAGAAGAAACTTTTTTTGCTTTACAGGAAATTGCTTTCCTGTAAAGCAAAAAACGCTCCGCGAGGATGCGCACTGCGGCGTATAAGGTAGATGTCGCAAGCGACCGCCGCAGGCGCGGGAATGTGCAAGGCACATTCTTTTTTAATGTTCAGATACATTTTAGATACAAATATATGTTAAAATAAACATCAAAGAGTAGTAAAAGGAGCGGGCAGCATGATACGGATATTGGTTGTAGAGGATGAAAAGGCAATATCGGATTTAATCCGGCTGAATCTGATGAAGGCAGGCTATCAGTGTGTCTGTGTATACAATGGAATGAAAGCTGCAGACCTGTTGGAAACAGAAAATTTTGATTTGATTATATTGGATGTTATGTTGCCGGAATTAAATGGATTTGAATTGATGGAATACATCCGTCCAATGGGAATTCCGGTGATTTTTCTGACTGCAAAGGATTCCCTAAAAGACCGGATGCAGGGGCTGACCTCCGGGGCAGAGGATTATATGGTAAAGCCTTTTGAAGTGGTAGAACTTTTGGCACGGGTTAATATTGTGCTGCGCCGCTATCATAAGATGGAGCAGAAGATTACTTTTATGGATATTGAATTAGACAGTGAAAATCAGGTGGTGACAAAGGCAGGAAAAGAAGTGGAACTTACGCCAAAGGAATTTGAACTCTTAGAAATTCTGATGCGCAACCGGAATATTACACTGTTCCGGGAAAGAATCTATGAAGAAATCTGGGGAACGGAATATTCCGTAGAGTCAAGAACCTTAGACCTTCATATCCAGAGATTACGGAAAAAGCTGAATCTTGGAGCGGAGCTTAAAACAGTATTTAAGGCAGGATACCGGTTAGAGGATAAAGCATGAAATTTCGATATAAAGTATTAATTACAAATTTAATCCTGCTTTCAGTCAGTCTGGGACTGGTGGGCTATCTGATGATACATAAGAATTTTGAACTGGCGAAGGAAACACAGATTTCTAATGCAGTCATTCAGAATAATCTGGTGCAGTCCTCGGTGGAATATGAAGTACTTCAGGCGTTGAACCGGGAAGAGTCGGTAAAGGGCGCACTTCCAGACATTGGAGCACAGGTCAGCAGCGGTATGCGGGCAGAAAATGTGACATTTTTTATTTATTATGGGGATAAGCTGGTTTATAACGAAACAGAAGAAAATGCCAATTTAAAGAAAGTCTGGGAAGCACAGCAGGAGGATGGAAATAAGAATTATGCCATCTTTGAAGAGGACGGTCATTATTATATTTATGTGACGGCAGCCAGTAAGGTAGGGGATGAGAACCTCTGCATGATCAGCAGAAGTGAGGTGTCCGATGCCTACGCATTAAGAGACCGGGAAATCCGTTATTTCCGGCTGATTCTTTTCATTTGCCTTATGATAGAATCTTTGTTTATTTATGTTATCAGCCGGTATCTGACCAGGCCATTGGAGCAGTTGAACCGGGTGGCAGAGGAGATTACCGATGGCTCTTATGAGACGAGGATTACAGTAAAGAGTCAGGATGAAGTAGGACTTCTGGCAGAAAACTTTAACCGGATGGCAGAAGCAGTATCAGAAAAGATAGGAGAGCTTCAGGGAATGGTACGGAAAAGGGATCAGTTTGTAGCAGACTTTACCCATGAGATTAAGACACCGATGACTTCCATTATCGGTTATGCAGATACCATGCGTTCCATGGAGCTTCCAAGAGAAGAACAGCTTCTGGCATTAAGTTATATCTTTTCCGAAGGCAGACGGTTAGAGCGGATGTCGGGAAAGCTCTTTGATTTGATTTATTTAAGGGAACATGAAATGGAAAAGGAAGCAGTTCAGGTTGAAAATGTAAGCAGTGAAGTACTTAAGGTGGTGACACCGTCCTTTGAGGCAAAAGGGCTTGTGTTAAAGGAAAATATCGAGCCGGCAGTACTGTACGGAAATAAAGAACTTCTGGTGACTGCACTGGTGAATTTACTGGATAATGCAAGAAAAGCATCCAAAGAGCATGGTGTCATTGAATTTAGCGGAAAGAGAATACAGGAAGAGGAAAATCCATTTTATTATGAACTTTCCGTAAAAGATTATGGAATCGGCATGACCAAGGAAGAGACAGAGCGGATTTGCGATGAATTCTATATGGCAGATAAATCCCGGGCAAGACAGGAAGGCGGAGCCGGAATCGGAATGTCATTAGTGGCATTGATTTTAGAACATCATCAGGCGGAACTTATCGTAGAAAGTGAGCCAAAGAAGGGGACGAAGATGCGGATATGTTTCAGAAAAGAACAAAATTAAAGATAAAAGGAAGTGTCTGTGGAATGATAGCAGGAACACTTCTGGTGGTGCTGACAGGAATTTTTCTGCCGGGAATTCTGATTGAAGGACAGGAGCGTAAAGTAGTGGGAGAAGTGCAGGCAGTTCCGGCGCAGTACATAGCTTCCGATTCCCTGCTGGCAAAGGAAGCATCGGAAAGCCTTAAGTTAAGCGAACGCATCCAGTTGATTACCGGGCAGTGGGAGAGTGAGACGCAGGAAGCTTATTCTTATGAAATGACTTTGACGGATTATGAGGCAGCGGCACTGGCAAGAGACAGCATGGAAGCCATTTATCAGAATGGACAGTATCCTTCTGATTTAGCTTCTTCTTATGCCAACTGGTATACCTGGGAAGCATTTCCGGAGAAAGCAGTGGATACCACATTTCACACCTACAGTGCTTACTACTGGAAGCTTGTTTTTACAAAATATGACGGCACAGAGAAGCATATGGTATTTCTCTTAGAGGATGGCACCGTTTTACTGGCTGAGGCAAAAGGAGAAGATATTTTATCGGAGACGGCAGCAACAGAGGAAACTTCCTCATCAGGTAAAGATGATGGCGAAGAGAAAGAAAAAACAGTGGAGAAAGAGCTGGCAGAACAGCTTTCCTACACGGGGTTGGACGTAGCCGGACTGAGGATAAAATCCGATAACATACAGGAAGAAAAGGATGCCACATACCGGTACTTTGAACTCTTTGATAAAACAAGATTTATCTATGGAATCAGCACAATATCAGATAGCCAAACGAAGCGTAACATGGTAAAATAAAAAAGAAGGCAAGGTATTTTCAGTGGCATAGATGGTCACCTGCAGTTATTGCGAAAATGATCCTTCCATGTATGATTTGGGAAATTTTGTTCTGGAACAGGCTTTGTGGGACAGTAAAAGCTTTTTACAGCAGAAGCCTTCCGGTATCGGTAATCAATGAGCGGATGGCAGTATTAAGAGGCTATGGAATCAAATTTGCCATGGATGATTTTGAAACAGGAAGTTCATCTTCTGCCATGGCGCTTGAGATGCTGATTGATGAGATTAAGATTGATATGAGCTTTATCCGGAAGATTCTTGTAAACAAAAAGAATAAGGCGATTGTCCAGAGTATGGTGGATTTTGCCAATGCAGCCAATATCAAGAGTTGTCTGGAGGGCGTGGAAAATAAGGCATTAGAAGATTATCTCCGGACTGTGGGAGCCACTTGGTTTCAGGGATACTATTATTCCAAACCGGTTGGAGCAGATGAACTGGAGATACTTCTTTCGAACAGATGGAAAAAATAAGAAAAGACAAAAAATAAAAGTAAAAATAGAATTATCGAGACCGGCAGTTTTGTGGCGATAGGAAATACAGCCATAGAATTGCCGGTTTTATTGTAATGATAAGATACAAAAAGTTTACATCTTCATGTTAAAGTAACACCAGAAACGAGGAAAATGGAAAGGTAAACAGAAAATAAAAGATGGAAAACGGAGGGGACAGCATGAAACATCCAATCTTACGAAAAATGATTCCGGCAGGTATGGTGATGGTACTTCTTGCCGGATGTGGTGAGAAAAAAGTAGATTATGAGATGGAAACAGAACAGGAAACCAAAGGGGTGGTTGGTACACTGGATGAATTCCGGGAAGCGGATAACTGGGATGACAGCTTTACGGTAACAACCTCTGACGGAGATGTGAAGGTAAGAATCAATGCATCTATTGATGTGCCGGAAGCAGATGCCATGTCTGTGGTAGCGGCAGAAGAATTAAAGATAGATGTCGATTATAAGAAAAAGTTCCTGAAAGCATATTTTAAAGATTCTGAAATTTATTACCATGATTTTGAGCATCTGACAAAAGAAGAATTACAGACTGCCGTTGACAGCATGGATGGAACGATTGTTGCTGTCCAGTCTCAAATCGATGATTTGGAGAATAATGTACATCATCAGGATGTAGAAAGACATAAGGAAATGCTGAATGACTGGAAGGAAGAAACCGAAGAACAGAAAAAACAATACGAAAAAGCATTAGAGACTGCAAAAGATACCTATACTGCAGCAGAGGATTATGACAGCTGCAATGAATATGCAGGGTATTGCGGAGACCTTTTATGTAATGTGCGATTTGAAGTAAAAGAAACAAACGAAAATGCAATTGCCTACATTGTGGCATCGCCATTAGTGAAAAACAAGACGGACATTTATGTGAATCAGTATTATGGCCCACAGTCTCTAAAGGATTATGATGCTGTATATGGGAATGATACAGTAACTGCATATATCGACAATTCGGAAAAGGAAAATGGATGCAGTATTTCCCAAGAAGATGCAAAGCAGTTAGTGGAGCAGTTCTTAAAAGAAACAGGACGTGATAATCAGGTGCTTTATGGGCAGCAGGATTATTCCTGGGATGGCGCAAATGAGATAGAAGTGGATGGAGAACAGTATACCGATTATGCGGAGGTCATCGACTGGGGCTACCTCTTTGGTTATGGAACCGGTGTCAATGGACTGGCATTTAGTGATTCTTTGGATTATAACGACTTTGATATTTCCTGGGTTACGCCGGAAAACAGTGATGTAAATTTTGAATTAGAGGATGAGATACGATTTGCGGTTACGGATAATGGAATTACAGAAGTATTTATGCAGTATCCGGTAAGCGTTACAAAGATTTCAAAAGAAGTGGAACTGCTGCCGTTATCAACGATTCAAAATATAATCAAAGATGAGATTATAAAAAATGGAGACGATTACCAACTGGATGTGTGCAAGAATTTTAATAAGTTAAAGCTTGGTTATGCGCGTATCAAAGATGACCAGAAGGAAGGCTGTTACAGTTATGTGCCGGCGTGGTGTCTTTATATGGCATCCGGAAATGATATGAACCGGCATCCGGTATTTGTCAATGCCATGGATGGTACACTGATTCATCCTTTGGATGAAAGGTAAGGTGTGCCTATGGCAGATAGAAAGAAAAGAACGGGAAAATGGAAACTGTTTTTGTACCTGGCAGCAGGCAGTTTTCTGACGGGATGCGGAAAAGCAGAGCCAGAGCTTGTGTCAACTGCCCGGACACCATATGAGAAGCTGGCTTATGATACCACGGAAGTGAAAAAAGGAAATCTGACGCCGGAAATTACCTTGAAATTAAAAGCAGAGGGTTTGGAAAAGATTACTTATGATGCAACAAATACGGAATTGAAATTAGACAAAGTATATGTGGCAGTAGGCGATAAAGTGGAAAAGGGAGAGTTGCTGGTATCCTTCCGTTCAGACAGTCTGGAAGCAAAAATGACACAGTGTCAGGATGAGATTGCGGATAAACAGCTTCTGGTGGAACATTATGTAAACCTCATGAGCTGTGATGCATCCTTGGATTATAATGAAGATATTGCAAATTTAAAGCGGGATATTGAAGTAGCAGAGCTTTATGTGGAAGAGGCAGAAGAAAAGCTGTCCCGCTATCAGATTACAGCAAAAGAATCCGGTACCATTACAGCCATGGATAATTATCTGCAAAAAGGAGGCTTTGTGCCGGGAAATAATCTGATTACTGAAGTGTGTGGAACCGGTAACTATGAAGCAGACCTGCCGGAAGGCTATGAATTTAACATGGGAGATACTTATACAGCTACACTGGATGCACTGTCCTATGAATTAAAGGTTGCCGGTGTGGAAGAAAATAAAATCATATTTTCACCGGTATCGGATATGACATCACTTTCAGAGGCAGACGTGCTGAGTCTTGTGATTACGAAGCCCACGCTGGAAAATGTCATTTATGTGAAAGCCTCTGCCGTAAAGGAAGGTGAAGAGGGACACTTTGTCTATCTTCTGGATGATAGCGGATATCGAAAGGTAGTGCCGGTAACGGTTGGAGAAAAAGTAGGGAATCATTGGGTTGTTACATCCGGACTTTCCGGTGGAGAGAAGGTGACTCTGTGAGAAAGAAAAAAAGTTACGCAGGAAACGCACAAAGCGTGATTCCAGTAGTCCTGACAGGCCTGTTTTTTGTAATGTTAATTGGCGGCTGTGGAAGTAAGAAAACAGAAACAATACCAGACCTGGAAGAGCCGGCGGCAAGTAATGCTTCTTATCAGCAGGTGACCTATGGAAATATCGGAACCACCAACGTGCTGCTGGGAACGGCAGTGCCAAAGGAGTACGGACAGGCATATGAAGCCAATGTCACGGTGACAAAGATTCTGGTAGAACCGGGCGATACCGTAGAAAAAGGTGATGTGCTGGCATACGCAGATGTAGACGAGGCAAGTGCGTCCCGGAAAGCAAAGCAGCAGGAGCTGTCGCATGAAAATACCGTATACGAATTAAACCAGAAAATCAACCAATTGAAGCAGGATAAATTGGCAAACCAGCAGAAGCAGCAGGATACTGCAGAGAATAACATTCAGGATGCCGCAGAGAATAACATTCAGGAAGAGGATGATATGCAGGAATCTGCAACAGAGAATAACACGCAGGAGACAGAGGCAGAGGACATCACCTCCCAGATAGCCGTCCTGCAGGAAAACAGCCGCTACGATACGAAGCTTCATGAGTACCGGGTGCAGAAGCTGAATGAAGAGATTGCAGCATTGGACGCTCTGATAGCAGATGGAACGTTAAAGGCAAATCACAGTGGTGAAGTGGTTTATACCAAGAGCCTGACCGTAAACCGGAAAGCCGGCGCGGGAGAAAATGTTGCGATTGTGGCAGATACTGAAGACCTTGCAATAGAGCTTAAGGATGTAACGGTGCAGAATTATAAGTATAAAGATGTTTCCGAAAAATATATGCTGCAATCTGGCGAAAGAGTGCCGGTTACCGAGCGGGAATACAGCACTGACGAGCTGGTGCTTGCAAAGATAAATAATAATTATCCCAATGTTTTGATAGAAAAGCCGGAGGGCGTAGAGCTTAAGGCGGGAGAGTTATATCCCATATATTTTGAAGAGAAAAGAGCGGAGCATGTCCTTCTGGTGGGAAACGATTCCCTGTATCAGGAAGATGGGGAAACTTATGTTTATGTGAAAGCCGGGGATGATACCAGAGAAAAGCGTAAAGTAACAGCAGGGGCGGCAGATGACCATAATACCCAGATTACGGATGGATTAGCGGAAGGAGAAGCAGTCTATTATGAGACTACGGAGCGGATGCCTTCGGATTATACCGAGTATACGGTGGAGCGGTCAGATTTTCAGGTGGAAAATCACGGATTAAAATATGGCAGGGCAGATAAGAATGCCAGGGTCTATCTTGCTGCAAAAGAAGGAGAGATTGTAAAAATAGCGGTAGAAAAGGATGCGGAAGTGAAAAAAGGTGACCTTCTTTATATCATCAATACCGGAGAAGGAAAGGCAGCCATTACAGAAGCAGCCAATGCCATAGAGACGGAGAATACTTCATATCAGAAACAGCAGGCAGATTACGATGCACAGCTTGCGGAATTAGAGAACGGGCTGGATTCTGCCAGTGACTATGACCGGCAGATGATAACCCTTCAAAAAGAAATTGCAGAAGCAGACCATAATCAGACGCTGCAGCAGTTGCAGGCAGCTTATGATACGTTAAGCCGTGGAAATGACGGAACAGGGAAATTATCTGTTTATGCAGATGCGGATGGACAGGTTTCGAAAATAACTGCCTGGGAAGGAGACACAGTAGAAGCCGGAGAGGAAATCCTTAAGATGAAAGGAGAAACTTCGGATTTGCTTCTGGTGCAGATGGTGAGCAGCAAATCAGTGACGGTCTATACAGATGATATTGCAGAAGTGGGAGAGCCGGTAAGTATTACTTCCGGGGATACAACCTACACCGGAACCTGCGTGGGATTTGCAGCAGGCAGCAATAATCTGGATGAAGGCTGTATTTATACAGACGAAGATGGTGTACATTATACTTTTCAGACAACTTCCGGCTACGATGCACCGGCATTTTATGTACGGATGGACGATGAAATCGTAGATGATATGGGAAAGGGCGGAAGCGTGGATTTTCCTTATATTTCCATGGAGGATGTGGTGGTACTTCCGGCAGGAATGATTTACGAAGAGAAGGATGCGATGAACCCGAAGAAGGTATCGTATTTTGTGTGGAAGGTAGAAGAGGGACATCTGGTGAAGCAGTATGTTTTACTGGATGATACGCTTACCGGAAATGGAAAAGTAGTCCTGACCGGAGTAGAGGCTGGCGATGTACTGGCAAGAGAGTAGGAGGAGTTGGAATGTTACATTTTGTCTTTTGCAAGATAAAGAATAAAAAAGGACTGAATTTGTGCCTGCTCATGGGAATTGCACTGTTTGTCGCATTGTTCGTCTGCCATCCGATGTTTGAACGCGGTGCTGGAAATCAGGTGCTAAGAACCGGATTTGAGACTTATGCCAAGGAACAGGAAACATTTCCGGCAGTGATGAATCGTAGTGGCAGCTATTCTTCGAAGGATTATAGTTCTGCAAAGGAAGTGTTAGAGAAACTTGTGGCATATGAGAAAAAATGGACCGAATATGTGGCGGTGGATACCGTGGCATCGGAGCAGTATTTAAGCCTTTCCGGTGGAAAAGCAGATACCAGCCTGGGCGGAACCAATGAATATTTCACCATTGGATATCTGTTGGAATTATCGAAGAACACAGATATTACATACGGAGAGGGTTTAGACAGTGAAAATCAGACGGAAACAAACGGCTGCTATCCCTGCCTTGTCAGTGAAGAGACGATGGATGCCTATGGACTGGTGACAGGAGAAGTGCTTCATCTGAAATTGCAGAGTGAAGCAGAAGCTTATGAAGTGGATTTTAAGGTAACAGGAATCATAAAGGAAAAGGATATCAATGACAGTTACTGGTATCATACTCTCAGTGATTTTGGAAATACGCTGTTTGTATCGGAAAATACTTTTGATACATTGATTGCTTCCTTCGGGCAGGATGAAATCGGTTACGAAGAAAATCTGATGTTGGACTACCGGCAGATAGATGCAAAGCATGCAGCAGAGTATGCCGATTATATGCAGCAGTTCCGGTCATCGGATACAAAGTATCAGGATAATATGGCAGATACTCTGACGTCCTTTTTCACAAAACAGCGGACGATACAGCAGATGTTGTGGGCATTGGAACTGCCATGCATTGTACTGCTGCTGTTATTTATCTATATGGTATCCTCCCAGATACTTTCTCTGGAAGAAGGGGAGATTGCAGTACTCCGGAGCCGTGGAGCAACAAAATTGCAGGTGGGTGCGATTTACCTGTTGCAGGCATCCTTTTTGGCACTGACAGGCGCAGCGATTGGACTTTTGCTGGGTTACGGAATGTGCAAAGGAGCAGCTTCCACCGACGGATTTTTAAAATTTACCGGAAAAGATGTAAGCATGTATACCTTAAATGGCGGAATGATTCTCTACGCTCTGGTGGCGGCGGCTATTGTAATTCTGTTTCTGACCATACCGGCGCTGCGGCGGACAAAATACACCATTGTAAATGAAAGTATGGCAAAAAACGGTGTTGTGAAAAATCCTTTCTGGAAAAAATGTTATCTGGATATTCTGCTATTACTTTTATCCGGGTATCTGCTTTATAACTACAACCGGCAGAAGGAGAGGCTTGCGCTGGAACTGATTGCGGGAAAGGGGATGGATCCGGTAATTCTTTTGAATACATCGGTATTTATACTGGCAGCAGGCTTATTGTTTATACGTCTTTTTTATAATCTGATTCTTGCAGTGGACAGAGTCTTTAAGAACAGATTCCACCCGGCAGGATATGCGGCATTTTTACAGTTGAAAAGAACCTGGTATCAATCGGGATTTTTAGCAGTGTTTCTCGTTATGACCATAGCCAGTGGAATCTTTGATGCGAATATGGCACGGACCATGAATCAGAATATGGAAGAGCAGATTGCATATGTCACCGGAGCAGATGCAGTGGTGGAAGAAAACTTCCGGCTGCAGGTTTCGAAAATGGAAGAAAAGGAAACCAGCTGGAAATATCTGGAGCCTGATTTTGGAAGATATGAAACATTAATCAAAGAAAATGTCTGTGAAAATGCCACAAGGGTACTGATAGATGAAAAGACGGATATTACTGCGAAAAACGGAACAGTTTTTGATGGAAAACTTATGGCAATCAACACAAAAGGATTCGGGGAGACTGCACGGCTTAAAGATGGTGTCAACAAAGAACACTGGTTTTATGCACTGAATGCACTGGCAGAGGAGCCGGATGGGGTAATAATTTCTTCCAATCTGGCAGACAAATTAAAGTTAAAGGTGGGAGATACTTTAAGTTATACAAGGTATCTGCCGGCAGAGATTGGTGAAGATGCCATGGGCAGCAGGCAGGCAAAGGTCTGTGCAATCATAGACTGCTTCCCTGGTTATGAAAGATATGCTTATGTAAAGGATGAAGAAGGCAATCTTACGGAACAGGAGCAGTATCTTCTGGTGGCAAATTATGCCACGGTAATCAGTGCCTTTGGTCAGACCCCTTACCAGGTGTGGATGAAGCTTTCGGAGGGCGTGAAAGAGGCAGCGCTTACGGACAGTCTTGCGGCAGCCGACATTCAGCCAAAACAGCTTACCTTATTGCAGGAACAGCTTGCCGGCAACCGGAATTCAGCCATGGTACAGGTGACGAATGGAATGTTTACATTAAGCTTTATTTTATCATTGGTGATATGTTCTGTAGGATTTCTGCTGTATTGGATCATGACACTGAAAAAACGGGAATTGCTGTTGGGAGTCTACCGTGCAATGGGAATGCGGATGGGAGAAGTCCGGAAGATGATTTTAACGGAACAGCTTTTTGCCTCGGCAGGACCGGTACTGGCAGGTGGAGGAATCGGAGCAGTGACAACGCTTTTGTTTGTACGTCTGCTTATGGTGGTCTATCTGCCGCAAAAGCATAATCTAGCCATAGAAATATACATTTATCCTACAGACCTTTTGAAGCTTTTAGCGGTACTTCTGGCAGTGATGTTATTCTGTTATCTGATTATCCGGAAAATACTGCGGAGCATGAAAATTGCAAAGGCACTTCGGTTAGGGGAGGACAGCTGATGGAACAGACGATAGCAATACGCACAGAAAATATAAAAAGATATTTTTCGTCGGGAGATGGCAGCATCGTCCGGGCTTTGGACGGCGTTTCCATGGAGATACCAAGCAACAGTCTTACTATTTTAAAGGGACGTTCCGGCTCCGGCAAGACAACCCTTCTTAATCTTTTAAGTGCTCTTGATGTACCGACGGAAGGAAAAGTGGAATTTTTCGGAAAAGATTTGGAATATTTAAAAGACAGGGAGCGGGAGGACTTGCGGCGTTACCGGATGGGATTTGTTTTTCAGTCTGTGGCATTGATTCCTGTGATGAATGCCTATGAAAATGTGGAATTTGCCCTGCGGTTATCCGATGATAAAGAGAAACGGAAGAAGGATAAGGAAGAGCAGAAAAATAGGGGAGAACAGAAGAAGCGTGTAATAGAAATCTTAGAGCGGGTCGGACTGAAAGAACGGATTTATCATATGACATATCAGTTGTCCGGCGGTGAACAGCAGCGGGTGGCAATTGCCCGGGTAGTTGCCCACAGACCACAGGTGATTTTTGCAGACGAACCAACCGGTGCACTGGATACGGCATCGGGGCTTGCAGTCATGAAACTTTTCCGTGAACTGGTAGAGCAGGAGCATATCACTGTAGTCATGACCACCCATGACCCGAATCTGATGGAACTTGGTGATTTCGTCTATGAATTAAAGGATGGGAGGCTGGTAAAATGATTCAGTGTGACAGCCTGGTAAAGATATATGAGATGGAACAGCATAAAGTCATGGCACTGGAAGGACTGGATCTTACGATAGAAGATGGGGAAATGATGGCAATTATCGGCAAATCCGGCAGTGGAAAGTCGACGCTGCTTAATATCATCGGAGGACTGGAATCACCCACAGCAGGAATCCTTATGGTGGATGGAAAGGACTTATCGTCCTATACGGAAAAAGAACTGGTTTTATACCGCCGTGACAAAGTGGGATTCGTCTGGCAGAAGAGTGCAAGAAATCTTTTCTCTTATCTTACGGCGCTGGAAAATATTGAAGCACCCATGCAGGTTCATCCGGGAACATCCGCCCGGGAGAAGCGGAAGCGTGCCAGAGATTTATTAAAGGCAGTCGGTATGGAAGCACATGCGGATAAGTTCCCTTCCCAGCTATCCGGTGGCGAGCAGCAGCGGATTGCCATTGCCGTTGCACTTTCCAATCAGCCGTCGATTCTTCTGGCGGATGAACCTACCGGCGCAGTAGATACAAAGACTGCAAATCAGATATTTGAGCTGTTCCACAAACTGAATGAAGAATTTAAAATTACAATAATCATAGTGACCCATGATATGGCATTGGCGGATAAAGTGGAGCGGACAGTGCTGATTTCCGATGGCAAAATCAGTACCGAAAAGATTCGGAAAGTATCTTTAGAAGAACTGCAGCGTCTTGCAAGTGCAGCAGAATTTACCCATGAAGAATATTCCGTTTTAGATAAAGCCCACCGGCTGCAGCTGACAGAAGAAATGTTAGAAGAAGCCGGTATCGATTCCAATAAAGTGCGGATTGAGGTTCAGGATGGCAAAATCCTGATTCAAAAAGAATAAACCGGTACTTGCTGCAACAAAGTATTTATGAAGTAAGAAACCGCTTCGTTTCCTCCATGACATTGCGAAGCGTTTTGATATTATCAAGTGTATCCTTTGTTTCTAAAGAGTGATTGGCATCCGGATAGAGGAAAAGAGGAATCTTTTGCCCTCTGCTGATGCCAGTCACTTTTTCAATATCGCTCCAGGGATCGGAAGTGCCGAGAAAAGCAATGGCATTCTGCGGGTGGAAATCATAGGTTTCCCGTAAAGGGGTATAGAGAATCTGGCGGCAGGAAATATTTTCCTTCCTTGCATAGGCAGAGGCAATAACCGTTCCGATGCTCTTTGAGATAAATATAATTTCATCATAATCCTGCCAGTTTACGGAAGAAAGCTGTTTTACAGCCTGTTCATAAAGATAAGAAAAAGCCTGCTGCATTTTCTCCCTATTACCCCGGATATTTCCAGTGATATCGCTGCCGGCAAGGGAATAGTCCAGTGTAAGAGCGGTTTCATAACCTGCTTCGGCAACAAGCTTTCGGCTGTAATAGAGCAGTGGTTTGTCACAGTGATAACCGATGCCCGGAAAAAAGACCGCCAGTTTATTTTTCGATAAATGCATAAGAAATTGTCCTTTCTGTTCCGGCATTTTCAGGTGGCAGAAACCGGAGCTTTTTAACCTTAGAAAATATAGTAGCACAATGGGAAATAATGACTTCTCTAAGGATATAACAAATGCGATAAAGTTAATTGTAATAAGGAACTTTATCGCATTTGCTATTAGATGAGCCGCATTGGAAATGGTGTAAATTGGAACTAAAAAATAAACTGGAACTTATCACCGATACATAGCTGTTTGCAAAGATTCGTGATAGTGTTGTCAACATCGTGGATGGTACTTGATATCCGGAGCAGAGGATACCCCTTACTGATGTTTAAAGTCTTAGCCTCTTGGGCATTAGCGAAAACAATATCAAGTGTTTTACGTGAATGATCCAGAATGATATTGTGTTTTCTTAGTATTTCATACAAAGAAGAGTCGTTTAAATCTTCTCCAAATAAAAAAGAAAAGGATTCAGGAAATTTATTGAACTCTAAGATGACAGGGACATTATCCATATAACGGATTCTTTCCACTACGAGTATTTTATCCCCTTCGTGTAGTGACATTTCAGTTAAATCCCGTTCAGAAGGATCTTCCAATGCAATTTTTATGGTCTTAGCTCCAGGTGTTGCGTTTTTCATCCGGCACATATCAGAAAAACTTATGACTTCTGTAATATTACGCTGCAATTTTTTCTCAGCTACAAAAGTCCCTTTTCCTGATTTCCTTTCTAAATATCCGGATTCAGATAAAACGGCTAATGCTTTTCGGACAGTAACTCTGCTCACATGGTATGATTCACTTAATTCATTTTCTGTAGGCAGACGACTGCCGGCCGCCCGTTCTCCGGCGTCAATTTCTTTTCGTATTTTTTCCTCCAATTGTTTGTACAGTGGTGTGGCAATGGTGTTGTTCAGTTCCATATAAATACCTCTCTCCTAATATAACTTTCACAAATATTATAAAACAAAGTTGCAAAAATGTATATATTTTCCTATATTGTATGATATATATTGACAGAATGTATTATATTGTATTATAGTAAACGCATAGAACAAATAAATACATTATAAAAAGGAGAGAAAAAATGGGATACGTAAGTAAAGACATTAAAAACATTGTGAAAGAAATTTTAGAAGAAAAAAAAGACATCGGTGGAATTAAAAATATTTATTTTGTGGGATGCGGAGGATCACTTGGCGCACTTTATCCGGCAAAAACATTTATGGAGAGAGAATCACAGGTTTTGAGATCAGCCTGGATAAACAGTAATGAGTTTGTGCATAGCACACCAAAGGACTTTGGAGAAAATTCTATTATATGTCTTGCCTGCCACAAGGGAAATACACCGGAAACGATTAAGGCTGCCAAATTAGGAAAAGAAAAAGGAGCGGCGGTTATTATTCTGACATGGCTGGAGGAATCAGAAATTATAGAATTTGGAGATTATATTATACATTATACATTTGATGCAAGTCCTGATCATCTTGCAGGGGATATTGATTATGCAGGAGAAAAGACGCAGTGTGCATTGCTTGTGGCAGTGGAATTAGTTGCACAGACGGAGGGATATGCTAATTATGATAAATTCTATGAAGCTTTAGGCATGATTAGCAATATCATCAGAAATGCACGTACACATGTGGCTGCCAGGGCAGAGGCATTTGCAGAAGAGTATCAGAATGATTCAGTGATTTATACAATGGGAAGTGGTGCAGCATATGGAGCTGCCTATATGGAGAGTATCTGTATATTTATGGAGATGCAGTGGCTTGATTCAAGCAGTATTCATACCGGTGAATTTTTCCATGGTCCATTTGAAGTTACAGATGCAAACCGTCCGTTTATGATTCAGATATCAGAAGGCTCAACCCGCGAACTGGATGAGAGAGCACTTACATTCCTGAAAACATATGCAAAACGTATTGAGGTTCTTGATGCGAAAGAGCTTGGCTTATCCACAATTGATGCAACAGTAGTAGATTACTTTAACCATGCACTGTTTAATAATGTATATCCGATTTACAACCACGCACTGGCAGTAAAGCGTGAACATCCGTTAACAACCCGCCGCTATATGTGGAAGGTAGAATATTAATGAAAAAATTCTGTGAAAAAAAATATGTATTGTTTGACTTTGATGGAGTTATAGCAGATACAGAAGAGAGTAATGGTAATTATCTGGGTCTGGCATTAAAAGAGTTTGGAGTGGAACTGACACAAAAAGACAGGGATAGACTAATTGGCTCACATGATTCCCATATTCTGCTGGAACTGCTGGAACGCTCGCCGGAGAAAATAACAATGGAACAGCTTTTGCAAAAAAGAAAAGAAATAGGAAATACATATGAAAATGGCTGCATTAAGCCAATGGATGGGGTGCTGGAGTTTATTGCCGGTTTGAAAAAACAGGGGAAAAAGCTGGCAGTGGTTTCTTCAACCTCTACACGGCTGATTGTAGTAGCATTGAACCGGATGAAAATGCTGGGTTTGTTCGATGTGCTGGTATGCGGAGACATGTGCCGGAATAGAAAACCGGATCCGGAATGCTATAGAAAAGCAATGCAATATTTAGAAGCAAAGCCGGAAGAATGTATTGCAATAGAAGACTCGTTTATTGGTATACAGGCAGCAAAGGCTGCAAATATAGAGGTAGTTGCGTATACAGGAGCTGGTGAGAATCAGGATGTAAGTCAGGCGGATTATGTTATTTCTTCATACGTTTAACTGCCTGAGTGAAAGAAAGAGAAAACAGAAGAATAAAAAGTATTTAATTGTATGCCCGCCAGTGCTCCTGGCGGGTTTTACTATGCACAATTAAATTGATATTGATGTACAAAAAGTGAAACAAAAAATTGTGCATAATGTCGAAAATGTATTTCTTTATTGACACAAATGTATGGAATCTATATAATACAAATAGATACAAAATAAAGTGATACAAATAAAAACAAATTAATACATTTTGGTTTTAAAGTAGTGCACATGCTTTGGAATAAATAAAAAAGAGGAGGTAGATGTCCATGTTTTGGATTGAATTTATTGTTTTAATGCTGATTATTGTGTGGGGAACCAGAAAAGGTGGAAGTTTCCTGGCAATGGCTGGCGGCATCGGAATGTTGATTTTCGTATATATCTTTAGAGTGACTCCATCAGATCCACCGATTACTGTTATACTGATTATGTTGGCGGTAATTACCGCAGCCTGTACGATGCAGGCGACTGGCGGATTGGATTTTATGGTACAGCTTGCAGAAAAAATATTACGGAAAAATCCGAAAAACATTACTTTGGTAGCACCTTTTGTAGCGTATTTATTTACATTCTGTTGTGGAACCGGACATATTGTATATTCGTTACTTCCGGTTATTAATGAAATAGCATTGGAAAATGGAATTCGGCCTGAGCGCCCGATTTCTGTTAGTATTATTTCATCCCAGCAGGCAAATACCGGATCACCAATAACAGCTGCAACAGTAGCTATTGTGGGTTATATGACTATTTTTGAAAAAGTAAATCTGGCAACAATTATGCTGGTAGCAATTCCGGCAGCACTGATAGGAGTATTGGTTGCAGCATTGTCTGTATACAAGAAAGGTCTGGAATTAGAGGATGATCCTGAATATCAGCAGAGGGTTGCAGATGGACTGGTAAAAGATTTTAAAAAGAAAGTAGAAGGAGAAAAACAGGTAACCAAAAAAGCAAAGATTTCTGTTGCTATCTTCCTGGTTTCTATGGTAGTAATTGCAATATGCGGTATTTTCCCGGCGCTCCGTCCAACATTTAGCGATGGTACACAGTTAGCAATGACATCTTTAATCCAGATTATTATGTATGTAGCTGCCGCAATTATTGTTATTGTAAGTAAAATTGATAGTAACGACATTTTAGAAGTACCGTTGTTAAAGACTGGATTCTTTGCTGTTATTCTTGCAGCGGGACTTTGCTGGCTGGTAAATACTTTTGTTGGTGCACAGACAAACTTCATTACAGAAAATTTGTCAGCTTTAACAAATGAACATCCATGGATTTATATTATTGCAGTATTTCTGGTAGGTGCACTGACAAGTTCACAAGCGTCTACGACAATGATTATGATTCCAATTGCAATTGCATTGAATCTGCCGGCTTATATTATTGTAGGTGGATGGATGGCATGCTCATCCAACTATTTTATCCCGGATTCCAGCCAGTGTATAGCAGGTCTTGCTTTTGACACGGCAGGTACTACGAAGATTGGAAAATTTATATTTAATCACAGCTATATGCGGCCGGGACTTGTATGTACAATTGTATCAGTATTAGTAGCAACAGGAATAGGATATTTTGTTTTCTGATAAAAACCGGTGGTGGCAAAATAAAGAAAACAGTAACAGCACACAGCCTGTGTTATTCTGACAGGCTGTGGGAACTGCCACCTCATGATGGATTGCCAGATATACATAAATATTAATAATGGCTATCTGAAAAAATGAAAGAGCGAATCTGGAAAAATAATTGCTTGTTGCAAAAAGAAGAGGTGAGGGAGTCTGGGTGAAAGAAAAATTGAAAGAAAGGAGAAAGAAATAAAAATGAGACAGCCTAGAATAATTGCAATTGGAGATGCAGTTTGTGACAAATATCTTTCCAGGGGGAAAATGTATCCAGGAGGTCAGTGTGTTAACACATGTGCATATGCACATATGAATAATGCAGAAAGTGCATTTTTAGGTAAATTTGGAAATGATGAAGTAGCAGAATGCATTCAGGCAGCACTGAAAAATATGAATGTAGACTTTTCACATAGCAGGAATTATGAAGGTGAAAATGGATTTGCATGTGTGACACTGAATCAGGGAGATCGCGTATTTGTCGGGTCCAATCATGGAGGTGTGGCAAAAGAGTATCCTTATGATTTTACGCAGGAAGATTTTTCATATATAAGAAAGTTTGATTTGATTTATACAAATCTGAATGCCTATATAGATGATGACATAGAAGAAATTGCTTCTTTGGGTCTTCCAGTTGCATTTGATTTTTCAAATCGATGGACAGACGAATATCTGAAAAAAATTTGTCCGCATATTAAAGTGGCAATGCTTTCCTGTGCACATTTAAGTGATAAAGAACGCGAAAGGGAAATGAGTAAAGTAAAAGAGCTTGGAGTTCCGCTTGTTCTGGGAACAATAGGAGAAGATGGTTCATACATTTTATACCATGGTGAAATGATGTATGAAAAAGCTGTAAAGGCAGAAAGCATTATGGATACTATGGGTGCAGGAGACTCTTATTTCGCGACATTTTTGACATATATTTTACGGTATAAAGAACCGGAATTTTTTAAAGAAGAAAGTAAAGATGATGGGAATGTTAAAGAACTTTTAAAGAAAGCCATGCAGGCTGGAGCAGAATTCGCTTCAAAGATTTGCGGTGTCGAAGGAGCGTTTGGGTATGGAACGCCAATTGCAGGAAGAATAATTGATAATAGAAATAATTAAAAGGTTTAAGGAGGAACGCTATATGGATATAAAGCCGACAAGTTACAGGTATGATGGAGAAGGAATAGAATGTGCATATCGGAATGAAAAATGGGTTGTTTGTATCAAAAATTGGAAACCGAATAATGACATTGATGGGTTAGAACATTTAGAGATACATCATACGACAGATGAACAATTCATTTTGATTTCTGGAAAATGTATTATTATTACAGCGGACAGAATAGATGGAAAGTTTAATATTGAATTAACTCCGGTGGAGAAAGGAACTTTATACAATGTACCGAAAGAACGTTGGTTTTTTACCATTGTAGAAAAGGATACCAAAATGATGTATGTGCAGGATGCCGGATGTAGTATGGATAATAGTGAGTATTGTAAACTGAGCCAGGAAGAAATTTCATATATTCAGAAATTAGCAAGACCAATGCTTGCAGAATAATATAACAACAATGTATTAAAAATATTTATGGGAGGATTATCAATGAAACCAACAGAAATCAAGAATGTAATTACAGAAATTTTAGAAAGCAGAAAAGAAGAAGGCGGTATTAAAGCATTATATTTTGTGGGATGTGGTGGCTCTAATGGAGCACTTTATCCAGCGAAAACATTTATGGAAAGAGAATGTGCAAATATTAAGTCAGCACTAATTAATAGTAATGAATTTGTATATAGTACTCCGAAGGATTTGGGAAAAAATGTAATCGTGTGTTTATCGTGCCATAAGGGAAATACACCGGAAACAATTAATGCAGCGAAGCTGGCAAAGGAAAAAGGTGCAGCTGTAATTATTCTGACATGGAAAGAGGAATCAGAGATTACCCCATTTGGTGATTATATTATCAATTATACTTTTGGGGATAACAAGGATATTGCTGGTGAAAAAATTATCTGTGCACTTCTGGTGGCAGTGGAACTGTTGAATCAGACAGAAGGGTATGAGCATTATGAAGAATTTATGGATGGTGTTGGACGTATTGATGGTATTGTGAAACATGCATGTAAGCATGTGGAAAAACGGGCTGAACTGTTTGCCAAGGAATATAAAGATGATAAAATTATTTATACTATGGCAAGCGGAGCGGGTTATGGTGCAGCATATATGCAAAGTATATGTATTTTTATGGAAATGCAGTGGATTCATTCTTCCAGTATTCACAGTGGGGAATTTTTCCATGGACCTTTCGAAATTACAGATAAAGAAGTACCATTTGTGCTTCAGGTTTCTGAGGGAACCAATCGACCGTTGGATGAACGTGCATTGAAGTTTTTGAAGACTTATGCAAAACGGATTGAAGTAATTGATGCAAAGGATTTAGGGCTGTCTACAATTGATGCATCAGTCGTAGACTATTTTAACCATTCCTTATTCACAAATGTATATCCGGTTTATAATAAGGCTTTGGCTGAGGAGAGACAGCATCCACTGACAACACGACGCTATATGTGGAAGGTAGAGTATTAAAAAACTTAAAAAATGATGTAAACATACAGCATGTCAGATTTTGATGGAAAATTTGAAGTACATTACAAGGAAAGCCTGGAAATGATAATGATTTCCGGGCTTTCTGAACTTTGACACATGACCTGAGGAAGAAGGAACGGAATTGAAAAAAACAATAGGTATTATTGGTGGCATGGGACCGATGGCTACCTGCGATTTAATGAAAAAGATTTTTGAAGTGTCAGATGCAGACTGCGATCAGAACTATGTGCATGTTTGTGTTGATTGTAACACGAATATTCCGGATAGAACGAAAGCTATTCTTGAAAAGGGAGAGGATCCTATACCAGAGATGGTAAAAAGTGCAGTAAGTCTGCAAAATATGGGAGCAGATTTATTGATGATACCTTGTAACACAGCACATTTTTTTTATGATCGGTTAAAAATATTTACTGATATCCCGATATTGCATATGCCCCGCGAGACAGTAAAAGCTTTAAAAGAGCAGAATATATCATGTGCAGCCGTATTGGCTACGGATGGCGTGATAAAGAGTGGGGTTTATGAGAAAGAGCTTCGGGCACAGGGAATCAAAACGATTTATCCGGATGCAGAGCAGCAACAGAAAATTATGGCAGTAATCTATCAATGTATTAAAGCTGGAAAAAAGGATGTAGAAAAGTACGGACTTGACGATATTTTAAAATCCTTGATTAAACAGGGTGCGCAAAGTGTGATTCTGGGATGTACTGAATTACCAATTGCTTTTTCCCTGGCAGGAATCAGAGAAAATATAGTTGACCCGACGGAGATTGCAGCAAGAGCTGCATTAAAATTTCTGCAATTACCAATACATGCATTATAAAACTGCAGTATTTTAATGAAAATAAATGGTATCGGAAAAGTGTGAAAACTCCCTTCAAAAAGCCCCCAAAAAGTCGCAACAAACATTGACAATCCGTGGGTTTGAGGACTATACTAATATATAAATTATAAATACCAGACAGGTTATTACAGAAAGAGAAAGGGAGGTATATGATAACAGGGAATTATCATATATTTTCAGAGCCTTTTTGAATATTTCTGAAGGGGGAAACAGATGATTCAAAAATATTATAACAGTATTCTGGAACAGGTTTTTGCACAGATTGGAAAGAAAGAACACAACATTGTTCTGGCAAAATACAGCAATGATTTTTCATTAAAGCAGTTGGAAATATCAGAGCAGATAACGAATAATAAAGAGGTTCGTTTTGTAGCCCACGAATTCCGGGCAGAGAAATTATCGGGAGCATATGAGCCGTTTCTGGATTTGATTTTGGAACTTTTCGACCAGCAGAAGGAGATGACATTTGATGAATTCCTGGACAAGTGTAATGTCTATTCCCTGCAGCGTCCAATTATTGCAGCATACCGGGAGACCGGAAAATGTATCCGGAAAGAGAGTTTATTGTATACAGAAGTTGACTATGAGCGGGAGCGGATGCATGATGCTATTGTGGCAATGCTTGTTGAAGTTTCTAAGATACAGCCGTTTATGCTTTGGATTAACCGCATGCAGTTTGCCGGAATGGGAACCATAGAAATAGTCTATGAACTGTTAAAGGCAGAGCATACAGAGAATATCGGAATCGTTCTCGGCATGAATGAGCAGCAGCGGCTGCCGGAATATATGCTGCCGGGCTGGGAAAGCGTAACGGAGGAATTGGACAATAATGTTGCAATATTCCGCATTGGAAATGCCGGAGAATCCCGGGAACAAAGAGATGAGGTTATTACAGCAGAAAGTATTGCAGATGATATCAGAACATTGCAGAATCTTGTTTTTTTCATGGATTTTGAACAGGCGTTGTTTTATCTGGAAAAAGTAGACCGCAGAATCAGATTTGATAATTTTACAGTATCGGATGAAGTGAAATACGAACTCTGGCAGTTCTATGCATATGTATCGGTATATATGAGGGATTTGCCAAAAGCACTGGAAATAAGTGAGGGTATCTTACAGCTTGCAGAGAAGAAAAAGAACCGCAGGATGCGTTTTTATGCATATTATCTCCGCTCTGTAATTTATATGTATCAGTCAAAACTGCAGGAAGCCACTGAATGTGCAGGTGTTGCAAAAAGTATTGCAACAGAAGGTGGCATGGAGCGCGGTCAGTTTGAAGCAGAGCTGGTAGAAATACAGGCGAAGATGGCAGGCTGGAATAATATTTTCTTTTGTGCACAGAACGTGGAAGTCAGCGATGCCATGATTGAAAAATTAATAAAATATGACTACCGGAATCATCTGGCGTACATTTATGTGTATGCCTATGACAATAAGCCGGAGATTGTAGCAAAGGCATATTATTCCGAATCCCAGCTTATTTATTTCAGTAAGGGAATCAGACTGGCAACAGAAATTGGCAATACACAGCTTATTTACAATGCATACCAGAAGAATATTATGCTGGCGTCTACCAACGGTATGTATCCGATTTCATTGCTGTATTCGGTAAGAACTTTCGAAGCACTGGACAACAAACGTTCTGTGGAAAGTGGACGTATTTTCTCGGGAATCGGTTATACCTTAACGGCATTAAGACAGAATGATCTTGCAAAGCGTTATTTTCAGAAAGCAGTAGAAATTTTATATAATCTGGAATTGCCGGAGGATATTGCGGAAGTATATTACAATATGGCAATTAACTGTATTGCAGCAGAAGAATTCAAGGAAGCCAATGAATATCTGATGCGCTGTATGAAGACCATTGAACGTCTGCATTTAAATAGTCTGAGGGTCTGTAATTTAAGTAAATTGTATGGACTCTTAGCATTGTGCAATCAGAAGCTTGGCAACCGCTTCAACTGTGAACAGTACCTCAATAACTGCAAACAGTTCTTAAATTACATAATTGAAAAAGAAAAGCTTCAGAATGATGTGGGAATCATCCACGATTATGCACGTTGTGATGACGATATGTTCCTTTATCATTTCACACGGGCATTACTTGGAATGGATTCCGGTAATGATTCGTCAGCATTTGAAGATTTTAATTGTGCAGAGACACATCTGGTGCGGACTGAGGGAAACCAGTTCTTCTGTTATCAGCTGTTCCGTAAGGACAGGATCCGCTTTTATGGGCAGACAGGAAGAATGGAACTTAAGAGCAATGAAGAGGCAATCTTAAAACAATATCTTGAGGATAATACCCATTCTCTCACAGATGAAGAAATTAAGGTATTAGAGCCATTGGAACAGTATTTATCAGAAGAACCTCTTCATGTGATATCTTCCCAGGAGATGGAAATGCAGCTGAAGCAGGAAAGCATAAACCGTGCTTACAAGCAGGAACGCCGTCAGATGGATTTTCTGTCGACATGGCAGAAGACCATTGATGTGACGGATGTTTCGGCAGAAGTAATGGTAGAGAATGTGATGCGGACATTCCTGTATCATTTTAATTTGGACCGGGCATTATATATACAGTATCATGGAAGAAAACCAAAGGTACTTTATGATAATACAGAAGCCAGTCTTTCTATGAAGGAGCAGAAGTATTTAAAAGAAGTGTTCGAAAAGACACAGAGAGGGTTTGTTGTATCGAAAATCAGCAGTAACTATTCGGAACATCTGAATGTGGTCAAACTGTTTGGTGAAGATAATGTATGCTCCCTTGTTGCTATTCCATTCTTTGACAATGGAAAAGTAACAAGCATTATGATAGCATATATTCTGATGAAGGATAACTGGCATTCTTCCGTCAGCCGCTATATGTTAGATGAGAGTGATATGCGGATTTATGAGCTTTTGTTCCGGGAAGTGCAGTATGCACTGAATCGTCTCTATGCATATGAGAAGCTCTACGAAATGAATACTGCATTGTATAAATCTGCAGTAACCGACCAGCTGACAGGAATTTTCAACAGGAAGGGATTCTATCAGAACATCGAGGAAATTATCCGGAAGATTAAAAAGGGCCACATGAAGCATGATTTTGGTATTATGTTTATCGATCTGGATAATTTCAAAGGATATAATGATACCTTTGGACATGATGTGGGAGATTTGCTGCTTAAGTCCATGGCAAATATCTTCAGCAGGGTCTGCAGGGACAAGGGCTTTGTGACACGTTTCGGTGGTGATGAATTTATTATTTTCCTCTACACCGGAGAAAAAAAGACCTTAGAGGCTACCGCAAAGGCTATCTATAAAGAGATTAAGAAACAGGATGGGTTCAGGGAACTGATTGCAAAAGAAATCGGACAGCCGGTTGAGATTGATGATAAGAAATTACTTTCCTGCTCTATTGGTATTATTTCTTCCAATCAGGTAAAGAAGGCAGAAGACATTGATGAAATGATTAAAGTGGCAGATGATCTTCTGTATGCAGTAAAAGCAGAATCCAAAGGAACGTATAAGTTCTTTGAAGAACAGGAACAGAAGTAAAGCAAAGGAAACGGGAAAACGTATGGTAATGAAGCTTCCAGAGCATGTTAAGTTTATAATTGAGAAGCTGCAGGAAGCAGGCTTTGAAGGATATGCAGTAGGAGGGTGTGTCAGAGACACCCTCCTTCAACGTGTGCCTCAGGACTGGGATATTACCACTTCTGCTTATCCGGAAGACGTAAAAGAAATTTTTGGGCGCACCATTGATACTGGAATTGAGCATGGAACGGTAACGGTAATGCTGGATAAAAAAGGGTATGAGGTGACAACTTACCGGATTGATGGCGAATATGAGGATGCCAGACATCCGAAGGAAGTAACCTATACAGATAATCTTTTAGAGGATTTAAAACGCAGGGATTTTACCATTAATGCCATGGCATATAATGAACAGCGGGGACTGGTGGATGCTTTTGACGGAGCAGGAGATTTAAAGCGTGGCATCATCCGCTGTGTAAGAGAACCAAAGGAGAGATTTGGGGAAGATGCTTTAAGGATGCTTCGGGCAGTGCGATTTGCGGCACAGCTGGGCTTTGATATAGAAGAAGAGACAGCAGAAGCGATTCAGGAGCTTGCACCGATGTTAAAAAAGGTCAGTGCAGAGCGTATTCAGGTAGAACTGGTTAAGCTTCTTACCTCAGTCCATCCGGAGGAGATGCATACCGTATATGCCACAGGAATTGCGGATGTGGTACTGCCGGAATTTTCGGTGATGATGCGTACACCACAGAATAATCCCCATCACTGTTATACAGTAGGAGAGCATACCATTGAAGTGTTAAAAGGTGTGGAAGCAGACAAGGTGCTACGGCTTGCAGCATTATTTCATGATGTGGCAAAGCCCGATTGCCGCAGTACAGATGAAGATGGAATTGACCATTTCTACGGGCATCCGCAGGTGGGGGCAAAGAAGACGAAGACAATTTTACGCAGATTAAAATTCGACAATGCAACCATTGATATGGTCTGCCGGCTGGTGGCAATTCACGATATTAACCCGGTACTGACACCGGAGTCCGTACGAAAGGCGGTACAGAAAGCCGGATTAGAGTGCTACCCGGTTATATTTGAACTGAAGAAAGCAGATATTTTAGCCCAGAGTGATTATCAGAGGAAAGAAAAGCTTGAAGCATTGGACGGATATCATAAGATTTATGATAAAATAATCAAAGATGCAGACTGTCTGACACTAAAAGACCTTGCACTTAACGGACGGGACTTAATAGAACTTGGTGTGAAGCCCGGTCCGCAGATAGGGAACATTTTGGCAAAACTTTTAGATGTGGTAATTGAAGAACCGGAAAAGAATACAAAAGAATATCTGACAGGTTATACTTTAAAGAACCTCTTCATATGATAGAAAGACGCATAAAGATTTGTGCGAATTCGTCGTATGGAGGGGTTTTTGTGTATAATTTATCGAGCCAGTTGTTAGAACAGTATCCGTTTGAGGTAACCGCCATCCAGAAAGGAAGGGGAACCTATATCTGCACGACATCAGAGGGCGGAAAAATAATAATAGGATCTTTTCGCGGGTCAAAAGGCAGAGCGGAAGCTATAGAACATGTTTTGCTCCGTCTGAAAGAAAATGGAATAGAAGCAGATGAAATCATACATACCAGGGAAGGAGAAATTTTAGTCCAGGAGGTGGATGAAACCTGGTACTATGCCAGAAAATATATGGAGGGCAGGGAGTGTGAGACCAGGAGCCGTGATGATGTACTTGCTGCGGTAGAAGAACTGGCAAAGCTGCATCTTGTCCTGCAGAAGGTGGAGGATGAAAATTTAAAAATTGGCGGACAGGATTATGCCATGGAGGTATTCCGGCACAACCGGGAGCTTAAAAAGGTGCGCAATTATATTCATGGAAAGCATAAAAAGAATGAGTTTGAAATGATATTTATGCGCAATTATGAGATTTTCTTAAAACAGGCACTGGACGTGGAACATCGGCTGATGAAACCAAATCCGGGTGAAACGCAGGGGCAGAGCGGAAAGCAGAGCCGGGAAGCAGCAATGTATGGAATCTGCCATGGAGACTTTAACCAGCATAATGTATTATTTACCCATGGTAAAATTATAATTACAAATTTTGAACAGGCACATTATGATGTGCTGGTAGGGGATCTGGCGCATTTCTTACGGAAACTGATGGAAAAACATAATTTTAATATCGGGCTGGCAACGGATATGCTGGCAGCTTACGAAAAAAGACGAAAATTATTACCAGAGGAATGGGAGCAGCTTTATGTAAGGATGGCATACCCACAGAAGTTCTGGAAAGTGGCAAATCACTACTTTAATGCCAATAAGGCGTGGGTGTCCGGCAGAGACATTGAGAAGTTGAACCGGGTTATCGAACAGGAAGAAATCCGCCAGCAGTTTTTAAGAATGTTATTTTATTTTGTGGAATAATCATGTATAATCATGTACAGGCAATTGCCGGAGGAAAAGAGCATACAGGAGAAAAAGAGGTGCGAAATGAAGCAATCAGGGAAGCACTGGCTGTTGGCCTTGGCTATTTTCACAGTATTTGTGGCCTTGAGCGGCTGTGGAAGGAAAGACGATGGGCCTGTCAGCATGAAAGGCTATGTATCAGGTGTTGAGGCAGCAACGGAGGAAGTGACACAGGCAGAGGAAAGCAGCTTGTATACGGTAAGTGGTGCTGATACAACACTTTCAACAATGACATTTCTGAATATTGACACGGGACGTTATGAACAGTATTCTTATACAGATGGGACAATTTTTAAAGACAGACATGGCAGTCTGATTTCGGCTGCATCCATGGTACCGGGAAAAGTGGTTACTTTAACACTCCGGGATAAAGACCTGATATTAGAAAAGGTGGAGCAGTCGGCAGATGCATGGGAGATGGACGATATCGGAAAATTTTCCTATAATGAAGAAGATAAGATATTTACCATAGGAGACACAAAGTATTCTTATGATGAAGAATTACAAGTGTTTTCCGGAGATGCAGCCATAGAATTGTCCGCAGTTACCGGACAGGACACCTTAAGAATACAGGGAATTGACCGGAAAGTGCTGTCAGTGTCCGTTACAACAGGACATGGAGTCATCCAGCTTGTAAATACACAGGCATTAGAGGGCGGCTGGTTAAGCCTGAATCATAAGAATTATTATAAGATCACGGAGAATATGCAGTTAGAGGTGCCGGAAGGAACCTATGAATTAACCGTTGCCGGCAATGGCTACGGCGGTTCCACAGAGGTAGCTGTAACAAGAAATGAGCAGATTTCCGTGGATGTAGATTCCATAAAGGGTGAGGATCCGAAATATTGTACTTTAACCTTTGCGGTTGATGTTGCAGGCGCTTTGATGTATATTGATGGTAGTCAGGTTGATTATACACAGCCATTACAGCTGCAGTATGGCATCCATTCCATACAGATTACTGCAGATGGATATGACACCTGGTCGAAGCGGCTATATGTAAATTCGCCGGAAGCGCAGATAGAGATTGCGTTGTCAGGTGATGATACGGGCAGTACAGAGACAGAATCGACGGAAACTGCCGGAAATGAAGAGAACACAACCGTGGAGCATAAGCATTCCGACAGTACATCGAATTCCAGTGGAACGAACAGCTCCAGTGGAAGTTCATCCAGTGACTCTGATGCATATAGGAAGGCATTGAGTGAAATTATTGATACATTAACCAGTAACAATAATTCTTCGACAAGTACATTAAATCAGGTAGTTAACAGTCTTACGAATTAGTGAGAGAAATGAAAGGGCGAGACATCCGAAGGAGGCTGCCACTGGCAGGCTCTTTTGGTAAACAACATAAATGAAAAGTAGGAGGAAATCAGGAATGGGTTACAAGGAAACTTACGAAGCATGGCTTGAGGGAGCGTATTTTGATGAGGCAACCAAGGCTGAACTTCAGGCAATCAAAGACAATGACAAGGAAATTGAGGATCGTTTCTATAAAGATCTTGAGTTTGGTACAGCAGGATTACGTGGGGTAATCGGTGCCGGTACCAACCGTATGAACATCTATACTGTCCGCAAAGCAACACAGGGTCTTGCAAATTATATTTTAAAAGTAAATGCACAGGATAAGGGTGTGGCAATTGCCTTCGATTCCAGACATATGTCACCGGAATTTGCAGATGAATCCGCACTTTGCCTTGCAGCAAACGGAATCAAAGCATATGTATTTGAGTCATTAAGACCAACACCGGAATTATCTTATGCAGTCCGTAAATTAGGATGCACTGCCGGAATTAATATTACAGCAAGCCACAACCCGCCAGAATACAATGGGTACAAGGTATACTGGGAGGACGGTGCACAGATTACACCACCTCATGATACCGGAATTATGGATGAAGTAAAGAAAGTAACTGATTACAGCACCGTTAAGACCATGTCCTTAGAGGATGCCAGGGCAGCAGGCCTTTATGAGACTATCGGTGCGGCAATCGATGATGCTTATATTGCAGAGCTTAAGAAGCTTGTGGTACATCAGGATGCCATTGATGCAGTAGGCAAAGACCTTAAGATTGTATACACACCATTACATGGAACAGGAAATATCCCGGTCCGCCGTGTGTTAAAAGAGCTTGGCTTTGAAAATGTATATGTTGTTCCGGAACAGGAACTTCCGGATGGAGATTTCCCAACCGTAAGTTATCCGAACCCGGAGGCAGAGGAAGCATTTGCATTGGGACTTGCACTGGGCAGGAAAGTAGATGCAGACTTAATCCTTGCAACTGACCCGGATGCAGACCGCCTCGGTGTATATGTAAAGGATTCTAAGACGGGAGAATATCATTCCTTAACCGGAAATATGTCCGGCTGCCTGATTGGTGATTATATCATCGGACAAAAGAAAGCAATCAACGGCTCCCTGCCGGCAGATGGTGCATTTATCAAATCCATCGTATCTACCAATATGGCAGATGCCATTGCAGAATACTATGGCATTCAGTTAATCGAAGTATTAACCGGATTCAAGTTTATCGGCGGCAAAATCTTAGAGTTCGAAAAGACCGGAAAAGGAACCTACCTCTTTGGTATGGAAGAAAGCTACGGCTGCCTGACCGGAACCTATGCAAGAGATAAGGATGCAGTGGTAGCATCTATGGCGTTATGTGAGGCTGCTGCATATTACAAGACCAAGAATATGACTCTTTGGGATGCAATGCTTGCCATGTATGAAAAATATGGATACTATAAAGACCATGTTGAGTCTATTACATTAAAGGGAATCGAGGGTCTGGCTAAGATTCAGGAAATCATGGATACACTGCGCAGCGAAACTTTAACTGAAATCGGTGGCTATAAAGTTGAAAAAGTACGTGATTACAAGAAGGATACCATTACAGACCTTGCAACCGGAGCAGTAACAGCAACAGGACTTCCAAGCTCTAATGTACTTTACTATGAATTAAACGATGCTGCGTGGTTCTGTGTAAGACCATCCGGTACCGAGCCGAAAGTAAAATTCTACATTGGTGTGAAGGGTTCATCTATGGAAGAAGCAGAACAGAAATATGAAGTCCTTGGAAAAGCAGTTTTAGACAAAATCAACAAAATGTTATAGACCAAATTGTATGCCTTAATTTACCGTATTTTCCTTGACAAATAAAGGAAAAACAAGTATAAATATATTCGTAGGTAATCTTGGAGAGTGTAGACCTCAAGAAGAATTATAAAATCCAGAGGAGGAATTTTAACATGAACAAAGCAGAATTAGTATCAGCTATGGCTGAAAAAACAGCTTTATCTAAAAAAGATGCAGAGGCAGCTTTAAAAGCTTTCACTGATATCGTAGCTGAAGAATTAAAAAAAGGTGAGAAAATCCAGTTAGTTGGATTCGGTACTTTCGAAGTATCTGAAAGAGCTGAAAGAACAGGAAGAAACCCACAGAGCGGTAAAGAGATGGTTATTCCAGCTTCTAAAGCACCTAAGTTCAAAGCAGGAAAAGCTTTAAAAGATTTAATCAATAAATAAGTTGATAAAATGATTCTGATTAGAGGTGTAACGAAAGTAGAAAACTGCTTTTGCTACACCTTTTTTTATTGAAATTCGAATGAAAAAAGAATTTTCTATCATTCTATATGCATGAAGACACAGAAACGGAAACTGTTTTTGTGAAACCAGAATGCTGTAATTGCAGCCCTGATTTTTCCTTTTGTTAATTGAGCCTGTCTTTCCAATGTTTGACAAAATGCGGTGGGTGTTCGTCTGTATGCGGATACATGAACGAGACGGTTAGGGTGGCTTGCATTCTGCATAGCAACCGGCAACGCTGACACAGGGAGGTGTCAGCGAGGTGCAATTGGAGCATGGATGCGACTTTGCACCGATTGCCAGAATAACCATTTTCTTTAAGCAGAATGCTTAGCCACCCTTGCTGGCGAGTGGTCGTATCCGCAGCAGACGGACACCCGCCGCATTCCGTCAAAGCAAGCGGAAAGACAGCCTTACATCAAGGAAAAATCAGGACAGAAATTACAACGCATTCTGATTAGATACAAAAGCCAGTTTCCGTTTCTTTGCTTCATGGAACATAGAAGGATGGACAATGCTGCTTTGAATTTCAAAAAGAAAGAAGGTAAGCAAATGAGATTAGACAAATATTTAAAGGTAACCCGCCTGATTAAACGCAGAACCGTTGCCAACGAAGCCTGTGATGCCGGACGTGTCACCGTAAATGGCAAACCGGCGAAAGCATCCGTCAATGTAAAAGCAGGTGACATCATCGAAATCATGTTTGGCCAGAAGACGGTGAAAGTAGAAGTGGTTGCAATCGCAGATACCACCAAGAAAGAAGAGGCAGGAGAATTATTCCGCTATCTGTAAAAGAGTAAAAACGCATAAAAAGAGAAACAGTCTCATATATTTTGGAAAGGACTAACTTTCGGGTAAAGGAGTATGAGACTGAATGGAAGAATTGAAAACAGCAAAAGCACATAAAGTATTGCTGGCAAACCGGAAAAGTGCAAACTTCAGCGGAGTGCTGGATGTGCTTTCTTTTGATGTAAATGAAATTTTACTGGAAACAGAACAGGGAATGCTTCTGATAAAGGGAAATGACCTTCATGTAAACCGCCTGTCCTTAGAACAGGGGGAAGTGGATGTCACAGGGAAAATTGATGGCTTAACCTATTCGGATGTGGAAACCTATCACAAAGGTGGCGGAGAATCCTTCTTAGGCAGGTTGTTTAAATGATAGAAATCAGCCCGGAAATTTCCGGTGAAGCCTTAAGGTTCCTCCGGTTCATGCTGGTGGGATTTCTGTTAATCTTAGCCTTTGACCTGCTTCGGATTCTGCGCAGGCTGATACCCCATAGAACCGGGATGGTTGCAGTGGAGGATATGCTGTACTGCATCGGCAGTGCCATATTTATATTTATTATGCTCTGCCGGGAAAATGACGGAGCAATCCGGGGCTTTTGCATGCTGGGCATGAGCGTTGGGATGCTGTTATGCAATTATGCCATCAGTCCATGGCTGGTGAAGGGAATCGTAAAAGTATTTAAGAAACTGTTTCAAGTAGTGGGGAAACCATTGCGGGCAGTATTTCGCATGGTGGCAGTACCCTTACGTTTCCTGAAAGGGAAAATCAGAAGATTATTACGAAAATTACAAAAAACGTTGAAAAAAATCCGTAAAACTATTAGAATGGTGTTATGTAAACTATAGATGAGGAAATGAGTATGACAAATAGTCGAAGAAAAAGAAAACAGAAACGAAACGGAAGAATCTGTATCTCTTTGATTGCGATAATGTTCTTGGTGATTATGTCAGTTCAGATTGTTAAGCTCTACCAGAAGGAGCAGGAGTATACTGCCAGAGAGAAGGCACTGACGGAATCTTTAGAAGATGAAACAGAACGTCAGAATCAGCTGGATAATTACGAAGAATATACCAAGAGTCAGGAATATATTGAAGACCAGGCAAAGAGCAAGCTGGGACTGACCCATGAAAATGAGATTATCTTCAAGGAAGACAAGAAGTAGAACAGCTTCGAGAACATAAAGACCATAGAAAAACTTAAAATAGACAAACCATTCCGCTTTTTGCCGAAAACTTTTTTGAAATGAGACAACGGTTTGACAAAGATTTCGGACAAACATTTCTATAATAGCTTCTGCTGTCACAAATGACAGGAGAAGGAGGAACAATGGAAATGAAGAAATTGAGAACGAAACAGGCGGTAATATGCTTTATAGGGGTAGCAGTGTGTAAATTAGGATTTGCAGGCTGCTACCCTTTTATCCCGGCATATTTTGCGGCAGCTTACCTGGAACGGGGTGGACGGCTGCTGCTGGGAATTGGAATGTTTCTTGGAATGGCATTTATGCTGCCGCTGACACTGATGACAAAATATGTAATGACACTGCTGGTAACCATAGTAATCATCAAGCTGGCAGAATGGGTAAATAAAGGCTGCTATACCTGGATAGCTGCCTTTGGCGCAGGTTGTTCGGCAACCTTATTATCCGTATTTGGAGAAATGTTAAACGTAAGAGACGGAATGCGGACGGAAATGGCGGTCTTAGAAGGAGTCTTTATATTTGCAGCCACCATGGTGTTAAGCCGTATCATACATAGTTTCTTGGAATTCACATTTGTGAATCAGCCAATACCGGAGATAAAGAGTAATGAAGAAGAAAAACTACTGACCTATGCAAAGTCCTTTCAAAGCCTTTCAGATATATTCGGGCGGATGAATGTGGAACATACCAGTTTCTCGGCAGAGGAAATGGGCAGGATGCAAAATGAGATAACCGGGAAAATGTGTGTTTCCTGCGACCAGTGCGCTCTTTGCTGGGAAAAGGATGACAGCCCCATGTACGGCTATTTGTCGTCACTGCTGCAATCTATCCGGGAGGCGGGAAAGACAAACCGCGATATTGAAAAGAAAATGGAAGAATATTGCCCCTATATGCAGGAAATGACGGCGGAGGCTCTTCGGATATTTGAAAAAGCTTCTTTAAATATGGCGTGGTACAACCGGCTGGTAGAAAACCGTGAGGTCATAGCCGAGCAGCTGGATGCCATGGCATATATCATGGAGGATTGTGCAAAGAAGCAGAAAAATATTACAGAAGAGTGCCGGTCAAATCTGCAGGACATAGCTTACCGGGCAAGAGAGCGGGGCATAAAAGTGATTGATGAACAGCTCTGGGAAAAGGAAAACGGCCGCTGGCAGCTTGTGATGAAAGTCATGGTAAAAGAAGGCTGTGTCACTACGAGAGAACTGACAAAGGCAGTAGCCGGAGCACTGAACCGGCGCATGATTCCGGAGAAGGATACCAAGACGCTGATTGGAAAAGGCGTCAACCTCTATACCTATGAAGAAGAGCCGCGGTTTCAGGCAATTTATGGCGTAGCCCGGATGGTAAAGGATGGAGCAGCAGTTTCCGGGGATAACTTTTCCTTTTTGGAGCCGGAAAGTGGAAAAATGGTCATGTGCTTATCGGATGGCATGGGTTCTGGAAGTCTTGCCTGCAAGGAAAGTGAAATGGTTATTGAACTGGTGGAAAAATTCCTGGAGGCGGGATTTGATGTGGAAACGGCAGTCCGCATGATGAATTCTGCCATGGTGATGAAAGGGCAGGAGGATTTATTTTCCACGGTGGATATCAGTGAACTGGATTTATATGACGGAACCTGCCACTTTTATAAAATCGGAGCGGCGGCAACCTTTATCCGGCGAAATGGCATAGTGGAATGTCTTATTTCCACCAGTCTTCCGGTGGGCGTATCTTATAAACTGGATATGGAAAAAAGCGAAAAGGACTTATATAACGGAGATTTCCTTGTCATGGTATCAGATGGTGTGCTAGAATATTTACATGTGCCGAATCCGGAAGAAACCATGCAGGAAATTATAGAAAGCATTGAGACCAATAATGCAACAATTCTTGCAAAACGCATTTTGGAGCGGGTGTTACTTTTTACCGGAGGAAAGGCAGCAGACGATATGACGGTGCTTGCTACCGCAATTTGGGAGAAATAATATGATTCCTGGTGTAGAATCTTTTCTGGAACAATATCATATGATTGAGCAGTCGGATGTAGTGGTTGCCGGAGTGTCCGGTGGCGCAGATTCCGTATGCCTGCTGCTGCATCTGCTGGAATTGAAAGAAAAACTTTCCTTTACGCTGGCAGCAGTCCATGTGCAGCATGGCATCCGGGGCGAAGAAAGCCTTCAGGATGCAGCGTTTGTAGAGGAACTTTGCAGGCGGTATCAGGTGCAGCTATTCCGCTATGATTATGATGTGCCGGAATATGCAAAGCAGCATGGATATTCGGAAGAAGAGGCGGGAAGAAATTTACGATACGAAAGTTTTCATAAAGCGTTAGAAGAACTGGGTGCGCCGGAAGGGAAAATTGCAGTTGCCCATAACCGTAATGATCTGGCAGAGACCATGCTCTGGAATATGATCCGGGGCAGCGGCATGCGTGGCATGGCTGGAATTCCGCCGGTGAGAGATGGCATCATCCGTCCGCTTCTTCATACGGCAAGGGTGGAAATCGAAAATTATTTAAAAGAAAAAGGTGAAAGCTACTGTACGGATGCTACCAATGCATCTTTGGATTATAGCAGAAACCGGATCCGTAATCAGGTGCTTCCAGTGTTGGAGGAACTGAATGCCGGAGTTTATGCCCATATGGAACAGCTTGGGGATGACATCCGGAAGACACAGGAATATCTGTCTGCTGTAATAGAAGAAAAAAAAGCACAATATGTAGAAAAAGATTTCCGGAAGACGCAGGCTTTCCTGATATCGGAGGAACTTTTAAAAGAACCGGAAATCCTGTATACAAGCATGATAAAGGAGTGTATCTGTGAGACGGCCGCAAGCAGTAAAGATATTACAAGAACCCATGTAGAACTGGTGCAGAAACTTTTTGCCATGCAGACGGGAAGAAGCGTGAACCTGCCTTACCAGGTGGTGGCAGAGCGGACTTACGGCGGGGTGCGTCTGCAAAAGTGCGAAAAACAACCGGAGCATAAAATTACAGAACCGGTAGGAATGCTATCCAGTCAGTCTTCCAGTCAGCCGGTCGGACGACAAAGCGGTCAACCAGCCGGTTGTTGTGGGATTTCAATAGAAGAACATCCGGATTTTACCTGCCGGATTTATAAACGGGAAGAGTTACCGGAAGGAATTTCTAAAAAAAAGTATACGAAATGGCTGGACTATGATAGAATAAAAAATAGTCTTTTGATTCGGAACAGACAGCCGGGCGATTATTTTGTGCTGGATGAGACGGGCAGAACACAGAAGCTGAAGCAGTATTTTGTAAATGAGAAAATTTTAAAAGAGCAGCGGGACACGATTCCGTTGGTGGCAGACGGTGCTCATATCCTGTGGATTGTGGGATACCGAATCAGTGCATATTACAAAGTAAGCAGTACAACGAAGACAATTTTGGAAATACAATATCATGGAGGAAGAGAAGACAATGAGTGAGCAGATTCGTGTATTACTCTCAGAGGAAGAACTTGATCGTAAAATTGCTGAATTAGGAGAAAGAATTAGCAAGGATTATGAAGGTGAAAGCGTTCATTTAATCTGCATACTGAAGGGAAGTATATTCTTTACCTGTGAACTGGCAAAGCGTATTACCGTGCCGGTAACAATTGATTTTATGTGCGTTTCCAGTTATGGCGCGTCAACCGTGTCCAGTGGAAAAATCACCATAAAGAAAGATTTGGAAGAATCTATTGAAGGTAGAAATGTAATTGTCATTGAAGACATTATTGATACAGGAAGAACACTGCGTTATCTGCTGGATGATTTATCCGCCAGAGGACCGAAGAGCTTAAAATTGTGTGCAATGTTAGATAAACCGGATCGCAGGATAACAGACGTTGCGGTAGATTATACCGGTTTTGAAATTCCGGATGAATTTGTAGTAGGATATGGTCTTGATTATGACCAGCGCTATCGCAATCTGCCATACATTGGCATTCTTGATTTGGGATAGGAAGGAGTTTGCGTGAAGAAATCATATAGAGGATGGGGCTTTTATATCAGTCTGATTGTAGTTGTGGTTTTGGTCTGGTTCTTACTGGACGGACAGCATCTGAATCAGGATGACTATAATTATGCCCAGTTTAAACAGGAACTGGCTGATGATGAGATTAAATCTGTAGAAGTGCAGCCAAACAGAGTTTATCCAACCGGAAGACTGGATATTGTCAAAACGGATAAGTCAGAAGAGACCTTATATGTGCTGGATGTCAGTGAGGCTCAATCGCTGATGGATAAGGAAAAATTTACTTCTTATGTGGTGAATGATATTCCGGCAGAAAACTGGCTGATGAATTTATTGCCGCTCTTACTTGTGTTTGGAGCAATGTTTATTCTGTTTATGATTGTTATGAACAATCAGGCAGCAGGCGGTGGTGGTGGCAGCAAGATGATGAATTTTGGAAAAAGCCGGGCAAAGATGACCACCGATGAGAACCGCAATGTAACCTTTGAAAATGTGGCAGGACTGCGGGAAGAAAAAGAAGAATTAGAAGAAATCGTAGATTTCTTAAAAGAGCCGAGAAAGTATACCAGACTGGGAGCGAGAATCCCGAAGGGAGTTCTTCTGGTGGGACCTCCCGGAACCGGTAAGACTCTGCTTGCCAAGGCAGTTGCCGGAGAAGCAGGCGTTCCGTTCTTTAGTATTTCCGGTTCTGATTTCGTAGAAATGTTTGTGGGTGTCGGCGCATCCCGTGTACGTGATCTTTTTGAAGATGCCAAGAAAAATGCACCATGTATCGTATTTATCGACGAGATTGATGCAGTGGCAAGAAGAAGAGGAACCGGTATGGGCGGCGGGCATGATGAACGGGAGCAGACGTTAAACCAGCTGCTGGTAGAGATGGACGGATTTGGTGTCAACGAGGGTATTATCGTGATGGCAGCCACCAACCGTGTGGATATCTTAGATCCTGCTATCATGCGTCCGGGCAGATTTGACCGTAAGGTACATGTGGGACGTCCGGATATTGGTGGAAGAGAAGAAATCTTAAAGGTACATGCAAAGAATAAACCCCTGGCAGAGGATGTGGATTTGAAACAGATTGCACAGACTACAGCAGGTTTTACCGGAGCAGACCTGGAGAATCTTTTAAATGAGGCGGCAATTGTTGCAGCCAAAGAAAACAGAAGTTATATTATCCAGAAAGATATTAAGGAATCCTTCTTGAAAGTAGGTGTCGGTCCGGAGAAGAAGAGCCGGATTATTACCGAGAAAGAAAAGAAGATTACCGCATATCACGAATCGGGTCATGCGATTTTATTCCATGTACTTCCAGATGTGGGACCGGTATATACCGTATCCATTATCCCAACCGGAGGTGGAGCAGCAGGCTATACGATGCCATTGCCGGAGCGTGATGAAATGTTTGATACCAAGGGAAGAATGCTGCAGCAGATAATTGTTTCCTTAGGTGGACGTGTGGCAGAAGAGTTGATTTTTGATGATATCACAACCGGAGCTTCACAGGATATCAAGCAGGCAACCGAGCTTGCCAAAGCAATGGTAACGAAATATGGATTTTCTGAAAATGTCGGACTGATTAATTATAACAATGATGATGACGAAGTGTTTATCGGAAGAGACCTTGCACATACCAGAGGCTATGGCGAGGGTGTGGCATCCAAAATTGATGAAGAAGTAAAACGTATCATTGACGAATGCTATGCCAAAGCAAGGGCAATCATTCAGGAAAATAGTGATGTACTCCATAAATCAGCAGACCTTCTTTTGGAAAAAGAAAAGATTGGAAGAGATGAATTTGAAGCATTATTCCAGAGCGGAGCTGATGTTGTAACTGAGACAACGGAGGAATAGAACACAAATAGAAAGTTTTTTCGAAAATGGGAAAAAGGTACTATATAAAGTATACAAAAAGTAGGCACAACTTTTGTGAAGTTTGTGCACACTTTAAACGGGAGAGGTGATACTATAATTAATGTAAAAACCCCCCAATACATTATATATATAGTTTTTACTACACCCCATAGTAAAAATACCTTCTCCTTAAAAGGGCAGCCGATCGGTGGCTGTCTTTTTTTTGCTTTACAGGGAATTGCTTTCCTGTAAAGCAAAAACCACTCCATGGGGATGCACGCTGCGGCGTATAAGGTAGATGTCGCAAGCGACCGCCGCAGGCGCGAGAATGTGCCAGGGCACATTCTTTTTAAAAAAAACTCACAAAACGTGTTTCCCATGGCTTGTGAGTAAATATATTTTCTCGTCTATCCTGACTAAGCAGGGGCAAAAAATGGTCAGACCAAAATAGAAGCCTAAAAAAGCCATTCTTTTGTGCAAAAAATAAGTGGTATTTTCGCCATGAAATTTATGAACTATACAGATTGAATAAAAGGAATGTGATTTTTTTTGGAAGTTTGTGCACACTTTTGAATGGGAAAATGGTACTATAATTAACGTAAAAACCCCCCAATACATTATATAATTTTTGCTACACCCCATAGTAAAAATACCTTCTCCTAAAAGGACGACCGTGCGAAAGGTCGTCTTTTTTTTACGCGAGTAATGAGAAAAAGTGACAGGCGAGGAAAAGAAACCAAGCTTGCTTGAGTTTCTTTTTTACAGCTTGGAACTTTGACGAATACCGCGATAGCGAGGGAACTTGTTCCCGAGCCTATCGCGGAAGTGAGGGAGCTTGTTCCCGAGCCTATCGCGGAAGTGAGGGAGTTTTTTCCTCACTTATCTCGCATAGAAAACTCCCATCCCTCAAACAGTGGACATCGGCTCCAAAACTGCCTATAATGAATCTTGAGAAAAGAATATTTCGATAAAGTTGCTACATAGATGGGAGATACAACATGATAAAGGCAGCATTTTGCGATGATGACGATACGGTTTTAAAAGAACTGCAGAGCTTACTGGAGGAGTATCGCAGGGAGCGTGATTACAGAATAGATGCAAAAGTCTATCACAGTCCGCTGGATTTGCTGAATGAAATGGAAAAAGGAACCCGCTTTGACATTTTGTTTTTGGATATTTTAATGCCGGGGGTAGATGGAATCCAAACGGCATCCGAGATTCGGAAGTTTGATAATAATATCAAAATTATTTTTCTTACTTCTTCGGTGGAGTTTGCGGTGCAGTCTTATGAGGTGAAAGCATATTATTACCAGTTGAAGCCGATTGAAAAGGGCAGCTTTTATCATCTGCTGGATTCTGTGCTAGAACAGATGGAAAAAGAGCATGGCAGCAGTATTGTACTGCGCTGCAAGACGGGAATTACCCGGATTGCGTTAAAACAGCTGGAATACTGTGAAGTAATCCACAGGACATTATTGATACATCTGACCGATGGAACCGTATATGAATGCAACGGCAGCATGGATGAACTGGGCCGGCAGCTTATGCCTTATGGAACTTTTATACGTCCACATCGTTCATATCTTGTGAATCTGGAATATATAAAGAATCTTTCTTATCGTACCATTACGATGTCAAGCCTTGTGGAAATTCCTGTTCCAAGAGGGAAATACAATGAAATAAAGAGTGCATTTCTGAAAAATGCATTTGAAGATGGGCAGGTGACGTTATGAGCCTTTGGATGTCCCTTTTTAACAATGTGGCAGTCAGTGTTTTTGGAAGTGTGCTGGCGGCATCCTTCTGTGATGCACTGGACCGGCGGAAAAACCGGATCATATTCTGGATATGCATCGCACTGATTCCGATTGCACAGGGGATTATTTACTATGTATGGGATGATGGCTTTTTGAGGCAGATTTATCCGCTGCTGGTACATGTTCCGTTGATTTTACTGTTATGTGGACTGACCGGTAAATTGCTATGGCCATTTTTCTCTGTGATGGCAGCCTACCTTTGCTGCCAGTTACGACGCTGGCTGGCACTTCTTGCAGTAGAAATTTTGGGTGGAGGAGTATTGATGCTGGATGTGGTGGAATTATTGATTACGCTGCCACTACTGTTTGGACTGATGCACTTTATGACGCCGGCAGTCCGCTATATTTCTGGTTATTCCAGAAAAATGCAGTGCCAGTTTGGTGTGATACCGGTGCTGTATTATGTATTTGATTATCTGACAAGGGTGTACACAGATCTTTTGTCCAGTGGGGCTCCGGTTGTTGTGGAATTTATGCCGTTTATCTGTTGCGGGGCATATCTTGTGTTCTTGTTGTATAACTTTACAAAAGGGCAGGAAGAAAACCGGATGAAGGAGATTCAGAAAAGCCTTGATATGCAGGTAGCACAGTCCATGCGTGAAATAACGGCGTTGCGGGAGTCGCAGAATCTGGCCAGCCGTTACCGCCATGACCTGCGTCATCATTTACAATATCTATATGCCTGTTTGGAGAACCATCAGATACAGAAGGCAGAGGATTATATATCTGATATCTGTAATGAGCTGGAACAGCAGAAGGTGATACAGTATTGTGAAAACGAAGCTGCGAATCTGATTTTGTCATCCTTTGCAGGAAGGGCAGAAGCGGAAGGAATTGTGATGAAAGTGGAAGGCGGCATGAAAGCGAAGACGGTGATAAGTGATACTGACTTGTGTGTGCTATTGTCTAATGCCCTGGAAAATGCCATCCATGCCTGCAGGGAAGTACAAAAAGAGGGAAAAGAAGCCAGAATAGAAGTACAGATTTATGAAAAACAGCAGCAGGTATTTTTACAGATAAAAAACTCCTGTGCCGGAGCACCAATCTTCGAAAACGGAGTCCCGGTTTCAAAGAAAAAAGGACATGGTATCGGAACCCGGAGTATCTGTGCCATTGTGGAACGCTATGGAGGTGTATATACATTTTCATTGGAAAAAGAGTATTTTGTACTCCGTCTGAATCTGTCGGAAAAGAATGTCGATTCAGTACATTTTACTGCCGTTTGAGACGTGAATCTCCTGCTGGATAAGAAAGAATGGTAAAATATATCTAAGTCGAGGATGACACACAAAAGACAGGAGGAAGATAAAAATGAAGAAAATAATTTCATGTTTAGTGGTATTAACTATGTGCATTTCACTGGCTGCCTGCGGGGGAACGGATAAACAGGCTGCAATTGATGCATTCAATAAAGCAAGCACATCATTCAATGAAGTAGCGAATGCCATCAATGCGAATCCGGATGCATACGACCAGGATGTGATTGATACCATGGTTGAAATGGCAGATGTCTTACAGCAGCACAAAGAGCTGTTAGAGGGAGACACTGAAATTGAAGAAGACAAATTAAATGAAATGATTGAATGGTATGGTACCGTAGAAGAATGGGTATCAGACGTAAAGGCGGAGTTAGGTATATAATAGATTTCATAGAGTTACTTCTTTAAAGAGGGGACGGATACGGAAAATGTATCCGTCCTTTTCTGGTTGTAATCTTTGGAACTTTCGTATATTATAGTAATAAAAATAATTATTTAGAAACGAGAGGCTTGTTGTAAGATGATGAAGAAACAGCAATCGATTTATGAATTGAACAGAATTCAGCAGTATATTATGCAGATGCGCCCGATTCTTAGAAAACGCGCACTCTTTTCTGATGGAACAGAAGATTATCGTAGTCCGGCAGAACCCAAAGTCGGAGAGCTGGTGACCATTCGTTTTCGTACAGCAAGAGATAATGTAGATGCAGTCTGGCTTTGTACAGAACAGAAAAAATATTTTATGGAAAAGACCGAGTCAGAGGGGCTCTTTGATTATTATTCCGTAGAAATCCGTATGACAGAGGAGCATTTCTACTATTACTTTGAAATTGAGACGGGAATGCTTCACTGTATCTTTGACCGCTATGGCGTGAATCAGACACCAAGACCGCAGTATAATTTTGAAATTGTACCGGGTTTTTCCACGCCGGACTGGGCAAAAGGGGCGGTTATGTATCAGATTTTAACAGACCGTTTTTACAATGGAGACACTTCCAACGACCCGTTGACGGATGAATATTTCTATATCCGTGCTACCAGTCAGAAGGTAGATAACTGGGAGAAATGCCCGGAGAATTTTTCGGTAGCAGAATTTTATGGCGGAGATTTAGAGGGCGTGAGAAAGAAAATGGATTATCTCACAGAACTTGGAATAGAGGTGATATACTTCAATCCACTGTTCGTTTCTCCGTCCAATCATAAGTATGATATTCAGGATTACGATTATATTGACCCGCATTACGGCAAAATAGTGGTGGATGAGGGAGAACTTTTACAACCGGGTGACCGCAATAACCAGCATGCCAGCCGCTATATCACCCGCGTGACGGATAAACGGAATTTGGAGGCAAGCAATGAACTTTTTGCAACGCTGGTAAAGGAAGCGCACCAGAGGGGCATCCGCGTCATCCTGGATGGAGTGTTTAATCATTGCGGTTCCTTTAATAAATGGCTGGATCGTGAAAAAATCTACCGTAGTGAAGCAGGCTATGAACCGGGAGCCTATATCAGCAAGGACAGTCCGTACAATGACTTTTTCCAGTTCCATGATCAAAATGCGTGGCCGGATAACGGAAGTTACGATGGCTGGTGGGGACATGATACATTGCCGAAGCTTAATTACGAAGATTCAGATACATTGCATGATTATATTCTGCATGTGGCTGCAAAATGGGTTTCTCCACCTTATAATGCCGATGGCTGGAGACTGGATGTTGCGGCAGATCTGGGACACAGTCCGGAATATAACCATCAGTTCTGGAGAGAATTCCGTGATGCCGTAAAGAAAGCCAACCCACAGGCAGTGATTTTGGCAGAACATTACGGCGACCCGAGAGACTGGCTGGGTGGAGACCAGTGGGATACAGTTATGAACTATGATGCTTTTATGGAGCCGGTGACATGGTTCCTTACCGGAATGGAGAAACACAGTGATGATTTTAAACCGGAAAATATAGGAAAGTTTGAGAACTTTAAAGGCGCTATGAAGCATTATATGGCAAGCTTTTTGACACCATCGCTGCAGTGCTCCATGAATGAACTTTCCAACCATGACCATTCCAGATTTTTAACCAGAACCAATCATAAAGTAGGTAGAGTGGAACACCTTGGAACAAAAGCGGCAGAAGAGGGCGTAAATACAGCGGTTCTACGGGAGGCGGTTGTTATTCAGATGACCTGGCCGGGAGCACCTACCGTTTATTACGGTGATGAAGCCGGACTATGTGGATTTACAGATCCGGATAACCGCAGAACTTATCCGTGGGGCCGGGAAGATAAAGAACTGATTCGTTTCCATCGTGATATCATCAGAATTCATAAAGAAAACCCGGCACTTCGTACCGGAAGTGTGAAATTTTTAAATGGTGAGGATAATCTTCTCTGCTATGGAAGATTTAACCGGGAACAGCAGTTTGTCATTATTGTAAATAATGATGAAAATATCCGGCACATTGATTTGTCTGTATGGGCAGTGGGGCTTCCGAAGTATGGAACTTTAGAACAGATACTTTTTACCAGTGAAAATGGATACTCCATTTCTTCTGTCAGCTATGACATCGACAATGGAAGATTGGATATTACATTGCCAAAGCATGCAGCTGTCATTCTGAAAGGAAAGAATCCGGAAGAATAAAAAATGCAAAAAATGCATAAAACGCCTTGCACACAGCAGGGCGTTATGCTATAATCTATATTCGTCAGGACAATTAATGACTGATAAATGGGCAGATTCCCGAGTGGCCAAAGGGGACAGACTGTAAATCTGCTGCAAATTGCTTCGGTGGTTCGAATCCACCTCTGCCCATTCTCGTTGTGGTTATGCAATGAGAATTTTTTTATGTAACCATAAAAAGATGCTTGCCCGCGTGGCGGAACTGGCAGACGCGCAGGACTTAAAATCCTGTTGTGGTGACACAGTACCGGTTCGATTCCGGTCGCGGGCATTAAAAAAGGAAACGGTCGTTTTCTTTTTTTTTATGCCGGAAATCCGCAAAGCACATTTCCATTGTTGTGATGTTCCCTTTGTGAATAGTCCTATTCTTCTTCTGCCTCTTCTTCTCTCTCTGCACATGGAGCAGTAGAAGCTCTTGTAATAAGCTGCGGACGCAGTAAAGTCATGCTGACGGAGACATGATTAATAAGGTTACTCAGAGCAGCATATCCACATTTGCCGAGCTCGGTTCTTTCCTGACGGACTGTAGTCAGTGGCGGCTCTAAGAAAGAAGAAATCGGCAGGTCGTCAAAACCAACCACACTGATATCATCCGGAACAGAAAAACCTCGAAGCCGGCATTCTGTAATGACTCCGGAAGCAATCAGGTCATTACCACAGAGAATTGCTGTTGCTCCGGCAGCAAGAAAATTCGGTACATGATATTTTGCACTGTCTGCAACATAGTAGCCATGTGCAACCATATCTTCTTCTACTGGAAGATTGTGGGATTTCATGGCATCTAAATATGCCTGATAGCGTTTCTCACTGACCATGGAATAGAGAGAACCGTTGAGAAAAGCAATCTTTTTGTGACCAAGCTGATAGAGATGGTCGACTGCAGATTCAATTCCTTCAGAGTTATCTGTTCCTACATAGCACACATGTGGATTCTTCTTAATATAATTATCGAAAAGAACGGTCGGAATGGAGGTGAAGGCAAGCTGCCGCATCCAGTCATCATGGAGAGCAAAGCCTACCAGGAACCCGCCGGAATAACCGTTCTTTAACATGTAAGTATCATATTTTTCAGTCATCTGGAAAGCCGGAGTAACCGGAATTACACTGACGGACCAGCCATCCCGGAAAGCAGCCTGACGGAAACCCAGGATGATTTCGTATCCGAACTGGTTGGCTGTTTCATAGTCCATATTTTCTATAAAAAGGCAAAGCTTCTTGTTTTCGTCCTTTTTCATCTTCTTGGACTGATATCCCATTTCTACAGCGGTATCAAGAACCATCTGCCGTAAATCTTCACTGATATCACTGGCACCGTTTAATCCTTTGGAAACAGTGCTGACGGAAATACCGAGCCGGTTGGCAATATCTTTAATTGTGACCATAACAAGCCTCCATAAATCTGGTATATTTTAAGTAAAATCATATCAAAAACCTCTTATATTCTGTATTATATAGAATTTGCATGACAGGTGCAAGTACTGCAAAATATTATTTTTCGAAAAAAACAGGGTTTTAAATAGCAATATAACCAAAAAAACAATGCGAATTCCGTTAAAAACGGCAAAAATGATGCTAAAAGGACTGTTTTGTTTGACAAAGTTGTTAAAAAGACGTAAAATAACCTCAGATACGAAAATTAACGAAAAGCAAAAAACAAAAACCGATGTGGGGGAAAAACATTGGAGGCAAAGAGACTAACCAGAGGAGCAGGAATCCTGATGGCAATAACAAGTCTTCCATCTGATTATGGAATCGGAACTCTGGGTGATGCAGCTTTCAATTTCGTAGACTTACTTGTAGACCTGAAACAAAGATACTGGCAGATACTTCCGATTGGACCAACCAGTTTTGGAGACAGCCCGTATCAGTCAATATCAGCATTTGCAGGAAATCCGTATTTGATAGATTTAGATGACCTGGTTCGCGACGGTCTGCTTATGGAAAGCGAGATTCGAAGCTATAACTGGGGTGCAGATGAGAAAGATGTTGATTATGCCAATCTTTTTGAAAACCGTTTTCAGATATTAAAGAAAGCATTTGAACGGTTTGATACCGCAAAGCCTTCTTTCCGGAAGTTTGAAGAAGACAATGATTGCTGGCTGGCTGATTATGCATTGTTCATGGCAGTCAAAGGAAAAGAAAATAACCGGGAATGGATGGCATGGGAACCGGGAATCAGAAATCGTACACCGGAGGCATTACAGGAATACACAGAATTACTAAAAGAAGAGATCCTGTTTTGGAAATTCTGCCAGTATAAATTTTATGAACAGTGGAAATTCTTAAAACAGTACGCAAATACAAGAGGAATACAGATTATTGGGGATATACCGCTGTATATGGCAATGGACAGTGCTGATGTGTGGGCAGACCGGAAACTCTTCTTATTAGAAGAAGACGGAAGCCAGCAGTATGTAGCAGGCAGCCCGCCGGATAATTTTTCAGAAGAAGGTCAGAAATGGGGCAATCCCGTATATGATTACTCTTATATGGAAGAGTACCGGTTTGACTGGTGGAGACACCGGATTGAGAAAAACGCAGCATTATATGATGTAATCCGGATTGACCACTTCCTTGGAGTTGTAAGGTACTATACGATTCCGTTTCGGGAAAAGGATTGCTGCAATGGGAAATGGAACAAGGGTCCTGGAAAGAAATTGACAGATGTGATGGAAGAAAGTGCCGGTGACTGCAGAATCATAGCAGACAATGCCGGAAGTGCCATCGCCGGGAGCAGAAAGCTTCTTGCAAGAATTGGATGGCCTGGAAGTAAAATCCTGATGTTTGCATTTGATGGAAATACAGGAAATGAAAATCTTCCACATAACTTTGAAGAAAATAACATAGTGGTATATACCGGAACACATGATAATGATACTGTTGTTGGTTATTTCCGGGATAAGACAGAATATGAACTGGCTTACCTCTATGAATATTTGAATATCGGCTCGAAGGAAGAAATTCCGGACGCCTTAATCCGTCTGGCTTATTCAAGCATAGCGGATGTGGTAATTATTCCAATGCAGGATATTTTACAGCTTGGCAATGAGGCCAGAATGAATCAGCCATCCACAGTCGGACAGAACTGGAAATGGCGGGTGGGAAAAGATACTCTGAGTGAAGAACGAAGAGCGTGGATCCGCACCATTGCGGCAGTATACCGCAGATAATTTCTATATGATATAGAACGGATTACCGTTTTATATAAATGCTTAATCGAAATCACATTTTTAAGGAGGAAGAAAATGAAAAAGAAAGCATTATCATTATTTCTTGTAACAGCTATGGCAGTATCCATGGTAGGATGCGGTAGCAAAGACGCAGACAAGAACACAGACAAGAACACAGACAAGAAAGATACTGAAGTAGTAGCAGCAACAGAAAAAGAAGCTGCAGCAGAAGATGAAGCTTGGGAGGGTGACTTAACAGTATGGAGCCCACAGGAAGATCAGGATACAAACTGGCTTCAGGATCAGTGTGAAGCATTTGCAGCTGAGCATCCAAACTGGAAAATCAACTTCAATTATGGTGTATGTGCAGAGGGTGAAGCAAAAGACAACGTAACAAAAGACGTTGAAGCAGCAGCAGACGTTTACATGCTTGCTAACGATAACATCCCGGATCTGGTATCTGCAGGCGCATTATCAGAGCTTGGTGGAGATTATCTTGGATATGTAACATCTACAAACTCTGATTCTATTCTTGCATCTGTTACATACAACGATTCAGTAGTAGCATTCCCATTTACCTCTAATACATGGTTCATGTACTATGATAAGAGCGTATTCTCAGAGGATGACGTAAAGAACTTTGATACAATGTTAGAGAAAGCTGGAGAAGCTGGAAAGAAAGTTTCTTTCAAATTAACTGATTCCTGGTATATTCAGGCATTCTATGTAGCTAACGGATGTACATTATTCGGTGATGGAACTGATACAGATGCTGGTATCGACTTCGGTGGAGACAAAGCAGCAGCAGTTACAGAGTACTTAGTAGACTTAGCAGCTAACCCTAACTTCTTAGTAGATGCTGACGGATCTGGTCTTGCTGGATTAGGCGACAGTGTAGCAGCAGTATTCTCCGGAACATGGGATGCTGATGCAGTTAAAGAAAAACTTGGTGACAACATGGGTGTTGCAGCTCTTCCTACCGTTACAATCGACGGAAAAGAAGGCCAGATGAAATCCTTCATCGGATCTAAAGCAATCGGTGTTAACCCTAATGCTGAGAACCAGCAGGTAGCTATGTCTCTTGCAGCTTACTTAGCAGGTGAGAAGGCTCAGACAGCTCATTATGAAATGAGAAACATCCTTCCTTCAAACATCAACATCTCTTTAGCTGACGATCCAATCGCAACAGCAGTTACAAATGTTATGACAGATACATCTATCATGCAGCCATTATGTAAAGAAATGGGTAACTACTGGTCACCAGCAGAGAATATGGGTAAAAATATCCAGTCTGGCGAAGTAACAAAAGACAACGCTGCTGAGAAGACAGAAGAAATGAACACAACTATGAATACAGACGTTGCTGAATAAGCAGAAGATGTAATTGGAAGTTCATTATAAGAATTCCTAAAAAAGCGGTTTGGAAAAGAACCGGGGACTCCAGGATACCGGAAACGGTACCCTGGATGTCTTACTATAGAGAGTATAGGAGGCCCATAGCGTGAAGAAGGCTGCTACAAAAAAGAAAAAAGCAAAAGAGTTCCAGACACCATATACTGTTGCTGGTGCGTTAGTTAAGGGAAATGCAATTACTAAGCTCTCCATGTTGATCATGGGCTTGGGCAATATTGCGCATAAACAGATTGTAAAAGGTCTTATGTTTTTGGCAATCGAGGTTGCGTATCTTTATTACATGATTTCTTATGGATTCTATGCAGTTTCCATGCTGCCATCACTTGGATGGAGAGAGCGGGAAAAGGTATGGAATGATGCAAAGAGTATTTATGAATATCAGGCTGGTGATAATTCACAGCTTATCTTACTTTATGGAGTTGCAACATTATATATTACCTTCATGTTTATCATTGTATGGAGGGAAGCAGTAAAAAGTTCATATAAATCAGAACTGCTGGCAAAAGCAGGTAAGCATTTAAACACATTTAAAGAAGACTTCAAGAGTTTGTTTGATCAAAATTTACATAAATTGCTGTTGGCACTCCCACTGACGGGAATTTTGCTCTTTACTGTTCTTCCATTGATTTACAATATTACAATGGCATTTACCAACTACAGTACGTCTGGAGAACACTTAGTGTTATTCGACTGGGTTGGATTTGCTACCTTTAAGAAAATATTGAATGTTGGAGACAGTATTGGAAAACAGTTCTATTCCGTATTAGGATGGACCCTGATCTGGGCTGTGTTTGCAACAGCATTAAACTATATTTTTGGTATGATTCTTGCAATCATTATCAACCGGAAAGAAACAAGGGCAAAGGGATTCTGGAGATTCTGCTTTGTATTATCTATCGCAGTACCACAGTTCGTTTCCCTTCTGATTATGAGAAGTATGTTACAGCCAACCGGTATTGTTAACACGCTGCTTATGAAATATGGTATTATCGACACTGCATTGCCATTCTTTACCAAGGCAATCTGGGCGAGAGTTACCGTTATTGTAATCAACCTGTGGGTAGGTATTCCATATACGATTCTTCAGGTAACCGGTATTTTACAGAACATTCCGGCTGAGTTATACGAAGCAGCAAAGATTGACGGTGCTAACGCTGTCCAGACTTTCTTCAAAATTACTCTGCCATATATGTTATTCGTAATGACACCGTACTTAATTACGCAGTTTACAGGAAACATCAACAACTTCAATGTTATTTACCTTCTGTCCGGAGGAAATCCTACGCCGGTGGATGCAACCGCAGGAAAGACAGACCTTCTGGTTACCTGGTTGTATAAGTTGACTGTTGATAAGAAATATTATAACCTGGGTGCCGTTATTGGTATTATGACATTCGTGGTATTGGCTATTGTTGCCCTGGTTACTTATCGAAATACCACATCCTACAAAGATGAGGAGGGATTCATGTAATGAGTAAGCAGAAAACAGCCACATCTGGCGCAAAAGTACGTAAAACACTTGTAAATGTTTTGGTTCATATATTTCTTGCAGTATTAGCATTTATCTGGGTACTTCCGGTATTCTGGGTAGTACTTACAAGCTTCCGTGCGGAGAAAGGTTCTTATGTTGAGACCTTCTTCCCGAAGAGTTATACTTTTGACAATTATATTAAAATATTTACAGATACAAGTATCCTGAACTTCCCTAAGATGTTCATGAATACACTGATTATTGCAATCTTTACCTGTATCATTTCAACCATCTTTGTACTTTCAGTTTCATACTGTATGTCAAGAATGCGTTTTAAAATGAGAAAACCGTTTATGAATATTGCAATGATTTTAGGTCTGTTCCCATCCTTCATGTCCATGATTGCGGTATACTTTATCTTAAAGGCACTGGGATTATCCGAAGGATCCATGATTCGTATTGCGTTGATTATTGTATTCTCCGCAGGTAGTGGTGTTGGATTCTATGTAGCAAAGGGATTCTTTGATACCATTCCAAAGTCCTTAGATGAGGCAGCAATCATCGATGGAGCAAGCAGATGGCAGGTATTTACTAAGATTACCATTCCGCTTAGTAAACCAATTATTGTATATACCATCCTGACTTCCTTCATGGGACCATGGATTGACTTCGTATTTGCAAAGGTTATCTGTGGTGCAAATGCAGACCAGTTTACCGTATCAATCGGTTTATGGAAGATGTTAGAGAAAGAGTATATCAACAGCTGGTATACATGTTTTGCAGCAGGTGCTGTAGTAGTATCAATTCCGATTGCTATCCTCTTTATGTTTACACAGAAATTCTATGTAGAAGGAATGAGTGGAGCAGTAAAAGGCTAAATTTTACAGCTATTTAAAATGTTTAAAAGAGAGGCAGTTTTTTGCCTCTCTTTGTTATATCAGTTGATAATGAAGGGTGTGGAAGATTGCGAAGGATATTTGTTCTGTGTTTGAAATAACAGGTGTTTTCATTCAGACAGAATGCGTCTCAATTCTTGGCAGTACATTTTTCTGATTTTCAGATGTCTTGCCACTGCTTTGACTGGATGCAGTGGGTGTCCGGCTGATACGGATACCTCATGCAACCGGTAAGGGGCGCTAAGAATTTCAATCTACATTATATCTATTCCGGCAACCGGCGCAAAGTCACATCCGTGTTCCAGTTGCGCCTCGTTGGCACGTCCTGTGCCAACGTTGCCGGTTGCCAGATGAAATTCCAAGCGCCCCTAACCAGTCACAAAATGGTATCCGCATTCAGCCGGACAACCACTTGCATTTTGTCAAACATTGGAAAGACAGATGATAATAAGAAAAGAAAAATGTGCTGGTTAGAATTGGAGCATTCTGTCTGGAAAATAACGTTATTTCAAATGCAGAACAAAAGCATCGCATTTACATCACCCCTTCATTTCAATGAAATAAGAAAGAGAAGAAAAGGAGAATCATATGAAAAAAAGACTACAGGCGTTACTTCTTGCACTGTGCCTTACCCTTGGAACTATAGGTTCTGGCTGTGGCGGCAGACAGGATAACAATGCTGCGGGAACAGAGACTGCTGCGGCGACAGAAACTGAAAAGACCGCAAGTGTGGAAGACTCTGCTATGGCAAAGGCAAATGCAGGAGAACTGAATATCATTGATGATAAATACCGCACCTATTATGAAGTGTTTTTATATAGCTTTTATGACAGTGATGGAGATGGAATCGGAGATATCCAGGGATTAATTGATAAACTGGATTATATCAATGATGGAGATGACAGTACAGATACAGACCTTGGCTGTAATGGAATCTGGCTGATGCCGATCATGCCATCACCGACCTACCATAAATATGACATTTCTGATTATGAAAATATTGATGAGCAGTATGGAACTATAGATGATTTTAAACAGTTAATCGAAGCATGTCACAAGCGCGGAATCCGTGTGATTATTGATTTCCCGATTAACCATACATCATCGAAACACCCATGGTTTACACAGGCAGTGGAATATCTGGAGGGACTAAGTGACGGACAGCAGCCGGATAGCAGCGTTTGTCCGTATGTAGATTATTATAACTTTACAACAGATCAGTTAAGCAGTGTGTATTATAAAGCTGGCAGCAGCAATTGGTATTATGAAGGAAAATTCTGGAGTGAAATGCCGGATTTGAACCTTGACTGTGAAGCGGTGAGAGCTGAATTTGATGAGATTACATCCTTCTGGATGGATCTTGGGGTAGATGGTTTCCGTATGGATGGTGCCAAAGAATATTTTTCAGATAATACCACAGAAAATGTGGAAGTCTTAAAATGGTTTAATGATATGGTAAAGGCAAAAGATGAGAATTCCTATATCGTGGCAGAGGTCTGGACGGATCGTGAGACATATGCAAAATATCTGGAAAGTGGAATTGACAGTGTATTTAATTTTGATTTTGGAGATGGCGATGGGATTATTGCCAATGCAGTAAAAGGAAGCTCAGAGTCCGGAGCAAAAGGATATGCCAATGTCTGCGGCAAAATGGATGAGCTTTTAAGCCAGTATAATGAAAATTATATTGATGCACCGTTTTATACAAATCATGATATGGCAAGAGGTGCCGGATACTATAGCGGCGAGTATAAGGCTGCACAGATTAAGACTGCCGGAGCCATGAATCTTATGATGAGCGGCAATGTATTTCTTTATTATGGGGAAGAAATTGGTATGAAAGGCTCTGGAAAAGATGAAAACAAGCGTGCACCAATGCAGTGGTCCGCAGATACATCTGCAGAGGGTATGTGTAAAGGGCCGGATGGAATGGAAAGCATTAAGATGACAAATGGAAGCTTGGAAGACCAGCAGGATGACCCGGATTCCATTTATAATTATTTCAAACAGGCAATCCGCCTGAGAAACCGTTATCCGGAAATCGCCCGTGGTATCGCTGCAAATGTAGAGAATCTTTCTGATAAGAATATAGCAGCAATTACCAAGACATATGATGGTAAAACCACATTACTGGTATTTAACCTTTCCCAGGAAACTCAGAAGGTTGACATTTCAGGTGTAGATTTAGGCGGAGAAGGTACTATCGGTGGAATGCTTCTGACCGGAGAAGATACAATTACGCTGGATAATAATGAACTGACACTGCCATCTTATTCCATGGCACTTATTACCGTAGAATAAAGCCGAAATGCATAAAACCGGAACAGAGTTATCGTGCCACCGGAATAAAAATGAAAAAAGCAGGAAAATTGTCTTGACAACCCCTGCTTTTTCCGATAAAATAATCAGTGCTGTGAGTGCTTTACAGCACAAGCCCAGTTAGCTCAGTTGGTAGAGCAGAGGACTGAAAATCCTCGTGTCTCTGGTTCGATTCCGGAACTGGGCATTGCCGAAAGGCAATGAACTGCGGGTGTAGTTCAATGGTAGAACACCAGCCTTCCAAGCTGGATACGTGGGTTCGATTCCCATCACCCGCTTTGCAGACTATAATTGCATATGCGATAGTGGCGTAGTTGGTAACGCGCGACCTTGCCAAGGTCGAGACCGCGGGTTCGAGCCCCGTCTATCGCTCTTTCGAAAAGCAAGAAATTTATCTTGCTTTTTTTTGACTTTACAGGAAATTGCTTTCCTGTAAAGTCAAAAACGCTCCGCGAGGATGCGCACTGCGGCGTATAAGGTAGATGTCGCAAGCGACCGCCGCAGGCGCGGGAATGTGCCAAGGCACATTCGATGTTCTATAAAAGTCTGATTTGGGAACATAAGAAATAAAAGAAAGGTAGTAAAGGAGTAGATTCATAGTATGGATAAAAAAGGTGTGGCAGAGTTAAAGAGACGTTTTACAAAAGAAAATTGTACCTTTACCAGATTGTGTGGCTGTTATGTAGATGCCGGTAAGAATAAGGTAGTTGATTTAAGTGAGACATTTTTAAATCTGGAAGATGAAGAGTTTTATAAATATTTGGAGATTGCCAAGAAAACCTTATCAGGAACTATTGGAAATAATCTTTTGGAATTGAATTTTCCACTGGATGAAGAAGCAGCAGGAGGAAGACAACAGTTTCTTTTAGGTTTAAGGGAAAGTAAATTAAAAAATCCTGAGTTACTGGAACGTTTTTATGATATGGTCATTGAAAGCTATGACTATGCAGGCAACTATCTGATTTTGCTGTTCCATGATGCTTATGATGTCATGACCAAGACCACGGATAATAATGCGCTGGATGAATCAGAAGAAGTGTTTGAATACCTTCTATGTGCAATCTGTCCGGTACAGTTATCCAAACCGGGATTGGGTTACAGAGAAGATGAAAACCGTATCGGACCAAGAATCCGTGACTGGGTGGTAAGCGTACCGGACAGCGGTTTCTTATTCCCGGCATTTACCGACCGCAGTACAGATATTCATTCCCTGATGTTCTATACTAAGGATACCAAGGCACCGCATGCGGAATTTATGGAGTTGGGATTAGGCTGTGGCGCAAGACGCACCGCAACGGAGCAGAAGATGACCTTCCATTCTATCGTCAAACAGGCATATGGCGATGATGTGGAAAAGAGCGGTGAAGTGCTGATGGAGATTCAGCAGAACTTAAATGATCTGGTAGAAGAGAAAGCAGAACTGGAAGAAGACCCGGTAATTCTGACACCGGAGCTTTTGACCAATGTTATGGAAGAAAGCGGCGTTGCACCGGAAAAGGCAGAAAAGATTGGAAAAACCTGTGCAGAGGAATTTGCAGAAGAAGCACCGCTGGCAGAAAATGTAGTAGACAGCAAAGCACTGGCTGCCAATGAGCAGATTCAGAAGGAAAAGGAGCTGGTAGCCCAGGTTGAAGTGCTGCAGCAGCAGTTAAAAGAGAAACAGATCGAGGAAGAAGCTGACGAAGTAGTTAAGACCTATGATGTTGTGCTTCGTGTAAAACCGGAAAAGGTTTCCCAGATTAAATCCGAAGTAATCAACGGACAGAAATGTCTGGTAATTCCGATGGCAGAAGATGAGCATGCCAATGTAAACGGAGTAAATACAACGGTATAATAAATAAGAATACCATCCTTACCGGCAGGTAGATTGAGCCGGTAAGGATGGTATTTGTATATAGAATCATTAAGATGAAATACTTCTTTTGAATGTCAGATTAGTGCAGATTCCGGAGATAGGATGCAAAAAATCAGCAATCCACACAGCAGAAGAAATAGGAGAAGCTGGAAGAATCTGCCCCAGCGGAAGCTGCGATGGTTTAACTGGGTGCCGTCAATGAGAATGACATCATTGGCTTCGGCAAGGGCAATGGCACCGGGATAGAAAACGCTGTTGGTAATGACGATTGCTTCATCACAATCATAATAGGATTTGCCGGCAACGGCTTCCTGTACGGCACTGTTTCCTACTTTGCCCTGATATAATTTGCACTGGACTGCATAGGTAGTCCGGTGTTTTTTTGCAATTAAATCCACACCAAAATCTCTGGAAGCTTTGGTGACAGTAACCTTTGAATATCCGTTGCGTTTTAAATATCCGGCAGCATATTCTTCAAATTCGTAGCCATTCATTTTGTCAAAATTGACACCAAAAAAGAACCGCCGCAGTCCATGGAATACGGCGAACGGAAGATGTATAATAAATCTTATGAAAAAGAAAAGTATTTTTCCAATCAGGCGAAACATAAAAGAATTCCTTTCCGTTCATAATAACGGATGCTATACTGTAATTGACCCGCTTGCATTCATTATAGCATAACATAGAGGTGATAGATTTGAAAGAAGAATTGATGGAATTAAGACAGAAGATGAAAGAATACGGCATGGCGGCATATCTCATTGTTTCCGATGATTTCCATGCATCAGAATATGTAGGAGAATATTTTAAATGCCGTGAATATATTTCAGGATTTAGCGGTTCGGCAGGAACACTGGTAATTACTGAAGATATGGCAGGACTTTGGACAGACGGAAGATATTTTATCCAGGCAGAAGAACAGCTTGCCGGCACCGGCATTATGTTATTCCGGAGCGGACAGCTGGGAGTAGTGGATATTGGTACTTTTCTGGCAGAAAAAATGGAAGCCGGCACCGTATTGGGGTTTGATGGAAGAACCGTAAGTACCGGCATGGCAAAGAGTTTAAAAGAAAAATTGCGGGAGAAAAAGATTACATTTGCTCCAGACCGTGATGTCGTAGGCGAAATCTGGGTGAATCGTCCAGCATTATCCTGTGATCCAATCTGGGAGCTTGGTGTGGAATATGCAGGTGAGAGCCGGAAGGATAAGGTGGCAGGGGTACGAAAAGCAATGGTGGATTGCAAGGCGGATTATTTTCTGATTCCGTCTCTGGATGAAATCGCATGGCTTTTTAATATCCGGGGAAATGATATTGCATATAATCCGGTGGCATTATCTTATGTACTGATTGCACCGGATGAAATCCGCTGGTATGTAAATGAAAAGAGTGTGCCGGCTGACTTAAAGGAAAGACTTTCCACTGAAAAAATCGTTATTTACGGATATGAACAGATTTATACGGACGTAAAGAAAATTCCGGCAGACAAAAGCATTCTTATAGACGAGAGTATGACAAATTATGCACTGTATGATGCCATTCCAAAAGAGATATATATGATAAAGAAGAACAGCCCGATTGAACTTATGAAGGCAGTGAAAAATGCCACCGAAATGGAGCATGAGCGGCTGGCGCATAAGAAGGATGGCATTGCTTTAACAAAACTTATCTACTGGTTAAAGCATGTGGAAGATAAGCGGCAGATAACGGAGCTTACGGTATGTGATAAATTAGAAGAATTCCGGAGACAGGGAGAAGGCTATCTGGGACAGAGCTTTGCACCGATTGCTGCATATGGTGCTCATGGAGCTATTGTGCATTATGAGCCGGATGAGAAGAGCAATATTCCACTGGATAACAAAAGCTTTCTGCTGCTGGATACCGGCGGACAGTATCTGGATGGCACAACGGATGTGACAAGAACCATTGCCCTTGGAGCATTAAGCTCAGAGGAGAAGAAGCATTATACTGCCGTATTACGAGGAAATCTGAATCTTTCGGATGCAAAATTTAAATATGGCTGTACGGGAGTCAACCTTGACTATCTGGCAAGGGAACCGTTGTGGCACATGGGGCTTGATTATAACCACGGAACAGGCCATGGCGTTGGCTATTTGTTAAATGTACATGAAGGACCGAATGCATTCCGTTACCGGGAACGGTATGGCACCGGAACTGTCATGGAAGAAGGTATGATTACTTCGGATGAACCGGGACTGTACCTGGAAGGAAAATACGGCATCCGCCTTGAGAATCTGTTGCTTTGTAAGAAAGTGGAGAAAACGGAATATGGACAGTTCATGGAATTTGAAACATTGACAGTTGCGCCATTTGATCTGGAGGCTATTGACTGGGAAGAATTAGACAGCCGGGAAAAGGCACTGCTTCGGAAGTATCAGCAGTATGTCTACGATACGATTGCAGACTTCCTTTCTGAAGAAGAAAAGAAATGGCTGAAGGAGCAGATTCCGGCATAGAGATATGGGTATTTATTGCACAGGGAGAACAAAGAATGTGCCTTGGCACATTCTCGCGCCTGCGGCGGTCGCTTGCGAAATCTACCTTATACGCCGCAGTGCGCATCCTCGTGGAGCGTTTTTTCCTTTACAGGAAAGCAATTTCCTGTAAAGTGAAAAAAGAGGCTTGATAAATCAAGCCCCTCTGTGTTTCTCGTAGTTTATTTCCCATAGTTTATTTATATGGAAGAATATCCTCGGTATAAGCCCGGAGAATTTCTCCGACACTCCATGCCTGGGCATAGCAGCCGCGGGAGGTGTGCGGTTCATTACCATCAAAAATTTCTGCAATAGAACCGATACAGCCGTGGTAGAACTGTTCTCTGGTGGCATCTAACATGGCATCTACCTGTGTGATAACTTCTTTGGAAGTTCCATAGACATGCACATAAGCAGTCAGGAAACTGCCTAAGAGGAAACCCCAGGAAGTACCCTGATGATAAGCGTGGTCACGTTTATCAAGACAGCCTTCATAGGTCGGATGGTATTCCTTATCATCCGGGCTTAAGGAACGAAGACCGGTTTTAGCATATAGTTTCTCGTAAACCTTATCTACAATCGCCTTTTCTTTGTCTGCATCTAACATGCGGTGTGGCAGGGAAACGGCATAAATCTGATTTGGACGAAGGGTGGCATCACCTTCCAGTCCGTCTACCACATCATAGAGACATCCATCTTTTTCATTCCAGAATTCTTTTGCGAAAGATTCCTTTGCATGAGCTGCAAGAGCAGCATAGTGGGAACCGTCTTCCCCAAAACGCGTTGCCCATTCTTCCATCAGGCAGAGTGCGTGATACCAGAGCGCATTGATTTCTACCGGCTTGCCGTGCCGTGGTGTAGCAACCCAGTCGCCCACACGGACATCCATCCAGGTTACCTGGTCGAGACCGCTTCCGGCATGGATAAGTCCATCTTCTTCCATATAGATGGAGAAATCTGTTCCGTGCTCATAAGCTGCAATAATTTCTTTTAATTTCGGATAAATGGTTTCCTGCACAAAAGCATAATCTTCCGGAGTGCCGGTATAATCGAGATATTTTCCAACTGCATAGAAATACCACATGGAAGCATCCGCAGTGTTATACAATGGGGCGGTTCCTTCATCCGGGAACATATTTGGTACCATGCCATGGTGGACATAGCGGGCAAATGTGGTCAGGATGTCTCTGGCATCCTGATAGCGCCCGGTAGACAGAGTTAAGCCGGTGAGGGCAATCATGGTATCCCGGCCCCAGTCGGTAAACCAAGGAAGTCCGGCAAGAACAGTCATCAGTCCGGTAGACTGCCGGTATGCAAGAAAATGGTCGGCGGCAATGGTCAGAGTCTCTGCCAGTTCATCATGGTAGCCAGCTTTTTTCTCTAACGCATCAAAACGTGCCATTTCTGCGGCAGCAGTGGCAAAAGCATCCTTTTCATAAACATCTTCAATGGTGCAGACGATAGATATTTTCTTGCGGCATCCGGCGTCCAGCGGAAATTCAATCTGGTATGGCGTGTAGTTATCATCTAATGCATCAGATTCTACATCCAGTTCTTTTTGTAACTGCATTCCGGTGGTATATTTTTCTTCACATGGAACAACGGTTCCGTCATCGGTAAAAAGACGGATGGTGACATCTTTATTCTGCTGCGGAACCAGTCTGATTTCCGGCTGCTCATAAGTAGTATCGAATTTTAAAGTGTCTACGGTAGAAGCATCATGGTGTACCCGGTAATTAAAGAGCGGAGTCAGCACCAGTGTAGCAGCCTCTCCATCATTCTGGATATCATAGGAAACTGCAATAGTATTCTTGCCGTGTTCAAAGGCGAGAGTCTTTGTCATGGTAAATTCCGGAGCTTTGGTGGTAAAATGTACCAGCCCGTCATAAGTAAAGGAATTAAGGTATTCAATACCTTCACGGTAAGCAGTGCTGCCATCACCGGCAAGATATTGTTCTACGGTAAAATCTATTTTCTCGGAAGAACGAATCAGACACTCGTTGATTTTGGAGAGAATGACGAAACGTTCTACCGGCGGGTGCAGGCTGGCAATCAGATAGCCGTGGTGTTTTCTTGCGTGGGCGCCGGTTACAGAACTGCCGGCATAGCCGCCGATTCCGTTGGTCAGAACCCATTCTTTCTGTACGCCCGCTGACATTGGGGTGAGGGCATCTTTATTTAAATGATATGCTTTCATAGAAATCTCCTTTATCGTGTAATCTGTCCGGGTGGCGGGGGAGAAAAACGAATCGTCTAACATATTGTAAGCGTATTCCGGATTTCTATTATTTTTTGTTGATGCAGAATGCGTTGCAGTTCTTAGCTGTTTTGTTTTCTGATTGTAGGCTGTCTTTCCGCTGCTTTCACTGCATAGCGTCACTGTCCGTTGTATGCGGATGCGGCAGAAAACCTGCAAGGGGCACTATGAATTTAAAAAAAGGTAATCGTTCATCTGGCAACCGGTGCAAATTCACATCCATGTTCAGATTGCACCTTGCTGGCACATCCTGTGCCAGCATTGCCGGTTGCTAGATGAAATTCCAAGTGCCCCTAACAGCCTTTCTCATGCATCCGCATATCAGCGAACCGTGTCGCTATGCTGTGAAACATTGGAAAGACAGGCTCAATAGCAAAAGAAAACAAAGCAGCTTAGTTCTGCAGCATTCTGTATTAAAAAATAATAGAAAGCCGGGATATACTATACAATAGTTTGATTTCGTATGCTTCCCCCACCCCCGGACTGTTTGCCTCTATTGTAACGAAATAATTCGAAAAAATCTACTGAAAAACACGGAAAAAACATAATTATTAAATAAATATAATCTACTGGATTAATCGCAGAAAAAGAGATATAATGAAAAAGAATCTGCATGAGAAGCAGCTGCAAAAAGAAAAATTGAGAGGTTTGAAGTATGAGTATTTTTGAAAACACAGTTTTAGTAGATAAGAAGGTGTCTGTTGTAAATGTAATCTTAAGGTATCTTTGTATCGCATTGGCGATTTTCTGTGTACTGGTTTCCATTATTGTGTATCCAGGAATTTTACTGGTTCCTGCAATTATCTTTGCAGTTTTCTGGTATCTTCTTAAAATTGCATCACAGATTGAATGGGAATATACCTATATTGAAGGAAGACTTAGCTTTGCACGCATCAAGGCAAAGAGAAAGAGAAAAAATGTTGCAAAGATTGAGATGGAAGAGGTTGTGCTGATTGCACCGTCAACTGCACATGAATTGTATAATTATCATAATAACAATCAGGTGAGCGTAAAGGATTGTTCTTCCAAGCAGTCGGGAGCGAAGACCTATGAAGTGATTTATAAGAACGGTAGCGGACTTGGAGATATTATCTTTGAGCCGGATGAAAATATGCTGGATATGATCTGCAACCGGAATGCAAAGAAAGTCATCAGATAGGAGAGGTGATTTTATGGCAGAGCAGGGAAATTGTGATACCTGTGTAAATTTTGTTTATGATGAAGATTACGAATATTATGTCTGTGATATGGATCTGGATGAAGATGATATGGTAAGATTTCTTACCGGCAACACCAATTCCTGCCCGTATTATCAGTTATATGATGAGTACAAGATTGTGCGTCATCAGATGTAAATTTTAAATAGGAACGGTTTTAAAGAGGTCTGCATTTTCTTCATAGACCTGATTGAGCCAGTCGCAAGCCTGACCAATGCCTTCGTCGGAATATTCGAAGGTGTTGGTCTTTTTTTTCTCATCCGGCGTGGCGGTAAAGCAATAAGGACCCGGCCACCAGGTGGCAAGCAGTGTGGTGGAGTCGTCTTCTACATGCTTCTCAATGCGGTAGCGCATGCCCAGATGGCTTCCGGTATACTGTGTTTTGTTATAAAAAGGAATGGAAAATAAATCTTTACGTTGTATCATAATTGCACCTGCTTTCGATTCTTTATTAAAAATAGCATGAAAAAAGTTGTCTGGCAAGGAAAAGGGATTAGATGATAATCCCTTTTTTTCTATATTCGGTTGGTGTGATTTTCAGATTTTTCTTAAATAATCTTATAAAATGTTCCGTTGTATCATAACCCACCTGGGAAGCAATATCTGCAACCGTAAGATTAGTATCAGAAAGAAGTACCTGGGCTTTTTCAATCCGGACCTGCTGTAACAGCTGGGTAAAGGTTTTCCCGGTAGTGCTTTTAAAAAGTCTTGAAACATGTTCAGGTGTATAGTGAAATTTTTCGGCAACCTGCTCTAATGTAACCGTTGCATAATTTTCCTGAATGAATTGAAGCAGGGCAAAACGCTGCACATCAGATTTACGGTTGAAAGTAGGAAGCTCGGAACTTTTTTCATAATTCCGGATTAAAAGACCAAAAGTTATCATCAGTGTGTAGGAAATCATCTGATCCCAGTAAAGGGAGCGGTTCAGAGATTCCCAGTACATCCAGAGAAAGCCAGAACGTATTTCATTATCATTGCCGGTGTGAAATACAATATAATCGTTGCCGTTTTCGGAATAGATATTATTTAAAAAGAAAGCGGACAGGATGTTTGGTGAATTTAAAAAATTGAAAAAGATATTATGTAAAGTGCTTTTTCGAATCAAAATATTTAAGATAACGCTGTTGTCATCGAAGACACTGACGGAATGTTTGATGCCGGGTGGAATAATACAAAGGTCTCCGGTGCGCAGTGTGAGCTGACTGTCACTGATTTTCTGGGAACAGCTTCCGTCATAGACATATAAGAGTTCAAAGAAAGTGTGGTCGTGAGTAAGTGCCGGAGAGTAACGGTTATGTCTGGTTACAGTAATAGAAACGTGGTTTCCTGCATCAAAAAAGAAATTATCTTCAAAGCGTGGAGGAATGGTTTCTTTGATTTCCGGAACCAGCAGATGCCGGCGCAGTACATCATCTATATTGATAGTACTTAAGAATTCCTGCAGGGAATACTCCTGCTGTTTGGCATAATAATATTTTTTGTAAAACTGCTCATCTTCATTCAATTTATATATTACTGTTCTTAACGCTTCATGATCCATAATGGAATCCTCCAATTCAAATATCAAAAATAGTCAATAACAACATAAAGAAAATGATATATCTATCAAAAAAAGTAAATAGAATTGGTTGTTACAAACAATTGGAAAACCACTTGAATAGATTATAATAGATTTAACAACAAAAGAAAAGTGATTTTCACAAAAACAATGATTACAGAGAAGGGGCATATGGATGAAGCAGGAAATCTTAGTAAAAGTAGAACATATGAATAAAAGATTTGGCTCTACCGTTGCATTAAAGGATGTTTCAATAGAGGTTTGTTCAGGCAGAGTTCTCGGACTTATTGGAGAGAATGGTTCTGGTAAATCAACAGTTACATCTATTATTGCAGGAATGCAGAACGCAGACAGCGGTACGATGACATATCATGACAAAGAATGGAAGCCGGAATCAATGCTGTATTCGTTGGAACATGGAATTGGAATGATTGTCCAGGAAACTGGAACAGTGCCGGGAATTACAGTAGCAGAGAATATATTCCTTGGCGAGACAAAATTTTTTAAGAGTTTTGGCGAAAAGCATAAATGGGGACCGGTTAAAAGGAAGCTGTTAAATCAGAAAGCACAGGAAGCCTTAGATGCAATCGGTGCCAGCCATATTCGAGCAGAACAGATGACAGCAAACCTTGATTTGCAGGAACGTAAGCTGATTGAGATAGCAAGAATTATGAATAAGCATCCGGAAGTGCTGGTAGTAGATGAGACTACAACTGCATTGTCACAGAAGGGAAGAGAGATTATCTACAATATTATGGAACAGATGAAAAAAGAAAACAAAGCGGTGGTTTTCATCTCCCATGATTTGGAAGAGATTATGGAAAAATGCGATGCATTGACGGTTCTTCGTGATGGAAATATTATAGTTACTTTTGATAAGAGCGAATTTGATGAAGACAAAATAAAATCAAGTATGATTGGAAGGCAGCTGGAAGGCGACTATTATCGAAGTGATTATGATGGAAGCTGCGAAGATGAAGTTGTCTTAGAAATGAAAGATGTAAATCTGACTGGCAAACTGATTGATTTTAATCTGCAATTGCATAAAGGAGAGATTCTTGGAATCGGCGGACTTTCGCACTGTGGAATGCATACACTTGGCAAAGTCATGTTTGGAAATAAAAAACCGGAGTCTGGTGAAATAAGAATCAAAGGAAAGAAATTGAAAAACGAAGCCGATGCAATGAAGCATATGGTTGGATATGTGGCAAAAGACAGAGACACTGAGTCGCTATGCCTGAATGCCAGCATCAAAGATAATATTGCTGTTGGCGGACTGGACCAGTTTACAACTGGTGGATTCCTGATTTTCCCGTGGAATGAAAAGAAATATGTTCAGAAACAGGTGGAAACATTAAGCATTAAATGTGCAGGAATAAATCAGTATGTTTCGGCATTATCCGGTGGAAATAAACAGAAGGTTGTATTTGGAAAATGGATTGGACGAGGCAGTGATGTATTGATTCTGGACTGCCCGACGCGAGGCGTTGATATTGGTGTGAAGCAGGCGATGTATCAATTGATGTACCAAATGAAAAAAGAAGGAAAATCAATTGTTATCATTTCAGAGGAATTAACAGAACTGATCGGTATGTCAGACCGTCTGATGATTATGAAGGATGGAAAGATTATGCATGAATTTCCAAGAAGTGAATCGCTTTCAGAAGCAGATGCGATTCAGTACATGATATAGGAGGCGGATGAAATGAAAACAAAGAATTTAAGAAAAAATGTTATGCTCCTTGCACCTTTATTTGGTCTTGTGGCATTGCTGGTTGCTTTCTTTATCATTGGAACATCTAAAAATATAAATGTTGCATATGGAATGAAAAGTATTATCAACCAGTCAGTTGTGGTTGCAGTAGTAGCAACAGGTGCAATCTTTATTTATACCCTTGGTTCCTTTGATATCAGTCTTGGAGCATCTGTAGCAGTAAGCGCACTGGTAGGAGGGATTGTTTATAACAAAACAGAGAGCCTGGTAATAATGTTTGCAGCTTGCCTTGGAGTGGCGGTCTTTATAGGACTATTTAACTCAGTACTGGCATCTATTTTTAACCTCCCTGTTTTCGTAACAACGATTGCAATGCTAAGTGTATTGAATGCACTGGTACTGGTTCTGATTAAGATGAATGGAACAGGTTCTGAAATAAGAGTGCCAATGATGGCGGTCAGTAAGCTGAATACAACACAGTTTAAAATATTCGTATTAGCTGCATTTTTCTTAGTATGTTTACTGGTATTCTCTTTTACTAAAGTAGGAAGAATGCAGAAATTCCAGGGCGGAAATCCAATTTGTGCAAAATTAAGCGGTATTTCTGTAAAGAAAATGTCGATTATAGCATTTATCATGTCTGGAATAGGAGTTGGACTTGGCGCATGTCTTTCCATTGTCTATGCTCCGACTTTAACGAGAAATACTGCATCCAGTGTAGGAATGGATGTCATCATAGCGATTGTATTTGGTGGTATGCCGGTATCAGGTGGCGCAAGAAGTAAAATTTATGCAGCAGTAATCGGAGCTTTTTCCATGACATTGCTCAGTCAGATTATGGTGATGTTTAATCTGAATTCCGGAATTGGACAGATGGTAAAAGCAGCAATATTTATATTGGTAGTATTCCTGGCAACCAGTGACCAGAGAGGAAAGATGTTACCAAGATAATATCCATATGGTATTAAGTGATAGTCACTTTATACATAAACATGTAATGTACAGGAGGAAAGAAACATGAAAAAAATTCTAGCAATGTTGCTGGCAACGGTCATGGTAGTAGGATGCTTTACCGGATGCGGAAGCGACAAGAAGAATGACAGTTCTGAAGTAGTAAGTACAGAACAGTCAGGCAGCAAAGAAGAGACACCAGAACTTGATATGAGTGAAACCGTTAAAATGGGTATTCTTGTATCAGATGCAACAAGTGCAGAGGCGTTGGCATTCCGGACATACTATACAGAGTATATTCAGAAACAGTACAATGTTGAGCTTATTTATTCTGATGAATTAAAGGATGCAGCAGGGGAAACATCAGCAATTGATACTTTTATTACAAATAATTGTAAAGCAATTATTTCATTCTCATCCTTTGACCGTGCAGCACAGATTGAGCAGTGTGAAGCGGCAGGTGTGTATTATGCAGTTGCAACAGGAACTTTAACCGATGAAGAATATGAGACTTATAAGGGATATGAGCATTATGTAGGTGCAATCGGGCCATCTCTTGAAGTAGAATATCAGACTGGTTATGATATGGCAAATTACTATCTGGAGCAGGGCAAGAAAAACTTTGCTATCTTCGGTGGAGCAATTCCATATTATACAGATATGCATATTTATCGTGCAGCAGGTATGATTGCAGCTATGGTAGATGCAGGTGGAGCAGATGCTAATTACAAAGGTGCTACAGATGAAGCTGGAATTATTGGACAGATTTATGCAGATGGACAGATTGAAACCGGAGCAATTGGTGATGTAAATATCGTTGGTTATGTAGGTGGATATGACATGGATGATGCATGGTTTGGAAAATGTGCTCAGATGGCACAGACTCCTGACTTAGAGGTTATCTTAGCTGTTGGAAATGGTTCTGACTTCTTTGGAACAGCAATTGAAGGCACAGATGTTAAGATTGCCAGCGTAGATGCTTATGCAGAAAGCTATGGTACTGCAATGGATGGTGGAATGCTTGATTACCTTGCAGGTAAGTTCTCAGCAAGTATCGGACCTATCTTTATTGCAACTTATCGTGCAGTACTTGGAAGCCCGATCCGTACAGAAGATGGAAATGCTTTAGCTCTCAGCCAGGGTTACTGGGTTGCAACTTCACCAGAAGAGTTCTCTGAGTACTATGCAGTAGACAGCTCTGTAGACAGCCCTGCATATACAAAAGGTATGTTAGATGGACTTCTTACAGCAGATTATGCATCATTTGAAAAATTTGTAAGTGCTTATGGATTTAAAGATATCCAGGAAGAAGCAAAATAAGTAACATATTAATAAAATTTTTGTTCTGCTCCGGAATTCTCCGGAGCAGAATTTAGAAAAGACATGAGGGAAAATAACATGAAAAGTAAAGGAAGAAATAGCATTTTAAAAAAGATAATTGGAACTTTGTGTATTCCGGTAGTGACACTGCTCGTAATGATACTCTTATGTCAGAGGAATGGTGTTGTATTTTTTGAATCAGAAGGAAACTGGATTTTGTTTTCCCGGGCAACAGCAACAGTAATGTTAACGACATTTGCTCTTTCATTGAATCTGAATTCCGGAAGATTTGATTTCTCAATCGGAGCAATTTCGTTATTGTCATCAGTAATCAGTGCATCAATTTGTTCATCCCATGGACTTTCAACACCATATATGCTCGTGATTTCTATTGTATCTGGAGCATTGCTTGGACTGATATCCGGAGCAATTTATGTAATTGTAAAATTACCACCGATTATTGTGTCACTGGGAGTAACACTGTTTTACGAAGGAATGGCATTCGCACTTACCGATGGTTATGGCGTGTCATTTGTAGCAAATAAAGAATTAACAAGTTTTCCAGGTGTTTTGAATTATGTACTTGTAATTGTAATTGGACTCGTTTTATTTATTGCGATTTTTGATTATACACAATTTGGTTATGAATATAAGTCACTATTATCCGGACAGAAGGTTTCTGTTAATACAGGAATTCATGAAGTATCCAATGCAGTAATCTGTTATACCATTGCAGGCGGCTTCATGGGTGTAGTTGGATTTATTAGTGCTTCAAATACAGGAAATATTCAGATGTCTTTAAACTTTGGCTCAATTGGAGTAATGTTTACAGCTTTCTTACCGATGTTTATCGGTGGATTTATCGGACGGTTCTGCAATGAAAAAATTGGTTATCTGTTAGGAGCAGTAACAACAGCATTCATATCATTGATGTATGCAAGATTAAATGTAGATGCATCCATTCAGCAGATTGTTACCGCAGTTATCCTGGTATTGTTCCTGATTTATCTGAATAACGAGAATAAGGTAATTGAGCTTGTAATGCTGAAGAAACAGTTGAAGAAAAAAAGACAAGAGGATAATTAGATGAAATATAAAGGAATCATTTTTGATTTGGACGGAGTAATCTGCTTTACCGATAAGTATCATTATCTGGCATGGAAGAGACTGGCAGATAAACTGGGAATATATTTTGATGAAACCATAAACAACCGGTTAAGAGGCGTAAGCCGGATGGAAAGCCTTGAGATTATTTTAGAGAAAAGTACAAAGAAATATTCCAAAGAAGAGAAAGAAGATTTCGCAGAGCAGAAAAATAAGATGTATGTGGAATTGCTGGAAGACATGACACTGGCTGATTTGCCAAAAGAAGTAAAAACAACCTTAGATGATTTAAGGAAACAGGGAGTTTTACTGGCAATTGGTTCATCCAGTAAAAATGCAAAGAGAATATTAAAACATTTAGGATTAGAAAATTATTTCGATGCCATCAGTGATGGAACGAATATTACAAAATCAAAACCTGATCCGGAGGTATTTTTGAAAGCAGCAGAATACCTGCAGTTAGAACCACAGGAGTGTCTTGTTGTAGAAGATGCGGTGGCAGGAATAAAAGCAGCTACAGCTGGAGGCTTTGATAGTGCAGGATTGGGTGAAGCGTCCGAATGTGAAATGACAACATATCCATTGAGCGGTTTTGCTGAACTGAGAAATATTAATTAAGAAAAGGAGCAGCCGTGGCTGCTCTTTTTGTGCCTTAAATGAAAGGAAAAAGAGATGAATTATAAAGAAAAACCATTTTATTTAGATGATGTAGACATTGCCTGGGTAGAAAATACGCTGGAAAATATGAGCCTGGAAGAAATGATAGGACAGTTGTTCTGCCCGATTGGATATTCAACGGATCCGGAGTATCTGAATATGTTATTACATTTCCATATCGGCGGATTATTTTTCCGGGATGGTGTGGCAGAAGAGATGCAAAGTACATTTACCTATGCGCAGGAGCACACAAAGATTCCGCTTCTGATTCCATCAAATTTAGAAGCGGGAGGAGATGGAGCGGCTACCAATGGAACTGCATATGGAAAACAGATGGCATGTGCAGCTGCAAATGATCCGGTATATGCATATCGTCTGGGAAAGATTGCCTGCTCAGAAGGAAGTGCATTAGGAATTAACTGGGCTTTTGCACCGGTAGTTGACATAGATAGAAATTATCATAATCCAATTACCAATGTCAGAACATATGGCGATGATCCGGAGAAGGTTTATGCCTATGCAAGGGAGTATCTTCGTGCAGCAGATGAATGCAATATGGCAGTCTCAATTAAGCATTTCCCGGGAGATGGTGTGGATGAAAGAGACCAGCATCTTTTGACATCGGTAAATAGTCTTAGCATGGAAGAATGGGATAAATCCTATGGAAGTATTTATCAGCGGCTGATTGACGATGGTGCCAAAACTGTTATGGCAGGGCATATTGCAATGCCAGCGTATCAGGAACATTTTAATCCACAGTTAAAGGGCAAGATTGTTCCGGCTTCTCTTTCCAGAGAGCTTTTGGTGAATTTGCTTCGGGACAAATTAGGATTTAACGGACTTGTCATTACAGATGCAACACCGATGGTCGGATTTACGGCAGCCGGTAAACGAAGTGAAACGGTACCAATGGCAATAGAAAATGGCTGTGACATGATTTTATTCAATAAAGATTTAAAAGAAGATTATCAGTTTATGCTAGATGGTTATAAGAATGGTCTGTTATCCCGTGAAAGATTACTGGATGCAAACAGACGCATACTGGCATTAAAGGCTTCTTTAAGATTACATGAAAAGAAGATAAAAAGACAGCTGGTTCCTGGAAAGGAAGCATTAAAAAACTTACGCACCACGGAGCATATACAGTGGGCAAAAGAGCTGGCAGACCAGTCTGTTACACTGGTGAAAGATATTGCAGAGAATCTTCCAATCAGTGCGAAGAAGACACCGCGTATTTTGCTGGAAATTTTAGGACATTTTCCGTCCAATGAAAGAGTAGTCGGAAAAGTAAAAGAAGAACTGGAAAAGAGAAATTTCCAGGTATTCCTCTATGAGAAGGAAGATTTCGAAAAGGGTGTCGATAATGTAACAGCTTTTAAAGATAAGTATGACATGGTAATTTACATCGGAAATGTGGAAAATGCCAGCAATCAGACCACCAACCGGTTAAACTGGTATACTTTCTGGGGACAGGGAAATAATGTTCCGTGGTTTGCAGAAGAAGTACCGGTAATTTTTATCAGTGTAGCCAATCCATATCATTTACTGGATGTGCCAATGATAAAAACGTATATTAACTGTTACTCCAATAATGATTATGTATTAGAGGCAGTAATAGCAAAGATTGCCGGAGAAAGCAGATTTAAAGGAGTAAGTCCGGTAGATCCATTCTGTGGACGAATCGAACTTTCCTACTAAAAGAATAACGAGACATAAGGGAGAACCGGTTATATGTATATCAGCAGATTAAGAGTAAATCATAAAAAAAATCCATTAGGTTTTAATTTGGCAAAAATCCATTTGTCCTGGGAAGTAAAGGATGTCTGTGGAAAATGGGCCGTGGAAACAAGAATTATAGTATCAGAGAGCAGCAATATGGAAAAGCTGGTATATGATTCCGGAGTACAGGAGAATTATCATGAGAACCAGATGCTGGTTTCCTTCGACTTAAAACCAAGAACCAGATATTACTGGCAGGTAGAAGTTAAAGATGACAAGGGAGACTGCGCAAAAAGTAATCCGGCATGGTTTGAAACGGGAAAACTGCAGGAAAGCTGGACCGCAAAATGGATTGGAACAGAAGAAAATGAAAAGAGAATGCCTCTTTTATATAAAGAGTTTGAATTAAAAGAGAAACCGGAGTCTGTCAGATGGCATGTATGTGGTCTGGGATTATATGAAGCATATGTCAATGAAAAGAAGGCGGGCAGAGAATTTCTTATGCCGGGTTATCATTGCTATGACAGCTTTTTAGAATATCAGACACTGGATGTTACAGAACTGTTATCTCAGGGAAAGAATAAAATTGCGGTTCTGTTAGGCGAAGGCTGGTATAAAGGAAGATTTGGATTTGATGGTGATTACAGAAATCTATATGGTAATCAGAAGAAGTGCATTGGAGAATTACATATACGATATGCCAATGGACAGGAAGAATGTATTGTAACAGACAGCAGCTGGAAGGCAGAAGAAAGCAGCATATGTGAAAATGGAATCTATGATGGAGAACATATTGATGAGACATTAGAACACAAAATGCTTTCCGTGGAGGAAATAGAAGAAACAAGACCACTTGTGGAACGATTTAATCCAAGAATTCATAAAGTAGAAGAATTTCAACCGGTATCAGTAAAACAGGAAGATGAAGCACTTTTGCTGGATTTTGGGGAAACAGTCACCGGTTGGGTAGAAATAACTGGTGCATTTGAAACAGGTCAGAAAGTTATGATGCAGTATGGAGAAGTTCTGCAAAAGGGCAGATTTTACAGGGATAATCTCCGTACTGCCAAAGCAGAATTTACATATGTATCGAAGGGAAAAGGAGAAACCATACGTCCTCATTTTACCTATTATGGATTTCGCTATGTGAAAATAAAAGGTCTGAATCCGGAAAAAGAATATAAATTTATTGCTTATCGTATTATGTCTGATATTGAGAGAACCGGCTGGGTGGCAACAGATCATGATAAGGTAAATCATTTATTAGAAAATACACTGCGTTCCCAGAAATGTAATTTTCTGGATATTCCAACGGATTGTCCGCAGCGTGATGAACGAATGGGCTGGACAGGTGATGCGGGAATTTTTGCATCCACAGCATGTTTTCATATGGATAGCGGAAGTTTCTTTCATCACTATATGAAAAATATGCAGGCTGAGCAGGAAAAATGTAATGGAGCTATTCCGTTCTTTGTTCCAAGACCAAAGGTAAAAAAAGAAGAACATACGAATCCTTTCTATCTGGATTCCGGAGCGGCAGTATGGGGAGATGCAGCAACGCTGATTCCATGGAGACTCTATCAGTTTTATGGAGATAAGGCAATGTTAGAGGAACAGTATCCTGTTATGAAAGCCTGGGTGGATTACGAATATGAGAGAACAAAAGAGAATGAGATTCCGTATCTGTGGCAGAATGACAGGCAGCTGGGAGACTGGCTGGCATTAGACAATGGAAATATCAATAATCCGATTGGAAAGACAGACAGTGGCTTTATCGCATCCGTTTACCATTATTGGTCAACCAAAATGGTGAAAGAAGCGGCAGAAAGTCTAGGATTAGAGGAAAGTAAAGTATATGCAGAGAGAGAAAAAGAGATTCGGAATGCAATTTTAAATTATTACTTTCCAGATAAAAAGTTTTGCTTGGAATACACACAAACCGCTTGTGCACTTTTGCTTTATTTAAAACTTTATCCAGAGGGAGAAAGAGAAGTTATAACGGCAAAACTGGCAGAGTTACTTAAGAAAAATAATGGACATTTAAATACAGGTTTTGTTGGAACACCAATTCTGTGCATGGCTTTGTCAGAGAATGGACAAAATCAGCTTGCTTATGACCTGCTTTTAAACGAGGACTATCCAGGATGGCTGCATGAGGTGAACCTTGGTGCAACAACGGTATGGGAACGATGGAATTCATTGGAAGAGGATGGAAGTATCAGCGGAACCGGTATGAACAGCTTAAACCATTATGCATATGGAAGCATTGCAGAATGGATATACAGATACATGTGTGGTCTGAATCCGTCTATAGGAGAGGCGGTAAAGATGACCATATATCCGATGCCAGATCAAAGATTAAAAAAAGCAGAGGGAAGCTGGAGAAGTGTATTTGGTAAATATGTCTGTGCATGGAACTGGAAGAGTGAGCAGGAAGTAGTCTGTAACATAGAAGTTCCATTTAATGCAAATGCGAGATTTATTTTGCCGGATGGAACGGAAGAGATATTAGACTGCGGAAAATATGAAAAAATTTTAAACATGCGTCCTTAGAGAAGGTGTAAATATGAAGAAAACAATAAAAAAAGAATTTCTATTTATGGCAATTGGTTTATTTCTGGTAATGGTAATTGGAATTACGGTAATTATCGGAGAGGTAACAAAAATTGAACAGGCAGAGCAGCTTGTTACGGATGGCTATATTTCCATGGAGAAATATTATGGAAGAGTGGAAAAGAAAATTGAAACCTGTCAGAAATATGCCAATATTTTAACCGCACTCAGTGATGAAGACATGCTGATTGCCGGGGATATCAGTGGAAATATGGAAACAGAGGAAGAAGCCATTGCCCAGTATCTCACGGAAATGGAAAAGCTGACCAAAGATATTTCAGAGCAGAGTTTAACCGACAGTTTTATGACTTACAGCAGTGTAAATAAAGAACTGATGGAGCAATTGAAAGAATGCAGACAGGCAAGAGATGATGGAGATATTGCAAAAGCAAAATCCATCATTGGAGGCAGTGCATTAGAAAAAATACAGGCGCGGGAGTCGGCATGCAATGATTTTCAGGAAAAGTTAGATGAGAATGTAAAACGCAGTTCACAGAATATGAAAGCCCGGACCCAAAAAACTTATCTTATCAGTGTAACAATCGGCATATGTTTTCTGATTATCTGCTTAGTTACATACATACTGGTGAATAAGGCGATTATTCAGCCACTCAAAAAAGCAAGTTTACAGTTAAACCAGATGGTAGAGGATATCCAGAATGGAAATGGAGATTTAAGCATCCGGATTCCGGTAAAAAGGATGGATGAGATAGGACAACTGGTTACAGGAGTAAATCTTTTTGTAGAAAAATTACAAAATATCATGAAGCAGTTAAAAGATGGTTCATCCGATATGGACGAAGTTGCAGATAAAATGAACAGGCAGGCTGGAAATATCGGAGAAGAGACCATGAATATGTCAGCTGTAATTGAAGAGTTATCTGCAGGAATCATGGAAATTAATGACCGTTCCGGACAGGTTAGTGAACGGGTTGGAAAAATAGTAGAAAATGTCAGAGATATATCAGAGGAAACCGGAAATGGAGTTCAATTCGTAGATGAAATGCGTGAACGGGCAGATTATATCGAGAAAAAAACAGCAGAAAGCAAAAAAGAAACCAATGATATGATTGGCAGTTTAGGACATAGCATTGCGGACAGCTTAAAAGGAAGCAAAAAAATCTATGAAATAGGAAATCTGACAGAACAGATTCTTGGAATTGCAGAACAGACTAATCTTTTGGCTTTGAATGCTGCAATAGAGGCTGCAAGAGTAGGAGAAGCGGGAAAAGGATTTGCAGTAGTAGCATCTGAAATCAGGGAACTGGCAGATAATAGCCGGGAGACGATGGGTGAGATACAGACAATTAATATGTCTGTGACCACAGCAGTCAGCACACTGATTGAACAGGTGGAAAAAATGATGGAGTTCTTAAATCAGAACATATTGCAGGATTATAACGGTTTTGAAATGATGGCTTCCCGCTACCGCCAGGATGCAGACTATATGGGAGATTTTTGCGGAACAATCAATCATAATGTGCAGGATATGTATCAGGCAATGGATGAAATGAAAGAAAACATGGATACCATAGCAACGTCTATCGATGAAAGCTCGGAAGGGTTACAGGTCTTCGCAGGAAGTGTCGAGGATTTGGCAAAAGCAGTAGAAGATATCAAAGAGCAGTCATATGTAAATCAGACCGTATCAAATGGACTTAAAGGAGAGACAGAAAGGTTTATTAATATATAGTGTTTATTAAAGAAGATATTTAATGGAGAGGGAAAATGCTTTTTTGTGGGAGAAAAAGGAAACATAAATTTCATATAGTACAGGCATTATTAGCGGTAACACTATTACTTCTGCTGTCTTTTGCACAGAATGCGAATGCAAAAGAGCAGGAAAATGGTGAAGAAATTTATGAAACAGAGATAGGTGAGTTAGAGCAGAGTACAGAAGAAACAGAGGACACAGAAGATGTAGATAATACAGAAGAAAACAAGATAGCCTTTTTTTCACAGACTTATGGAAGTGGCACGATTTCACTGGGCAGTTATAACGGTGGAGGAACAATTTCTTTGACAGAGGATGTGACAGCTTCAGGCATTTGTCAGTTAAATGGTGTTTTGGATATTGATTTGAATGGCCATAAGATGGCGATGCAGAATAACGCAAGTTTTATGTTATGCAGCGATAATGCAGTACTCAATATCCGGGATTCTGCCGGTGGAGGTGTCATTTACGCATCCTGTCAGTTAATCTGGATCTATAGTGGCGGCACAGTAAATTTATATGGTGGAACATTGGAAGGGGAGAATATGACAAAGCTTCCACAGAGTGGTGGCTGCGTGAATTTATCCAGAAGCAATATGGGAACACCGGTATTCCACATGTATGGTGGAGTTATACGTAATTTCCAGGCATCACAGTATGGCGGTGCAGTATATGTGGCAAGCACTTTCTCCGGGAAGAAACCGTCTTTTTATATGTATGGAGGTACAATTGAAAATTGTAATGCATCAGAAGGAGCTGCTGTTTATGTAGATGATTCCGGAGATGGACCAGGCTATTTCTATATGAAAGGTGGAACGAAGACAGAAGAGGGCGGTGAAAGCAAGGCTGTGATACATTGCGCAGCTTATAATGGAAATAAGACTAAGAGTGCCATATATAATTATGGATATTTTGGAATAGAGGGTGTTATAGATATAGAAGGAATTGTATATCTGCACCAGAATAACTGGGCAAGCACGACGAAGCATTTTATTAAGGTTACAGACAGGCTTGTTGTAGTGGGAGATGGATATATAGATATTGATTCAGCATATCCCAACAGTAATGCAGTCTGTACCGGACATACAGTTATTGAAAATGCGACACAGACCGAAGGAACTTCGCAAAATCCAATCTCACAGGAAGAATTTTATACTTATTCCAGTTATTTTATTAATTCTACAAAAGGATTGATGATTTCGGCGGGATTTGACCCGACGAAGAATGAAATGGCTGGAAAGGAATATCCATCCAACTGGCCGTCTTATCAGGCAGATTTGTACAGCAGGAAGTATACCTATAAAGATATAAAGGGACAGACCATGCTGATTCAGGCATCTGATTCACCAGGAGACAAAAGACAGATGCAGAATTATAATTATCTGATTTATACAGAACGGGATAAATTAGAGGAAGATTATGCTGTGTACTATAGTATCAAAATATCAAAACGGGATATGGGAACGGATGACAGATTAAATGGGGCTGTATTTTCACTTAAGAAAAAGAATATAGCGGAAGACGGAACAGTGCGTTATGAAGATATCGGAATAAGTGGAACAACCGGTATGGAAGAAGATGGCGTGGCGGCCGGTGAAACTTATATTTATCTGGATGCTGAGAAAATGGGAAAGTTAATGGTAGATGATGGAACTTATGTTTTGACAGAGGATACTGCGCCGGATGGGTATGTGGCAAGAGGTGAATTAGCTGTTATTGAAATTAAACATAAGCTGGATGAAAGTACCGGAAAGACAGTATCAGTTGTAGAAGTGGTTGCCAATAACAAAGTGCTTGGAACGTCTGAACAGGTAGTGAATTCTACATATGGCGACAAAGGAATGCTGGTGAATAAAGAAATTGTGTTTACTTTGAAGAATTCTACGGAACTGTTAGAAGAAAATATAGATTATACCATTCAGGTGGATAAGTACCGTGACACAGAATACCAGCAGAGACTCTCAGGAGCGCATTTTGAATTATATACAGCAGAAGAACCGGTTACACTGGTGGCAAACGGAACAACAGATACAAATGGTACGGTAAAACTGCTGGATTTAAATGGCTCAGAATTTACCTGTTCAAAAGGAGCCCATTATAAATTAAAAGAAGCAGAAGCACCGGAAAACTTTTATCTGATGTCAGATGAGATAGATATCAGGATAAAAGAAGAAAATCAGGTATTTATCAATGACGTTTTATTGGAAGATGGAAATACACTTTCCGGGGCAGATGCAGGTGGCACAACAGAATATGGGGACTGGCGTGTGACAAGGCAGGAAGATGCCATAGTATTTTCTGTTTATGATGAGGAAAAACCACCGACATGGACTTTACAGGCAAGAAAATATGGAACAAAAGTAATTGATGCATTGGCTCTGTCTGGTGCAGAATTTACGCTATATCAGGTGGAATCATCCGGCGAAACGGAAATTATATCGCTTACAAGTTCGGATGGAACAGATGGACATGAAATCGGAGAATTAGAATTTACAGATACAAATGGAGAACCACTGCAGCTTGCATGTAATACAACCTATATTCTGCGGGAAATACATGCACCTGTGGGATATGAAATAATGGAAGATATTATCTTAAGTATAAATGAGGATGCTTCACAAATAGAAGTAACGCAGGGTGGGGCAGGTTATGGAGAGGCATCATATGATGCGGTAAATAAGGTATTAACACTTTCAATTATAGATAAAGCAGTATATCGTATGCCAGAAACAAAAAGTGGAGGGCTCTATCCGCTTGCGGTTATCGGTACACTTTTCATGAGTTTTTTTGCCGTACTAATGCTGGTGATTTCCCAACGCCAGCAAAAAGTATAGGTTCTTCCCCAATCAGTAGTATAACTTAGTTTTTTTAAAATTCCCTAAAAATGTAAGAATGATTGACAGTGTTGATATAAACTGGACGATTGCAAGGCGGCCTGGAGCACCGCTTTGATAATTGTCTGAACAAGTAAAGGAGAGAGAATATGAAACAGAGAGTAAGAAGATGGAAGGCAATGATGATGGCAGTAATGCTGGTACTTAGTATAATTCTGCCGGCGAAAACGGTTAGGGCAGCAGATCCTGCCACTACGATTCAGGTAACCGGAATCGAGGAAGGCTGTAATGTTTATGCATATGCAGTTGCAATTGATGCTGTAGATGCAAATAGAAATCATTACTGGAAATACAATCCGGAGGGAAATGTTGAGTCGAGAGTAAAAGATGGTAAAGTGGATACAGATGATCTGGTTTATTTTTATATGAATCTGAATTCAACAATGGGAGCTGATGACTGGGATTTACATGATGGAGAAGGAGATGCTGTTGTAGATAAGACTGTATTACACATGCAGTATAATGCTGCAGATGCTTCCTATAGTGTATCAAATGTAAAACCTGGTTTATATGTAATCGCTGCAAATAAACAGGTCAAAGAATATTCTTATAGTGGTAATGTGGTTGCGGTAAATTATCAGTACAGTGGTACTGGAATAGCATCTATTGCAGATGAAAACGGAGTGATTCATGTAGCAGCGAAGAAATCCAGCGATCCAACCATGAAGAAGGAAGTAATTGAAAATGGAAATGCATATAAATATGGGGATGCGAATATTGGAGACACAGTAGAATTTAAGATTACGATGACAATTCCGGATTATCAGGGATCCTGGTTATCTGATAAGTTACATTATAATATTAAGGATTCACTCACAGATGGACTGACTCTGGATGTAAGTTCTATTAAATTAGAAGGAACATCCATCAATGATTTATTTGTAACAAACAAGAAATGTACTTCAACCAATATTACAACCTCCACAAGTGGTTTTACATTAGATTTATATGGTGAGGATGTTTATCAGTATGCAGGAAATACGATTGCAATTACTTATCAGGCAAAAGTAAATGAGAAAGCAAAAGTAAACTTTGATTCAGATGAGAATAAAGCAACTTTAAAGTATTCTACGGTAGCATCCGGTACTGATATGAGTGATCCGATGCAGGATATCACACATCATTATACATTTGGATTTGATACTCTGGTAAATGGAACTGGTTCTGAGAAAACTACAGAGATTACCAAATATGGTGTAAAGACAACGACAGAACTTGATAATAAAGTAGCACTGGACGGTGCACAGTTCCAGTTATTTGATGCAAATGGAAAGCAGTTATATTTTACCAGTGATGGTGAATATACTACCGAGACAAGTGGAACATATGATTATATTGTATCAAAAAACAATGGTCAGCTGACAGCAACCGGTCTGGATGCAGGTACATATACTTTAAAAGAGTCCAAGGCACCATTGGGATATGCATTGGATAAGACTACTTATACGATTGTAATCACACCGACTTATAATGAACTGACAGGAGAATTAAAGAATTATACGGTAAGAGTAAATGGCGCAACTGGAAATTCTATTACTTTTACACATGAAAAGCTGGATAATGGAACAATAAATACAACAGACAATGCTGCAAATGCAGATACGTTTGGAATTAATAATACACCACTTATTACCTTACCGGAGACAGGTGGAGCAGGAATGATTGCACTGACTGTTGCAGCAGTTGTCTTAATGGCAGGATTTGGAACAATGTTTGTTTCATTGAGAAAAAGAAAACAGGTAAAATAATTAAGAGAGGGCAAAGTAGAATGAAAGAATCTGTACGTAAAACATTAATGTTTCTCATGGCAGTTGGCTTTTTGACAGGCTTTGCCCTGCTGCTTTATCCAATGTTTTCTAATATGTGGAACGAGTATAATAGCAAATTAAAGTTTGAAGAATATCAGTATGAAAATGCAGAAAAAGCGGAGGATACCAGTTTAGAAGAGGAGTGGGAGAAAGCAGCGGCATATAACGAGCGGTTGCAGCCAATTGTAATTCCTGATAGTTTCATTCAGGCAGAACAGGAGGAAGTAACACAGCAGGATAGTGAATATATGTCCTGCCTGAATCAGAATGGGGATGGTATGATGGGTTATCTGTCTATTCCGAAGATTGGCGAAATTATACCTGTATATCATACTTCCAGAGAAGAGGTATTACAAAAAGGAGCAGGACATATCCAGGGTTCATCGCTGCCAATCGGTGGAACTTCAACACATGCATCCATAGCAGCGCATCGGGGAATTCCAGGAATGTCCCTGTTTACAGACCTTGATTTACTGGAAGAAGGAGACCAGTTCTACTTATATATATTAGATGATATTCTGGCATACGAAGTAGATCAGATAGAAACTGTGATGCCGGAAGATACAGAGATTTTAAATGTAGAAGAAGGGAAGGATTATGTAACGCTGGTTACCTGTACGCCATATGGTGTAAATACGCAGCGTTTATTGGTGCGTGGACACAGAGTGCCTTATGTAGAGGAACAGGAGAAGGAGCAGGAAAGACAGGCAAAGAAAAGCATTCATACGAATTATCTGGCATGGATTTTTATTGGAATAATAGCTGCTATAGGCTCCATTGTAATATGCAGAAGTATCATCTGGATGATAAAGAAAAAAAGCAGCCATGGAACAAAAGGGAGAAAGCACAGGAATAAAATAGTTTGTAAAATACTATTCATAATGATATGTTTTGCTGGTCTGCAGCCAGAGAGTGTACGGGCAGAGGAGGATATTCCGGTATCGGAACCATGTTCTATTACTTTTGAAATTCCCAATGCATACCGTGCAGCTTTAAAAGAGCAGAAGCTGGAGCTTAGGCTATATCGCATTGCAGATATTACAGAGACAGGGGAATACCGTGATTTAGAAAAATATTCCGGGTTAAATATACAGGAGTTATCCGTGGAATCATCCGCCCGTGAATATAAGAAAAAAGCAGAAGATGTGGCGGCATCTCTTGGGGTTACCAAATGGGATGAGAGTGCAAAGACAGAACCGGATGCAGAGATTGAACTGACAGATAATACAGGAAGCAAGGATGGAATGGAAGCCGGAGTATATTTAGTTTGCATGAAACCGCTTTATTTATCCGATGAAGTCTATCAGGCAGATCCGTATCTGATTACACTGCCTGGTTTTATGGAGAATATCGAAAAAACAGGTGATGGAAAGTATGTCTGGATGAAGGATGCGGTAGTGGATTTAAAGCTGGCAAGGAAGGCAGTTTCAAGACCTCAGGAACCGCAGGAAGAAAGGGAGAAACCTGTGACTCCACTGGAAACAGAGGAGATTAAGACAGGCGATGAGACGGAATGGCAGCAGACTTTCGTATTACTGGCAGCTTCTGGAAGCATATTGGCTGTATTGTTGTTTTTAGGAAAAGTTTCATTGAGGAGAAAACGGGATGAGAAAAGAACTTCTGGACGAATTGATGATAATATCGGAGGAAGAAAAGAAGTATAAATCAGGACAAAGTACGGTGGAACAAAGTCTGTATGCGAAAGATAACCTGACAGAGATTGACAGAAAAAGATTACTGCAGCGTGGAAAGTTGATTACGGTACGTCCACACAGCCGGTTTGTGGATTTCCCGGAACATAGGCACAATTATGTGGAAATGATGTATGTGGTACAGGGCAGTATTACACATTATATAGAAGGAAAAGAACTGGTACTGCGTAAAGGAGATGTGCTGATGCTGAACCAGCATGTGTCACATGCAATAAAAAGGGCTGAGTATGAAGATATTGGAATTAATTTTATTGCATTACCGGAATTTTTTGAAGTTCCACTTACGATGCTGCATGAGAAAAATGTACTGGCTGATTTTGTAATTGGTGCAATGCGGCAGAAGAATCCGGTTGCCCATTATCTGCTATTTCGTTTAAAAGAAGATTTACAGGTGGAGAATCTGATGGAAAATATGATAGAATCCATGCTACATACACATTGTAATGAAGATATTGCAAATCAGTATACCATGGGGCTTGTATTTTTATATCTGTTGAATCATCTGGAAAATTTGAGCCATAACTCATCCCTTGATTATAAGGAAACTGTTGTACAGGCGGTGATGGAATATATTAACAGTGATTGCCAGAATGCAAATCTGACTAAGATTGCGGAAGATACCCATCAGTCGATGACAGTATTGAGTAAATTGATGAAGCAGAAAACAGGATATACATTTCAGGAACTATTGCAGAGAAAACGGTTTCAAAAGGCAGTATATCTGTTAGTAGAGACTGAACTTACGGTGGAGGACATTGCACTGGAAGTTGGTTATGAAAACCAGAGCTATTTCTATCGGCAGTTTCAGAAACGCTATGGAATGACACCAAAAAAATATCGTGATTTACATAAGAAAGACGTGCATATAAGAATTTAAAACAAGGAAAATAAGGACAGTTTTTTGGTCTAATGAGAGGCTAAAAAACTGTCCTTATTTTTGTTAGATTTAGATTAACGAACAGGAAGAAGGAGTGTGAAAATGAATACAAAATATTATCTTGCAGTGGACATTGGCGCATCCAGTGGCAGACACATGCTGGCACACTTAGAGGATGGAAAAATAGTTTTAGAAGAAATCTACCGCTTTTCTAATGAAATGATTGATCGGAAAGGTTATAAAGTGTGGAATGTCAGAAGACTGTTTCAGGAAATTCTTTCAGGAATGAAAAAGTGTGCGGAACTTGGAAAAATTCCATATAGCATGGGAATTGATACCTGGGCAGTGGATTATGTGCTTTTAGATGAAAATGACAGAAGAATTGGTGAAACAGTTGCTTACCGGGATAAGCGGACCTATGGAATGGATGAAGAGGTATACAAATTAATAACGGAAGAACAGTTATATTTGAGAACAGGAATCCAAAAACAGATTTTTAATACAATTTACCAGCTGATGGCATTAAAAAAGAAAGAACCAGGCCAGTTAGAACGTGCAGAAACTTTTTTGATGGTTCCGGATTATTTTAATTTCCTGTTAACAGGCAGGAAAGTGCAGGAGTATACGAATGCAACTACAACACAGCTGGTAAATCCGGCAACAAAAGACTGGGATGATGAACTAATTGAAAAGCTTGGAATAAAGCGGAATATCTTTCAAGAGATAAAAATGGCAGGCTGTGAAGTCGGAGAACTTGAACAGGAGATTCAAAAACAGGTGGGATTTAACTGCAAGGTGATTCTGCCACCGACACATGATACAGCATCAGCAGTTGTAGCAGTGCCGTCCCGGAAAGAAGAGACCTTATATATCAGTTCTGGTACATGGTCTTTGATGGGAACAGAACGGCTGCAGGCAGATTGCAGCAAAGAAAGTATGTTTCACAATTTTACCAACGAAGGCGGTTATGGATATCGTTATCGTTTCTTAAAAAATATCATGGGATTGTGGATGATACAGTCGGTTCGAAAAGAACTTGTTCCGGATATGAGTTTTGCGGAAATCTGTGAACTGGCAGAGAAAGAAGAAATAACCTCGCTGGTAGATGTAAATGATGAAAGATTTTTAGCACCGGAAAGTATGGTAGAGGAAGTAAGAAGTGCTTGCTGGGAGACGCTGCAGCAGGTTCCAAAGACAATCGGAGAAATAGCGGCTGTTATTTATAACAGTCTGGCAAACTGTTATGCCATGGCAGCAAAAGAGATAGAAATAATTACCGGACAGAAATATCAGGAACTCCATATTGTTGGAGGTGGTGCAAATGCAGATTTTCTGAACAAACTGACAGCAAAATATACCGGAAAAACAGTTCTGGCTGGACCGACAGAGGCAACGGCATTGGGAAATATTTCCGTACAGATGATTACAGCAGGAGAATTCGCTGATTTGAAAGAAGCGAGGGAGTGTATTTATCATTCCTTTGAAATTAAATTATATAAAGCATAGAGAAGGAGATTAGAAAGTATGACAAGTTACGAAATGGCAAAAGAAAAATATGCCGCATGGGGAGTAGATACGGAAAAGGCAATGGAGCAGTTAAAAAAGGTTCCGGTTTCCCTCCATTGCTGGCAGCTCGATGATGTAATGGGATTTGATAATGATGGTGCATTGACCGGTGGAATCCAGACAACAGGAAATTATCCGGGAAGAGCGAAGACACCAGAACAGCTTATGGCAGATATGGAAGAAGCAATGAAACTTATGCCGGGTACAGCAAAATTAAATATTCATGCGTCTTATGCTATTTTTGAAGAAGGCGAATTTGCAGACAGAGATGCTTTAGAGCCGAAGCATTTTGCAAAATGGGTTGCTTTTGCAAAAAAACATCATATGGGAATTGACTTTAATCCTACATTTTTCTCACATGAAAAAGTAAAGAATGGATTGACACTTTCCAGTCCCGATGAGGAAATCAGAAAATTCTGGATTGAACATGGAAAGGCATGTATCCGCATTTCGGAGTATTTCGCAAGAGAAACGGGAATGCCTTGCGTTATGAATATATGGACCGGAGATGGTTTTAAGGATGTGCCGGCAGACCGAATGGGACCACGCATGAGATATAAGGATTCCATAGAGCAGATATTATCAGAACCATATGACAAAAATCTCGTAAAACCATGCGTGGAATCGAAAGTCTTTGGCATCGGAGTAGAATCTTATACGGTAGGTTCTGCAGAATTTACGTTAAGCTTTGCTGCAATGCATGAGGGCTGTATGCCGCTTATGGATAATGGACATTATCATCCACAGGAATATGTTTCAGATAAAATACCTGCAATGTTGTGCTTTTATCCAGAATTTGCATTACATATTACAAGAGGAGTGCGCTGGGATTCCGACCATGTTCTTTTGCTGGATGATGAAACAAAGGAAATGGCAAAAGAGATTGTAAGAAATCAGGCACTGGACAGGGTGTATATGGCATTGGATTATTTTGATGCAAGCATTAATCGTGTTTCTGCACTTGCAACAGGATTCCGAAGCTGGCAGAAGGCTCTGCTTATGGCTTTATGTACTCCGAATGAACAGTTGAAGAAATTACAGGATACCAATCAGCTGGGCAGATTAATGGTAATGCAGGAGGCAGTAAAGATGCTTCCAATTGGAGAAGTCTGGGAAGAATATTGCAGACGGGAAGGTGTTACAGATGATGCACATTTCTATGATGCAATCGAAAAATATGAAAAAGAAGTATTGGTAAACCGTAACTAGAGAACATACAAACAATAATAGTTGAGAAAGAAAAATATCAGAAAGATATAATAAGAGGAAAAGAGAGAATGAAGTTTTTAGATGCAGAATTTGTACAGGGATTCATCCGTATGGCAAATGATGGCTGGGAACAGGGATGGCATGAAAGAAATGGCGGTAATTTATCGTATCGTGTAAAACCGGAAGAAGTAGAAATGGTAAAAGAAAATTTTAATAGTAAAGAATGGCAGCCAATCGGAACATCTGTGCCATATCTTGCAGGAGAATATTTTCTGGTAACTGGAAGCGGCAAGTATTTTCGAAATGTGATTTTGAAACCGGAAGATTCCATCTGCATGATAGAACTGGATGAAAAAGGAGAAAATTACCGTATTGTCTGGGGACTGGTAAATGGTGGAAGACCAACTTCTGAATTACCGAGTCATTTGATGAATCTGGAAGTAAAAAAGAAGAAAAATCCAAATTACCGGGTTGTATATCATGCACATACCACCAATATTATTGCTCTGACCTTTGTTCTTCCACTGGATGATAAAGTATTTACAAGGGAACTTTGGGAAATGGCAACAGAATGTCCGGTTGTATTCCCGGATGGAATTGGTGTTGTTCCGTGGATGGTGCCAGGCGGCAGAGAAATAGCTGTTGCTACCAGCAAATTGATGGAAAAATATGACTTGGCAATCTGGGCGCATCATGGTACGTTTGCGGCAGGAGAAGATTTTGATCTGACATTTGGACTTATGCACACAGCTGAAAAATCAGCAGAGATACTGGTGAAGATGTTATCTATGCAGAGTAAGAAACGTCAGACCATCCAGCCGGATGAATTCCGGCAGCTGGCAAAAGATTTTAAAGTAACATTGCCGGAAGAGTTTTTATATGAAAAATAGAAAGTAATCGTTTTTGCTGGAAAAGTATTCAAAACACAGGTCTGTTATGGCTTGCACATCCCTTCCCAAGATGATAGAATAAAGATGACATTAGAAACATAGTGTTGGGGCGATAAAGAGTAGATAGGGGAAAGAATGGAAAACAAATTCTGTTACCTGAAAGGGCTTGTGGACTGCAGTTCGGGACAGATTCAGGACTGCAATGTAAAGCATGTGTCCAGGTGTCCGCGGGAAGAAGACATGGCTAAGAAGGAGAGCCGGCAGGCGTTCTGCTACTTAAAAGGACTGGTAGACTGTGCTCCGTGTGATGTGCAGGACTGCAATATTAAGAGAGTGCGTAGATGCCCGAGGGAAAACTAAGAATCGCTGCTGAAAACGGAAAATCTGTTTTCAGCAGTTTTTTACGAAAGAAGAGAACCTATTTGTATGCGAAAACAGGGGGCTATCATGAAACAGACCGAAAGACCAATTGCAGTATTTGATTCAGGTGTAGGTGGAATAAGTGTATTACGTGAACTGGTACGCCTGATGCCAAATGAAAATTATATATTTTTTGGAGATTCTAAAAATGCACCTTATGGTGGAAAAAGCTTAGAAGAGGTGCGGGAACTTACGGAATGCCATGTAAGACATCTTCTGTCGGAAGGAGCAAAAGCAGTAGTGATTGCCTGTAATACAGCAACCAGTGCAGATGTCTCGATTTTGAGAAAAGAATATCCGGATGTACCGGTGGTTGGAATTGAACCTGCATTAAAGCCTGCAGTACAGTTTATGGAGCATCCACGGGTACTTGTTATGGCAACGCCAATGACAATCCGGGAAGAAAAATTTCATCGTCTTATGGCACGGTATGAAAAGGATGCGGAGATTTATCCGCTGGCATGTCCCGGAATTGTGGAATTTGTTGAACGTGGAGAATTAAACAGTGCAGACTTGAAGGCATTTTTATACAGACTGTTGAAACCATATTGTGAGGGAACAGTGGATGCAATCGTTTTGGGATGTACCCATTATCCTTTTGTAAAGGATGCAATAGCAGAAGTAATGGGGAATACGGTGGAATTTTTTGATGGAGGTGCTGGTGTGGCACGGGAGACCAGACGGCGGCTTATGGAAAAGGAATTATTGTATACCGGAGACAGAAAAGGCAGGGTAATATTTGAAAACAGCGCGGCAACACTGGAAAAGCTGCAATTGTGCGAAACATTACTTAATTCTAAATAAAATATAAATTAAATGGGAATAATTTTTTAGATTTTTTTAGAATCCTTTTCGAAAGCTGACACACTTTAGACACATTTCATGGATATAATGGATTTATCAAATGAAGGAACGAAAAATTAAAAAACAGATTTCCTTTCGTTTGAGAAAAAAGTGGCAATAATTTCCTTTTAATAGATGAAACATTTTCATAACTAAACTCCTCGAAAAAACAGTCCGGAAGGGCTGTTTTTTCATGCTAAAAAGAAGGACTGATTTTTAATTGTGAAAAAGTAACAAAAAAATCTGGAAAATATATAAATATTAAGTAACAAAAAAAGAAAAAATGTATTGCTATTACCCACAAAAAGAGTTAACATAGTTCCGGGTTTAGGAGAATGTAAAAAGAAAAAACAAGAGAAGAAAGGAAAGAGGTCATATTATGGAATCTTATGAATTTCTGCTTTTTTTAGCAATTATTTTAATTTCAACAAAAGTATTAGGACTTTTCTCACGAAAAGTGCATATGCCGGCAGTAGTAGGAGCACTGGCAGCCGGTATTATTTTAGGACCATCTGTATTAAAACTTATCACACTGGATGGAACCAACGGAGTATACCTTGAAATTACAGCTGAAATCGGAGTTATTTTTCTGATGTTCTCCGCAGGACTGGAGACTGATCTGAAAGAAATCAAGGCAAATGCATTGGCATCCTTTATCGTTGCTTTAATCGGAGTTATTGTTCCTCTGATTGGTGGATTTTTAGGGTATGCATTGTATTTCCATACAGATTTTGCAGATTATCAGGAGGTATTGAAATCTGTCTTTATCGGAGTTGTGCTGACAGCAACATCTGTGAGTATTACAGTAGAAACATTGCGTGAACTGGGACGTTTAAAGGGAAGAGTCGGAACAACCATTCTTGGCGCAGCTGTTATTGACGATATTCTTGGAATTATTGTACTTACCATTGTAACGAGCTTAAAGGATACCAGCGTAAATCCGGTTACTGTTATGGTTAAGATCGTTCTTTACTTTATTGTAATCGGAATCTTATTCTTCCTGGTATCAAAATGCAAACCATTAATTGAAAGCGAAGGTCAGAAAAGACGTGTTACTGTATTTGCACTGGCATTCTGCTTCCTGTTATCCTATGTATCGGAAAAATTCTTCGGCATTGCAGATATTACAGGGGCATATTTTGCAGGACTGATGCTTTGCAGCATGAAGAATGGTGAATATGTAAAAGACAGAATCAACTTCCCGTCTTACTTATTCTTCTCACCGGTATTCTTCGCAAGTATCGGTATTAAGACATCCTTAGACGGAATGACAGGTTCTATGGTAGGATTTACCATTATCCTTTTAGTTATTGCTTTACTGACCAAGGTGGTTGGATGCGGACTGGGCGCAAAGTTCTGCCGCTATACAAATAAAGAAGCATTACAGATTGGTGTCGGAATGATTTCCCGTGGTGAGGTTGCGTTAATTGTTGCCCAGAAGGGATATCAGTGCGGCATGTTAGATGATAGATTCTTCGCACCAATCGTACTGGTAGTAATCGTGACAACATTGATTACCCCGATTCTGCTGAAGCTGGTAATGCATGATAAACAGTCTGAACAGCCGGCAGCATAAAAGTCAGATAGCGCAGTAAAATAAAATCCTGCAGACCAAAAATAAATGTAAGTTTGTTACATTTGCGTCCGCAGGATTTTCTTGTAATTGCGCATAGCTATTGATTTTATTATTATTTGCAGCTTGCTATTTAGTATTTGCTATTTAGATAAACGTTTGTGTAGTCTGCCAAAGCAGGGATGCTTATCGGGGCTGTTAGTAGTATCCCGTCTTGGCAGACTACACAGACGCCATTCAAAAAGATAAATTATAAAATGTAAAGAACTATTGAAAGAAAAGAAAGAGGACAAAACGTGGAACAAAAGAAAACTCTTGGACAATTGTTTGTACCAATCTGCCTGGAAACATTATGTTATATGCTTTCCGGCATGGTGGATACACTGATGCTTTCATCTGTGGGAGATGCAGCAGTCGGTGCTGTTGGAACAGCCAATACCTATATAGGTATTTTTATCATTATGTTTTCTGTTATTTCAGCCGGAATGATTGCGGTTATGACGCAGTATATCGGTGCCGGAAAAGAGGGGATTGCATATCAGGCAAGACAGCTTGGCATGTTATTTAACGCCATTGTAGGAGCAATTCTTGCGGTATTTTTGTTCTTCCAGTCAGGAATGATATTATCAGCGGTTGGTGTGGCAGATTCTCTGATGGAGTATGCAAAAACATATCTTAGGATTGTGGGAGGCGGATGCATTTTAAACGCACTGATTCCGATTTTCTCCAGCTACTTAAGAGCGTTTGGATATACCAGACAGCCTCTTGTGGCAACGGTATCTGCCAACATTTTAAATTTTATCTTAAATGCAGTATTCCTTTTTGGGTTCCACTATGGAGTAGCAGGAGTTGCTGCAGCAACAGTAATTTCAAGGGTATTGAATCTTGGCCTGGTAATCTGCTTCGGACATTATTATATTCATGCGAAGGAGAAGAAGGAGAGGCTTAAGAACCGTGTGGTATTCGGACAGATTGTCAAGATCGGACTGCCTTCTGCCTTGGAAACAGCACTATATAATGTGGCAATGACTTTGATTATCCGTTTCTTAAATCAGATGGATGCCAATGGAATGAACGTAACAGCCCGTTCCTATGCCATGCAGATTACAAATTTTTCTTACTGCGTAGGTGCAGCGTTAGCCCAGGCAAATGCAATTATGGTCGGCTGGCGGATAGGTGCACAGGATTATGAAGCCTGTGATAAAGGAACCAGAAAAGCAGCAGTTGTAGGCGTAATTGTTGCGACGATACTGGAGAGCATCTTTGCATTATCGTCCCACTGGCTGATACGGATGTTTACGGATGACCCACAGATGGTATCTCTGGTTGGAAAGCTGCTGGCAATCGATATTGTCCTTGAAATTGGACGGGTGACTAATCTGGTATACGGAAATGCTTTAAAGACCAGCGGCGATGCAGCATTTACTACAGTAATTGCTGCGATATTCATGTACCTGTGTGCGGTGGGGGGAACTTATTTCTTCGGAATTCATCTTGGATTGCTGGTTTGTGGAGCATATATCGGTATGGCAATGGATGAATGTGTCCGGGCAGTGGGAATGATTTTACGGTGGCGGAGCGGAAAATGGAAACAGAAGGTATTGATAAAAGAAAACGCCTAGTATAAAATAAGAGAAAAATTGAAAGTAAGGAGCGGAAGCATGGCAGATACTGAGATTAATCTGGCACAATTAAAAGAATATAAGACTGGGGAATACCAGTTAATCGATATCAGAAATGAGGATGCCTTCCGCTATGGAAGTATCAGGGGAGCAGTCAATCTGCCGGAGCAGGAGATTCTTTTGAGAAAAGAGGAACTATCGGCAGACAAGCGTCTGATACTATTTTGTGCCAAAGGAATCAACAGTATCGGAGCAGCGGAAAGACTAAGGGAAGAAGGTTTTGATGCAGTCAGCTTAGAGGGCGGCTATGGCGCATATCTGCTGGACAGTTTCCAGAAGAAAACATCAGAGAAAGAGGAACGCTGTCAGGAAATTGAGAAGAGCATCCGCAAGAAATTTCATAAAGCAATCTTTAGTAAATTCGCAAAAGCAATCAATGAATACGAACTGTTGCAGCCGGGAGACAAAGTGGCAGTATGTATTTCCGGTGGTAAAGACTCCATGTTGATGGCAAAGCTCTTTCAGGAATTGCAGCGGCATAATAAATTCCAATTTGAACTGGTATTCTTAGTGATGGATCCGGGATACAGTGAGATGAACCGTAAAGTGATTGAACGGAATGCAGAGCTGATGCAGATTCCGATTACGGTATTTGAAACACAGATTTTTGATGCGGTATATGAGATTGAAAATTCTCCGTGCTATCTGTGTGCGAGAATGCGCCGCGGTTATTTATATAGTAAGGCAAAGGAATTAGGCTGTAATAAGATTGCACTGGGACATCATTATGATGATGTCATTGAGACTATTTTAATGGGAATGCTCTATGGTGCACAGGTACAGACCATGATGCCGAAGCTTCACAGCACGAATTTTGAAGGAATGGAACTGATTCGTCCGATGTATTTAATCCGGGAGGATGATATCAAGCACTGGAGAGATTATAATGATTTGCATTTTATCCAGTGTGCCTGCCATTTTACCGATACCTGTACCACCTGTGACCCGGATGGACGTACCGTATCAAAACGGATGGAAATCAAACAGCTGATTGCCAGATTAAAAGAAGTGAATCCATATGTGGAAAATAATATCTTCCGCAGTGTGGAAAATGTAAATTTAAGTACCATTATCGCTTATAAGAAAGATGGGGTAAAACATTCTTTTTTAGAAACCTATGTGAATGGAGCGGATGAGTAACATGCAAAAAGAACCCAAAAGGAGCATAAAACCATGGGAAAAGAAGTAAAGACTAATGCCATGCGGATTTTAGACCGGCATAAAGTGGCATATGAAATCTTAAATTATGAATGTGATGAATTTATTGACGGACTGCATACGGCAGAGCTTACCGGAGCACCGGTGGAGCAGACGTATAAGACACTGGTCATGCAGGGAAAAAGCAAGGCATATTATGTCTTTGTGGTACAGATTGCAGAAGAGGTGGATCTAAAGGCGGCAGCAAGGGCGGCCGGTGAGAAATCCGTAGAAATGATTCATGTAAAAGATATTACAAAGATTACCGGTTATGTAAGAGGCGGCTGCAGTCCCCTTGGAATGAAGAAACAGTTTCCGACCATTTTAGATAAAAGTATGGAACAGTTTGATAAAATCTATATCAGTGGAGGAAGGATCGGCACATCCATGGCGTTATCTCCGGCAGACTTAGCAGCAGTAACCGGAGCAGCCTATGCAGATATTACTGCAAAATAAAGGAAAGAAATGAAATAAAAAAACAAGTGGAAGGAGCGTATTTATTATGAAGGAAACATTAAAGAGAATCAAAGCAGATGTTATATTATCCGCTATTCTTTGTGTGGCACTGGGAGTTATTCTTATGATATGGCCTACGCAGGTAACAAAGGTACTTTGCTATATTTTGGCAGCTATTTTATGCGTGATGGGAATCGGACATATTATTTCTTATATGAGAAATAAACTCGAAAGCAGGCTGGGACTGGCAACCGGAATTGCACTGGTTATTTTGGGGGTATGGATTCTGGTACAGCCATTGAACTTTGCAAAGATATTCCCGGTAGTAATCGGAGTCGTATTGCTGATGCATGGTCTGGAAGACTTACGGATGACCATCGAAGCAAAGCAGAATGGTGACACAGCATGGGGAATCCTGCTTTTGATTACAATTCTTAATTTTGCATTCGGAATATTATTAATCTGGAAAGCCATCGAGATGGTACAGATTGCTATGGTAATCGTAGGAATTGCACTGATTTATGACGGACTGAGTGATTTGTTTGTAGTATATCGTGTGGCAGGTGCTGTCAAAGCGGCAAAACAGGCGGCAGAAGCCATTGATGTAGAAGCAGTAGAAGAAGATTCAGAAGAAAATGAATAATTTAGAAGCATAATCAGGAGGCGTATTATCAATGCGGCAGATGGAGTTTAAAATGGAGAGAACCGGGTTACTGGAAGTAGGAGATGTGTTACCGGTGACAGAGAGTAAGCTGCCGACTTCCTATTACTATACACTTGGAAATGCATTTGCAATGTCAGCAAATTATACCTTCCGGGAACGCCTGAAGTCTACCGAAGGGACGGTAGTGGACGTAAAGGAAACACCGAAGGGCTTTTTTGTGACGGTAGAATTTGATGAGTAAAAAAGTTGTAATCGCAGATAAAATGTTATAGAATAGGCGTGTGGGGTAACAAAAGACAAAGAGGAGCAATTTAGATGCGTTATCTACCAATAAAAAAGGTGGAAGCCGGAATGGCACTGGCTCAGGACATATTAGACGGTCAGGGAGTCATGCTTTTAGGCAGACATCAGATTTTGAATCAGGAACAGATAGAGAATCTGGATAAGATGGGTTATCCGGGTCTTTATATTGATGATAAGTTTTCCGAAGAAATAGAGATTGCCGAAGTAATTAAGCCGTCTATTCACTCAAAGAGCCTGGAAATAGTACATCATCTGTTTGTTGACCGCATGGAAGAGGAAGATGTCAGTGAACAGGAATGGCAGATCCGGGAAGCTGTCATGCAGGTGGTGGACAGTCTTCTGGAAAATGAAGAAGTAATGTATAACATGATGAGCCTTAAGAATTATGATGATTATACTTATTTTCATTCTGTAAATGTGGGAATTTTATCCGCAGTAATCGGAGCACATTATGGAATGGATGAGTATGAGCTCCGCATTCTTACTACCGCTGCATTACTTCATGATATCGGAAAGAAATTCTTAGAGATAGATATATTAAATGCACGTCGTGCACTGACCGAGGATGAAAGAAGAATCGTATTACAGCATCCGAAGTTAGGATATGAGTTCCTGAGGGATAATTTTGATTTCGCACCGGAAGTATATCTTGGTGTATTAGAACATCATGAATGCTATAATGGCGAAGGTTATCCGATGCGAAAATCCGGTGATGAAATCAGTATTTATGGAAGAATTATCAAACTGGCAGATGTGTATGATGCCATGATTTCAAAACGGCCATACCGTGATCCGATGCCACCGGCAGATGTCATTGAATATATAATGGCAATGAACGGTTCGGAGTTTGATCCGAAGCTGGTGGAAGTATTTTTACGCTGGGTGGCTGTCTATCCGGCAGGCTGTGAAGTGGAGCTTTCTGATGGCAGAATGGCAGTAGTAAAGCATAATTATCAGGGATTTGTGCTTCGCCCGATTGTAAAAGTCTGTGATACAGGAGAAATCATAGACCTTAAGAATGATAAGGAAGCAAGAAGTATCACCATAGTGCGACTGGTCGTTTAGACGGCTGTTTGATAGGAAGATGAGAGGAAGTTATGACGAATCAGGGAAGGAACGCAATCGATACACTGCTTGCGGAGAGCCTAAAAGAGCTGACAATCAAGCAACCTATAGAAAAGATTACAATCAAGGAGATAACTGATAAAGCGGGAGTTATCCGTCCGACCTTTTATAATCATTTTCAGGATAAGTATGAACTGTTAGAGTGGATTATCCGGACTGAATTATTAGAGCCGGTAAAGCCGTTGATTCAGAATGGAATGATTGATCAGGCGTTAATTATTATATTTGCTGGTATTGAAAAAGAAAAAGATTTCTATACCAAAGCAAGCCGCTTAGAGGGACAGAACTCTTTTGAAGATATTGTAAAGGAATGCATTACGGGAACACTGATAGAAGTATTGGAAGAGAAGAATCTGGATAAGAAGATTCCGTCGCCATGGCTTACAAAAGAGCGGATTGCCCGGTATCATGCCCAGTCCTTATGTTTTCTGGTAATTACCTGGATAAAAAGTGGAATGTCTATGCCTGCAAAAGAGATGTCGGATATTTATAATTATATGATCCGCAATTCTATCGCAGATATTATAGGCGATAATTAATATACAAATTGGCAGATATGTATAGCAACTGTTACAGATTCAACAATTTGTATATTGGATTGATACAGCCAAAAAAGATTGCATATGTTCGGATGCAGTCTTTTTTTTTATACTCTTACCTAGAAAAACATGAAAAAGAAAGAGATGGTAAAGAGATGATTAAATTTGGAAAGGGCGTCGTAAAGCACAGAGTCCTGATACTTATTATCAGTTTTGCTTTACTGATTCCAGCAGCATTTGGTTACTTTAACACAAGGGTTAACTATGATATCCTTTCCTATCTGCCAGATGAATTAGAGTCCATGAAAGGACAGGATATTCTGGTAGATGAGTTCGGTACAGGAGCATTTTCCCTATGTGTCATTGAAGGTATGGAAGATAAAGATATCTCCACCCTTCGGGAACAGATTGCAGATGTAGACCATGTTAAATCTGTTATATGGTATGATTCACTGGCAGACTTATCCGTACCAATGGACGTATTGCCGGATGAAATTTATGACATATTCAACAATGATGAATCGGACAGCACGCTGATGGCGGTTTTGTTTGATACTTCCATGTCAGCAGATGAGACAATGGATGCCATTGAAGAGATTCGTGGAATCACAACAAAACAGTGTTACTTAAGTGGTATGTCAGCAGTTGTAACAGACATTAAGGATCTGACCAACAAAGAGGTTCCGTTTTATGTATTGATTGCAGTATTGTTATCTGTTCTGGTACTTTCCCTGACAATGGATTCCGCAATCATTCCGTTGTTCTTCTTATTAAGTATCGGAATGGCAATCGTATATAATCTGGGAAGTAACGTAATAAAAGGAGAAATTTCCTATGTAACGCAGGCATTGGCGGCAGTCTTACAGCTTGGTGTTACCATGGACTACTCCATTTTCCTGTGGCACAGTTATCAGGAGAATCAGGAACGATTCCCGGGAGATAAGAATCGTGCCATGGCACATGCAATTTCAAATACCATTACTTCTGTAGTCGGAAGTTCCATTACTACAGTAGCCGGATTTATTGCATTATGCTTCATGAGCTTTACCCTGGGACTTGACCTTGGTGTGGTAATGGCTAAGGGTGTTATCTTTGGTGTAATTGCCTGCGTAACCATCCTTCCATCCCTGATTCTGGTATTTGATAAGGCAATTGAGAAAACCAAACACCGTGTTATTCTGCCGGACCTTGGAAATATTGCAAACTGGATTACCAGCCATTATTACATATTCATTATTTTATTCCTGGTAATCTTAGGACCTGCAATCTGGGGTTATAACAATACGAACGTATATTATGATCTGGCTGGTACATTGCCGGATTCACTGGAAAGTATTGCAGCAAATAACAAGCTGGAAGAAAATTTTGATATGGGTGCTACCCACATTGTTTTAGTAGACAGCAGCTTAGAGCCAAAGACCATATCGAAGATGATTGATGAAATCGATGATGTGGATGGTGTAAAGGCAACACTTGGTCTGGATGCAATCGTCGGACCGGCAATTCCAAGAGATGTCATCCCGGATTCTATCCGTGGCGAGCTGGAAAATGAAAATTATGAACTGCTGCTGATTACTTCCGAGTATAAAGTAGCATCAGATGAAGTAAATGCACAGTGTGATGCCATCAGCGGCATTATTAAGAACTATGATGAAAATGGCATGTTAATTGGTGAAGCACCATGTACGCAGGATCTGATTACCACGACAGACCATGACTTCAAAGTCGTAAGTGCAGTATCTATCGGAGCAATTTTCGTAATCATCGCAGTTGTATTTAAATCTATATCACTGCCGATTATCCTGGTAGCTGCAATTTACTTTGCAATCTTTATCAACATGGGTATTCCGGCATACACCGGTACACAGCTTCCGTTTATCGCATCCATCGTAATCGGAACCATTCAGCTGGGTGCAACGGTTGACTATGCAATCCTGATGACCAATAAATATAAAAAAGCAAGATATAAGGGAGCCGGGAAGAAGGAAGCAATTACAAGTGCCTTGCAGAGCTCCATCCAGTCCATTATCGTATCCGCATTAAGTTTCTTCGCAGCAACCTTTGGTGTAGGACTTTATTCTGATATCGATATGATTAGTTCCTTATGTACATTGATGGCAAGAGGTGCACTGATTAGTATGTTGGTTGTAATCTTTGTACTACCTTCATTGTTTATGATATTTGATAAAGTAATCTGCGTAACCAGTGCTGGTTTCCGCAACAAGAACAAAACGGTATAGATTAAGAAGGAGGACATAACAATGAAATTTTCAGAATTAAAGAATAAATTCAAAAATAAATATGCGATTCGTGTAATCGCAGGTGTGCTGATGGTGGCAATGCTTGGAACCAGTTATGGCGTATGGCAGGTAAATGCAGCAAAGCCATCTACCGAAAGCGTATCAGAGGAGACTACTGAGAAAGAAGCTTCTACGGAGGATACAGATGCAGAAAATGCAGACGCAGAAGAAACCAAATCGGAATTAAAAGACCAGCTGGGAAATCTTCTGAATTCCGATAAGGAAACAGAAGAAACCGGAAAAGATGAAACAGTATATATGATTGCAGATGCAGATGGTACCGTAAATAAAACCATCGTAAGTGACTGGTTAAAGAATAAAGAGAATGCAGATACTTTGGAGGACGCATCTGATTTAAAGGATATCAAGAATGTAAAAGGCGATGAGACCTTCAAACAGGATGGAGATAAAGTAACCTGGGATGCACAGGGAAATGATATCTTCTATCAGGGTACTACGGATAAAGAAGCTCCGATTACCCAGAAAATTACTTACTATCTGGATGGAAAAGAAATTGCTCCAAAGGATTTAGCCGGAAAGAGCGGAAAAGTTACCATGCGTTTTGAATTTACCAATAATGAGAAGACAACAAAGACTATCGATGGCAAATCCACAGATGTCTATGTTCCGTTCTCTGTTGTAACCGGAATGGTATTAAATGATAACTTCACGAATGTAGAAGTTACCAATGGAAAAGTAATTTCTGATGGAAAAAACAATATTGTGGTAGGAATCACAATGCCAGGTTTAAAAGAAAGCCTTGGTATTGATGATGCTGACCTTGGTGATGATGTCCAGTTCCCGGATTATGTAGAAGTAACTGCAGATGTAGAAGATTTCTCACTGGACATGACAGTATCCATGGCATCCAGCAACCTTCTTTCTGAAATGAATGTAAATGGAGATATTGACTTATCTGTATTATCCGATACAATAGATGAGATGACTGATGCATCTGACCAGTTGGTAGATGGCAGCAGCGAGTTATCCGACGGACTGAAAACATTACAGAGCAGTCTTGGAGAATTTAAAGCTGGTGTTGGAACAGCACAGTCTGGTGTGAAAGATTATACTTCTGGTGCATCTGCAGTAGCAGATGGTGCAAATACCTTAAACTCCGGCATTGCAAAGCTTGCAGAAAGTGCTCCGGCACTGACAAGTGGTGTATCTGCATTAAAGACTGGTGTGCAGCAGGCAGGAGCCGGTGCAACACAGATTAATGGTGGAGTTGCCCAGCTGGTAGATGGAATCGGAACCTTGAAATCTACTGTAAATGGCAGTCTTGCAGGAATGGATGCTTATGCATCTTCAGCAGATGCACAGGCAGCATTTACTTCCGCATTGACTGATTATACCAGTGCAGCAGTAAATTATCTTGCAGTATTACAGCAGTTACAGACCCCGGGAAGTACATTAAACGGTGCCTATTCACAGGTAGTAGCAGCAACCGGTGGCGGATTACAGGCGGTTAATGCAGATGCTAATATTTATATGCTGGATGATACAACCAATGCAACACTTTTAGCAGTAACTACCCAGGCAGGCAGTGCGGTTGATTTCAATAGCTTAAGCACAGCTTATGCAGCCCAGTTACAGAATATTTCAGCAGTTGCAACCAAGCTTGGAACTACAGGTGGTGCACAGGCACTGGCTCAGGTACAGGCAGGACTTGCACAGTTTGATGATACACAGCTTGCAACCTTAAAGACTGGAGCAGCATCCTTAGATGCAGGCCTGAATGGTGACGATGGAATTGTAGCAGGTGTTAATACATTAGACAGCTCTGTAAATGGCGCACTTTCACAGGGAATTACAGATTTGACCAATGGTGCAAAACAGCTGGCAGACGGAGCAAATACCTTAGTTGCAAATAATGACAAACTGAATGCAGGAATGACTTCTTTGAAGAGTGCAACAGACCTTCTGATAAATGGTGTAGACCAGTTAGAGGATGGCTCTGAGACACTGGCAGATGGAATGGCACAGTTTGATGAGCAGGCAATTGAGAAACTTGCGGATGCTTACAACGGAGATTTGAAAGAGCTCTTGGATAAAGTAGATGCAGTGCTGGATGCTGGAAATGAATATAACACATTTACCAGAACAGCAGATGGTGTCAAAGGAAATGTAAAATTTATTTGGGAAACTGCTTCCATTAAGGCAGAGGATTAAGTATAATAATTTTAAGAGAAAGGAGGACGGAAGATGAACTGGATAGAAACATTAATAATTGTATGCGGACTTTCCATGGATGTATTTGCTTCAGTAGAATGTCAGGGAGCAATGTTAGCTAAGATTCGTACCAAACAGCTTGTGCTGGTGACATTACTGGTATCCGTATGGCAGGTAATTGTTTTATATCTTGGAAATCTTGGAGCCGACCTCCTGTGTAAATATGATATTAAAGAATCACAGGTTATATTAGGTGAAGTGATTTCAGTGGCAGTATTCCTGTGTCTGGGAATCCGGCTTTTGATTAAAGCCTGGAAGAATGACCGGATTGATGAACGCCGGGAAGAGAACCTTGGCGTACATAAATTCGTACGGATTTGTGCTGTAACATCATTTTATACATTCCTGACCGGTGCGGCATTTGGCTTTCTGGGAACAAGCCTACTGTCATTAATACTGGTTGGAATCATACTAACTGTTGTCTGTGTAGTCGGTGGTGCTTATGTTGGATATCATTTCGGCTATGAACAGAAGACAAAGGTATATCTGATTGGAGGAATTCTTCTTCTGATTGGCGGAGTAGATGTAATAATAAGGTTTATATTATAAATATAAGGGCGTGAAAATACCGCCGGCAGCTGCGTTGGGAGCACAGCTGCCGGCGGTATTTGTATTTTCCCCTTGTTAAGTAGCAATGTCGGGGGGTATAATAGCCACAGTAGTGCAAATAAACAGACTTTCCGGTATTTGATATCGTAGCTGCATTGTCCATCGACTTCGAATGCATGATAAGGGCTGTTAGGGGCACTTAGAATTTTGCCTGCTTCCAGGCAACGCCGGCACAGGGAAGTGCCGGCGAGGCGCAATTGAACATGGATGTGAATTGGCGCCGGTTGCCGGAGTATACGATAGCTATGTCGAAATTCTTAGTGCCCCTTGCAGGCATTATGTTGCATTTGTAGTCGATGGATAATGCAGCGAGGCTATCAAAACAATGGAAAGGCGTTTTCGAGGAATGCTGGACAAGACTGCTTATAGGCAACCACAAGGAAAGGAGGCAGTGACCACAATGCTGAAACTTCGAATTGGACAACTACATCAGGACATTGTTATGCAGCCGGGAGAAAGCATCGCACAGGCACTGCTTCGGAAAGATTATAAGGTTCCTATGGCATGTGGTGGAAACGGCACCTGTGGGAAATGCAAAGTAGAGATAGACGGTGCATGGGTGAATTCCTGTAAACTCTATCCGAAACCGGAAGAAGATATTATAATTTCTGCCTTTGGCTGGGGAGAGGGAAGAGAAGAATTAACCCAGATTGCAGGAGTAGAAAAAATAAATATAACAGAAGGCAGAGCACGGGAGGCAAAAGGACAAACGAGAAAAACTTTCCTTGCAGTAGATATCGGGACTACCACCATAGCTGCAGCGCTGGTAGAGAAGGAAACAGGAGCGGTGCTTGCCACAGCAGGCTGCGGCAACAGCCAGCGTATATTTGGACAGGATGTATTAAGCAGAATTAAGGCATCTGTAGCGGGAACGGGTGAAAAATTAAAGACATTAATCCGGCAGGATATTTTAAACCTGTCAGAAGAGATACAGAAGAAACAGAAAGACATTGTAATTGAGCATATTTATATTGCAGGAAATACCACCATGGAACATCTTTATATGGGAGATTCCTGTGAGGGACTTGGTAAGGCACCATTTACTCCGGTCAGTCTTGCAGAACGAAAGGACAGCCTTTCGAACATACCGGTGACGTTACTGCCTGGAATTTCAGCATTTGTGGGCGCAGATATTGCAGCTGGCATGCTGGCGTGCGGGATGGATGAAGAAGAAAGACCTTCCCTGCTTTTGGATTTGGGAACCAATGGAGAAATGGTGCTGGCATTAGAGGATAAGATGATTGCCACCTCTGCACCGGCAGGACCGGCATTAGAAGGTGGAAATATTTCATGCGGTGTTGCCAGTGTGACTGGAGCAATCAGCAAGGTGCGTGTCATTGGAGAGCGGACAATTATTGGAACGATTGGAAACACACCGGCAACGGGAATCTGTGGAACCGGCGTGTTAGAGCTGGTAGCTGGACTTTATGAAAATCATATCATAGATGCATCCGGTCAGATGAAGGAAAAATACAGGGAAGAAGGCTTTCCTCTGGCACGGATGAAGGATGGAAAACAGATTACTTTTACCCAGCAGGATATCAGAGAGGTGCAGCTTGCTAAAGCGGCAATTCACAGCGGAATCGAATTACTGTTAGAGCATGCCGGCATTTCCATGGGAGAGATAAAAAAAGTATATTTGGCAGGAGGTTTTGGGGTATATCTGGATGTGCATATAGCAGCAGGCATTGGACTGCTTCCGGCGGAATTAGAGAAGTGTACAAAAGCAGTCGGAAATACATCTCTGCAGGGCTGTATCGCCTATGGAAGTTCGGAAGAAAACAGGAGCCGCACGGAAGAAATGATAAAAAAATGTGAATCAATCAATCTTGCAGAACAGGCGGACTTTGAGGAACGATATGTTGCCAATATGAATTTCCCAGAATAGAAATAAAAGAGGAAGAAATCATGAAGAAAATATTACTCACGGCAGTAAATGCAAAGTATATTCATTCGAATCTTGCGGTTTACAGCCTGCGGGCATATGCCAGAGAATTAAAAGAAAATATAGTACTGGCAGAATACACCATTAATAACCGGACAGAATATATTTTAAGGGAGATTTATCTGAAAAAGCCGGATGTAATCTGCTTTTCCTGCTATATCTGGAACATTTCCATTATTTTAGAAGTGGCAGAGGAATTTCATAAACTTTGTCCCAAGGTTCCAATCTGGGTAGGAGGCCCGGAGGTTTCCTATGAAGTGGAGGCGTTCTTAAAAGAGCATCCGTTTATTACCGGTGTCATAATCGGCGAAGGGGAGAAAACTTTCTCGGAGCTTTGCAGGTATTATGTGAAGGGAAAAGGCAGTTTGGAGGAGATGAAGGGCATAGCCCTTTTTGATGGAGCTGGAAATGTGCAGATTCATGAGTCACAGGAAATTCTTGATATGAATACGATTCCCTTCTGCTATGATTTGTCGGAGGATTTTTCCCACCGGATTATCTATTATGAATCCAGCAGGGGCTGTCCGTTCCGTTGCAGCTATTGCCTGTCCTCGGTAGAGAAGATACTCCGGTTCCGGGATGTGGAAATCGTAAAAAGAGAGTTACAGTTTTTCTTAGACCAGAAGGTAAAACAGGTTAAATTTGTTGACCGTACTTTTAATTGTGACAAAAAGCATGCCATGGCAATCTGGCAGTATATTTTAGGACATGATAATGGAATCACGAATTTTCATTTTGAAATTGCAGCGGATTTGCTGACGGATGAGGAAGCAGACTTAATTGCAAAGATGCGTCCGGGCCTGATACAGTTGGAAATCGGGGTACAGTCCACCCATGATGAAACAATCCGGGAAATCCACCGCCATATGGATTTAAAAGATGTGCACCAGATGATGAAAAAAGTCCAGAAGGCAGGAAACATTCATCAGCATCTGGATTTAATTGCAGGACTGCCTTTTGAAGATTATGAAACATTTACCCATTCCTTTGATGATATTTATGAATGGAAACCGGAGCAGCTGCAGCTTGGTTTCTTAAAGGTTTTAAAAGGCTCTTATATGTATGAACATGCAAAAGAGTATGAGGCAGTATACCGGGCAAAACCACCTTATGAGGTGCTTCGGACGAAGTGGCTTTCCTATGAAGATATCTGTAACATTAAGCTGGCGGAAGAAATGCTTGAGGTATATTATAACAGCACACAGTTTCCGGTGAGCATCCGGCTGCTAGAGACGATACACGAAAGTGCTTATCATATGTTTGAAAATCTGGGACATTTCTATGAGGAACATGGCTACCTTGCCATGAGCCATACCAGAATGCGGCGAAGCGAGATTCTCTTGGAATATGTAGAAAGCCTTGGGGTGGCTGACATGGAAGTGTTCTATCAGGCGGCAACTTATGATATTTACAGCAGGGAAAATGCCAAGAGCCGTCCAAAATGGGCAAAGGATTATGCGCAGTGGAAAGATGTGACAAGAGCATATTGCCCGAAGGGAAGCCTTGCACATATCGAGTGCTTTGACTATAGCTTCGAAGAAGATGCATTTGGTAGAAAATGCGAACCATACTATCTGAAATTTGATTATGAAAACAGAAATCCTCTGACGAATCAGGCGGAAGTTACGATAATTCAGTGGGAGGGAGAGACAAAGTGAAAAAAAGGACGGCAGAAATATTAAAAAGATTAGATGAAACCTATGGTACCGAATACATCTGTTATCTGAATCACGAGACACCTTGGCAGCTTCTGATAGCAGTAATCTTAAGTGCGCAGTGTACCGATGCCAGGGTAAATATTGTGACAGAAACATTGTTTAAAAAATATGACACCTTGGAGAAATTTGCCAATGCAGATCTGGCGGAATTAGAGGAGGACATCCGTTCCACCGGATTTTATCACAATAAGGCGAAGAATATCATATCCTGTGCGAGGACGCTGGTTCAGGAATATCATGGAGAAGTTCCGTCTACATTGGAAGAACTTACTTCCCTTGCAGGAGTTGGACGAAAGACTGCAAATGTCATCCGGGGAAATATTTACCATGACCCAAGTATCGTAGTAGATACCCATGTAAAACGTATTTCCAAACGCCTTGGATTTACAAAAGAGGATGATCCGGTAAAAGTAGAATATGATCTGATGAAAGTATTACCGAAGGATCACTGGATTTTATATAACATCCAGATTATAACATTCGGAAGAAATATCTGTTTCGCAAGAGGACCAAAGTGCAGCGAATGTTTCTTGCAGGATTTGTGTAAAGCAGAGGATAAGCGGAAATGATACCACAGGATTATACAGTAATTGACCTTGAAATGACGGGGCTTCATCCGAAAAATGATGCCATCCTTGAGGTGGGAGCAGCAAAAATAAGAAATGGTGAAGTGACGGATACCATGGACATTTTTGTGAATCCCGGCAGGAAAATTACGCAGGAGATAACAGAACTTACCGGAATTACCGATGCGATGGTAAAGGAAGGCTTAAGTCCGGCAGCAGCATTTCATAAGACAGCAGAATTTATCGGAGATGATATTCTGGTGGGACACAATATCATATTTGACTACAGCTTCTTAAAGCAGCAGGCAGTCAATGAGAAAGTGCCGTTTGAAAAAAAAGCAGTAGATACGTTGAAAGCAGCACGCAAATGTATGCTGCGTCCGGAAAAAAAGTCTTTGGAATGTCTCTGCGATTACCTTGATATTGAGCGGGAACGGGAGCACCGGGCAATCTATGATGCACTGGCAACCCATGAACTTTATCAGTATTTACAAAAGACATATGGAGAAACAAATCCGGAAGTATTTGAACCGAAAGATTTGATATATAAAACAAAACGCCAGACTCCTGCAACGAAAATTCAAAAAATTCACTTGAAGGAACTGGCGGATTATCATAAAATAGAACTTGACATTGTCTGGGAACAACTGACCAGAAGCGAAGCATCGCGTCTTATGGATAAGTTGATTTCACAGTATGGAAGATGCCCGAAAGATTAGGAAAGTTTTTCTTTGATACGTTTTCTGGAGCCTTCCGGCAGTGTGGCAAGCTTCTGATATACTTCGGTCAGTGAACTGCAGTCGTTTGTTTCTTTTAAAAGAGGAACTAACAACGTATAATTATCTGTAATATCGCTTCCGCAGCGGATGCCAAAGAGCAGAATATCGATGGCGGCTTTTGCTTCAGACTGGTCGCAGAGCAGTTTGCCAAGTTTTGCAATGGTACAGATTAAAGTATTATAATTTTCATCAAACTCGGTCAGAGCTGCAAGGCTGGCAGCACCGTAAGCTAATTTTAAATCGGTATTGGTTTTGCCATTCAGATTAACGATTTTTTTGGCAGACAGCTGACGAAGTGTTTCATAAAGGGTGAGGACATCTTCAGATGCCTGTGCCGGGGGAGTCAGCAGTTCTTCCGGAATAGTAATATAAGGAAGGTTGTCAAGACTGCGGCGGCGGGTGGCGTTGGCTTTATTTTCACGGGCCCAGAACTGCTCGGTAATTTCCTGTTCCTGTTTGGTAATCTGACGCTTTCTGGAGTTTAGAAAAACAACAAAAATGATAAAGCATATGAGTATGATAGGAAACATAGTTTGCTCCTTTCGAAAGTATAGTAGTATAAAAATAAATATGAGGTGAATGAAATGATTAATTTTAAAAATTCAAAAGGGAAAAAATATTTCGCGGGATTTATCGCAATTATTCTCGTTGCGGCAATGGTATTATCCCTTTGCATCACTATTTTTTCATAGAATTTTTTATGCATTCATCATGTCATAATATACAGAAATCGCGTATTTCTGTCAAATATATTAGTAGTTATGACGCTTGAAAATGCAAAGTTATATGATAAAATGAGTGTTAGCAAAACTATCACAGTGTAATCTGCTGAATAAAAAGCTTTAAAATGTCTTGAGGGTTTAAGAGATTGAGAGGAAGAATATGAAAAAAATAAAATTAGTGCTTCCGATTCTGGGACTGGTACTCGCAGTAACAGCGGGTGTATCAGCAACCGCAATTGTGAAAGCGGATGAAAATGCAGAAGTGATTCCACAGAACGTATATATCGGGGATGTGTCTGTAGGCGGAATGAGTGAATCAGATGCAGAGGCAGCTGTAGAAGCAGCAGTATCTGCTTATGAGGATGCGACCTTTGAACTGTCCGCCGCAGAAAACAGTGTAAAGGCAAGCCCTTCTGATCTGGGATTGAGCTGGAGCAATAAGGATATCGTAAAAGAAGCAATGAATTATACCCGTACGGGAAATCTTCTGGAGCGTTACAAAGCGAAGAAAGATCTGGAAAAGGAAAATAAAGTATTTGATATTATATATACCGTAGATACAGACACCACAAAAAGTTTTCTGGAAAATCACGCCAAAGAGCTGAACCAGGAAGCGGTCAACAATGGCCTTACACGTGAGGATGGTGAATTTAAAATCATCGATGGCCAGGAAGGTATCGAAGTAGATGAGGATGCTTCTGTAGAAAGTTTACAGAAATATTTTACCGAAGAATGGAAGGGCGGAGATGCAGCCATCAGTCTGGTAGCAAATGTGGTAGAGCCGGAAGGAACTGCAGAAGAACTTTCCAAGGTAAAGGATTTACTGGGCTCTTTCTCTACCGACTTCAGTGATTCTTCTGCCGGTCGTGTGGCAAATGTAAAAAATGCGGTAAGTAAAATTGATGGAACCGTACTTTACCCGGGAGAGGAATTTTCTGTGTATGAAGCTATTGCACCACTGGACGCTTCCGGTGGATATGAACTGGCAGGTGCATACGAGAATGGTACAACCGTAGAATCTTATGGTGGTGGTGTATGTCAGGTTTCCACAACGCTTTATAATGCGGTTATCCGTGCAGAACTGGATATTACTGAGCGTTATGCACATTCCATGCTGGTAACATATGTACAGCCATCTATGGATGCAGCGATTGCCAGCAATTTAAAGGATTTGAAATTTAAGAATAATCAGGAGGCTCCGATTTATATTGAAGGATACTGCAGCGGCGGTATTGTATATTTCAACGTATTTGGTCAGGAGACAAGACCGGCTGACCGTCAGGTAAACTTTGTCAGTGAAACGGTCAGTGAAGAAGAGCCGACTATTCAGGTGCAGACTACTGAAGACCCGATTGGAACTGTAACCGTTCAGAAAGCACACATCGGTAAATCGGCAAAACTCTGGAAGATTGTTACCGTAGATGGCGTAGAAGAAAGCAGAGAGGTATTTAATACCAGTAAATATAAAGCAACACCTAGAATTATTTCTGTTGGTATGGGCTCTGATAATGAAGAGGCAATTGGAGCAATGAATGCAGCGATTGCAACGCAGGATGAAGCAGTTATCCGTTCTGCAGCAGCAACCTGGTGCTCAGATGCGGTAGCAGCAAGAGCGGCAGAAGCTGCAGCGCAGCAGCAGCAACAGGCGGCTTCCGGTGGAGTAGAGCCACCGGCTGATGCACCTGCCGCACCAACAACACCGACGACACCGACTACACCAACAACACCAACAACACCGACGACACCGGATACAGGAACCGGAGATGGAGCTGCAACCACCCAGTAAAACGGTGAAAGATGATGCAGGCATGCGATTTTTATCGCCATCCGCGTAAATAAGAAGCAAGAAAGGCTGCCTCGGCTATGAGACAGCCTTATGCTGTAAAAATGGGAAGAAGAATCTATGAAGATAGGAAAAGTGCCGGAAAGCGTATTAAAACGCTCCGTAATCAGACAATTGCATACGAAGAGAAAGGAAGTTGTGTTAGGTGCAGGCGTGGGAGAAGACTGTGCTGCCCTTACCCTTGCCCCGGATGAGATGTTTGTAATGTCTACGGATCCGATTACAGGAACAATCCATGAAATCGGAAAGCTGGCAATTCTCATTACTACTAATGACCTGGCAAGTGCCGGAGCAGAACCAATTGGAGTTATGTTAACCATATTGCTGCCGGAGTACACGGAAGAAAGCCTTTTGAAACAACTGATGCAGGAGTTGGAAGAGGCTGCCGCGGCGGTGTCCGTTCAGATTATGGGCGGACATACCGAGATTACCAGGGTGGTAAATCAGCCACTGGTTACTGTATGCGGTGTAGGGAAGGTAAAGAAGAACGGACTCATTTCTACCGGAGGAGCCAGACCGGGCATGGATATTATTGCAACGAAATGGATTGGCCTGGAGGGAACAGCTATTATTGCCCATGAAAAGGAAGAAGAACTCTGTACTCATTTTTCCAGGCATTTTGTAGAACAGGCACAGGCACTTGACCGGTATTTATCTGTAATGCCGGAGGCCGCCACCGCCGTGAAGTCTGGCGTGGGAGCAATGCATGATGTAACAGAGGGCGGAATATTTGGAGCACTCTGGGAGATGGCAGAAGCATCCGGCGTCGGACTGGAAATCGACTTAAAGAAGATTCCGCTTCGGCAGGAGACAGTAGAAGTCTGTGAGTTTTTCCATATCAATCCCTATGAACTGATCTCCAGCGGCTGTATGCTGATGGCAGCAGCTGATGGAAATGAGCTGATCAGAAGATTAAAGGAAAATGGTATTGAAGCAACGGTAATCGGAAAAGCAACTGCGGGAAATGACCGCGTGCTTATGAATGAGGACGAACGCAGATTTTTAGAACCACCGAAGACGGATGAATTATATAAAGTAATTCAGTAGTAAATCAGAAATCAATTGGAGGAATTGAAGCATGAGAGAGAAGATTTTAACCTTTATAGAGAAGAACAGCAGAATTGATTTAAAAGAGCTGGCTGTTGTATTGGGCGTAGAAGAAGCAGTCGTTATGAATGAATTAGAAGCAATGGAGAAAGAAAATATCATCTGTGGCTATCATACCTTGATTAACTGGGATAAAGCCGGCGTAGAAAAAGTATCCGCATTAATTGAAGTACGGGTTACTCCGCAGCGTGGTATGGGATTTGATAAAGTAGCAGAGCGTATTTATAATTATCCGGAAGTAAATTCTGTATATCTGATTTCAGGAAGCTTTGACCTTTTGGTGACCATCGAGGGAAAGAGCCTGCGTGAAGTATCCCAGTTCGTATCTGAGAAACTTTCTGCATTAGACTCCGTATTAAGTACACAGACCAACTTTATTTTGAAAAAATACAAAGACCACGGAACCATTATGGCAGCAAAATCAAAAGATGAAAGGATACAGATGATACCATGAGAAATCCATTATCAAAAACAATCGTAACGATACAGCCATCTGGAATCCGGAAATTTTTTGATATTGTAAATGAGATGGAAGATGCTATTTCCTTAGGAGTAGGCGAGCCGGATTTTGATACTCCATGGCATATCCGGGATGAGGGAATTTATTCCTTAGAGAAGGGACGTACCTTCTATACTTCCAATGCCGGATTAAAAGAATTAAAAATAGAAATTGCAAAATACTTATTCCGTAATTATGACTTGCAGTATGATTATCAGCATGAAATCGTAGTAACCGTAGGCGGAAGCGAGGCAATTGATATTGCCATGCGTGCCATGCTTGACCCGGGCGATGAAGTGTTAATCCCGATGCCAAGTTATGTATCATATCTGCCATGTGCCGTGCTTGCCAATGGTGTGCCGGTGCCGATTAATCTTAAGGCAGAAAACGATTTCCGTCTGACTGCAGAAGAATTAGAAGCGGCAATTACACCAAAAACCAAGCTTCTTGTTATGCCTTTCCCGAATAATCCGACCGGAGCAATCATGGAGAAAAAGGATTTAGAAGCAGTGGCAGAGGTAGTAAAGAAGCATGACCTCTTTGTCATCAGTGACGAGATTTATTCTGCACTGACTTATACCGAGAAACATATTTCTATCGCATCCCTTCCTGACATGAAGGAGCGTACCATTGTTATCAATGGATTTTCCAAATCCCATGCGATGACCGGATGGCGTTTGGGCTATGCCTGTGGACCGAGAATCATCTTAGACCAGATGTTAAAGATTCATCAGTATGCAATTATGTGTGCACCGACTACCTCACAGTATGCAGCAGTGGATGCACTTCGGGCAGGGGATGAAGATGTCCAGAGAATGCGGGAAGAATATAATGGCAGAAGAAGATATCTGATGCACCGTTTTGAAGAAATGGGCTTGGAGTGTTTTGAACCATATGGAGCCTTTTACTGTTTTCCATGTATCAAAGAATTTGGAATGACTTCTGAAGAATTTGCCACCAATCTCTTAAAGACAGAGAAGGTAGCGGTTGTTCCGGGAACTGCATTTGGTGACTGCGGAGAAGGATTTATCCGTATTTCCTATGCTTATTCCCTGGATAATCTGAAAGAGGCATTAGACCGTATGGAGCGTTACATAACAGGATTGCGAGGCGGGAACAATGGCGAAGCTTAATATCGTACTTTATGAGCCGGAGATTCCTTATAATACCGGAAATATCGGAAGAACCTGTGTAGCAACCGGAACCAGACTGCATCTGATTGAGCCGCTGGGCTTCCATCTGACAGAGAAAGCAATCAAGCGGGCAGGAATGGATTACTGGGACCAGCTGGATGTGACAAGATATGTCAATTATGAGGATTTCTTAGAGAAGAATCCGGGTGCAAAGATTTATATGGCAACCACCAAGGGGCGCCATGTTTATACAGAAGTAAATTATGAGCCGGACTGTTATATTATGTTTGGAAAGGAAAGTGCGGGTATTCCGGAAGAAATTCTGATACAGCATCCGGATGAGTGTATCCGGATTCCTATGATCGGAGATACCCGTTCCTTAAACTTATCCAATTCAGCAGCAATCGTATTATATGAAGCACTGCGCCAGAACAATTTTGACCATATGCGGCTGGCGGGTGAACTGCACAGATTACATTGGTAGAAAGGTAAATTATGGGCATCATCAAAGCAAAAGATTTGGTACATGAATATATAAGACGTGATGAAGAAGGCAATGTGGAGTCTATCCAGACTGCCCTTGATAAAGTAAGCCTTGATGTAAAAAAAGGTGACTTTATCGCAGTATTAGGACACAACGGTTCCGGAAAATCTACCCTTGCCAAGCATATCAATGCAATTTTAGAGCCCACAGAGGGAAGTCTCTGGGTAGATGGCTTTGATACCACAGATGAGAAAAATATCTGGGATATCAGACAGCGTGCCGGAATGGTATTCCAGAATCCGGACAACCAGATTATTGCAAGCGTGGTAGAAGAGGATGTCGGATTTGGACCGGAAAATATAGGCGTGCCGACAGATGAAATCTGGCAGCGTGTGGAAGAAAGCTTAAAAGCGGTCGGCATGTTAAAATACAGAGAGCATTCCCCGAATAAATTATCCGGCGGACAGAAGCAGCGTGTGGCTATTGCCGGGGTAATGGCGATGCAGCCGGAATGTATTGTTTTAGACGAGCCGACAGCCATGCTGGATCCGGTAGGAAGAAAAGAAGTATTAGAAGCTGTTCATGCACTGAACCGGGAAAAGGGTGTGACCATCATTCTGATTACACATTATATGGAAGAAGTGGTAGAGGCAGACCATGTCTATGTTATGGATGCCGGAAAAGTGGTTATGCAGGGAACGCCGCGCAGCATCTTTTCCCAGGTGGAACGATTGAAGGAATATCGTCTGGATGTGCCGCAGATTACATTATTAGCATATGAACTTAAGAAGGCGGGACTGGATATACCGGATGGAATCCTGACCAGAGAAGAACTGACGGAGGCGTTGGAAAAGCTATGTCAATCCTAATAAATGAATTAAATTATGTTTACAGCTCAGGCACTGCCTATGAGATACATGCCTTAAGGGATGTTAATCTGAAAATAGAAGATGGAGAATTTATCGGTATCATCGGACATACCGGTTCTGGTAAATCCACCCTGATTCAGCATTTGAACGGACTGGTAAAAGCTACCAGCGGCGGCATTTATTATAATGGACAGGATATTTACGAAGAGGACTTTGATATGAAAGCCCTGCGTAGTAAAGTGGGACTTGTCTTTCAGTATCCGGAGCATCAGCTTTTTGAAACTACCATTTTTGATGATGTATCCTTTGGACCAAAGAACCAGGGACTGACCAAGGAAGAGGCAGGACTTCGGGCATTTGAAGCATTACGGAGCGTAGGACTTCCGGAAGAATTATATTATCAGTCACCCTTTGATTTGTCCGGTGGACAAAAAAGACGTGTTGCAATCGCAGGGGTGCTTGCCATGCGGCCGGAGGTGCTGATTTTAGATGAACCGACAGCGGGACTTGACCCGAAAGGCCGTGATGAAATCTTAGATTTGCTTGCAGCAATGCATAAAGAACGTGGAATTACCATCATTCTTGTTTCACACAGCATGGAAGATGTGGCTAAATATGTGGGAAGAATTATTGTAATGAATCAGGGACAGGTGATGTTTGATGATGTTCCAAAGAAAGTATTCCGCCACTATAAAGAACTGGAAGCAATCGGACTTGCGGCACCACAGGTAACTTATCTGATGCATGAATTGAAGGAAGAAGGCTTCCCGGTAAGCACAGATGCAACTACAGTAGACGAGGCACGGGATGAAATCCTGCGTGTAATAACAAAGAGACAGGATGGAACAGTATGTTAAGAGATATTACATTAGGACAATATTATCCGGCAGATTCCGTTATTCATAAGCTGGATCCGAGGGTGAAATTATTTGGAACACTGATTTATATTATTTCCCTGTTTGTATTTAAGGGACTTCCGGCATTTATACTGGCAGCAATCTTTCTGGTAGTATTAATTAAGCTGTCAAAGGTGCCATTTTCCTATATGGTTAAAGGATTGAAAACCATTGTACTGATTATGTTATTTGCAGCGGTATTTAATTTGTTTTTGACACCGGGAACAAAGCTGGTTTCCTTCTGGATTTTTACCATTACTTATGAGGGATTGAAAAATGCTGTTGTCATGATGGTTCGTCTGATTTTCTTAATTATCGGAACCTCGCTGATGACACTTACCACAACACCAAACGAGTTGACAGATGGTCTGGAAAAAGCGTTATCTCCATTGAAATATATAAAAGTACCGGTGCATGAAATTGCAATGATGATGTCAATTGCACTTCGATTTATCCCGATTCTGATTGAAGAAACAGATAAAATCATGAAAGCACAGATGGCAAGAGGAGCAGATTTTGAACATGGAAATCTGATTCAGAAAGCCAAAAACATGGTTCCACTTCTGGTGCCGCTATTTGTATCTGCATTCCGCCGTGCCAATGATCTGGCAATGGCAATGGAAGCCCGCTGTTATCGTGGTGGGGAAGGCAGAACCAAGATGAAACCGCTTCATTACCAGAAACGTGACCGCATGGCTTATCTGACTTTACTGGTCTATCTTGCAGCAGTCATCGGACTTCGCATCCTCTGGATTAACGTATTGTCCGGTATGGCAGCCGGTATACTTCCGGGAGCATTTCCATTATGAGTACAGAGATAAATCCGGTTGTGAACATAGAAGAGGTAGAAGAGCAGAAAACTCCATCTGCCCCAAACCGATTGAAACGGGTGAAGCTAATTGTAGCCTATGACGGTACGAATTATCACGGCTGGCAGGTGCAGCCCAACGGAGAGACAATAGAAGGCGTGCTAAACCGCACCTTGAGCAGTCTCTTAGGGGAAAAGATTATTGTGACCGGAGCATCCCGGACGGATGCGGGCGTACATTCCATGGGAAATGTAGCAGTATTTGATACGAAGAGCCGCATTCCGGCGGAAAAGATTTCTTATGCCCTGAACCAGCGGCTTCCGGAGGACATCGTAGTGCAGAAATCAGAGGAAGTACCAGCTGATTTTCATCCGAGACACTGTGACAGCCGGAAAACCTATGAATACCGGATTTTAAACCGGGAGTTTCCGCTTCCGATGTATCGGAATAACACATATTTCTGTTACCGCAAGCTGGATTTAGAGAAGATGCAGCAGGCGGCAGAATATTTAAGGGGAGAACATGATTTTAAAAGCTTCTGTGCTACAGCGGCAGTGGTTGAAACAACGGTTCGTACCATTTATGAGCTGACGGTAAGCAGGCAGGAGGATATCATTACAATCCGTGTTACTGGAAATGGATTTCTTTATAATATGGTCCGGATTATTGCAGGAACCCTGCTTCAGGCAGGCATGGGAATGATAGAGCCGGAAGAGATAAAAACAATTCTTGCGGCAAAGGAAAGAAGTGCTGCAGGACCAACGGCACCGGCACAGGGATTAACGATGATTGGAATCGAATATTTATGATAATAAGATAGATGGTATATGGCGAATGTTGTGGAAAATATTTGTAGAGAATTTACTTGACACACGAGGGGTCGTGTACTATAATATCTAAGTCTGACATAGTACAAGAATGTCAATCCAAAGCCCCGGAGCGACATTTCAACTATAGAAACAATAGTGTGGAACGCAAAGCGGACTGCGTCCGGACATTACGCAGAATGTATATGTTCCTTATAATTTCAAGGAGGTAAACCAATGAAAACTTTTATGGCTAGTCCAGCAACCATTGAGAGAAAATGGTATGTAGTAGACGCTGATGGAAAGACATTAGGACGTTTAGCATCAGAAGTTGCTAAAGTATTAAGAGGAAAGAATAAACCAACATTTACACCACATATCGATACAGGTGATTATGTAATCGTTGTAAATGCAGAGAAGATTAAAGTAACAGGTAAGAAATTAGACCAGAAGATTTATTACCATCATTCCGATTATGTAGGCGGTATGAAAGAGACTACATTAAAGGAAATGTTAGCAAAGCATCCAGAAAGAGTTATTGAGTTCGCTGTTAAGGGAATGCTTCCAAAAGGACCTTTAGGAAGAGAAATGTATACTAAATTATTTGTATACGCAGGACCAGACCACAAGCATGAAGCTCAGAAACCAGAAGCTTTAACATTTTAATAGGAGGTAAAAAACATTGGCTAATACAAAGTATTACGGAACAGGAAGAAGAAAATCCTCTGTTGCCAGAGTATATTTAGTACCAGGAACAGGTAAGATTACAGTAAATAAAAGAGATATCGATGAATATTTCGGATTAGAGACTTTAAAAGTTATCGTTCGTCAGCCATTAACAGTTACTGAGACAGCCGACAAGTTCGACGTATTAGTAAACGTAAAAGGTGGCGGATATACAGGACAGGCTGGAGCAATCCGTCATGGTATTGCAAGAGCATTACTTACCGTTGATGCAGATTACAGACCAGTTCTGAAATCTAACGGATTCTTAACAAGAGACCCACGTATGAAAGAAAGAAAGAAATACGGTCTCAAAGCTGCACGTCGTGCTCCACAGTTCAGCAAACGTTAGTTGTTTCCGAATTATATTCAAAACATTCAAACAATATTCCCGGAAGCTTTGGGCTTCCGGGATTTTTATCTAAGTACCAGGTCGGGTACACATTTTCCAATATATAGAAGTAGTCTTATAAATAGCATTATTTTAACAGAAATTAAGATTATATAATTTCAGATTACCGTTACAATTTAATGATAAGCATTATCATAATCAGAATATGATTACATTTACAAGCTGCTACTGGCGACTATTGCAGCACAAAATGAGCGATTCAGGGAAAGAGCTGTAGACGGGAAGATATAGTTACAGCCGAAAATGAGAGATTCGAGAAAAAAGCTGTAGAAAAGGGTGGAAAGTTACAGCTGAATTTGGGAGAGTCGGAGAAAAAGCTGTAGAAGGGGTGATTTAGTTACAGCTGAAAATGAGAGGGGAGAAAAAACAACTGTAATAGAATGGAAAAGTAGAGTTATTTATTGCAATTAATAAGAAGTGGAGGAAATGCATGAAGGGGTTAAGAAAATTATTGATAGAGGAATACTTGAGATTGGAGAAGATTGCTGGAAAGCTGAGAAAAGAATTAGCAGATATGCCAGAGGGAACGCTCAGGGTATCAAAATCTCATAATTATACTCAGTTTTATAATGTGAAAAAAGAGAATGATATGAAATGCTAAAAATTTCTTCAAGCATGATGGATAACCCTGAATATGCAAGAGCAGCAATAAGAAAAATTGAATCTTATGAAAAGAACGGAATATATCCGGGTGAAAATCTGATACTTACATTTGAAACTCAGCAGAATGTGCTGGATTTTAAAATTATAGAAGAGATGATAGACAGATATTTACAATAGATATATAAACAAGCAGGGCACTTTTAAAGCTCCCTGCCAGCCAATAGTCCAGTACTTAGCCGAAGCCCGATCATTCAGACCAATAGACCGGGCATTAGACAATTTCTCTGGAAAATACCCGAAATATCTTCCGGTTATTTCAGAAAGAACCGGATAAGCCTGTCATGAAGAGAAGTATATGGCTGGTATCTCATAGGCAGATCAATACAGGTTTTTTTATCAACGATGCTTTTATAATGGGAAAAGGTATCAAATCCGGTTTTGCCATGATAAGAACCCATGCCACTTTCGCCGAAGCCGCCAAAGCCCATTTCTGTTGTGGCAAGATGGATAATGGTATCGTTGATACAGCCACCACCGAAACCAGTATGGGAAATGACTTCATCTGCAGTCTTTTTGCTTGAAGTAAAGATATAGAGAGCAAGAGGATGAGCCATGGAATTAATTTTGTCGGTAGCTTCACTCATGTGTGAAAAAGTTAATACAGGCATAACCGGACCGAAGATTTCTTCTGACATGACGGCATCTTCAAAAGTCACATGATCCATGACGGTTGGCTCAATCTGCAGCGTTTCTTCGTTGGAATTACCGCCATAAATTACTTTTGAAGAATCAATCAACCTATTGATGCGATGAAAATGCTTTTCGTTGATGATTTTGCCATAATCGGAATTCTCAAGAGGAGATTCCCCATATTGCCGGATGATTTCTTTTTTTATTTCTAGGAGCAAAGCATCTTTGATCTGCTCATCGCAATATACATAATCCGGTGCCACACAGGTCTGGCCGCAGTTGAGATATTTCCCAAATACGATTCGTCTGGCGGCTAATTTCAGGTTGGCATCTGCTGCAACGATGCAGGGACTTTTTCCACCAAGCTCAAGTGTTACCGGAGTAAGGTGGGAAGCTGCATGCTCTAAGACAGTTTTGCCGACCGCCTGACTTCCGGTAAAGAATATATAGTCAAAGTGCGACTGCAAAAGAGCCGTATTTTCTGCCCGGCCACCGGTTACAACTGCTACATATTTCTCTTCAAAACATTCTTTTATCAGAGATGTGATGATGGCACTTGTGTTAGGCGAGTAGGCGCTTGGCTTTAAAATGACAGTATTTCCTGCGGCAATTGCATCGATTAATGGGTCAATGGTTAACAGGAAAGGATAATTCCAGGGGCTCATAATCAGTACAACACCATATGGAGACGGTTTTTTGTAGCTTCTGGAATGAAATTGTGCAAGGGGCGTATGAACGTTTTTTTCACTGGCAAATTTTCTGGTGTGCTTTATCATATAGGTAAGTTCGCTTAAAGCCAGTCCGGCTTCGCACATATAGCTTTCGTGGGCTGATTTTCCAAGGTCAGCCTTAAGCGCTGCTAAAATTTCATTTTCATGGTTTGAAATAGTATTTTTCAGCTTTTTTAAAGCGGCAATCCGGTAAGCAACTGATAATGTTTCACCGGTTTTAAAATAATTGCGCTGCGTAGAAACAAGTTCTGTTATTTCAGCTTCAGTCATTATTTTTCCTCCTCTGGCATAAGCATATAATAGTATTTTTCGAGCTCTTTTGCATTCATCAGAACTGGAACCGGATAAAGCGGGTTTGCTTCTTTATCGGCATATCTGGAAAGCTCCGGAATATCTTCTTTTTGAATCTCGGAAAAAGTATCACCAATCTGGAAATATTTTTTCATGTCTTTGATGGCAGAGATAAATTTATCAGCAGCTACTTCATAATCATCGGATTCGTCAGCAATACCTGCATAAACAGCAAGTTGGTAAAGCTTTTTGCAAATGGTAGAACCATAATCTTCTAATACCATCGGAAGTATTGTCGCATTGGCAAGTCCGTGTGGAATATTATATTTGCCGCCAAGGGAGTGGGCTACGGCATGGACATAGCCGACATAGGATTTGGTAAAAGCACATCCGGCAAAGAAAGAGGCTTTCAACATTTCTTTTCTTGCTTCTATATTCTGACCGTCGTCATATGCTTTGTAGATATTGTCAAAAATTAATTTAGTTGCTTTTTTAGCATATTTTCTGGTATGCCTTGTAGTAGAACCGCCAATATAAGCTTCTACGGCGTGGGTTAAGGCATCCATACCGGTGGTGGCGGTAAGAGATGGCGGAAGACTTATGGTTACTTTCGGGTCTAATACAGCATATGCAGGAATTAAAGGAAAATCATTGATGGCATATTTGTGTCTTGTCTGGGCATCTGTGATAACAGCAGCGAGAGTGGTTTCGCTTCCGGTTCCTGCAGTTGTCGGAATCGCAACCAATAAAGGCAGTTTTTTATGCACTTTTAAGATACCTTTCATTTTGGATAAAGACTGCTTAGGTTTTGCAATTCTTGCACCGACGGCCTTGGCACAGTCGATACTGGAGCCACCACCAAAACCAATGATAGCATCACAATGTTTTTCAAGATAAAGCACTCTTGCTTCTTCTACATTTGTTGTAGTTGGATTAGCGACCGTCTTATCATAGATAAAATAATGGATGTTATGGTGGTCAAAATGCATAAGCATCCGGTCTAAAAGACCAAATTTGCGGATACCGGCATCTGTAATGATTAATATAGTATCAATGCCTTTTTCTTCAAAAAGCCCGGTCAGTTTGGAAGTGCTGTAAAAAACTTCCGGATGTCTGTAAGGCAAAAAAGGGATTGCAATTTTAAAACATTTCTGAAAAATTCTGCAATATGCAGCTTTACATTTATTCATGATCATCATTCCTTTCTAATTCATTACAATATTGTTCTAAGTTTGCGGAAATTGTTTTTAATGCAGAATAAAAAACAGCCCGGGTTTCATCGGAAAGATCTGAGCCGCCAAAAGATACCGCATTGTTGATTGCGGCATTTACTTTTTGGGCATAAGCAATCCCTTTGGGTGTCAGGATGACCTTGGCGCGGTATTTCCGCTTGTCGGACGTATCTTCTGCGTTGACATATTCTACCAGCCCCTGTTCTAGGAGGTCGGCAAGTGCCCTGGAAATACCAGCCTTGTTTTCTTTGGCGAGAACACAGATTTCAGCGGCAGTAAGACCTTCCGGAGAATTGTTTAGAAAATTCATGCATGTAACATGAGTGCCCTTAAGACCAATTTTGTTCATCTCATATTTCTTTATTTTTACAATGTTTTTGTAAATCGATGCAATATTGGTGGTAAAGGTTTCAAATCGTTCAATCATAGCTGCCTCCATAAAGCTACGGAAAAGTGTATTATTTTCCGTTGTTTACATAAAAAAATGTTGCATACTCAACATATAAAAGCATAACAGTTAAAAGTTGAATAGTCAACATCTTTGCACATATATAGAATAAAAAAGTATTGGAAGCGAACTAATTTAATATAGAAAGAATAAATCTCCGGTTTCAGTCGTAGTTTACAGAAACCACACATCCGGATTGGTGGAAGAGATGCAGACAGCTCCGGCATATGTGGGATACAACCTTAGGCATCAGTGCCGGCAGGATTTCGATGTAATCCGGTTTAACAGAGCGAAGCTGCTTTTCGATGCTGCTGTAAGCCATGGAATCGATGACAAAGAAACGCAGAATCGTGGAAAGTTCTAATTCCCTGGCTCGTTTAATAAGGGCTGGTTTGGTAGTGATAATACCGTCAGCCCGGGTAAATTTCTGAATGAAATCCACGGCAATCTCTTTCACGGAAAGACCGTTAATTAAATCAATGTGTACCATAGCGGTTTTTCCGGCAGATTTCACTTTGTCTACAATATCTGAAATATTGCAGATATCTCCAAACAGAATAAAAATAACCTGGCTGTCACAGGTCAGACATTTTTCTAATCCTGTCATATCTTTAATCGCCGCAATAATCGGTGAATTCTCCATAGCGTCTCTACAGTTGGAAAGCATAATATAACCGCTTTTCTGAATCTTTGTAACTATTATACCTGTATTTGAAAAAATGATAAAGAGAAATGAAAAGAAATATGTTATAATTTAAAGACAAATACATCGTAAAGAGAAAGAGGAAATAAATGGATTTTAATGCAGTTTATCATCAGGCGAGTGACAATTATTGTTATCCGTTGAATGAAGATGAGTTAATTATTAATATTAAGACGGGATATGATGTGCAATCGGTATCCATCATATCAGGAGACCCATTTGCTGCTGGTATCTTAGGTGGCGGAGAGCATTGGGATGGAACGGAAGAGGCAATCATTTATAAGAAGCGTCTGAAAAATCAGATTTGGTGGACAACAACTGTCCGACCGGAGTATAAACGTCTGAAATATTATTTTAAGTTACAGACAGAAAATGAAAGCTGGTTCTATTTTGAGGATGGATTTGTCAGTGATGAGCAGATGCATCTGGAAGGCAGAAGCCGCCAGTGTTTTGTATTTCCGTGGATGAATCCGTGCGATGTGCCGCGTACACCTGCATGGGTAAACGATACCGTGTGGTATCAGATTTTCCCGGACCGTTTCTGTAACGGCGACCATTCCATTGACCCGGAGGATGTAGTGCCGTGGCGTGAGCATGGCAGAGTGAAAAATGAGGAATGCTTTGGCGGAGATCTGGCTGGAATCACAAGTAAGCTGGATTACCTGCAGAATCTTGGAATCAATGGATTATACCTGACACCAATCAATGAGTCACCATCCAACCATAAGTATGATACGACGGATTATACAAAGATAGACCCACGGTTCGGAGATGAAGAGACATTGATTCATCTGGTGGAAGAAGCACATAAACGTGGCATCCGTGTAATGTTAGATGGCGTGTTTAATCATTGCGGATATTATTTTGCACCATGGCAGGATGTTCTGGAAAAGGGTCCGGAGTCAGAATATTATGACTGGTTTATGATTAATGAATGGCCGTTTGACCGGAAAGGAAAGGCAGCAAAGAAAAAACAGATTTATACCTTTGCTTTTTATGATGGAATGCCGAAAATCAATACCAATAATCCGGAGGTCAGAAAATATTTTGTAGATATCTGCGCAAACTGGGTGGAACATTATGGTATTGACGGAATCCGTCTGGATGTGGCAAATGAGGTATCTCATCGATTCTGTAAGGAACTGCATGCCAGAGTGAAGGAAATTAACCCGGATATTTATATCCTCGGAGAAATCTGGCACAATGCACTTCCGTGGCTTCGCGGGGATGAATTTGATGCCGTTATGAATTATCCACTGGGACAAAGTATTAAGGATTTCTGGATAGATAAAAGCCTGACCAATGAGGATTTTGAGTATACGATTAACCGCTGCTATACAAGCTATATGCAGCAGACCAATGATGTGCTTTTCAATCTTCTGGATTCTCATGATACAAAGCGGCTCCGCTCGGATGTGAAAAATCTGGATGAGTATTTTGCGCAGATTGCAGTATTATTTGCAATGCCGGGCAGTCCTTGCATTTATTACGGAACGGAAATTGCAATGGAGGGAAGCTATGATCCGGATTGCAGACGTTGTATGCCTTGGAAGGATATTGAGGCTGGAAAATATGCTGAGCGCAGCAAAATTATTGCAACATTGATTCATCTGCGCAGACAGGAACCTCTTTTAAAAAGCCGCAATTTCCATTTCCCAAATGATTATGCCAAGTACAAGCGTGTTATCCAGTTCCGGAAAGTGGATTTTCCGGATTGTTATGTGGAGGTAATCATCAACTGCTGTGAAGAAGATGTTGAAGTGGAACAGCAGGGAGAAATCCTGCTTGCCCGCCACTACATTGATTCCACACTTTTGTCAAATGGTGTGCTGATAAGAAGAATAAGAAGGTAGATTAAAAAGGAAGAATATTTTGAAGAAAGAAGTAATTATAATGAAATGCATTATTTCTTTGCAATGCGGTCGGCCTCTGTAATCGGACGGAGAACACGGCATGGATTGCCGGCGGCAACGACATTGGAAGGAATGTCCTTTGTGACGACGCTTCCGGCACCGATAATGGTATTTCCACCAATGGTGATACCTGGAAGAATGGTGACATCACCGCCCATCCAGACGTTATCGCCAATAGTGATCGGAAGCGCCTTTTCCAGCCCAAGATTGCGTTCTTCGGCGATGGTAGCATGAACGGCTGTATACATGCCGCAGTTTGGACCGATAAAACAGTGGCTGCCAAGAGTGATTGGAGCACAGTCCATCAGATAGGCATTGTGATTGATAAAACAATCAGAGCCAATGTTACAGTTATAACCATAATCGGTATAAAATGGGGAGAGAATGGTAACACGTTCCCCCATTTTTGGAAGCAGTTTTTTAAGAATATCTTCCCGTAGCTCCTTTTCCTTTGGTGCAGTATGGTTGAAAGTGAAATATAAATCTTCGGCTTTCTCACGTTCTTCTGATAATTCCTGGTCATAATTGGCATCATACCAAAGTCCCAGCTTCATTTTTTCTGATTCTGTCATAGGAAACCTCCTGATTCGTTACAAATAGAAATTGTATAAAATAAATTGAAAATCATATTACAAAAACCACACATCCGGATTCGTAGATGAGATGCAGACTGCTCCGGCATTCAGCATGGAAACGACATCTTCTTTATCGGAAATGAGTCCGCCGGTAATAACCGGAACTTTTGAAAGCCGGCATATGCGGGATACAACCTTAGGCATCAGTGCCGGCAGGATTTCAATATAATCCGGTTTTACAGAACGAAGCTGCTTTTCAATGCTGTCATAAGCCATGGAATCAATGACGAAGAATCGCAGAATCGTGGAAAGCTCTAATTCCCTGGCTCGTTTGATAAGGACTGGTTTTGTAGTGATAATTCCATCGGCGTGGGTGTATTTGCGGATGAAATCCACAGCAATCTCTTTTCCGGACAGGCCATTGATTAAATCGATATGTACCATAGCCGTTTTCCCTGCAGCTTTGACCTTATCTACAATATCTGCAATATTGCAGATGTCTCCAAACAGGATAAAAATAACCTGACTATCGCAGGTGAGACATTTTTTCAATCCTGCCATATCCTTGATGGCTGCAATAATCGGAGAATTATCTATAGCATCTTTACAATTTGAAAGCATAGTAAAACCGCCTTTCTACGCATCGTATTTTCGTATTTATAAATATTATACCGTCATTTCCGGAAATAATAAAGGAAAACTATAAAATCATAAAGAAAAACAAACAGATACGCCAGCATCCGACCCCTCAATCAGATACTGGCGCACCAAAACAGTTATTCCCCTTGGAATAAATATTTATCAGAATAATGTGAATCATTTGATAACAATGAGATTATAATTTTGCAGGAACATTTTTTGTGGCAACAATATCCACGCCGGTGCCTGCAACGTCCTGAACCAGAATATCTCCGATAGAGACCGGTGCAGGAACAGTGATGCCACAGAGAGCATTGATAATTGCAAAAATCTTTTCTTTTGGGATATCCTCTTTAGTTTTGCAGGACACCATCGGAATCGTGCCACCGGATACCCGGACGGTAGAAGTTACAATTCTGGTTGGATGGGTAACTTCCTTACGGGCATAAGCATCGCCGCGTTTGCAGGTGTTGCCGGTAACATCAAGAATTTCTGCATTTTCCATGGTTACGGTAATGGAGCAGCCTAAAGGGCAGCCGATACAGGTTAATTCACGTTTTTCCATCCTCTTACGCCTCCTCTATACAAATGGTAATCTGCTCTAAACCAGGGCAGTTGGTAAGTTGTTCTCTGGTAAGGACAACGGATTCCATCTCGCCCGGAGCCATAACCGGACGTTTCCGGAAGCTGATACGTTCTTTGCCGAAGTAAGTGGCAATTCCGCAGTTTTTATAAATTTGTCCCACGCGGAACCGGACAGTAACTTTGTCTGCCATAGCCTCCGGCCGGATGTATTTTGGAACGGTATAGCGGACGCCACCGGTTGGAATAATTTCGACAGATGGCTGGCTGCATTCGGAAACGGATGCATCGGAATGCTGGCTGCTGGTATTACATGCATCAGCAGTATTGCCGGATAAAATATAATGTGCAGCATTCGCTCCGGCGATACCGGCTTCTTCAGAAACATAATCCACCAGGTCATGGACATGCAGGACATTTCCACAGGCAAAAACACCGGAAATACTGGTTTCTAAGCTGTCATTTACAACAGGACCGGAGGTGACCGGATTTAAAGTGACACCGGCGCTGCGGCTTAATTCATTTTCCGGAATCAGACCACAGGATAAGAGGAGCGTATCGCAGGAATAATATTCTTCTGTACCGGCAATTGGCCTTCCATCGGAGCCGACTTCTGCAATGGTAACACCGGTGACACGCTCTTTTCCTTCAATATCAATAACGGTATGGCTTAATTTCAACGGAATATCAAAGTCATTCAGACATTGAACAATATTACGCTTGAGACCGCCGGAATAAGGCATCAGTTCTGCTACGACTTTTACTTTGGCACCCTCTAAGGTCATGCGGCGTGCCATAATCAGACCGATATCACCGGAGCCTAAGATAACGACTTCTCTGCCCGGCATATAGCCTTCCATATTGACAAGACGCTGTGCCGTTCCGGCGGAGTAGATACCTGCCGGACGATAGCCCGGAATATTAAGGGCACCACGGCTCCGTTCCCTGCAGCCCATGGCAAGGATAATTGCTTTTGCCTGAATCTCAAACATGCCATCTTTCCGGTTCATGGCAGTTATTTTTTTCTTATGGGAGATATCCATTACCATAGTGTTTAACTTGTAAGAGATGCCAAGAGCGAGTACTTTTTCAATAAAGCGGAAAGCATATTCCGGCCCGGTCAGCTCTTCCTTAAAGGTATGAAGGCCAAAACCGTTGTGGATGCACTGGTTTAAGATGCCGCCCAGCTCTTTGTCACGTTCAAGAATGAGAATATCATTTATTCCATTTTCTTTTGCGGATACAGCGGCTGCAAGTCCTGCAGGACCGCCGCCAACGATTACTAAATCATATGATTTCATGGCATTTCCTCCTGAATCTCTTTGTTATATCCATAGACAAACTGTGAAGAGCCACCACATTTGCTGATGTCCGTCATTTCCATAGGAACTTCTCTGGCAAGAATTTCCATGGTACGCGGGGAACAAAAACCTGCCTGACAGCGTCCCATGCCTGCTCTGGTACGACGCTTGATGGCATCTAAAGAGCGGGCACCCAGCGGGCGGTGAATAGCATCGAGAATTTCTCCTTCTGAAATCATTTCACAGCGGCAGATAATGTTTCCATAGGCAGGCTGCTTTTTGATCAGTTCATTTCTTTCTTCTAAAGAAAGCTTTTCTGGTCTTAAAATTCCTTTGCGGGTGGCAATGAAATTTTCTTTTTCGGTTAAATGCATCTTATCCTGCACCAGTCTGGCCATCATGACGCCAATGGCTGGTGCAGAGGAAAGTCCTGGAGATTCGATACCAGCGGCATCAAAGAAGCCGGGAGCATCAGCTGCTTCGCCAATGATAAAGTCGCCATTATCTTCATGGGCACGTAGTCCTGCAAAAGAAGTAATGACCTGACGCATCGGAAGATTCTTAACGCTGTGGGAGGCTTTTTCGGAAAGAGAAGCAAGTCCTTCTCTGGTGGTATTGCTGCCTTCTTTGTTATCGGTATCCTCTGCGGTCGGACCAACGAGAAGATTGCCGTGAACCGTAGGAGTAACCAGGACACCTTTTCCCATTTTACCCGGTAGCTGGAAAATCGTATGGGATACATGAGTTCCGGCAGATTTATCAAGAAGCTGGTATTCACCTTTCCGGGCGGTAATGTGAAGTTTTTTGCTGCTTACCATATTGTGAAAAACATCTGCATATACACCGGCAGCGTTGATAACAGTTTTTGCGGTGATATCCTGCTTATCAGTGGAAATCAGGTATCCATCTTCTAGGCTGGTGATAGAAGTTACAGCAGTATTTAAAAAGAATTCAACGCCATTTGCAACGGCATTTTCCGCGAAGGCAATTGTCATATGAAACGGACAGACGATACCACCTGTGGGTGCATAGAGAGCACTTGTGACATGGTCGTCTAAATTTGGCTCCATGGTGTGTAAGGCTTCGCGGTCAAGAATGCGTAAGTCTTTGACCCTGTTTTCTTTTCCCTGTTCCAAAAGATGTTCCAATTCGCTGGCATCCTGTTCATCGGTGCAGACCACCAGAGAACCGTTTCGTACAAAAGGAATGTCCAGATCCTTAGAGAGAGTATCCATCATGGCATTTCCTTCTACATTAAGCTTTGCTTTCAGTGTGCCCGGTTTTGCGTCAAATCCGGCGTGGATAATGGCACTGTTGGCTTTGGAGCTTCCGCAGCAGACATCCTCTTCCCGTTCAATGACACAGATGCCTGCCTGATAGCGGGATAACTCTCTGGCAATGGCACAGCCGGTGACTCCGGCACCAATAATTGCAATATCGTACATATAAAACTCCTTTCTGCTGGCAACAAAAAAAGCAAGATAAATAAAAGCGATGCTCTCGCTCTTCTTTACCTTGCTCTCGTCTCTTGGTAATTCAATCTTTATTTATACATATTATAACATGAATTGGAATGGGTGACAATTCCTTTTTTACAGTAAAATGAAAAACATAATTTGGGCGAGTGACGAGAAAATGTCAGAAAATTTGAAAAACAGGTATCACAAAGTTTTGCCCTATGCTATACTAGAACTATGGGAAAAACAGAGCATCAGAAACTGAAAATATTATATATATTAGAACTGCTGTATGAACAGACGGATGAGAAGCATGCTGTCAGGATGAGGGATATTATAGCATATCTGAATCAGAAAGGTATTTCGGCAGAACGCAAAAGTATTTATCGGGATTTGGAGATGCTGCAGGACTTTGGCGTGGATATTTTAAGGGAACAGGAGTACCGAGGCGGATATTATATCGGAAGCCGTGATTTTGAACTGGCAGAATTGAAACTTTTGGTGGATGCGGTGCAGTCATCGAAGTTCATTACACAGAAGAAATCAAGAGAGCTGATACATAAGTTGGAGAAGCTGGTCAGCGTCTATGAGGCAAAACAGCTTCAGCGTCAGGTAGTGGTAACCAACCGGAATAAGACCATTAATGAGAATATTTATTATAACATTGATATGATTTACAACGGAATTTCCGGAGATGTAAAAATCCGTTTCCAGTATTTTTCGTGGAATATCGAAAAAGAAATGGAGCTTCGACGGGACGGAGCATTTTACGAGGTGAGTCCGCTGGTGCTTTCCTGGGATGATGAGAATTATTATCTCATAGCATATGATGAGGAAGATAAGATTATCAAGCATTTCCGCGTGGATAAGATGCTTAAGATTTCACTGACCAGAAAGAAGCGGGAAGGTCTTAAGCAGTTTGAAACCTTTGATATTGCATCTTATTCAAAGAAAACTTTTGGTATGTTTGCCGGTGAGGAAGAAACGGTGACACTGCTTTGTGAAAATGATATGATTGGCGTGGTGATTGACCGGTTTGGGCAGGAAGTAAAAGTCAGAAAAGCAGATGATATGCATTTTAGAGCAAGACTTCATGTGGCAGTCAGCGGACAGTTTTACGGCTGGCTTTGTGGCCTTGGAGAAAAGGTTGAGATTATCGAGCCGGCAGAGATGAGAGAAAAATATGTGACATATCTTCAGAGGATACAGAATAAATACAGTTAGCAGGTGATGGGAAGAATGGAGACAGAAGTTAAGTATTGTAAGATGTGCAGAAAGGCATTGCCGCCTTTGTCAGACAGGGAATACTGTTATGCCTGTGAGGAACTGCTTCTTTTTGATAAAGTGAGGGAATTTGTACGAAACAATGATGTAAATGAATATCAGGTGGCAGAGTATTTTGATATTCCGGTACGGATGGTAAAGCAGTGGATTAAAGAGGGAAGAATTGAATATAAAGAAAAGGATAAAGCAGGTATTATGTCGAATTATTGTTCCCGGTGCGGACAGCCGGTTTCCTTTGGAACACTTTGTCCACAGTGCCTGCGTCTTTTAAATGGAGAAAAGGCCAGAATGATTGGCTTCTCAAAACCGGAAGAAGGGGAAGAGGGCGAGATGCGTTTCTTAGACGGAGAAAGAAAGTAAGCAGTACTGCTTTGATTTTTGGTTATATTTGTAAAACAGAAACAGCCTGTGATTTTCATGATGTATCATGAAAATCACAGGCTGTTTTTAAAATAAAGTCTATTTCTGCTTTCTGATTTCAGTTGCTGCTTTAATAAAGCCTTTGAATAAAGGATGTGGACGGTTTGGTCTGGATTTTAATTCTGGATGGGCCTGGGTTGCAACGAACCAAGGGTGTCCAGGAATTTCTACCATTTCTACGATACGTCCATCTGGAGAAAGACCACACAGCTTCATACCGTTTTCGGTAAGAATGTTACGGTAATCATTGTTCACTTCGTATCTGTGACGATGTCTTTCGTGGATGGTTTCTTCTCCGTAAACCTGATAAGCAAGGGAATCAGTATCCAGAACACATGGGTAAGAACCGAGACGTAAGGTTCCACCGATGTCTTCAATGCCATCCTGATCCGGCATCAGAGCAATGACAGGATGTGTGGTATTCGGATCCAATTCGATGCTGTGCGCGTCATTGAGTCTGCAGACGTGTCTTGCATATTCAATGATAGCAACCTGCATACCAAGACAGAGACCAAGGTATGGAATTTTATGTTCTCTTGCATATTTTGCAGCAGTAATCATTCCTTCTACACCACGGTCACCGAAACCACCCGGTACAATAATTCCGTCAGAATTACCAAGAATTTCTTCTGCATTTTCATCATTTAATAATTCGGAATCTACCCAGTTTAAATTAACGGTTGCACGCTCGGCAATTCCACCATGTTTTAATGCTTCTACAACAGAGATATAAGCATCATGAAGCTGTGTATATTTTCCGACTAAGGAGATATTTACTTCCTGAATCGGATTGCGTAATGCTTCAACCATATCGGTCCAGTCTTTTAAATCCGGCTCCGGACATGGAAGATGAAGAGAATCGCAGGCAACCTTTGCCAGATTTTCTTTTTCCATGGCAAGTGGTGCTTCGTAGAGATATTCTACGTCCAGATTCTGCAGCACATGGTCATTTGGCACATTACAGAATAAAGCAATTTTATCTTTTAAGCCCTGGTCTAAAGGATGCTCGGAACGGCATACGATAATATCCGGCTGGATACCCATTCCCTGTAATTCTTTTACGCTGGACTGTGTCGGTTTGGTCTTTAATTCACCGGATGCCTTGATATAAGGAATCAGTGTTACATGAATCAGAATTGCATTTTCATGTCCGACTTCATGCTGGAACTGTCTGATGGACTCTAAGAAAGGCTGGCTTTCAATATCTCCGACAGTACCACCTACTTCAATGATGGCAATATGGGTATCATTGGAAGTAAAGTTACGGTAGAATCGGCTCTTGATTTCATTGGTAATATGTGGAATTACCTGAACAGTACCTCCACCAAAGTCTCCACGGCGTTCTTTCTGAAGTACAGACCAGTAAACCTTTCCGGTAGTAACGTTAGAATTCTTGGTAAGACTTTCGTCAATGAAACGTTCATAATGGCCTAAATCCAGGTCGGTTTCTGCTCCATCATCGGTAACGAAAACTTCACCGTGCTGGATTGGGTTCATGGTACCCGGGTCAATATTGATATACGGGTCAAATTTCTGCATGGTAACCTTGTAGCCTCTGGCTTTTAACAGACGGCCAAGTGATGCAGCAGTAATGCCTTTTCCGAGACCGGAAACAACTCCACCGGTGACAAAGACGTATTTTACAGGCATGGTAGTTCCTCCTTAAATGTGTGTATATGGTTAAAACTTAGATAGACCGACAGTGAATGCGCCGTCGGTCTCATTTTTTCTCAAACTTAGTCTATTATACAACGACAGTAAAAATAAATCCACAAAAATTTATAAAATATTTAGAAAAGAAAGGAAAACTTAACAGAGTTATTATTGATTTATCCGGGCAGATTACATATAATAAGAACTATATTTTGGGAGAGTTTCGAGAATCATATACGGAGGATACAATGGATAACCTGTTTAATAATGGAAATAATAATCAGAATGGTGGAAATAATAACCAGAATAATGGGAATAATAATCAGAACGGCGATAAAAAGGGCGGTAATGGCCAGATGATACTGGCATTTGTTATCATTACTCTTGTGACGCTGTTCTTTATGAGTCTTTTAAACCGTTGCAGTGCAGATATGACTTCCCAGCGGATTACCTATACGGAATTTGTCCAGATGGTAAAGGATGACAAGGTAGAAAAGGTCGAAGTAGGTGCAAACCAGTATAATATCACACCAAAGTCAGATGATAAGACGCTGGTAAAGATGACCTATTATACCGGATTTATTAAAGATGAAAAATTATTAGATCTCTTAAATAAACACAAGGTAGAAATTGACGGATATATTCCGAATAATACATCGACATGGGTATTTAATATTTTAAGTATTGTATTGCCTTTGATTATTATCTGGATTATTTTTGGCGCAGTCATGAAGAAGGCCGGCGGCGGAATGATGGGAGTCGGCAAGAGCAATGCCAAAGTATATGTAGAAAAGACAACCGGTGTAACCTTTAAGGATGTTGCCGGACAGGATGAAGCAAAAGAATCTTTACAGGAAGTGGTAGATTTCCTGCATAATCCGAAAAAATACCGTGAAATCGGAGCAAAACTTCCGAAGGGAGCATTGCTTGTAGGACCTCCTGGAACCGGTAAAACGCTGCTTGCCAAGGCAGTTGCCGGAGAAGCAAATGTTCCGTTCTTCTCACTGGCCGGTTCTGACTTTGTAGAGATGTTTGTAGGTGTCGGTGCATCCCGGGTAAGAGATTTGTTTAAGGATGCCCAGAAACAGGCGCCATGTATCATATTTATTGATGAGATTGATGCCATCGGCAAGAGCCGTGACAGCAGATTCGGCGGTGGAAATGATGAGCGTGAGCAGACCTTAAACCAGCTGCTGGCAGAGATGGATGGATTTGATACTTCAAAGGGACTTTTGGTTCTGGCAGCAACAAACCGCCCGGAAGTACTGGATAAAGCGTTACTTCGCCCAGGCCGGTTTGACCGTAGAATTATTGTAGACAAACCGGATTTGAAGGGTCGTCTTGAGACGCTGAAGGTACACTCCAAAGATGTGCATATGGATGAATCCGTAGATTTGGAAGCAATTGCTCTGGCAAGTGCAGGACTGGTTGGCTCCGATCTTGCAAATATGATTAATGAAGCTGCTATTAATGCAGTAAAACATAACCGTAAATTTGTAAATCAGAGTGATTTGTTTGAAGCCTTTGAAATCGTGGCAGTTGGTGGAAAAGAGAAGAAAGACCGTGCCATGAGTAATCATGAGAAGAAGATTGTTTCTTATCATGAAGTAGGTCATGCAATGGTTACTGCATTACAGAAGAATACAGAACCGGTACAGAAAATTACTATCGTACCAAGAACCATGGGGGCATTGGGATACACCTTGCAGACACCGGAAGAAGAGAAATTTCTTGAGACCAAGGATGAATTAATTGCCAAGATAACGACTTATATGGCAGGCCGTGCAGCAGAAGAACTGGTATTCCATTCTGCAACCAGTGGAGCAGCAAATGATATTGAAAATGCGACCAAGATTGCAAGGGCAATGATTACACAGTTTGGTATGTCAGATAAATTTGGCATGATGAGTTTGGCTTCTGTAGATAATGCATATCTGGATGGTGCAGCACATTTGAATTGCGGCGATGAGACAGCGGCACAGATTGATGAAGAAGTCCGTACCATGATTCATAACTGCTATCAGGAGGCATATCAGCTCTTAGAAGAGAATCGCGAGGTATTAGACCATATTGCGGATTATTTATATGAACATGAAACCATTACGGGTAAAGAATTTATGAAGATATTCCGTGAGTTAAAAGGGCTGCCGGATCCGGATGAGGAAAAGAAGGAAGAAGACCAAAAAGAAGAGAACGGGAATGACGTTTAATATTAAAGAAGAATTAAAGAAGCTTCCGGATCAGCCGGGGGTCTATATCATGCATGATGCCAGTGATGCCATTATCTATGTAGGTAAGGCAGTAAGCCTTCGAAACCGGGTACGTCAGTATTTTCAGGCGTGTCATGACGAAGGAATCAAGAAAGACCAGATGGTAAAGAAGATTACCCGGTTTGAATATATTATCACTGATTCGGAATTAGAAGCACTGGTATTAGAATGCAATTTAATAAAAGAGTACAGACCGAAGTATAATACCATGCTCCGGGATGATAAGACTTATCCCTATATAAAGGTGACTCTGGGGGAAGAATTTCCCAGGGTTCTCTTTTGCCGTCAGCTGAAAAAAGACAAATCCAGATATTTTGGTCCATATACCAGTGCCGGTGCGGTGAAAGATACGATAGATTTGTTGAAAAAAATTTATCATTTAAGAACCTGCAACCGGGTATTGCCAAGAGATATTGGAAAAGAACGTCCGTGCCTTAATTACCATATTCATCAGTGTCAGGCACCCTGTCAGGGTTATATTTCCAAAGAGGAGTACCGGGAGAAAATCAATCAGGCAGTAGATTTCTTAAATGGCAATTATCAGCCGGTTTTAAAAGAATTAGAAGAGCGTATGATGCAGGCATCGGAAAATATGGATTTTGAGCGGGCAATTGAGTACCGGGAACTTTTAAACAGTGTAAAACAGGTGGCACAGAAGCAGAAAATCACCAGTTCCGATGGAGAAGATAAAGATATAATAGCTCTTGCAGCCGATGACCGGGATGCAGTAGTCCAGGTATTCTTTATCCGGAGCGGAAGGCTTATAGGAAGAGAACATTTTTATGTAACTATTGCCAATGAAGACAGTAAGGAACAGATACTGGCAACATTTTTAAAGCAGTTCTATTCCGGAACACCATATATCCCAAAGGAAATCATGCTGCAATATGCAGTTGAGGATGCGGCAGTTATTGAAGACTGGCTGACTAAGAAGCGTGGTCAGAAGGTAGTACTCCGGGTACCACAGAAAGGAATGAAGGAAAAACTGGTAGAGCTGGCAGAGAAAAATGCCGCACTGGTATTGTCCCAGGACAGGGAAAAACTAAAGCGTGAAGAAGGCAGGACAATCGGTGCAATGAAAGAAATTGCATCCTGGCTGGATTTAGAAAAGTTAGAACGCGTGGAAGCCTATGATATTTCCAATATCAATGGATTTGAAACGGTAGGTTCCATGGTGGTTTATGAAAAGGGAAAACCACAGCGCAGTGATTACCGGAAATTTAAGTTAAGAACTATCACGGGACCGGATGATTATGCATCCATGCACGAGGTTCTGACCCGCAGATTTACCCATGGACAGGAAGAAAGGAAAATTTTACAAAAAAAAGGGCTGGATGACCAATATGGGGGATTTACAAAATTCCCGGATTTGATTATGATGGATGGTGGAAGAGGTCAGGTAAATATTGCTCTTCAGGTGCTGGATGAACTGCATCTTTCCATACCGGTCTGTGGAATGGTAAAAGATGATCATCACAGGACGAGAGGATTATATTATCAGAATATAGAGATACCGATAGACACTTCCGGTGAAGGATTTCATCTGATTACAAGAATACAGGATGAAGCACATCGGTTTGCTATAGAATATCATCGTTCTTTACGAAGTAAGGAACAGGTGCATTCTGTGCTGGATGATATCCCGGGAATCGGGCCGGCACGAAGAAAGGCGCTGATGCGAAGGTTCCAGTCCTTAGACGCAATTCGCAGTGCATCCATAGAAGAATTGTCTGGGACAGAAGCGATGAACGAAAAAGCAGCGGAAGAAGTATTCCGCTTTTTCCACAGGGGAGAGGAAAAATAAAAAGAAAAAGGAGAATCACTATGACCAAAGAAGAAAAATTCAAAAACAAAAGTATCAAGAAAAAAGTTAATGATGCATTTAACATGATATTCAGGCTGTATTTTGCAACAGTAGCACTAGCCAGTCTGGGATTGATTCTGCTGGCAGTGGTACCGGATGCGTTCCGTATTCCGGTTCTGGTTATCTGCATTGTGATTATGCTGACAATTGTAGTAGTAAGTGTTACTTTAACTGGCCGGGAATCCAAGTGGTTAATTTATTATATTGTAAAACCAATCCGGGAATTAGAAGATGTAGCAGAGCATCTTTCCCATGGAGAATTGCATGAGAAAGTAACTTATCAGTCTGAAGATGAAATCGGAGAACTGGCAAACCGGTTCCGTAATATGGAAGATACTTTACAGAAAATTGTTGGCGATTTACAGAATATTTTAAAAGAATTTGCACAGGGTAATTATACCGTACGTTCTTCATGCAAAGAAGCATATGTGGGAGAATTTGAAACTGTGATGGAAGAACTGGTAAGCACCATCCAGAACGTAAGCAGTACATTATGTCTGATTAAGGAATCATCTAATCAGGTAGCCGCCGGCTCTGAACAGCTTGCAATCAGCTCCCAGGATCTGGCAAAGGGTGCAACAGACCAGTCTATTGCAGTAGATAATCTGGTGGAGAATGTTTCAAAGGTTACAGAACAGGTTGTTGCAAACAGCAAGTCAACAGATATTGTACATGACCGTGCAAAGAGCGTAGGAATAGAAGCAAATGTCAGCCAGAACAAGATGCGGGAACTTATGGAGGCAATGGAACGTATCTCGACAACATCCAAAGAGCTGGAAAGAGTTATTACTGAAATTGATGGTATTGCAAGCCAGACCAACCTTCTTTCCCTGAATGCATCCATTGAGGCTGCAAGAGCCGGAGAAGCAGGAAAGGGATTTGCAGTTGTTGCGGAGCAGATTCGTATGCTGGCTGAAAGCAGTGCAGAATCTGCAGAGACATCCAAGCATTTACTGGAGACAAACCAGGTAGAAGTAGAACATGGAAACGAAGTAACACAGCAGACATCGGAATCATTAAATAAGGTTATTACAGAACTGGATGCTATTATTACAGAAGTTGCTAATATCAGAATTGCATCTGACCGCCAGGCAGTGTCAGTAAAAGAAATTGAAGATGGTGTAAAACAGATTGATGATGTTATTCAGACCAATTCTGCAGCATCCCAGGAGGCATCAGCAACCAGTGAAGAATTGTCTGCAGAGGCAACTTCTTTAGATGAACTGGTAGAACGTTTCAAATTATTAGAACAGTAAAGAATTATAAAAAATACAGGGGTGAAGATAGGGAAGGAGTCATGCCATGGAAGGTGTAGGAATTGAGAAAATTGTAAAAAAACTGCAGTTAAAGAAATATATTGAGGATATGGAATTAAAGGGACACCGCATCAGACTTGCGGATGTAAACCGTCCGGCGTTACAGCTGAGCGGATATTTTGAACATTTCGAGCAGTCCCGTGTACAGATTATCGGTATGGTAGAATATACATACCTGCAGCATTTGAATGATTCAGAAAAGGACAGCATTTACAGCCGGTTCTTAAAATATGATATACCATGTGTTATTTTCTGCAGGGATTTACAGCCGGATGACCTGTTCTTACAGAGGGCAAAGGAAAATAATGTTCCGGTATTCGGAACAGGCAGAAGCACATCAGAATTCATGGCGGAGCTGATTTATCTTTTGAGTGAAGAGCTTGCTCCGTGTATTACCATCCATGGTGTGCTGGTAGACGTTTACGGTGAGGGACTTCTGATTACCGGTGAAAGCGGAATCGGTAAGAGTGAAGCAGCACTGGAACTGATTAAGCGAGGACATCGTCTGGTAACAGATGATGTGGTAGAAATCCGTAAAATTAATGAGCATACCTTAACCGGCACATCACCGGATATCACCAGATACTTCATTGAGTTAAGAGGTATCGGAATCATTGATGTAAAGACTTTGTTCGGTGTTGAGTGTGTAAAAGAGAAACAGAATATCGACCTTGTAATTAAACTGGAAGACTGGAAGAAGGATAATGAGTATGACCGCCTTGGTCTTGAGGAAGAATATACAGAGTTACTTGGAAATAAAGTAGTATGTCATTCCCTTCCAATCCGTCCAGGCCGAAATCTGGCAGTTATCTGCGAGGCTGCAGCCGTTAACCACAGACAGAAGAAGATGGGTTACAATGCAGCTCAGGAATTGTATCGTCGTGTACAGGAAAATCTGAACAAGAAGGACGACGAGGAAGAAGAGTAAAAGGAGATTCATTCATATGGAACGAGAAGTAGCATGGAATCATTACAGTGAAGAAGAGAAGAAGAAAGTTTTTGAATTTGCAGAAGAGTATCGTAAATTTATATCAGCATGTAAGACAGAAAGAGAATGTGTACGCACTTTTGTAGAGCGGGCAGAGGCAGCAGGATATCTTGATATAAAGAAAGTGATTGCAGAAGGAATAAAACTGGAATCCGGTGCAAGAGTGTATGCAGATAATAATGGAAAAGCACTTGCTATGTTCATTGTAGGAAAGAAACCAATGGAAGAGGGCATGCGGATTCTCGGCGCACATGTGGATTCTCCGAGAATGGATTTAAAACAGAATCCATTCTATGAAGATACCGGGCTTGCTATGTTAGATACCCATTATTATGGTGGTGTGAAGAAATACCAGTGGGTAACACTTCCGCTGGCATTGCATGGTGTAGTGGCAAAGAAAGACGGAAGTGTAGTAGAGGTAAATATTGGAGATAAGCCGGGAGATCCGGTATTTGGTGTCAGTGATTTACTGATTCATCTTGCCGGTGAGCAGATGGAAAAGAAAGCAGCAAAGGTTATTGAAGGAGAAAACTTAGACCTTCTGATTGGAAGTATTCCGCTTGCAGGTGAAGAAAAAGAAAATGCCAAGGATACGGTAAAAGAAAATATCCTTGGAATCTTAAAAGAGGAATATGAAATTGAGGAAGAAGATTTCCTGTCCGCAGAGATTGAAGTGGTACCAGCCGGAGAAGCAAGAGATTATGGACTTGACCGGAGCATGATTATGGGGTACGGACATGATGACAGAGTCTGTGCGTATCCATCCTTTGAGGCAATGCTGGCAAAAAATGAAACACCGGAATATACCAGTGTATGTCTCCTGGTAGATAAAGAAGAAATCGGCAGCGTGGGAGCAACCGGGATGCAGTCGAGATTTTTTGAAAATATGACAGCAGAAGTGATGGCAGCAGCAGGACAGTATACAGAACTTGCACTGCGTCGTGCATTGCAGAATTCCCATGTATTATCCTCTGATGTCAGTGCGGCATTTGACCCCAATTATCCGTCCGTTATGGATAAGAAAAATGCAGCATATTTTGGAAAAGGAATGGTATTTAATAAATATACCGGTTCCAGAGGAAAGTCAGGTTCTAATGATGCCAGTGCAGAATATGTTGGAAAATTGCGTGCAGTGATGGACGATGGTAATGTATTTTATCAGACTGCAGAATTAGGTAAAGTAGACCAGGGTGGCGGCGGAACCATCGCGTATATTCTGGCAAATTATGGAATGCAGGTAATTGACAGTGGTGTGGCAGTTTTAAATATGCATGCACCATGGGAGATTATCAGTAAAGCAGATTTATATGAAGCATATAAAGGATATGTAGCATTTTTGGCTTCATAGAGAAATAAAAAATGGGAGAAGCAAATTGTGAGAGAAGACTGGATAGAAGCCATTAAGACAATTGTAGATGAAAGCAGAATACGCTTGCAGGAGCCGATGAGCCGTCATACCACATTCCGGATTGGGGGCATGGCAGAGATTTTTCTGATGCCGACCATAAAAGAGGCAGTGGATGTTATCACATTGTGCAGAGCAAAGAAGATTCCGTATACGATTATTGGAAACGGAAGCAATCTTCTGGTGGGCGATAAGGGAATTCCCGGAGTGGTCATTGAATTTGGCGCAAATGCTTCTTCCATTGAAGTAAAGGAAAATATGATCCGTGCTGAAGCGGGAGCATTGCTTTCGAAGGTTGCGCACAAGGCACTGGAAGCATCCTTAGGCGGCATGGAATTTGCAGCAGGAATTCCGGGAAGCATCGGAGGTGCAGTTGTGATGAACGCCGGTGCTTATGGCGGAGAGATGAAGGATATTTTAGTATCTGCGGATCTTTTGACCAAAGATGGTGAAGTGGTAGAAGTTCCGGTAGAAGAGATTTCCTTAAGTTACAGACACAGCCGTGTTATGGAGACCGGGGAAGTAGTGCTGGGTGTAACGTTAAAATTAGTATCCGGAGAAAAAGAGAAAATTGAAGCTGTCATGCAGGAACTCCGCCAGAAACGGCAGGAGAAGCAGCCGTTGGAATTCCCAAGTGCAGGAAGTACCTTTAAGCGGCCGGAAGGCTATTTTGCCGGAAAGCTGATTATGGATGCCGGGTTAAGAGGCTATCGTGTGGGAGATGCCCAGGTATCTGAGAAACATTGCGGCTTTGTTATAAACCGTGGGCAGGCAACTGCAGCAGAAGTGGAAGAGCTGATGCGCAGGGTGCAGGAGAAAGTAGAACAGGAGTTTCAGGTAAGACTGGAGCCGGAAGTAAGAAGGTTAGGAGAATTTTCATGAAACTGGTAATTCTGACAGGAATGTCCGGGGCGGGAAAGAGTACAGCACTTAAGATGATGGAGGATATCGGATTTTATTGTGTCGATAATCTGCCGATTCCGCTGATTGAAAAGTTTATAGAGTTGGCAGATTTAAGAAATACCGAGCTTCAGAAGGTTGCTGTGGGTGTGGATATCCGAAGCGGACAGGCATTGGAAGATTTGCAGGATATTCTTGACCACCTGAGAGGTGAAGGAAAAGAATTTGATGTACTGTTTTTGGATGCAGAGGATGGTGTGCTGGTAAAACGTTATAAAGAAACCAGAAGAAGTCATCCACTGGCAGGAAGCGAGCGTGTCGATAAAGGCATCGAAGAAGAAAGAAGAAGACTGGAATTCTTAAAGAAACAGGCAAATTACATTATAGATACCAGTCATCTGCTGACCAGAGAATTAAAAACAGAATTAAATAAAATATTTGTAGAGAATCAGGAGTTTAAGAATTTATTTATCACAATTTTATCCTTTGGATTCAAGTATGGAATTCCGGCAGATGCAGATTTGGTGTTTGATGTACGTTTTCTGCCAAATCCGTATTATGTGGAAGGATTACGCCCAAAGAATGGTAATGATAAAGAGATTCAGGATTTTGTGATGCAATATAAGGAAGCCCACGTATTTCTGGATAAATTAGAAGATATGATAAAATTTCTGATACCGAATTACATAACAGAGGGGAAGAGCCAGCTGGTAATTGCCATTGGCTGTACCGGAGGCAAGCATCGTTCCGTAACCCTTGCCAATGAATTGTTTAAACGGTTGGAGAAACAGAAACAGTTTGGAATTAAGATAGAGCATCGTGACATTGAAAAGGATACGATGCGGCACTAGATGGAGATATGAGATGTCTTTTTCGGGAGAAGTAAAGGCGGAACTGGAGAAGCATATAAGTAAAAGCAGACACTGCCAGTTAGCAGAACTTGCAGCAATTATAAGTTTTTCCGGAAGAATGATATTGACGGGAGCAGATCCCAGATTGGAAATTGCAACAGAACATGCCGGATTGGCAAAAAAGTGCTATACGCTTTTGAAGCGGGCATTTGACATCAGTGCAGAGTTATCTGAACAGAATCCGGGTGTGTTATATATAGAAGAACAGGATGCCATGCGCAGGGTATTAATGGCACTTAAATTTTTGGAAGAGGACGGTTCACTGCATCCGTTCCGACAGGCAGTAAATGGAATGTTGCTGCAGAAGTCCTGCTGTAGAAGGACGTTTGTAAGAGGAGCATTTCTGGCTTCGGGTTCCATGAGTGACCCGCATAAATCCTATCATTTTGAAATTGTATGTGCAACGCCACAACAGGCAGAACAGCTCAGGACGGTAATCAGTGACTTTGGCATGGATGCGAAAGTGGTGGAACGTAAGAAGCACCATGTGGTATACTTAAAAGAAGGTGCACAGATTGTGGATATGTTAAATATCATGGAAGCACATGTGGCACTGATGAACCTTGAAAATGTACGCATTTTGAAAGAGATGCGTAACAGTGTAAACCGGCAGGTAAATTGTGAAACTGCCAATATTAATAAGACAGTGAATGCTGCAGTAAAGCAGATTGAAGATATTAAGTTTATCCAGGAAAAGGGACGACTGCAGGAATTGCCGGATAATCTTTACGAGATGGCACAGGTACGTTTGGAGCACCCGGAAGCGCCTCTTAAGGAACTGGGGGCATACTTAAATCCACCGGTGGGAAAATCCGGTGTGAATCACAGGTTAAGAAAGATAAGTGAAATTGCTGAAAACATGAGAGTATGAAAAGGATGAGGAGGAATACATATGATGAAGAAAGAGGTGACCATTAAATTTGTCAATGGTGTCGAAACAAGTCCCATTGCATTGCTTGTTCAGACTGCAAATCGTTTTTCCAGCAGTATTTATATTGAATCCGGAGATAAAAAAGTAAATGTGAAGAGCATTATGGGTATGATGTCACTGGCAATGAATTATGAGGATATGGTAACAGTTGTTACTGAGGGTGAGGACGAGAAGGAAGCCTTGGATACATTGGAACAGTTCCTGTCTGAGGGCTAGAAGGAAAAGAGAGGTTATGTAAAAAATGAAAAAGAAATTACTTTTTATATTTAATCCACATTCCGGCAAGGGACTGATTAAGAATAAACTGTTAGAAATTGTAGATATTATGGTAAAGGCAGATTATGAAGTAACCATATATCCGACACAGAGCAAAGGGGATGCGCAGAACCATGTCAGAGAAGAAGCGAAGAATTATGATTTGATTGTCTGTAGTGGTGGAGACGGTACTTTGGATGAAGCAGTTAGCGGAATGATGGAAAGTGAAGAAAAGACACTGCTTGGTTATATTCCGGCAGGAAGTACCAACGACTTTGCCAATTCTTTAAGAATACCTAAAAGCATGCTAAAGGCAGCAAATGTAGCGGTAAAGGGAAGACGGTTTCCGGTAGATATAGGATATTTTAATGGAGATTCATTCGTATATGTGGCAGCATTTGGACTGTTTACTGCAGTATCTTATCAGACCAGCCAGCAGTTAAAGAATGTATTAGGACACGCAGCTTATATTTTAGAAGGAATGAAACAGCTTTTAGACATTCCGGTCTATAAGATGCGGGTAGAATATGATGATGAGGTATTAGAGGACGAATTTATCTATGGTATGATTACCAATTCTATTTCTGTGGGGGGATTTAAGAACCTGACAGGTAAAAATGTACTCCTGGATGACGGTGTTTTTGAGGTGACACTGATTAAAGCACCGAAGAATCCACTGGAGTTAAATGAGATTATTGCAGCATTAACCAGCCGCAAGGATGATACCGACCTGGTATACTCATTTAAGAGCAGCAATATTAAGTTTTATCCGGAAGAAATTATTCCATGGACTTTAGATGGTGAGTTTGGGGGAGACCATAAGGAAGTGGAAATAAGAAATATGCACCAGGCTTTGGAGATTATGGTCAAGAATAAAGAAACATCTGTAAAATGATTGTTATATTTTTAACTTTATTTTTGAGAAAAGCCATGGTACAATGAAAAAAAACAATGGAGGAATCAAAATGTTAGTATCAGCAACAGAAATGTTAAAAAAAGCAAAAGCTGGTCATTATGCAGTAGGCCAGTTCAATATCAACAACCTTGAGTGGACAAAATCAATACTGTTAACTGCAGAAGAATTAAAATCCCCTGTAATTCTTGGTGTATCTGAAGGTGCAGGAAAATATATGACAGGTTTTAAGACCGTTGCAGCTATGGTAAAAGCTATGGATGAAGAACTTGGAATCACAGTTCCTGTAGCACTTCACTTAGATCATGGAACATATGAAGGATGTTATAAATGTATCAAAGCTGGATTTACATCTATCATGTTTGATGGTTCTCATTATCCATTTGAAGAGAACCTTGCTAAGTCTACAGAGCTTGTAAATGTAGCTCATCAGCTTGGACTTTCTATCGAGTGTGAGGTTGGTTCCATCGGTGGAGAAGAAGACGGAGTAGTTGGAATGGGCGAGTGCGCAGATCCTAACGAGTGTAAGACAATCGCTGATCTTGGTGTAGATATGCTTGCAGCAGGTATCGGTAATATCCACGGAAAATATCCGGCAAACTGGAAAGGACTTTCCTTCGAGACTCTGGACGCTATCCAGCAGAAGACAGGAACTATGCCATTAGTACTTCACGGTGGTACAGGAATTCCTGCAGATATGATTAAGAAAGCTATCTCTCTTGGCGTATCTAAGATTAATGTAAATACAGAGTGTCAGTTATCTTTCGCAGATGCTACACGTAAATATATCGAAGCTGGTAAGGACTTAGAGGGCAAAGGATTTGACCCACGTAAATTATTAGCTCCGGGTGCAGAAGCAATCAAAGCTACTGTAAAAGAAAAAATGGAATTATTTGGTTCTGTTGGAAAAGCAGAATAAGAATGATTTTTATAAGGGCCGCCCGTTAGAGGGTGCAAGTAAGGGATTTTTATCCTTTGAAAAATTGGCATAGTTTCGGAGAAATCCGGCTATGCCATTTTTTTCTTTTGCTTGCAGGAAGATTAACTGCACTAATGCAGTTGTAGATAATTTGGATTTCCTGCTGTCTGCGACCATCCATTTTCTCTGCTTTGAATACAATAATCTTGTCATCGAATTCTCGTATAATCTCAGCATTTAATTCTGTAAATTCAGCATATTTCTTTACTAATGATAAGAAGTACTGTGCATTGAGGTTTTCTTCCTTAGCCTTTGATAAGAATAATTTCAGTTCAGAGACTCTTCATATTCTTTCTTGCCTGAAATGCTGGAAACCACGGAATGCGTACATTAAAAAGTACAGAAGAGGGCACGGAAAAAGTAGTTGCAGATGAGAATGGGTATGCAGTACCGCCTGGCAGCAACTGATTTCGAAACCGGCGATTGATAAAATCGACAAAAAATGTGTATTATTTTGCACAAATTTGTAGAATGTATCAAAAATAAAAAAAATATAAACTTTGACTTGATTTTTTAGAAAGTTTCATGTATTTTAGATATAGCAGATGAAATGTGCGTGACGAACAAGGGTGTTCCAAAGGAATTGGAATGCCCTTTTTTCTATATCTGGGGAATTACCGGAGGAGAGAAGTCATACATTGATTGCAGAAAATAAAAATCATATTTCTCAGGGGATTTATGGTGAGAGGCAGAAAGGATGTATAGTATGAGTGAGACAGAATATTTCAATGTAGCAGATATTTTCGGCGAGAACGTATTCAATGATGCAGTAATGCAGGAACGTCTTCCGAAAAAGACCTACAAAAAGTTAAGAGAAGTAATCGAAGAGGGAAAAGAATTAGACCTTGAGACAGCAGACGTAGTGGCACATGAGATGAAAGAGTGGGCAATCGAAAAAGGAGCTACCCATTATACACACTGGTTCCAGCCATTAACAGGAGTAACTGCTGAGAAACATGATTCCTTTATTACAGCACCAATGCCAAACGGTAAAGTTTTGATGAGCTTTTCAGGTAAGGAATTAATCAAAGGTGAGCCGGATGCATCTTCTTTTCCATCCGGTGGATTAAGAGCAACCTTTGAGGCAAGAGGATATACAGCATGGGATTGTACTTCGCCGGCATTCGTAAGACAGGATGCAGCAGGAGCAACTCTTTGCATTCCTACCGCTTTCTGCTCCTACACAGGAGAAGCATTGGACCAGAAGACACCGTTACTTCGTTCCATGGAAGCAATTAATACCCAGTCTCTCCGGCTTTTAAGATTATTTGGAAATACAACATCTAAGAAAGTAACTCCTTCCGTTGGACCGGAGCAGGAATATTTCATCGTAGACAGAGAAAAATATTTAAAGAGAAAAGATTTAATCTTTACCGGACGTACCTTATTTGGAGCAATGCCTCCAAAAGGACAGGAAATGGATGACCATTACTTCGGAATCATCCGTGAGAGAATTGCAGCATACATGAGAGATGTAAATAAAGAATTATGGAAACTTGGTGTATCTGCAAAGACACAGCATAACGAAGTTGCTCCTGCACAGCATGAGTTAGCTCCAATCTACTCCGAAGCAAACGTAGCAGTAGACCACAACCAGTTAGTAATGGAAACCTTAAAGAAGGTTGCCGGTCGTCATGGCTTACAGTGTCTGCTTCATGAGAAGCCATTTGCAGGTGTCAATGGTTCTGGAAAACATAACAACTGGTCTATCACAACAGATGATGGAATTAACTTATTAGAGCCGGGCAAAACACCTCATGAGAACGTACAGTTCTTATTAGTGCTTACCTGTATCTTAAAAGCAGTAGATAAACATGCAGATCTGCTTCGTGAATCTGCAGCGGACGTTGGAAACGACCACAGATTAGGAGCAAACGAGGCACCGCCAGCAATCGTTTCTATCTATCTTGGAGAACAGTTACAGGATGTATTATCACAGCTTATCTGCACCGGAGAAGCTACACACAGTTTAGCTGGTTCTAAATTAGAGACTGGTGTTAAGACATTGCCTGACTTCATGAAAGATGCAACAGACCGTAACAGAACTTCACCGTTTGCATTTACCGGAAACAAATTCGAGTTCCGTATGGTTGGTTCCCAGGATTCCATCGCACAGCCAAACGTTGTATTGAATACAATCGTAGCAGAAGCATTTTCTGAGGCGTGTGATGAACTGGAAAAAGCAGACGATTTTGATATGGCAGTACATGATCTGATTAAGAAATATGCAACTGAGCATCAGAGAATCGTATTCAACGGAAACGGATATTCTGATGAATGGGTAGAGGAAGCAGAGCGTCGTGGACTTCCAAACATCAAGTCCATGGTAGATGCAATCCCGGCACTGAATACAGAAAAAGCAGTTTCTTTATTCGAGCGTTTTGGTGTATTTACCAAAGCGGAGCTGGATTCCCGTGTAGAAATCGAATATGAGACCTACGCAAAAGAGATTAACATCGAAGCAAAAGCTATGATTGATATTGCAGGAAAACAGATTATCCCGGCAGTTATCAAATATACAACAGAGCTTGCAACTTCTGCAGCAGCTGTAAAATCTGTATGTGATGCAGACATCAGTGTTCAGACAGAATTACTGGCAGAAGTATCTGACCTCTTATCTGAGACCAAGGTTGCTTTGGCAAAACTGGAAGAAGTAACAGAAAAAGGTGGAACAATGGAAGAGGGAAGAGATCAGGCTGTATATTACAGAGATGTTGTAAAAACAACAATGGATGCATTAAGAGCTCCGGTTGACAAGTTAGAGATGCTTGTTGACAAAGATATATGGCCAATGCCATCTTATGGAGATTTAATCTTCGAAGTATAAAAAAGAACTTTAATTGCAGGGCATTCTCCTTAGAACAGACGGAAAAAGAGGCATAAAAGGGAGGATGCCAGGCAACTTAAGTTACCTGGCAGATTATGAAAAAGAATATTTAAAGTTATGTTTTTCTTTTGCTTATGACTATACTATATCAGCCTAATTTGAAAAAAGCGTGTTGATAAAGTGAATCATCTTTGAATGCCAGGTGAATAAATTGTGAACAATAATAAGAAGGAGGACGAGATGATATGAAAAAGCTGGAAATTATTATTAAACCGGAAAAGCTTGAAGACTTGAAAGCAGTCTTAGAAAGCAGTGAAGTTAATGGTTTAAACATTGTAAATAGCATGGGATATGGTAATCAGAAGGGTATTATCAAGAATTACCGTGGAGCATCTTATAATGTAACATTACTTCCGAAAATCAAAGTAGAGACCGTTGTCTCAGATGAAGTTGCGCCAGGATTAATTGATAAGGTAGTAGATGAGATTAATACCGGTAACTTTGGTGATGGTAAAATCTTTGTGTATGATGTAGAAGATGCCGTTCGTATCCGTACCGGCGAACATGGAGACAAAGCATTATAAAAGATGCAAAGAGGAGTAAGGCACAGATAGGAAACTGTCTTGTGGATATTGAAAAAAGAATATCGCAAATAAATATTATCGAAGGAGATAAGCAGACGAGGAGAGAGCCTTGTTTGATATCTCTATTTTTTTACTTTAATATTTATTTTGGTAAAGGAGGAAATGATTATGGATATGAGTGTTTGGTTCCTGATGGGAGCAGCGTTAGTATTTTTTATGCAATGTGGATTTGCAATGGTAGAGGCTGGTTTTACCAGATCCAAAAATACAGGTAATATTACAATGAAGAACCTGATGGACTTCTGTATTGGTACCGTTGCATTTTATTTATTAGGATATAATATTCTTTGTGGTGATGGAAAATTTGTAGGATGGGGTTTAAATCCATTGAAGAATTTTGGAACAACAGACTGGTCCAATTTCGTATTTAACCTGGTATTCTGTGCAACAGCTGCAACAATTGTATCTGGAGCAATGGCAGAGCGTACCAAATTCATTACATATTGTATTTACAGTTTTGTAATCAGCCTGATTGTATATCCGGTAGAAGCACACTGGGTATGGGGCGGAACTCCATGGCTTACAGACCTTGGATTTACAGATTTCGCAGGTTCTGCATGTATTCATATGGTAGGTGGAATTACCGCATTTATCGGAGCCGCTTTATTAGGACCTCGTATTGGTAAATATGACAAAGATGGTAAATCAAGACCTATTATGGGCCACAACATTTTGATTGGTGCTTTGGGAGTATTTATTCTCTGGTTTGGCTGGTATGGATTTAATGGTGCAGCAGCAACTGATACCTTACAGCTTTCACAGATTTTTGCAACAACAACCATTGCACCGGCAGCAGCAACTGTTACAGCAATGATTTATACCTGGATTAAGAATGGTAAACCGGATGTGTCCATGTCTTTAAATGGTTCCCTGGCAGGTCTGGTAGCAATTACAGCAGGATGTGCAAATGTTGATGCAGTAGGTGCATTCGTTATCGGTGGTTTAGCTGGTATCCTTTGTACCATGTCAGTATACTTTGTAGAAGACAAATTAAAAGTAGATGACCCGGTTGGCGCTGTATCCGTACACGGTGCCTGTGGTCTTTTTGGAACATTGATGGTAGGTCTCTTCGATTATACAGATGGCCTCTTCTATGGTGGCGGAGTTCATCATCTGGCTATTCAGGCACTTGGTGTCGTATGTATCGCAGGCTGGGTAATTGTAACCATGAGCATTGTATTTATCGTATTAAAAAAGACAATTGGTCTTAGAGTATCAAAAGAAGAAGAGTTAGAAGGTCTGGATTCTACTGAGCATGGCTTAGAGTCAGCTTACCCGGATTTTGTAACAAGAGAACTTCACTAATCATGTACTAATCTAATTGTGATTAGGTTAGTAATTATCTAATCCCCTTAGTAGTATATACATCAACAACGAAAGTCCTGGCGTATGTCAGGGCTTTTGTTGTTGTCTGTGCCCGGTATCAGATAGAAAAAATAGAAGCTGCCTTTGGCAGCTTCTATAGGTGTCTGATTATAGAATAATGATTTGGTTAATTCGTAGTGTTTCCATCAGAGCCGGTACCGGAACTTCCACCGCCGGTTCCTGTACCACCACCGGTTCCTGTGCCACTGCCGGTTCCTGTGCCACTGCCGGTTCCTGCACCACCACTGGTTCCTGTACTGCCGCCGGTTCCTGTGCCACCATTGGTTCCTGTATCACCACCGGTATTTGTACTGCTTCCGGTTCCGGTATTACCATGATCTGGTGTAGTATTATCCCCACCACCGGTAAGACTTCCACTGGTTGGATTAGAAGTATCTGTTGTATTAGTAGATGGTGTGGAAGGCTGTGTAACGGAACTTGAAGTGTGTACGTTACAGGTGCTGTTGGATAATTCATCTGTCATAAGATATGGAGAATCATCCGTACCTTCAGAACCGCCAACGATATAGATACCAGTCTGTCTTGTTTCGTTCGGACAATATTCATTTGCAAGCATTCCGGAGGAAGTACAGATTGTTGCGCTGACATGATGGTCACATACTTCTGTTGGAACTGTGCCGGTTGCAAAATATTCTGTTTCAACCATGCTGCCACGCGGATCACAGTCACATAAACCTTCTACGGCAAGTTTTCCGGATTTCTTACATACGACAGCAGAAGTAATTCCGCTTGGCATAGTAAAGTCTTTATATTCCAGATTTTCATGAACACGGGACATAACTGCTTTCCAGATTAACTTTGGATATCTGGTGCTGGAAAGTTCGCTGTTATCATCATATCCGCCCCATACACCACAGGTATAATATGGTGTGTATCCTACGAAAAGAGCATCGCGGTCAGAGGTTGTAGTACCTGTTTTACCGGCAATCGGCATAGAACCGAAGTTAACGATTGTACCGGTACCGGAGGTAACAACATCTTCCATGGCATTGGTTAAGAGCCATGCAGTGGTGTCCTTTAATACAGTATGGGTCTGCGGAGTATTGTCAATTAAAACATTTCCGTCATGGTCTAAAATCTTGGTATAGAATCTTGGTTTGGTATAAGTACCGCCATTTGCAACGGTCGCATAGGCGGCAGTTAATTCTAAGTTGGTAACACCTTTATAGATACCTCCAAGGCAGAGAGCCTGATTATTATCGTGTTCAGCATCTAAGGTGGTAAATCCGAAGCTCTGTAAGTAACTGTAACCTAAATCGGTACTGATATCGGTGAGGGTCTTAACTGTTACAATATTGATGGAGTGGCAGATTGCTTCTCTTAAAGTAGTAAATCCGCGATACTGGTCATCATAGTTACGAAGAGAACGTCCATTGGTATAAGAATAAGGAGCATCATCTTCTACAGAAGCTAAGGTCATTCCGCCACTGTCAAGAGCAGGTGCATAAGCAGCTAAAATCTTGAAGGTGGAACCCGGCTGTCTGGTGGTATCAGAAGCACGGTTTAAGGTTTTGTTTGCGGTTTTATCACCACGGCCACCAACTAATGCTTTCACTTCACCGGTAGCCTGATCCATCAGCGTAAGGGAAGCCTGTGGCTGAATCGTAAAGGTAACGGATTCGCCGCTGCCCGGGATGGTATCTCCCTCTTCCATAATATCTGCTTTATACTGGTCAATGGCAGCCTGGGCATCTTCTTTGGAACTGAAGTTGATGTTGTAGCTGTTATTACCGGTTTTTTCACGATAGTAGGTGAGCATGGTCTGTTCACTGTAATTCTGCAGTGTACCATCGGCTTTCTGGATGGAAAGACGATAGGAGAAAGAATATTCCACCTGACCGTTGTAGTTATCTAAGTTATTGACTTCCTCATCACAAATCTGCTGGAGATTAGCATTCTGGGTGGAGTAAATGGTAAGACCACCACCATAGAGTGCATTGAAAGCCTGTGTCTCGGTATAACCTAATTCATTGATTAAGTCATCCATTACTTGGTCGGTAAGGGTATCCACAAAGTAGGAGTTGACATTTGCAGTAGAAGAAGTGCTGTTATCTACAATCTGAATACGGTCGTAGACATTATCTGCTAATGCTTCGTCGTGTTCTTCCTGCGAAATATAACCTTGGTCTAACATATTGTCTAAGACATCTTTACGACGGGATGCGTTGTTGTCCGGGTTAGTAATCGGATTATACTTTGTCGGACTCTTGGTAATTGCTGCAATTACTGCACACTCAGAAAGTGTTAAGTCAGATACATCTTTGTTAAAATATCGTTTGGATGCAGCCTGGACACCAAGGGTATTCTGACCAAGGTTAATGGTGTTTAAGTAATTTTCCAGAATCCAGTCCTTGGATTCTCTTTTTTCAAGCTGTACAGCCAGATACTGTTCCTGTATTTTACGCTCAAACTTGTCAGCCATACTGTCTTCGCTTGTCCAGTCAGTGAAAACGTTGTTTTTCAGAAGCTGCTGTGTAATTGTGCTGGCTCCCTGATTAAAATGAAAACCGGATGCAATGCCTTTGAAGCCGGCACGGATGATTCCTTTGATATCAATTCCGTTGTGATCGTAAAAACGTTCATCTTCGATGGCTACGAATGCATGTTGAAGATTAATCGGCATCTTATCAATGGTTACCGGGTCACGATTTGTACCGGAAGTAACCAGAGTGGCAATTTCATTACCCTCATCGTCAAGAACGGTAGAGAGCTGTCCGGTAGGACTTGCATCAATATCATCTATATCTGGTGCAGAATCAATGATTCCTTTGAAGATTCCGATTCCTGCACAAATACCGACGACAGCTGCTAAGAAAAAGCAGATCAGTAGAGTCTTGCAGAAAATTACGGAAAACTTCTTACGGACCATAGTACCTTTGGAAGTGAGCTCTTTTTCCTTCCTGGCGGTACTCTTCTTTCCATAATTCATAATGTGCCTCCTTTGGATTAATAACATTATTTTCTTATTATAGCAAAAAGATACCATATAATAAAGAAAAAAGTAAAAACGCAAGGTTTTGATAAGAAATTCTTAAGGTTTCCTTGCAGGAAAAATGGAAATCATGCTACAATAAGGAAACGAAAAAAGAGGCAGGAGCAATGCAATATGTCAGAAGTTTCAAACGGAAAAGTAATATATGAAGGCGGCAGTGGTGAGCTTGAAGAGAAAAAATCGCGGTTTATTGCAAATATTGCACCAGTTACCACAGAAGAGGAAGCGGTAGCATATATCAATACTATGAAGAAAAAATACTGGGATGCAAGACATAACTGCTCCGCATTTATAATAGGAAGAAATCAGGAGCTGACCCGCTGCTCGGATGACGGAGAACCTTCCGGCACAGCAGGCCGTCCGATGTTAGACGTACTTTTACGGGAGGGCATCCGGGATGTAGTGGTAGTAGTAACCCGGTATTTTGGTGGAACACTTCTGGGAACCGGTGGACTGGTGCGTGCTTATCAGGGTGCTGTACAGGAGGGTTTAAAGAATTGTACCATCATTGAAAAGAGACCGGGAAAGCGTCTTAAGATAAGTACGGATTATACAGGACTTGGCAAGATACAGTATCTTCTGGCAGAACAGGGCGTTACGATTATGGATACCGAATATGCAGAAGGTGTGGAACTGGATGCAGCAGTACCGTTAGAACAGTGTCTGGAATTAGAAAAGAAACTTACGGATTCCACCAGTGGAAAGGCAAAGCTGATGTGGGAAGAGACCATTGAATTTGCAGATTTGAACGGTACAATCAAAGTTTTTTGATGACCTGTAAAAACTTTTTGCAAAAAATCGAAAAAAAATCGAAAAAGTGCTTGACGAATGGAATGTTTTCATGTAGAATACCCATTGTTGACACAACAAAGGGCTATCGCCAAACGGTAAGGCAACGGACTCTGACTCCGTCATTTCAAGGTTCGAATCCTTGTAGCCCTGCTCATGAAAACACCACAGCAGCGTGGTGTTTTTTTACTTTACAGGAAATTGCTTTCCCGCAAAGTAAAAACGATCCGCGAGGATGCGCACTGCGACGTATAAGGTAGATGCCGCAGGCGCGAGAATGTGCCCAGGCACATTTTTTTTAATAGCCAGGCATTTACAAGGAGGACACATCTATGTATTCCATGAAAAGCAGAGTAAGATATAGTGAAGCAGACAGCGGACAGAAGATGACATTTCAGGCATTGACTAATTATCTGCAGGATTGTTGTATATTCCAGTCAGAGGATCTTGGAATTGGCGTGGACTATTTGAAGGAGCATGCACAGGCATGGTTTTTGGCATCCTGGCAGATTGTGGTAGAACGGCTGCCGGTTCTTGGAGAAAAAATAACAGTAAAGACCTGGCCATATAACTTTAAAGGTTTTTATGGTTATCGTAATTTTACCATAGAGGATGCTGAGGGGAAAATCTGTGCTTATGCGGATTCCCAGTGGATTTTTATGGATTTAAAGAGGGAAAGACCGGCACGGATTTCTGATAAGATGTTAGAAGAATATCAGATGGAAGAGCCTTTCAAAATGGACTATGCGGACAGAAAGATAAAACTTCCGGAGAAAATGCAGGAAAAGGAAAGCTTTCAGATTCGCCCGGAGCAGATTGATACCAATCATCATGTAAATAATGAACAGTATATTGCCATGGCAAAGAATTATCTGCCTGAGAATTTTAATATCCATAAAATGCGGGCAGAATACCGGAAAGCAGCAGTATTAGGAGACAAGGTATTCCCATTTGTATATGCAGATGATAAAATGTATCTGGTATCACTGGCGGATGAAGAGCAGAAACCATATGCCATTGTAGAATTTGAACAATAGAAAGCAGGAAAATATGAATCTTGGAGAAAAACAGGAACTAACAGCAGTAAAGAAAGTTGAATTTGGAATGTATCTGGCAGAAAATCCGGAGGATGAGACCAGAGTGCTTTTGCCGGCAAAACAGGTGCCGGAGGGACTTTGCATTGGAGATAAAGTAGAAATCTTTTTATACCGGGATTCCAAAGACCGTCTGATTGCAACCACCCATGAACCGAAATTGGTACTGGGACAGCTTGCAGTGCTTCCGGTATTGGAAGTTGGTAAAATAGGAGCGTTTTTAGACTGGGGACTGGAAAAGGATTTATTCCTTCCTTATAAGGAGATGACCCGCAAGGTAAATGCCGGGGATGAAGTCATGGTAACTTTATATATTGATAAGAGCCGCAGACTTTGTGCCAGCATGAAGAATCTTTATGACCTTTTAAGCAAAGATTCTCCATATAAAGCAGGGGATGAAGTAGAAGCAAGAATCTATGAATTCAGTGATAATTTTGGAACCTTTGCAGCGGTGGATGATAAATATTCTGCAATGATTTCCAAGCATGAGGACAGCAGCCATCTTCGGATAGGGGATGTAATTGCTGCCAGGGTAGTCAATGTAAAACCGGATGGCAAGCTGGATATTACCCTTCGGGAAAAAGCTTACCTTCAGATGGACAGCGATGCACAGAAGGTAATGGAAGTGATAGATTCCTATGCCGGCGTACTGCCATTTACAGAAAAGGCATCACCGGAAGTAATCATGAGGGAAACCGGACTCAGCAAGGCAGCATTCAAGCGTGCTGTAGGCAGACTCTATAAGGAGAGAAAGATAACTCTCAGCGAGCATGCAATCCGTAAAAACAGTTAATTTACGCGAGCAGCCAGAAAAACTGCATGTTTGCATGCAGATTTGGCGAGCACCGCGAATAGTTATTATTTAAATAAAGAAAGAAGGAACGAGACATGAAGAAAGTAATCGCAACAGAAAAAGCACCGGCAGCAATCGGACCATATTCACAGGCAATTGAAGTAAATGGAATGGTATATACTTCTGGTATTATTCCCGTTGTACCGGCAACCGGCGAGATTCCGGAAGGCTCTGTAGCACAGGCAAAACAGGCACTGACCAATCTTTCCAATCTTTTAGAAGCAGCAGGCACAAATATGGACAAAGTGGTTAAGACGACGGTGTTCATCAAAGAGATGAATGATTTCGCAGCAATTAATGAGGTTTATAAGACATTCTTTACCACCGATTTCCCGGCAAGAAGCTGCGTAGAAGTAGCACGTCTGCCAAAAGACGTTATGCTTGAAATCGAAGCAATCGCAATGAAATAGGACAAGGAAACATAGAAAAAGACCGGAAATCTTAAAGTCTCCCTGAAGGAAGAAAAAGGTTCCGGTCTTTTGCGTTGCAATGTATTGTCTTGCAAAACCATACAGTGGATTTAAACGGAGACATCAAAGTTCCCGCCAACAGCAGGATTTACAGACAATTCCATGGCACGAATCAGGCTGTCACTCATACTCTGACTGACATCCAGCTGGTTACTCAGCATTGCAACTCCAATCGCTTCGCTGGTTGGAGTAGAGGCACTGTTGAGTGCGCTTAAAGCAGTATTGTTTAATGCTGCAATATCCATATCAGTCACATCCTTTCTGCTTTGATATGTACTTTCATTATGGCATGGCAGATTAGAAAAAGCAAGGAAACATTCATATATTTTGGAAAAGGTGGTATACTTATCCTACTGAAGAAATGGAGGAGCCACAACATGTATGATGTGATTATAATAGGAAGCGGTCCTGCAGGGCTGTCGGCGGCAATTTATGCAGGAAGAGCAAAATTTGATACACTTATAATAGAAGAAAAGCCAATGAGCGGAGGTCAGATTGTCAATACCAGTGAAGTGGACAACTATCCGGGACTGCCAGGAGTGGGGGGATTTGAACTGGCACAGAAGATGCGGGAGCATGCCCAAAAGAGCGGCGTGACTTTTGTAAAAGAACAGGTCGTATCGGTAGAGGATAAGCAGGAAAAGAAGCTAGTAACAACCAATCAGAACCAGTACGAAGCAAAAGCAGTAATCATTGCATCAGGAGCATCTTACCGGAAGCTTGGGGTACTGGGGGAGGAAAGACTTACCGGTATGGGAGTTTCATATTGTGCTACCTGCGATGGAGCATTTTTCCGGAATCGGACTGTTGCGGTGGCAGGCGGTGGTGATGTCGCGTTAGAGGATGCACTCTTTTTGGCAAGAGGTTGTGAAAAAGTATACCTCATTCACCGGAGAGACAGTTTCCGTGGCGCAAAAGTGTTAGCGGAGCAGGTGCAGACAAATGAAAAAATTGAAATTTTATATGATACCGTAGTAGAGGAAATCTGCGGTGAAGGAATGGTAGAGAAAATCAAAATATTGAATAGGAAGACACAGAAAGAAAAAATGCTTCCGGTAAATGGCGTTTTTGTTGCAGTGGGAATGGTGCCGAATACCGTAAAAGTAATACCGGATCTGGCATTGGATGATACAGGATATATCAAAGCCGGAGAGGATGGAAGGAGCAGTGTGCCTGGCATATATGCAGTGGGGGATGTCAGAACCAAGCAGCTGCGCCAGGTCGTAACGGCAGTAGCAGATGGCGCCAATGCCATTGCTTCTCTGGAAAGTGATGGAGCAATTTCGTAAAAGAACGGAAAGAATGATGTAAAAAAAGCGGGAATTTTAGGTTGACATGACAGGTTAGCTGCGCTATAATGACTCTGTAATAAATGTAATAAATTTGTAACAAATCGTTAGGTTTGGAGGTTTTTATGTATAAGAAAGCGTTAAGATTAACAGCCTGCGGACTCGCAAGCGCATTATTAGTCACTGGAAGCAATGCAACAACATATGCAGCACCAGTCGCAGGTGTTACTTCAGCAATGGAAGTGGGGGCTTCCAATGACACATTAGTAGCAGGTTTTTCTCTGACATTCAGCAATTATATGGCAAGCAGTGAACTTGTAGCAAAGGCGAATGTGGCAACTGCACAGAATAATGACACACCTGTTGTTACAGAAGGGGATGCAGCACAGCAGGATACAGCAGAAGAGGCACAGCCGGCAGAAGAAGATCCGTTCGCAAATGTGGCAATTGCACAGGTTGATAACTATGTAAATATCAGAAGCGAAGCATCAGAAGACAGTGAGGTGCTTGGTAAGCTTTATAATAATTCAGCAGCAACCGTCCAGCAGACCGTAGATGGATGGTATCAGATTACTTCTGGTACCGTTACCGGTTATGTTAAGAGTGAATATGTAGTAGTCGGCAACGAAGAACTGGCCCGTTCCGTCGGACGTCGTGTAGCAACTGTAAATGAAGATGCAGTTACTTTATTTGTGAGAACAGAGCCTTCTACCGATTCTAAGAAACTTGGAATGGTTGCAGGACTGGATGATTTGACAGTTACAGATGAGTCTGTAGATGGATGGGTAAAAGTTTCCATCGAAGAGGGCGAGGGATATGTATCCGCTGATTATGTAACATTATCTACTGAATTCGTTCAGGCAGAATCCAAAGAAGAAGAAGCCGCAAGACTTGCAAAAGAAGAGGCTGAAAGAAAAGCAGCAGAAGAAGCCGCAAAGAAAGCAGCAGAAAAATCTTCTAAGAGCAGCAGCTCATCCTCCAGTACATCTGGTGGTACATCTACATACAATGCACCATCCGGATCTGATGGAGCAGCAGTTGCAAACTTCGCAAGCCAGTTCGTTGGTAATCCATATGTAGCAGGTGGAACAAGCTTAACAAACGGAGCAGACTGTTCCGGATTTGTAATGAGTGTGTATGCACAGTTTGGAGTATCATTACCGCATTCTTCAGGAGCAATGAGAGGCTGCGGATATGAAGTTGGTACAGACCAGATGCAGCCGGGCGATATCGTATGCTACAGTGGACATGTTGCAATTTATGTTGGTAACAACACAATCGTACATGCCAGCACACCGTCATCAGGAATCAAATTTACATCACCGATTGACTATAAGCCAGTTCTTTCTGTAAGACGTATTTTCTAGGATGTCCGGATTTGATTTACGCGAGTAGCGAGAAAAATCGCATGCTTGCATGCAGATTTGGCGAGCGCCGCGATAACTCGAGAAACTCGCAAAGCGTGTTTCTTGTAGTTTATGGTAAAATTAAGGATGAAATAATATTGAAAAAGATAAACAGGGACTGTTGCGGTTGCAACAGTCCTTTTTTTGCTTTACAGGAAATTGCTTCCCTGTAAAGTAAAAAACGTTCCGCGAGGATGCACACTGCAGGTAGACATTTGGAAAAAAGCAGATATAAAAATTTGATACGTTATTAAAAGATATTCTATTTTTATCTGGAAAAACTGCAATTATAATAAAATCAGCCAATAAAGTGGCGGAGGCGCATTATTATAGAATGAAAGGAAAGGCAGGTTACCACAGATGGAATATACAGCATCAGAACAAAGATATGAAACCATGAAATACAGAAGAGTAGGAAAGAGCGGATTGTTGTTTCCAATATTGTCCCTTGGTTTCTGGCATAATTTTGGAACCAATGATAATTATGAGAACATGAAAGCAATGTGTTTTACGGCATTTGACCATGGAGTCACACAGTTTGACCTGGCAAATAATTATGGCCCGGAATATGGCAGTGCAGAGAGTAATCTTGGCAGAATCATGCGGGAAGAATTGCATGCCTACCGCGATGAATTATTGATTACAACGAAAGCAGGTTATGATATGTGGCCGGGACCTTATGGGGACCATGGCAGCAGGAAGTATCTGATTGCGAGCTTAGACCAGAGCTTAAAACGTATGGGACTTGAATACGTGGACATTTTTTATCATCACAGAATGGATCTGGATACGCCATTGGAAGAAACCATGCTGGCATTAGACCAGATTGTAAGAAGCGGAAAAGCATTATATGTAGGAATATCCAATTATGATGGCGTGCATATGAAACAGGCAGCTGAAATCTTGGAAGATTTAAAGTGTCCGTTTGTGATAAACCAGAACCGCTACAATATCTTTGACCGTACGGTAGAGAATAATGGCTTGCTAGAAGCTGCAAAAGAGAAGGGGAAAGGTGTGATCGCATTTTCTCCACTTGCACAGGGAATGCTGACAGATAAGTATATCGATGGAATTCCGGAGGACAGCCGGATTAAAAGAGATGGCAGATTCCTTCATGCATCCGACCTTACGGAAACAAGAATGCAGCAGATTAAGAGCCTGAATGAAATTGCAAAGCGCCGTGGACAGACACTGGCACAGATGGCATTAAGCTGGATATTAAAGGATGAGACGGTAGCAAGTGTTCTGATTGGCGCATCCCGTCCGCAGCAGATATTAGATAATTTAAAGATTGTAGATGCACCGGCATTTACCACGGAAGAGTTAGAAGAAATCGAAGCTGTCTGCAGAGCCTGAAGCCTGGACGCAGATGCAGTTTTGGAAAAAAGAATGGAAGGAATTGTTCATACAATTTCCCAATCAAAATAGTTATGTGAACGAATATGATATTATGTAAATATACATATGGGGAAGAGGTGCTATTTTGAAAAGTGGAAAAGAAATTCATTTGACGGAAAAGAAGTGTAAATTGCAATCAGACAATTTTACACTTCTTTTTTGAAAATATACAATATGCACAAAAAAGAAAAGAACGTCGAAAAAAAGTGCTGGAAATTATAAAAAAGTCCAAAAAGTTATCCACATCGAAAAATGTGGAAATATCGAAAAAAAGGAGTTATACACCAAGTTATACACATTATCCACAGAAAAAAGGAGAAAAATATAGGTTTACATAGCAAAAAATAAGAACAGATGTTTTGTGAACAAATGATAAAGTTGATAACTTTTTAAAAAAATATACAAAATCTATTGACATTGCAATATTGAAAAAATCATATAAAATTGTCTGAAAATGTCAGTTTATTTACAAAGGTGTAAAAAGGCAATCTGAGAAAATTATTACAGAAAATTTGCACAATGGTTGAAAAAAACTGGAGCTTTTGCTATACTACTTGCATAAAAGCGCATGGAAATGCACAGAATAAGACAGGTGTAAGATGTTAAAGAAAATCGATATACTGGGAATAGAAGTAGATAATTATACAGTCCGTGAAGCAATGATGCAGGTGGAAAATTATCTGGATAACACGATAATGAATACCATAGAGACCATAGATATGAAGATGTTAGAACTGGCAGGACAGGATGAAACGGTGCGGGCGTGCATTGAACAGCTGGATCTTGCGGTAATCGGAGAGAAGGAGATTCTGATTGCGGCAGATGTTCATTCCAGCCAGCGGCTCAGTGAGACCATTAATCATGATTTCTTCCGGGAATTCATCAAGCGGATTATCCGTAACCATAAGAGAGTTTTTTTGTTGGCAGAAACCATTGCTCAGGAAGAACAGCTGGAGCATTTCCTTGTAGGAAAATACGAACAGATTGAGGTGGCAGGTCATTGTGCGATTGAGGAAAAGTCCAATGACTTTGAAAGTGTGGTAAATGAGATTAACAGTGCCAGTGCAGATGTTATTTTTTCCATTCTGCCGTCTCCGTTACAGGAACAGTTTTTGACAGAAAATAAAAGCAAACTGGATGCTAAAATATGGTATGGGTTGAGCAGTGATTATGCACCGCGTTCCCGTATCAGCAGAATATCCCAGATAGCGGGCAGATTGATTCATAAGAAGAAACTGCAGAGCAAATTACACAAATATAATAAAGATTAAAGGAAACGGATGGTTATGGGTCTGGGATATAAAAGACCGGCCATAGTGGATTATTTGTGTATGACAGCAGGAACCTGCCTTATGGGTATAGCAATTCAGTCCATCTATGACCCGGTAGGAATGGTTGTTGGTGGATTTAGCGGAGTTGCAATTCTTATCAGACAACTGACAGTAAAATGGATTCCCGGAGGAATTCCGTTATGGTTTACGAACCTGGCGTTGAATCTTCCGGTTTTTTTATGCGCATGGAGAAGAAAAGGAAAGAAATTTTTGTGGCGGGCATTATATGGAATGGTAATGCTGTCTTTCTGGCTTCTGGTACTGCCTCACTGGAATATAGCACAGGATGATTATATGCTGGCAGCTATTTATGGCGGATGCATCTCCGGAGCGGGAATCGGTCTGGTTCTGGTGACGAAGTCCTCTACCGGAGGGACGGATATGGTAGCCACTTTATTACAGCGTTTTCTTAAACAATATACCATTGCACAGATTATGCTGGTGTTAGATGGTATCATTGTGTTAAGCGGAATGTTTTTCTTTGGAGTAAAGCCGGCGTTATATGCTGTGGTGGCAATTTTTATAACAACGGAAGTATCGGATGCAATTATGGAAGGTATCAAATATTCCAAGGCGGCGTATATCATTACGGAAGATGCCACTGAAGTGGCAGATGCACTGATGCACCGGATGAACCGCGGTGTTACGGCGATTCATGCAAAGGGAATGTATTCCGGAAATGAGAAGGACATACTCTTTTGTGCAGTGTCGAAAAAGGAAATTGTAGAGTTAAAAGAGATAGTAATGGAACTTGACCCGAATGCTTTTGTAATTGTGACGGATGCCCGGGAAGTGCTGGGAGAAGGTTTTTTGGAATATTAGCATAAAAATATTCACATTTCCTCTTTATTTTTTTGACGTTTTGCATTAAAATAAGATTCAAAGAGTTTTATCTTTCACAAAAGGATGCGGATTTTTTGTGAAAGTTGTCCAGTAACTGGGGCGATATTGATAAGAGAAGGAGAAAAAAGTATGATTTCAAATCAGATACTTCAAAACACAATTGACGGTTTGAAAGGGATTACACGAGTGGATATGTGCATTATCGATACTGAGGGGAAAGTATTGGCAACCACATTTCCGGATGCAGATAATTATATCAATCCTGCATTGGCATTTGTAGAATCTCCGGCAGACAGTCAGGTGATTCAGGGATGCCAGTTCTTTAAAGTTTTTGATGATCATCAGATAGAATATGTTTTACTGGCAAATGGTGACAGTGATGATGTGTATATGGTGGGAAAAATTGCCGGTTTCCAGATTCAGAATCTTCTGGTAGCATATAAGGAACGGTTTGATAAGGACAACTTTATTAAGAATCTTTTATTGGATAATCTTCTTTTAGTAGATATTTATAACCGTGCGAAGAAGCTTCATATTGAGACGGAAGTACGCCGTGTGGTATATGTTGTAGAAACCAACCGGGAAAAGGACGGAAATGAACTGGAAAAAGTACGCAGTATCTTTGGTGGCAAGTCCAAGGATTTTGTGACAGCGGTAGATGAGAAAAATATCATTGTGGTAAAAGAACTTGCAGAAAATGAGACCTATGAGGATTTGGAGAAAACGGCAGAAGTTATCTTAAATCTGTTCAAGGCAGATGAAGACTGCGAGGCTTATATCGCATATGGTACCGTAGTAAATGAGATTAAGGAAGTATCCCGTTCTTATAAAGAAGCCCGAATGGCATTGGATGTAGGAAAGATATTCTTTGAAGAGAAGAATATTATTGCGTATTCTGCACTGGGAATTGGACGTCTGATTTATCAGCTCCCGATTCCACTTTGCAAAATGTTTATCAAAGAGATTTTCGATGGAAAATCTCCGGATGATTTTGATGAAGAAACACTTACTACCATCAATAAATTCTTTGAAAACAGCCTGAACGTTTCAGAAACATCCAGACAGTTATACATACACAGAAATACACTGGTATACCGTCTGGATAAACTGCAGAAAAGCACAGGCTTAGACCTTCGGGTATTTGAAGATGCCATTACATTTAAAATTGCGTTAATGGTAGTAAAATACATGAAATATATGGAGACATTGGATTACTAAGCAGTAGTTTTAGGAGGAACACATGATTAAGCTTGAACATGTAAGCAAGTCATATTCGGCAGGAATACCGGCATTAAATGATATCAGTCTTAATATAGAAGAAGGGGAATTTGTTTTTATCGTTGGAAACAGTGGCTCCGGAAAGTCAACACTGATTAAATTATTGTTAAAAGAATTAGAGCCGACCAAAGGGGTTATTACGATTAACAACCGTAATTTAAATGCAATCCGGAGAAAACAGATACCGAAATATCGTCGTAATGTAGGTGTTGTGTTCCAGGATTTCCGCCTTTTAAAAGACAGAAATGTATATGAGAATGTAGCATTTGCCCAGAAGGTAATAGGTACTCCGGCAAGGCTCATAAGAAGCAGTGTACCGACCATGTTATCTATGGTAGGGCTGGCTGCCAAATATAAATCTTATCCAAAACAGTTGTCCGGTGGAGAACAGCAGAGGGTTGCCATTGCAAGAGCACTGGTAAATCAGCCGAAGATTCTTCTGGCAGATGAGCCGACCGGTAATCTTGATAACCATAATGCATGGGAAATCATGAAGCTCTTAGAGGAGATTAACCAGAAGGGAACGACAGTAGTCGTTGTTACACATAATCTTGAGATTGTCAAGGCAATGAAGAAACGTGTAATCACAATGAAGAAAGGCGTCATTATCAGTGACGAGAAAGGTGATTGCAGCGATGAGGATTAGTTCGTTTTTTTATTCAATAAAACAGGGTATCAAGAATATCTGGCGTAACAAAATGTTTTCAGTAGCATCTATTGCGACCATGTGTGCCTGTATCTTTTTGTTTGGACTTTTCTATTCGATTGTAGAAAACTTCCAGTCAATGGTAAAAGAGGCAGAGGAAGGCGTTGCAGTATCTGTTTTCTTTAATGAGGGAATCTCGCAGGAACAGATAGATGAGATTGGTAATAAAATTAGTAAGCGTGTGGAAGTTGCCAGCTATGAATTTATTTCCGCAGATGAAGCGTGGGAAAGGTGTAAAGAGACATATTTTGGTGGCTCAGAAGAAGCTGCAGAGGGATTTGCGGAGAATCCACTTGCTAATTCTGCCAGTTATGAAATTTATATGAAAGATGTTTCCATGCAGGATGCACTGGTTACATATTTAGAGTCCTTAGATGGCGTAAGGGAAGTGCATCATTCTGCAGTGGTGGCAAATACATTGTCTGATTTTAATAAACTGATTGCGTATGTTTCCGGAGGCATTATCTTAATCCTGCTTGCGGTTGCTATCTTCTTAATCAGTAATACCGTTACAGTTGGCATCTCGGTACGAAGAGAAGAGATTGCGATTATGAAGCTGATTGGAGCTACGGATTCTTTTGTGCGGGCACCATTTGTAGTAGAGGGTGTGCTGATTGGACTTCTGGGTTCTGCATTGCCACTGATTCTGCTTTACTTCATGTATGGCAAGATTATAGTATATGTAGCGGACAAATTCAGCTTTTTAGATAATATTATGAATTTTATTCCGGTTGCAGAACTGTTTCACAGTCTGGTTCCAATTTCACTGCTGTTGGGAGTGGGAATTGGATTTGTTGGCAGCCGGCTGACTATTAAGAAGCATTTGAAAGTATAAGGACAAAGGGTATCGCCTGTGTACTGGGGCAGTCACGGGGATACCCTGTTTTGAATATATAAAAGGTGATGAGAATAAGATGAAGATACGAAGAAAAGTAACAACCGCAATACTGACAGCTGTGATGTTACTTTCTCCGGTGATGGAGATATCTGCCAGCAGCCTGTCTGATGCACAGAAGGAAAAAGAAAATTTAGAGAAGCAGTTAGAGGAGGCCCAAAGTGTCATTGATGGGCTGAAAGATTCCAAGGCTGATATTCAGACGAAGGTAAAGGAATTAGATCAGCAGCTTACAAGCATTTCTCTTGAAATTACCAATACACAGGCACAGTTAGAGGAAAAGAGTGCCGAGATTACAGACACCCAGAGCGAATTAGAGGATGCCCAGGCGGATGTGGCAAGCCAGGCAGAAGCTATGAGCAAAAGGATTCAGTTCATGTATGAAAATAGTGGAAAAATGTCATATCTGGAAGCATTTTTTCAATCCGGCAGTATGGCAGAATTTTTGAATCAGGCAGAATATATCCGGCAGATTTCAGAATATGATAGAGATATGCTGCAGCAGTACAATGACAGTGTACAGACCGTGGCAGATGCCGAGGAACAGTTAGAACAGGAATATACAGAGCTGGAAGAATTAAAGGCACAGGTAGAATCCCAGCAGCAGACCGTGCAGGCTCTGATGGATGCCAAGGAAGACGAACTGGATAAGGTAAAGAGTGACATTACGGTGGCACAGTCGGATGCAGATGCAGTACAGGCAGAGATTGATGCACAGAATGAAATTATTGCGCAGATTCAGGCAGAGGAAGCCAGAAAAAAAGCGGAAGAAGAGAAACGAAGACAGGAAGCAGAGGAAAATGGAACTACTCCGGATACGACTCCTGGAGATGTATACAGTGGCGGGGCTTTTGTATGGCCGTGTCCGAGCAGTACCAGGGTAACCAGTGATTACGGAACGCGATTATCTCCGACCCAGGGAGCATCCTCTAATCATAAGGGACTGGATATTGGGGCAAGCTATGGTGCGAGTATTGTGGCGGCGGCAGATGGAACGGTTTCCTATGCAGGCTATAATAATGGAATGGGCAACTATGTAATGATCAGCCACGGCAGCGGGCTATATACAGTATATGGGCATGCTTCGGCACTTTTGGTATCCACCGGTGATAAAGTCACGGCGGGACAGACGATAGCCCAGGTAGGAAGTACCGGTATATCTACTGGAAATCATTTACATTTTGGCGTATCCTTAAATGGAAGCTATGTAAGCCCATGGAATTATCTGAGTAAATAGTAAAAGAGGAAGAAAGATGGACGAAATAAGGGAAGAGACAAATTCAGCAGAAGCAATCAGGCAGGAAATAAAGGAAAAGAAAAGAACTTACTGGCGTGGTGCGATTACCGGTGCTGCTTCGGTCATGGCGGTATTGCTGATTGTATTATTGATTGGTATTTACAGTGGTACTGTGGTAATTGGTGGAAAAGGCGTAACAGGAGGCAGCCAGACGGTAGCAGCATCAGATGGTGATCTGCTTTCAAAGGATGTCATCAATAAGCTTGATAATCTGGCAGACCAGATTAATGCAGATTATTATGAAGATGTGGATCAGGAAGACTTGATTAACGGAATGTATAAAGGCTTGTTTGAGGGGATCGGAGACCCATATAGTGAGTATTATACCCCGGAAGAATATGAAGATATCATGATATCTACCCATGCAAATTATTATGGAATCGGAGCAGGACTTACCCAGGATAAGAATACCATGGAAGTATCCGTTACCCATATTTATGATAATTCTCCGGCACAGGAAGCAGGATTAAAAGAAGGCGATAAGATAGTCAAGGTAGATGATATTGAAGCCACTTCTATGGAATTGTCGGAATTGGTAACCAACATCCGTGGCGAAGAGGGAACCACCGTTCATCTGGTAATTGAAAGAGAAGGGGAATCAGAAAATCTGGAATTTGATGTGTCTCGTGCCAAAGTAGATATTCCAACAGTAGCTTATAAAATGTTAGAAAACAATATCGGATATATACAGGTATCTGAATTTGCAGAGAATACACCAACCCAGTTTTCGGATGCAATTACAGATTTACAGGGTCAGGGTATGGAGAAGCTGGTTATTGATTTACGTGATAATGGTGGCGGAATGGTAGTATCCTGTCAGCAGATGTTGGATATGATTCTTCCGGAAGGAACCGTTGTTTATACGGAAGATAAATATGGCAACCGTCAGGATTATACTTCTGATGCAGAGCATTATCTTGATATGCCGATTGCAGTATTAGTCAATGGCAATTCCGCCAGTGCATCCGAGATATTTGCAGGAGCCATCCGGGATTTTGATTATGGAACACTGATTGGAACCACAACTTTTGGAAAAGGCATTGTGCAGAATATCATGCAGTTAAAGGACGGCAGTGCCATTAAGCTTACGGTAGCAAAATATTATACACCAAACGGTGATAACATCCATGGAACCGGAATTACACCGGATGTTGAAATTGAATATGAGTACACCGGAGATACCGAGGGTACTTATGATGAGATGCAGGATAATCAGATATTAAAAGCCATTGAAGTATTGAACGGAGAAGAATAATGAAGATGAATAACGAAGAGAAGAAAAAACTTATCATTCGCTATGTGGTGGCAGTAATTCTTTTGGTAGTTACCATCCTCGTACTTAAGGGGATGTATCAGGATGCGGAAGAGCATGACAATGCACAGAATACAGAAATTACAACAGAGATAAATCATGAGTAAATTAAATGAAAAGATTCGCCAGCAGTTAATGGAATGGGCAGAACCGGATTTTGGCACCTTTTCCGCCGGATTGATTCCGGGGGAAAAACATGTGCTTGGAGTAAGGCTGCCATTACTTCGTTCTTATGCAAAAGAATTAGCAAAAGGAGACTGGCAGACTTACCTTTCACAGGCATTGGATGATTCCATGGAAGAGACCATGTTACAGGGCATGACCTTAGGCTATGTGAAAAGTGATTTCACAGGAATCCGTCCGTATCTTGATGCCTTTCTTCCAAAGATTAAGAACTGGTCGGTATGTGACAGCACCTGTGTAAGTTTAAAAATTGCCAGAAAAGAGCCGGAGGCAGTTTTAGAATATTTACTGCCTTATCTTCGCAGTGACGAAGAATTTTTCATCCGGTTTGGCGTTGTGATGTTATTAGATCATTTTATTATGGAAGACTATATTGACCTTGTCTTAGAAGAGATGGATAAGATTCATCAGGATGCCTATTATGTGAAAATGGCAGTAGCCTGGAATTTGTCCGTGTGTTTTGTGAAGTTCCGGGATAAAACACTTTCCTATCTCAGGACAAATCATCTGGATGACTGGACTTACAATAAGACGATACAGAAAATCAGGGAATCCTATCGCGTGACCAAAGAGGATAAGGAAATGCTCTTAAAAATGAAACGGAAAGCAGAAAAATAGACTTTTCAACCAATATTAAGGAAAATATAATTGATTCGAAGCCGGGAAACCACTATAATGTTTATAGTGGTTTTTCTTACTTTACAGGAAATTGCTTTCCTGCAAAGAAAAAACGCTCCGCGGGGATGCGCACTGCGGCGTATAAGGTAGATGTCGCAAGCGACCGCGCAGGCGCGAGAATGTGCCAAGGCACATTCTTTGTTATACAGAAAATCATAAGAATATAAGAAAGTTGGTGATACTGTGGTTGAATTGGACGCATACCGATACAAATTGGGAACCTATAAGGCTCCACTACAGGAAGTGAGGGATTCACTTTGACTTAGCAGATAAGTCAAAGAAAATCGAAGAACTGGAAAGGGAAATGGAAGCACCAGATTTCTGGAATGATGCAGAAGTGTCCCAGCAGAAGATGAAAGAGTTAAAAAGCTATAAGGATGACGTGGCAGTCTGTGCACAGCTGGAAGAGAAACTTTCCGACATTGAAACACTGATTGCGATGGGAGATGAAGAGAATGATGTTTCCCTGATTCCGGAAATCGAAGAAGAGATAAAGGAATATGAAGAAGCGTTTGAAAAGATTCGGATTAAAACCCTGTTATCCGGAGAATATGATAAAGACAATGCAATTGTATCCTTACATGCAGGAGCAGGCGGAACAGAATCCTGTGACTGGGCATCCATGCTATACCGCATGTATACAAGATGGGCATCCGATAAAGGATTTGCCATTGAAGTACTGGATTCCTTAGATGGAGATGAAGCAGGAATCAAATCCATTACCTTTCAGGTAAACGGAGAAAATGCTTACGGCTATCTGAAATCAGAAAAAGGCGTACACCGTCTGGTGCGGATTTCACCGTTTAATGCGGCAGGAAAGCGTCAGACCTCCTTTGTATCATGTGATGTGATGCCGGATATTGAAGAAGACATTGATATTGAAGTAAAGGATGAAGATATAAGGATTGATACCTACCGTTCCAGCGGAGCCGGTGGACAGCATATCAATAAGACATCTTCAGCAATCCGGATTACCCATTTTCCGACGGGAATTGTAGTAACCTGCCAGAATGAGCGTTCCCAGCACATGAATAAAGACAAGGCAATGCAGATGTTAAAATCCAAGCTGTATTTATTGAAACAGCAGGAAAATGAAGATAAAGCAGCAGATATCCGTGGCGAAGTCACAGAAATTGGCTGGGGAAATCAGATACGCTCCTACGTATTGCAGCCGTATACTATGGTAAAAGATACCAGAACCGGCGTAGAGACGGGAAATACAGATGCAGTATTAGATGGAGATATCGATATTTTCATTAATGGATATTTAAAGTGGCTGTCACTGGGCTGTCCGGAGAAGATGGGAGAGTAAGATGGAAAAAGTAATCATACCACTGGTCATTATTCTTGTCATTGTGGGAGTGATAGCAGGCGTGGTTTTCTATGTGAAAAATAAAGTAAGAAAATTCTCACAGGATCTCTTTGGAACAGATTCTTTAGTGGAAGGCTGGAAGAAACAGGAAGAGGAACTGTCTGTCACACCATGTTCCGTATCCGGAATGACAAGATTATTAGAACCACAGATACAGCGGGATTTCCCGGAATTTAACTGGGTGCAGTTTAAAAATAAGGCAGAAGATGCATTGAAATTGTCATTGATGGCAATTTCCGCACATAGTATAGGAAGGGCAGAGAGCCTGTCGGAAGCACTTAAAGAAGAAGTGGCAGCAAGAATTGAGCAGAATCAGACAGCAGGTGTAAATGAGGTATATGAACGTATCCGTGTTCATCAGACTGAGATTGCCAGATATGAAAAACAAAAGGGAAAATGCATTATTACACTACAGAGTGCAGTGGAGCATATTCACTATAAAGAAAAAGACGGAAAACTGATTTCCGGTAAAAAAGATTTGTTAGAACAGACCAAGTACAACATGGAACTGATGTATATCCAGGATGAGAGCAAAGTCAGTGCTGATAAAGGGGTAGGACTTACCTGCCCGCACTGCGGTGCTCCGGTTACATCCCTTGGAGCGAAATACTGTGAGTTCTGTGGCAGTGAAGTAATACCAATCAATATGCAGGTTTGGTCTCTGCAGCATTTTTACGAAGTTACATACCAAAAGGTGTAATGAAAATATATAACATAAGAAAACAGGAGGTTTGTTATGGGTTTAATTAAAGCAGTAGCACAGGCAGTTGGAGGAAGTTTTGCAGATCAGTGGTTAGAGGTAATCGAGCCGGATGATATGGGAGATCAGACCGTCTTTACCAGAGGTGTGTTGATTCGCCGTGGACAGAATACAAAGGGAACGGATGATACCGTATCTAATGGTTCCATCATCCATGTATATGATAATCAGTTTATGATGTTAGTAGATGGTGGAAAAATCGTAGACTATACTGCAGAACCGGGATATTACAAAGTAGATAATTCTTCTTTGCCATCCCTGTTTAACGGGCAGTTAAAGGATACTTTAAAAGATTCCTTCGCACGTATCAAGTTTGGTGGTCAGACACCGGATAAACAGAAGGTATTCTTCATAAACCTTCAGGAAATCAAGGGAATCAAATTCGGAACAAGAAATCCGATTAACTATTTTGATAATTTCTACAATGCAGAATTGTTCCTGCGTGCACACGGAACTTATTCCATTAAGATTGTAGACCCGATTCGTTTCTATGCAGAAGCAATTCCAAGAAACAAAGACAGGGTAGAAATCACAGATATCAATGAACAGTATATCTCTGAATTCTTAGAAGCATTACAGACATCTATCAACCAGTTATCTGCAGATGGTGTCCGCATTTCCTATGTATCATCCAAGGGACGCGAGCTGAGTAAATACATGTCAGAAACTCTTGATGAGGAATGGAACCAGATGCGTGGTATGGAGATTCAGGCAGTAGGTATTGCAAGCATCTCTTACGACGAGGAATCCACTAACCTTATCAATCTGCGCAACAAAGGTGCAATGATGGGTAGTGACCCGAATGTAATGCGTGGTATTGCTGTTGGAAATATTACGGAAGGTATCCGTGATGCAGGTTCTAATGCAGCAGGTGCAATGACCGGATTTATGGGTGTTGGAATGGGAATGAATGCATTCAACAGCAGCATGGACAGCTTAAATCAGATGACTGCAGGCATGCAGCAGAATCAGCAGATGAATAATGGAGCACAGATGGCAGGCGGAGTAGCAGGCGTGCAGCAGGCAGCACCGGCTCAACAGGCAGCTCCGGCACAGCAGGCAGCAGCACCGGCAGGCAATGAGTGGACCTGTGAATGCGGAACAACAAATACCGGAAAATTCTGCTGTAACTGTGGAAAACCGGCTCCTGCACCGGCAGTAAAGTCAGACTGGACCTGTGAGTGTGGAGCAGTAAATACCGGAAAATTCTGTACTAACTGCGGAAAACCGGCTCCGGCAGCAGACTGGACCTGCGAATGTGGAACAGTAAATACCGGAAAATTCTGCAGCAATTGTGGAAAACAGAGACCATAAGGGAGGAAGGAGCATTGCATGTCAGTAATTAGTTTTAAGTGCCCGAATTGTGATGGCGAACTGATTTTTGACCCTGCTTCCGGAGCATATAAATGCGAATATTGTGGTTCAAAATTTACACAGGAAGAACTGGATGCCATGAAGCCGGCGGAGGAAAAGGAAAAGCCTGCCGGCAGCATGGATGGAAGTCAGGCTTCTGAGAATACAGACGGAACACAGGAAGAGAAGAAGACAGAGGAAGAAGCAGTCATTTATACCTGCCCAAGCTGTGGCGCACAGATTGTAACAGATGCAACCACGGCGGCAACCTTCTGCTATTATTGCCACAATCCGGTAGTGCTTTCCGGAAGATTATCTGGAAACTATATGCCGAATAAGGTAATTCCGTTTGCAATTGACCGTAAAGAAGCAGAAAAACGTTTTATGGAATATGTAGGCAGGAAAAAGTTTGTTCCAAAGGCATTTTTCAATAAGAAACAAATTGATAAATTATCTGGTGTATACTTCCCATTCTGGATTTATGATACCAGGATGAATGGTAATCTTTCGGCAGAGGCAACCCGTGTCCGGGTATGGCGTTCCGGGGATGAAGAATATACCGAGACTAAATTCTATGAAGTAGAACGTGGCGGAGATGTATCTCTTTCCAATCTGGAGCTGAATGCGTTACAGAAAGCCAACAAAGAGCTGGTAGAGGGTGTACTGCCATATCAGTTTGACAAGATGAAGGATTTCTCCATGGGGTATCTTTCCGGCTTCCAGGCAGAGAAGCGTGATATTGAAAAAGAAGGCGTAGCAGAGGAAGCTAGACGAGAGACAAAGGATTATGCAACCAGGCTCTTGCGGGAAAGTGTATCCGGCTATGACGGTGTGAAGGTACATAACTGCGGATTTTCTAATGGCAGTGAGAACTGGAATTATGTGCTTCTTCCAATCTGGACCATCACCTATCGCGCCAATAATGGCAAGATGTATTACTATTCCATGAATGGTCAGACTGGAAAAGTATGTGGAGAACTTCCGGTAGATTATAAGAAGCTGACTCTGGTTAGTGGAATCATATCAGCAGCAGTGCTGGTACTTGGATTGTTAGGAGGGCTGCTGATATGGTAAAGAAAAAGATAATTGTACCGTTACTGCTTTTATGCAGTATGTTATTTGTTGTTCCTGTTATGGCATCAGAGCCAAAGGCAGACTTCGTCTATGATGACGCAGAGCTTTTTACCCAGAGTGAAGCAGATTCCATCAGTGAAAAAATCGGCGATTTTTCCAGTGAGACCGGCTGGGAAATCTATGCATTTACCACAGAGGATGCGCAGGGGTATACTTCCCAGGAGTATGGAGAGAATACCTTTGACCAGTATGCCACCGGCATGGATGGCGTTGCTTTTGTCATTGACATGGATAACCGTGAAATCGCAGTGGTTCATTTTGGAGAAGCAAACCGTTATTATACGGATGAAAGAGTAGAAAGTATTCTGGATGAAGGCTTCAATTATATGGGAGATGCAGAGTATGCAGATGCCATGGAGGCAATGATTGATGAGGCAGAATATTATTATGGACAGGGCGTGCCAACCGGTCAGTATAATTACGATGAAGAAACCGGGGAGTATGATTACTACGAGAAAAATACGCTGACCTGGTTTGAAATTCTGATTACCTTACTGGTGGCATTAGGTATCGGTGGTGCATTCTGTGGAATCACAATTGGTAAATATCGCCTGCATTTTGATAAGTACAAATATGATTACCACAAGAACAGCCATGTAAATCTTACAAACCGTACTGACCGCTTTGTAAATCAGGTAGTAACCCATCGTCATATCCAGAGGGAATCTTCTGGTGGAGGCGGAAGTAGTTCCGGCAGAACAACAGTACATACCGGAGCAGGAGGACGAAGCACCGGAGGCGGAAGCCGTAAATTCTAAGAGCTTTCGGATAAGGAAAGCAAATATAAAAATTCGTCAATTTACCCATATGGAATCCGAAAAAGGTTCCATATGGGTACTTTTGTATAAAAAAGAGAAATTTACTTGTAATGGCTGTGTATATGTGCTATCATCTTTCTGGTGAGAACAGTTGTATTTGTACCACAAACAGTCGGAGGGGAATATGGCAGAGAATACGAAGTATTTTGTGTTGAAAGAGAAGGCTGTACCGGAGGTATTGCTGAAAGTAGTGGAAGCGAAACGTCTTTTAGAATCCGGACGCGTAACATCTGTACAGGAAGCAGCCGAGCAGGTAGATATCAGCCGGAGTTCATTTTATAAGTATAAAGATGATATTTTTCCATTTCACGACAATGCGAAGGGGAGAACAATTACGATGGTAATCCAGCTGGATGATACGCCGGGATTATTATCAACCGTTTTGAATATTGTGGCAGAGTTTCATGCCAACATATTAACTATCCACCAGTCTATACCGGTAAACGGGATTGCATCCCTGACACTGAGTATTGATATTCTGCCGGAGACAGGAGATTTGTCACAGATGGTAGATAAGATTGAAGGACAGGATGGAATACATTATCTGAAAATATTAGCCAGGGAGTGAAACAACAATGAAAGCAGCAGTAATGGGATATGGAACAATTGGTTCCGGAGTAGTAGAAGTATTAAACATTAATCATGACAGCATTGCAAAACGTGCAGGCGAAGCAATCGAAGTAAAATATGTTTTGGATTTACGGGATTTCCCGGGAGACCCGATTCAGGATAAAATCGTGCATGATTACAAAGTAATTGCAGAAGACCCTGAAATTGGCATGGTAGTTGAGACAATGGGCGGTGTAGAACCGGCATATACTTTTGTCCGTGCCATGTTAGAGGCAGGAAAGCATGTAACAACTTCAAATAAGGCATTAGTAGCAGAGAAAGGTGCAGAACTGATTGCACTTGCCAAAGAGAAAAATGTGAATTTCCTGTTTGAAGCCAGCGTAGGAGGCGGTATCCCGATTATCCGCCCGTTAAATTCCTGCCTGACTGCCGATGTAATTGAAGAGATTACCGGTATTTTAAATGGAACGACCAACTATATGCTTACCAAGATGAGCGTAGAGGGTTCTGAATTTGCAGATGTATTAAAGGATGCACAGGATAAAGGATATGCAGAGAAAGATCCGACTGCCGATGTAGAAGGCTTTGATGCATGCCGTAAGATTGCAATCTTAACTTCTTTAGTATGCGGACAACAGGTAGACTTCAATGACATTCATACGGAAGGAATTACCAAAATCAGTGCAACAGATATCAAATATGCAAAAGCAATGGGTAAAGCCATTAAATTACTGGCAACCAGCCGTAAAGTAGGAGAAAGCTATTGTGCAATGGTATCTCCATGTATGCTTCCACAGGAGCATCCACTGTATCCGGTGAATGATGTATTTAATGCAATTTTTGTACATGGTAATGTATTAGGAGATGCAATGTTCTACGGAAGTGGAGCAGGAAAACTTCCAACCGCCAGTGCTGTTGTGGCTGATATGGTTGAAATTGCAAAATTCAAAGACACCAACCTTCCAATGGAATGGAGACCGGAGAAATTAGAGCTTGCAGATTATAAGATGGTAACCAACCGTTTCTTTGTCCGTACCAAAGCAGACGAAGCAGCAGTAAAGAATGCATTCGGAGCAGTTGAGTTCGTTGCAGCAGAAGGTGTAAACGGAGAACTTGGATTTGTAACAGAAGAAATGACAGAAGCAGCATATGAAGAGAAAGCAGCAAAACTTGCTGATATTCTTCAGATGATTCGTGTAAAATAGTTGCGAAAAACCCTTCTGGAAATTATAATTGTACTAAGGGTATAAATATAATTTCAGGAGGGTATTTTTATGTCAAAATTTATTATGGCGTTAGACGCCGGAACCACCAGCAACCGGTGTATTCTCTTTAATGAAGCCGGTGAAATCTGCAGTATGGCACAAAAAGAATTCCGTCAGATGTTTCCGAATCCAGGATGGGTAGAACATGATGCCAATGAGATATGGTCGACGCAGCTTGGGGTAGCAGTAGAGGCAATGTCTAAGATTGGTGCTACGGCAGCAGATATTGCAGCCATTGGAATCACCAACCAGAGAGAGACGGCAATTGTATGGAACAAAGAGACCGGAGAGCCAGTTTATAATGCGATAGTCTGGCAGTGCCGCCGGACCGCTGATATTGCAGATGCGTTAAAGAAAAAGGGGTTGGAAGATTCCTATCGTAAGAAAACAGGATTGATTATTGATGCCTATTTTTCGGCAACGAAAATCAAGTGGATTTTAGATAATGTGAAGGGTGCAAGAAAATTAGCGGAAGAAGGAAAGCTGCTCTTTGGAACGGTAGAGACCTGGCTGATCTGGAAACTGACGAAAGGGGAAGCACATGTAACCGATTATTCCAATGCGTCAAGAACCATGCTTTTTAATATAAACACATTAACCTGGGATAAAGATATTCTGGCAGAGCTTGATATTCCGGAGAGCATGCTGCCAAAGCCGATGCCGTCAAGCTGTGTATATGGTTATACAGACCCGGCATATTTTGGAAGTGCGATACCGATTGCCGGTGCAGCAGGAGACCAGCAGGCAGCTTTATTCGGACAGACCTGCTTTTCCGAAGGAGAAGCGAAGAATACATATGGTACAGGCTGTTTCCTGTTGATGAATACAGGAGAACGTCCGGTATTTTCAGAAAACGGACTGGTCACCACCATTGCCTGGGGGCTGGATGGCAAAGTAAATTATGCACTGGAAGGCTCTATCTTTGTGGCAGGTGCGGCAATCCAGTGGCTGCGTGATGGTATGCGTCTCATTGACTCCGCATCGGATTCAGAGTATATGGCGACCAAAGTAAAAGGAACACATGGCTGTTATGTGGTTCCGGCATTTACCGGACTGGGTGCTCCGTACTGGGATCAGTATGCAAGAGGAACAATTGTAGGAATTACCAGAGGAACCAACAAGAATCATATCATCCGGGCAACTCTGGAATCTATTGCTTATCAGGTGGAAGGAGTTATCTCTGCCATGGAAGCGGATGCTGGAATTGAAATCCGTTCCTTAAATGTAGATGGCGGAGCCAGTGCCAATAATTTCCTGATGCAGTTCCAGTCAGACATGATACAGGCGCCGGTCAATCGTCCGGCATGTGTAGAGACAACAGCAAAAGGTGCGGCGTATCTGGCAGGACTTGCAGTAGGCTACTGGAAGACCAAAGAAGATGTGATAAAGAACCAGCAGATAGAGCGGGTATTCCATCCACAGATGGAAGAAGAAGAGAGACAGAAGAAATTAAAAGGCTGGAAGAAGGCAGTAAAATATGCCTTCGGATGGGCAAAAGATACAGAAGAAGAGGAAGAGGCGTAAGCCACTTCCTCTTCTTCACTTTACAGGAAATTGCTTTCCTGTAAAGTAAAAAACGCTCCGCGAGGATGCGCACTGCGGCGTATAAGGTAGATGTCGCAAGCGACCGCCGCAGGCGCGAGAATGTGCCAAGGCACATTCTTTTTTCTCGTTAAGCGTTTGAAAAAGCTGCTGGTGGCAGCTCCTTATAGGTTTCGATATATGATATATTATGATATATGCGTCAGCGGCATAAAATCAATCTGAAAGAATAGAAGAGCTGCATTTTTCACAATGAAATTTATAATAATAATAGCCAGTGCAATCCAAAGAAATGCTTCCCGGAAATGCATGCCAATACGAAGCCTTCCCTTAGAGAGCCGTTCAATGGTCTGGGAAATCATAAACCAGGTGCAGAGCACAAAGGCATATGGCACAAAGGGATGATAAACCAGTGAGTGCAGGAAATCCCCATGCAGTAAAAAAGCTACGGCTCTGGTGCCACCGCAGCCAGGACAGTAAAGTCCGGTCAGGCTGTGAAGCACACAGGGGAAAAGATATTTTGAAAGCTGGATATTTGTTGCTTTTATAAAAAGCACCAGCAGAAGAAGTGTGCCTATGATGCACCAGCCGGTGATATATAATCCGTTGTCCATAGCAGTGGACGTTTTTTTCTTTTCCATATAAACCCTCGCAAATCAGTATTCAAACAAAATATAGAATCTGTTGGTAGTATACAATTGTCATAAGGGAAAGTCAAAGTTATTGTGTTTCACCCAAGATATGTGTATAATAAAAAGAGGCACTTTTTTCAGACTTTGGAAGGAGGAGTGGTTTATGCAGATTGATGGATGGAATCCGAAAGATATAGGATATGATACCGGGTACAATCATACATATGGGGTCGGAACTGACGCAGATGCGAAGAGTACCGGGGTGGCAGAGGGCAGCAAAGGCGAATGCCAGACCTGTAAGAACCGGAAATATCAGGATGGTTCCAACGAGAATGTTTCTTTTAAATCAGCTTCCCACATCTCTCCGGAGGCGGCGGGAATCCGTGTGGCAGCCCATGAGGCAGAACATGTTTCCAATGCTTATGCCAAAGCAGCAGAAGGAAATGGTCAGGTGGTATCTGCAAGCGTAACACTTCGTACCGGCGTATGCCCGGAGTGCGGAAGAGTATATGTGGCAGGCGGAGAGACCAATACCACCATTAAGTATCCGAATGAAACAAATCCTTATCAGCAGGAGCGGAAGAGCCAGGATGCGGCAGATCTGACCGGAGCCAGAATCGACACAAGAAAATAAAAACAGGAGCTTGAGATAGATGAAAAGAAAATCAGCAGAAATAAAACGTATTGCAAGAGAAAATCTTACCGGACATTATGGATTGCCAATGGGAGCCATGGTAGTATCGCAGTTAATCGTAACTTTGCCGACCATGTTCTTTTCCTGGAATTTGACACCGTATTCCGGAAAAATGGAGTGGGCAATTTATTATGTGGCAGCATTTGTACTGGCATTGCTGGGGGTTGTTTTAAATATAGGAATTCTCCAGATTGCCCTGCGAATGGGAAGAAAGCAGCCATATAAGTTTACCGATATGTTCTATGGATTCAATCATCATCCGGATAAATACATTCTGGCATATCTTTTATTTATGGTTGTGGTATTAATTCCGATGCTTCCGGCAATCGCAGTCTCTGTTGGAATGTATGTAACTGCCATTTCCGGCAGCATGAAAATCACAGAGGGGATTTTTATTGGCTATGTAGTAGCTATGTGTGTACTTGGAATTGGAGGAGAAGTGATCGCATTTATTCTTTCCTTAAAATATTCCATGCTGTTTTTGATATTGCTTGAGGATAATACCAAGGGAATCCGGCAGGCAATGAGGGAAAGTAAAGCACTGATGCAGGGCAACAAGGGAAGATACTTCTATATCATGTTAAGCTTCCTTGGCTGGTCTTTCCTTGGCCTCCTTTCATTTGGAATTGGCTTCCTGTGGATTGGACCATACTATACGCAGACACAGGTGACATTCTATCGTGACATTACAGGAGAATTAGACCGGACAGAAAACCAGACAGACCCATACGGAACAAAACAGCAGAATCCGCAGTACAGTACGTGGAGTGCTTCGGTATAAAAATAAGAAAAGAAAAATGCCGGGAAATCAGAATTGGTTTCCTGGCATTTTTCTTTTGCATATATTTACTGGTACATTTGATTCATTTCATTAAACTGCCGCATCAGTTCGTTATAATCAGCGGTATTTCCATTGGACATCTGGTTGATGAAATCGGCGTTGGTAAACATCATGACAATGACGAAAGTATAAAGTGCAATAGTAAGTACAAGACCGATAATTCCAAGGACGATACCGATTTTGCCGGTGGTGGAAAAAGTCATCTCGCCGCCACGGGAAAGAAGTCCTAAAATAATGGCAAGTGCCCCACAAGGCAGTGCTGCATACAGGCAGCAGAAAGTTACAATGGAGACAATGCCAAGAGCAATGGATGCGGTGGCAAGTCCGGTGGAACGTTTGTCCATGTAATTACGTTGTGGTGCCTGGTTCATATTATATGAATAATTGGGATTTGGTTGATAGCCGTTTGGCTGCTGTTGAAAATCCATAAAAAACCTCCTCAAATCGTGAATAAATCCAGTATACCATTTTCTGCCGGAAAAAACAATAAAAGCCAAAATCTTCCCTTTTGCAGAAATGCCTGATGTGCTATAATGAGCGCAAACGCATCAACAGGAAAGGAAATACAAGATGGACATAACAGCAAAAATTGCCGAAGAACTTGGAATCAGAAAAAATCAGGCACAGGCAGCAATTCAGTTAATTGATGAAGGAAATACCATTCCTTTTATTGCCCGGTATCGAAAAGAAGCAACCGGCGCATTAAATGATGAAATATTACGTAACTTATTTGACCGGCTGACTTATCTTAGAAACTTGGAAGAGAAGAAAGAACAGGTCATTGCCAGCATTGAAGAACAGGGCAAGCTGACGGACGAACTGCGGAAACAGATAGAAGAAGCACAGACACTGGTAGTCGTAGATGATTTGTACCGTCCATACCGACCGAAGCGCAGAACCAGAGCAACCATCGCCAAAGAGAAGGGCTTAGAGCCGCTGGCAAATGTAATCAGTCTTCAGATGCTTAAGACTCCAATCTTAGAAGAAGCAGCAAAATATATCAACGAAGAAAAAGAAGTTCATACTGCAGAGGAAGCGTTAGAAGGTGCTAAGGATATTATTGCAGAGCATATTTCCGATGAAGCAGATTATCGTATCCGCATCCGTGACCTTACCGTAAAACATGGTCGGATTGTATCTGCTGCCAAAGATCCGGAAACAGAATCTGTTTATGAAATGTATTATGATTTTGATGAGCCGATTGCAAAAATGGCAGGACATCGTACGCTGGCATTGAATCGTGGAGAGGCAGAGAAAATACTGACAGTAAAAGTAGAAGTGCCGGAAGAACAGATTATTCCGTATTTACAGAAAAAGGTAATAACCAAAGATAATGCCATAACCAGACCTGTTTTGGAAGAAGTAATCGAAGACAGCTATAAGCGTCTGATTGCACCGGCAATCGAGCGTGAGATTCGAAGTGACCTTACGGAAAAGGCAGAAGACGGAGCAATCAAAGTTTTCGGAAAAAACTTAGAGCAGCTTCTGATGCAGCCGCCAATTGCAGGACAGGTTGTGCTTGGCTGGGATCCGGCATTCCGTACCGGATGTAAGCTTGCAGTGGTAGATCCGACCGGAAAAGTATTGGATACGACAGTCATTTACCCGACAGCGCCACAGAATAAGGTAGAGGAAGCAAAAGTAGTATTAAAGAAACTGATTTCCAAGTATCATATTACACTGATTTCTCTTGGAAATGGAACAGCATCCCGTGAGTCGGAGCAGATTATTGTAGATTTATTAAAAGAGATTCCGGTAAAAGTACAGTATATTATTGTAAATGAAGCAGGTGCTTCCGTATATTCTGCAAGTAAACTTGCAACAGAGGAATTCCCAAACTTTGATGTGGGACAAAGAAGTGCCACTTCCATGGCAAGACGGTTGCAGGATCCGCTGGCAGAGCTGGTTAAAATTGATCCGAAATCCATCGGGGTTGGTCAGTATCAGCATGACATGAACCAGAAAAAATTAAGTGAAGCCTTAGGCGGCGTGGTAGAAGACTGCGTAAATAAAGTTGGTGTAGATTTAAACACCGCATCTGTATCCCTGTTGGAATACATTTCCGGTATCAGCAAAGTGATTGCGAAAAATATTGTGGCATACCGGGAAGAAAATGGAAAATTTGCATCCAGAAGCCAGCTTTTGAAAGTGGCAAAATTAGGACCGAAGGCATATGAACAGTGTGCCGGTTTTCTTCGTATTACCGGTGGAAAGAATCCGTTGGATGCAACCGGCGTGCATCCGGAAAGTTATGAAGCAACCAGAAAGCTTTTGGAAAAATTAGGATATTCAGAAGAAGAGATAACTGGTGGCGGATTAACCGGGATTTCAAAGAAGATTTCAGATTATAAGAAACTGGCAGCAGAATTGGAAGTAGGAGAACTTACTTTACGGGATATTGTAAAGGAACTGGAAAAGCCGGCAAGAGATCCGAGGGAAGATATGCCAAAGCCGATTCTGCGGAGTGACGTACTGGAAATGAAGGATTTGACCCCGGGAATGGTATTAAAAGGAACCGTCCGTAATGTCATTGACTTCGGTGCCTTTGTGGACATCGGAGTACATCAGGATGGACTGGTACACATTTCCCAGATGAGCGAACGCTATATCAAACATCCGCTGGAAGTGGTCAGTGTGGGAGATATTGTAGAAGTAAAAGTAATGAGCGTAGACCTTAAGAAACAGAGAATCCAGCTTACTATGAAACTGTAAATAAAAGGTAACAGATAAAATTGGGTATTGACAAGGAAAAAGTGAAGCTCTACAATAGACCCATAGTAATTGAATAGGAAGTCTTCGGGGCAGGGTGATATGCGAAGCATAGATTCCCGACCGACGGTGATTGTGCATGACACATTAGTCCGTGAACTGCAGTATTGCAGTTGATTTGGTGAAAATCCAAAACCGACAGTATAGTCTGGATGGGAGAAGATAAGTGACCATTAAGGTGATTATTTTGCGTGCCCCGGATAGTTTTATCCGGGGCTTTTATGGTACACCAATACTCCGGACATCCCTTGCAAGAGCTAAAAGTAAAGAAAAAAGGAGTAAAAGAAATGAGTACAAACAGTGTAACAACAAACAGCAACGTAAAAACAGGTGTAAATGCAAGATATCTGACGATGACAGCAATGCTTTCGGCCATTGCGTTCATCCTGATGTTCCTTGATTTTGCAGTTCCGTTTATGCCAAACTTCATCAAACTGGATATTTCAGAACTTCCGGCATTGATTGGAGCATTTTCCATGGGACCGGTCAGCGGAATTGTAATCTGCCTGATTAAAAATCTGATTCATCTGACTATTACAACCACAAGTGGTGTTGGAGAACTGTCCAATTTCATTCTTGGAGTAGCGTTCGTGCTTCCGGCAGGACTGATTTACAAATTTAAGAAGAACCGCAAAGGTGCATTAATCGGTTCTTTAGCAGGAGCACTTTTCATGGCAGTATTCAGTGTGGTATCAAACTATTTCCTGGTATATCCGTTCTATACAGCATTTATGCCGGAAGATGCCATTATTGGTGCTTACAATGCAATCGCTTCTGCAGTAGGCGGACATATGGATAATTTATTGGAGTGTCTGGTAGTATTTAATATGCCATTCACCTTCTTAAAAGGTATGATTAGTGTTGGAATTACATTTTTGATTTATAAACATATTTCACCAATCATCAAAGGAACCAACAGCCGTAAGAATTAGACGTCCCTTTTTTGCCCGACACAAAATTGATAAAGAGTTTGTCTATTCCCGAAAATAATGCTATACTTCAATCAGAAAAGTAAACAGGAGGAAAGACAATGCCAATTGAATTTGATGTAAAAATAACAGCGAACGATATGTACCGGTTTAATATGTATCATATATATACCAGTTTTACCGGAATCTTTTCCATCTTGGCAGCGGTGCTTGGATTTGTAGCCGCAGTGGGAACCTATGGAAAGGTAGATACCATGTATACGGTGCTTTACATCATATTTGGCATTGTCTTTCTTTTTTATTTTCCATTAACCTTGAAAATGCGGGCGGCAAGACAGATTTCCATGTCAGAGGCACTGAAAAGTACGCTGCATTATATGTTGGATGATGAAGGTGTCCATGTATCTCTGGGAGAAGAAAATGCCCTGCTGGAGTGGAAACAGATTTATAAAATGGTGTCAACAAAGCATAATGTTCTGATTTACAGCAGCCGCGTAAATGCATATATCCTGCCGATGGAAATTGTAGGCGGACAGTATGCAGCGTTGAAGAAACTGGCAGATAAGAATTTGAAGAAGCACCAGAATTGTATGAAGAAGAGATAGGAAGAAAAGTATATGGTATATGAAACATTTTCGGCAGAAGAAACAGAAAAGTTAGGCGAACAGATTGGACGGGAAGCAAAGCCGGGAGAAGTGTATACATTAATCGGAGATTTGGGAGTAGGAAAAACCGTTTTTACCCAGGGAATAGCCAAGGGTTTGGAGATAACAGAACCTATCTGCAGTCCGACTTTTACTATTGTGCAAGAGTATGAAGAAGGAAGAATGCCATTTTATCATTTTGATGTATACCGGATTGCGGATATTGAGGAAATGGATGAAATCGGCTATGAGGACTATTTTTATGGAAATGGTCTGACCATGATAGAATGGGCAAATCTGATTGAAGAAATTTTACCGGATCATTACCGGCAGATAACAATAGAGAAAGATTTGGAAAAAGGATTTGATTATCGCAGGATAACAATAGAAGAGGTGGAACGATGAAAATATTGGGATTGGACAGCTCCGGACTGGTAGCCAGCGTAGCAGTAGTAGAAGATGATGTGCTGTTGGGAGAATTTACTGTAAATTATAAGAAAACACATTCACAGACCTTGCTGCCAATGTTAGATGAACTTGCGAAGATGATAGAACTGGATTTGGATACATTAGATGCCATTGCAATTGCAGCGGGCCCGGGCTCATTTACCGGACTTCGGATTGGCTCTGCAACAGCAAAAGGATTGGGACTTGCACTGGATAAGCCGCTGATTTCCGTACCGACCGTGGATGCATTGGCATACAACCTCTATGGGCATAGAGATATTATCTGTCCATTAATGGATGCCAGAAGAAACCAGACCTATACCGGTTTATATCAGTTTGAAGACGAAAAAATGCAGGTATTGTGCCCACAGTGCGTTGTGGGAATTGATGAGATTGTAGCAAAGATAAATGAAAACAATGCTCCGGTTGTATTTTTGGGAGATGGTGTCCCTGTATTTACCACTTATATAGAAGAAAACTGTAAAGTGCCATATTCCTTTGCACCGGCACATGTGAATAAGCAGCGTGCAGCAGCTGTTGCAGCTTTAGGAGAAGAATATTACAAAGCAGGTAAATTAGAATCTGCAGAAGAACACAAACCGGAATATCTGCGCCTTTCCCAGGCAGAACGCGAGAGGATGGAACAGCATGGAAATTCGTAGAATGTCAGAGGCAGATGTTTTTGATGTAGCGGCCATAGAGGCAAAAGTCTTTTCGCAGCCATGGAGTGGGCAGGGATTTCGCGATGCTCTTGCCATGAACCATGTGATTTTTCTGGTGGCAGAAGAAGCGGGTTCCATCTTAGGATATTGTGGAATGTATATGGCATTAGATGAAGGCGAGATTACCAATGTGGCAGTAAGTGAGGCCTGCAGAAACAGAGGTTATGGGGAACAACTGGTAACAGAACTAATGCAGCAGGGTAGAAAACATGGTATTAGCCGGTATGTTTTAGAGGTAAGGGTATCCAATGAGCCTGCCATTCGCCTGTATCAGAAACTTGGATTCTCTGTACTTGGAACTCGAAAGAATTTTTATGAAAAGCCCTCAGAGGATGCATATATCATGAGCAGGGTCCAGTAATTTCCGCTGCAAATTTATTGGAATGGTTCTATAATGAAAGAGAACCACAAGATAAGAGACGGAGGATGCGAAATGGTTTGCAATTGTTGTGGAAAAGAAATCGAAGAACGAAAACAGGATTATATTTATATAGAAAAAGAATGGAATTATTTTTCTACGAAGGATGGTGTGAAAAGCAAACTGCGTGTATGCGAGTCCTGCTTTGATGAATGGACAAAACAGTTTGTGATACCGCCTTTAATGGAAGAAGTAACAGAAATTGTATAGAGAGCTGAGGAAATAGAATGTTAGATGTCTGTTTATTAGGAACCGGTGGAATGATGCCATTGCCATATCGCTGGCTGACTTCACTGATGACAAGATATAATGGCAGCAGTCTGATGGTTGACTGTGGCGAAGGCACCCAGATTGCAGTAAAAGAAAAAGGCTGGAGCTTCAAGCCGGTGGATATTATGTGCTTTACACATTACCATGCGGACCATATCAGCGGACTGCCTGGAATTCTTCTTACCATGGGAAATGCGGAACGAACGGAGCCGCTGACGATGATTGGACCAAAGGGGCTGGAACGTGTGGTAAATGCACTGCGTGTGATTGCACCGGAACTGCCTTTTGAGATTAAATTTATAGAACTGACGGAACCGGAAGAGACTATAGAATTAAAGGGATATACGATCCATGCTTTCCGGGTGAACCATAATGTTACCTGCTACGGCTATACCTTGGAGATTTCAAGGGCTGGAAGATTTTCAGTGGAACATGCATTAGAACGGCAGATACCGCAGAAATACTGGAGCCGCCTGCAAAAAGGTGAAATTATTGAAGAAGAGGACAAGACCTATCTGCCGGAAATGGTATTAGGCCCGCCAAGAAAAGGCATCAAGCTGACATATTGTACTGATACCCGCCCGACGGAGAGCATTGCAAAAAATGCCAAAGATTCCGATTTATTTATCTGTGAAGGTATGTATGCAGAAAAAGAGAAACTTGCAAAAGCGAAACAATATAAACATATGACTTTTTATGAAGCAGCACATCTTGCCAAGGATGCCGGGGTGAAAGAAATGTGGCTTACCCACTTCAGCCCGTCCCTTGTAAGGGGCGAAGACTATATGGATGCTGTAAGGAAGATATATCCGAATGCATATTTAGGCAAAGATGGAAAGAGTGTTACACTGGATTTTGAGGAGGCGTAAACATGAAGAAACGTACAGCAGGCATAATTAAGACAGTTATTATAGGTGTGATTTGCATTGGAATTGTGGTCGGATTTTATTATTATCTGACAAACCGCTCACCAAGAAGTGTGGAAACAACAGGAGAAACAGATGAGATAACCTCTGTTTTAAGTAAAAATTTAGAGAAGGATTATCCGGCGTCACCTCGTGCTGTAATCAAATATTATAATAGGATTCTGCTCTGCCTTTATAATGAAACTTATGATGATGAGCAGTACCAGAAGCTGTTGGAGAAGATGCGTGCACTGATGGATGAAGAGTTATTGGAAAACAATCCGCAGGATACATTTTCAACCCAGATGCAGAATGACATTGCGGCTTATAAAGCAGAAAGTAAGATTATAGCAACAGCATCTGTCTGCGATACAGATGAAGTGGCTTATAAGAAAGTAGAGGGAAGTGATTGTGCCTATGTGACGGCATCTTATTTCCTTCGCTCTACCAAGGCATATAACCGGGCTAACCAGGAATATGTGCTGCGTAAGGATGAGAATGGGGACTGGAAAATATTAGGATTTGTGGCACTGGAAGGAGACAATGGTGATGCAGAAAAATAAAGGAGATATTGCAATTCTTGCAATAGAAAGTTCCTGCGATGAGACTGCGGCAGCAGTTGTAGTAAATGGAAGGGATGTAAGATCGAATATCATTTCATCCCAGATTGCATTACATACCTTATATGGAGGTGTGGTTCCGGAAATTGCATCCCGTAAACATATTGAGAAAATTAATCAGGTAATAACAGAAGCGATGCAGGAAGCGCAGGCAGACTGGGCAGATATAGACGCAATCGGTGTAACTTATGGACCGGGATTAGTGGGTGCCCTCCTGGTTGGTGTGGCAGAAGCGAAAGCAATCAGTTATGCAAGAAATATTCCACTGGTAGGTGTGCATCATATTGAGGGACACATCAGCGCAAATTATATTGAAAATAAAGAGTTAGAGCCACCATTTTTATGTCTTGTGGTATCCGGCGGTCATACACATCTGGTAAAAGTACTGGATTATGGAAAATATGAGATACTTGGAAGAACCAGGGATGATGCAGCAGGTGAAGCCTTTGATAAAGTGGCGAGAGCAATCGGATTAGGCTATCCGGGTGGACCAAAGATTGAAAAAGTAGCACATGAAGGAAATCCTCATGCTGTGGAATTCCCAAGACCGAAGATTGCAGATGGGGAGTATGACTTCAGCTTCAGTGGTTTAAAGTCTGCTGTTTTAAACCATCTGAACAGCTGTAAAATGAAAGGTATTGAGATTGTGCAGGCAGATATTGCAGCATCTTTCCAGAAAGCGGTTATTGATGTGCTGGTGGGAAATGCCATGCATGCCATTGAAAAATATCAGATTGATAAATTTGCTATTGCGGGAGGAGTGGCTTCTAATGGAACCTTAAGAGGAGCAATGGAAGAAGAGTGCCGGAAGAGAAATGTGGCATTTTATCATCCGTCGCCGATTCTCTGTACCGATAATGCAGCAATGATAGGTGCAGCAGCATATTATGATTACCGGGCGGGAATCCGTTCCGGACTTGATTTGAATGCAGTACCAAACTTAAAATTAGGAGAACGTTAATGGCAAAGTATACAGCAATCGTGCTTTCTGCGGGAAAAGGAAGCCGCATGGGAAGCTCTGTCCATAAGCAGTATCTGCTTCTTTGTGGGAGGCCGGTGATTTATTATACCCTTAAGGCATTTGAAGAAAGCCCGGTAGATGAAATCGTACTGGTAACCGGTGAAGGAGAAGAGGAATACTGCCGGAAAGAAATTGTAGAAAAATATAAATTGCATAAAGTAACGAAGATAGTAAAGGGTGGTAAGGAACGTTACCACTCTGTTTTTCAGGGCTTAAGTGCGTGTGAACATACGGATTATGTACTGATTCATGATGGGGCACGCCCGTTTATAGGGCAGGAAGTCATCCGACATACAATGGATGAAGTGCAGAAAAAACATGCATGTATTGCAGCTGTGCCGGTGAAGGATACCATAAAAAAGGTAGATGAAAATGGAAAAGTAGAGGATACCCCACCAAGAAAAAACCTTTATACGGTACAGACACCGCAGGCATTTTCCTATTCCCTGATTTATGATTCTTATCAGAAGATGATAGCGGATGGAAGAGAAGATGTTACAGATGATGCAATGGTAGTGGAGGCGTATGGAAAAGTTCCGGTATATGTAATAGATGGTAGCTATCGCAACTTTAAGATTACAACACCGGAAGATTTGGAAATGGCGGAGTTTATGCTGAATGCAGGAAATCCTGGTAAAGGTGTATGTTCATAGAAAATAAACCATCCGGCATCAGTGGGAAATCAAATGGATATATTTTGAAATTTTGAAAAAATGAAAATAATTGTTGACATGCTATCTATTTGATGATAGAATCATTTTTGCGCTGATTTGAAGCGTATCAATATGGAGAGATATCGAAGTGGTCATAACGAGGCGGTCTTGAAAACCGTTTGTCCGCAAGGGCGCGTGGGTTCGAATCCCACTCTCTCCGCTTCCAACTTAATAATTGGAAACTGATTCGGAGAAGTACCCAAGCTGGCCGAAGGGACACCCCTGGAAAGGGTGCAGGTCGTTAACAGCGGCGCGAGGGTTCAAATCCCTCCTTCTCCGCTCGCTTGTGAGATGATTATGCGGACGTTCGACAATGGATTTTACGACTGTAAAAAATAAGTCAAAAAAAGTAAAAAAAGTTGTTGACAAAGAAAGAGTCCTGTGATAATATAAAAAAGCTGACCGGTGAGAGCAAAGCAAAAGAGCTCACAGAACTGGTCAAGAACCTTGATAACTGAACAGTGAAATAACCTTGAAAGATTTTGAGAAAAACGTAATCAAAAGATTACAAAATCATTCAGGACAGCATCTCTATTTAATAGAAGAATGCGACCTAAAACAGTAAACTTTAGGATATTTAGCCAAGCTAGATTTCTGAAAGGACAAACACTATAACATGAGAGTTTGATCCTGGCTCAGGATGAACGCTGGCGGCGTGCTTAACACATGCAAGTCGAACGAAGCACTTTATTATGATTTCTTCGGAATGACGATTTAGTGACTGAGTGGCGGACGGGTGAGTAACGCGTGGGTAACCTGCCTTATACAGGGGGATAACAGTTAGAAATGACTGCTAATACCGCATAAGCGCACAGGATTGCATGATCTGGTGTGAAAAACTCCGGTGGTATAAGATGGACCCGCGTCTGATTAGCTGGTTGGTGAGGTAACGGCCCACCAAGGCGACGATCAGTAGCCGACCTGAGAGGGTGACCGGCCACATTGGGACTGAGACACGGCCCAAACTCCTACGGGAGGCAGCAGTGGGGAATATTGCACAATGGGGGAAACCCTGATGCAGCGACGCCGCGTGAGCGAAGAAGTATTTCGGTATGTAAAGCTCTATCAGCAGGGAAGAAAAAA
>NZ_QTXS01000001.1:1564166-1566462 GCF_003461765.1 Roseburia sp. AF02-12 | reverse complement strand
CTCCTTTCTAAGGAAATCGAGTAAAGATTATTTCGCTGTTGAGTTATCAAAGATAACTGAATAGTACTTGACTACTAAGTTCGAACTTCGTAAGAACTCGTTCTCACTAAGGGTCAAGTATGTATCGCACGTAAGACGCTAACTGCATTACATTTGTTACCGTCTAAGTGCTCATAACAATTCTGGTGGCGATGCGCTTAGGGGAAACACCCGTCCACATCCCGAACACGATGTCGATGGTACTACGCTGGAGACGGCATGGGAGAGTAGGTGGCTGCCAGATTAAATGAGGGCTTATAGCTCAGCTGGTTAGAGCGCACGCCTGATAAGCGTGAGGTCGGTGGTTCGAGTCCACTTAAGCCCATTGATTCGAAAGAGTCTATAATTAAATAGGAATCATCCTATATGGGGGTGTAGCTCAGTTGGGAGAGCACCTGCCTTGCAAGCAGGGGGTCAAGAGTTCGAATCTCTCCATCTCCATTCGGATACGAAAGTATCCATAACGTACCTTGAAAACTTCATACAGAATTGATGATAAGACTATCATTTTAGAATTGATAGACCTAAGATATGAAAAAATCCGAGAAACAAACCGATTCAAAAGAATCAACAAACACAAGCGTCATAACGCTATACGACGGGAGCATTAGTGTATACTAAGTGCTCGTAACAAGGTCAAGCGAAGAAGAGCGCAGGGTGGATGCCTTGGCACTAAGAGCCGATGAAAGACGTGATAAGCTGCGAAAAGTCACGGGGAGGAGCAAATATCCATTGATCCGTGAATATCTGAATGGGGAAACCCACATGAGAATACCTCATGTATCCATACGCCAATCCATAACGTATGGAAGGGAACCCGGTGAACTGAAACATCTAAGTAGCCGGAGGAAGAGAAAGAAAAATCGATTTCCAAAGTAGCGGCGAGCGAAATGGAAAGAGCCCAAACCGGAGTGCGTGCATTCCGGGGTTCGGACCGCATAATTGATTCAGCAATTCCAGCAGAACTGTTTTGGGAAAGCAGACCAGAGAGGGTGAAAGTCCCGTAAGCGAAAGAAGAGCTGACATGGCGGTATCCAGAGTACATCGAGACACGAGAAACCTTGATGGAATAAGCGGGGACCACCCCGTAAGGCTAAATACTACTTAGTGACCGATAGCGCATAGTACTGTGAAGGAAAGGTGAAAAGGACCCCGGGAGGGGAGTGAAAGAGAACCTGAAACCCTGTGTTTACAAGCTGTGGAAGCACTTTATATGTGCGACCGCGTACTTTTTGTAGAACGGTCCGGCGAGTTACGCTTACTGGCGAGGTTAAGGACTTAAGGTCCGGAGCCGAAGGGAAACCAAGTCTTAACAGGGCGAGTTTAGTCAGTAGGAGTAGACCCGAAACCGGGTGATCTATCCATGTCCAGGTTGAAGATGCCGTAAAAGGCGTTGGAGGACCGAACCCACATCCGTTGAAAAGGGTGGGGATGAGGTGTGGATAGGGGAGAAATTCCAATCGAACCCGGAGATAGCTGGTTCTCCTCGAAATAGCTTTAGGGCTAGCCTCGTTTTAGTCTTGTGGAGGTAGAGCACTGAATTTCCGCGGGGGCGTCAAAGCTTACCAAAGAATATCAAACTCCGAATGCCATTAAGATGATGAACGGGAGTCAGACTGTACGAGATAAGTTGGACAGTCAAAAGGGAAAGAGCCCAGACCACCAGCTAAGGTCCCAAAGTGTGTGTTAAGTGGAAAAGGATGTGGGGATTCAAAGACAACTAGGATGTTGGCTCAGAAGCAGCCATTCATTCAAAGAGTGCGTAACAGCTCACTAGTCGAGAGTCCCTGCGCCGAAAATGTCCGGGGCTGAAACACAACACCGAAGCTGTGGAATCATACCTAGTATGATTGGTAGAGGAGCATTCTTAAGACCGACGAAGCTGTACCGATAAGGAGCAGTGGAGGGATAAGAAGAGAGAATGCCGGAATGAGTAGCGAGAGGAAGGTGAGAATCCTTCCGGCCGAATATCCAAGGATTCCAGGGTAAAGCTGATCTGCCCTGGGTAAGTCGGGACCTAAGGAGAGGCCGAGAGGCGTATCCGATGGACAACAGGTTTAGATTCCTGTACCACATATGGTCAGAACTGTGGGGACGCAGAAGGAAAGCATGAGCCAGGAATGGAAAGACTGGTACAAGCAGAGGGGATGGTGTGCTGGCAAATCCGCACACGAAAGTCCTTGCTGTGATGTGGAGCGAACCAAAGTAGCGAAGCATGCGGACCGGCTGCCGAGAAAAGCCGCTATTGTGCCATATG
>NZ_QTXS01000001.1:1513974-1564156 GCF_003461765.1 Roseburia sp. AF02-12 | reverse complement strand
GAGGATGGTGTGCTGGCAAATCCGCACACAAAAGTCCTTGCTGTGATGTGGAGCGAACCAGAGTAGCGAAGCATGCGGACCGGCTGCCGAGAAAAGCCGCTATTGTGCCATATGTGCCCGTACCGTAAACCGACACAGGTGGATGAGGAGAGAATCCTAAGGCCGACGGAAGAAGTATTGTTAAGGAACTCGGCAAAATGACCCCGTAACTTCGGGAGAAGGGGTGCCTGAGAAATCAGGCCGCAGAGAATAGGCTCAAGCAACTGTTTAGCAAAAACACAGGTCTATGCAAAACCGAAAGGTGAAGTATATGGGCTGACGCCTGCCCGGTGCTGGAAGGTTAAGAGGAGAGGTTAGCGCAAGCGAAGCTTTGAATTTAAGCCCCAGTAAACGGCGGCCGTAACTATAACGGTCCTAAGGTAGCGAAATTCCTTGTCGGGTAAGTTCCGACCCGCACGAAAGGCGTAATGATTTGAGCACTGTCTCGACAATACATCCGGTGAAATTGAAGTACCAGTGAAGATGCTGGTTACCCGCGCCAGGACGGAAAGACCCCATGGAGCTTTACTCCAGTTTGGTACTGGGATTCGGTACTGCATGTACAGGATAGGTGGGAGACGAAGAAGTTAGGACGCCAGTCTTAACAGAGTCGCTGTTGGGATACCACCCTTGCAGTATTGGGTTTCTAACCAGCCGCTGTGAACCAGCGGTGGGACAATGCCAGGCGGGGAGTTTGACTGGGGCGGTCGCCTCCGAAAGGGTATCGGAGGCGCTCAAAGGTTCCCTCAGAATGGTCGGAAACCATTTAAAGAGTGCAAAGGCAGAAGGGAGCTTGACTGCGACACCGACGGGTGGAGCAGGTACGAAAGTAGGACTTAGTGATCCGGTGGCATAAAGTGGGATTGCCATCGCTCAACGGATAAAAGCTACCCTGGGGATAACAGGCTTATCACTCCCAAGAGTTCACATCGACGGAGTGGTTTGGCACCTCGATGTCGGCTCATCGCATCCTGGGGCTGTAGCAGGTCCCAAGGGTTGGGCTGTTCGCCCATTAAAGCGGTACGCGAGCTGGGTTCAGAACGTCGTGAGACAGTTCGGTCCCTATCCGGCGCGGGCGTAGGATATCTGAGGGGAGCTGGCCTTAGTACGAGAGGACCGGGCTGGACGGACCACTGGTGCATCAGCTGGATACCAAATCCATAGCTGGGTAGCCAAGTCCGGAAGGGATAAACGCTGAAGGCATCTAAGCGTGAAGCCCCCCCCAAGATGAGATGTCCCTGTCTATAAGACAGTAAGACCCCTGAAAGAGTATCAGGTAGATAGGGCAGAGGTGGAAGCAGCCATTGCACACCTCGACTGACAATGATTAGCCAGCTCCCGAACTGGAAAAAGCAGTAAGATGGTAGGACGGATGAAGAGATGTGGAGCAGATTTATCTGCGGAAACAGCTCTTAAGCCGGACGAACATTTGCCTGCAAATGACATCGAAAATGCGAAGCGTTTGAGATGACCATCTTAGTTTATTTCAAAAGCCTAAGGACATACTTCAAAACTTCCATACAATGTAAATAGCATAGCCTATTCATAATCCTCGATAGCTCAATGGTAGAGCGCACGGCTGTTAACCGTGATGTTGTAGGTTCGAGCCCTACTCGGGGAGTTTTTTTATCAACATTGATAAATAATATATGGCTCCGTGGTCAAGCGGTTAAGACATCGCCCTTTCACGGCGGTAACACGGGTTCGATTCCCGTCGGAGTCACTTGGGTGAAAACTCATGGATTGTAAACTGCAAGATTGGCTGAAAGGCTGGGTTCATAGTCTGCAGAAGGCATACGCCGATGTGGCTCAATTGGCAGAGCAGCTGATTTGTAATCAGCAGGTTATCGGTTCGAGTCCGATCATCGGCTTTATATGGACCTTTAGCTCAGTTGGTTAGAGCAACCGGCTCATAACCGGTCGGTCCTGGGTTCGAGTCCCCGAAGGTCCACTTTTATTTTAAATTTATTTGGCCCAATGGCTCAGTTGGTTAGAGCGCCGCCCTGTCACGGCGGAGGTCGCGGGTTCGAGTCCCGCTTGGGTCGTTTTGGGATCTTAGCTCAGCTGGGAGAGCATCTGCCTTACAAGCAGAGGGTCACAGGTTCGAGCCCTGTAGGTCCCATATGCCCGCGTGGCGGAACTGGCAGACGCGCAGGACTTAAAATCCTGTTGTGGTGACACAGTACCGGTTCGATTCCGGTCGCGGGCATTCATACCGATGGTATGTAATAATTTAATATGTGCGTGTAGCTCAGCTGGATAGAGCACTTGGCTACGGACCAAGGTGTCGGGAGTTCGAATCTTCTCACGCACGTGGAAAAAGGACTTTGAATCTTTGTTTAGCAGAGATTTGGGGTCTTTTTATTATATAAAAAAGGGTGGCGCAGGTATGATACAGGATATTGCACCAATGAAATTTCACAATGAATATCAACAGAGAGAATGCCGGGATAAGGATATCGTATTTTTATTTTCGGGAAATAAACTCCTGGTAAAAAAAGATTCTAAAATCAGTTTCTTCTATATAAAAGAGTTTTCAAAAGAACTTATAAAAGAGACAGAACAAGAGGCTGACGGATTCGGTAACAAAAGATTGCAATATCTGTTTTCTATTGATGATGTACAGTATTATCTGCTGAATGTATGGACAAAGGAAGAAGCAGAAAAAGAGGTAGAAAAGCAGCTTGATGAGCAGGTCAATAGGCAGAGCAAAAAGCAGAACCATAATATTGGAAATATGGAATGGGTTACGATTCGCAGCCTGCGGGAAACAGTTTCAAAGAAAGATTGTTTTGCTGCGGCAACGGCATATCATTTGTATGTGTGGTATCGGGATAACCGTTATTGTGGCAGATGCGGAAAGGAATTGCAGCCGGATACGAAGGAGCGGATGATGCGTTGTGCATGCTGTGGCAATATGGTTTATCCGAAAATTGCTCCGGCAGTAATTGTGGGAGTAATATACGATAATAAAATATTGATGACAAAATATTCAGACAGGGAATATAAGAAATACGCATTGATTGCAGGTTTTACAGAAATTGGCGAAACTGCGGAAGAGACAGTTCGCAGGGAAGTCATGGAAGAAGTAGGATTGAAAGTAAAGGATATTGTATACTATAAGAGTCAGCCATGGGGCTTTGATTCCAATCTTCTGATGGGATTTTATGCCAGAGTGGAAGGAACAGATGCCATTACTTTAGATAAGAACGAACTTTCACTGGCAGAATGGGTACCAAGAGAACAGGTTGCAGGCATGGATGATAAAATCAGTCTTACCAGGGAGATGATGGAGAATTTCTATCAGAATGGCGAAAAATGTTTGCAATAACTACATTTTCTTGACAGTTTTGCATAAAAAATATATGATATAGAAGTGAAAAATCTTTTCAGAGAGGACTGATTTATTAATGAAGAATGAGAGTAAAAAGGCGAATGCAAAGCTTACATCAGTTCTTGCAGCAGTGCTTATTATAGTAGTAGCCATTGTAGCGGTAATTGCTGTAAAGACAAAGGATAGTGGAAGTCTTGGAACTTATTCATGTGAAATTATGTCAAGCGATAATTCATCGACTGTTTTTGAAATTACATTTAATGAAAAGAATAATACTTATAAAGAGAATATCAGTGTGGGAGACAAGGCAGTAGAGCTGGCATCAGGAACATTTGTCATGGATGGAAATAAGCTTACACTGACCTCCGATGGTGGCGATGTACAGAATCTTGTAAAACAGGGAAAATACCTGATTGCAAAAGATTATTTATATGAAGGTGAGATACCGGATGGAGATACTTTTGATGCTACCTGTACATTTAAGAATAGTAATAATGTGGTATATTCCATTACCTTTAAAGCGGATGGAACTTATGTACAGGATGATAATGGAGATGTATCGGAAGGAACTTATACGCGTGACGGAGACTGGATTAAACGTGAGAGCAGTTCTGGCACAAGCGTAGGAATTGATTATTTGATTTATAGCGGAAGAATAACTAATTCCTACTATATAAAAAAATAAAGCAAAAAAGTAATGGAATAGAAGAGTTGAGGAAAATAAATGTCAAGAGAGGAATTCCTAACAGAATTAAGAAAGGCTTTGCAGGGAAGGGTAAGCCAGCAGGCGGTGAATGATAATCTCCGCTATTATGAAGAATATATTCTTACAGAATCTCATAAAGGAAAGACGGAGGCTGAAGTAATTGCAGAATTAGGAAATCCAAGACTTCTTGCAAAAAGCATAATTGATGCAGAAAATGCAACGGCAGAGAAAACTACAGCAGAACCACAAAAGGGAATGGATGGGCAGGAAACAGCTTCCGGAGAGTATTCTTTTAAGAAGATTAAAATTCGAATCTGGCTTATATTAGCGGCAGTATTTCTGTTTGTAATTTTGCTTATAATTCTGCTTGCACAGGTAGTTGCATTTTTACTTCCGGTTCTGCTTCCGGTAGCAATCATTTTCTTTTTATTTATAGCAATGGGTATGAACAAAAGATTTTAATAAGCAAGTATAATAAAGTAATTTTAATATAGAAATAACAGAGGAATTGGTGTTATGGCAATGATTAAGGTCCCGGCAGGGAAATGCTTTATCAAGCATGGAACAGCGGTAAATGCACTGTATATGGTAATTCATGGAACAGTGAGACAGGTGTCTAAGCTGGAAGAAGTGCAGATTGGAAGCGGTAATATAATAGGTCTGATGGATTGTGCAGAAGAAGAATATATAGCAGATTATGTGGCAGCGGATGATGTAACACTTTATCCGTTTCATTATCATGCTCCGGAGGACTTTGGTAAGATATTTATCAGTCAGCCGAAATATGCAGCAGCATTTTTATCTGTGGCAATTCGTGAGGCAGACCATATGCTTGGACGAAACCAGAGATTTCAAAACAGTACAGAAAAATATTATAGCTTTGCACTGGCAATGTATCAGAAATATCAGGAGTTATGTAGAAAATATTGCATTCAGGAGAAAAGTTTCCGGAGAATAGAGAGCCTGCAGCCTTATGTAAGAACCAATATGGCACCGAAATGGGAAGCGGATTATTTCCATGAACTGGCAGAACTTGGGAATAGTGGAACTATGGATTTCTTTCAGCAGAAAGAGGATTTGCTGACGGGACAGATTATGCAGGCAGCAAGAGCTATGTGCAAAGCGGTAAGAGAGATTGACCATGCAAAAGAATATTTACAGGAGCATGTAAATCTGTATCTGGATACCAATCGAATGGATTTATTACAGCTTTATTTTGACATGGCAGCCCGTGCAGCAGCAAGTGGAGCTGACATCGGGGAAATACGACAGGCAATAGAGCCATTGTTACAGTTTATCAAGGACAACCGTCTGGGAGATGCAGGAGAACGGGACAAACGAATTACGGAATATCAGACTTATGATTTTAGCAATATAAAGATAAAGGCAGATGCAATATATAACTTTGCAGGAGAACTGATTGGTGAAGTACCAAAGCCGCAGGCAGAGGATAAGCTGGTTCAGGGAACGGAAGATTTACTGGAACAGGAATATGCGGAAACCGATGGAGAAGAGGAAGAAGAAACAGAGGACTGTCTGGTACATATCTTAGAATATGCAGGAGTGGCAGCAGAGGATGTACATAAAATTCGAAGCAAAATGCATGAATATGATGCAATTCCGGATAATTTTGATAATGATGAGAAAACGAGAAAACTTCGGAAAGAGTTGACAGCATTATTCTATGCTACTTATAAAAATGTATTTAAGCATGCCATGAAAGATGCGGATGACCTAGACCCGGTTATTCAGATGTTTTTGAATTTTGGATTTATGGATGTGGGAATGGTAGGAGAAGATACCGCTAATGAACTTTATGATTTGACAGATAAACTGTTCAAGTGTAAAAGCGACCATGTCTATACCATGTTTGAGTGGCTAAAGAGCATCTATGAAGGAAAGAATGAACCAAGCCGGAATGAATTTGACCTGGATTATAATGGATATCTGGCAGAGCAGAAGCGGATGGGTAAGCTGGATGCAGCAGGAATGGAGCGGTTGAAAACAGACTGCTGGGAAAAGACCAAATATGAGATGAATAATATGTTTGTGTCAACGAACCGGGCAACTTATGGAAAAGTAAGTACCTTCTGTCCGATTCTGAGCAAGCATGACATGGTGCAGGAAGCAGAGAAGATGCTGGTGACTGCAGAGCGGATTGAGGAGGCAATCAAAAAAGTCCGTGAAGTTGATTATTCGTTGTTCTACCGTGAAGTGATTTTTTCAGATCCGATGCATGGTGTAAATGCTGAACCGGTGCAAAAAGAAGTATTTCCAGATGTTATTCTGATGCCGAATGTGGGAATGAAAGCAATGATGTGGCAGGAGACTGCCGGAGTAAAACGTGATACATCCGCCCGATTTGTTTTCCCGGTTATGACTATCTACAGCCTGCAGGATATGATGATAGAGACCTGCGGAAGATTCCGTTGGGAAATGTGCCGTAAGATACAGGGAATGCGTTGGAATGATATTACAGAGAAATCCCTAACTTCAGAATATTGTGATTATATCCAGTACTATCGGAAAAATCGTGATTTATCCACAGAGGCAAAGGAGAAGATTAAGAATACACTCTGGAAGTCAAAGAATAACTATCGTGAAGTATTTATTTCTGATTATATCGGATGGATTAAATACGAGGCAGGCGGCAGTTTCCGCCTGAACCGTGTAGCAAGGGATATTCTGTTCCGTTATTGTCCGTTTGCCAAGAAATACAGGGATGCATTAGAGGCAAACCCGATGTATCAGGATATGATTAGCCGGTTTAAAATATTCCAGGAACGTAAACTGCGTCATATCGATGGATTCCGTACCAGATATGAGAAGAACGGCGGCGAGATGAATATGGAACTGCAGGAAAATATGAATTTCTATAATATGTAAAGAACAATAACTACGAGAAATACGTTTTGCGAGCTATCGCGGTGCTCGCAAAATCTGAGTAGAAAAGAAGTTTGCTCAAGCGAGCTTGGCTCCTTCTTTTCTCCCAGATTTTTCTCGCTACTCGCGTAAATAAGAAAGCCACATGAATCTTAGGATTCCTGTGGCTTTCTTGAGGGGAGTATAAATAATTAATAAGGGGTATAACTGTATAAAAAAACAATTCTTATACGAAAAAAATTATAATATAAAAGTTTTTAAAATGCAATGCAAATGAGAATAATAATAAGAAATTAAGAAATAATATCACTGTATCAGAGAATCAAAAGAAAAAGTATCTGATAAAAAAAGGAGGCGATATTATGGCAAAAAATGCAGATAATGCAAAAAACAAAACAAGCAATGTAAACCGCACAATGAATGCTGATAATGATTTTGAAAATGCGGATAACAAAACCGGCAACAAAGCAGGCAATAAGACCAGCAACAGAAGTGATAATAAGGCGGATAACAAGACATCCAACAAATGTAATTACTAGGTCAATCTTATTGAAAAACTGCATATATTAAAATAAGAAACAGATTACAAGGAACACTTTGTAATCTGTTTTTTTATAGCAGAAAAAGTCAGGAGATTTTTGGGGGAGATGGCATATGAGATTTACGGCTATCAGTGTAGCGGAATTATGGAAACTAAAAGATGATCCACAGATATATATTGTTGATTTGAGAAGCAGGGAGGATTTTCAGGTATTTCATTTGAGAAATGCCCATTGTTATCCTTATGATGAGATAGAACACTGGGAGCATAAGCTGCCGAAAAATCGCAAGATACTGCTGTGTTGTGAGTATGGAAATACAAGTATGTATGCAGCAAAAAGACTGACGCGGCAGGGATATCAGATATATACTCTGATTGGAGGCCTAAATGCACTAAATGGATAGAAAAGAACATTGACAGTGTCATTTAGAACAGATAAGATAGTAGTGATAATGGAGAAAGAACATATGAAAACATACGAATTAACAGTGCCATGTCATTTTGGCTTAGAATCAGTTTTGAAAAAAGAAATATATGATCTGGGATATGAAATCTCAGAGGTGGAAGATGGAAGAGTGACTTTCATTGGTGATGCAGAGGCAATCTGCCGTGCAAATATTTTCCTGCGTACAACGGAGCGTGTGCTGCTTCGGGTAGGAAAATTTAAAGCGGAGACATTTGATGAATTATTTGAAGGAATCAAGGCACTTCCATGGGAAGAGTATATTCCGGAAAATGGTAAATTCTGGGTCACCAAGGCTTCTTCCATAAAGAGTAAATTGTTCAGTCCGTCAGACATCCAGTCTATTGTTAAGAAGGCAATGGTAGAACGGCTGAAACAGAAATATCATACCAATTGGTTTGAAGAAAGTGGTGCATCCTATCCGGTACGAATTTTCCTGTTGAAGGATGAAGTAATGGCAGCATTAGATACCTCCGGAGAATCTTTACATAAGAGAGGCTACCGGACTCTTACCAGTAAGGCACCAATCACAGAGACCCTTGCAGCAGCATTGATAATGCTGACACCATGGAATAAGGACAGAATTTTAGTAGATCCATTCTGCGGAAGTGGAACATTTCCGATTGAAGCAGCAATGATTGCAGCCAATATAGCACCGGGCATGAACCGTAGTTTCCTAGCAGAGCAGTGGACAAACCTGATACCGCGTCAGCTCTGGTACGATACAGTAAATGAAGCCCAGGAAATGGTGGATACCAATATTAAGGTGGATATCCAGGGATATGATATTGATGAAGAAATTGTGCGTGCAGCAAGAGAAAATGCAAAGCGTGCCGGTGTGGATGGCATGATTCATTTCCAGCAGAGACCGGTAAGCCAGTTGAACCATCCGAAAAAATACGGTTTTATCATATCCAATCCGCCATATGGTGAGCGATTGGAAGAAAAGGCGGCATTGCCGGAATTATACCAGACAATTGGTGAGGCATACAGAAGGCTGGATTCATGGTCTATGTACCTGATTACCAGCTATGAGAATGCACCAAAGGATATCGGAAGAAAACCGGATAAAAACCGCAAGATTTATAATGGAATGTTAAAGACATATTTCTATCAGTTCATGGGACCGAAGCCACCAAAACGGAAAGGGACAAAAGAGTGAGGGAAAAAGTACGTTATTCTAAGAGATATGTAGTGTTCACGTTACTTTTAGTTCTTGCATTGATACTGAAATTTGCCAATTTTAAGGGTGTAACCGAAGAAATCGGACAGTTCCGTGGTGCAGATTTGCAGAGCAGCGACTGGAACCCTCTGATTGCAAAAAGCATCAATGAGAAGAATCTTACGGTAGCGATTGATAATAAAGTATATACCAACAAGGACAATGGAATCTATATGGATGAAAATCTGAATCTGATGGTACCATTGGACTTGATCCGGGACAGTTATAACTGCAGCGTGCATCTTTACGATGACACGGCTCTTTTGATAGAAAAATATTCAGACAGCTTGTGGATGAGCTTAGATGACCAGGAAGTACAGATAAATGATGAGAAGGAGAAATTTTCTTCTACATTGACACGGATTGATGACCGTTATTATGTGCCGGCAGAGGTCATTGCCTCGAAGCTTGGTTATTCTTATGCATGGGATGTTAATAAAAATGAAGCAGTGGTGGTGAATACTTCTTCTGAGACAAGCATTCTGCCATCTCATTATGACTTGCGGGAGAAAGGAAGAGCACCGCAGGTGAAGAACCAGGGAAATAAGGGAACCTGCTGGGCTGCATCTTCTCTGGCAGCACTGGAATCCATGCTGCTTCCGGAAGAAAATGATATATTTTCCACCGATAACATGAGTCTTGGAAACAGTTTTGGCTTAGGACAGAATGATGGTGGGGAGTATACTATGAGTCTGGCATATCTGACTGCATGGCAGGGTCCTGTATTGGAAAAGGACGACCCATATGACGGTGAGCTGACAAAGAATTTAGCTCCGGTCAAACATGTGCAGGAAGCACAGATTATTGAAAGCAAGGATTTGGAGAAGATTAAAGAGGCAGTTTTTAAATATGGTGCAGTCGAGACTTCTATTTACAGTACATTGCAGAATGTCAACAGCCGTTCCGAATATTTTAATCAGGAGACCAATTCTTATTGCTATGTTGGTTCAGAAAAGCCGAATCATGATGTGGCGATTATTGGCTGGGATGACAGTTATGCGAAAGAGAATTTCCCGGGAGATTTAGAGGGAGACGGTGCATTTATCTGCCAGAACAGCTGGGGAAAAGATTTTGGAGACAATGGAGTATTCTATGTCTCTTATTATGATACCAATGTAGGAATTCACAATCTGGTTTATACCGGAGTAGAAGATACCGATAATTATGATATGATTTATCAGTCCGATTTATGTGGCTGGGTCGGTCAGCTGGGATACAACCGTGATACCATTTATGGAGCAAATGTATATACAGCGGAAAGCAATGAAAATTTAGAGGCAGCAGGCTTCTATGCAACCGGGAAAAATACGGAATATGAAGTATATGTAGTAAAGGACTATGATGGAAGGGAAAGTCTGTCCAAACGGCAGAAAGTAGCTTCCGGAAAGTTTGATAATGCAGGTTTCTATACCGTTACTTTTGATAAGAAAATTGCAGTGAACAAGGGAGAAAAATTTGCCATTGTACTGATGATAAAGACTCCGGATTCCGTGCATCCAATGGCAATTGAATATAAGGCAGATGAATCAACCAGAAACGTAGATCTTTCCGATGGAGAGGGATATATCAGTACCAACGGCAAAAACTGGGAAAATGTAGAAGAAACCCAGTCTGCAAATCTTTGTATAAAAGCATATGCAAAAGAAAGGTAAGTCAGAGCGGGATGGAAGAGAAAGTTATTAAAGCAGCTACCGTGATTATTACTGCCATAAGCATTATTGTGGCAGGAACGCTGCTGTTTTTTCCACAACTTCATATCCGGGCAGAGGAAAACAGGGAACTTCGGGCACAGGAAGCCATCGAGCGCAAGGAAAATATGGATGCGCTGGAAATGCTGCAGTATAATACGGCAAATGTAGACAGCCAGGAGGGCATCAGCTTTGACCAGCAGCTTCGTATTGCGTTACCGGAAAATGTGACACCGGAAGATGTCAGCGTAGAAAATGACTATCTGACCCAGACCATTATCATTAAAATTCCGGGAGCAGATGAGAATTATCTTTATAACTATCCCATGATAGGAAAGAGCTATCATATAGATAATCTGACTTATGAAAGTGAGCCGGAATATGGTGTAATTGAGATCTCTTTAGATAGTGTGGTGGAATTACAAAAGACATCTGACGAGCATTATATTTATATGGATTTTTTGACACCACATGAAGTCTATGATAAAGTTGTGGTAATAGATGCAGGACATGGTGGAAATGCACCGGGAGCTACAAAGCAGGGCATTAATGAGAAAGATATTGACCTTGCTATAGTGCTTAAAGTAAAGGAATTATTTGATGAAGCAGGAGATGAGAGCGTCGGAGTCTACTATACGAGAACGGATGACAGCAATCCAAGTCTTGAACAGCGTGTAGATATGGCAAACAAAGCCGGGGCAGACCTCTTTATCAGCGTACATAATAATTCTACCAAGAGCGGAAGAATGTCCAGTATCAACGGAACAGCAGTCATGTATGATGAAGAGAAGGCATCTGAGGAAAATGGAAGTATGCAGTTAGCCCAGATTTGCTTAGAAGAAATGACAGCGGCGTTAGGAAGTACCAGTAAGGGAATTGTAAAAGGACACGAGATTTATATTATACGAACAGCAGAGATGCCGGTAGCATTGATAGAAGTAGGCTTTATGACAAATCAGGATGAACTGAACCGGTTGAATGATGAAGCATATCAGAAAGAGGCAGCACAGGCAATTTATAATGCAATTTACCGGGCATTCCAGGAGGGATATTAAGATGAATAAAATAATATTTGCAACAGGAAACAAGGACAAGATGAAAGAAATCCGCATGATTTTATCGGATCTTGATGTAGAGATTCTTTCTATGAAAGAAGCCGGAATCAGCGTGGATATTGAAGAAAATGGAACTACTTTTGAAGAAAATGCACTGATTAAGGCAAAAGCTGTGGCAGCATATACAGATGCTATTGTTTTAGCTGATGATTCTGGTCTGGAAATTGATTATCTGAATAAGGAACCGGGTGTATATTCTGCCCGTTATATGGGAGAAGATACCTCTTATACCATAAAGAACCAGAATCTTTTGGACCGTCTGAATGGAGTACCAAAGGAACAGCGAACCGCACGCTTTGTATGTGCAATTGCGGCTGTATTACCGGATAAAGAAACACTGGTAACCCGTGAGACAATTGAGGGATATATTGGATTTGAGCCTCAGGGTGAAAATGGATTTGGCTATGATCCAATCTTTTATGTGGATGAATATAACTGCTCAACAGCAAGCTTGCCACCGGATAAGAAGAATGAAATGAGCCATCGTGGAAAAGCATTACGCGCAATGAAAGAAGCACTCATGGGAAAAGGTTTATCATAAAGGAAGATAAAAGATGAGAGTATTGATAGTAAGTGATACCCATAAGAAACATGCAAATCTGATAACGATTATGGAAAAAGAAAGACCTTTTGACCGTATGATTCATCTGGGAGATGCAGAAGGTTATGAGGACTATATTGCGGAACTGGCAGGATGTCCACTGGACATTGTGGCAGGAAATAATGACTTTTTCTCTGAACTTCCGAAAGAAAAGGAAATTGAAATCGGAGGATTAAAGGCATTGATTACCCATGGACACTACTATTATGTTTCTGCCGGCCTGGAGGATATCAAGAAAGAGGCAAGGGGAAGAGGCATGGATATTGTAATGTTCGGACACACCCACAGACCGCTTATAGAAAAGGATCATGGTGTAGTGGCATTGAATCCGGGCAGCACATCATATCCTCGTCAGGATGGACATCTGCCGTCTTATATCGTGATGGAAATCGACGCAAATGGTACTCCGGACTATCAGCTCAAATATCTTTCTGAAGAAGAAAAACCAAAAAAACCTTTATAAATTGGGGCAAGATTCGGAGTTGTAAAAATTTTTTGAAAAAATTTGAAAATAAATGTTGACAATTGGTATATGCTATAATATAATATGTCTTGCGTCACGGAAAAAGAAATTTAAATAGCGTTGACGGGGTGTGGCTCAGCTTGGCTAGAGCGCCTGGTTTGGGACCAGGAGGTCGCAGGTTCGAATCCTGTCACCCCGACTTCATGCGGGTGTAGTTCAATGGTAGAACACCAGCCTTCCAAGCTGGATACGTGGGTTCGATTCCCATCACCCGCTTTCTAATTGGAAAATTAGATATGTGTTCGTAGCTCAGCTGGATAGAGCAACGGCCTTCTAAGCCGTGGGTCGGGGGTTCGAATCCCTTCGAGCACATTTTCCCGAGAGGGAAGAGAGACCGCCTGATGGCCGGAATCTTATGGTGGGTATAGCGCAGTTGGTTAGCGCGCCAGATTGTGGCTCTGGAGGCCCAGGGTTCGAATCCCTGTATCCACCTTGATGCGATGGTTAGAGCATCTTTTGTAAAATTGATGGGCTATCGCCAAGCGGTAAGGCACAGCACTTTGACTGCTGCATACGTTGGTTCGAATCCAACTAGCCCAGTTAAGTTGCGATGTATCTTGAAGGATTCCAAAAGGATTTGGAAAGAGCACTTATCGAACTAAATATGTATGGGATATTAGCTCAGTTGGTAGAGCACTTGACTTTTAATCAAGTTGTCCGGGGTTCGAATCCCCGATGTCTCAGTCGTTGAAAATGGCGGAAATGCTGATAAATACAGTATTTCCGCCATTTTTGTGAGTAATCGGAAGTAGTGCTAAGTAAGCCTAAATATTCATCTTCACCCCATCTTCAAGGGCATTTTTGAACCCCTTCATCTTCATTTCATCTTCAAAAGGAGAAAAAGAAGCGTTTGCGTAATTAGGTAGAATGCTTTATGATTGAGATAATGAGGTGTTAGGAAGGCTTTCAAAAATCTTTGGAGAAACATATAAAGATTGAAAGGAAGATGAAATAATGTATTATGGAAAAGAAACAGATGAATTAAAAAAAGCAAGAGAAGAGTATGAAGGTATTTTTGGTTATGACCCAAATGGAGAAATAGAATTAGAGTTTAATGAACAAGACGAATATTTAGCAGTTTTATTACAGTGCATAGAAGAAAAGAAAGATATGTTTGATGTACTTGGAGGAGAAAAAGCATGACAAGAAGAGAACGTGAAGTAACAGATATAAATGAAATCCTTAAGATTATGGATGCCTGCAAGATTGTGCATATCGGACTTGTGGATGGTGACCAGCCTTATGTGTTACCGATGAATTACGGCTATACCTATGAAGCTGGAAAAATGGTGATTTACCTTCATGGAGCAAAGAAGGGATATAAGTATGATTTAATAGAGAAAAATCCGAAGGTATGCTTTGAAATGGAGTGTGATGTGGTGCCATTTGAAGGAAAGGTGGCATGCCAGTATGGCAATTCCTATTCCTGTGTTGTGGGAAAAGGGAAAGCTGTTATTGTAGAGGATGTAAATGAGAAAATGCAGGCACTTTCTATTTTGATGAAATGCCAGACCGGAGGAGATTTTACTTTTAATGAAGAACTGGTATCCATTGTCAATGTGATTCGGATTGATGTAAGTGAATTCAGTGCAAAAAGAAGGCCGGTTCCGGAAGGGTTGAAAAAGTAGAGATATGTAGATGCCTATAGTGAGGAAACTATTTAGAATATTGTATTAGAAAAATATGAGGAAGGATAAGATAAATTATGGAAGTATTATGGGATATAACACAAGCTATAGAGCAATTGCTTAAATCGAATTATAATATATTTGGATATATATTTCCACTTTGGGAGATTATTCTTATAATAGTAGGAATTTTGTTGTTAGTGTGGATTCTTGGTACAATTATTTCTAAATATTGTCAAAAAATAGTGGCAAGAACCAGTAAGAGGTGTCATGATTTAAATGAGTTGAATACACATTTTGATTTTCATCTTGATTTACAAAATCAATACATAGTTGAAAAAGATTTAAAAACAAAAGCTCAATTTGATAGATTTAATTATGATAATCAGTTTAATCAATATATTCAACAACGTATAGAGTATATAAAAGATATAATCGAAAAGGCTCATACCAATGCTCAATTATTGGAGAAGTATAAATGCGAACTTAAAGAAATTGCTCCAAATACAACTAAGGAAGAGGCACGGAAAAATAGAGTACCATATATAATTTATAAGTTGTTTGAGGAAAAGTTAGTACAAAAGAATATATTATCTCCAGTTACTGAACCAGACTTTTTATATCAGATTGAGTATACAAGTCCAAAAGGACGAAATTATTATTCTGATGAAGAAAGGTATTCTTTTCAACAATTAGAGCTACACTATAATAGTGTTCAAAAACAAATTGAACGCCGTGAAAGTAAAGCATATCAAAGAACATTGATGACAGAATCTTTGAGATATGACATTTTAAAACGAGATGGGTTTAAATGTGCTCTGTGTGGGAGAAGTGCAGATGATGGTGTAAAACTGCATGTAGATCATATAATACCAGTATCAAAGGGTGGAAAAACAGTGCCGGAGAATTTAAGAACACTTTGTGATTCATGCAATCTTGGAAAAAGTGATAAATATGACCCAAATGGTGTAAACTAAAAGTGAAAGCAGGAATTCTAAGAATTCCTGCTTTTTTCTATCCTCAATCATTTATCACAAAACTGTGACAATCTATTCGTTGCGCGACGTAGGAAGCATTTGTATAATGAGACATAGGAATGAACCGGGGAAAAGTAAGAAAGAAAAAAACGAATGACAACAGATAAGAAAAAGGATGTTTAGGGAAGATGGATAGAATATTAGTAGTGGAAGATGACCGGGAACTGAACCAGGGAATTTGCTTTGCACTGCAGCAGGCAGGGTATGAGACAGAAAGTGCCTACTCCATTCAGGAGGCAAAGCTTGCGGGTTTGCAGCAGGAATATTCGCTTATGATACTGGATGTAAATCTTCCGGATGGAGAGGGCTTTGGCTTTTGTAAATGGATTATGGAGCACAGGAAAGTGAAGGTCATGTTTCTTACGGCAAGAGATTTGGAAGAAGATGTGTTATCCGGGTATGAGTTGGGAGCAGAGGATTATGTGACAAAGCCATTTTCCATACATATTCTGCTAAAGAAGATAGCGGTCATTTTAAAACGGGAGACGGAAAATCCAAGAAATATTTATGAAGATGGATATCTGCGGATAGACTTTGACCGGGTCAAGGTAGAAATAGAGGGGAAAGAGTGCATGGTAACACCTACAGAATTTCGGATGTTACGCTTATTTATTGAACATGCAGGACAGCTGCTTTCTTATAATGTGCTGTTAGAGCAATTGTGGGACTGTGATGAAGCATATGTGGACCGACACACACTGGCAGTCAATGTGAACCGGCTCCGTGGAAAGATAGAGGATGCGGAACACAAATATATTTCAAATGTATATGGGATGGGATATCAATGGTTGCGATAGGAATAATAGCAGGCTGTGGCATTGTGATAAGTTATCTTCTAGTCAGACTGTATCGGCAGAAGAAGGAAATCTATGATTTTACGGAAGAACTACAGCGGTGTCTGACGCTGATGAAAGCAGGCGAAGACATTGGAAATGAAGCGGAGTTTAAGGACAGCCTTTGGGATAAGATTTATCAGGATTTGCAGGAGCTTATGGATGTTTGGAACAGGAAGAACCGACAGAGCCATAAGGAAAAAGAACAGATAAAAGAGTTGATTTCTGATATTTCCCATCAGGGTAGAACGCCAATGGCGAATATTAAAATATATCTGGAAATTTTAGAAGAGGAACAGGAAGATAAGGTGCGGCGGCAGGAGTGTATTGGAAAGCTGATAAAACAGACAGAACGGCTGGATTTCCTGATGCAGAGTCTGGTGAAGCTTTCGCGCCTGGAAACCGGAATCATAGAAATATGTGAAAAGGACACAAAGATTTTTGAAGTGTTAGGACTAGCGGTTGCGGCAGTGGTACCGGGAGCGGAAGCAAAAGAGATTTCTGTCCATGTGGACTGCCCGGAGACATTGAAACTGTTTTGCGATGCCAAGTGGACACAGGAAGCAATTTTTAATCTTTTAGAGAATGCAGTGAAATATACTCCAAAAGGGGGAAACATCTATATTTCAGTAATGGAACAGGAGGTTTTTGGAAAAATCAGCATCCGGGATACCGGAAGGGGAATCCCTGCGGAACATCAGGCACAGATTTTTCAAAGGTTTTACCGGGAACCGGAAGTCCATGATGAGGATGGAATCGGGATTGGCCTGTATCTGGCACGAAAGATTGTGACGATGCAGGACGGCTATATGGAAGTGCATTCAGAAAGTGGAAAGGGGGCAGAATTTTGCATTTATCTGCCAATGAAATAAAAGAAGTAGTACGGACAGAGGAGTTAAAGAAATATTATCCGTTGGGAACCCATACGGTAAAAGCCTTAGATGGAGTGAACCTTACCGTAAAAGAGGGAGAATTTGTGGCAATCACCGGAAAGTCCGGAAGCGGGAAAAGTACGCTGCTGCATATGTTAGGAGCATTGGATGTGCCAACATCCGGAGAAGTCTATATTGATGGGAAAAGCCTTGCATCAATGACGAGGGAAGAGCAGGCAGTCTTTCGAAGAAGGAAGGTTGGTGTAGTATTTCAAAGCTATAACCTGATTCCTGATTTGAGTGTGTATGAGAATATTGTGCTGCCCATCGAGCTGGATGGAGGTTATGTGGACAAGGCATATATAGAAGAATTGTTAAGGCAACTGAAAATAGAAGATAAGCGGGATGCACTGCCGGGTACGTTATCTGGCGGTCAGCAGCAGAGAACAGCAATTGCCCGGGCATTATCTTATAAGCCGGCTATTCTCTTAGCGGATGAACCCACGGGAAATCTTGATACACAGACCAGCCATGATGTTATGGGATTGTTAAAAACAGTGGCACGAAAATATCAGCAGACTACAATTCTGATTACCCATGACATGGACGTGGCGCAGTTGTCAGACCGGATTGTATACATGGAAGATGGGAAAATCAGGAAGGAACGAAAGCTCTATGCTTAAAAATAATAATCAGGCTGTCATACGTAAGATGGCAGTCCGTTCCATAAGGAGCAACAGAAAGAAAAACAGCCTGTATCTTGTGGCAATTGTATTGGCGGTGCTGATGCTGTTTACGGTTATGCAGACAGGGGCTTCCTACATGCATATGCAGTATGTCTGGCGGCTGCATTCTGTGGGGGAACTCTATGATGGAATTCTGATGGGCGGAGTCACAAAAGAGCAGGAAGAGATGGTAAAAGCAGATCCTGGTATTGAGGTAGTTGGAATTACAGAATTTATGCTGGGAAGCATCGGTGAAAAGAATATTTCTATCATATATGAGGATAAAAATTACCGGGAGAAAATGCATCAGCCAGGCATTCTACATCAGGAGGGAAGGTATCCTGAGACATCCGATGAGGTGATGGTTACAAAGACGCTATTGGAAAAGCGGAAGTCGGAAAATTTTGCAATTGGAGATACGCTGCTTTTAAGCTATCAGAAGAAAGATGGAACCCAGGTAGAAAAGCCTATGAAAATTACGGGTATTATAGATGACTATGAAGAAACTGCCAACTGTTTCGTGACAGAAGATGTATTTGAACAGGCAGGCTACAGTCAGGCAGACTATGGCTGTGGCATTCTCTACTATCAATATCGCTTCTGGTTTGCATCAGACCGGATAGAGAACCGTCTGAAAGAAGAACTAAATCTGGAACGGAAGCAGAACATTCAGACAACATGGGACTGTGATAAGGTAAAGGGAATTTTTCTTGGGATGATAGGAATCATTATGTTAACCTGCCTCAGTGCCTATTTACTGATTTACAATATCATGTATTTATCCATAGAAGATAATATCCGCTATTATGGATTGCTTCGTGCTGTGGGAATGACAGAAAGCCAGATGCACCGGCTGTTGTGGCAGAAACAGATTATTCTAAGTGGAATCGGAATTTTAATGGGAATAGTTTTAGGATTTCTGACGTCCTATCTTGTGATTCCCGGAACAATCCGGGTACTGGGACTTCGTTCAGAAAAGATGGCTGTAACGATAAAACCGGAATTTCTGGTGCTGACGATTGCTATTATGGCAGTAACCGTCTATATTGCCAGCCGTAAGCCGGTAAGAGTAGCAGAGCGCATTTCTGTCATGGAGGCACTGGGATATCAGACTTCGAAGGTAGTCTATACCGGAAAGAAAAAACGAACCGGGAAAAATATTACTTACCGTCTGGCATGGCAGCAGCTGTGCCGGATGAAGAAGAAAACAATCCTTGTCATCCTTTCGCTATCAACCAGTCTGACTGTATTTCTATGTGTGGTAACGCTGGCGGGAAGTCAGAGCAAACGGACGGCAGAGTTACAATATATGGATGCTGATATGGAACTGACCAATAAGAGTATGGTGGCTGATACATCAGACTGGAAACAGCCTTTCGATGACACATTTTGTGATAAACTTTCCAAAATAGATGGAGTAAAGGAAATCCACAAATTAAATTACAGTACAATCGTCGTACCCTGGGAGCCGGATTTTTCGGATCAGTGGATGCGTGATTTCTATGACCAGTGGATGTATATAAAATATGACGATGTAAGAGAAGAATATCAGCAGAATCCGGAACATTTCATGGCACTGGTGGTGGGAATCGATGAAAAAACATTTCATTATATCAATCAGCAGAACGAAACGGCAATTGATGAAAAATCATTTTTGGAAGGGGAAAGCTGCCTTTTATGCCAGCAATATATGGGATATACCAATGCGGATGTCAAAAATAAGAAAATAAGCTTTTATTTTCCGGGGCAGGAAACAAAGAAATACAGCACATCTGTTGCAGGGCTGCAGAAGGATGACAGCCCATATCGTGGACCCAGCGAGGTAAGTTTATCTGTTGCGGGAATACAGGAGGATGACAGTCCGTATCTTGGCCCGAATGCCATGGGACCGACGATTATAATTTTAGTCAGTGACTCTTTTTTAGAGGATAAGGCAGAGAGCCTGTGGACATACAAGGTATCGGTGATTTATGACGAGGAATACGATAAGGAAACAGAAAAGAAGGTCAAAGAGCTGATACAGGAATCTAAGGATGCAAAAGATATTACCTGGAGCAGCAAGTTAAAGGGCATCAAAGAGCAGAAGCCGGCAGAACAGAAGATGTGGCAGCTAGGAATGGGAATCGCTATAGTTTTGGGATTTATCGGTGTGATGAATTATATTAATACAGAGCTTGGCAGTATATCCGGCAGAAGGCGGGAAATTGCAATATTAGAAAGCATTGGCATGACCGGAAAACAACAGCGCAGGCTGCTTTTGACAGAAGGGATGTATTATGCGGGAATTTCGTTTTTCCTGACGGCAACGGTGGGACTTGGCATTGATGTGCTGTTGTTTCAGCGGATGAATTATCATAAGGTAGCATTTTCCATCCCTGTCATTCCAGTGGTTGTCATGATAGTGACACTGTTTGCACTGTGCATTTTCGTACCGTTGGCAGCAGGCAGATTCATGGAAGGAGATGGCACTCTGGTAGAGCGGATTCGTCATGTGGGAGAATAAAAAATAACTTTCACTGCAACCGTTTCTTCTGTTATTACAATATATAGGTGTAAGGGAAACATCCCAAAATAAATGACGGCGCGGTCTGGGAGAATGGAAGCATGAACAAACAATTACTGGAACATTACATTGAGGCGTACGGAACGGACATCTATTCCTTTTGTATCCGGCTGACACAGAACCGGGAACAGGCAGAAGAACTCTATCAGGATACCTTTCTTGCAATGTGTGAGAAGGAGGACTGGAAGGAAGAGGGAAATGTCAAAAGCTATCTGCTTGGAATTACCATAAAGCTCTGGCAGAACCGGAAGCGGAAATTTGCCTGGCGAAAGAGGATTGCAGCGGAGATTCCCTTATCGAAGGAGCAGGGACTGGAAGCATTTTCAACAGATGAAAACTTAGAGCAGCATATGGTAAGCAAAGAAGAGCAGGAAGCCGTGTGGAAGGCTGTATACAAATTGCCGGAGCAGCTTCGCATCGTGATTCTTCTATACTATATGGAAGATTTCAAAGTGGCTGAGATTGCAGAAAAGCTGTCCCTCTCTATCAGTAATGTGAAAAGTAAACTGATGCGTGCACGTAGATATCTGAAGCAGGAATTGGAGGATTTTATCATATGAAACCAACCTTAGATGATTTATTACACAACTCCCTTATAGCAACTGATATTCCCTCGGAAGAACTCAACGAGAGGATTTTAAACCAGTCAACCCAAAAGGAGGTTGTACCTATGCGGAAGAAGGAAACGAAGAAACCATGGAAAATGGCACAGACAGCAGCGGCTGTGGCGCTTCTTGTTTTAGTCACCGGCTGTGGTGTATATGCGGCAGAGCGGATCCTTGCACAAAAACAGATTGCTATTATTGATAATGAAACGGAATTTATGGAAAATGCCACAGAGACAACGATTCATTATGAAGAATTTTCAGGAGAAAATCTTGATTTTGCAGACAGCAAGGTGACAGACCGGACAGAGGAACTAATTCAAACTTCTGATTTCGTTGGAACCGTTACCGAAGGAACCAAGGATGATTTATGGAGCTTGAAGGCAGAAGAAAAGATTGATGGCAAAATAGAGGTGGGTTATGTCTATCCGAAATTAAGCGATGCTTTTAAAGACCAGAATATTGGCATTGACCTTTCTTATATAGAAGCAAATTATCCAACACTCTGGAGTGAAAAAGCCTGTCAGCTTTGCTATGATTCCAGGGATGCAGACACTTTTTCCCAGGGAGCATTCTTTGCCAGTTACCGGAAGGGAGACAGTCAGGCGGTGTCTATCCAGTATGAAGTATCGGATATAACAAATGAGGATGATTATATTTTTAAAGAAGCTTATGACAGCACCGGCACTTATACCACAGCAGATGGTGTGACACTGACCATTACCAGTCAAACAGCAGACAGCGGCTATACGATTACCTATGCCCGCATGATTACGGAATATAGTGATTTCGTTCTGACATTGCGGGGAGATTTTTCGGAAGAAGAAAGCCATGCAATTTATGACAGCTTAAATCTTTCTTCTATCTGTGAGACTGGGAAGCAGTAGTGGAAATACCTGTGAAGGCATAATAAAAAACGGTTCAGGAATTATCCTGAACCGTTTTTTGGGTTGGACTGCGGGCAACAGGACTTGAACCTGCACGGTCTCCCACTAGAACCTAAATCTAGCGCGTCTGCCAATTCCGCCATGCCCGCAAGACAAGAACTATAATAATATAAAAATGCAGTTCATGTCAAGTGTAGATTAACCTTGAAGCCCCCGTGCCTGACGGTCCATATCCTCTACTACAATGTCATAGATTTCACCAAGACCTGCGCAGTATTCTAAGACCTTCCAAGGCTCGTTGGTGTGATAATGAATCTTAATCAGTTCTTCATCACCAACTGCCAGAAGGCAGTCTCCTTTGAAATTTTCAGTAAAGTAATCATTAATTGCATCCTCGTCAAGATTTTCCCCTTCAATTAAGAGCTGAGTGTCATATCTGAATTCTAACATCATCGAATCCTCTCTTTCTGTCTATTTCCCTTTTATCAGGAATAAATTTCAAACACAGTATAGCATAACGCAGTGAGAGAAGAAAGTATTTCATAAAGCAGCAGGACTTTGTTGAGACAGATTAACCAAGTAGAAAGTTTTAGATTTCTTTAAGAACTGCCTAAGCAAAGATTAATGTTCTTTAAGAATTCGTAACTGTGATATTCTTGTGATTTTATTGTGCTATAGTTGTCCCTAGAAAAAAGAAAAGAGGGATGATATGGATATTTTAAAGAACATCAGAGAAACTGCCCTGACACATCCGAAGCGGTGTGCAGTGCAAAGCAGAGAACAAAAGTTGACTTATGAGGAGTTAGAAGAATATTCCAACCGGCTTGCAGTATGGATTGCAAAGAACAGCCAGGACCGTAAGCGGCCGGTTATTGTATATGGACATAAGAACCCGTATATGGTGGTATGCTTCCTTGCCTGTGCCAAGGCAGGTAGAAGCTATGTGCCGCAGGATATCTGCATTCCGGTAAGCCGGGTGGATGAGACCGTATTAAGCGTAGAACCGGAACTGACCTTTGTGGTAGAAGGTGATTATCAGACAGAAATCGGAATGGTAATCGGAAAAGAGAAGATAGAAGAAATCGTAAAACAGGAGACAAACGAGACCGATGTGCTACAGCCTCTGACCAAAGATGAAGTATGGTATATCATATTTACTTCCGGAAGCACCGGAAAGCCTAAGGGTGTAGAGATTACAAGAGACTGCCTCAGCCATTATCTTGACTGGTCGGTGCAGTTAGGCAGCACCATGGAAGAAAAGGGCGGTGCACATTTTATGAATCAGGCACCATTTTCTTTTGATTTATCGGTAATGGATTTATACACTTCCCTGGTCTGTGGCGGAACGCTTTATACCATGGATAAGAAGATGCAGAGTGACTACAGTGAAATGTTGGGCTTCTTAGAACAGTCAGAAATTGAAATCTGGGTATCCACACCGTCTTTTGCAGATATGTGTCTGGCAGACCGGAATTTCTGTGGGGAAAAGATTGAAGCCTTAAAACTTTTCTTATTCTGTGGGGAAGTGCTTACTACAGCTACGGTAGAGAAGTTAAAGGAACGTTTCCCAGAGGCAGTTATTATCAATACTTATGGTCCGACAGAATCTACGGTGGCAGTCACGGATGTGACTATAACAGAGAAGTTATTGCAGGAGACCATTGCCCGGGGCAAATCCCTTCCGGTAGGCCATGAAAAGCCGGGAACTTATATCGAAATCTGGGATAAAGCCGGAAAAGCGTTACCGGAAGGTGAACAGGGCGAGATTATTATTATCGGAGATACGGTAAGCTGTGGTTATTATATGAGAGCAGATTTGACAAAGAAGGCATTTTTCCATTGTATCCGTGATGGAAAAGCTTACCGGGGTTATAAGACCGGAGATGCCGGATATTTAAAAGGCGGGCAGCTTTATTATAATGGAAGAATCGATTTGCAGGTGAAGCTGCATGGATACCGCATTGAAATTGAAGATATTGAAAATAACATGGTAAGACTTCCTCAGATTGACCATGCAGTCGTAGTGCCGAATCTGGAAGAAGGAAAGGTAAAGAGCCTGACGGCATTTGTGACAGGAGCACAGATGGCAGGAAAGAAAGCATCTGAGATTTCAAGACAGGTAAAAAACGGTCTGAAGGAATTCCTTCCGGTTTATATGATTCCAAAGAAAATAAAATATATAGAAACCATGCCAATGAATAACCATGGCAAGGCAGACCGAAAATATCTTGGAGGTCTGGCAGAATGAGTTTTTACAGCGGAGCACCATTCTTTGGCACATTGATTCTGTTATTGCTTTTTGCATTGATTCTTGGCTGTATGGAAAGGAGCCTGCGCTGGTATAACCTTATCGTATCTGGTGTAATGGTTGTCTGCGTGTTAGGCGGAAATCTGACGGCGCTTGCGTATTTCGCAGGATACTTTCTGATTGAATGGATGCTGGTCAGAGGATATGAATGCATAAGAAAGAAATATGGAAGAAAGGCAGCATTTTATCGCAGTTTTGTGCTGCTTTCCATCCTGCCACTTGCATTATGTAAACTATGTGACCTTCCATGGTTAAAGGAGATGAATCTTTTTCAGTTTACCGGAATTTCTTACCTTACGTTCCGGGTGGTGCAGATTATCATTGAACTTTATGATGGCACCATAGAAGAGGTGAAAATCCTTGATTTTTCAGCATTTTTAATCTTCTTTCCAACCTTTAGCTGCGGCCCCATTGACCGGAGCAGAAGATTCTTGGAGGATTATCATAATGTGCCGGGAAGAAGAGAATATCTTGAGCGGTTTGGAATTGGTTTACAGAAGCTTGTTTTAGGAGCAGCATATAAATTCGTATTTGCGGATTTCTTCTATCAGATTATGAATCAGTTCATGAACCGGACAGCAGGGAATATGGTTTGTTATGCATACAGCTATGGTTTTTATATGTTTTTTGATTTTGCGGGATACAGTCTGATGGCAGTGGGAACCGGCTATATGCTTGGCATCTGCGTACCGGATAACTTTAAGAAACCGTTTATCAGCCGGGATATGAAAGAATTCTGGGCAAGGTGGCATATTTCCCTGTCCGAGTGGTTTCGGGATTTTGTCTTTTCCAGATTTATGATGTTATCCATGCACAAAAAATGGTTTAAAAGCAGATTAAATGGTGCGGCAGCAGGCTTTCTTATCAATATGCTGGTGATGGGGGTGTGGCATGGTCTGACGGTGCATTATATTTTGTACGGACTCTATCATGGCATATTGCTGGCAGTTACGGAAATCTATCAGAAGAAGTCGAAGTTCTATAAGAAATATAAGAAGAAAACCTGGTATGCACTGGCATCATGGGGAATCACATTAAATCTGGTGATGTTTGGCTTCCTGATTTTCTCAGGACATTTTATTACAATTTAGGTTATCCCAACTTATATATAGAAGAAAAATTCTAGATGCAGAATCGTTTGCAAAGAAAAATAGAAAGAGAAAAAGGAGATTATAAGATGAAAGAAAAGATTTTGGATATTATTGAAAAAGTATGTGAGGATGACAGCATCCGGGAAGACCTTACGATGAATCTTTTTGAAGAGGATTTACTGGATTCCTTAAGCTTTGTAGCACTTCTGGTGGAACTTGAGGATAACCTTGGTGTTGTAATTTCACCATCGGAAGTAACAAGAGAGGATATGGATACACCGGAGAAAATTATCGCGCTGGTAGAAGCAAAAGCACAGGAGAAGTAAGCATGAAAACGATAAAAGCATTTGCAGTTTCGTTGCTGTTATGCGCACTTACGATAGTGGGACTGCATTTATACAGCGGCAGAGGTTTTTCGGCAGAGGGAAAAGCAGGCACCTGGGTCAGTGATGCAAAATCCCAAAGCGGCAGTACATTAAAGAAGATGGCAGCCGATGAAAAAGCATTGCTGATATTCGGCTCTTCGGAGCTGCGGCATGGACAGGGCAGCGGATTCCATGGAGATACGATTTTTGATGGTGCGGATATGGATCCCATTTATGTAGGAAAAGCAGGGTATCAGAGCCTGACCCATGCCATTACGCTGGGCGCGGTGGGCAGTCAGGCAGCCAATAAGAAGGCCGTATTAATCGTTTCGCCCCAGTGGTTTAAAGAAAATGGAGTAAAATCCACGGCGTTTGAAGCTGCTTTTTCAGAAGAAGAATATATTGCATTGCTGGAAAATCCGGATATCAGTCAGGAAACCAAAGATTATATCAATGGCAGACTGCAAAATATCATGGCAGATAATGAAAACATGTCAGAAAGAGTAAAAAAAGCCCGGGAATGGTATCAGCCGAAGGATGATAATACAGCAGAACAACCAGGCTGGCTGGAGCAGAAAAAAGCAGATTTTCATAAGGTACTGTTGGAAGAAAAGAATAATTATAAAGTGATGGCAGAGGCACTGATGGATGGAATCAGCAATCATAGGAGCAAGGAAAGTGGTGCAAAGCTGTCACAGGCTACCTGGGAGCAGCTTCGAAAGGAAGCTGAAACAGAAGGACATAAGCTTTCGGATGGCAACGACTATGGCATGTTTGACAGCGTATATAAAGGAACGTACCAGACGCTGATTGCCAATGGAAAACATAAGAATCCGAAGTACACCTTAGATTCCATGGAATTTTCGGATTTGGAATGTTTTCTGTCAATTTGCAGGGAGGAGGGAATCGAGCCTTTGGTAGTAATCCTTCCCTTTAACGGATACTGGTATGATTATACGGAGCTGACGGCAGAAGAGCGGAGCACATTTTATGAAAAGATAAGATGCATAGCAGAAGATTATGGTGTGCAGTGTGCCGATTTGAGTGGAAATGAATATACAGAGTATTACTTTGAGGATAATTCCCATCCAGCATTGAAAGGACTGGTAGATTTAAATGAAGCGATTTATGAATTTTATCGGAAAGATAAGACAGAATGAGAAGGCAGTATTTCTTGGTAAAGTGATTTTCTTTTACCTGCTGCTGATGATTCTATGGATGCATTTTATGCTGGCAAAGGATTCTGCAGCACCGGCGTTTATTTATGAGCAGTTTTAAACTATACCGGTTTGGAATGCGATATATAACCTGCGGTTATATATTAAAATAAATCAACCTAGTAAAATCAATACGTCTTTAGTACTTTAACGTGGTGAAGGGCATGAAAAACCTAGAAAAATCAAGGAGTAGCAGGGAAAATGAGTATTGCTTTTCAAATTTTCATGTAGTAAGATAAGGCACATGAAACCTAGGAGTTAAAGGAGGAACTATTATGAAGAAAAAAATAGTCAGTGTAATACTGGTCGCAGCGATGGCAGTTGGATGCCTTGCAGGTTGTGGCTCAAAAGAAGCAAAAAATGAAGATGCATTCTATATCGGAGGAATTGGACCGGTTACCGGTGATGCAGCAATTTACGGAACAGCCGTTCAGAACGGTGCACAGATTGCTGTCGATGAGATTAATGAAGCCGGTGGAATTAACGGTCATCAGATTGAATATAATTTCCAGGATGATCAGGGAGACCCTGAAAAAGCAGCAAACGCATACAACACCTTAAAAGACTGGGGTATGCAGGTATTAATGGGAACTGTTACAACAGGTCCTTGTGTATCTGTGGCAGATTTAACTGCAGCAGATAATATGTTCCAGATTACACCATCTGCATCATCTACAGATGTAATCAAGAACGACAATGTATTCCAGGTATGCTTTACAGACCCTGCACAGGGAACAAAATCCGCACAGTATATCGGTGAGAATAACCTTGCCAAGAAAGTGGCAATTATTTACAATAGTTCAGATATCTATTCATCAGGTATCGAAGCAAAATTCGTAGAAGAAGCAGCAAACCAGAACTTTGAGGTAGTTGCAGAAGAAGCATTTACTGCAGATTCCAAGACAGATTTTTCTACACAGTTACAGAAAGCAAAAGATGCAGAAGCAGATCTGGTATTCCTTCCAATCTACTATACAGAAGCATCTATTATCTTAACCCAGGCAGATTCTATGGGATATGCACCGACATTCTTCGGATGCGACGGTATGGACGGAATCTTAGGTGTTAAGAACTTTGATACTTCTTTAGCAGAAGGACTTATGTTATTAACACCGTTTGCAGCAGATTCGAAAGATGAAAAAACTGCAAACTTCGTTTCTAAATATGAAGAGAAATATAAAGATACACCAAACCAGTTTGCAGCTGATGCTTATGATGCAATTTATGCAATCAAAGCAGCATTGGAAGAAGCAAATGCAACACCGGATATGAGTGCTTCTGATATTTGTGATTTATTGAAAGACGCAATTACAAAAGTCAACATTGATGGTGCAACAGGTAGCGGAATGACATGGTCAGCAACTGGTGAAGTAAACAAAGATCCTAAAGCGGTTGTAATTCAGAATGGTGAATACGTAGGAATGTAATGTATTTTATCAGATAAGCCAAAGAGGGGTTGCCAATGGCAGCCCCTTTTATGTATTATAGAGGTATATATTCTAAGAGAAAGCAAGAGGTGTTGTTATGAGATTCATAACGTATTTAATCAACGGTATCAGCCTTGGCAGCATCTATGCAATCATTGCACTGGGTTACACCATGGTGTATGGAATTGCTAAGATGCTGAATTTTGCCCATGGTGATGTTATCATGATTGGCTGCTATGTCGTATTTATGACAATGAGCGGCATGAACATGAACCCGCTTTTGAGCGTAATCCTTGCAGTTGTAGTCTGCACTGTGCTTGGCGTGATAATTGAAAAAGTGGCATATAAGCCTTTGCGTAAGGCATCTCCACTGGCAGTATTGATTACAGCAATTGGTGTCAGCTATTTGCTGCAGAATATTGCATTACTGATATTTGGTGCAGATACCAAATCCTTTAGTTCTGTAGTTCCACTGCAGAATATCAAGATTGGCGGAATTACCATAACCGGTGTTACGGTAGTGGCAGTCCTGGCATGTATTGTTATCATGATTGGTCTGATGATTTTTATTAAAAAGACAAAAGCAGGACAGGCAATGTTGGCAGTATCTGAGGATAAGGATGCAGCACAGCTTATGGGGGTAAATGTAAACGGGACAATTTCACTTACTTTCGCAATTGGTTCCGGACTTGCGGCAATTGCAGGTGTGTTATTGTGTTCAGCATATCCGACACTGACTCCATATACCGGCGCTATGCCTGGTATCAAAGCATTTACTGCAGCTGTATTTGGTGGAATCGGTTCCATTCCGGGAGCATTTATCGGAGGAATCCTTCTTGGTATTATCGAAATCTTAGGAAAAGCTTATATTTCTTCACAGCTTTCCGATGCTATCGTTTTTGCCGTGTTGATTATTGTGTTATTGGTTAAGCCTACCGGTATTCTTGGTAAGCCAATTCATGAGAAAGTGTAGGTGGCAGGAATGAGTAAAATGAATTTAAAAACAATGAAGAAGACAACAAAGAGTAATCTGATTACATATGCTATGGTAATCGTCATTTTTGCCGTAGTACAGATTCTGGTAGCAACCGGAAGCATGTCCAGTCTGATGCAGGGACTTTTGGTACCCCTTTGTACTTATTCTATCGTTGCAATCGGATTGAACCTCTGTGTAGGCTATCTGGGTGAATTAAGTCTTGGTCATGCAGGCTTTATGTGTGTCGGCGCATTTTCCAGTGCTTTCTTTACCAGATGTATGGAAAATTCATCTATGAATCCAACCCTGCGTTTTATCATCGCTTTATTAATCGGAACTGCTGTTGCAGCATTCTTTGGATTCTTAATCGGAATTCCGGTACTTCGTTTAAGAGGTGATTACCTTGCAATCGTAACACTGGCATTTGGAGAGATTATCAAGAATGTCATCAATGTTCTTTATGTAGGCAAAGATGAAAACGGTCTGCATTTTGCAATCAATGACAACAAGGCTCTTAATATGTCGGGAACCGGAGAAATGATTATCGATGGTGCAAAGGGAATCACCGGAACACCAAGACAGTCTACTTTCTTAATCGGTGTTATTTTGATTCTGGTTGCATTGTTTGTAGTATTTAATCTGGTTAATTCCAGAAGCGGCCGTGCTATCATGGCAATCCGTGATAACCGTATTGCAGCAGAATCCGTTGGCATTAATATTACAAAGTTTAAACTGATGGCATTTACCATTTCTGCAGCAATCGCAGGAGCAGGCGGAGTGCTTTATGCACATAACCTTTCCAGTCTGATTGCCCAGCCGGCAAACTTTGGATACAATATGTCCATCATGATTCTGGTATTTGTCGTACTCGGTGGAATGGGAAGCTTCCGTGGCTCCATTATTGCAGCCGTAGTACTAACCATGCTTCCAGAAGTATTGCGTGGACTGCGTGATTACCGTATGCTGATTTATGCGGTAGTTCTGATTGCAATGATGCTCTTTAACTGGGCACCGGCAGCAATTACCTGGAGACAGACACATTCTTTGAAGAATTTATTTGCAAAGAAAACGAAGGAGGTACAATAAGATGGCAATGTTAGAAGTAAAGAATCTTGGAATTTCCTTCGGTGGACTCCGGGCGGTAGATGGATTTGAAATGCAGATTGAAAAAGGTCAGTTATACGGACTGATTGGACCGAACGGTGCAGGTAAAACAACCGTATTTAATATGCTTACCGGTGTATACAAACCGGATGATGGAAGCATTGTACTGGATGGAAAAGATATTACCGGAAAGAAAAACATAGATATTAATAAAGCCGGAATTGCAAGAACCTTTCAGAATATCCGCCTTTTTAAAGACCAGTCCGTGCTGGATAATGTAAAAGTCGGACTGCATAATCATCATACCTATTCTACTTTAACCGGAATCCTAAGACTTCCGAAGTATTTTAAAGTAGAAGCAGAGATGAATGAAAAGGCAATGGAGCTGTTAAAGGTATTTGGTCTTGAGGATGAAGCAGATTATCTGGCATCCAATCTTCCATATGGTAAACAGCGTAAACTGGAAATCGCAAGAGCATTGGCAACCGAACCAAAGCTTCTACTTTTAGATGAGCCGGCAGCTGGCATGAACCCAAATGAAACCAAAGAATTAATGGATACCATCCGCTTTGTAAGGGATGAATTTGATATGACCATTCTTCTGATTGAACATGATATGAAACTGGTATCCGGTATCTGTGAGAAACTGACTGTATTGAACTTCGGGCAGGTACTGGCAAGCGGAAATACCAGTGACGTATTGAATAATCCACAGGTTATCAAGGCGTATCTGGGTGAATAGGAGGGATGATAAAATGGCAATGCTTGAAATAAAAGATTTGGAAGTATATTACGGCGTGATTCAGGCAATTAAAGGGATTTCCTTTGATGTCAATGAAGGAGAAGTCATTGCATTAATCGGAGCCAATGGTGCAGGTAAGACAACTACACTGCAGACAATCACCGGAATGCTCAGTGCCAAAAAGGGAAGCATTCTTTTTGAAGGAACAGATATCACCAAGGTTCCGGGACATAAGATTGTATCCATGGGAATGGCACATGTTCCGGAAGGAAGACGTGTATTTGCAGAGCTTTCTGTATATGAGAACCTAAAGCTGGGTGCATATACCAGAAAAGATAAGCAGGAAATTGCAGAGTCTTTAGAGCGTGTATACAAGAGCTTTCCAAGATTAAAGGAACGTAAGAATCAGCTGGCTGGAACCTTAAGTGGTGGCGAACAGCAGATGCTTGCCATGGGCCGGGCGTTGATGAGTAAGCCGAGGATCATCCTTATGGATGAGCCGTCCATGGGATTGTCTCCAATCTTTGTAGAAGAGATTTTTAACATTATCAAAGAAATATCTGCATCCGGTACAACTGTTCTACTGGTAGAACAGAATGCAAAGAAAGCATTATCGATTGCAGACCGTGCATATGTACTGGAAACAGGTAAAATTGTATTGAGCGGTGATGCCAAAGAGCTTATGAATAATGAGTCTATTAAAAAGGCATATTTAGGAGAGTAGGTGTTAAATATGAAACATACGGTAATAACCATTGCAAGAAGTTATGGAAGCGGCGGAAGAACGCTGGGTAAGAAGCTGGCAGAAGAACTTGGAATTCATTGCTATGACCGTGAGTTAATAAGAATGGCTTCTGATGAAAGCGGAATCAATGAGGCATTGTTTGGAGAGGCAGATGAGAAACTGCGTAAGATGCCACTGTTTCGTATTGCGAAGAAAGCATATCATGGGGAAGTGCTTCCACCGGATAGTGATGAGTTTGTATCCAACGACAATCTCTTTAACTATCAGGCGAAAATTATCCGTGAGGTAGCCAAAGAAGAGTCCTGTATTATTATCGGACGTTGTGCGGATTATGTTTTAAAAGATTGTGATTATGTAAAGAGTCTGTTTTTCTACGCACCGCGTAAGGACTGCATTGAACGTGTCATGCAGCAGAATGGTGGAACTAAGAAGGATATTGAAAAGAAGATAGACACGATTGATAAATATCGCGCAGATTATTACAAATACTATACCGGCAGGGAGTGGAACGATGCCAGAAATTACGATTTCTGTCTGGACACTACATCCTTAAGTTATGAGAAGCTGGTACAGGTTGTAAAAGCATATTTAGAAATCAGTGAGGCAGAGGAGCCTTAGGAACAATATTGTAGCAGAATATGAGAAAGAAGAGGTATCTGATGATTCGGGCATCGGATACCTCTTCTTTCAATGCTTATGCGGGTAGTGGGAAAACGCTGGACTTGCAAAGCATGTTTTCTGTAGTTTTACAGTTTCTTTAAAATTTTATCGATGTCATTTCTGTGGCCTAATATCATCAGATGGTCCGTGTCTTTAAAAATATAATTGGCATCCGGCAGCAGGCTCATGACACCATCTGTTTTAATACCGATGATATTGGCATGATAGCAGGCACGGAAATTTAGATCCTTAATACTCTTTCCAATCCATTCTGGTAATGGCGGAATCTCATAAATGGAGAAGCCACCGCCTAATTCAAAGTAGTCAAAGACCTGGTCGGCAGAGAAACGGACTGCAGTTTTTTCGGCGATATCCCGGTCAGGGTAGATAACTTCGTCAGCACCGTTCCGCAGTAGAAATTTGGCATGAATATCACGGTTTGCTTTGCTTACGACATATCTGGCACCCATTTCCTTAAGCAGGCTTGTAATCTCTAGGCTGCTCTGGAAATTACTTCCGATACAGACAAAGCAGACGTCAAAGTTGCCAACACCTAAAGTGGCAAGTACTTTTTCATTGGTGCAGTCGCCAATTTTTGCACTGGTGACAAAAGAGAGAACATCTTCCATTACGGCTTCATTCTCGTCCACAACCATAATCTCATTATCCAGTTTGGATAAGTCTTTGCAAAGGTGAGTGCCAAATCGGCCCAGTCCAATAATTAAAAATGATTTCATAGAATCCTCCTAGTATAATCAAGATATTTGATATTAACCGACATTGATTTTTTCTACCGGCTGCATCACATGCGCAATCCTTTTCTTATCCGTAAATGCTAAGGCAAAGGAAAGGCTTCCCAGTCGTCCTAAATACATTAACAGAATTAGAATGATATGACAGCTGGTACTAAGGCTGCTTGTAATACCGGTTGACATTCCGACAGTGTCAAGAGCTGAAAATGCTTCAAAAGCCACATCAATGACTGGATAACCGGAAATAGAAGTAATTGCCAGTGTGGCACTGAGTGCCAGCGTCAACTGGAACATAAGGACGACGACTGATTTGGTGATAACAGATTCTTCCAGTCTGCGTCCAAAAATATTTGTTCCGGTAGTACGGGTTAAGGTGGAACGTACGGATAACAATAGAACAAATATGGTTGTAACCTTTACACCGCCGGCGGTAGAACCCGGGGCACCACCGATAAACATAAATACAATAGAAAGAAATTTACTGCTTTCGCTTAACGCGCCATTATCAACAGCGTTAAAACCGGCAGTTCGTGGGGTAACAGTACAGAAGAAAGAATTCAAAAGCTGTTCTCCGAAATTCATACCGGCAAATAAGCGGTTATGCTCAAAAAGATAAAAGAGCAACGTGCCGCCAAAGAGGCAGACTGCAGTAGCACTTAAAACCATTTTGGTCTGCAGGGCATAGTGGCGGCAATGCAGCCCGTGTTCCCTAAGGTCATTCCATACAAAGAAACCGATACCACCAATCAGGATCAGGGCACTGATGGTAAGAATTACTACAGGATCATTGTAGAATCTGGTAATGGATGAAAAGGGACTGTAACGCCCCATTAAATCGAATCCTGCATTACAAAAGGCTGAAATAGAATGGAAGATACCATAATAGATGGCATGTAAAACATCCATGTCTTTCAGAAAACGCAGTGTAAGAATGAATGCACCCGACATTTCAAAAAGAAACGTGCCTCCGATGACACGGCGGACAAGCCGCACGACACCGCCGATTTCAAGGGTGTTTAAACTTTCTTTAATAAGACCACGCTGTTTCAGCCCGATTTTCTTGCGTAACATCAAAGAAACAGTAATACCAATGGTGATAAAACCAAGACCACCAATCTGAATCAGAACTAATAAAACAAGCTGTCCGAAAATGCTCCAGTGGGTAAAGGTGTCAACCAGAACCAGACCGGTTACACAGGTAGCACTGGTTGAGGTGAAAAGGGCAGTTATAAATGGAGTCCATTCACCATTCCGGCTGGAAACCGGAAGCATCAGAAGTATGGTTCCGATAAAGATGAGCAATAGAAAACCAAGCGCTATCATCTGTGTACCGGACATACGTTTTTCAAATTTCCCAAACATAATAAAATTCCTATTCCTGATTTAAATAATTTTCGATAAATCTTATTTATCTATTATAGTAATTCTACTCCGCTTTGTCCAGAAAAGACAGTCTGACAGCAAGAAAAAATTATAGAATCAGTTGTTGTCTTAGCTGGTTTGTTTGAGTATAATAAAATAATAGGGTAAACTTGAAAAGAAAAAACTTGAAAAGGATAGAAAAAGGAAGGTTTTTATATGGGACTTTTTATTGTATTTATCATTATTATTATATATGTTGCTTTGTCCCAGAGTGTAAAGCAAAGCAATAATCAAAACAGGCGTGGAAATAATCCGGCTATGGGGCGGCCGCCACAGCAGATATATCGTCCACAGATGAACCAGCCGCAGCGTACATATCAGCAGACCATGAACCAGCCACAACGGGCATATCAGCAGGCACCAGTCCAGCCGCATCCCATGTATCAGCAGGCACCTGATCCGCAGATGAACAGACAGCAGGCACAGCAGCAGTTAAAGAACCGGCTGGCGGGAAAATATCAGTCTGCAGCGGCAGAGGAAATGTCTGCCATGGAAGTAATAGAACCGATGGAATTTACGTATGATATTCCACAAAGTGATAATATGAAGAAAGTGCAGGAGCTGATGGTAACTGGCTTCAGCGGCAATCTGAATTTTGAAAGAGATTTTGTGGCAGAAGGAATTGAAATGTTAAACCGTTTTGAATTACAGTAAAGAGCATAGATAAGTGGAGGATGACAGCAATGGAAGACAGAAGACCGGCAACCGGGGAGATTTACAGACATTTTAAAGGAAAATTATATCAGATTGTAGCCATAGCAACACACAGCGAAACAAGAGAAGAACTGGTGATTTATCAGGCACTTTACGGAGCTTATAAAGTATATGCAAGACCGCTTGCCATGTTTGTAAGCGAAGTTGATCATGAGAAATATCCGGCAGCAGAGCAGAAATACAGATTTGAAAAAGTAAAACTGCAGGAAGAAGCAACTCCACAGGAAGCGGTAAAGGTTAGTCAGGAGAAAACACAGCCGCAGGCAACAGCCCAGCCGCAGGAAACTTCAGAATCCGAAGAGCAGGCGAATCCGTTCCTGCTGCGTTTCTTAGATGCAGATACTTATGAGGAGAAATATAAGATTTTAAATGAGATGGAAAATGATATTACAGACCGTCTGATTAATGATTTTTCCGTAGTATTGGATGTGGTAATTCCGGAAGGAGATTTAACCGGCCGTTATATACAGTTAAAGCAGTGCGTGGCAACCATGTGCCGTTATGAGACTACCCGCCTTAGGTAGGCAGTCCCATACGACTTAAAGTGCTGTTGTGATAATCAGAGGAGAAGGTGACATCTTTCCCAAACCACTTCGGTGGAAGGAAGGATTCAGCTTCTTCTTTTGTTTCAAATTCCACTTCGGCTAATTTCAACGGAGCAAGGTCTCCTTCGAAAATATCAAGCTCAATGGTCAGCCTGCCAGTCAATGGAATCAGATAGCGCTTCTTGGAAATGATAATGCCATCGGCTTTTTGAATCAGATGCCGGTAAGCATCTTCGTTCAGAGGAAGATTATATTCTTCCCGTACCATAAGACCGGAGCCTTTGTAAGTAAGAATATATTTGTCATTGGAGCGGCGCACCCGCACTACAGGGTCCGTATTGAGATACCCCTGCTCAATGACTTTGCAGGGATAGTCTTTTAAATCAAAAGGAATCTCATCAATTAAATATTTACGTTCAATTTCCATAATAGCCTCCATATAGTCAGGAAAATAATGATACATTTATTGTAAAATATTTTAAAATCCACTGCAACCATGGAATTGAAAAAGCGCAGTAACCATGCTAACATAAGAGACAGCATAGAAAAATTTCGTGTTAGAAAATTTAATATCAGAAAATGTAATATCAGAAGAGAATAGAAAACAGGAGGAAGATAATATGAAGAAAATCGGAATTTTTATGGCGGATGGCTGTGAAGAGATTGAAGGACTTACCGTAGTGGATGTGGTACGCAGAGCAGGAATTGCGATTGATATGATTTCCATTACCGGAAAGAAAGAAGTGGCAGGAGCCCACGGAATTACGTTTGCAGCAGATGTACTGGCAGAGGAAGCTGATTTTGACAGCTATGATGGAATTGTACTGCCGGGCGGAATGCCTGGAACCTTAAATCTCGGAAAGCATGAAATTGTAAAGAAAGTGATTACATCTTATGTAGCAGGCGGCAAACTTACTGCAGCAATCTGTGCTGCACCAAGCGTATTGGGTGAGAATGGAATATTAGAGGGTAAACATGCAGTCAGCTATCCGGGCTTTGAAGAAAAGCTTCTTGGAGCCAAGGTCGGAGCAGAAAAAGTTGCAGTAGATGGCAACATCGTTACCAGCCGGGGCATGGGAACAGCCATTGAATTTTCCATGGCTATTGTAAAGTGGCTGGAACCACAGGCAGATATTGATGCGATGGAAGCAAATATCATGTATTTTAAATAAAAATAACCAGAACTTACCAACATAATTTATTCTCTGGAAGCCATACTAAAAACAGGATAAGCAACTAACAAAAGCTTATCTGAAAATAGATAACAAAGAGAAGAAACTATGGAGGTAGAAACAAATGAGCGGAACAAACAGTTCTAATTCAAGTAACCAGATGGCAGTGCCACAGGCAAAAGAGGCAATGCACCGTTTTAAACAGGAGGTTGCATCTGAAATCGGAGTACCTTTAAAAGAGGGCTACAACGGTGACCTGACATCCAGACAGGCTGGCTCTATCGGTGGAGAAATGGTTAAGAAAATGATCATGAGACAGGAAGAGCAGATGTCTAAATAAGAAGAAAGACAAAAAGCCTTCGGGAAAAGCGCGAAAGTGCATTTCCCGGGGGCTTTTTACATGACTGTCACCAATTGAAATCTTGTACCGAAAAAAAAGCTAGTAATTTTACAAACGGTGTGTTATAATCTCTAAATGACTGTTAGTAGCTCTAAGTATGCCTATTTTTAGGGGAGCAGTCGTAAGATAAGAAAATATTTGTACATGTATATTTTATATATAGTTATAAGGAGGAAGAAACAAGAATGAGTGTACAGGTTGAAAATTTAGAGAAAAATATGGTAAAGCTTACAATTGAAGTGGCAGAAGATAAAGTGGCAGAGGCTTTGAAAGCTGCATACAATAAGCAGAAAAACAAAATCAGCATCCCTGGATTCCGTAAAGGAAAAGTTCCAATGGCTATGGTAGAGAAAATGTATGGTCCGGAAATCTTCTATGAAGATGCTGCAAATATCATGATGCAGGAAGCTTATCCGGCAGCAATCGATGAGAGCGGTGTAGATATCGTTTCCCAGCCAACGGTTGATGTGGTTCAGTTAGAAAAAGGAAAACCATTCATCTTCACAGCAGAAGTTGCAAAGAGACCAGAAGTTAAACTTGGCAAATATAATGGTGTAACTGTAACAAAGATCGATACATCCGTATCTGATGAAGAAGTTGCAGAAGCATTAGAGAGAGAAAGAAATAACAATGCAAGAACTGTAACTGTAACAGACAGACCTGTTGCAGAAGGTGATACAGCAGTTATCGACTACGAAGGATTCGTAGACGGTGTCGCATTTGAAGGTGGAAAAGGAGAGAATCATCCATTAGAGATCGGTTCCCATTCCTTCATCGATACATTCGAAGATCAGTTAGTAGGAAAGAACACTGGCGATGAGGTAGAAGTAAACGTTACATTCCCGAAGGAATATCATGCAGAAGATTTAGCTGGAAAACCAGCAGTATTCAAAGTTAAGATTAACGAGATTAAGACAAAAGAACTTCCAGAGTTAAACGATGAGTTCGCATCTGATGTTTCTGAGTTCGAAACCTTAGAAGAGTACAAAGAGAGCGTGAAGAAGAACTTAGAAGAGACCAAAGAGAACAATGCAAAACGTACCAAAGAGGACGAAGCAATCAAGAAGATTATCGAGAAATCTGAGATGGAAATTCCAGATGCAATGATTGAATCACAGGTACAGAATATGATTCAGGAATTTGCCCAGAGACTTGCACAGCAGGGATTAAGCTTTGACCAGTATATGCAGTTCTCCGGAATGACTATGGACAAGATGAAAGAACAGGTTCGTCCGGAAGCATTAACAAGAATCCAGAGCAGCTTAGTATTAGAGCAGATTGCAAAAGAAGAAAACTTCGAGATTACAGAAGATGATGTAAATGCTGAAATTGAGAAGATGGCAAAAGCATACGGAATGGAAGCGGATAAGCTCAAAGAGTATGTTGGCGATAACGAGAAAGAATCCATGAAACGTGATATTGCGATTGAAAAAGCAGTTCAGTTCATTATGGACAATGTAAAAGAAAGAGCAAAAGCTAAGACTAAGAAAGAAAAAGAAGCAGAAGCAGCTAATGCAGAAGCATAAGAGAAGCACGTAAAGAGACAGACTGACTTGGAATCAGGTCGGTCTGTTTTACGCAAATCACTTGAAACAGAGATAAAGTTGCAGCAGAATGTATGGTAGAAATGGAGGTTATCATATGAGTTTAGTACCTTATGTCATTGAACAGACCAGCAGAGGAGAGCGTAGTTACGACATATACTCCAGATTATTAAAGGATAGAATTATTTTCCTTGGTGAAGAGGTAAATGAGACCACAGCCAGTCTGGTAGTGGCACAGCTTTTATTCTTAGAGTCCGAAGATCCGGGAAAAGACATTCAGTTATACATCAATTCTCCGGGTGGAATTGTAACAGGCGGATTGGCAATTTATGATACCATGCAGTATATCAAATGTGATGTATCTACAATTTGTATCGGACTTGCAGCCAGCATGGGTGCATTCCTGTTGTCCGGTGGAACAAAAGGAAAGAGATTTGCATTACCAAATGCAGAGATTATGATACATCAGCCTTCCGGTGGAGCAAAAGGACAGGCAACTGAGATTCAGATTGCAGCAGAGAATATCTTAAAGACCAAGAAACGTTTGAACGAGATTTTAGCTGCAAATACCGGAAAGCCATATGATGTAATTGCCGCAGATACAGAGCGTGACTATTATATGTCCGCAGAAGAGGCAAAGGAGTATGGCCTGATTGACGGTGTAATTACAGCAAGATAAGAGAAATAAGAAAGAGGCTGTCTCTGGGCGGATTATCCGAAGCACATATGCGGAATTCGACTACGGGCAGCCTTTACCTTTTTTACGAAGGATTTAGAAAAGATAGATGGAAATAATCGAGGTGGAAAGATGGCAGGAAGAAATAGCGAGGACAAAATCAGATGTTCCTTTTGCGGAAAATCACAGGATCAGGTACGCAAGCTGATTGCAGGACCAAACGGTGCATATATCTGTGATGAATGCGTGGACATCTGTGCAGAAATCATAGAGGAGGAATTCGAAGATGAGGAGATTTCCGGAAAAGGAAAGGAAGATTTAGAAGAAATCAACCTGATTAAACCGGAAGAGATGAAGAAATTTTTAGATGAATATGTAATCGGTCAGGACGAAGCCAAAAAAGTCCTCTCTGTAGCCGTATATAATCACTATAAAAGAATTACTTCTGATGTAGATATGAATGATGTGGAATTGCAGAAGAGTAACATTCTGATGTTAGGACCGACCGGTTCCGGTAAGACCCTTCTGGCACAGACACTGGCAAGAGTCTTAAATGTACCGTTTGCCATTGCAGATGCCACCACATTAACAGAAGCAGGCTATGTCGGTGAAGACGTAGAGAATATCCTTCTGAAACTGATTCAGGCAGCAGATTACAATATCGAGCGCGCCCAGTGCGGTATTATTTACATCGATGAGATTGATAAGATTACGAAGAAATCTGAAAATGTATCCATTACCAGAGATGTGTCCGGTGAAGGTGTACAGCAGGCATTATTAAAAATCTTAGAGGGAACTGTGGCTTCCGTTCCACCACAGGGTGGAAGAAAGCATCCACAGCAGGAATTAATCCAGATTGATACTACGAATATTTTATTTATCTGTGGTGGAGCATTTGATGGATTAGAGAAGATTATCGAGCAGCGTATGGATCAGAAATCCATCGGCTTTAACGCAGATATTGCAGACCGTACCGAGCGTAATCTGAGCGAAGTCTTAAAGCAGGTACTGCCGGGAGATTTTATTAAATTCGGTCTGATTCCGGAGTTTATCGGACGTGTTCCGGTAAATGTATCCTTAGAGCAGCTAGATAAGGAAGCGTTAATCCGTATCTTAAAGGAGCCGAAGAATTCACTGATTAAGCAGTATAAGAAGCTGTTTGAAATTGACGGTGTAGAGCTGGAATTTGAAGATGATGCAGTAGAAGCAATTGCAGAGAAATCCTTAGCCCGTAAGACCGGTGCCCGTGGACTTCGTGCAATTATGGAAGATACCATGATGGATTTAATGTATCAGATTCCTTCTGATGAGAGTATTGTAAAATGCACCATTACAAAAGAAACGGTAGAAGACAAGAAAGCGGAGATAGAATATCGTAACGCATAAAAAAGAGGAGAAAAAGATGAGCAGGACAGTAATTCATTTACCGGCAGTTGCACTTCGTGGAATGACCATTCTGCCGGGAATGGTGGCTCATTTTGATATTAGCAGGGACCGTTCCATTCATGCCATAGAAGAGGCGATGGTTGGAGACCAGAAAATATTCCTGATTACACAGCAGGATGCTTCCGTAGAGGAGCCGGCCAGGGATGATTTATATCAGATTGGTGTTATTGCTGAAGTAAAGCAGGTAATAAAGATGCCAAATGAAATCGTGCGTGTTTTGGTAGAAGGATTGGAAAGAGGCGAGTTAGCCTCTTTTCTGTCACAGGAGAAGTATCTGATGGCAGAGGTCATCCTTTTTGATGAAAAAACGGCAGAAGAGGAAGAACTGATGCCGGAAGCGAAGGAAGCAATGCTTCGCTGTATCAGGGAAACCGTACTGAAATATCAAAAAGCCAATGGACATATGAGCAAAGAATTCTTACGTCAGGTAGAAGAACAGCAGGACGTTGGAACTTTGATGCAGCAGGTTGCATACAATCTGCCGCTTTATTATACCCAGAAACAGAAAATCTTAGAGGCAGTAGATCTCACTTCCCAGTATGAGACTTTAATGGCAATTCTGCTGAATGAGATCGAAGTGATTTCCTTAAAGAATGAATTTCAGGCGAAGGTGAAAGAACGCGTGGATAAGAATCAGAAGGAATATCTTTTGCGGGAACAGATGAAACTGATTCGGGAAGAACTAGGTGAGGATAATACACAGTCAGATGCGGAACACTTTTTAGAGGAAGTAAAGAAACTGAAGGCAGATAAGACGGTTAAAGAGAGAATTAAAAAAGAGATTGAGCGTTTTAAGAATATTGCATCCAGTTCTTCGGAAAGTGCAGTCAGCAGAGGCTATATTGAGACATTGCTGGAACTGCCATGGAATAAGGCTTCTAAGGATAATAAAGATTTAGCTAATGCAGAGAAAATTTTAGACGAAGACCACTACGGACTGGAAAAAGTAAAAGAGCGTATGCTGGAATTCTTAGCAGTCCGGAATCTGACTAATAAAGGAGAAAGTCCAATTATCTGTCTGGTGGGACCTCCTGGAACCGGCAAGACAAGCATTGCCCGTTCTGTGGCAAAAGCATTGAATAAAAAGTATGTCAGAATCTGTCTCGGCGGTGTCCGTGATGAGGCAGAGATTCGTGGACACAGAAAGACCTATGTGGGGGCAATGCCGGGCAGAATTATCAATGGTTTAAAGAGTGCCGGAGTAAAGAACCCGCTGATGCTTTTAGATGAGATTGATAAAGTTAGCAGTGATTATAAGGGAGATACATCTTCTGCACTGCTGGAAGTATTGGATAATGAGCAGAACAGCCATTTCAGGGACCACTATGTGGAGCTTCCGGTAGATTTGTCTGAGGTATTGTTTATTGCGACAGCCAATTCCGTACAGACAATACCAAGACCTCTGTTAGACCGTATGGAGCTGATTGAGGTAAGCAGTTATACGGAAAATGAAAAGGCTCACATTGCAAAAGAGCATCTTATAGCAAAGCAGATTGAGAAAAATGGCTTAAAGGAATCAGAGCTTACATTCCAGAATGGTGCAATTGAGCAGCTGATTCGCAGCTATACAAGAGAAGCCGGTGTGCGTAACTTAGAACGCAAAATCGGTGAAATCTGCAGAAAAGCAGCAAGAGAGATTTACGAGGGCAAGAAAAAGAAAGTTACTATAAGCACAAAGAACTTAGAACATTATCTTGGCAAAGAGAAATATACCTTTGATAAGAAGAATGAGAAGGACGAGGTTGGTATTGTCCGGGGACTGGCATGGACCAGTGTCGGTGGTGATACATTAGAAATCGAAGTAAATGTAATGCCGGGAAAGGGTGAATTTAAACTGACAGGACAGCTTGGCGATGTCATGAAAGAGTCTGCACAGGCTGGAATCAGTTATATCCGTTCTGTCAGTGAGCAGTATCAGATACCGGACGATTTCTTTACCAAACATGATATACATATCCACATTCCGGAAGGAGCCGTACCAAAGGATGGACCGTCCGCCGGTGTTACCATGGCAACCGCAATGCTTTCTGCCATTACCGGGAAAAAGGTGCGTGCTGATGTTGCCATGACAGGAGAGATTACCCTCCGCGGCAGAGTGCTTCCGATTGGTGGATTAAAAGAGAAAACATTAGCAGCGAAAAATGCCGGTATCCGGACAGTCTGTGTGCCGGGAAAAAATGAAAAAGATATTGAGGAACTCTCAGCAGAGATTAAAAAGGATTTAGAAATTGTCTATGCAGATACCATCGAAGATATCTTAAAGGTTGCTTTTGTAAAAGAGTAGTAAAGGAGCAGAAAATGGTTATAAAAGAAGTAAACTTGGAAACGGTGTGTGGTGTTACCAGTAAGCTTCCGGAGAATACATTGCCGGAGGTGGCATTTGCAGGAAAATCCAATGTTGGAAAGTCATCATTAATTAATGCACTGATGAACCGGAAATCCCTTGCAAGAACCTCTGCACAGCCGGGAAAGACACAGACCATTAATTTCTATAATATCAATAATGCCATGTATCTGGTGGATTTGCCGGGATATGGTTATGCGAAAGTAGCAGAGAGTGAGAAAGCAAAATGGGGTAAAATGATTGAAAATTATCTGCATACCTCAAAGCAGCTGCGCCGGGTATTCTTATTAATTGATATCAGGCATGACCCGTCTGCCAATGATAAACTGATGTATGACTGGATTATCCATCAGGGCTTTGATCCGGTTATTGTGGCAACCAAGCTGGACAAGCTGAAGAGAAGCCAGGTGCCAAAATGTATCAAGGCAGTAAAAGAAGGTCTGAAAGTAAAACCTGGGACGGTAATTGTTCCGTTTTCTGCAGTAACCAAGCAGGGCAGGGAAGAAATCTGGCAGATTATGGATGAGGCTGTTGGCTATGAAGAATAAATATGTATTTGTAACGGTTCTTCTGCTGGTACTTTTATTGACTGGTGCAGGACTGACACAATTATATGTAAAAGAAGAGACAAAACAGCAGGATAGTGAATTTACGGTAGTAACATCCTTTTATCCGATGTATATTGCAGCAATGAATGTTATCGGAGACACTCCGGGTGTGGATTTGCAGAATCTCAGTGAGCCGCAGACCGGCTGCCTTCACGATTACCAGCTGACTCCGGCAGACATGAAGCTCCTTTCCGGTGCAGATGTGTTTATTGTAAATGGTGGCGGAATCGAATCTTTTTTATCGGATGTGGCAGCAGATTATAAGAATCTTTCCATTGTAAATGCCTGCGAGGGACTTAATCTTTTGTCCGAAGAGGATGAAGGAGAGGAACATGCTCACGGAGATGCCCATGAAGATGCTGCAGAGGAGCATATCCACGGAGATACCGAGGATACTCATGAAGATGGACACAATCACGGAGATGTGAATGCCCACGCATGGATGAGCATTGCGCTTTATAAGCAGCAGGTGAAAAATATTTTAGAAGGACTTTGCAACATAGACCCAAAGCATCAGGATGTTTATGAAAGCAATGCAAAGGAGTACCTTGCAAAGCTTGAGGACTTAGAAAAAGAGCAGCAGTTCCTAAAGCAAGAATTAGCAGGAAAGCACATTGTTATTTTTCATGAAGCTTATGCTTATGTGGCAGAGGACTATGATATGGAGATTTCCTATACCATGGATTTGGATGAGGAGCGTCAGGTCAGTGCCGGTGAAGTGGCAGATGTGATGGGCGTCATTGAAAAGAATGATATATCAGTGGTGCTGGCAGAAGAACTCTATGGCAAAGATATGGGAGATACAGTAGAGCGGGAGACCGATGCGAAAGTATGTTATCTTGATACCTTAACCCGCGGGGAGTATGAAAAGGACAGCTATCTTGATGCAATGAGACAGAATATGGAACTGCTGAAGGAGGCTTTTACAGAATGAGAAAAATAGTAAAACCATGTGGACTGCATTGTATCCGGATTAACCATCTGGGTGTTACCATTGGAGAACAGCAGATATTGTCAGATGTGAATCTGCATATTCATTGTGGAACACTGACAGTATTGATTGGCCGGAACGGAGCAGGAAAATCAACTCTGATCCGGGCTATTTTAAATGACATTCCACACACGGGAAGCATTGAATTTAAGGACAGGGAAAATGGTCATATCCAGAAGCTTAGGATTGGTTATGTACCACAGAATCTAAATATCGAGAAATCCACTCCGGTCAGTGTCTATGATATGATTGCAAGCTATCAGTCCAACCGGCCGGTATTTTTATATAAGAGTAAAAAGCTGTATCAGGAAATCAAAGAAAGCTTAAAAATGTTTGAAGCCGAGCATTTGATTGACAAGCAGGTATGTAATCTTTCCGGTGGGGAATTACAGCGTGTACTTCTTTCCATGGCAGTGATGGATGAACCGAATCTGCTGCTTTTGGATGAGCCGGTGTCTGGTATTGACCAGAATGGTATGGAGTTATTTTACCGGAATATCGAATATCTGAAGGAAAATTTTGACCTGGCAGTTTTACTGATTTCCCATGACCTTGATTATGTAAGAAAATATGCAGACCATGTGGTGCTCATAGATGGCAAAGTGCTGACCCAGGGAACACCGAAGGAAGTCTATGACAGTGATGCTTTTAAACAGGTATTTACAGATATGGAGGTGCGGGGATGATAGAATTTTTTACCGCGTGGTGGTCTTATGGATTTATGCGGAATGCATTTATCGCAATCCTGATTATCACACCATTGTTTGGAATCCTTGGAACCATGATTGTAAATAACAAAATGGCATTTTTCTCAGATGCATTAGGTCATTCTGCATTGACGGGAATTGCTCTTGGCGTTGTGATGGGAGTTGCAGATACGACCTTATCCATGATTATTTTTGCAGTAATTTTTGCATTATTACTAAACTATATCAGCAGTAAAGCATCGGCATCCAGAGATACGATTATCTCCGTTTTTTCTTCAGCATGTATTGCTGTGGGACTGGCCATCTTATCGAAAGGTGGCAATTTCAGCAAATATTCCAGTCTTTTGGTAGGTGATGTTTTAAGCATCTCTAAAAAGGAAATTATTTATCTGATTCTGATTTTTGCGGCAACACTGATTTTCTGGGGCGTGGCATTTAATAAGTTAAATGCAGTAAGCCTGCACCGGGCACTGGCAAAGAGCCGGGGAATCCGGGTGAAGCTGATAGAAAATATTTTTGCAATTTTTATTGCATTAATTGTAATGCTTTCCATTAAATGGATTGGAATTTTGATCATCAATGCACTGCTGATTCTTCCGGCAGCAGCAAGCCGGAATATTTCGGTCAACATGCGGGAATATCATTTATTTTCCGTTATCTTTTCCCTGTTTTCGGGATTACTCGGATTGATGATTTCCTATTTTACCAATGTTGCAACAGGTCCGATGATTGTGATTGTAGCAGCCATCATTTATTTTGCAACTTATGTATACGGAAGGAGAAATGCATGATGAGAACCACGAAAAAAGGAAGAAAAGGCGCACTTTTACTTACCTTTCTTCTGGCAGGAAGTTTACTGCAATCCGCTATGAGAATGAAAGTAAGAGTTACATTATAGATAAAGGGGCATTTCAGATGCCTTATGGTGAGGATACGACGGTGCAGGCACAGCTTGACGACTGGATTGCACAAGAGGATGGAAGTTATCTTGTAACGGCCTCCCTCTTAACCTATAGTGATGCAGAGGGAAGCAGTAACAGAACCTTCCAGTTTATATTAAACGATAATGGATATAAGGATGAACTTCCGGATCCATTATTCTACTATACCATCTCAAACGTCAGTCCGATGGATGATTCTTTTTCGGATCTGACTCAGGAGACGGAAGAAAACTCCCCCGGACAAGAGCCTTCGACCCAAAACGTTTCCGAATAGAATCAATGGCTGCATCCAGTTGCTTTTGCTTATTGGCAGAAGGCATCTGGGTGCAGCTTTTTTTATTGCCATCTGGGAGCGGACTGCCGGAAGCTGTACTTTCTGTGGAAATCATGGCAGATGCTGATGAATCGGCTGCATAATCAAAAATAGAAAGCTGCACCGGTGCATCTTCAGGAAGCAGACGGCTGGTACGGATGCCAAGGAGCCGGACAGGTTCCTTATTCCAGAGCTGCTGGAAAAGGGAAACGGCAGTTTTATAAAGGGCATCTGTAGTATTTGTGGCTGAGAGGAGACTGCACTGGTGGGAAGTATTGGTAAAATCATGGTAGCGGATTTCTACCGTGATACTCTGGGCTAACATTTTTTCTTTCCGAAGGCGCATGGATACAGATTCGGAAAGAGAGAGCAGAACCTTTTTTGCATCTGCTAAGGTGCGGGCGTCCTCCTTTAAAGTGGTGGAATTGCCAATCCCCTTGGCTTCCCGCTTGGTAGAATGCACATGGTCATCTCCGATTCCATTGGCATATTCCCACATCAGTGTGCCGTGGCTTTTGAATTCCTGCCGGAGGTAATCCGGGTCAGTGGCTGCAAGTTCTCCGATGGTACGGATGCCAAGTGCTTTCAACCGGGCAGCACTGGAATGCCCTACCATGTAGAGATCATCCACCGGAAGCGGCCACATTTTTTTTGCAATTTCATCCGGAAAAAGAGTGTGAATCCGATCCGGCTTGGTAAAATCACTTGCCATCTTCGCCAGAAGCTTATTTGGAGCAATTCCAATATTAACGGTAAAACCAAATCGTGATTTAATATTTGCAGAAATGATTTTGGCTGCTGCAAGAGGAGATTCATACTGGTGGGCAATGGGCGTAAAGTCAAGAAAACATTCATCTATGGAAAGCTGCTCGATATCATCGGTGTAGGTATGTAGCAGTTCCATAAGTGCATGGCTTTTTCTCTGGTACATGGCATGATCCGGCGGAACCAGCATAAGGGTAGGACATTTGCGTAAAGCATTGGCAACCGGTTCGCCGGTGACAATCTTATAGGCTTTGGCAGGCACAGACTTGGCAAGAACCACACCGTGTCTTGTAGCAGAGTCACCGCCAATAATTGCCGGTATAGCGCGGATATCTAAAGTTTCACCATGCTCTAGGCGGTCAACAGCACTCCAGCTTAAAAAAGCAGAATTGACATCAATATGAAAGATAATCCGGTGCATAATGCTCCTCCTTTACCGTATTATGGAATTGCCGGCTGTTTACGGGCTTAATACCTTGGATACCTATATTATAAAAGCTTTCCGGTTGAAAAGAAAGGGCTTTTAGTGTATAGTAAGGTTACAAATAAGGGAAAACGCAGCGAGAATAATGGCAGGTGATTGTTTATGAGATTTAAAAGAATCGATGTGGATACGGTGCGCTGTATTATTTCAGAAGAAGAATTAATGGAAAATGGGCTGGAAGTAGATGATTTTCTGCAGAATGACGGAAGAACAGAATCGTTTCTGCGTAAGATTATTTCCATGGCAGAAGAAGAGGTCGGATATAAAGTACAGGGTGGAAATATTACCATTCAGGTTGCAGTACTGCCGGAGCATACGCTGGCACTTACTTTTTCGGAGAAGCCGGAGCTTGGCATCAGCAATATGTTGGAAAATCTGAAGTCTGCAGTAGAAAGTCTGGTTAAGAATGCTCCTGATATTGAAAAGCTGAAACAGACGTCAAAAGAGCTGGCAAATCAGAATCATACGGATGAAGGCATTGCAGAAATACAGCCGGAGCAGTCAGATTCCAAGGCAGAAGAAAGCACAGATAAGAAACAGTCTACCGGTGGCTTTACACTAAAAGACCGGAATTTTTATCAGCTTTGCTTTGCAAGCATGGAACGTGCAATTTGTTATGCCAAGGGCGTCCGTCTGGAACTGCCGATGAAGAGCAGTCTTTATTATCTGACCAGAGAGGATGCTTATTATCTTTTGCTTGAGAAGGGAGAACTTAGTGATAAACAGCTTTGTCGTCTTTTAAGTGCTTCTTTGGAATTTGCAGATGATATTTATGCGCATGGACCGACCCGGGCATATATTATGGAGCATGGAAAATGCATTTTGCCGGAGCAGGCGTTAGAACATTTACAGGAAATTTAGACAGACAGAGGAATTGGAATGGAAGAATATAAAGATAAAGCATCTTTTGAAGAATTTTTTAAGCAGAACTATGTCCCACTGGATTATAAATCCATTCGGAATGAGATGCGGGAGGCAGCCGGAGATGGATGGAGCCTTTTTACCGATGAATACAAATTCCGTGGAAAGCTAGATAAGAAAGATTTTATTGTGCATATGACAGGCGATGCCTACTGCACTTTTGAAGAGATTGTGGAAAATGCAATTGATGAGTTGAACAGCGGAATCCTTGACATTGTGATGGAAATCGGCAATGAGATGGAATTTGACAACGATACAGCAGAAATTTATTTTGATACCATTGAAAAGCAGTTGAAGGAAATGTTAGATGCCCTTTATGATGATGTGCTTAAAGATTTATAAAAGCAGGTAAAATAAACAGTAAAGATAGAAAAGACCCCGGAAGAACGATTGTATGTATGATATGTACCCTCTTTACTGGACAACCAGTAAGGAGGGTGTTTTTATGCGTTATAGTTATGAGTTTAAACTGATGTGTGTTGAATTGTATCATTCAGGTTCGTATCCAGATATCCCAGAGGGTACGAATCCAGATAC